>NZ_JBNPVB010000015.1:0-195801 GCF_051168495.1 Bradyrhizobium oligotrophicum | reverse complement strand
GCGGAAAAGGCTGCGCGCGACATACCCGCGACGTTGGCAAGTCCTTCCACGGTCCAACGCCGTGAGACATCTTGATGTATCGCCCGCAGAACTCGACCGAGCCGGGGATCTGAAAGCGCGCCAAACCATCCAACCCCGACCTGCTCGGACTGGCTCGCATAAGCGCGGATCGCTTCTACCAACAACAGGTCGGCCAGCCGTGCACTGACGACCTCTCCGCCAACTCTGTCTCTCTGGAGCTCGTCGTTCATCAGGCTGAGGATCGTTGCTATTGCACTCGACGCAGGTGTGGTGCGGGAGACGAGCAGAAAGTCTGGCAGCATGTCGAGCAAGAAGTCTGCATTTTCAGCGGCAAACGTGACCGTTCCTCCGATTCCTATTGTTTGATCGCCGCCGAAGCGCGTCACATCGCAGCCTGGAGGTCCATAAAAAGCCTCTCCATCAATCGGCGTTTGTGTCGGATCGCTGGCCACGACGTAAGGGGTGCGTCCGAGCAGACAGACGTCACCAGCTTGCAGGCACTGCGGCTGGCGCGACGGCAGCAGCATCCAGCTTGTGCCGCGCAGCACCGCGACGAACTTGAGCCGATCCATCGCGGGAAACGCGAGAGCCCAGTCTCCCGCGGCCTCCATACGGGTGCGCCGCGTCACCCTCGCCCCAAGGGCATCGAGAACATTCGATAGTGGGTCGGGCATCAATTTGGACGATTGCGACAACTTCATAGCCTGCGAAGCATAGAGCATCTCGTTCCGCTTAGCTATCTTTCTGGGAAAGGACTCGCAATGGAGATGGGCAATGAGCGTCGAAGGCAAAGTCGTTGCGATCACGGGAGCGAGCAGCGGCATTGGATCCGCCACCGCCAGACTGCTGGCCGCACATGGCGCTTTCGTCGTGTTGGGCGCCCGTAACGAGCGGGCGCTCGCAGCGATCGCGGACGAGATCACCGCTGCAGGCGGCAAGGCCGAGTTCCTGAGGACGGACGTGCGCCTTCGTCAAGATCTTGAAGCGCTTGTCGCATTGGCGGTCAAATGCGGCGGCAAGCTTGATGCCATCATCAACAACGCTGGCATCGGGCCGATCTCACGCTTCGACGCACTGCGTGTCGAGGATTGGGACGCCATGATCGACGTCAATCTTCGCGGTACACTTTATGGGATCGCGGCCGCGCTGCCCGTATTTGCGCGGCAGGGCAGCGGTCACATGATCAACGTCGTCTCGACGGCGGGACTCAAGATACTACCGACAATGGGCGTCTACGCCGCGACCAAGAATGCAGTCCGTACGGTGACGGAGGCATTGAGGCAGGAGGCAGGACCGAACCTTCGCGTCACAGAGGTATCACCGGGAATGGTCGCCACCAACTTCGGAGATTCGATTACAGATCAGGCAGTCAAGGAAGCCATCGGGAAGCGCTTAGGAGATATCGCAATCCCTCCCGATGCCGTCGCACGAGGCATTCTCTTTGCACTCGAGCAGCCGCCCGAAGTCGATGTTGGCAGCATAGTCATACGGCCGACCGCGCAAGACTGACGTAAAGCGCTTGCGTTTGAGATGGGACACCCTGGCTGGACATTTTGTATGGCGCTGATCCGTCAGATAACTATGCTTGACAATACGTTTGCTAGCTGACATTTATGTTAGATGGCTAACAAAATCGAGGATCAGGATCTTTTTTCCGTAGGGGCGTGGGCAAAGCGCTGCTATTTCGCTGGGCGTGCGATGATGGAAGACGCGCTGCGGCCGCATGGGATCGGCGCTACTCAATGGTATGTCCTGCATCAGTTGACCCAAGTAGGGCCGACGATGCAGCGCGAACTGGTGCGCTTGCTTGAAATCGAACGGGCGACGCTGAGTATCATTGTCGCGACGCTCGTCCGCAAGGGGTTGGTTGAGCAGGTCACTGACGATGTCGATCAACGCCAGAAACTGCTTCGCCTGACCCCGGCGGGAAGAAGGCTGTGGGGAAAGTTGCCCGATCTGGGCTTTATCCACGAGGCGGCATTTGGCAGCTTTTCCGAGGCTGACCTTGCAACGACCGCGCGCGTGCTGAAAGTCGCGACCGAGCGTCTCAATCAACGAATGAAGGCATGGAAATCATGACCGTTCTCGTAACCGGAGCAACCGGCTTGGTAGGCGAACGTCTGCTGCCGCGTCTTATTGGAATGGGCGAGGATTGCCGGGTCTTGGTCCGTCGTGGCAAGCACGGCCCAGCTGGCGCGACATCCGTTGAAGGGGACCTCCTTGAGCCTGAATCGCTGGCGGAGGCCACCAACGGCGTCTCGGCAGTCATCCACCTTGCGGCAGTGTTTCGCACGCAAGACACCGAGCTGATTTGGCGAAGCAATCTGGACGGTACACGCAGCCTCATCACTACGGTCCGGGCCCATGCCCCACATGCGCGCTTCATCATGGCGAGCACCTCCAACGTCTATAACAAGAACAGTCCGCAGCCAGGCCGAGAGAGCGACAGCGTTGAGCCGGAGCTTGCCTACCCGGCGAGTAAGGTCGCGGCCGAGGCGCTGCTCCGCGACAGCGGGCTGAACTGGGCGATTGTACGGTTCCCGTTTGTGTATGGTGACGGTGATGGCCACCTGGAGATGCTTCCCAAGCATATGGCGGCGTTCGGATTCCATCCCGCCAACCGCATGAGCACCATCCACCACCGCGACATCGCGACTGCCATGAAACTGGCGCTCGCAGGCGTATTCGATGGCCGCATCGTCAACATTGCCGACGAAGCGCCCACCACAATCTACGAGTTGGTCGGTCTCGTCGGCGCAAGGATGGAGGCTTCAGCCGAGCCGATGAAGAACCCCTGGCATCTGCACGTCGATGCTTCGCTGGCACGTGGCCTTGGTTTCCAACCCACCGTGCGCACGGTCTACCAAGCGGTACAAGAAGGCCTCCTTTGATTTCTCTAATTGATAAGGGTTAGAGGGGCATAGCTCTGGCGGATGAGCTGAAGGGAGAGCAGTAGATGCACGAGGCAGTGCTACCCTTCAGAAGTCGACTATATTTTACACGAGTCCGTAGTCCCTTTTGATCAAGAGCTTGCCAGTTAGATCAGCTCCATGTCGGACTTGTTCTTTGTGAGTCTCCGCCGCTGGTTCCGTCATCTATCTCCGACAAGGCGGGCGACCGAGATCACCAGAGGCCACTTCTTACGAAACAGCTCGATCTCATCTTCCGTTTAGGACCGTATGCGCTGAATCTTTGGTCGCTTTATTCCCAACGACGGGTCGTGCTTGATCCACCCGATATTGATCGCTCGAAGGATCGGGACCCGCAGTTTCTTCAATGTGTCGAGTGCCGCGCCGGGTCGATCAGCAAAGGGCTGAAGAATGCCCGTGATGATGCGCTCGCGAGAAAGTCCGTCGGCCGTCCAATGACCGTGTTTTGTTCTGATGGGGGTGCGGACCGGGGCGGCTGACACGAAGGTTTCGTAAGCTAAGTTTGCGGCTGTAATGACGACGTTGCCATGTTCAATCGCTGTCACCGCGACGGCGCGGCCCTGAGGATCTGGTCCGGCTAAACGACCTCGCGGACACGGAACGTCCTTCTTGTGCCGATCAAGCGACACATACCTTAGTGGATGCATGCTATAGTTGATAAAAGATGAGCGCAATGGGCTGACTTCAGCTCATGGACATGCGTCGGTTGGTCGGCCGCAAAGTTCTGTGGATCCGAAAAAAACAAAGATATGAGTTGTCGGTTGCGCTCGATGTGAACTATCTCGACCTGTTGAAGCCCGACGTTCAGTCAAAAAGAGAAAAGGAATAGTAGTCCCCGCCATCAGGTTGGGGCGCTGATGATGCGAAGCCAGGCATAAGCGTGCTCGGTCGGCACCAGGCTTGCGATGTCGCTAGACTTTCAAACGTAGGGAGTTGCGAGCGGTCCGTTACGAGCGGCGGACTATCGATCAGCGTCTACTGATCAAGGATTGCGTTTATTTCATCCCTCAAGAGTGCCGCGTAGTGCTCGATCACGCCGGGCGCCAGCTTCGCGCATAGCAACGTGAAACTGAGGGCGGCGCCCGGCTTTTCGCCCGGTGTCATGATCGGCATTCCCACCCCGGCAATGCCGGGAATGAGTTCGCCTACATCCACCGCGTATCCGCGTCGCCGGGTGTCGGCGATCAATAGTCGGACCTTGTCTTCGGTGAGGTCGCGGTAGGGCGCGTAGCGATGCAGGTTGGCGCGGATGGTGTAGTCCTGCTCGTCCTCGTCGAGGAATGCGAGCATTGCGATCGAGCCCGGGCCAACGCCGAGGGGCACGAAGCCGCCGATCGATCCCGTCAGCGTCGGCACGATGCATTCGCCGTCGCGCCGGTCGAGGCAGACCGAATCGTGGTTGAAGCGGGCCATCAGGTGGGTCGTGTCTCCGGTGCGACGCCTCAGCCGGGTCAGCGCGACCTCGCAACGGCTGATGATGCCGGGGCCGCGGGCTGCGCGTACCCCGTAAATGGCCATGCGCGCACCGAGCCTGTAGCGTCGTTTCTTGTCATCGCGAGCCAAGAGCTTGTGGCCGACCAGCGTGTTGAGGATGCGATGACAGGTGGCGGTATTGAGCCCGGAGCGGGTCGTCAGCTCCTTGAGCGATAGGCCTTCGACCCCGCCATCAGCGACCAGGTCCAGCAAAATGATGGCGCGGTCGAGCAATTGCGCCCCACCGGATGACGGCTGGATGGTTTCCGGCACGTTAATTCTCATATTATGAAAAACCGAGCTTCTAGAGCTTGTATAATGAGAAAGATGTGCCTTCAATGATGAAAAATAAGTCGATCAAGCGAAGTGCATAAATTCTTCGCATCCGCAAAAGGCCGATGGCTGAAGCGGCGCTGCCGAAACAGCGCCGGATGGTCATCATCCATCCTGGGGACCAAAATGACTAATCTCAAAAAGATGGGCGTTTCCGCTCTCTCTCTTGTTGCCCTTCTTGTTGGTGGCGCCGCTATGGCGGGCACGCTCGAGAACGTCAAGGCACGCGGCAAGCTCATCGTCGGCGTGAAAAATGACTACGCGCCCTACGGCTATCTGAACGACAAAGGTGAAGTGGTCGGCTTCGAGGTCTCGCTGGCCAAATACGTAGCCAAGGAACTACTCGGCTCCGAGGACAAGATCGAACTCGTGCCCGTCGTTGCCGCCAACCGCATCGAGTTCCTGACCGCTGGACGCATCGATGCGATTTTCGCCACGCTCGGCGTCACGGCCGAGCGCGGCAAGGTGATCGACTTCACGACGGAATACGTTTCCGCCGCGGGCCCCTCGGTGCTGATGGCCAAGGAGACGACGATCTCCAAATGGGAGGAGCTGAAGGGCAAGCAGGTCTGCGGCATCCAGGGCTCCTACTACAACAAGAAGATGACCGAGGAGTTCGGCGTCAATCTCGTCGCGTTCAAGACCCAGCCGGAAGCCTATCGCGCGCTGAAGGACAATCGCTGCATCGGCTTCGTTTTCGATGACATGACGCTCCAGCAGAAGCTCAAGGAGGCCGACTGGGCGAACTACAAGATCGCCGTAGTGCCTTATGAATTCCAGCCGATGGCGGGTGGTCTCCGCAAAGGCGATCCGGAATTTCGCGAGGCCATCGACAAGGCCATTGGAAAGGCCGAGGCTGAAGGCAAGTTGATCGCGTGGGAAGCCGAATTCGACATGCCGCACTCCGCCTACATTGCCGAACGGGCCAAGGCCGCAGCCGCGAAGAAGAACTGACGGACGCGGAGCGGCCCTTGTTCGGTCTTGACTATTCCTGGCTCGCGGACCCGGCGTACCAGCAATGGCTGCTGACCGGTGTCGTCAACACCCTGAAGCTGGCGGCGCTTTCATCGAGCGTCGCCATCGTCATGGGTATCCTGGGGGCCTTTGGGCTCACGCTGCGGATCTTCTGGCTCGATGCCCTGATCGAGCTGTTCGTGGAGGTGTTCCGTAACACGCCGCCGCTGCTGCAGATGCTGTTTGCCTATTTCACGCTTTCTACCCTGGGCCTCAGGGCGACCGACCCGTCGACGGGGCTGTCGGTTCCGCTTCTCAGCGCTTTCGCCTGTGCCGCGTCGTCGCTCAGCCTCTTCGGTGGGGCGCTGGCCATAGAGGCGTTCCGCTCCGGCATCGAAACCATGCCACGGTCCATCATCGAGGCGGCGCGGTCGCTGGGGTACGGCCGATGGGCTCGGTTCTGGCGTATCGAGGCGCCGATCGCTATCCGCATCTGCCTGCCGGGGCTGACGAACATTCTGACGAATCTCTTCAAGACGACGTCGCAGGCATCCGTCATCACCGTGCCGGAGCTGATGTACTACGCCGGACAGATCTACAACGACACGTTCCGCACGCTGGAGGTCATGATCCTCGTGCTCGTCATCTACGTGACGCTCGTATCCATTCTGACATTCGCGATGGCAAGGCTCGAAGCCTTCATGGCCTTTCCGGGTTATGGAAAGGGGCATTGATCGTGGGTACGACGCTCTCCTACGAGAACAAGAAGCGCGCCGTTCTGCTGCTCATCGCCCTTGGTGTGGTGGTCTGGGTCGGGATCGATGCCGTGGCGGGCGGCTCGGCGTATTGGGCGCGGGTCCTGGCGCGGCTTCCTCTGCTTCTCACCGGCTCCGGTTCGGGCTGGCCGATCACGGGCGGTTTCGTGCTCAATATTCTTCTCTCCATCGCCTCCATGGCACTGGCGACGGCACTCGGCACGATCATCGGAGCCGCGACGCTCGCCAGGTTCGCACCGATCCGCGTCCCGTCCTTTCTGCTGATGAATTTTCTGCGCAATTCGCCGTGGCTGGTTCTGCTCTTTGCGATGCTCTACATCCTGCCGTTCGAGATGCATGTTTTCGGCCGGGTCGTTCCCTTCCCGCCTTTCGTGAAGGCCGTGATTGGTCTTGCGCTGCCGACGGCGGCGAATTTCTCCGAGGTGATCCGGGGGGCTGTCCAATCCATTCACAGTGGTCAGTGGGAGGCGGCGCGTTCGCTCGGCTACACCTCCGGCCAGATCTATCGCCATGTGATCATGCCGCAGGCGTTGCGGCGCATGATCCCGGGCTGGATGAACCTCTACGCGCTGGTGATGATCGCAACAGCGCTTGCCACCGTCACCGGCATCCAGGACGTCCTGACCATCCTCAACACCTCGCTCGCAATCGAGAGCGAGCGCGTGATCGTGTACTTCTATCTGACCATCCTCTTCCTGTTCTTCGCCTACTGCTATCCCATCGCGATCGTCGCGCGCCGGTTGGAGCAGGCCGTGAAAGGAGACAATCTGTGAATCGTCTCGACGCGCTGATCGAGTTGGACAACATCCACAAGTCCTTCGGCAACTTCGAGGTCCTCAAGGGCATCTCGATGTTCGTGCATAAGGGTGAAGCGGTCTGCATCATCGGTCCCTCCGGGTCGGGAAAGTCCACCATCCTGCGCTGCATCAACGGCCTGATTCCGATAGACGAAGGCTCTATCCGCGTCGGCACGTATCGCGTGCACGAGATGAAGTCGGAAAAGGAGATGAGGCCGCTGCGCCATGAGGTGGCAATGGTGTTCCAGCAATACAATCTCTTCCCGCACCGCACGGCTCTGGAAAACATCATGATGGCACCGATCCAGGTGCTCGGACATGATCGTGCCGAGGTCGAGGAACGGGCCCGCAGGCTCCTGAAAAAAGTGCGGCTCTCCGAAAAGGCCAACAGCTATCCGGGGCAGCTTTCCGGCGGTCAGCAGCAGCGCGTTGCGATCGCCCGCGCGCTTGCCATGCAGCCGGAAGTGATCCTGTTCGATGAGGTGACGGCAGCGCTCGATCCCGAAACGGTGAAGGAAGTGCTCTCGACCATCCGCGAACTCGTGGAGGATGGCCTGACCTGCATCCTCGTGACCCACGAAATGAAGTTCGCCCGGGAAGTCTCGCACCGCGTCTGTTTCACCGATCATGGACTGATCGTGGAGAGCGCTCCTCCCGCAGAGCTCTTCGACAATCCGCAGGACCCTCGCACGCGTGATTTCCTCAGTCAGATTCTCTGATCGCACCGCCGGGCCGGGAGCGTGTCGTCCGGTCCCGTGCAACCGATGTTTCGGGACCGGTCGTGCGCAGCGCGGTGCCGCCGTCCCACGTTCAATGAAAGGCGAGCCGGAAGGCTCGATGCCCCATGCCCCGTTTTGACGATATCTATGCCAAGGACTTCAAGGAGGCGCCCTACTGGTGGGAAGCCGCTGAGCCGGAGACCGATCTCGATCCACTGCCGGAGCGAGCCGACGTCGTGGTCATTGGTTCGGGCTATGCCGGCCTGAATGCGGCGACACATCTGGCACGTGCCGGCCGCTCGGTCGTCGTCATCGATGGCGACCGGATCGGCGAGGGAGGTTCTACACGGTCGGGCGGCATGGTGTCGAGCGGCCAGAAACTGGTGGTCAGCGGCGCCATCAAGGGGATCGATCCCGCGCTCTTCTCGCGCCTGATCGGCGAGAGCAACGAAAGCTTCGACTATCTGAAAATGCTGGTCGAGACGGAAAGGCTGGACGCGGGCCTCGCGCTCACTGGCCGCTTTTTCGGTGCCCACGCCGCCGGCGACTACGCAATCCTGAAGCGGCATGGTGCGCTGCTGGCGGAGAAGACGGGCGTCACCGTACATGTCCTCGACCGCGCGCATCAGCGGGTGGCCATCGGCTCGGACTATTATCACGGCGGCATGGTGATCGACGAATATGGCGGTCTCCATCCCGGCAAATATCACAAGGCGCTGCGCGATCGGGCACGTGCGGCCGGCGTCAAGCTGCGGTCGCATGCGCGTGCGGGCGTCGTGCAGGATGGACGGAAAGGGGAAAAGATCGTGCCGACGGCACGGGGCAGCATCCGGGCCGCCCATGTCGTGGCTGCCACGAACGGCTACACTGCCGCCGACGCGACGCCCGGTCTCGCCAGCCGCATCGTGCCGGTCAAGAGCTATCAGATTGCCACCGAGCCGCTGCCTGCCGATCTGCTGGCCGAACTCATCCCGCAGGCGCGCATGGTGTCGGACACGCGCCGCGATCTCATCTATACGAGACCGTCGCCCGATGGAACGCGGCTCCTCTTCGGCTCGCGCCCGGGTATCTTCGACATGCCGGACAAGCTCGCCGCCAAGCGGCTCTATGCGCGCATGCTGGCGATCTGGCCGCAGCTCGCGGGCGTGAAGATCACCCATGCCTGGAGTGGTCGGGTGGCCATGACCGTTGACAAGATTGCCCATCTCGGTGCGCGTGACGGGACGGATTTTGCTGTCGGCTGCAATGGTAACGGCGTCGCACTAATGACCTATCTCGGCTATCAGACGGCGCGGAAAATTCTCGGCGAGCATAACATGCCGTCCGCCTTCGACCGGGAGAAGTTCACGGCCGTGCCGTTCTACTCGGGCAAGCCGTGGTTCGTGCCGCTTTTCGCCGGCTGGTATCGCTTACGCGATTTTCTCGACCGTCCGGGACGCTGACATGGACGTGCCAGCTATTCCCGCTCGCCTGGAAGAAGACGCGCTTGGCACGCGTTTCATTCCCGGTGGTCTCGCCTACGGAATCCAGACAATGCGGGCGGTCGAAAATTTCTCGATCTCGGGGCGAGCCATCGCCGACATCGAGGGTTTCGTTGCCGCGATCATCGTGATCAAGCGGGCGGCGGCGCGGGCCAACCGGCGCATGGGCAGTCTGGACGAGCGAATTGCCGAGGCGATCGACCAGGCTGGGTCGGAATATGCGGGTGCCGTCGGGCGCGACGACTTTCCCGTTGATATCTATCATGGCGGCGGTGGAACCGCCGCCAACATGAATGTCAACGAAGTCCTGGCGAACCGCGCGAGCGAGATACTGACGGGGCGCAAGGGACCCAATCCGGTTCATCCCAACACTCACGTGAACATGGCGCAATCCACCAACGACGTCATTCCATCGGCCATGAAGATGGCGTTGGGCGGCGAGCTGGCGGTGCTGCGTACCACGCTGGCCGGTCTCGTCGAGACGATTGCTGCCAAAGAGGGGGCTTTCGCCGACGTGGTCAAGCTGGCGCGAACTTGCCTGCAGGATGCTCTGCCGGTGACTCTCGGCCAACAATTTTCGGGGTACCGCGTGGCGTTCGAGCGCCAGATCGAGGACCTCGCTCTGCTCGAGGCGTCCTGCCTTCGACTGCCGCTCGGTGCGACGGCGGTCGGAACCTGTTTCGGCGCTTCGACGGACTATCGCGCGGCGGTTTTCGAGGAGCTCGCGGTCCTGACTGGCAAGTCCTACCAGGTGGAGGAGCATCTGTTCGATGCGCTTCAGAACGTGGATCATTGGGTGCGCGTGTCCGCCACGCTGAAAGCGATCGCGCTCGTTCTGTCAAAGATGTCGGCGGACTTACGGCTGATGTCGTCCGGTCCGCGGGCCGGTCTCGGGGAGATCGTGCTGCCCGCCGTGCAGCCCGGCTCCTCCATCATGCCCGGCAAGGTGAACCCGGTGATGCCGGAAATGATGATGCAGGTCGCGTTCCGGGTGATCGGCAACGATACGACGGTGACCCGCGCAGCCGAAGGCGAACTGGACCTGAACGTCTGGGAATCGATCATTCTCGAAGCGCTCGCTGAGTCCATTCGCCTGATGCGGCGCTCCATCCCCCTGTTCATTTCCAGCTGTGTGGCGGGCATCGCGGTGAACGTCGAGCGCTGTCTTGCCGATGCGTCCGGCTCCCTGGCGCTTTCGACGGCGCTTGCGGCGATCTACGACTATCCAACGGCCTCTGCCATCGCCAAGCATGCTGCAACGCACGGTTTGTCAATTCGGGATGCGTCCGTCGCCCATGGTCTTCTGAGCGAGGCGGAGGCGGATCTCCTCTTCGGAGACATCTCGGCCTTCACAAATCCCGGACGGACCGAGCGCCTGATTGCCCGCTTCCGGGCTGGACGGCGCACCTGATGCACATAGCCTGTTCGTTTCCAGGAGAACGATGTGTCTAGAATTATTCCCGAGCTTGTTGTCACGCCACAGGAATTGCCTGCGCATGTGGATGTCGTCGTCATCGGCGGCGGCATCATCGGTGTATCGACGGCGCTTTCGCTGGCCGAGCGCGGCGTGAGCGTCGCCTTGTGCGAGAAGGGACTGATCGGGGCGGAGCAGTCGGCGCGAAACTGGGGCTGGGTACGCCAGATGGGACGCGATCCGGCCGAGCTGCCGCTCGCCATCGAAAGTCTTCGGATCTGGCGCGGCATGAACGCGCGCATCGGCGGCGAGACGGGATTCCGGCAGGCGGGCATCGCCTATCTCTGCGACACGGATCGCGACGTCGCAATGTATGAGGAGTGGCTGAAGCAGGCCACATCGCTCGGTCTTGATTCCCGCTTCGTTAGGGGCGAGGCGCTCGAGGCACTCATTCCCGGCATGGCGAAGCCGTTCCGCGCCGCGCTGCATACGCCGAGCGATGGCAGGGCCGAACCGCTTATCGCCGCTCCCGCCATTGCGCGTGGCGCTGCCGCCCAGGGAGCACACATCCTCACCAACTGCGCGGTTCGTTCCATCGAGCGATCGGCGGGCCGGGTGAGCGGCTGTGTCACCGAGCGCGGCGAGATCCGCTGCTCGTCGGTCGTTCTGGCAGGAGGGGCCTGGTCGCGGCTTTTCGCCGGCAATATCGGGATCGATCTTCCGGTCCTGAAGATCCTCGGCAGCGTCGCCCGCGTTTCCTCGGTTGATGGCGTTCCCGATTTCGCCGTCGGTGCAGGCAACTTCGCCTTCCGCCGTCGTCTGGACGGCGGCTTCACCGTCGCCCAGCGCAACGCGAACATCGCCCCGATCACGCCGGACAGCTTCCGTCTGTTCCTTGACTATACGCCGACGCTGATCAAGAGCTGGAGGGAATTGACGCTTCGCATCGGCGGTCAGTTCTTTCGCGAGCTGTCGATGGCCCGAAGCTGGAAGAGCGACGAGGTGACGCCGTTCGAGCAGATCCGCATTCTCGATCCCGATCCTTCGTGGCGACGCGTCGATGGCGGCGTCAGCCATCTGAGCGAAGCCTTCCCGGCGTTTCGTGATGCCAAGATCACTCAGATGTGGGCGGGACTCATGGACGTCACACCGGACGCGGTTCCGGTCATTGCGCCTGTCGGCTCCATTCCGGGCTTCCATATCGCGACCGGTTTCTCCGGCCACGGCTTCGGCATCGGTCCTGGCGCCGGTGCGTTGATGGCTGACTTGGTGACGGGATCAGCGCCTCGCGTTGACCCCACGCCTTTCCGTATTGAGCGCTTCAGGCGGCTGCAAAAGGCCGCCTGAACGGCGATGACGGGAAAGCGCTTATTTCGGCGCTGTGGAATTTCGCGGCATTCCAGTCCGGTAAGCCGCTCGTGCGGATGTTTTCCGGGCCGCTCCTGACGAGCCTCGTCGGCCCGCAAGGCGAACGCTGGGGCGAAGCGGCGATCAATGAATACGGCGATTTAGCCGCCTTCCGCTCGATCGTGGACACCGAGACTTGCCGGCGCGAAGCCGCCCCGCATCGGCACGCGGCGCTCGAAGATTTCCGGTTGTTCGCGCGCGCCAAGGCGATGTGAACGCATTGAGGCGGCGGTCTGTGCATTCGCCTTCAAGTCGTGTCACCGGGCGTGGTGTATCTCGGTAGAGAAAAGCCGTGTTGTCGGCAATCAATGAACGCCGCGCAGTACGCGCGCATTCGACCTTCGGCCGGGGCAGATAGGCCTCAGTCGTGAGCGGCTGTTCGCCCCGGCGCGCCTTGATCACTGCTTCAAAAAGACCCCAAAGTCTCCACTACTGATGGTGGCAAGCGATGCTGCCATGGGAGTGCATGAACGCGTGACGACATGGAAGGCTGCACAAACGGCACCCGGAGCGTTTCTGAGCAGGGCAGAGGTCGTTGGGAACGACCTGCATTCTTGGGACTGGCCAAGTCCCGTTGTCGTGCCGCTAACGGCTGCGTCGGGGATAGATGATGACGGAAAGATAGGTCATCGGCGCGTTGATCAGCTCCTCGGGGCCATGGCGAGCGGCGGCGTCGAAGAACAGCGCGTCGCCCGGCTCCAGCAGATAGAGTCGGTCGGCGTGGCGGTAGCGCACCTTGCCGGAGAGCATATAGATGAACTCGACGCCAGCGTGGCGGAAGTCGGTGTAGGGGACGGCGTCGCCCTTGAGCGTGATCAGATAGGGCTCGACCACGACGTCGCCGCCGAGCGAATGGCCGAGCAGATCGTAGAGATGGCCGGCCTTGGTGCCGCGTCGTTCGATGCGGACACCCTGGCCGGCCTTGACGAAGGAGCAGTCGCGCTCCTCGCCGTTCTCGCGGAACAGGCGCGCGATGGGCACGTTCAGCGCCTTGGCGAGCGCCGAGAGCGTCGCCAGCGATGGCGAGATCGAGCCGTTCTCGATCTTGGACAGCATGCCGGTCGAGATGCTCGCGGCGGCACCAAGCTCCGACACTGTGAGATCGAGGTCCTTGCGCAGGCGGCGAACCTCGGCGCCGATCTCGGATTCCAAGGTCGGGGACGCCTGCTTCGGTGCCAGCGAACCCGTCAGGAGTTCGGGCTCCGCGCGTGGAGTCTCCGCCCGGGTCATCTTCTTCGGCTTTTTCGCGGCGCCTTTCGCCACAGGAAACCTCGTTATCGTTCACGGCGGCTTACCGCGGAGCCGGCTGCCTGACCTCTATACGCCGCCGCAACCATCGCGGCCAGTACGGACGCGCAAGGTTACGTGCCGAGGACTGCCGCGCGATCACATGGATAGGGCAGGACGAGACTTTCGTATAGTGAATAAAAGTTTCTTGAAAAGAATTTGGTCCGCGCTATGGTGAGGCTCCCGGCGGGAGGCTCGGCCCGCCGCACGGTGATGTGGAGCGGCGCATGTGTGGGATCGTTGGGCTGTTTCTGAAGGCTCCGCGGTTGGAGCCGGAACTCGGCGTGCTGCTCAGTGAGATGCTCGTCGTCATGAGCGAGCGTGGCCCTGACAGCGCGGGCTTTGCGGTCTACGGTCATCGGACAGAGGGGCGCGTCAAGCTCACCATCAGCGGTGCCGACGAGGAGATCCTCCGCAGCGCCGTTGCCGAGCTCGGCAAGGCGATCGGCGAAACGCCAGGGCTCGCCCTACACGATACGCACGCCGTGCTGTCGGTCTGTTTCCACAAGGAGGAGGCGGCGCGCGCTTTCATCGACAGCCGCGACGACATCAGCTTCGTCGGCGCCGGTGCGCGCATGGAGCTGTACAAGGAGGTCGGCCGTCCCGAGCAGGTGACGCAGCGCTTCGGCCTGTCGCGCATGACCGGCAGCCACGGCATCGGCCACACCCGCATGGCGACGGAGTCGGCCGTGACGACGCGCGGCGCGCATCCATTCTCGACCGGGCTCGACCAGTGTCTCGTTCACAATGGCTCGCTGTCCAACCACAACGGCGTACGCCGCATGCTGCAGCGGGAGGGCATGCGCTTCGCCACCGAGAACGACACGGAAGTCGCGGCCGGCTATCTGAGCTGGCGAATCCGTGAAGGCGCCTCGCTGAAGGAGGCGCTGACGAACAGCCTCTCCGATCTCGACGGCTTCTACACGTTCGTGGTCGGCACCGAAACCGGCTTCGCCGTGCTGCGCGATCCGATCTCCTGCAAACCGGCGGTCATGGCCGAAACCGACGACTACGTCGCATTCGGATCGGAGTATCGCGCGCTCGCCGTGTTGCCGGGCGTCAACAAGGCGCGCATCTTCGAGCCGGAGCCCGCCACCGTCTATGTCTGGGAGCGGGGCTGATGCCGAGCTTCGATCTCGCCAAGGCGCCGCTGCGCGAGCTCAACGCCGCGCTCCACGCGCTGTCGTCGACGACCAACGAGACCCACTGGATCGTCAGCAATCCTTCCGGCAAGCACGCTGTCGCCTGCGGGATCGACGCACCGGTCACCATCGATATCGAGGGGCACGTCGGCTACTATTGCGCCGGCATGAACAAGCAGGCCACGGTCGTGATCTCCGGGAATGCCGGTGTCGGCGTGGCAGAGAACATGATGTCGGGCGAGGTTCGCGTCAGAGGCGACGCCAGCCAGTCGGCAGGCGCGACCGGCTGCGGCGGGCTGCTGGTCATCGAGGGCAACGCCTCGGCACGCTGCGGCATCTCGATGAAGGGCATCGATATCGTCGTGAAGGGATCGATCGGGCCGATGAGCGCGTTCATGGCGCAGGCGGGCAATCTCGTCGTGCTCGGCGATGCCGGCGATGCGCTTGGCGACTCCATCTACGAAGCGCGCTTGTTCGTGCGCGGCCGCGTCGCGAGCCTGGGAGCCGACTGCATCGAAAAGCCCATGGCTGAGGAGGATCGTGCGATCCTCGCAGCCGTGTTGAAGCACGCTGGCGTCGATGCAAGCGCCGATGACTTCAAGCTCTACGGCTCGGCGCGGCGCCTTTATCATTTCCACATCGACAATGCCGACGCCTATTGAGGCCATCAAGATGTCCGTGCCTCCGCATCGCACCCCGCCGCGCTTCTCCGCGACCTTCAACCCGAACGTGATCGCCGAGATCGAGCGGGCGGCGGCCACCGGCATTTACGACATCCGCGGCGGCGGCGCCAAGCGCGCGCTGCCGCACTTCGACGATCTGCTGTTCCTCGGCGCCTCGATCTCGCGCTATCCGCTCGAAGGCTATCGCGAGAAGTGCGGCACCGACGTCACGCTCGGCGCGCGCTTCGCGAAGAAGCCGATCAAACTCAAGATTCCGGTCACCATCGCCGGCATGAGTTTTGGCTCGCTGTCGGGGCCCGCCAAGGAAGCGCTTGGCCGGGGCGCCTCGGCGGCCGGCACGTCCACCACGACGGGCGACGGCGGCATGACGCCGGAGGAGCGCGGGCATTCCTCGATCCTGGTCTATCAGTACCTGCCGTCGCGCTACGGCATGAATCCTGACGATCTGCGCAAGGCCGATGCGATCGAGATCGTGATCGGGCAGGGCGCCAAGCCCGGCGGCGGGGGCATGCTGCTGGGACAGAAGATCTCGCCGCGCGTCGCCAAGATGCGCACGCTGCCGGAAGGCATCGACCAGCGCTCGGCCTGCCGCCATCCGGACTGGACCGGCCCCGACGATCTCGAAATCAAGATCGAGGAACTGCGCGAAATCACCGACTGGGAGAAGCCGATCTACGTCAAGGTCGGCGCCAGCCGTCCCTATTATGACACGGCGCTTGCGGCCAAGTCCGGCGCCGATGTCATCGTCCTCGACGGCATGCAGGGCGGCACCGCGGCGACGCAGGACGTCTTCATCGAGCATGTCGGCCTGCCGACGCTCGCCGCGACCCGGCCCGCGGTGCAGGCGCTGCAGGACCTCGGCCTGCATCGCAAGCTGCAGCTGATCGTGTCCGGCGGCATCCGCACCGGCGCCGATGTCGCTAAGGCGCTCGCGCTCGGCGCCGACGCGGTCTCGATCGGCACCGCGGCGCTGATCGCGCTCGGCGACAATGATCCGCAATGGGAGGCCGAGTATCAGAAGCTCGGCACGACCGCCGGCGCTTATGACGACTGGCAGGAAGGCCTTGATCCCGCAGGGATCACCACCCAGGACCCGGCGCTCGCGGCACGGCTCGATCCGGTCAAGGCCGGGCGCCGGCTCGCCAACTATCTGTCGGTGCTGACCCTGGAGGCGCAGACCATCGCGCGGGCTTGCGGCAAGAGTCATCTGCACAATCTTGAGCCCGAGGATCTGGTCGCGCTGACGATCGAGGCCGCGGCGATGGCGGGCGTTCCGCTCGCCGGCACCAACTGGATTCCGGGACTGGAAAAATAGGCAGGCCGCGAGACGCGCCGCTGATGAGGTCGACGGATACGACAATGCCGGGTCTTGCGGACTCAGAGGGGACATCATGTCGAGTAGCCTCCATGCCACCGCCTGCGAGCGGGGCATCAAGTATTTCCTGATCTCCTACACCGACCTGTTCGGCGTGCAGCGCGCCAAGCTGGTGCCGGCGGCAGCGATCGACGGCATGGTCAAGACTGGTGCGGGCTTTGCCGGCTTCGCCACCTGGCTCGACATGACACCGGCCGATCCCGACGTGTTCGCGATGCCGGACCCGGCGAGCCTGATCCAGCTGCCATGGAAGCCGGAGGTCGGCTGGCTCGCCGCCGATCCCTGGATGAACGGCAAGCCGGTGGCGCATGCCCCGCGTAACCTGCTCAAGCGCATGATCGCAGACGCTGCGGCGCAGGGCTATGAGCTGAAGTCCGGCGTCGAGTGCGAGTTCTTCCTGATCACCGCCGACGGCAGCGCGCCGTCCGATGCCGCGGACAAGCAGTCGAAGCCTTGCTACGACCAGCAGGCGCTGATGCGGCGCTACGAGGTGATCGCCGAGATCTGCGATGCCATGCTGTCGCTGGGCTGGAAGCCCTATCAGAACGACCATGAGGATGCGAACGGCCAGTTCGAGATGAACTGGGAGTTCGATACCGCGCTCAAGACGGCCGACCGCCACGCCTTCTTCAAATACATGGTGCGCTCGATCGCCGAGAAGCACGGGCTGCGCGCCACTTTCATGCCAAAGCCGTTCGTCGATCTCACCGGCAATGGCTGCCACGCCCATGTCTCGGTGTGGAAGGATAGCCGCAATCTGTTCGAGGACGAGGCCGGCGAACTCGGCGTCTCCAAGCTCGGCTATCAATTCCTCGGCGGCATCATGCATTCGGCCGACGCGTTGGCCGCGCTGTTCAACCCCACCGTCAACTCCTACAAGCGCATCAACGCGGCGCGCACGACATCGGGTGCGACCTGGGCGCCGAACTCCGTCACCTATTCCGGCAACAACCGGACGCATCTCATCCGCATCCCCGAAGCCGGCCGTTTCGAGGTCCGCCTCGCCGACGGCGCCGCCAATCCCTATCTGTTGCAGGCCGGATTGCTCACGGCCGGCCTCGATGGCATCACCAACCAGCGTGACCCTGGCCAGCGCCTCGACATCAACATGTATACCGATGGCCACGCGGTGAAGACCGGCAAGAAGCTCCCGCTCAATCTGCTCGACGCGATCCGCGCGCTGGAGGCCTCGCCGGTCCTGATCGAGAAGCTCGGCGATTTCGTCCCGTGCTACGTCAAGCTCAAGACCGAGGAATGGAATTCGTACTCGCGTCATCTGACGGAGTGGGAGCGCGAAACGACGCTCGATTGCTGAGCTGCCGCGGTCGCCCGCAGGCGGTGTGCGTGCGAGCCCAAATCGTCCCACGCGCCATTGCTTGGAGCGAAGCGAGGCAGCAATCCAAACCGTCTCCGCGGATCGATTCTGGATTGCTTCGCTGCGCCGCCTCGCTCGCAATGACATGCGTGGGGTGGGCGCGCCCACCGGCTATCGGCGTCGGCAGGACGGCGGGCACGGCGCGTCAAAAAGCGTGGATCACAACTGACAGCGCGGACGCGCCTTTGCCCACCTTACGGTACCTGCTGCTGCTTCACCTTGCAGCCGAACGCCGCTGCGGCATCGGAGAACCAGCGCCAGAAGCTGTGCGACAGGCTGCGGAATACGGCGATGTCGAAGCAGGGCTGCGCGTTCTGATCGTCGTTGCGCCAGATGATGGCACCGATATGTGAGACGACCGTCGTGGCGGCAGTGCCGGGCGGGAAGGCGCGCGGATGCAGGTCGATCGGGACGCCCTTGGCGAGCACGTCGCGGATGGCCGAGCCGCCGACGCTGAAGACGACATAGCCGCCGCTCTGGTCGACGATGGAGGCAAGCGAACCGAACGCCGACGTCAAGGACGGCGCAAGGCGGTGACTCTGGCCGTCGGCGACAGCGAGCCAATGGTGTGGGCCGAGGCCGACGAAGGCGATTGCATCTGCGCGTGCGACGGCCGGCGTTTGCGGTAGCGATACGCCGTGCTGCTGCTGGACGATCTCACGCAACGCCGCGTCCTGGTCCTTGCGCGCGCGTAGCGTGGCGAGGCCAAGCTCGGCTCGCTCCGCGATGGTCACCCGGCTGCCCAGCGTCGATGTTGCCTGATCGGCAAGCGTTGCGCGTGACGACAAGCCTTCAGCCATGGGGCCGTGCTCCCTGCTGATCGAGAAAAACCGGTGAGACGAGCTCGACCTCGGTGTCGCCGGCGCGGACCGGATCGTAGGCCCGCATACGCTCGCCGAGTCTCGCGGGTCCGCGCTTGACGAGGGCGAGGCCGATCCAGTGCCCCAGCGTCGGTGAGAAGGCGACCGACGTGACATGGCCCTCGTCGTTTTCGGTCGTCGGCGCCGCGCGAAGCGCGAGCATGTGGGCGCCGGCGCGCAGCCGCGCGATCGGATCGACTGGGCGCAGGCCGACCAGGCTCGGCCGGTCCGGGTCGACGAGGCCCGGCCGCTGCGAGAGCACGCGGCCAATATAGTCCTTCTTCTGCGACATCATGCGTCCCAAGCCGAGATCGGCCGCCGTGGTGGTGCCGTTGATCTCGTTGCCGGCGACATGGCCCTTCTCGATGCGCATCACGCCGAGCGCCTCGGTGCCGTAGGGCGTGATCCCGAATTCGGCGCCGGCCTCCATGATCGCGCGGATCGCCGCGTCGCCATATTGCGCCGGTACGGCGATCTCATAAGCGAGCTCGCCGGAAAATGAGACGCGGAACAGCCGCGCCGGCACGTCGCGCCAGGTGAATGCGACGCAGCCGAGATAGGGCAACGCGGCATCGGACACGTCGACCGTATCGCCGAGGAGGCGCTCCAGTAGTCGCCGCGCGTCGGGGCCGGCGATGGAGTATTGCGACCACTGCTCGGTGACCGAGACGAGCTGCACGTCCAGCTCCGGCCACAGCACCTGCCGCGCATGTTCGAGATGCTGCATGACCTTGGCGGCATTGGCGGTCGTGGTCGAGACCACGTAGTGATCGGGCGCGAAGCGGGCGGCGGTGCCATCGTCCATGACGATGCCGTCCTCGCGCAGCATGATCCCGTAACGCACTTTGCCGACCGGCAAGGTGGAGAACATGTTGATGTAGACGCGATCGAGGAAGATACCGGCGTCGCTGCCCTGAACGTCGATCTTGCCGAGCGTCGAGATGTCGCAGACGCCGACCTTGCTGCGGACATCGCGTACCTCGCGCGAGACGATCGACAGCCAATCGGACTCGCCGGCTTGCGCGAACCATTGCGCGCGCAGCCAGGCACCGGCCTCGACGAAGCTCGCACCGTTCTGTTCGGCCCAGCCATGGCCCGCTGTCCGGCGCGTCGGCCGGAAGTCGCGGCCGCGGTGATGGCCGGCGAAGGCGCCGACCGCAACCGGGACGACGGGTGCGCGGAACACGGTGGTGCCGACCTCGGCCATGGTGCGGCCGGTCAGCTCGGCCATCATCGCATGGCCGTTGATGTTGGAGAGCTTGCCCTGCTCGGTCGCCATGCCCAGGGTCGTGTAGCGCTTCAAGAGCTCGACCGAGCGGAAGCCTTCGCGCGCGGCGAGCGCGACATCTGCGCTGGTCACGTCGTGCTGGAAATCGACGAAGGCTTTCGACCGGGACGACGCGACGTGCCAGAACGGCGAGAGCTCGACCTTCTCGTCATCGGCGCGCGGTGCCGCTGGGGGGGCGATCGAAAAGCCTGTGGCTTCCGCTGCAGCAGCGCCGAGCGCGGTGCCCTGCCGCAGCGCCTCGGCAAGGCCGAACGCGCCCGACACCGCGCCCGCGACGCTCATCCCCGGCGGCAGTGCATCGGGGAGGAACGTGGCGGCCGTCTCCGACCAGCGCGGCTTGTGCCCGAGATGTGTCGTCAATCCGAGACTGGGCGACCAGCCGGCGGACATCGCCAGGAGATCGACGCGCAGCCTTCGCGAGCGGCCATTGGCGGTCCGAATCGTGATCGCCTGCAAGCCGTGCGGCCCGCGCGTGTCGGTCACATCGGCACCGAGATGGACGGGGATGTCGAGCCGCGTCGCCTCGGCGCGTAGCTGCGGCGCGATCGTCTCGCGGTGGTCGATGACGGCGGCCACCGTGATGCCGTTGCGCGCGAGATCGAAGGCGGTGCTCCAGGCGTCGTCGCAGCCGGTGTAGATCGCAGCCCGACGGCCGGGCGCAGCCGCGAACCTGTTGATGTAGGTTCGCACACTGGCGGCCATCATCACGCCGGGACGGTCGTTGCCGCCGAACACGATGGGGCGCTCGATCGCGCCGCTGGCGAGAACCGCGCGCCTGGCGACGATCTTCCAGAGCCGCTGGCGCGGCTGATGCGGCTGCGGCTCGGGAAGATGATCGGACACGCGCTCCAGTGCACCATAGGTGCCGCCGTCATAGGCGCCGAACACGCTGGTGCGCCCGACGATGCGCAGGTTCGGCATGGTTTCGAGCTCGGCGGCAGTGCGCTGCGCCCATTCGGCGCCAGGCCGATCATCGATCTCGCGGAGATCGCCATTCAGCCGCCCGCCGAGCGCCGAATCCTCGTCGCACAGGATGACCCGCGCGCCGCTGCGGCCGGCTGCCATCGCCGCCGCGAGGCCCGCCGCACCGCCGCCGATGATCAGCACGTCGCAGAACGCGTTGACCTTTTCGTAAGCGTCGGGATCCGCTCGACCGCTGGCACGACCCAGCCCTGCGGCTTGGCGGATCGCCGGCTCGTAGACCTTCTCCCAGAACGAGGCCGGCCACATGAAGGTCTTGTAGTAGAAACCGGCGACGAACAGCGGCGACAGCAGTGAGTTGATTGCGCCGACATCGCAGCGCAGCGACGGCCAGCGGTTCTGGCTCCAGGCCTGCAGTCCGTCATAAAGCTCGATTGTCGTCGCGCGCGTGTTCGGCTCGCGCCGTGCACCCGGACGCAGCTGCACCAGGGCGTTCGGCTCCTCGGGGCCGGCGGTCAGGATGCCGCGGGGACGGTGATACTTGAAGGAGCGGCCGACGAGGCGGACGTCATTGGCGAGCAGCGCCGAAGCCAGCGTGTCGCCGGCATGGCCTTCATAGGGGGCGTCGTCGAAGCGGAAGCGGATCGGCCTGCTGCGGTCGATGAGGCCTCCGGAGGCGAGACGGTTGGGCGCGGCTGTCATGCCGCGCCTCGCTTCGCTAGCGTTGCGCCGAGCACCTCGTGGGTCTTCGTGTCGCGCGTCACAACCAGCCAGCTGCGGCAGCCCTGGGCGTGATACCAGAGTTCCTGATGCCGGCCCGCCGGATTGTCGCGCAGATAGACCGCATCGAAGAAGCGCTGCGGCGCATCGGCAGTTGCAGGATCTGGCCTCGACTCGGTGTCGCCATGATAGGCGAACTCCACGAGGTCACGCTCGCCGCAGAAAGGGCAGGGGATTCGCATGGTCGGCCTCAGTGAAGGTTCGGCTGCGCGCCCTGACCTTTTTCATCGATCAGGTGGCCGGTCTCGAAGCGATCGAGGCGATAGGCTCTCGCCACCGGATGCGGCTCGTCGCGCGCCAGCAGGTGGGCGAAGCACCAGCCGGAGCCCGGCGTGGCCTTGAAGCCGCCATAGCACCAGCCGGCATTCAGATAGAGCCCCTGCAGCGGCGTGCGATCGATGATCGGCGAGCCGTCCATCGACATGTCGACGAGCCCGGCCCAGGAGCGCAGCATGCGCACGCGGCCGATCGCCGGCATCAGCGCCATGCCGCCCTCGCACACGTCCTCGACGGTCGGCAGGTTGCCGCGCTGCGCATAGGAATTGTAGCCGTCGATGTCGCCACCGAACACCAGCCCGCCCTTGTCCGACTGGCTGATGTAGAAATGGCCGGCGCCGAAGGTGATGACGCCAGGGATCAGAGGCTTGATGGCCTCGGAGACGAAGGCCTGCAGCACGTGACTTTCGATCGGGAGCCGCAACCCTGCCATTTGCGCCGCCCGTGAGCTGCTGCCGGCGACCGCGAGCCCGACCTTGCCGGCGCTGATCGTGCCGCGTGTCGTCGTGACCCCGGTGATGTGGCCGCCGTCGCGCACGAGGCCAGTGACCTCGCAATTCTGGATGATGTCCACGCCGCGGTCGCTGGCGCCGCGCGCGTAGCCCCAGACCACGGCGTCATGACGCGCGGTGCCGCCTCGCCGCTGCAGCAGTCCGCCCTTGATCGGAAACCGCGCATTGTCGAAATCGAGCAGCGGCAGCATGCGCCTGACGGCGTCGGCATCGAGCAGCTCAGCGTCGGCGCCGGCCAGCCGCATCGCGTTGCCACGCCGGGCGAAGGCGTCGCGCTGGCCGTCGGAGTGATAGAGGTTGAGGACGCCGCGCTGGCTGACCATCGCGTTGTAGTTCAGATCCTGCTCGAGCCCTTCCCACAGCTTCATCGACCATTCGTAGAAGGGCTCGTTGCCGGGCAGCAGATAGTTGGAGCGGATGATCGTGGTGTTGCGGCCGGCATTGCCGGAGCCGATCCAGCCTTTTTCGACCACGGCAACGTTGCGGATGCCGTGTTGCTTGGCGAGATAATAGGCGGTCGCGAGCCCATGCCCGCCGCCGCCGACGATGATCACGTCGTAGCTGCTTTTCGGGGCGGCATCGCGCCAGACCGGCTGCCAGTCACGGTGACCGCGCAGGGCCTGGCGGGCGAGGGAAAACAGCGAATAGCGCATGCGCATCCGACCACGGGATTGTCCTGGGAAGTATGCGTTGCTATGTCATTGCCGATATGTCTAAATACGACGGAAAAGGGTCCAAGAACGACGAGGCCAGGGTCCACCGGGTCGGATTCCTGCTGATCCCCGGCTTTGCCCTGATGTCCTATGCGTCGGCCGCCGAGCCGCTGCGGGCGGCGAACGCGCTCAGTGGCCGAACGTTCTATCGCTGGCGTCACATCGCCATCCGCGGCACCGACATCCAAGCCTCCAACGGCGTCCGGATTCCGGCCGATGACACGATCGGCAGTGCCGCACGCGTCGACTCGATCGTGGTCTGCGCAGGTGGTAATCCGGCCACTTTCTCGCATCTGCCAACACTCTCTTATTTGAGGAGCGCCGCGCGGCATGGCGTCCGGCTGATCGGCGTCTCGGCCGGTCCGTTCATTCTCGCGCAGGCGGGCCTGCTCGATGGCTATCGCTGCACCATCCATTGGGAGCATATGCCGGCATTCACCGAGACCTTTCCGACGCTGCCGCTCAGCCGCTCGCTGTTCGAGATCGACCGCGACCGTTTCACCTGCGCCGGTGGCATTGCCGCGCTCGACATGATGCATGCGATGATCAGGATCGATTACGGGACGCGGCTGGCCTCGGCCGTGAGCGACTGGTTTCTGCAGACGGAGGTTCGGCGCGGTGAGGCTGCACAGCGGCTGTCGCCGGCGGAGCGCTTCGGCGTTCATCATCCGAAGCTGGTCGACACAATGCTGCGCATGGAGAAGCGGATCGAGCGCCCGCTCGCGCCATCGGACCTCGCCCGGCTTGCCGATCTGTCGCTGCGTCAGCTCGAGCGTCTGTTTGCTCAATATCTTGGGACGACAATCCATCGCCGTTACCTGCAGATCCGTCTCGAGCACGCCCGCGGCCTGCTGCGCCAGAGCACGCTTGCGATCGGTGAGGTCGCGCTCGCCACGGGGTTTGCCACGCCGATGCATTTCGCGCGCTGCTATCGGCGTCGGTTCGGCCTCGCGCCGCGCGAGGAGCGCACCGCGCGCTGATGCTGCTGCCGCTGGCGTGCCGGACGCCCCCTTCCGCGCAACGGCAGCTACGTGGTCGTCCGGTTGACGCCAAGCGAACAATCATCCTACACAGAATGCAGGAGGCGTTCTGTCTACGATGCCGATCAGCGGTGTCGGGAGACGGACAACCGGGACGTGGTGCAGTCGTCACATGGGTTCATCAGAAAGGCAGCTTGAAAGCTGGCGCGTCGGTGTGCTGTTCTCGCAGACCGGCGTGACCTCGGGCATCGAGCGGACGCAACTCAACGCTACGCTGCTCGCGATCTCGGAGATCAACGCATCCGGCGGTATCCTCGGCCGCCCAGTCGAGCCCGTCATCTACGACCCCGCTTCGGACCCGAAGAAGTTCCGCGCCTTCGCCGAGCGTCTGTTTCAGGTCGACCGCATCCGTCTGTTGTTCGGCTGCTACATGTCGAGCACGCGCAAGGCGGTGCTGCCCTCGGTCGAGGGACACAGGGGGCTGCTGTTCTACCCGACTCTATATGAAGGTTTCGAATATTCCCGCAACTGCATCTATACCGGCGCCGCGCCGAACCAGAATTCGCTGCAGCTCGCACGTTTCCTGCTGTCGACCTATGGCAACCGCTTTCTGTTCGTCGGCTCCAACTACGTCTTTCCCTACGAGTCCAACCGGCTGATGGCCGATTTCGTGGTCCAGGGTAGGGGCAAGGTGCTGGATGAAATCTACGTGCCGTTACAGGTGCAGGCCAGAGATTTCGACAAAGTCATCGCTCGCATCAAGAAGACGTCGCCGGACGTGATCTTCTCGACCGTTGTCGGTGCCGGCACGGCAGAGTTCTATCGCGCGTATCGTGCGGCCGGCTTCGATCCGACGCGGATGCCGATCGCGAGCCTGAGCACGAGCGAAGCAGAGGTTGCCGAGATGGGTGCGGAAGCCGCGGAGGGCCACATCACGGCGGCGCCGTTCTTCGAAACGCTGGCGTCGCAGGCGGCACGGCGCTTCGTCTCTAGCTTCAAAGCGCAGTATGGCGACGATGCGCCGGTGACCGCTTGCGCGGAAGCTGCCTATTTCCAGGTCCATCTGGCGATGCGCGCGGTCGCCAAATGCGGCTCCGACGATCCTGAGCAGGTGCTCGGCAACATGCGCGACTTCGAATTCGATGCGCCGCAGGGCAGAGTACGTGTCGATCCGGAGAACAACCACACTTATCTATGGCCGCGCATCGCGCGCGTCGATCGGCAGGGCCGCTTCCAGATCGTCTGGAACCCGGGCGTGCGCGTGAAGCCAGATCCTTATTGTGTCGTACAAAGCCTCGACGACTGGTCGGTCGACGAGCAGCAGCTCATCCGGTCCTGATGGTCTTGGGGTAGCGTGGCGGGACGGAGAACCGGACGTGGCCATCCAAATTCTTCGCGATCTCCGGGGCTTACGGGTGCACGTCGTGCACCCGCCGGACAGCGAGCGCACCAAGCTCGTCGAGCACCTTCGCCGCATCGGCTGCATGGTCGAAATGCAGTGGCCGGTGCCGGATTGCTGGGCCGACGGTGCCGATGTCGTCCTGCTCGCGATCGAGCACGACATGCGTCTGGAGATCCAGCGGCTGCTGAAGTCGGATGCGAACCATCGGCCGACCCTGATCGCGGTGGTGTCCTACGAGGATCCCTCGACCCTGCAACTGGTGCTTGAGGCTGGAGCGGTCGCGGTGATCGAGCGGCCAATTCGTCCATTCGGATTGCTCACGAATTTGACGATCGCACGCAGCCTGTGGTTGGAGAGGCGCGAGTCCGAGAAGCGCGTCCGCAAGCTGGAGCGCAAGCTCGCTGGCCTGCAGCGGATTCAGAAAGCCAAGGCCATCCTGATGGATGGCCAGGGTTTGAGCGAGGCTGATGCTTATGAGAGCATCCGCAAGCAGGCCATGTCCAAGCGTCTCTCGATGGACGAAATGGCCTCGGCAATCATTCACGCAAACGAGCTCTTGCAATACCGGGCGAAGAGTGATTAGCTTTCATTAGTTGAAGGGATCAAGATCCTTCTCAACGCCGCCGGACCATCAATGATGCTGGTTCGGCAATGGCTAGGTAGCCCGAAGAACCCGTGAAGGGTTCGTCGGGCTTTTTTGTTTTTCGGACCGAGTTTGGCCGGCGGCGCACAGCGCGTCGTCGGAGCTCGATCCGCTCTAGGCGAATTCTGGCGGTAAGCAACGTGCTTCGGCGCGAACGGGGACGTGTGCCTGGACAAAGGAGAGTGTGCGGTATGGCAGTCGATCGACGTAGATTCTTGAAGAGCGGCGCTCTGGCGGGCGGCGCATTGATTACCTCGCCATGGGTGTTCTCGACCGGTGCAAAGGCCGCCGGCGAGATCAAGGTGGGCGTGCTGTTCTCGCTGACGGGCGGACTCTCGATCGTGGAGAAATCGCTGCACGATGCCACCATGATGGCGATCAGCGAGATCAACGCGGCCGGCGGCGTCAAGGGCATGAAGATCACGGCGGTCGCGGAAGACGGCGCCTCCGATCCGAAGACCTACAACGAGAAGGCCTCGAAGCTCGTCATTCAGGATCGCGTGCCGACCGTGTTCGGCTCCTACACGTCGGCGAGCCGCAAGGCCGTGCTGCCGGTGTTCGAGAAGCGCAACAATCTCTATTTCTATCCGACCTACTACGAAGGGTTCGAGTGCTCGAAGAACGTCGTCTACACCGGCGCCGTTCCGAATCAGCAGTTGTCGAATTTCATTCCCTGGATCATCAAGACGCTCGGCAAGAAGAAGTTCTTCATCGTCGGATCGAACTACATTTATCCGCGCGAGATGGCCAAGGTCTCCAAGATCCTGATCGAGAAGAACGGCGGCGAGTGGATCGCCGACGAATATCTCGAGCTCGGCCATTCCGAATGGGGCTCGATGGTCAACAAGATCAAGAGCTCGGGCTGCGACGTCGTGCTCTCGAACGTGGTCGGCGACTCCGTGATCGCATTCTACCGCGAGTACAAGAACCA
Source organism: Bradyrhizobium oligotrophicum (assembly GCF_051168495.1). Taxonomy (GTDB): domain Bacteria; phylum Pseudomonadota; class Alphaproteobacteria; order Rhizobiales; family Xanthobacteraceae; genus Bradyrhizobium; species Bradyrhizobium oligotrophicum_A. The sequence goes on along the minus strand of NZ_JBNPVB010000015.1, from coordinate 168,328 downwards.
GGGTCTCACGCACGACAAGCTGCCGATCTGCGCGACCGTCACCTCGGAGATCGAGATCGCGGCGATGGGCGCCGAATATGCGGTGGGCTCCTTCACCTCCTTCCCGTATTTCCAGGCCATCGACACCGACCGCAACAAGGCGTTCATCGAGCGCTACCGCAAGTTCGTGAAGGATCCGAAGGCCGTGACCCATCACGCGCTCGAATCGTCCTACTTCCAGGTGTTCCTGTGGAAGCAGGCGGTGGAGAAGGTGGCCGAAATCTCGCCGACCGCGATCCGCGAAGCGGTCAAGGGCCAGGAGTTCGATGCGCCTAACGGTCACGTCAAGATCGAGGCCGAGAACCTGCATACCTATCTCACGCCGCGCATCGCGCAGTGGCTCCCGGACGGCCAAGGCAAGATCATCGACGCCTACAAGGAGCCGGTGATGCCGCTTCCTTACGTCGCCTACGGCGAAACGCCGACGAATCTCTTCTGCACAGGGAAGGGACTCGACGCGGCCAAGCTGAAAACCTGACGTCCGAGGAAACCTCATCCACCGCGCGCCTCCCTCGCTCGGTGGATGGCGGGAGGCATCTGTCATGCTCGAGGTTCTGTTCATCGGTCTCAGCCTGGGATCGATCCTGCTACTGGTCGCGCTCGGCCTGGCCATCACCTATGGTGCGATGGGCGTCATCAATATGGCCCACGGCGAGATGGTGATGGTCGGCGCCTATGTGACGGTGCTGTCCGGCCTTTGGTTTGGTGCCAACATCTTCGTCGCAATCCCGCTCGCTTTCATCGTGACGGCACTGCTCGGCCTGCTGATCGAACGCGTCGTAGTCCGAAAGCTCTATGGCCGGCTGCTCGACACGCTGCTCGCGACCTGGGGCATCGCCATCCTGATCCAGCAGGCCGTACGGCTCGAATTCGGGCTGTCGTTCCTCGGCATCCACATCCAGGGCCTTGGACCTGGCCTGCAGAACGTCAGCGTGCCGGACATCCTCCAGGGCACGTTCCGTTTCGCCGGCTCCGACATCAACCGCTATCGGGCCTTCATCATCCTGGTAACCGCGCTCCTCGCCATTGCCACTTGGTTCGTGATCTATCGCACCGTGGCCGGCACCCAGGTCCGCGCGATCATCCGCAATCCCAAGATGGCTGCCGCCTGCGGCGTCGACGTCACCCGCGTTAACGCGCTGACGTTCGCGTTTGGGTCGGGACTGGCCGGGATCGCCGGCGTGATGATGTCCGGCTTCAAGACCGTGTTTCCCGATATGGGGACCTCAATGGTGGTCGACGGCTTTCTGGTCGTCGTGATGGGCGGCGTCGGCAGTCTGCTCGGCTCGGTTCTGTCGGCCGGCATTCTCGGCGAGATCAACGGGCTCGTCGCGGCCGCAACCAACGACATCCTCGCCCGCGCCGTCGTATTCGGCGTCGTGATCGCAATCATCGTGCTCAAGCCGAAGGGCCTGTTCGCCCTCAAGGGACGCTGACATGGTGTCGAAGCGCCGTATCGACTGGGCGATCTATGCCGTCTTCGTCGTCCTGATCATGCTCGTGCCGCTGATCATGGACCCGTTCTGGCTCAATCGTCTGGCCAAGTATCTCGTGTTCGGCATGCTCGGCATCGCGGTCGCGCTGTCGTGGGGCTATGCCGGGATACTCAACCTGGGCCAAGGCCTGTTTTTCGGCGCCGGAGCCTACGTGCTGGCGATGTCGCTCAAGCTCGCGAGCCCGACAAGCCTGCAGCAGGGCTCGGACAAGCCGGTGCCGGACTTCATGCTGTGGAACGCCGAACCGGGCGCGAAGACCGAGTTATGCTGCATCACCAAGGCGTCCTTTCTCTGGCTGCCGTTTCAGAGCCAATGGTTCGGCTTTGCGATGGGACTCGTTCTGCCGGTCGTCATCGCTTTCCTGCTCGGCTCCCTGGTGTTTCGCAAGCGGATCGCCGGCGTATTCGTCTCCATCATCACCCTGGCGCTGGTGCTGCTGGTCCGGCTCGTGATGATCGACGCCCAGCCGGTCACCAACGGGTTCAATGGTCTCACCGATCTCGGCTGGTTCAAGCTCGGCGGCTTCGAGTTCGATCCCTATGTCGTTCCGACCTATTATCTGATCGCGATCTCGCTCAGCATCGTTCTGGTGCTGGCGCGGCTGCTGGTCGAGACCAGGGCCGGTGTCATCCTGCAGGCCATCCGTGACGACCAGAACCGTGCGCGCTATCTCGGTTTCGACGTGCCGGCCTACCAGACCTTCTTCTTCGCGGTATCGGCCCTGATCGCGGGCTTCGCCGGCATGCTCTACGTCATCGTGTCCGAGTTCGCCTCTCCCACCTTCATGGATCTTAGCTTCTCAATCACCATGGTGGTGTGGGCTGCGGTCGGCGGCCGTGCCTCGATCCTGGGTGCCTGTATCGGCGCGATCCTGATCAACATGATCACGGCGACGGTCAGCGAGACTGAAGGATTTGCGGAGGCGTGGAAGGCGGTGATCGGCCTCGTTTTCGTGCTGGTCGTTCTCTATTTGCCACGCGGCATTGCAGGGTTCGCCCACGATCTGATCGACCGCCTCATCGTGCGGAAGCCTGCGGCGCCGGCCCCGGCGTTGCGCGTCAACGATCCGTCCTCGCAGCCCGCGGAGTAGCCCATGGCCCAGGCAGCGCTCACCATCGACGGGCTCGGTGTCGATTTCGAAGGCTTCAAGGCGGTCAACGGTGTTTCCATGATCGTCGAGGACGGCGAACTGCGCGTGCTGCTCGGCGCCAACGGCGCCGGCAAGACGACCCTGATGGACCTGATCTCCGGCAAGACCAGGTCGACCAGCGGCCGTGTGTTCGTGCACGACACCGACATCACCAATTGGGAGGAGCACAAGATCGCGCGAGCCGGCATCGGCCGCAAATTCCAGATCCCGAGCGTGTTCAAGGAACTCTCCGTCCGCCGCAACCTCGAGGTGGCGAGCTGCAGGAACCCGGGCGTGTTCGCCAATCTCGGCTTCGGCTTTTCGGCCAAGGGCAAGATCGATGAGGTCTTGGAGCTTATCGGACTCGCCGAAGAGGCAAACCAGGTCGCCGCCTATCTCAGCCATGGCCAGACCCAATGGCTGGAGCTCGGCCTGCTGATCACGCAAGACCCCAAGATCATCCTGCTCGACGAGCCGACCGCCGGCATGACGCAGGCCGAGACGCACAAGACATCGCTGATCGTCAACAACCTGAAAGGACGACATACCATCATCGTGGTCGAGCACGACATGGCCTTCGTGCGCGAGATCGCCGAGCGGATCACGGTGCTGCACCTCGGGCAGGTGCTGGCCGAGGGCAGCGTAGCCGAGATCGAGAACGACCCCAAGGTGCGCGCGGCCTATCTCGGCTCGAAGGGGATCGCCTGATGCTGACGCTCGCGCATGTCGACAGCTTCTATGACCGAAGCCACATTCTTCACGACGTCTCGCTCGACGTGCCAGACGGCCGCGTCACCGCGGTGCTCGGCCGCAACGGCACTGGCAAGACGACCTTGCTCAAGACCCTGATGGGGCTGACGGACAAGATGCAAGGTCAGATCCGGCTGGGCGACCAGGAGATCGGCGCAGAGCCGACGTTCAGGCGGGCGCGCGCCGGCATCGCCTACGTGCCGCAGGGCCGCGAGATCATTCCCGATTTCACCATCCGCGAGAACATCCTGATGGGCTCGTTCGCGCGCGCCGATGGCAAGCGCGAGATCCCGCCGCTGGTGGCCGAACTCTTCCCGTACCTGATGAACAATCTCGACCGCAATGGCGGCGTGTTGTCCGGCGGCCAACAGCAGCAGCTCGCGATCGCGCGCGCGCTCGCTGCAAATCCCAGGATCATTCTGCTCGACGAGCCCAATGAGGGCATCCAGCCGTCGATCGTCGAGGAGATCGAGCAGGTCATCATCCGGCTCAACCGCGAGATCGGGCTGACGGTGATTCTCGTCGAGCAGAACGTCTCGTTCGCCCGCAATGCGGCGCATCGCTTCGCCATGATGGAGAAGGGGCGCATCGTCGCTGCCGGCGACATTTCGGAACTCACCGACGCAATGGTTCACCGGCACATGGCGGTGTGACCGGAGCGCGTCGTGGAGAAAGGAGGGTGCGCAAGCCGGCGCACCCTATCTCGAACTGCAGGCTTTTGACGGGTTGGTAGCAAGGAGAGCGAAATGCTGCACGGTGATATCACTTCGAGCAACGATACGATCGGCGTCGCCGTCGTGAACTACAAAATGCCGCGTCTTCACACCAAGGCGGAGGTGCTCGACAATGCCCGCAAGATTGCCGACATGATCGTCGGCATGAAGACGGGTCTGCCGGGCATGGATCTCGTGATCTTCCCGGAATACTCGACCCACGGCATCATGTACGACTCCAAGGAGATGTACGAGACCGCCTCGATGGTTCCGGGCGACGAGACCGAGATCTTCGCGGAGGCCTGCCGCAAGGCCAAGGTGTGGGGTGTGTTCTCGCTGACGGGCGAGCGTCATGAGGAGCATCCGAAGAAGGCGCCCTACAACACGCTGATCCTGATGAATGACAAGGGCGAGATCGTGCAGAAGTATCGCAAGATCATGCCTTGGGTGCCGATCGAGGGCTGGTATCCCGGCAACTGCACCTACGTCTCTGATGGACCCAAGGGGCTCAAGATCTCGCTGATCATCTGCGACGATGGCAACTATCCCGAGATCTGGCGCGACTGCGCCATGAAGGGCGCCGAGCTGATCGTGCGCTGCCAGGGCTACATGTATCCGGCCAAGGACCAGCAGGTGGTTATGGCCAAGGCGATGGCCTGGGCCAACAACGTCTATGTCGCGGTTGCCAACGCGTCGGGCTTCGACGGCGTCTACTCCTACTTCGGTCACTCCGCGATCATCGGATTCGACGGCCGTACGCTCGGTGAGTGCGGCGAGGAGGATTACGGCGTTCAATATGCGCAGTTGTCGAAATCGCTGATCCGCGACGCGCGCAAGAACGGTCAGTCGCAGAATCATCTCTTCAAGCTGCTGCACCGTGGCTACACCGGCATGATCAACTCCGGCGATGGTGACCGCGGCGTCGCGGCCTGTCCATACGACTTCTATGCCAAGTGGATCGCCGATCCCGAGGGGACACGGGAGATGGTGGAGTCGTTCACCCGCTCAACGGTCGGCACTGAGGAGTGTCCGATCGAGGGGATTCCCAGCAAGAAGGTCGCGCATCGCTGATGCCCTAGCCTGCCCATGCCGCCCGCGAGGTTGCGGGCGGTCCTGCAGCCACAAGATCAGACGAGCATCGCGCCGCTTCGCCTCAGGGGGAGTGTGGATCATCTTCACGGGGGAACGACAGAGGAAGACCGTAGGATGGATTACGAGATATTTGACCTCGGCGACGTCAGGCTCCAGCGTGGAGCAACGTTGCGCGGCTGCAAGCTGGCCTACAAGACGTTCGGCACGCTTAATGCGGCGAAGGACAATGTGGTCGTCTACCCGACCTGGTACTCCGGCCAGCACTACGACAATGAATGGCTGATCGGCGAGGGACGCGCGCTCGACCCTGCCAAATACTTCGTCATCATCCCGAACATGCTGGGGAATGGGCTGTCATCGTCGCCCAGCAATATGCCGGAGCCGTACAACGGACCGCGATTTCCCCAGGTCACGGCGTATGACAACGTCCGCGTCCAGCATCGGCTGGTGACGGAAAAGTTCGGCATTGCGCACATCCGTCTCGTGACGGGCTGGTCGATGGGCGCCTTGCAGACCTTCCATTGGGGTGCGCTCTATCCCGACATGATGGATCTGATCGCGCCGTTTTGCGGCTCGGCCAAATGCTCGCGGCACAATTTCGTGTTTCTGGAAGGCGTGAAGGCGGCCCTCACGGCGGATGCCGCCTGGAAGGAAGGCTGGTACACCGACAAGCCGGCACGGGGCCTGAGGGCCGCGGCGCGCGTCTATGCCGGCTGGGGTTTCTCGCAGGCGTTCTATCGCGAGAAGCTCGATCTCGAAGCGCTTGGTTACTCCTCGCTCGAGGACTTCCTGGTGGCGTTCTGGGAAGGCTTCTTCTTGCCGAAGGACCCCAACAATCTGCTGACGATGCTATGGACCTGGCAGAACGGCGACATCAGCGACAACGAGATCTACAAAGGCGACTTCGAGGCGGCCCTGGGGGCGATCAAAGCCAAGGCATACGTGATGCCCGGCCAGACCGACCTGTATTTTCCCCCGGAGGACAGCCAGTTCGAGGTCGCGCACATGGCGAACGCCGACTTCATTCCGGTGCCGTCGATCTGGGGGCATTTCGCCGGCGGCCCGGGCACGAATCCAGAGGACGTCGAATTCATCGATGCCAAGCTGAAGGCGCTGCTTGCCTCGTGATCCGCGTGCCGGCGGCGGCCCTCGCTTGGGACCGCCATCAATAGAGAGAGGACCGATTGGATGTTGCGAATAGAGCACGTCCTGGGCAGTCGCCTGGATGTCGATTTGGCCGAGCGCTTGCACCGGCTCGAGCATCGGGGCGCGGTCGACGTCGTCGCCGTCCCAGCCGCTGATCTCGCACGGCGGCGCCTGTTGATTGCGACCCACAGCGGCGAAGAACTCGCCATCGCGCTTCCGCGCAACGAGAGGCTGTTCGACGGCGCGGTACTGCTGCTGCAGGACGACCGCGCAATCGTCGTGCGCGCCGCGACCGAGCGCTGGTTGCGGCTGGAGCCACGCTCGATCTCGGATGCGGTCGAACTCGGCTACCAGGTCGGCAACCTGCATTGGCGGGTCCGGTTCGGCGGCGAGGTATTGCTGGTGGCGCTGGAGGGGCGGCCCGAGGATTACACGGCGCGGATCGAGAACCTGATTGCGGCCCGTCGGGTCGCGGTCACCGTGCTCGACGAGGACGCTGCGGATGCCCTGGCGCAAACCGGGCCGGCGCCGTCCACCGGCCACAACCATCCCCATGTTCACGGCGATCACTGACCATGCTCCCGCTGCTCCGCGCGATCTGGCAGGCGGATGCCGCGTTTCCGAGCGGCGCCTTCGCCTTTTCATATGGCATCGAGGGAGCGCTTGCGCTGCGCCCCGACATGGGTTTGCGGGACTTCGAGCAACTTTGCGCGGCGGTGCTTCGGCAGCGCTGGGCCAGCTACGATCGTGTGGCCTTGCGACGCTCGTTCCGTGCCGAGCCCGATGTGATCGCCCTGACGGCGATCGATCGGGAGGTCGAGGCGTCGACCTTGATCGAAACACTGCGCGCGGGCTCGCGTCGCAACGGTGCATCGTTCCTGGCTGCACATGCGCGGCTCGGTCAGCCTCTGGCCATCAAGTTGCGCGAGCGGCTGAAAGCGGGCGAATGCTCGGGACATATTGCCGTGATGCAGGGCGCCGTGTGGGCAGCGCTGCAGCTGGAAGCACGTCATGCCGAATTGTGCTCGGCCTACACGGTCGCCTCCGGGCTTGTCACCGCGGCCGTGCGGCTTGGCGCCGTCGGCGCGCTGCAAGGGCAGGGCGTCCTTCAGGCGTTGCTGCCGCTCATCGAGGAGCTGGTCGCTCATCCCGTCGACGATGATGCCGGGCTCGAGAGCTTCATTCCCTTTCTCGACGTCGCAGCCGCGCGGCATGTCCATGCCGAACTGCGGCTGTTCGCCAATTGAGAGTGCCATCGCATGCTGCTGACGCCCACCGAACTCGAGCGCCTCACCATCTTCAACGCCGCGGAGCTGTCGCGCCGCCGCCGTGCCCGCGGGCTCAGACTGAACTATCCGGAGGCGGTGGCCATCATCACCGATGAAATTCTCGAGGGTGCGCGCGACGGCCGCAGCGTCGCCGACCTCATCAGCCATGGCTCGACCATCCTGACCACCGACGACGTGCTGCCGGGGATCGCCGCCATGATGGATATCATCCAGGTCGAATGCGTCTTCCCCGACGGCACCAAGCTGGTGACCGTGCACGAGCCGATCCGGGTCGCACCGGGTGCGGCCGCTGATCCGGAGCGGCCTGGCGAGGTCAAGGCGCAGGCGGGCCAGCTTGCGCTCAACGCCGGCCGCCGCAGCGTGACGCTGACCGCTGTGAACACCGGCGACCGGCCGATCCAGATCGGCTCGCATTTTCATTTCTTCGAGGTCAACAAGGCGCTCGAATTCGACCGCGCCGCGGCCTTCAGCATGCGGCTCGACATTCCCGCGGGCACGGCCGTGCGCTTCGAGCCGGGTGCCTCCAAGCAGGTCACGCTGGTGGAGTTCGGTGGCCGTCAGCATCTCTCGGGCCTCAACAATCTCACCGATGGCGCGGCTGCTGATCCTGCCGTGCGCAACGCAGCGCTCGCGCGCGCCAAGGCTCGCGGCTTCCGCGGCGCCTGAGCCGGGCTTCCAAAGAGGGATATCACGTGGCAACGATCGACCGGCGTGACTACGCAGCACTCTACGGCCCGACCACGGGCGATGCTGTCCGGCTCGGCGACACATCGCTGTACGCGGTGGTCGAGAAGGACCATGCGGTCTATGGCGACGAATGCCTGCATGGCGGCGGCAAGACATTGCGTGACGGCATCGGCATGGCCGGCATCACCAGCGCCGAGGGGGCGCTGGACTTCCTGCTCTGCAACGTCACCGTGATCGATCCCGTCGTTGGCATCGTCAAGGGTGATCTCGGCATCCGCCAGGGGCGCATCGTCGGCATCGGCAAGGCCGGCAATCCCGCGACCATGGACGGCGTCGATCCGCGCCTGATCGTCTCGACCGGCACGACGGTGCGCGACTGCGAGGGACTGATCGCAACGCCCGGCGCGATCGACGTCCACGTGCATTTCGACAGCGCAGGCCTGGTCGAACATGCACTCGCGAGCGGTATCACCACGATGATCGGCGGCTCGCTCGGGCCCATCACGGTGGGGATCGATTCCGGCGGTCCGTTCAACACCGGCAAGATGCTGCAGGCGGCGGAAGCCTGGCCGATGAATTTTGGCTTCCTTGGCCGCGGCAATTCGCACCGCGAGGCACCGCTGATTGAGCAGTTGCAGACGGGCGTTATGGGGCTCAAGCTGCACGAGGATTGGGGCACGATGCCGGCCGCGATCGACACCTGCCTCAGGGTCGCCGACGCCCGGGATTTCCAGGTCCAGATCCACACCGATACGCTGAACGAGTCCGGCTTCGTCGAGAATACGCTGGAGGCGATCGGCGGCCGCACCATTCACATGTATCACACCGAAGGCGCGGGCGGCGGCCATGCGCCGGACATCATCCGCGTCGCCGGCGAGATGCACTGCCTGCCTTCGTCGACCAATCCGACCAATCCCTATACGGTCAACACCTTCGACGAACATCTCGACATGACGATGGTGTGCCATCATCTCAACCCGGCGATTCCGGAGGACGTGGCCTTCGCCGAGAGCCGCATCCGCGCGCAGACGATCGCAGCGGAGGACGTGCTGCACGACATCGGTGCGATCTCGATGCTGGGCTCCGACAGTCAGGGCATGGGCCGCATTCACGAGGTGATCTGTCGGACCTGGCAGCTCGCCTCGAAGATGAAGGATCAGCGCGGCGCGCTGCCGGAAGAAAAGCCCGGCTTCGGCGACAATGCCCGCATCCGCCGCTACATCGCCAAATACACGATCAATGCCGCCAAGACGTTCGGTATCGCCGATCACATCGGTTCGCTCGAGAACGGCAAGATCGCCGACATCGTCGTTTGGCGCCCGGCATTCTTCGGCATCAAGCCGGAGCTCGTGATCAAGAGCGGCTTCATCGCCTGGGGCGCGATGGGCGACAGCGCGGCCTCGCTGATGACTTGCGAGCCGATGCTGCTGCGGCCGCAATGGGGCGCCTTCGGCCGCGCGCCCGCGGCGCTGTCGGCCTGCTTCGTCCATCCGCTCGCGATCGAGCGCGGGCTTGCCGGTGAACTCGGCCTGTCGAAGCAGCTGCTGCCCGTCAGAGGTACGCGCGGATTGAGCAAGCGCGACATGCTGTGGAACGACGCCTGTCCGAAGATTGCGGTCGACCCGGAGACCTTCGACGTGTTCGTCGATGGTGTGCTCGCGACCTGCGAGCCTGCGCGCGAGCTGCCGCTGGCCCGCCGCTACATGCTGAGGTGAGAAGATGCTGCACACACTCAGGCGAAGCGATGAGAAAGCAACGGCGGGCGCGGCGCGCGTTGGCATCGGCGGTCCGGTCGGCTCGGGAAAGACCGCGTTGATCGAAGCGCTGATCCCGGTGTTGCAGCGGCGCGGCATCGATTTCGCGGTTGTCACCAACGATCTCGTTACCAGGGAGGACGCCGAGCGGCTGCGGCGCTCCGGCCTGATTGATCCAAGCAGGGTGTCGGCGGTCGAGGCTGGCGCCTGTCCACACACGGTCATTCGCGAGGATCCGACGCTGAACATCGCCGCCGGCGATGAGCTCGAGGCGCGCTTTCCGGGTGTTGAGCTGATCTTGTTCGAATCCGGCGGCGACAATCTCGCCTCGACCTTCTCGCTCGATCTCGTCGACTGGTGGATCTTCGTCATCGACGTGGCCGGCGGCGACGACATTCCGCGCAAGCGCGGTCCGGGTCTGTTGCGCTGTGATCTCCTTGTCGTCAACAAGATGGACCTCGCTCCGCATGTCGGCGTCGATCTCGATCGCATGCTCGCCGACGCCCGACAGGTGCGCGGCGGCCGGCCGGTGATCGCGACCAACCTGAAATCCGGGACTGGCGTGGAGGCGGTCGCCGATGCGATCTCCGCTGCTGTCCTGTTCCGGGTCTGAGGGGCGCGCGGTCGACGCCGCGCTGTCCGTCGAGTACGCCGGCGGCCGCAGCATGTTGCGGCGCCAGCATGTCGGCTATCCCCTGCATGTCACGCGCGGGTTCTATCTCGATGCGGCAAGGCCCGACCTGCTGACGCTCTATCTGCAATCGGCGTCCGGCGGGCTCTACGCCGGCGACCGGATCGGGCTCGATCTGACGATTGGGCGCGGCGCGGCTTTTCATCTGACGACGCAGGCGGCGACCGTGGTTCACGACGGTCGTGCCAGCGGCGCCGTGCAGCGCCTGACGATGAGCGTCGAGGCCGGTGCGTTCTGTGCGGTGACGAACGATCCCTATGTGCTGTTTCCCGGAGCCGAACTGACGCTCCAGACGACTGCGACCGTCGCCGACGACGCCGTGCTTTGCGTGGCCGACGGCTTTGCCGTGCATGATCCGCGCGCAGGCGGCCGCACATTCACCGAGTTCTCCAGCCGCCTGCGGATCGGGCGGCCGGATGGCCAGCTGCTGCTGCAGGATGCCGGGCGCGTCAGCGGTGACCATTTGCATGGCGCGCTGGGGACGTTCGCCGCATCGGCCAATCTCGTCGTGATAGCGCCGCCGGATCGGTTGCCGCCCGCGAAGAGCCTGCAGCAGGCCGCGGATGCCTGCGGAGCGCTGGCGGGCGCTTCGGCGGCACCGAACGGAGCCGGGCTCGTGCTGCGCATCCTGGCGCCGGACGGCGGCACCTTGTCGCGCGCGATGGATGCCGCGTTCCATGTGGCGGCGGAAACCGCGCTCGGCGTCGGGCTGGCGCGCCGGCGCAAATAGTCTTAGCGTTGCGCCAGCCTGAAATAGAGCTCTGATAGCCGCGCCGGCAGATCCTCGACACGATGCACCAGCATGGCCTTGCTGCGTCCGAAGATGCGCGCCGCGGCATCGACGCCGGCGCGACCGAGCACGACGCCATAGGCGTCGATGCCTTGCGCATGCAGCCCGATCGCGGCGCGACGGGCGTCCTCGACGAGATCGATCGGATCGGCGACGTCGACATCGGACGGCTCGCCGTCGGTCAGCACGATCAGCAGCTTGCGGCTGGTCGAGGCCCTGTCGAGCACCGCGCCGGCATGGCGCAGCGCGGTGCCCAGGCGGGTGGACAGCCCCGAGTGCAGTCCGGCGAGCCGACCGCGGCAATCACGGTCGTAGGCCTCGTCGAATCCTTTGATGTTCGTCATCCGGACATCGTCGCGCCCGTCCGAGGCGAAGGCGAGAAGACCAAAGGCATCGCCAAGCTGGTCCATCGCCTCGGCGAGCAGCGCGACGGCGAGGCGTTCGACATCGAGTACGGTTGCGCGCGAGGCGAGCCGGTCGCGCGTGGACTCCGACGTGTCGATCAGCAGCAGCGCCGAGAGGTCGCGATGCAGCGCCTTGGTGGACCGGAACACGCGAGGGTCGGGCATTTCTCCGCTGCGCAAGGTGATGCCGGCGTCGAGCATGGCATCGAGATCGAGGTCGTGACCATCCCGCTGCCGCTTGAGCCTGACCTTGCGCCCGATACGGACACCGCGGACGAGCCGCGCCACGCGGCTGCGGAGTGCAGTCGCCTGGTCCAACTGGTCCTCGATGCGTCTGGCATCGCCGGCGATCGCAGCGACCTCGCGGACGGTGGTCCAGTCCGACCGCTCGATCGCGTCGACGCGATCCCATTCGGGATAGCGCGCGATGATCACGCCACGTGCATCCGGCGCGACCGGACGGGCGCGGCCGGTCTCGCCCGTCGTATCGTCTGCATCCTGTTCGCGCAACGCGCCGTCGCTGCTCTCCTGCCGCTCCGGCCTGACGGCGTCGATGAACAGCTCCAGCGTCTCCGCCGAGGGCAACGCCTCCCCGTCGAATTCCCACAGGCCGAGCCCGTCGTCGCGGTAGAGCGGCTCGACGACATAGGTCTTGGCGTTGAATTGCACCCGCATCTGGCCGAGATCGTTGCCGAGCAGCATGCCGATCTCGCGGCTGATCGTGGGATCGTCGAGGCGCGGCAGAGCCGCGGCGAATAATGCGCGTCCCTTGCTGACGAAGCCATCGTCGTCGACGTAGTTCGGATCGAACAGCGCCCGTGCCAGCCGCGCGAGCAGCATCGGCGCCGTCGCGACGGTGGTCGGGATCGCGACGTGATAGGGGCCCCAGAGCCGGCGAAGACCGGGCAGCGCGCGCATCGCCAGCGTCTCGATGCGGGCATCCTCGATCAGATTGACCAGCGCGATCTGCAGCGGCTTGAGCTGGCCGACGGGAAAGCGCGCGCGGCCGAGTACGAGATGCGCCTGTGCATGAACGGCAGCGGCGTGGAACAGTGCGCGGGCCGCATCGCCTTGCGTGCCGCGATAGATCTCCGGCAGGCGGATCAGCGGTCCCGCAATGGCAGAACGACGCTGCAGGGACTGGCCGCCGTCGACCGGCATGCTCCGCAATAGCGGTACCTTGCCAAAGAGCGCTATCAGAAACGCCTTCAGCTCAGTCTCGACGTCGCTGAACGTCACCGCGCCAGAGTCGCGCGCGATCAGGTGGCGCGCCAGCTCGTCCTGCAGCGAGAAGAAGGCGAGCCGCGTGCGGCGGTCACCGGCTGCTCGGCGCAGGCCGGCGGCGACGAAACCCTCGAATGCCGTGATCGTGCCGGGCCGCAGAATTTCGGCCATGTGGTTCGCGGCCGCGGCGATAGATTCCGGTGCCTGCCTGGCCAGCGTCTCCATTGCACGCCACCAGCGCGACAGCGCGGTGCCGGAGCCGAGCATGCGGCGCGCCGCGGGCAGCGCCTTCAGCGCACTTGCCGCAGCCGGCGCGCCGGCGTGACGGCAGATTTCGGCGCCGGCCTGCGCGGCACCGAGCAGCGGCGCGATCTCACCGGTGCTGTCGCTCGCGCTCGCGTCCCAATAGGCGATCAGGCAGGCCGGGCCCGCATTGACGTTGGCGAGATCGAGGACCGCACCGGCCCAGGCATCCATCTCGACCGTATCGAAGCCGCGTGATAACGTCTCCCACGCGGCCAGGAACAACGGCCGCAGTGTCTCGCGCTGGCGTATCCACAGGTGCAGCGTCCGTGTCGGCCCCTCGGGATCCGACACGAGTTGCAACGACACCGCGCTCACGGCAGGCAAGCCTCGATCGCATCGGTGAGGGCGGCACGGATGTCGGGATTGTCGGTGATCGGCAGCACGATGCCGGATTGCACGGCCTCCTTCAGCGGCAGTCCGGCGCGCACCATGCGTCCGGTGTGGATCAGCATCCGCGTCGAGGCACCTTCGTCGAGACCGTGGCCCTGCAGATGGCGCGAGCGCTCGGCGATGCTGACGAGCAGGCTGGCGAGGTCTGCGGCGGCTCCGCTCTCACGCGCAACGATCGCGCTCTCGGTCGCCGGCGGCGGGTAGCCGAAATCGATCGCGACGAAGCGCTGCTTGGTCGATTCCTTGAGGTCCTTGACCGCGCTCTGGTAGCCCGGGTTGTAGGAGATCGTCAGTTGGAAGTCGGAATGTGCAGCCACGATCTCGTTGTGCTTGTCGAGCGGCAGGATGCGGCGTGCGTCGGTCAGCGGGTGGATCACGACCGTGGTGTCCTGCCGCGCCTCGACGATCTCGTCGAGATAGCAGATCGCGCCGTGGCGCACGGCAAGCGTCAGGGGGCCATCATGCCAGACGGTCCCCGACGGCTCCAGCAGATAGCGGCCAGCGAGATCCGCCGCCGTCATGTCCTCATGCGCTGCGACCGTGATCAAGGGCTTTTCGAGCCGCCAAGCCATATGCTCAATGAAGCGTGTCTTGCCGCAGCCGGTCGGTCCCTTCAACATGACCGGCAGCCGTTCGTTGTACGCGGCCGTGAAGATCGCGATCTCCTGGCCTTGCGGCTGGTAGTAAGGTTCGGCGACGATTCGATAGCAGTCGAGGATCATGCGACGTCTCCGCTTCTCTTGCGGAGACCGGCCAAGCGCCACCGTTCTCCGCAAAGGAGATCTGGCGGCCATTGCCAAGTTAACACGCTGCGACCTCGGAGCGTGCAGGAAGGCAGCTATGCTGCAGCATGATTAGAGACGAAAACTGGGCGCCCGACAAGACAGAATCAGTTGCGGTTGCGGGCTTGTCCTTCCAGGATTCGGAGGACGTCCCCATGTCCAGCAGTACTTTTGGGCAAAACGAGGTCGTTCCACGCTCCGAGCGGCGATTGGGGGCGATCGGCATCAAAAGCTGCTCCCAGCGCGCGCTGTCGAGCTCGAACAACACTCTGGTCTCGACTGGTCCTTAGTGACTTAAGCGAGATCGTCACCCATGAGTGCCTTATGAAGAACTTCTCGACAGTCGCTGGAGGTGCCTATCTGGTGCCGTTTACCCCGGAAGATGCGGTTGTGTTCGGGGGATGCTCTCGAGAAGCCTTGCAGATCAACGAAACCATCTTTCCTCAAACGATCTCTTAGTTCATTGATTCTGTTGGCTTCCGCCGCTTCCCTAGGGAATGGGGCGTCAGGTCACCCGGTCAGATCGCCACTTCCGCCGAGGCCCGGTGTCGCTATCTCTCGGCCCTTCGTTCTCGGATCTGCAAAGGCGCGTTCGCAGCGTTACATATCGTTTCGACGAGCAGACGCACCGCCCGTCCTTCCCAGGTGGTCTGAGCGATCGGAGCTTCCCAATATTCCGACAGAACATGGGCCAAATGGCGCGCCTTCACACTCAAGCCCATCATAGTGTAGGCGGGTGTTTCCATGATCGCTCGCTCAATGGGATCCAGACGGGCAAGCACAACCTCGTCCTCTATTGTCAGGTACTCATCAGGCTGCGCCGGATCGCCAACATGACGGTCGAGTTCAGCTACCAGAGCTAGAAATTGGTTCTCAAGATCGAATAACGCAGCGTCAGGGTTTTGCGACGCCGCAACTTCCGGGCAACTGCCCTCGGCATGATCTGGCATTATTTACGCTCGGGTAAACGGAAACCGTCAAATATAAACGGTTAGCGTTTATATTCGCGGGTGTCAACGCTTTTCGTGGCTGTTAGACGGAAATCGTGTCCCATGAAATGGCGGTTGGATGACCCCCGATCAATCTCGGGCAGCTCGCGGACTGCTCGACTGGTCTCAGGCTGAATTGGCTACTCGATCCAATTTGAGCGAGAGCACTATTCGCGATTTCGAAAAGGGCCGCCGGATTCCTTCGATCAACAACTTGGCGGCCGTTAGACGCGCCTTGGAAGCTGCGGGCGTTCAATTCATCGACGGTGACCAGCCCGGAGTTCGATTGACGCGCCGATAGATAGCTCCGCGCGTGATGCTTCGCCTGAATATCCGCTGAGCGCCTCCTGCGAGACACGGCTTCTTCCAAGCGCCGCTCGCGCGTGCGGGTGTTCGATTTTTGATGCACATCGGCAACAAGCCCAGGGACTCGCATACCTCGCGAACGATCTCCGGTGGACTAATCAAAGACAGGCAGGGCTTTGAGATCCGCCTACACTCGATTGCAAAAACGTCCTCCATCGGCTCGCAGGCGTTGCGCGGTTGGCTTCACTCGGAAATGGGTGACGACCCGTCGGCTTGGCTCGTGACCGAGCCAATCTGCCAAAGGCCCTCCTTCTGCAAGCGACCTACCGATAGCGGAAAAGACCACCGTGCTAATTGCCTGCTGCTGGCTTCGCAGATGACCTTCAAGTAACTTATGTCTAGTGACGTATCCCGCGTTCACTCCTGGGATTGAATGATTCATCAGGAGCTTCGCGTCGAATTCAGAGACACCGGCAGCGGTGGCAATCGTTCGGAATGTTTGACGAAGGTCGTTGCCCCACTTTGATAGGACCTCTCGATCTTCCTTGGTTTCCGCCAAATGTCCCGCGGCGCTCTCGGCTGGAAACAACCATTCTCGCGCTTGAGAGGGATACATTTGCCGACCGAAACGAACTACTCGGATGAGGCTCAGGATCATTTCCCGAGAAAGAGGGATATCGAACGCTCTGTTGCTACCACCCTTAGGTTTTGGGATGTGCAACGTTCGCCGCCGAAAATCGATGTGACTGGGTTTGGCCTGCTGCAATGCTGCTGGCCTAGATCCACATAGCAACGTGAATAGATGGAACTCTCGCCGGACTGGGTTATCGAGGTTGGCAAGCTCCTGGAACCATCCTTTCAGATCGCTGGCGCCCATAGCAGTATTTCGGCGCCTTTCCTGATTCCAGTCGACAGCATCTGCCGGATTGTCACGCGGTAGCGATCGATTGGTCTTCCGGGCATGATTGTAAATGGCTCGCAGCGTCCGCATGCTGCCATTCGCTATGTAGGGGCCATTTTCCTTGGTAAGCCGATCGTGTTTTTCCGCGACACTAACCGGATCTTTCGCGAGATCGAGCAAAGGGGTGTCGAGCCATTCCGCAAAAAGGCGTTCGACGTGATCACGATAGCCATTTATCGTTTTCTCGCTGCGTCCTTTGCGGATCAGGTGGGCTTCTAGGTAACGTTGCCAAGCCTGCTTGAGGCTAACGGACGCTAGGGCAGCTTTCTGGTCTGTCCCAGCTTGTTCGGTATCTCCCCCTTGGCTCGCTTTGGGGTGCAGCCCCTTGCTGATCTGAGCAAGATGCTCCTTAGCGATCGCGCGCGCTGCTCGGGTCGTCAATTCGCGGGTATCTCCGATCGACACCCGGATGGATGACGCCCGCTTCTTTCCGAACCTAAGATCACCCTGGACGGTGAAGGTTCTTTTTCGCTTCCCTACAACGACAAAGAAGCCCTTCAATTCGGTGTCGCGAGCAAGATACCAGCCATCTTTCGGGGTAGGTAGTTGGGCGATAGCCTTGTCGCTCAGGAGAATGCGAATGTCGGTCATGAGAGTACGGGGGACTGCTAAAACGGTTTTCAAACGGTTTTGGCGACCCGAGACGTCTAACTGTTTGGGCTCGCCGGACCGAGAAGCTATGCGACAAGTCCGGATAACTAAAAGGTTTTCTTCGATGTCATCGTAGTGTGGCGCGATCTTGGAAACTGCAGCGAAGCCCCGATATTGAACTCTTAATCAGCGGGTCCTAGGTTCGAGCCCTAGTGCGCCCACCAAGCCCTCCAAGGATTTTGGCCAGATCGGCGGAGTCATTCCGACAAGCGGTCATTCCGACAAACCGGCTTTTTTGTTCGCCCCTCGCGTCGCTTTTTGTTGCCCGAGATCAGCCGTTTGCGCGTGCGCTTCGCATATGTCGGAAGTTGTCGCGCCGACCGTTGACGTCCTGCGGCGCGCAATTCAGCGCCGATGAGATCGCTGTCCGCACCCTCGGTAAAGCGGCCGGAACGAGGTGAACTGACCTTATTTCACGGAAAGCTGATATCGCTGGGGAAGAGAATGACACGGGCATCCAGCGGCTCCACCGGGGCAGGGACGACGGAGTTCATGATCTCGGTTCGTGCGAGAAGAGCACCTCGCCATTGCGGACAACGGCGATCGCCAAATGCACCGCGTGGGTACGTCCGGCCAGCGTCGTGGAGCCTCGTGTCGTGCGGCGTATCGATTCGCGCGAACGACGTCGAGCACTTGCCGCCACGACCGCGCATCGCGCGCCGCGCCCTGGGTGGCCGCGGCGCGGATGACTCAGCGCGGCGGCTTCGTGCCGGAGTCGCTCGTGCCTGACAGCAGGCCTTTGAGGAAGTCGACGGCGCCTGCCGATTTCGCCGGGTCCGGCAACGGCGCTTCCGCGGTCGATGTCTCGGCGGGGCGCGCGGCGCGGATGTGCTTCTTGCCGTGATGCGACTGTGCGGCGCTACGGTTCTTGCGATCTGCCCCTCCTTCGACGGTGATCGTAATCTTCTTCGACATCAGGGGCGGATCGAAGTTGAAGTGCATGCCATCGCCCATCACCAGCTGAAGCGTGTGCTTGCCCGGAGGCAACTCGATGAGAGCCTCGGTCTCGCCGCCGCCATAGTGAAGATGCTGCCGGTCCTGCGGGATGGGTTCGCCGGGGCTGATCTGTTCATTGCTGTCGATCAGCAGATGATGGTGGCCAGTATTGGAAAAGTTGTCGCCGGCATGGGTTACGCCCATGTTGCGCAGCCCGAAGCGACACCAGAACAGGCTTTTCACGGTGTCTCCGTCGGTCGGATAGATGAAGTAGACGTAGGCGTCCTTAGGCGCGCTCCTGCTCTGCGCCCTCGCGTGATACGGGGCTAGCGTGAGCGATACAGCGAGAGCGAGGCATGCGAGGGATGAGATGAGCGCAACTGGGAGTCCTCGGCAGGTCATCGATCCGGATTGCTCCGCGGACCGCGCAGATGTCTTGCTACTCACAACGCTCTACTCACAAAACTGGAAAATAACGGGCCCGAACGGGCAGACTATCAATCGAACCAAGAGCGGCGAAATTGAGGTTCCCCTCACGCTCGCTAGGCCATTCGGATCAGAATTTTTATAAAATGCTCGATCGAAACAGCGCCGTGCCGGCCACCTCAACGCAGCTCATCGCGGGAGACAGCTCCGGCACGGGACTCAAAGCGAGAGCGCCACGCGGAAGCCGTGAGTCGGGTAGCGGATACGTCCATCATAACGATCGCGGCTCCCGCTCCGCGCATAGCTCGCATCCTTTTTCCAGGAGCCGGAACGGATGACGCGGATGAAGCTCTGCTCGTCGAACCATGCCGAACCGTCTGACGGCGCGCCCCGATAGGTCTTGTGCCAGCTGTCGGCGACCCATTGGTCGACGCTGCCGCCCATGTCGAACAGACCAAACGGATTGGCGGGAAAATGTCCGACCTTCATCAGCTGCGGCGGCGCGCCGGCCTCGTTGCAGCCATAGCAGTTGACCATTCCGGCGCGCATCTGATCACCCCACCAGTATTTGGTGCTGGCTCCCGCGCGCGCCGCGTATTCCCATTCCGCCTCGGTCGGAAGCCGGAACGGCTTGCCGACGGTCCGCGAGAGCCAGGCGAGATAATCCTTGGCATCCTCGTAGCTGACGTTGGAGACGGGATTGTCGTCCGGACCGCTGGTGACATCGGCGCATGCCTTGTCGGCGACGCATTCCCGCCATTCGCCGATCGTGACTGGGTATTTGCCGAGCGCAAACGGCTTGATGGTGACACGATGGACCGGAAGCTCGGCGGCTTCCATGCCGCCCATCGCAAAGCTTCCGCCGGGGATCATGACGACGTCAGGCAGGCGAGTCCGCGATGCTTCCGAATCTTGCGTCGTCGGCGGCGCGGGCACCGCTTCCGCGGCGGCAACGCCCGGGAGTTTTCCGGCCGGCGCTTCATCGGCTGCGGGGGTGGACGCGACATCCTGCAACGTCGCCGGGGCGGCCGCGTTGGCGACCGCCTGCAGCATCGCCGCGCGCTGCGGAGGTTCTGCAGTTGCGAGGTCTGGCGAAGCGACTGGCGCGTCGGCTGTTTGCGGCGGTCCCGGCGGGGACTGGGTCGGCTGGCGCGTGAGCAGGAGCCAGCTGCCTGCGGTGGCGAGCAGCAGAAGCACGAGACCAGCGGCGATGCCGGTTCTGACCAGGGGACGGCGCTCGGCGCTGGCCGCAGCGTCACGCAGCCGCGCCGCCAGCTTGGTCTGCCCGTGCGCCTGCCACATCACCGCAAGGCTGCGCGCCTCCTGCGGCGTAAGCCGAGCGGTCGAAACGCCGGGGATGTTGCAGACCACCCGGCCGGCTTCGCCGCGCACGGGCGCGGTGGCCTCGACCTCGGCCCGGTCGCAGCGCTCGGCGAGCGATTGCTTGAGAGCGCCGCACATCATCATAAGCAGCCCATCGCGCTTGCTGCGCCGCGCCTGAATTTCGGGGCATGCAATCTGCTCGGCAAGATCTCGAAAGCTAGGGGCGCGCAGCGCGCTCAGCGCCACATGCACCACGCGGCCGCATTGATCGCAAGGCACCGGATAGCTCACGGCAGCCAGTGTCCGCTCCTGCCCGCCTGGGGCAGGGGCGGGCGACGGCCTGAGGACGTTGATCCCGATCCTCATGCGCGGATCGCCATGCCTCGCCGCCGCGTCCGGTTCATTGTTCCCAGGCGCTGAATGCGTCCTTGAACGCGCGATCACCGTCTGCTCCCTTCTCGATCGCAAGAACGGCGCGGCTGCCGCCGTTGTAGATGATCGGGATATCGATCCATTCCTTGCCTTTCAGCAGCAAGACGTTCCGCTTCGCGTCCACCTCGCCCGACGAGAGCGCGATCATGAAGAATTCCGGCGTTACCTTGGCCGTGAGCGTCGCGAGCGCGGCGCCGCGGCCCGCTTCCTTCGTCTTCATGCTGACGCCTTTCAGCGTGTCGACGCCGACATGACCTGGCTCGTCCGGCCAGTTGAACTTCAACTCCATGATATGGCTGGCGGGCATGTCGTTCTCGATGTTCGGCCGCAGCGACAGCGTCGCCTTCATCCGCTTGTCGATCTCGATGTCGCCCTTGATGGAAGTGGGCACGCTGCCGACGGCCGGCTCGACGCGCCAGGTCACCTTGCCGATATAGCGCTTGCCGAGCGGATCCTGTGGATCCTCCTGATACAGCACGGCGTGCGACTGAAAGGTTTCGGGCACGCCGGCATTCTCGCGGCTCGCCATGCCCGTCGTCATCCGCTCCGCGCTGACCTTGCGCGGCTCGGTGCTCCCGGTCACTGCCGCGCTCGGCGGTGCTGCAGTCCAGGACGCTAACTGGCTCGAGATGGAGCCCCAGGAGGATGCGATGCGGCTCGATGCCGGCTGCCAGTAGATCGACCCGCCGGCCAGCGTCACCGCGACGACCGCGGCCGCGGCCGCGGCGATGGCGCGGCTGTGGAACGTGCGCCGCGCCGGCGCGCCGGCATCAAGCGGGCGCCGGCGCTGCGCGTAGGCGATGATCCCATGGAGTCGCGCCGGGTCGGTCTTGACGGGCGCCGTCGTCTCCGTTGTTGGCGTCGCGCCGGCTGCAACGGGAATTGTCGCAACGTGATCGGAAGCCGCCGCGGTCTCCGCGTCTCGATCATCGATGGCTTGCGGCCCGAGCGATGCATGGGTTTCTCGGCGTGTCTGGGCCGCCTCTGCCCGGCTGCGCAGCCAGGGCGGTGGCGACGCCTCTGTCGGCGAGGGCGGATCGGTGTGCCGCTCCTGACGCGCGAACGACAGGCTCTCGGCGACGCTGGCGATCTCATCCTCCAGTGCGGCCGAGAGCCGATCTTCCGACGCATCTGCAGAGACCGCCGCAACATCCGCTTCCATCGTCGGAGCTTGCAGCGGCGCGAAGAGTTGCGATGGGCTGGCCATTGACGTCGCGAGCGGATCGACCCGGCGGGCGTGTTCGCGCAGCCGGATCACCCGGTTCGGAAACAGCCGTTCGAGCAGATCGCACAGTTTTGCGTTCGCAGGCATCAGCTGACGCAGCGAGAGCGGCATGCCGCCGAGACCGGCAGGCGCGCCTCCGACGTCGTCGCGAGCCGGAGCGTCGGTCTCCTGTTCCACAGGGGCATCTGCGACGGCGAGAACCTTCCGCGCTCTGAGCAGGACGGTGAGGTCGCGCAAGTCTGATTGCGATGCGTCATCGACCACAACGAGATCGAACGCGCCGAGACGCGCGGGCAATTGCTCGGCGACGCGCCAGGAGGGCAGCAGGTGACAGGGAATGCCGACATGGCACGTTACGAGTGTTTCGCGCGCGACCTGGCGCATTCGGCCGGCATTTGGTCCGGAACAGGTCGTCCCCAGTTTACGCAGCGTGGTCAGGAAAACATCGAAGCTCTGGCGGACAGCGCCCCCGGTGTTCTGCGCCAGATCGAGCTGTATCCGTGCGACGACCACCTGCTCGAACAGCTCGCGCAGACGCGTCTCCAGGACCGCGCGCTGGCCGGACAGATCATGCAAGCGCTTATGCTGACCGACAGTTTCGGTCTGCCGCATCAGCACGGCCCAATTCCAGGCCATCGTCCAATCGGCGACCAGCACCGGATCGCCGTCCTCCCGGCGGGCCGGCTCGGTTCTGATCCGCCGGGCGAGCGCTCCTGCACCGGCCTCAGTCACCGACTCGCAGACCTCGCGAATGAGTTCGAGGTCCTGGCGCCGATCATTCAGCCTCTGCAGCCAGGCACGCATGGCGGTCCAGCGCGTCTCGATCTCGCGCGGGTCGACGTCGGCGCGGCCGAGCTGCGACAGGATGTCGGCCTGGACCCGCGCATTGATCGACCCGCTGCCACGAAACAGCTCGGTCAGCCTCGTGAGCGCGTTGCGCTGCTGCGCGGCGTGAGCCACGGCGTTCCTGATCGCGGATGCGAGCGTGGCCAGCCTCGATGCGTCACCAGTCAGGCCAACCATCGCATCGCCTGACATCGACAGCTTTGCAGCGGCGGCGCGGATGTTGCGCTTCGCCAGCTCCGCCATCACGATCGCAACTTCAACCTGCTTGACGACGCGCTCGTGAATGTGAAGCGTATTGGACGACTCTTGATCCGGCGTGGGCGCGCCGATCTCGTGCGCCAGCGACCGCCATCGCACGTCGAGCGAGTGCAGGTGGCGCCGCCATGTCAGATAGTCGCGAACATGGGCCCAATCGGCCGCGCCCTTGGGCCGGAAGCCGGACACCTTGATCTCGTCGAGCGTCTGCTTCAGCGCGCGCCCGGATAGCGAGAACGTCGCAGCGGCACTTTGTCCAGCCGCGAGCCGTTCGACGACCGCCAGCAATGGGTCGCTGGCAAATGCATCGGTGGGCGTCTCCACCGGCCGCACCAGGAAGCCGCTTCGTCGTGTCAACAGCGATGACGCATCGCGCGCGAAATCAACAAGGATCGTGCTGGTCGGGGGGATGTCGGCCTGAGCGCCGACCGGCGACAACGCGGCGAGCCATGGTTCGCTGGCGACCATCCGATGCGCCGCCGCGAACGCATCGAGATCATCAGCGAACCTCTCCGCGCCGTTCGGCTCCAGTGCATTGATGACGTGGTGCGCCAGATCGCCATCGTCGCAGTCAACTGACATCGACGCGGCAACGGGCTGCAGATCCCGATGCAGACGCGCCAGCATCGCGGTGTCCGGCAGCGCTGAGATGTCCGGCAACTGATCGTCGACATGGGCGAGGTCATCGCCAAGCCGCAGCCGGGCCGCCCGAGCCTGTTCGACGGCTGCGACGAGCAGGTTGTTCTCGCCGAGGTAGCCAAGAGGCCGATCCGTGAACCATGCATGGGCTAGGCGGTCGGAGACCAGCGTTGCCAGGTCTTCGAATGACGGGGCGTTCGTCCCGGAGCGCAGGACCGTGCGGCTTGCAATGTCGGCGATTCCGTCATCGATACGGCTGATCGCGTGACTGGTCGAGATGATGCTCCGCTCGAGCTGATTGACCTGTTCGGCCTGATCGTGCAGGTTCGTCGCATTGATGATCGACTGCAGCCGGCCGATGACGCTCTCGGCGCGCTTCAGAACATCGGCGTCGGAGCCGGTCAGATCGAGGGTCAGATCGCGGATCGGCCGGGGCAGCGCGTTCGCGAGCAGCGACAGCGCCATGTCGTGAGGTGAAACGATCAGCACGCGCAGGCCAAGCGCGAGATGATGACAGACCACGTTGGCGATCGCGGACCTCCGGTCCGGCCCGCTTGCGCCCCGGACGATGACCCCGTCCGACCGGCGAAGCTGGCGTACGATCTCCATCTCGTCGGAGGTGGTCGGGAGCGGAAAGAACAGGTCTCCCCGATCGGTCGCGACCTGCGTCTCCGGCGCGATATCGATCCGCTCGCCGATCACACCGGACAGCCGCGGCCGCGGGCCGGCATGGCTGTCGTGATCGGGACCGCTGAGCAGGACCTGCGCGATGCGGCCGAGGCAGCACTCGGCGCCGGGCGTATAGTCGATCACCTGTTTCAGGCGTTCGATGTCGCGCAGCAGCAGCACGTCCGAGCGCGGGCGCGTAAACAGCACCCAGCGGTCGGAGACGACCAGTTGCTCGCTTTCCTCAGGGAGCACGAGCGCCGAATCGGGAAGCGTCGGACAATAGATTCCCTTCGGATCTAGCTGCGAGCCGATGGCACTGAGGATCGGCTCGAAGGTGGCGGGTTGGAAGGGCGAAAGCTCTGCGCCGCGCTCCAGCATCTGCTTGGCCGCATGCGCAGCGAGCCTGGTGGCCGACGAGAACGGCTCGAATGGCTTCAGATTTGCTGTCGCGGCCGCAAGCCGCGGCCTGATCCTGATCTCTGAGTCGGCACCGTCCAGAACCTCGACCGTGACCAGCCGCTCGAGCAGGGGAAGCTCTAGCTCATGCCCATGGCGGCGCCAACGCGTGACGCCGACGCCCCACACGATCTCGCAGCCACGCTGCCCGCTCGCGGCATCGTCGGTGCAAGCCATCCCGCGCAAGGCGTGGTAGATCGCGATCGTGCGGCGGCGGGGCCGCTCGAACCCCGCCCAGGTAGCCCACGGGCCGCGGAGATAGTGCTCCAGGCGTTGGACGAGGTCGGCGCGATGCTCGAGGCGCAGCCGCACGCGCCAAAGTCCGGCGCCAACCTCCTGGCCGGCCGCTGGAGAGCAGTCCTCGGCGCTGGCGTGCCCGTCTGCGATGAGCCGCTCTCTTTCCGCCGCTTGTACGGTGGTCGTCACGCGCTGCCGGACCAAGGGACGGCGGTCCGGATCGGAGGACACGTCGATCCAACTGACGAGATCGTCAGCGATGGCGGGCGGCTCGGTTGCGGCGAGGCATTCGATCGACAGCCACACTGGGCCGTTTGCATCGAATGTGTTGAAGGTGACGCCGGGCAGCCCCTCGAGCTCGTGCTGATGAATGACGTGGCGCTGTCCAGGCACGAGCGAACGGTCTGGTAGGCGTTCGACCGTCGATGCGTTGTGCGCGACTGTCTCGGCGAGATGAGCGAGAAGCGTCTGCAACGGTCCGGACGTCGTCTCCATCCGATGGATTGCGTTCATGACGCGCCTCCAATCATGGTCGCTGTAGAGCGAAGCAATCGGTTCATTCACAGGTCCTGTTCTCGAACTCGTTTTGCTTTGCTGCATTGCAGTCGCGATCATCAAACATGGACTAACGACGTCTCGTCATTTGTACGAATACTGTGAGAGGCAGTCAGGGCAGACTAACTGATCAGCAATAGGAGCAGGCAATGCGGCGTAATGATGGGAGGATCATCTCGTGCCGTCCTGATCAGTTGGTCGAACCAACTGATTTGTAATCATTCCAAGGAATTCGGCGAACGCAGGACGAGCGCGCTTTAGAATATCTTTAAACAACCCGCACGCTGCTCCTCATGAGGTGCCTTGATCCTCTGCGGCAGGTATTTTCTTCCGCGCTCGCGTTGCTAATCCAACTTATAATGCGTCATCTCGCCGCAATCTATCTGTTGCCAGCGGCACGCTTTGTCTTTTGATTTCAAGGTCAGTCTCCGCGCTGCGCCATCGCCCGACCGCAATGTTTATCGAAGTGCGGCCGCGGAGGAAAAAGTGTGGCGCCGGCCGGTGCGTAGCTGCGCAACGGCGCGAGTGCAACCTTCGCGGACTAGCTCTTGTCTGTTCGCGCGTGGTGCATGAAGCTCGGAACAATCAATAGTCCGTTGAGCGACTTAGCATCGTCCTGACGCGCGACACAGTCATCGCTCGACTGCAGCGCCGCCACCGTCCTACTCATCGCGTCAAACTGCTGACACGCGAGCATCGCTCGCGAGCCCAAGTATCGACATCGCACGCTTCTAGCGCGAATGGGTCGCGGTTGCGCACGAGCGGTTCGGTGGCGCGGGCAGGGGGAATCGTCCGCGCGTCAGTCATGGGGAGGTCCGACTAATGGTCTTGAAAAGCTGCAATGCCAAACGCACCGGCACCGCGGTGTCTCCACGTGCGGCTCTGAGGAATTGTCACGGAGCTCGTGCAGCGCGCGGCCGCGGAATGATTGTTTCATCCTGGCTTGCGGCGGTATCGACATTGGCGCTCGGCACGGTCGCTGCGAGAGCCGGTGATGAGCCCCATGCGCGATCCGCCGAGGGAGCAGCGGTCAAGGCCCTGATGGCGAAGCTCGATGCCATGGAACAGCGGATCAATACGCTCCAGGTCGAGCTCAAGGATGCCAAAGCGAAGAAGACGAGTGTCGGCCAGTCCGCTTCGCTCGCGTCGCGGCGTCCCGCCGATTCTGTCGCGCTGACAGGTGCCAAGGATGCGCATGGAAGTCCGAAGGTGTCGGACATGGCGCAGGCCGCCTCGAAAGCGGGTATCAACCCCGTGCCGGTCACAGGCCCGAGGGACGCCAGGACGGCGTCTGCATCAGCCGAGGAGGCGGCGTCACCGTCTCCGGTCTCCCGAATGGCGGCAGCGTTCGCCGATTCCGATCCGAAGCCGAAGTTCCTGCCCGCGGCAGATCTCAAGGCGCCGCCGTCCGCGCCAGGAAAGGATTTGTTCGGCGCGGCGCCGTCGCCGGTGCCGGGCATGCGGATCGGCATGTATGGAGAAATCAAGCTGGGCTCGATGCAGAACCCGGCCGCGAACGGGCAATGGCAGAACGGCTTCGACATGGCCCGCCTGGTGCTGCTGCCGACCTATCAGGTCAATGACTACATTACCTTCAATGCCGAGCTGGAATGGGAGCATGGCGGCACGGCGTTCGACAACGACGACAAGCTGCATGGCGCGATCGAGGTCGAGCAGGCCTTCTTCGACATCAAGTTCAACGATCACTTCACCCTGCGGTCGCCGGGTATCGATCTGATCCCGATTTCGTTCATCAATCTGTATCATGAGCCGACCCTGTTCTACAGCGTGCGCCGTCCCGAGCTCGCCAACGGCCTGATCCCGACGACCTGGTACGCGCCGTCGGCCGGATTCTACGGCAAGATCGTCGACGGCCTGAACTACCAGTTCCAGGTCAGCCAGAGCGCCGAGGATTTCGGCGACGATTTCGCCCATCGTGGCGACAACGGCCATATCGTTTCGGGGGGCTACGAGGCGGGCATCAGCGGCTCGGAGGCGCTCGGGCTGTCCAAGGCACCGATCGGCGATTACCGCCAGCTGAGCAACCAGCTCGCCTATACGTTCCGCCTCAGCTACGCGCCGTCGTTCCTTCCCGGGTTCGCCGGCAGCTCGGCGATCTACTATTCGCCGAATGTGACGCCGCGCGGCGCCTATGCCACGGAGGAGGAGGGCACCGAGACGCTGCTAGGCAAGAACGCGATGACGATCTTCAATACCGAAGCCCGCTATCGCGTCCCGAACACCGGTCTGGAGTTCCGCGGCGAATATGCCTACGTGCATTTCTCCAATCCGGAGAACCTGCGCGCCAACAACGATCTCGACGACACGAACAATGTCGGCAAGAGCATGTGGGGTTATTCGGGCGAGATCGCCTATCACTTCCGGGCGCCCAACGACTACGACATCGTGCCGTTCTATCGCTATACGCGGCAGAACTTCCAGACCTCCGGCATGCTCGGCGCCGATCTCAGAAACGGCCTCAACAACGTCACGGGCAGCGGCGACATGACGTTCCACGACGTGGGTGTCGCCATCTTCCCGAATCCGAGCCTGGTCTACAAGCTTAACTACACCAAGGTCATCGACCACAGCGCGACCGGAGCGATGTCGGACCGGGTGCTCGCCGGCGTCGGCTGGCTCTGGTAGGGCGCTGACGATCACCCGGGACGGCGTCGAGGCCGAGCCGTCCCGGCGACAACCGACAAAGGACTCGGCACATCGGGTGGGCGGGCGCGTGTGGAATATCGTTGAGTTTGGGCGCGATGGGCTGCGGGTCCGCATGCTCGTGATGCCGGTCGTCATGTCGTTGGGCTTGTCGCTGGCCTTGGCCGGCTGCAATCCCGCAACCCTCGGCACGGACAGCCGGGACGACGTCATGGACAAGGTGGGACGGCTCGATCTCTCACCGCGCTATCCCCGGCAGGTCATGCCAGAGCAGTCACCGGCCGCCCGGCGTGCACGCGCCGAGATCTATGGCGGCAACGACGACGTCCGGGGTGCGCGCGCGGAAGCGCCGGCCGCGGGCGCCATCCCGGTCGAGCAGGTCGCGGCGCATTCGCAAGCGGTCGGCAACGGGTTCGAGTTGAACTTCGAGAATACGCCGATCGCCACGGTGGCGAAGGTGGTGCTGGGCGACATCCTTGGCGCGGGCTATTCGATCGACCCGCGCATCCAAGGGACCGTCAGCCTGTCTTCTGTGCGCCCGGTCGCGAAGACCGATATGGCCTACGTGCTGGAAAATGCGCTCCGTCTGTCCGGAACGGCGCTGGTCCGCGACGGCGCGGGCTACCGGCTGATTCCGCTCGGCGAGGCGATGGGCGCAGGCACCGTCGACGCGGCCGGCGCCTCGACCGAGGCCGGCTACGGCATCACGGCGCTGCCGCTGCAATATGTGTCGGCGCCAACCCTCTTGAAGCTGCTCGACAGCTTCGCGCTCAAGCCGGGCATGGTGCGCGCCGATCCCGGCCGCAACGTGCTGCTCATCCAGGGGACGGGCGCCGAGCGCCGCACCGCGGCCGAGGCTGCGCTCAGCTTCGATGCAGATTGGATGCGCGGCCAGTCGGTCGGCATCTTTCCGATCGCCAACGGCAATCCGGAGCCGATCGTCGCCGAGCTGGAGAAGATCATGGACACCGGCGACAGCGGGCTCGGCCAGAACATGGTCAAGTTCCAGACCGTCAGCCGGATGAACGCGATCATGGTGATCAGTCGCAAGCCGGCCTTGCTGAAGACCGCGGAGACGTGGATCAAGCGGCTGGATGCCGGCAATACGCTTCGCAACAGCGTGCACGTCTATCGCGTGAAGTACGGCGAAGCGCGGCAGATGGCGCGCGTGCTGAACGACATGTTCATCGGGAGCGCCGGCAGCGCTGCCGATGCGTCGTCGACCGACATCGCGCCGGGCTCGGGATCGACGTCGAGCTCGAGCAGCGAGCGGCTGTCGGCCGCGGGCACCACGGCGCAATCGGGCTTCTCGGCGCAGCAGCAGGGCGGCAACGGACTGGTGGCCACGCGCGGCTTCGGCGGGACGCCGCCGCCTGTGCCGGCTGATGCGGTCGCGGAGTCGCGCACGTCTGCCTCGGGCGGCAAGCCGCTGATGGACGGCGTGCGGATCACGCCTGATATCGTCAACAACACGCTGCTGATCTACGCCGACCGCGAGAACTACCGCATCATCGAAGCCACCTTGCGGCAATGCGATCGGCCGCAGCTGCAGGTCGCGATCGACGCGACCATCGCCGAGGTCACGCTCAACGACAATCTGAACTACGGCGTGCAGGCCTTTCTCACCAGCAAGAATCTCGGCCTGCGGCCCGACCAGGGCTCGCTGCTGAACACCACCTCGACGTCGGCCCCGGCCACTGTCGCCTCAGCCGCTGGAACGATCACCAACGCGTTTCTCAATCGCGCATTCCCGGGGTTCAATTTCCTGATCGGCTCGGAATCGCAGCCGAGCGCGATCCTGAGCGCGTTGCATACGGTGACCGACGTCAAGGTGCTGTCGAACCCATCGCTCGTGGTGATCGACAATCAGGCGGCGACGTTGCAGGTGGGTGATCAGGTGCCGGTCTCGACCGGAAGCGCCACCGTGCTGACGACCAACAACACGGTGGTGAACACGATCGATTACCGCAACACCGGAATCATCCTGCGCGTCGCGCCGCGGGTCAACGAGAACGGCAATGTGCGGCTGGAGATCGAGCAGGAGATCAGCAACGTCTCGCCGCAGACCGCCAACAGCCTGACGCCCACCGTGGCGCAGCGCAAGGTCAAGAGCTCGGTTGCGGTGGCAAGCGGCCAGACGGTGCTGCTCGCCGGCCTGATCAGCGAGACCCGCCAGGGCAGCCGGAGCGGCGTGCCGGGCATCGACCAGATCCCAGGTCTGGGCGAGCTGTTCAGCAACACCGATCGGACCCGGGGCCGCACCGAGCTGATCATCTTCATTCGTCCGCAAATCATCCGCGACGGCACCGATGCCCACTACGTGGCCGAAGAGCTCCGCTCGAAACTGCGCGGCACGATCCGGCCGGTGTCGACGAGCGCGCTCCAGACCTCGCGGAGCACGCGATGAGGTGGCGCGCGCTCCTGTCGGCCGGTTTTGTCGCCTTGGCGCTCGGCTGTGGCGCCGCCGAGGCCCGGCCTCGCGGCGATGGCTGGGCAGCGTTTGCGCGAGGCGATTATGTCCGGGCCGCTGTCTTGTTGGCGCCCCTGGCGCATCGGGGACATCCGCGCGCCATGACCGCGCTCGGCTACATGTACGACAATGGCTTCGGCGTCCCGCAGTCTTACGATGCCGCGGCCGAGCTCTACATCGAAGCCGCCGAGCGCGGCGAGCCGGCGGCACAGCATCTGCTTGGGCTCAGCTACGACAAGGGCCACGGCGTCGAGCAGGATCTCGTGCTGGCCTACAAATGGCTGAACCTCGCCGCGGCTGCGGCTCCGCCGCGCCTGCGCGAGCCGTATTCACGGATACGAAGTGCAGTCGCTTCAAAAATGTCGCACGAGCAGATCGTCGAAGGGCAGCAGCTTTCACTCGAGTGGCAGCGCGCCCATCTTGGCGGACACCATATGGCAGCCGCCGTGCCGGGTTTGTAGTTGTTCTAAGTCTTGCATCTCATAAGCGTCATCTTTGAATTCGAGAACGTACGGTCTCAGACTACGGCTCTCCATCTCAGCCTCGGCATGAGGTGATCGGCCACGATCCACGGAACGCGCCATGGTCTCGACGTTTTCTCATCACGCGGTCGATGGACTTTCGGGCACGAGCCGCACGGCCGAGCGCGCCGCCGAGGTGCTGGATCCGGCTTCTCCCGAATTCACCGACGCCGTCGCGCATCAGCTCGGATTGCAACGGATCGCGCTCGCCGATCTGCTCGCAGCCAAGCCGCTGGCCGAGCATTTCTCCCGCCGCTTCCTGCGCGAGACAGTCGTGTTCCCGTTCCAAACTCCCGGGCACGAACGGTGCCTGGCGGTTGCCGATCCGCGGGACACGGCGGCGGTACGTGCGGCCGAGCTGGTGTTCGGTGGCGCGGTCGCGCTGGTCGTGGCCTCGGCTGAGGACATCGTCACGGCGCTCAACCGCCTGGCAGGCGACGACGAGGCCGCGACGCGACCCGACCCCGTGCAGCCGCAGCTGCGCGAGGACGACATCGACAGCCTGCGCGACCTCGCCACCGGCGCGCCGGTGGTGCGTGCCGTCAATGATCTGTTCGAGCAGGCGGTCGAACTGCGCGCAAGCGACATCCATGTCGAGGCGATGCGGAGCGGCTTGTCGATCCGGATGCGGGTCGATGGTCTGTTGAAGCCGATGCCTGCGCCGGGCGGGGTGCTGCCGCAGGCCGTGATCTCGCGGATAAAGATCGTCGCCGGGCTCAACATCGCGGAGCGCCGCCTGCCGCAGGACGGCGCGGCGCGGCTTCACATCGGCCGCTTCGAGCTGGACGTCCGTGTCGCCGTGATGCCTACGCAGCACGGTGAATCCGCCGTGATCCGGCTGCTGCCGAGGGATCGCGGATTGCTGTCGATCGAGAAGCTCGGCTTCGCGGCTCATGACGATCGTTCGCTGCGCCGGCTGCTCGCGCTGCCGCACGGCATGATCGTGATCTGCGGCCCGACCGGAAGCGGCAAGACCACGACGCTCGCGACGGCGCTGTCGATCCTCAACGAGCCCAGCCGGAAGATCCTCACCATCGAGGATCCGGTCGAGTACGAGATTCCGGGTATCAACCAGTCGCAGGTCAAGCCGGCCATCGGCCTGACCTTCGCCTCCGCGCTGCGATCGTTCGTGCGGCAAGACCCCGACGTCATCATGGTCGGCGAGGTGCGCGATGGCGAGACCGCCCATGTCGCCGTTCACGCGGCGCTCACCGGCCATCTGGTGCTGACGACCTTGCACACCGAGAACGCGGCGGCCGCCGTGCCGCGGCTGCTCGACCTCGGGGTCGAGGATTTCCTGCTGCGGTCGACCTTGCGCGCCGTGATCGCACAACGTCTGGTGCGCAGGCTGTGCGGTCACTGCAAGTCGAAGCGCCTGCTGGACGCCGGCGATCTCCAGGCTGATCCGCGCTTTCATGCGGTCGGATTCGAGGTCGGCGACAGCGTGTACGAGCCCGCGGGCTGCGAGCGTTGCGGCGGCGCCGGCTATCGCGGCCGGCTCGGCATCTTCGAGGTTCTCGAGCTCGATTCCGATATCCGGTCGCTGGTTCACGGCAAGACCGATGCGGGCGTGATCGATCGCGCCGCCATTCGCGGCGGCATGACTACGATGCTCGACGATGGTCTCGCGAAATGCCGGGCCGGAGCGACGTCGGTCGCCGAAATCCTGCGCGTCACGACGTTACGGTGAACCGGTGAGCACCTTCCGCTATCGCGCATTGACCGAGACCGGTGACGTCGTGCACGGCACGATCTCGGCCGCGACGGCCAAGGATGTCATCGACCGGATCGAATATCTGCGGCTGATGCCGATCGAAACCGTCGAGGAGACTCCGGCCGCCTCGGTCGCGCGGGATACGCTCGCCTGGTTCGGTGGACCTGCGCCTGCCGAGGTCACGACGTTCACGCGCGATCTGGCCCTGCTGCTGAAGGCGGGCGCGCGGCTTGAGGAGTCGCTCGAGCTGCTGGCGGGCGACGCCGATATCGGGCGGCTGCGTCCGGTCGTCGGCCGGGTGCGATCGAGCGTGCTGGCCGGCGAAAGTTTGGCCGAGGCGCTGGCGCATCACGCGCAGCAGTTTCCCGCGATGTATCTCGCGCTGGTTCGGGTCGGCGAGGCCTCGGGGACGCTCGACCATGTGCTCGAACTGCTCGGCGCCGAGCGTGCGCGCGCGGAAGCGATGCGCCGCAAGCTGAGCGACGCGATGCAGTATCCGCTGTTCGTGCTGATCGCCTCCTGCCTCGTGATGCTGTTCTTCTTCGTGGTCGTGCTGCCGCAATTCTCGGCCGTGCTGCGCGATTTCGGCGCCAACCGCGACGCCGCGATCACGACCTTCCTGGACATCTCGGATTTCATGCGCGGCAACGCTCTCGCGCTGGCGTCGTCGGCAAGCGCGCTGATGATGACAGCTGTCGTCCTGCTCAGCCGGGCGAGCGTACGCGTCGCGCTGATCGCCTGGCTGTCGCGGCTGCCGGGCCTTTCGACGGTGTTCCGGTCGTACCGCACCAGCCTGTTCTGCCGCAATCTCGCGATCCTGCTCGGCAGCGGACTGACCTTGACGGCGAGCCTGCGCATCCTCCTCGACATCATGGTGGTAACCGGCAGCGCCGCTGCATGGACCGCCGCGGCCGATCGCGTGCGTCACGGCGGCAAGCTGTCGGACGCGCTGGCCGCGGTCGACGTTCTGCCCTCGATGGCGACGCGGATGATCAGGATCGGCGAGGAGACTGGCCAGTTGCCGGTCCTCGCAGGCCGCATCGCCGAGTTCTACGAGGCGAAGCTGCAGCGCAGCCTCGATCGCATCGTCGGCATCGTCGGGCCTGCCGCCATCATTCTCATCAGTGCTGTCGTCGGCGGCCTCATCGTCTCGGTGATGAGCGCGCTGCTGTCAGTCACGCAACTCGTCGGATAGAGGGCCACCGCATGAGGCAATCGGGGATCAGCGATACCACGCATCGGCTGCGCAGCCGATGCAGGGATCAAAGCGGCTTCACGTTGGTCGAGATGCTGGTCGTCATCGCCATCATCGGGATGATCATGGGTCTGATCGGGCCGCGCGTGCTGTCGTCATTGAACGAGTCGCGCGTGAAGACGGCGCGCATTCAGATCCAGAGTTTTTCGAGCGCGCTCGATCTGTTCTATCTCGACACCGGCCGCTATCCGACCACGTCCGAGGGTCTGGCGGCGCTGGTGCGGCCGGCATCGACCATTGCCGGCTGGGCCGGACCCTATCTGAAGGGAGGCAACGTTCCGAACGATCCGTGGAGCCATGCCTATGTCTACCGGTCTCCCGGACAGCACGTGCCTTACGAGATCGTCTCCTACGGATCCGATGGCCAGGAGGGCGGCACGGAGCTCGCGGCCGACATCTCGTCATCCGTCACGGTGGGGGCCCGTTAGCGATGGATGATCCGGACGGCGGCATGGCAGGGTTCACGCTGATCGAAGTTGTCTGCGTGCTGGCGATCGTCGCGCTGATGGCGGCCGTGTTGTTGCCGGTCATGTCGAAGCAAACCTCGCGGCCGCGACTGGAAGCCTATGCGCTCCAAGCAGCCGCGCTGCTCAAGGCTGACCGGAATGCCGCGATCCGGCGCGGGCTCGCGGTCGACACGCGGATCGATGCGCAGGCACGGACGATCCGCTCGGGGACGAGCGGGCAGGTGGTCCGTTTCCCGGACGACGTGCGGTTCGAGACGGTGCTGCCGCGCAATTGCGACGATCGGCCGGCGCTCGACAGCATCAGCTTTTTCGGCTCCGGCCTGTCATGCGGCGGCGTCATCACGCTCGCGCATCTCGATGCCGGCTATCAAATCCGGGTCAATTGGTTGACGGGAAAGATCGAAGTGGCGTCGAATGCCGGCCTCACCAGACCATAACGCAGCCGCGGGCTTCACCTTGATCGAGACGCTGGTGGCGCTCGCGATTGTGGCGGTGTCGCTGGTCGCGATCGCGGCGCTGATGGGGTCGTCGTCGCGCGGCAGCCGCAAGCTGGAGCAGCATGTGGCGCTGGTGCAGGCCGCGCACAATGCGCTCTGGCTGGCCTTCCCGTCGCGCTTGACGGCGGCGCAGATGCAGTCCGGAGAGACGATGGGCCATGCCTGGCGGGCGCAGGCTCAGCCGCTTGCCACCGAGCCCGGCGCATCTGCCTGGACGCCGCAGAAGGTCGTGCTCCAGGTGCGCTCGCCATCAGGCGCCACGATGGAGCTGGAGACCGTCCGACTGTTCCGAAGGCGGACCGAGTGATGGCGGCGCGATGCAGAGATCAGCAGGCCGGTTTCACGCTGGTCGAGGCGCTGGTCGCCTTGGCGCTGATGGGTCTCTTGATCTCGGCGCTTGCGGCCATCACCGCGCAATGGATGCCGAACTGGAATCGCGGCCTGCTTCGCATCCAGCGCAACGAATCCTTGAGCGTCGCGCTCGACCGCATCAGCGCCGACATTGCGGCCGCCGAATTCATCCGGCCCGATGGCGAGACCAAATCGGTTTTGTTCGACGGATCGGAGACCTCGGTCAGCTTCGTCCGGGTCGCGCTGGGTGTTCGGAGCGGCCGCGGGCTCGATGTGGTCCGCATCGCCGAGGCCGGGGAGGGCGACGGCGCGGTGCTGACCCGAAAGCGCGCTGCGTTCGCGCCCGGCAGTGCCCGCCCGCTGGCCGATCCGGTCGTGCTGCTGCAGGCGCCGTACCGTGTCTCGTTTGCCTATGCGGGCGCAGACCGCAACTTTGTGCCGGCGTGGCGCGCCTCCGAGACGCTGCCGGCCGCGGTCCGGGTCACGGTCCGCAACGCCAGCGATGCGAGCGCGCTACCGATCTCGCGCATCGCAGTCATCCATGTCTCGGCTCCAGCCGACAGCGTCTGCAGCGCTGCGGATCGGACGTGCGACAGCGCGGCGGTCCCGCCGAGCGCCACCGTCGGGCGCGCCATGTCGCGATCGGAGCCATGATCATGCGCGCTGCAATCGAAGCGCTGGATCACCGTGAGGACCGCGAGGGCGGATTCGTCCTCGTCGCCGCATTGTGGATCCTGATCGCGCTGGCCGGATTGGCGGGAGCCCTGTCGATCTACCTGGTCAACACGGCGCAACGTCTGTCGCTCGATGATGCCCGGCTGCGGTCTGCCGCGCTGGTGTCCGCCGGTCTGGAGCTTGCCGCCTACAAAGTCGCTGCTGCGCCCAGGTCGCAGCGCGCGCCCGCGGGGGCTTTCTCGTTCAGGCTCGATCATGCGCAGGTGGCGGTCGCGTTCCGGTCGGAGGCGGCGCGGATCGATCTCAACCACGCCTCCAGGCCCATGCTCTCCAATCTGTTCGTCGCGCTGGGCGCGCGGCCGGAGAGGGCGGGCGACTATGCTCAGCGGATCATCGGCTGGCGCACCGCGCCGGCCGACAACGCGCCGGACGCCGAGCGCGAGCTCTACCGGAGCGCGGGCGTGGACTACGTTCCGCGTGGCGCACCCTTCGCCAACGCGGAGGAGCTTCAGCTGGTGCTCAACATCCCGCCGGCTCTCGTCGACCAGGCGATGCCTTTCCTGACCGTCTTCAGCGGACGGAGCGAGGTGGACGCGCTCGAAGCATCACCCGAGGTCGTCGCCGCGCTGCCCGGGATGACCCAGGATCGGCTCAGGAACTTCCTGGAGCAGCGCGCGGCGCTGCGCCGGGAGGGCAAGTCGCTGATCTCGGCGCTCGGACCGGCGCGGTTTGGCGCGACGCTGGATGCCGGCGACGCGTATCGGGTGCGGATCACGATCGAGTTCGAGGCCGGCCGGCGGGCCGCGGCCGAGGCGGTGATCCTGCTGGGCGAGGGCGACGAGCCCTATCGCATCCTGTCGTGGCGCGACGATGTGAGCAGCCCCGCCATGCTCAGGGACAAGGGAAGGGCGCTGTGATGACGATACGGATGCGCGCGCGCCGCGAATTCTCCGCATGGATCGGGTCGGCGGCCGAAGCCATCGTCGATACGATCGGCCGGCTCAGTTTCAAGCGGCCGGTGGAGCTGGTGGAGACCGAGCGCGACGTGTTCATCATCAGCGCGGGCGGACGGTCCGTGCCGCCGGACGTCACGATTCGGCTGAGCCAGGGCGACGCCGTCGAGCTGCCGTCGAACTGGAGCGACGTCCTGCGCGGCAGCCGGATCGAAATCACCTTGCTGCCCGACCGCTTCCTGTGGCGTCCGCTCGATCTTCCCAAGCGCGCGGTCGAGTTTCTCGACTCGATGATCCGGTCGCAGCTCGATCGGCTGACGCCCTGGACCACGCATGAGGCGGTGTTCGGCAGCACGGCTCCGGTCGAGATCCCCGGTGACCGCATCCGGACGATTGTCGTCGCCGCGCCGAGATCGAGGATCGACCCGCTGGTTCGGCTGGCCGAGTCCTGGCGTGCCGCATCGGTGGTGCTGTTCGCCGCGGCCGAGACCGGTCCGGACATGGACACGGGCCAGCCTCTCACCGCAAGGGCCACGCGTCTGATCGAACAACAGCTGCGCGGATCGCTCGACATTGTACGCGTCAGCCGCATGCTGACGGCTGCTCTGATCATCGCGGCCGTCGCGGCGACCCTGTCGCTCGCTTTGACGAGCTTCGTTGGCGCGCGGTTCGAGGATCAGCAACGCATGCTGTCGCAAAAAATTGCCGAGCGGCGCGCAGCGTTGCGTCTGGGCACGCAAGGCGGTGACAATGCCGCGCTGAACAGTCTGCTGCGTCGCAAGCAGGAGACGGCGGCCGACGTGATGCTGCTCGAAGCCCTGTCCCGCATGCTTCCCGACGAGACCTATGTGACCGAGCTGCGGATCGACAAGGACAGGCTGCAGATTGCCGGGGTCAGTCAGGACGCGCCGGCCCTGATCGGACTGATCGAGCAGTCGCCGCACTTCACCCGCGCGACGTTTTCCGCGCCGACCACACGCTCGGCCGACGAGGCCGGCCAACGTTTCCATATCGAAGCAAGCATCAAGCCTCATTTCGGGCCAGGCACATGAGCATCGGAACGCTGTTCACCGCCGCTCCGTCCTCGCCGCGCATCGCCGCTGCGGTCTATGCCGGCCTGCTGCTGGTGCTGGGCACCGCCGCGGTGCTGCCGATCAAGAGCCTGTTCGACCAGCGCGCCGAATTGGCAGCGCTGACCGATACGCTTCGTCTGCTCGATGCGCATAGCATGGCGGCTGGGCGCGAGGACAAAGACGGGGCCGCCATAGCCGGATCGGCCCTTCTCGAAGGCCCGACCGTCACCGTGGCCGGCGCGGCGCTGCTGCAGCGTCTGAACGAGGTGGTGAGCCGTCACGGCGGCAGCGTGTCGTCGTCGCAGCTCGATGTTCAAGGCCCCCGCGCAAGGGAGCGCCTGATCAGCGTCGGTGCAAGCTTCGAGGCCGATCAGGCTGCCTTGCAGCCGATCCTCTACGAGCTGGAGGCCGGCATGCCGTGCCTGTTCATCGACGAACTGATGGTCGATGGCGGCGCGCCCGTGGCCATGTTGGGAAAGCTGCGCATCACGATCACGGTCTCCGGACAATGGCAGGGCCCGCAATGAACGCGATTGTGAAACTCTGCTTGGCCGGGAGCTGCTGCGTTCTCATCGCGGCGTTCGCCTGCGTGCGTGTCGAGGCTGCCGGTCCCGAGCTCGCGATCCCTGCCGCCGATGAGCAGGCGGCGGCGCCGGTGAAGGACATGCCGCGCGCGTCCAACGCACAGATGCGAACAGGCAACCCGCTCTGGGGCATTCCGCTCGAGCAGCTTTCGGCCACCCGGGACCGTCCGATCTTCTCGCCCTCGCGTCGCCCTCCGCCGGTGGATGCGCCGCCGCCGACCGTGGCCGCGGCGCCGGAGGTGGTGGAGCCGAGCCCGCCGGAGCGGCCGGCGCTCTCGCTGCTCGGCACCGTGGTCAACGGCGAGCGCGGCCTTGCCATCTTTCTCGAGTCCGGCAGCACGACGCCGTTGCGTGTCCGAACCGGTGCCGACTACCAGGGTTGGACGCTGCGCCACGTCGAGGCGCGATCGGCCACCCTGCAAAAGGGCGGGCAACTCGTCGTGCTCTATTTCGCGCAGCAGTCGCCGGGGCAGTCGATCATCCCGGTCGCCACGACGATTGCGGAGATGCCCTCGACACAGACCGCGCCACCCTTGGCGCAATCAGGCCCGCCTTTTCTGTCGCCAGAATCGAGACTGCTCCGGATGCACCAGCGGCAGCGATCAGGACGCCGGCCATTGTGAAAGGTAAGTGTGAGAGGTCGGACAGTCGTGAGCAGGGCGCAAGCTCGTCCTGTGAAGGGACGCACAGGACGGCTCTCACCTTGAGCGACGTCAGCGCTTGCACAATCCGCTGGTCAAGACCCAGCCTTTGTCGGTGAGCGCCGCGGAGACGATATCGAAATAGAGCCGCTTGTCGGGATCGTCGTCGGAGACGAACGAGACCTGGCACAGGAAGCGTCCGCTCCCGTCGCCCTTGTCGCAGCTCGCCTCGACGATCTTGAGGCCCTTGTCGTGGCGTACGCCGGATGCGGGCGCCTCCTGCTCATAGGCCTTCTGAATGATGTCGACCGTCGGCGCGCCACAGGCCACGCCGGTCACATTGCACGCCCATGCGAGAGCTACAGCAAGCAACATTCTCAGGTCTCCTTGGGCCGTGATCAGCAGATTGACGGACGCTCTTTGGGGTACGGCCGTGACCCGCCCGTCAAGGCCCGCTCGAAGCGAACTAAGCAGGGTGGTTGTCGTTTTTATGTCGCAGCGTGTGCGACGTGCGCACAGCATGTTGTTTGTTCGCCTGATTAGATCGATTCTTGAAGGGCGGTTTGCGTATCTCACAAAGCGAAAGAAACGGTCACAAAGGAGCCACCCACCATCCGTAGCCACGAACAGGGAGGGCGCGAGGGCATCATTGCTGGCCACGGGTCAGGCCTCGCGCAAGCGGCATCCGATGAACCTGCATCGCGCCGCAACGATCTTTGTCTCGAGCCGAATGGGGATCAGGGATGTCAGTCGGGTATCTACGCAGACCAACAATCAGAAGATCGCTCTCGGCAGCC
Organism: Bradyrhizobium oligotrophicum; assembly: GCF_051168495.1. Lineage (GTDB taxonomy): Bacteria > Pseudomonadota > Alphaproteobacteria > Rhizobiales > Xanthobacteraceae > Bradyrhizobium > Bradyrhizobium oligotrophicum_A. The sequence continues at coordinate 128,078 of NZ_JBNPVB010000015.1, read as the reverse complement.
GCGCTGATGGCAGGTCTCACGTTGACGGCGACCATGGCAAGCGCCCACGACCTGGCGGAGCCCACCGTGTTCAGGAGTTCGCGCGGCGTGCTCGATCTCCTGATGGTCGCCAAGGCGAAGCCGATCTCCACGATCAGCTACACTCCGCCCAGCGGTTCGCCCATGAACCCGACCGGCTGGGTCTACGAGATCTGCCGCAGGCCCGCCTGGGGCAACAGCTGTCCGGCTCATGCCGCTGTCGCGGAGTATGGCGGCGTCCGCCTCGCGCTCCAGAAGGGCGACACGCTGAAGATCAAGCTGGTGAACCAGCTGCCGCAGCTCGATCCGGCCAAGGTCAACCACAATACCGATCCCGGCCAGGCCAATCTGTTTCGCAATCCGACGAACCTGCATACGCACGGGCTGATCGTCGAGCCGCGCGCGCCGACGCTCAATGACCCGACCTTCGGCGACTACGTCTTCGTGCAGATCTTCAACTCCGCGAACGGCATGCCGGTGCCGCAGACGACCCATCAGCACGGTTCGAACAAGATGGATTCCGCGGAGTTCCGCATCAACATCCCGCGCAATCATCCGTCGGGCCAGTTCTGGTTTCACCCGCACATCCACGGCATCTCGCTGAACCAGGTCTCCCAGGGGCTGGCGGGCATCATCTCGGTCGGCGAAGTCTCCGACTACGCGCATGGCGACGCCAGGGATACGCCGTTTCCCGACGCCAGCGTGCGCCATCTGATCCTCAAGGATCTCCAGGTCGCCCCCGGGGGGCCGGTGCAGTTCGACAGCGGCCCGGTCGACGTCCAGCCGGGCGAGGTGATCAACCAGCAGGATCCGGGCTTCTGCGCGCAGTTTCCGGCGGACAGCTCGGAGGTGCGCGAGGGCTCGTGCCCGGGAGTCGATGCGTCCGCCGATGGCGGCACCAATTTCAGCGGCGGCAAATGGTACTTCACGGTCAACGGCCGGACCTTCCCGAAGATCAAGGTAACCGATGCCGATGGCGAGGTCTGGCGTCTCACCAACGCGTCGGGCAGCCTGTCCTACAATCTTCAGCTGACCGACGACGACACGCAGAAGCCGATGATCATGCAGCTGATCTCGGTGGATGGCGTCAGCGTGAACCTGCCGCAGGATACGACGATGGACACCATGGTCCATCTCGGTGGCGCCCGCTTCCGCGTGGTGCAATGTCCGCCGTTGCCGACCTCGCGTTTCCATTCCAAGCCGGTCTGCGTCACGCAGATGGTGATGATGCCGAGCTCGCGCACGGAGGTGTTCGTCACCTACCGCGATCCGAACACGGGGGCGATCGCAAGCCCCGGGCGCGTCGCCTCGGCGACCTTCAAGATGGCCGGGCTGACGATGGGCAGCGGCGATCAATGGCCGGCGGTCGATCTCGCCAAGGTGCATTTCCACCAGCACGGCGCGCGCAACCACATCGCCTATGCCATGGACATCAGGGGCGATGCGCTGGCGACGATGCAGCCGTCCGGCATCCTCGATGCCAAGGTGCCCTATGCGAGCGCTGCGCCCCTGCGCAACGGATGCCGTCCCTTGCCGCCCGGTCACCGCCGTCGAATCTTCTTCGGGTTGGCTGATCTGCACGATGACGGCACTTTCGGTCTCGGCTACGAGGAGGTCGACCAGAACGGCAATCCGGTGCCCGGCACGCAGCTTCCCGTGAGCCAGTTCGATCCGTCGCAGAACATCGTCTGTCTGCCGCTGGCCGGAGGGCAGCGACCGGTCCACGAGACCTGGGAGCTGGTGCAGCTCTCCACGGAGAATCACAATTTCCACATCCACCAGACGCGGTTCCGGACGATCAACAGCAAGGCGGGCGAGAACACCCCGTTGGCGGTGTCGTTCAACAAGACCATCGGCGGCGGCATGCTGCAGGACAACGTCCCGCTCGGAGTTGCGACCCCGAACGTGCCTGAAGTGATGGACGCCCAGAACGGCGTCTGCACCATCGAGCAATGGCGCAGCGGGCAATGCACCTCGAAGCCGGTGGTCGTGGACATTCCGTTCTCGCAGGTCGGCGAGTTCGTCTATCATTGCCACATCCTCGAACATGAGGACGGAGGCATGATGGCGAAGATCAAGGTGGTGCCGTCGCCCAATAACGGATCACCATGGGAGGCGATGAACCAGATGCCCTGGTAAGGCGCGTCGGCGTTGACCTCGGCTCACGATGTCGGCGTCGCGAATGTGGCGCCGACACGTCGTTCAACGGCAGCACACGTGCTTTGAGCTGTCTGTCGGCTCGGCACGAGACCGTGCGATCAAAGCACAACCGACAACATCGTTATTCCGCAGCCGCTCCGGCAAATCGCCAACATCGACGCGGCAATTCGCCGCAATCAGACCACCTAATTCGCCCGAACTGACAATCAGTCCGGTTTGCAGCAAACTCCCTTGATGGACGCTGCTGACCAGTGCCGCAACGGACGAGGCCGGCCGCGGATGACGCCAGTGTCATCGTTGCGGTCGCGGCACTCGAGGACATGATCGTCGGCAAGACGCAGGCACCGACTTGCGAGGGAGGATGTGACATGACAGCAGATTCAAGGTGGGCGCGATGAGCGGCTGGCTGAAATGGATGGCACCCGCTGCCGCCATCGTGTCGATCGCCTCTCCGGTCTATGCCATGCAGTACATGAGCGTCGAAGAGGCGCAGAAGGCTGCATTCCCCGGAGCGAGTTTCACCGAGGTCCAGGCTGGCCGGGTCTGGAAGGCGAGCAATGGCGGCTATTTCTACTACGACCACGTCGTCGGAAAACATCTTCTGATCGACTACACCGTCGCGATCGGACCGGACGGGCGCGTGCGCAAGGTAGAGATCCTGAACTACCGCGAGTCCTATGGCGGCGAGGTGCATGATGCCAGCTGGCTCGGGCAATTCGTCGGCAAGAGCAGCCAGAACGAGGTTCGCATCAACGCCGACATCCGCAACATCTCCGGTGCCACTCTGTCATCGACCCACGTCACCGAGGGCGTGAAGAAGGTGTTGACCTATCATGCCAGCCACTTCCGCTAGCCTGCGGCGGGCGCGGCCCCTGCTCGGGACGTTCGTCGAGATCCACGTCGATGATACGCGCCCGCACGGAGCGGAGCAGGCGGTCGAGGCCGCGTTCGCGGCAGTCGCCGAGGTGCATCGGCTGATGAGCTTCTATGATCCAGATAGCGACGTGTCGCGCTTGAACCGCGAGGCATTCAGCCGGGCGGTGCCGGTACACCCCTGGACATACAAGGTGCTTCAGACGGCAGTCGACATGGTGCGCCTGTCGCAGGGCGCCTTCGATATCGGCGTGGCCTGCCAGCCGCAACGGTCCCGTGTTGTCGGGAGGGAGGACCGCGCGATCGAACTGCTGGCCGAGCATCACGTCCGCTTCCATCGCGCTGGTTACAAGATAGATCTCGGCGGTATCGCCAAGGGCTTCGCCGTGGATTGTGCGATCGAGGCGCTGCGGAGATGCGAGATCGCCGCGGCCCTGGTGAACGCAGGCGGCGACCTCGCTACGTCTGGTCCCCGTGAGCGGACCGTCGATATTCGCGACCCGCGTTCGCCCCTCGGCGTTCTCTGCCAAATGCAATTGCGCGACCAGGCGATGGCGTCGTCGGCACGCCGCTTCGATCTCTTCAGATCCACTGAGACGACGAACACCGCGGTGGTGGATCCGGCAACGGGGCGGCCGGCCAAGCAGGTCCTCGGCGCAACGGTCTGTGCGCCCACCTGCATGGTGGCAGATGCGTTGACCAAGATCGTCATGATCACGGGCGAAGCGGCTGCCGGGCAGCTCACCCGGTTCGGAGCGAGCGCGATGCTCGTTGCAGCGAATGGTGAAATTCTCACGACCCCCGATTGGCAAGGAGATCTGCAGCATGCGGCTTAAAGGCGCGTTTCGCTTCGCCCTCTATGCAATTCTCGGGCTCTTGTTCGCGAGCGGAGCTCTCTGGATCTATGCCGATCAGATGAAGACGCGCTCCGAGATGGACAGCGAGGCTTGGCAACAGGCTGCCGCACTCCTCCTGAGCACGCATGGCGGCGCCGCGATGATCACGCTGCTGCTGCTCGGCGCGCTTGGTCCCATGCATGTCCAGCGCGCCTGGCGCGCGCGCAAGAACAGGGCGACGGGAGTGCTCAGCGTTGCGCTGTATGTTCTGCTGATCGCAACCGCGTTCGCACTATACTACGTCGGCTCGGAAGCGCTGCGGCCCTGGATCAGCACCGTCCACATCGCCTTCGGGCTCGGCGTTCCCGTCGTGCTCACGGCCCATATCGTCGTTGGCCGCTCCAGCGTTGCACTCGTGTCGCGGCCATTGCCGCCGCAGCATTCGGTCGCCGCTACTCTTGTGCCCGCGGAGACGCCGGCCGACGCCGAACTGGTGCCTCTGATGAGCAAGGTCAGCTGACCTCGATCGCTTTTTTGCGGGCACCGCCCATCGGGAGGCATCGCGCCTTTAAACACAATGCATGGCGTGGGTTGAGAGGCACTTTATTGCCAAGCGGCTGCGTAAAGCCATTGGGTTTGTTCCGGCATATCGCAGCGGGCTCGATCCAGCCATTCGTGCCTGCACGGCCATGCACGCTGACGTTACTCCCGCGACGGGCGTGGCGCTGCGTCGACTTCCGATCGATCGTGCGCTGCTGGCCGTCAAGAAGAAGGCGTGAGGCCATGCGCCGGTGCTCGCGGGTCCAGACCAAGTGAGTAGCGTTCAGGATTGCTCGAAATGTGTGATCTTGGTCAATAGACCTTAGATCGCCAACATGACTGAACGTATCGTTTTTGCGTCTCCTCAAACCAACGGTTAGTCGATCTGAATTCAACACTCGTTGCGCCAGTTGGACGGCTATGCTCTACCGACCTGCACCACGCCCTGAGAGACGACGGCGGTCGGGCTTCGCTTTGCCGCCCCAAGCACGAGCCATGGCGATGAAGGCTTTCATCGCCGCTGAGGGATTACGGCGCCCGGGATAATAAAGACACAAGCCGGCGAAAGGCGGTGTCCAGTCCTCGAGCACCCGAACGAGACGTCCTGCTTCGATGTCGGCGACGACGTCCTGTTCCATGAAGAAGCCGATCCCGGTCCCCTCCAGCACAGCTATGCGCGCAAGCGTGGCTTCATCGAGGGTGATCGGCCCGTTGACGTCGATCTGGATCGACCGTCCGTTCTTCTCGAACTGCCAGCGCAACAGGGCGCCGTTGGGTAGCCGCGCGCGGATGCATCGGTGTTGGGTCAGATCCGGCGGCGACAGCGGTTTGCCGTGGTCAGCGAAATAGGACGGCGACCCGACGACGGCGTAGCGCTGCGAGCGCCCGAGAGACACGGCGATCATATCGCTGGGGACGAGGTCGGCCACCCGCACCCCCAGGTCGAAGCCTTCGGCAACGATGTCGACCAGTCGTCCCTCGGTGACCAGGTCGATATGAACGTCCGGATACCGGCGTAGAAACTCCAGAACCAGGGGCGAGAGAATTTCACGTGCGGCCATTGCAAAGGCATTGATGCGGAGGGTTCCAGATGGCGTTGCCTGCCGGGATCGCGCCGTCTCGATCGCCGCTTGGATGTCCTGAAGCGCAGGGCCGACCTGGTCGACGAACAGTTGCCCCGTGTCCGTCAGCGACACGCTGCGTGTCGTCCGATTGAACAGGCGGATGCCCAGGCTCGCTTCGAGCTTGCCGATCGCGTTGCTGAGCGCCGTTGTCGACAGGCCGAGGTCGAGTGCGGCCGCGCGAAAGGAACCCCTGCGCGCAATGGCTATGACGGCTTCCAGATCCGTAAGCGCGTTCCGCGTCATTGTCCCGATTTTCGCAATTCGTCGTCCCTTTTCTACCCCTTTACCGAAACAATTGTCCCATGGCTAGATCGGCATCATGCACCGACAGCCGGTTGCCGCTCTCTCGCTTCGGACATCAGAAGGCCTCGACGAGGTCAGACGCCTCCGAAGCAAGCGCCGAGGCCGCGACAAGAGAAAGGGACAACGTCATGCAACTCGACCTGCCGCTTCCGATCGTCACCTATTTCACCAAGCACGGGCGCAGCAGCGCCGGCATCGCTGATCTGTTTGTTCAGGATGCCACCGTGAAGGACGAGGGGCACACCTATACCGGTACCGCCGCAATCGCGGCCTGGATGGACGAGAGTTCGGCGAAGTACGACTTCACCAGTCGGCCTGTCGCGTCCGAAACCGTCGACGGTGCCGTCGTCGTCACGTGCCATGTCACCGGCAACTTTCCTGGCAGCCCGGTTGATCTCCGGTATCTGTTTCAGATCGATGGCGACAAGATCACTTCTCTGGAGATCATCCCGTGAGCTTTGATCTCGAGCTGAAAGGGCGTCGTGCGCTCGTCACCGGCGGCACCAAGGGCATCGGCGCGGCGGTCGTCCGTTCGCTGGTCCAGGCCGGCGTCGAACTGGTGACGACTGCACGGACGGTGCCGGACGTGGTCGCGGACAACGTTCACTATGCACCCGCAGACCTGATGACCGCGGAAGGTTGCGCCGCGATTGTCGAGGCCGTCAAGCAGCGGCTTGGTGGCATCGACATCCTGGTCCATGTCGTCGGCGGGTCGAGGGCGCCCGCGGGCGGCCACCAGGTCCTCAATGATGCGATCTGGGCAAATGAAATCGACGGCAACCTGATGGCCGCCGTGCGCCTCGATCGTGCGCTGATGCCGTTGATGGTGGCGCAAGGCTCGGGTGTCGTCATTCACGTCACCTCCATTCAGCACGAGCTCCCATTACCGGAATCGACCACCGCCTATGCGGCGGCGAAGGCGGCGTTATCGACCTACAGCAAGAGCCTTTCCAAAGAGGTCGCGCCGAAGGGCGTCCGGGTTGTGCGCGTCTCGCCGGGCTGGGTCGAAACCGAGGCGGCCGTCCGCCTGGCCCAGCGCCTCGCAGCCGAAGCTGGCACCGACTACCAAGGCGGCCAGCAGATCATCATGAGGAGCCTGGGTGGGATCCCGCTCGGACGTCCGAGCAGGCCTGATGAAGTTGCGGACCTGATCACGTTCCTCGTATCGGCTCGTGCCAGCGCCATCACCGGTGCCGAATACGTCATCGACGGCGGCACGCTGCCGACGGCCTAGTCCGATCAAGGTGGAGAGAGCTTGCCGAGACGATATCCCGCGCAAGCATTGACCATCGCCTTCCGGGATCTTCGGCGATTGCGTCCCTCACGACCGCCACTTCGAACCCGTTTTCGAGCAGATCGCGCAAATGCGACCGCGCCTACGCTGGTTCCTGCCGATACGCCGGCCAACACCGATTTGGTCAACGTCATGAGCAAGGTTCGCTGACGTCAACCGTCATGCGATCAGCTCGGTTCTGCGCGATCATGCCGGTCAACTGCCGCGTCGGACTGCACGGAAAATGTCAGGCCGCGAATTGCGGTGTCTTGCCTCCGCCCTGTGCCTGCGGGCTTTGCGTTGGGACAGGGAGTGTAAAATTGAACGTGGTGCCGCCGTCGAGATTGGACTCGCACCAGATCCGCCCATTATGGCGGTCGACGATCTTCCGGCAGGTCGCAAGACCGAGGCCGGTGCCCTCGAACTCGTCCCGCCCGTGCAGTCGCTTGAACGGCTCGAAGATCTGCTGGTGAAATTCCGGAGCGATGCCGATGCCGTTGTCGCGAACGCTGATCCGCCAATAGTCCGCCTTCTCCGGCGTGGCGGAAACGTGCAATGTCGGCGCTGCGGCCTCACAATATTTGATCCCGTTCCCGATCAGGTTCTGCAGCAGCTGCGTCAGGAGCGGCGCGTGACCGAAGACGACCGGGAGGTCGTCATGCGTCACCTTGGCCCCTCTGTTGCTGATGATCTGGCCCAGATTGGAAAGGGTGTCCTCCACCACAAGATTCAGGTTGACCGGCTCGAAAACGACGTGTGCGTCCGATTTGGTGTATTCGTGGAGTGTCTCGACCAAAGCGACCATGCGCTCGCCGAGTTGGACCATACGTCCGCAGTAGTCGGCGATCTTGGCCGGGTCGGCTTTGCCCGACTTGACGGCATGACTGATGATCGACGCAAATCCACGAATCGACGAGATCGGCGACTTCAGATCATGGACGAGCACGTCGGCGAACCGCTCCAGCTCTTCTCGCTGCTGATCGAGGGCGAGCTGCATCGCGGCCTTCTTGCGTGCATAGCGAAGGATGCGACCGATGGATCGCTCATTGATGTGTTCTTTTGCGATATAGTCCGAGGCTCCCCGCTTCATTGCCTCGGTGGCGACGGTGGCGTCGCCCTGGCTGGTCGCCATGACGATGAACATTGTCGGAATTGTCCGGTGCATCGCCTCTATGCCGTCGAGCCCATCGCGTCCCGGCAACCTGTAGTCGACGACGGCGACGTCGAAGCGTTTCTCCTTGCATACCGCCAGCGCGCTATCGATACTATCGGTCTCGACGCATTCACAGGATATTCCTGCACGCCTCAGGGCGCGCAGAACCTGCTTGCGGTCTCCGTCATCATCGTCCGTGATCAGGATCGCAAGGGCGCTCTTGATGTCGTCTAACCGATTCATGGCAGCTCCACGATCCGCCAGTAGACTTGCATCAGGTCGACGAGCCTTTGAAAGTCTTCTCCGACCCGTTCCTTGAGAATGTATCCCGCGACATTGAGATCATAGGAGGCGACCATATCCTCATCGCGGCTCGATGTGGTCAGGATGAACACGACGCTTCGGTTCAGGTTGCTGTCCAGCCTCAGTTCTCTGACCAGCTCGATACCGTTCATGCGCGGCATGTTGATGTCCACGAGCAGAAGGTAGGGTGATTTCAGCCTGGTCCTCCCGTTCGTGCCGCGCAAGATGTCGAGCGCGTCGGCGCCGTCGCATGCTCTCTGCAGCGGATTGATGATCCTGGCGGATTTGAATGCGCGCTGGACGGACCTGGCATCCCCGTCGTCATCGTCGACCACCAGGATCGTCAGTTCGCGCGCCCTTTCAGTGGCGCTGGCAATCATCGTTCTCGTTCCTTCGCTGAGTTGGGAGTTCGCAAGGTGAAACGGAATGTCGTCCCACGGCCCTCGGCAGATTCGATGGAGATTGATCCTCCCGACAGCTCGATCTGCTTGCGTACGATTGCGAGACCCATGCCGCTGCCTTCGACCTGGTCGCGCGGCTTCAGGGTCTGAAACATCTTGAAAACGCGATCGTGAAATTGGGGAGGGATTCCGGGGCCGTCATCCTTCACGGCGAAGGCGTGATGCGATCCGCGATCCTCCACGGTGATCTCGATGCGCCCAGCTGCCTTGTCATGGTGCTTGATGGCATTACTGATCAGGTTCATCATGATCTGCTGCAGGGGCATGCGGAAGACCTGGATCGAACCGAACCCGGCGCCCACGATCACGTCGAAGCTGGCCGGCGGCATCACCAGGACAAGCACGTTGTCCATGAGTTCTGCACCGGAAATGACTTCGGTCCCTGCAGTATCGCGGCCAACGCGCGAAAATTGCAGCAGATCGTCCAGCAGTTTCTCGAGCCGCCTGACCCGGCCGCGCAAGAGCTGCATGTTCATCCGGTTTTCTCCGGTGAGGTGAGGTGCGAGATCCTCCTCGAGCCATTTCGACGCGTTGTCGATGACCCGGAGGGGGGCCTTCAGGTCGTGGGACGCCGCATATGCAAAGTCGTCGAGCTCCTTGTTCGCGATCTCGAGCTCCGCGGTGCGTTGCGCGACCTGTTGTTCCAGCCTCTCGTTGAACTGGCGGCGCTCTTCCTCGGCCTGCTTCCGGAGCGTGATATCGACGACCGCGCCGAGCACCATCACGCCCTCATCCGTGTTGATCGGCGTAAGCCCGATTTCGACGGGAAATTCGCTACCATCCTTGCGCCGGCCATAAAGGTCGCGTCCAGGCCCCATCGCGCGCTGCGATGAGTCCAGGGGAGCGGGGCTGGCGAAATAGCGATCGATGTGGGCCTGGTGCCCATGTCGCTCGCCCGACGGCATCATCAGTTCGATCCGCTGTCGGAGCAGCTCGTCTCGATCGTAGCCGAACAGCCGTTCGGTCTGGCGGTTCACGAGCGAGATAAGCCCGGATCTATCGATCATGACCATGGCGGTCGGGGTGGATTCGACCACGAGGCGGAACCGCTCCTCTGCAGCCTTGCGCGCGGATACATCTCTGAGTGCGCCGACGATTCCGTCAATCTTTCCCGACTCCAGATCCCGGAGCGGTCTCATCACGGCCTCAAGCCAGATCCAGCGGCCGCCGCGGTCGTGGGCACGGATGGAAATCGAACTTTGCTCGACCTCGCCGGCGAGGAGCGAATTGAGCGCTGCCTGCAACTGCTCCACGTGTTCGGGATGGATCGGGCCGTACGGCTGTTTGCCGAGGAGTTCGCTTTCGTCGACCCCCAAGATGTCCCGGCACGCCGGCGAGACGTAACGGAGGAGAAGATCGCGATCGAGCTGGATGATCAGGTCGGAGCTATTGTCGGCCAGAATGCGGTACCGGTCTTCGCTTTCCTTGATCCGGCGCTGCGCTTCGCGCATCTCTGTGACGTCGGTGACGAGGACGAAGAAGCCGATTACCTCTCCGCTTTCGTTGCGATGCGGCAGGTAGTTGGCCCAGGTGTAGCCGATGCTTCCATCCGCCTTGACCAGCGTGCGTTCGAAGTTTTGCCGAATGCCTGACAGCGCCGCCCGCATGTAGGGGTGGTTCTTGGCGAACAGCGTCTCGCCCAGGAGCGTCCTGATATGGCAGCCGACGAGCTTCTCCGGCGCCCAGCCGAACCATTCCAGATAGGCCGAGTTTGCAAACCTGCATCTCAGGTCCCGGTCCCAATAGGCGATCATGCTGGGGATCGCATTGATGATCGTCTGCAATTCCGAGGTCCTGGCTGCGACCTCCTGCTCGAGAGACGAGTTGGTCTTCCGAAAAACGGCTTCGATGTGTTTTTGTCTGCTGATGTCGCGCTCGACGATCGAAGCCCCGATGATCGTGCCGTTCGGCCGCCGAATCGGAGTTGCCCGGAGCGACACGTCGATCGCGGTGCCGTCCTTGCGCAGACGCTTCGTTTCCAGGTTGTCGATGGTCCGGCCCTGCCTGACCTGGTCGAGGATATAGTCGTCATGAGTCAGTTGTTCGGGCGGTATGTGCACGTGGATGCTTCGGCCGATGATCTCGCTCGGCCGAAACTGAAAGAGGCGTTCGGCCGCCGCGTTCCACGACAGGATCGTGCCCGAGAGGTCCTTCGCAACGACGGCATCCTCCGACGAGTCGATGATCGCGTTGGCTACGGCCAGCTTTTCCTGGAGCTCGCTTCGTTCCTTTTCGAGCTCGCGATGACTCTTGCAGAGAAGTCCGTTGATCTGGGAGCAGAGCGATGTCGGATCGAAGGGCTTCGCGATGATCCCCGCGATGCCGAGGCGGCGAAGCTGGTCGAGCTCCCTCGTGTTCGTGGCGGCAGTCACGAAGATGACAGGGACGCCCGCGGTTTGCGACCGTTCCCGCAAGCGCATCAGCGTCGTCGGGCCGTCCATCCCGGGCATGTTGAGGTCGAGCAGGATGAGGTCGGGCGACCACTTTGCGGTCGCGGCAAGCGCCTCTTCTCCGGATGCACAGCTACGTACATTGAAGATGGGATCGTATGCAATCGCCGTCCCGATGGTCTCGCGGGCGTCGGCGTCGTCGTCGACATGTAGCACGTCGACCGAACGCATCTGAAATTGTACATTCATGTCGATGTCGACCAATATCTAGCAATGGAAACGAATACGCTGCTCCTCGGGGAGGTGCCGATGAAGACACCAAACGATTGGTTACTGCGCCTGAAGTTCTGGTTTATCAGATTTGCGTAATACTACCTAACGGTTGTATCTTAAGCTATCAAATCGGGAATATAAACAGGCAATCACAAATTGCGTTGCGCAAACGGTCGCGGCTGCACGAACATCCGGAGTTTTGCGGGGTGTTATTCGACTGCGACCACTCCTCGAGAAACGTAAGATCGGTCGCATATCCGGGCTATCACGGGATCGGACGAATGAGTCGTCATCGGCCGCCATGTGTCGACGACAAGGTTGCGTAAGACGGCTCCAAGACGATCGTGGTCGGCACGGCGCACCGACGTGACTTCAGGTTCATAGAGACTTAACCGGTCGACTTCGATGCGAGTTCTATTGATCCGAGCCATGTTTCAATCGCTTTTGTGGATGGTGCTCGCAGGCGGAGTCCTGAGTCCGGCCTTTGGCCGGCGCCTGGATGGCTTCAACATCGTGGTGACGCCCGACCATCCGTTCGGCAGTGCCGCGGCGGAACGCGCGCTGTTGATGACGAAGCGGCTTGGCGCGACTTCGGTCGCCGTGATTCCGTTTCTCTGGCAGTCGGGCAAGTCGGCACCGGACATCGTCGCGGGAAATGACATGTCCGACGAAGCGCTGCGCTCTGCGATCCGGCAGGTCCGTCGGCTCGACCTGACGGTGATCGTCAAGCCACATGTCTGGGTCCCGGAAAGCTGGGCAGGAGCCGTCGAGCCGGCCTCGGAGCCGGCATGGAAGACCTGGTTTGCCCGCTATGGTGCGGAGCTCGAGCGCATCGCTCGCATATCGGCGGAAGAGGGCGCCGATATCCTCGCCGTCGGCACTGAACTCGCCAGGACGACGCAGCGCCCCGAGTGGAGCGACGTGATCGCGGCGGTGAGGTCGGCGTTTCCGCGGACGCTGCTCTACGTCGCGCACAATGCGGACGAAGCCGAGGCGATCACGTTCTGGCCGCTGCTCGATGTCATCGGCGTATCGTTATATCCGCCGCTCGGTTCCGACGACGACCGTGCCGGCCGCATCGTTGCGATGGACGCCGTGGCCCGGCGCCTCGATGCGCTGTCGGCCCGTTGGAGCAAGCCCGTATTGGTGGCCGAGATCGGGTTGCGCTCGGCCAAGGGCGCGGCCGCCAAGCCCTGGGAAAGCGCCGAAGAGCGGGCCGCGCCCGTGGATTTGCAGCTCCAGGCCGATGTGATCGCGGACTGGCTCGCGGTGCTGAAGCGCCCGTCCGTCGAGGGCGTGCTGGTCTGGCGCTGGTTTACCGACCCGGCCGCGGGCGGTGTCGCCGATACCGACTTCACCGTGCAGGGCAAGCCGGCGGAGGCCGTGCTGTCCTGCGCATGGACCGGCGTGTGCCGCTCCCCCTGATTCAGAACCTGTACCACGCCCCGACGACCAGGCCGTTTTCCTGCAGGGCGTTTCGCCCCCAATAGGTCGAGTAGCCGCCCAACTGCAATGACAATGTCGGCGTCAGCGCATAGACCGCGCTGAGCTGAACTTTGTGATAGGCGAAGCTGCCGAAGCCCCAGGTGCCGGCGCCTTCGGAAACGACGTTGAAGGATTGCGCAAGCAACAGCCATCTGTCGGCCGGCCGAACGCCGAAGGTGATGTCGGTGCGAAATTCGTCGGGTGGGCCGCCCAGGCGGAAACGCTGGGCCAGTTGCAGGTCGACGAAGGCCGGAAGTGTGCCGGCCTTGAAGCTGTAGCCGGCGAGACCCCGGAGCTCGAGCTCGTGATCGGTGTATCCGATCGCGGCGGGATTGGTCTTGTCGAACGTGCCGGGAATGCGCACCGTGGCCTGAGCCGATACGACCCAGGCGGAATTCGACCAGAGCCGAACCCTGCCGCCGATGTCGGTATAGCCGAGGCCGCTGCGTTGCGCGCTGATGGGCGCTGCGATGTCGACATGCTGCAGCGAGGGCTGGACGATCGCCGTGAACCAGTCGGTGACGCCATATTCGATCAGGGCCTGCGCTTCACTCTTGCTGTAGCGCGGGATAGGGCGCTGTTTGCTGCCGCTGTCGAAGGCACTGTTCGACTGCATGGCCGTGCCGGTGAAGACCAGCGCGCCGGTCCCGGCGTCGAGCGTCCAGGCTCCGGCCCATGCCGGCCGCGCGAAGCCTGTCAGGCCAATCGCAACGACGCATGAGATGCCGAGCCGCCCGGCCCAGGTCTTGACCGATCTCCGGGCGCGCGATGTGATTGGCGGGACAACTAAGCACATAGCGGTACCACGCAATCGCCGCCGGTTGCGGTTATTTCCGACACCGCCCCGATGGCGCGGGTGAGGAGATGGATGCGACCGGCGCCGTTGACGCGTTCCGTCACGACGGCAATGCTGGCGGTCACGTGATGGGCGGCGATCGCTTCCGGGTTGGGGATCCTGAGACTCACGATCGAGGCGCGCAGCGTCTCGGCCAGCTTGATGGCGGATGCGCGCGATTGATCGGGCAGGACGAGGACGATGACCCCGTCGCGATAGATCGCTGCGACCGCGCCGACAGATGCAGAGGCCGCGCGCACCGCGGCCGCGACTCGGGCCATGATGCCCGATTCTGGGGGCTTCCCGGTTGCCCGATGCGCGCTCAGCCGGTCGACGGCGAGCGCGATGACGGACGTCTCGGTACCAGGGGGAAAATTCGCGTCGGCGAGTAGGTAGGCTTCGGCCATTTCGCCGACGAACAGGCCGGTGCGCGCATCGATCCAGCTCGATGCACGATGGTCGACCGATCTTGACGCCAGCCTCGTCAGCTCGGCTTCGCGGGCTTCGCGGCGATCGAACTCCGCCTTCAGCTTGAGCGCAGATCGAACGCGTGCCAGCAGTTCGACCCGGTTGACCGGCTTGGTGATGTAGTCGGTCGCGCCGGCGACGAACGCATTGCCCAGGCTGTCGGTATCACCCAGCGCCGTCACCATGATGATCGGCACGCTTGCAAAGCGCGGATCCTTGCGGATGCGCGCGCAGGCTTCGATGCCGTCGACGTCAGGCATGACGATGTCGAGGAGAACGAGATCGACCGTTGCGGGCTCCGACGATGCTCCGATCCCAAGCACCCGATAGGCGTCGTTCGCTGATCCCGCGGTCGTGACCTGTTCATAGCCTGCGGCCAGGAGCATCGCTTCGGTGATGTCCCGCCCGTCTTCGGAATCGTCAACAACGAGAATACGCATGGTGAACTCCATTCCCCCCGACTTCATTTTTGGACGACAACATGTCCGGCGACGACCTCGGTGCGCCCGAACATCCGCCAGCCGGCCTTGTCGTAGATGAGTTGATAGCCAGGCGCTCCCCGCCGATAGAGCAGGGGGAAGGCCTTGTTCAGCCGGTCCTGTGCTCCGCTTCCCACCTGCGGATCAGGAACGGCCACGAACGGAGCGTCGATCCGTGAGAACAGAATCCCGAGCGTGAATGCCTCGTCGGACGGCGACAGCAACCCGCGCGCGCCGCCACGCCCGAGGACGATCGCGGGCGCGTTCAGCGTGTCGACGAGAATTCCGTCTCGCCCCTTGCTGGCATGGCCGAGATCGATCGCCGCGCTCCGTTCCGTATCCGCATGATGGCCTTCCAGGGCAATGGCGACGTTGACGGCGCCGCTGGGATCCGCGATCACCAGACCGGCGATGCCGCCGAACCAGCCGAGCACCAGTAGCGCCGCAACGATGCCCAACCGTCTGCGTACCGGCGGCATGTAAATGATCACGACGGCGGCCAGGATCGGAGGCATCACCGCAAGCGCCGCGGGATCGCCGAACAGAGCGGTCGTGACGGCGAGAACGGCCGCGGCGAGCGCCGTCGAGACGAACATCAGAGCGGGGGCGAGCAAGGGGCGCAGGCGCCAGATCGAGACGACCGCAAAGCAGGTGATGGGAGCGCCGATCAGGATCGCCGCGAGCGTCGCGATGCCGGCGTCGATCGAGAGTGAACCCGACAGCCCGCGGCCGAACAGGGTAGAAAATCCCGTCGCCCAGGTGGCGACGCCTTCGGCGGGCGCGACCAGGAAGGTCCAGCCGCTGCCCGGGAATATCCACGACATGTAGGAGAAGGCGGCGACGCAGAAGGCGGTTGGAAACAGCAATGCGAGCACCAGATTCCACGTCGTCCGGGACAATTGCTCGGGCTGTACCGCCAGTACGAAGAACGGGACCGCGGCACAGGTGATTGCCGCGCCCATCGGATGCGAGAAGGTCAGACCGAGCAGCGACAGGCCGACGCCCATCACCTCGGCGGCTCCGGTGTGCGCCCGCAGTCTGAACAAGGTGCAGCCGAGCAGGAAGAGAAACACCGTGAAGATGATCTCGGACGGGCCGGCGATCGCGGCACGCAGGATCGCCGGATGCAGCACGATCGGAACGACCAGCAACGGTGCGATGACCGCGGCGATACCGACGCGCTGAAAGGAGGCCAGCAAGCCGCCGGCGAGGAGGGCGAGAACGATCCCAGTGAGAAGGACGGGCGTGGGCGTCCCGCCGGGGGTGACGGCTTGCAGCAGCGTCGTTGTGAGGAAAGGGATGGTCGGATAGGCGGCGAGAATGCGCCCGACCGGCATCTGCCCTTCGCCCGCAGTCATCGCGCTCGCCCACAACGTCACGGCATCATTGGGAATGAGGCCGGCCGTCATGGCGCTCAGCGAGGCCGCGAAGACGATCACGCAGACGGCTGCCATCAACGTCCCGAGCGGCAACAGGCGGCTCATGTGGCGGCCTCCTGCGCGCGCGTCAGTTCGCGAACGACATGTTTCGAGACGCCGTGGTGCGTCTTCTCCCAATAGAACGGATTTCGCAGCAATTGCCACAATCCGCGATAGGTCGCGATCGAGAGAATGACCCAGTAGCCGAATGCGGTCAGGCTGTAGGGAATCAGGTTGAGCCAGCCGCGCCGGATCGGCGCCAGCATGTTGAGAAACATCAACGCGCCGTTGCCCGCGAGCAGGTTGAACAGGCTCAGGAACAGCAGCGGCTCCGGAAAGACGGCCTCCAATCCGCTGATCGCGGCGATCAGCCAGGCGAGGTAGAGCAGCCAGAAGACCGGGTTCAGCAGGCCGGACAGCACGGTGCCGCCGATGAAGACGACGAAGCCGAGAAAACCGAGTGGTCCGATCTTGTGCATGAAACGCAGCGGGCTCCGGGTGTGAACCAGCAGCGTCTGCATGTAGCCTTTCATCCAGCGCGAGCGTTGCCGGATCCAGTTGCCGGCGTGGCAGCTCGCTTCCTCGAACGTCGTGGAATCCACGATGCCGACGCGGTAGCCCTTCTGGGTCAGGCGCACGCCGAGATCGGCGTCCTCGGTGACGTTGAAAGGGTCCCAGCCATGGAGTTCGCGCAGCACGTCGATCCTGAAATGATTGGACGTGCCCCCAAGCGGAATGGGAATGCGAAGGCGGTCGAGGCCCGGCAGCATCTGGTCGAACCAGAGGCCGTAATCCAGCGTGAACATGCGCGTCAGCCAGTTTTCGCTGGAGTTGAAATAGCTCAGGCTGCATTGCAGGCAGGCGGTATTGGCCGACGACTTCCGGAACGTCGCGACCACCTTGCGAAGCTGGTCCGGCTCGGGCCGGTCCTCGGCATCGTAGATCACGAGGAACTCGCCGCGGGCGAACTGCAGCGCGAAGTTGCAGGCCTTAGGCTTGGTTTGCGGGTGCGATGGCGGCACCCGGATGATCTCGAACATGCCTTCGAGGCCGAGCCGGCTGGCGACCTCGATTGTCTCGCGATCGCTCGCCTCCAGCACCAGCTTGATGTCGAGCTTGCCGAGCGGGTAGTCGAGATCGCGTAGCGCCTGAGCCAGCATCGGCAGCATGGCCGGCTCCTTGTACATCGGCACCAGCACCGTGAAGACCGGTAGTTCGTCGTCCGTGAGCGCGCGCGCCTCGATCGCGATGGTTTCGTCGGCGATGCGCACGCCGCCGAACAGGACGAGAAGGCCCTTGAAGATGAAATTGCCAAGGTAGAAAACGCTCATCGCCACGTTGAGCGCGATGAGCGTCGTGATGGGGGATAGCGCCAGGCCGAGCAGGATCACGCTGAGCATCGCGTAGCCGAAGACGACCTGACCCGGGGTGAAGACCCGCTGTGCCGAGAGTTCGGGACTGAGGTCGGCGAGTTCGTACACGGCGCGCGCGGACAGTGCGTCGTCGAACGCGGCCTGCACAGCCCACACGATGTCGAATTTGGTGGCGACGACAAAGGCGACGTTCGTTCCCCAGCGTTGCCGCGCAAACAGCAGGGTCTCGGGGCCGGGCTCGGCGGTCGCAATCATCAGCCGTCCGTCGCGGTACTTCCACGGAATGGTCAACCGCCGGGCGTAGATGTCGGCCTCCCCCTCCAGAAGAAGCACGGGATCCGGGGGATCGTTGATCAGATCGACGAAGGGCAGTTCGTAGTGGTACGCGACGGCCTGGTAGTAGATCGCCGGCTCCGCCCAGTTGCGCGACAGGATCGCGTTTCCGAGGCTGACGTGCCAGGCCTCGGCGAGCGCGATGGCCTCGTCGAGCTGGCCGAGCGTGAGGACACGGCGGGCGACGAGAATGTCGCCGAGCGCGCGATCGGAAGCTGACAATGGCTGCATGACACGTCCTACTCGCCAGCAGGTGTAGAAGCACGGCGACGGTACATGCGCTGGGCCAGCAACAGAAGCGCAATGGTTGCAACTGCCCAAATAGCTCCGACGATCCACGGCCAGACGCGGTCGATGTCGGTCGTCCATGACCGTTGATCTACATATGCCACGCGCAGAAGGGTATCGCGGTAAGTCGAGAGAGCGAGGGCGACGCCGCTGCGGTCGAGGAATGCGACGTCGCCGCGGTCGAGACTGATGGTCGGAGCGGCGGGCAGTGATCCGTCACTGCTGAGCGGGCGAATCCACAATCCAGGAAAGTCGTTCGCCGTGACGATCTGCGCGACCGCGCCGGTGGTCATCCCGCCGACGTCGAGCAGAACGCGTTCGCTGCGATCGGTGATGGCCACCCGGCCGCGATCGAACCGCACGCGCTGATCGGCGGCGGGAGGCGTATTGGCGACCGCAATGAAGGGCGCCGACGGTGTCGCCGTTGCATTGACGTCGACATACGTCACCTCGATCGGCGTCGTCTTGTTCGACAGCGCGCTCACGACGTTGGACAAAGAGGCCAGCACGGACAGCGGGCGATCCGCCGTCGATGCCGGCAAGAGAACCTGGATCCCATTGGCCCACAGGCTCGCCAGATCCGAGAAGTCGCGCGCGGCCGGGCCTGCCGGCGACAGGATCACCTGGCTGGAGCCGAGTAGTTCCGCCGGGTAGCCCTGCGGTTCGAATCGGCAGTCGCCCTGTGAACTGCGGCGTTGCACGACGGCTCTGACGTTCGCGATCGTGCCGACGAGGCCGTCGGGAAGGGCAAAGTCGAGCCGTGTCGGCCCACCGATCGCGGCGACGGTGCTCGCGAGCAGGTGTTCGTTGACGAAGGCGCTGACGACGGCCTTTTCGCCGGCTCCATCGGGAGCAACCATGACGTCGAGGACGAGGCGCGAGGGGCGGGTGCCGCCCGGCAACGACTGGCTGGCGATTGTCACGGCGAGCTCGGCGCGGCCGAAGACATCAGCGCGAGGCGGTGTGAGACCGAGGTCATCGATACTGATCCGTTCGGTCGGCTGCCGCGCGACCGAAGTCGGCCCGATCGAAGCGGTCGGCGTATCACGGAGAGCCGAGAGTGAGGGATGGCCGAGCAGCCTTCCGATCTGCGACGATCCGCCGTCCGTGGCGAGCAGGACCGGAACGCCGCCGATCCGGCCAGCCGCAAGCGCGTTGCTAGTGACAGTAGCGCCGGCGTAGCTGGCCAATGTTGCCAACGGCGCATCGAGCCGATCAATGATGCCGTCGAAGGATCCGACGACGATGAGACCGCGCGTCCACCGTCCCTTGTTGTCCTGGTCGACCAGGTCCGGAATGGCATTCTTGCCGTGATGGAAGCTCACGGTCCGCCCGCCGGCCTTCAGGGATCGGGCAATCGTCAGCGCGGTGGCGACATCGGCAGCCGGCGGCGAAACGCTGGACAGCAGAATGCCGACGTCCCGCGGCATCAGCGCAGCGGTCACGGCGATATTCGGCGCGCCGGCGATGCCGACGGCAAAATCGACGGTGGTTTCGGGACGTATGGTGAGACTGTCGCCGACATAGCGGACGTCGATACAGCGATCCTGCGTGGCTGCGCCGGAATACACGAATGACAGTTTCAGAAAGCCGTCGCGCGCCGATATGTTCGCGAGCGAGATGCGGGCCGTGCGCCCGGTGCCCTTGCCATCCAGGGCAAGCGCGGCAATGGAACGATCGTTGGCCAGTATTTCCAGGCTGCGACGCGCCTCATGGGCGCTCACGTCGTCGTAGGCGAGCACGAGCTCGGCCAGATTGAGTTCGACGCCCTGCGGCACCCGAATATAGAGTTCGCGACGGCCGCCGAGATTGGACAGGCGGAACCCCTCGGGAAATCCGGCGTCGGCGATGGGAACGCCGACCCGCAACGATTTGAAGGGGGCATCGACGATCGCCGCCTGCGGGAACGCTGCCAGCAGCGGCGGCGGGAATGGTGAGGTCATTCTCACCGGCTCCGGCGGAGCGGCAGGCGACCTGCGTTGTTGGGCGTAAACTGACGACGCCTGGATTGCGAGGCACGCAGCCAGGACAAAACGCACGACATGCGACACGGTACTTCCCCCATCATTAAAAACAGTATTATCCCTGGCTCGACCCTGGACTGTGTAGCTCGGCCTGCGCAGCGGATCGAAGCAATCCAAGTTGTGAGGTCAGGTCATCCAATTCTCCGATCTCCAAACCTCGCCGCGCACGATAGGGCTCGATCAGGATGGCATCGCATGCTCGCGCCGCCCGACCGATCGCCCCGAAACCGATCGTCGACGCGATCCCGCAGATGTCGTGAACCCAGCAATATGTCGTTGCGACCAGTTCCGCCGAGGCGGCTCCGTCTCCCGTCATTCTCGGCAGGTCGATGGCCGCCAGCTGCAATTGCTCCATGAGCTTCGCCGAAAAGCGCCCGCGTACGACGGCGAGACGCGCCTCGAGCCGTCGGTCCATCGCAGTGTCCTGGAGGGGCCGTTCCGGCATCCTACGTTCCGTACGGCTTGGATGATGCGGTCGGCATGGCCAAATGAGACGGTGTGATGCACGCGCGCCGACGGCAGGATGCCGCAAGCGTGACGGCAACCGTCCGCGTTCGCCCCGATGGCCTGGTGATAGGGTGGCGCATAATAGATGACGGCCCCAATTCCCGAATGAAATGGTCAACGCGAGTCGTTCGCGCGTCTTCGAGGCTGAGCTGATTCCGTTACTTTCGAACGCACGCTTTGCCGCGTAGAAATACGCTGGCCACCGGCCGGACAGACTCGGTTCGGGTCGCACGCTACGAATGGACAGGCGTGGAGCTTTCGATGCCGAGACTACCGCAAGTGACGATGGCGGCGCCGAGACGGCACCGGCACGACGATCCCGGCGCGATCGCAGCGGGACGACGAAGCGCATCGCGCGCAAATCGCGTAGTCCTACCTGGATCGACCTTATCCTGACATTTAGGCTGCGTTGATCGGATGGAGACGTGTGCCGAACGCCGGATGACACCGGAGCGCTCGGCGATCGGGCTGGAGGCGCGGTGAAAATCCCTCGTCAAGAAACGGCGCTCGGCCCCGACATGGGAGGCGTGTGATGGAGGCAAGGCAAGCGAGCAGGGCGGTCTCGACGATGTTGATCGTCGATGATGATCCCCTTGTTTTGAAGGCGACCGCCAGCTGGTGTACGCGGATGGGATTCGTCGTCCTGACCGCGACCACGGGACTGCAGGCTCTGATCATGGCGGCCGAGCATCGGCCCGACGTCATCGTCATCGACGTCAACCTGCCGGAGGTCGATGGGTTGAGCGTCCTGGCCTATCTGTCGGACGCAGCGAAAACGGCGCCGCATGTCATCGTGATGACCGGCCGGGCGGATCAGCGAACCGGCGAATTGTGCGATGAGCTCGCTGCGACGTGCATACCCAAAGGCCGTTTCTTCTGGAAGCAGCTCGCAGCGCGCCTCGCTGAAATCTATCCTGAGAAGAGCGCCGACATAGACCGAGCTTCCCGGGAATTTGCGACGATCGACGTCAACCGGCGTCCGCGCGTGCTGCTGGTGGATGACGACGCCAGCGTCAAGAAGATGTTCTCCCACAGGCTCGACGAACTGGGCGTCGATCTGCTGCATGCCGAGGATGCCACGCGAGCATTCTGGACAGCGCGGCGCGAGCATCCGACGGTCATCGTCGCGGATTACTGCATGCCGAACGGCGATGCCGGATATCTTCTCACGAAGCTGCGCAGCGTGCCGGAGACCTGCGCAATCCCGGTCATCGTGCAGTCGGGACGACGCCTGAGCGACTCGATCAAGCGCAAGCTGAAGGAGGAGATCAACGGTCAACCCGGAGCAGCCCGCATTCTGCATAAATCGATCGACGACGCGGAGCTGCTGGACACGTTGCAGAGGTATTGCGGGTTCGCGGCCGTTCGCGAGGATGAACCGGCTCCGAGCTGAGGCGCGGTGCCGCGCCTCTCCGGTCGTCCTGCCGTTCTACCATCCCACCATCGATCCACATCGCGTCGCGCGCGGTGCTTGGGGCCGGCAGCGCCATTGGCGGATGTCGTCCATCCTGCAGTGGGGGACGAAAAGCGCCAGGGCGCGCGCGTCATGATGGGCCGCGGGGCCGCAAGCGCATCTGGCGGCTCGAGGCCGTGATCCGGAGCGCGACGACGTATCGTCAGACCCGCTGCATCAGGGACGGATGGCCTATCCGCCGCGCTGATACATCATCCGCAGTTCCGATGCGGCGGCGGATCGCAGGTGAGCAAGCGCTTCTTTCAGAGTCATGATCTCGCTGTCGGTCGGCCTGCGCTTTTCGGCCATCGCGCGCAGCAGGGCGCTCTCGGCGGCGCGGGCCGCCTCTCCGGTGGCGGCGAAGCCGACCGACGGCCCGATGCCGCAGATGTTGTGCAAGTGACGATAGGATTCGGAAACGAGTGTGAGGCTGCTGGGCTCTCCTCGCGACATGCGGTCGGCATAGACGAGGGTGTCGGTGATTTTGCTTTCGAGCGCGGTTGCGAAGCGGTGCCTCACCTTGGCAAGGCGCGCCTCGAATTGATCGGCGGTCATGCGATCGTCCTCCTGCTGCGTCCTACTTCCTCCGAACACAGTCCACAGAAGGAATTAATTTCAGGTCATCGCATCCCGATCAATCTATCCGATCGCTGCCCTGATCAATCGGCGAGCCGATGGCGGGTGGTTCGGAGAGCAAGGCGATACCGCACAGCGCATGCGCACGGCCGCAGAAAGCTCAGGTAGTTTTACGTGCGTCGAAATTAACGCCTCGTCAGATATGGCCGAATAGCGTTTGCAATGACGCAGCACCGCCGTCTGCACTGACCGCGATGTCGCGAGGCTATGTTGTCGCCGCCGGGGTTGTACATGTATGCGTCAGGGCATGATGCCCGCGTCCAAGTCGAAGGGATCGAAGTCGAACGAGCCGTCATGGCTCCCCGCTCGTTGCGGGTTCTCGTCATCGATGACGACGAGAGCGTGGGCGCGGCGATCAAGGCTTTCCTGGCGCGGCGCAGATGTCGGACCGAGCTGGCATCAGGCGCCTATGCCGGGATCCAGGCGCTGCGGCTTTCGAACTTCGACGTGGTTCTGGTCGACCTCTTCATGAGCGGGATGAGCGGCCTGGACGCCATCGGCTACATTCGGCAGCGATCGGCCGTTCCCATCATCGCGATGTCGGGCTTCAGGTTGCGTAGCTCGCTCGAGCCGATCGATTATCTCGACAGCGCCCTGCAGCGCGGCGCGTCGTGCTGCATTCGCAAGCCGTTTTCTTCCCATCAGCTGATCGAGGCCATCGACCTCAGTCTCGCGTCGGCTGCTGATCCGGGAGTTTCGTTGCGATGAGGCAATCAGACGGCGACACGATGGTGGCCGAACGCTTGGAGACGGAACCCCCCGGGACCGATCGCGCGAGTGCTGCGAACGAGGTGGGCGCCGCGATCGCGCATCAGTTGAACGGGCCGTTGACGGCCCTCCTGCTCTATCTCGGGGACCTCTGCCAGCACGGCGACCGCTTTCCCGAGGCGGGCCGGGATGGTGTCTCGCTGAAGGAGGTCGCGGAAAATGCGCTGCGCGAGGCCGAATGTGTCTGCAGCCTGGTGCAGCGGCTTGGCGATACGTTCGAGGCGCCGCTCAGGGAGCAGACCGCGTTTGCGCAAGGCCGTGAAATCATCAGGTGGTGGTCGCGGACCGGCAGTGGCAACGACGAGACGCCGTCGGTTCCGGCGACCACAGTGTGCCAGCGTTCGCTGACCCCGCGCGAGCAGGAGGTCCTCAGCCTGGTCAGAGAGGGTTATTCGAACAAGGAAGGTGCGGCGCGGCTGCAGATCAGCCCGCGGACCTATGAAGGTCACCGGGCCGCCCTGATGCGGAAATTCAGGGCCAAGAACCTCGCAGACCTGCTTCGCTTGGCGGCAGGGGACCAGGACCCGGCCGACGGCCACTTGCCGGCTCCGGCCGGACGGCGTCGGGCCGCGCGGCCCGAGCGTCGCGGGAAGATTCGATGCGGGAGTTGAGAGGCGAGACCGCCGCCGATCATGCCGTCACCGAGCCATCCTCCGGTTCGATCGAGGCCGGTCCGAGCGATCACGAGAAGCATGCCGCGTGCGACCGATCGACCTCGCGCGAGACTTGGAAAAGATTGATGCAGTTGTTCGGCCGGCTCAGCGTCTTGCTTGGTGGGCGTCTGTCGATCCAGGCAAGACTCTTCCGCATCATCCTCATGCTGTCGGTTCCCACCTTCATCGGATTGGCCGCGCTCGCATGGGGGATGTACCAGCGCGAACGTGAACAGACGTCGCAAGGTGCGTTGGCCACGGTCCAGGCTCTGGTCGCCGCGCTCGACCGGGATCTGGCGGGAACGTCCTCTGGAGCCCAGATTCTGGCGGAGTCGTCGGCTCTCGCGTCCGATGATCTGGCGGCCTTCTATCTCGAGGCGAAGGGAAGCCTTCCCCATCTGCTCGGCTTCTCGGTCGCGGTGGCGAATGCAGCAGGCCAGCAGGTCGTCAACACGTCGTTGCCCTTTGGCGCACCGCTGCCGGTACGCGCAGATCTGGTGAACCACAGGAAGGTGTTTGAAAAAGGCCGGCCGTCAGTCTCCGGTGTCTTCATCGGCGCCGTCTCGAAGAGGCCTGTCGTCTCCATCGATGTGCCGGTGTTTCGCGATGGACGAGTGAAATACACGCTCGGGGTTGCCATTCACCCGGGACGGCTGAATGGCCTGTTCGCGAATCAGAAACTGCCGGCTGGTTGGGTCGTGACCGTCACGGACCAGGCCGGCGTCATCGTTACGCGCTCGGGTGATCCCGAAGCGACTGGCAGGCCCGCGCCGGTGACGCATATGGACATCGGATCGCCGCAACCGAGCGTCCTCGAGACATATCGGGTGGACGGGACGTCACTGCTGATGGCGTTCGGCCGGTGTGAACGCGCAAACTGGACCGTCGCGATCGGAATCCCGCTCGTCGATCTCTATCGCAGGCCGAACGCGATTCTCATGTACGGCGTCGCTGGCGTTTTCGGCGTCCTCTTCATTGGGCTGATCTCGGCGACGTACGAAGCGAAGCGGATCGCGCGTGCCGTCCGAGGCCTGATGCCGGCGGCGCTTGCTTCGGCAACTGACGAAACCGTCGCCGTGACGCGATCCGACGTCCAGGAAATCGACGACGTGGCGGTCGCGATCGAACGTTCACGTCGGTTGCTGCAAGAGCGCACGCACGAGCGCGACAGCGCCGAAATGACCATCGCGGCCAGAAGTCTCGCCGACGAGATGTTTCGCCTCGCGGTCGAGGCGTGTCCGAACGGGATGTTGATGATCGATGCCGAGGGCAGGATTTCGATGGTCAACAGCGAGATCGAAAGGCAGTTCGGCTACACACGCGAAGAACTGATCGGCCAGCCGGTGGATATTCTGGTTCCCGAGCGTTCGCGCGTGAAACACGCCTGGCTCGGGGATGCTTTCACGTTGCAGTCGGACGCCAATCGGGCGGCGGCTGCTCCCGACCGTTCCGGACGGAGGAAGGACGGGACCGAATTTCCAATTGAAGTCGGCCTCAATCCCATTCGTGCGGGCCAGGGCCTCATGATCCTGAGCGTCGTTGTCGACGCCAGCGAACGCAGGCGGGCCGAACGCCTCAAGGACGAGTTCGTCGCGACGGTGAGCCATGAACTGCGGACCCCGTTGACCTCGATTACGGGGTCGCTGGGGCTCCTCGTCGGATGCTGGAGCGGGAAGATTCCGGAGCCGGCGGCGCGGTTGCTGACGATCGCTCACGCCAACAGCGAGCGCCTGGGACGCCTCGTCAACGACATTCTCGACATGGAAAAGATCGAGGCGGGCCACATTACCTTCAATCTCAGAAGGGTCGATATAAGGTCGCTGGTTGCTCAGGTCATCAAGGATAATCGCGGCTACGCAGATCACTATGCGGTCGGCGTCGAACTCGACGCGGGCGCGGCGGACGTCTATGCCAACGTGGATCCGGACAGATTGGCCCAAGCGATCGCGAACCTCCTGTCGAATGCGATCAAGTTCTCTGCAGCGGGCGGAGTCGTGCAGGTCGCGGTGGAGGACAACGGGGACAATTTGCGGATCGCCGTGCGAGATCACGGTCCGGGCGTCCCCGAAGATTTCAAGTCCCATCTTTTCGAGAAGTTCGCCCAGGCGGATGCCACCGATACCCGTCAGAAGGGCGGCACCGGTCTCGGCCTCAGCATCGCAAAGCAGATCGTGGAGCGACTCGGAGGCAAGGCAGGTTTCGAAGACGCAGATGGCGGCGGCGCGGTGTTTTACGTCGACCTGCCGATGTGGGACGATACCGTCGGTGGCGCGATCGAGACCGCCGCAACCGGCGTTCCGTCGCGGATCCTGTTGTGCGAAACGGATCCGGTCATCAAGAAGGCGGTGCGGATGAGACTGGCGCCGGCAGGATTCACGGTGGATTTCGCGCATTCGGTCCAAGCCGCGCTGCTGCGCTCCAGCACCAACCGCTACGCAGCCGTCGTGATCGGCCTGCCGCTCGACGACGCCGAACGTCTCGATCTCGCGGCGCAGATTCGAAGCATTCCCCATCATGGCAACACCATGATCATCGTTTCCTCCGACGGCCCCGCGGGCGCAAACGCCGACGCCGCCGGGGTCGGGCAGGCCAGTGACGTGCAATGGATCGGGCGCCCGATCGATGTCGAGCGTCTGGCATTGCATCTGGCTGCAACACGGCCGTCATCCGGGTCGAAGCCGCGCATTCTTCACGTCGACGACGATCCGGAGACGCTGGCGCTCGTAGCGTGTGAGCTGGAGACGATCGCCGACATCGTGTCTGCCGGCAGCCTGGAGGCCGCGCGGCGGCTATTGGCGGCGGAGCGCATCGACCTCGCGATCGTGGATATCCGGTTGGGCACGGATTCCGGGCTGGATCTGTTGCCGGATCTTCGGGACCCGGCCGGCAACATCATTCCCGTGATCATCTTCTCCGAAGCAAATCAGGATTGGTCGGAAGAAGATGAAATGCAGCCTGCATCGCTGAAGACGGCTTTTCCCATCGAGCGCCTGGGCTCCATCGTGCGCGACCGTTTGGGGCTCTCCTCGCCATCATCCGTAAGGGAGGTCGCATGACCGCAATTCGTGTTCTCCACGTCGATGACGAACCGGATATCCGCGAAGTCGTCGAATTGTCTCTCGCTCTGGATCCCGATTTCACGGTGCGCAGTTGCGCGTCGGGCCGCGAGGCGGTGGCGATGGCGGCCGAATGGGCGCCCGATGTCATCCTGCTCGATGTCATGATGCCGGTGATGGACGGGCCCGCGACGCTCGCACAGTTGCGGCAGAATGCTGCGACGGCGGATTTTCCCGTGGTCTTCATGACGGCCCGGACGCAGGCGCGGGAGACGGATCGGTTTCGGTCGCTCGGAGCCGTGGGTGTGATTGCGAAGCCGTTCGATCCCATGACGCTTGCGGCGTTGCTGCGGACCTATGCGCGGCCTTCGCACGATCCGCTGGAGCAGTTGCGGACGGAGTTCCTGCGCCGAGTCGAGCGCGACGCCGAGCATCTCTTGGAATATCGAAAGAGGCTGGACGTCGAAGGACGGTCACCAGCTCTGCTGGAGCAGATCAGGTCGACCTCGCATGCGCTGGCGGGCGCCGGTGGCATTTATGGTTTTGCTCAACTGAGCGACGTGGCCGCGGATCTCGAGGATGTGGTCACGGCTGAGATCGGCGGCGCCGCGCCCGGCGCGGGGACCGATCGTGCGCTCGACGCCCTGATCGTTGCGATGGAGCAGTGCCGGTGCCCGGCGCCTCTCGATGCACGCTCTTTGAAGCGGGCCTAGCGCTGACGGTCCGATTGATCCGCGTAGTCCTACCTGGAACGCCGCTAAGGGAGCTTTAGGTTCGATCCGGTCTTCTGGAGCCGGCAACGCCCGACGGTCGGTCTGACCGGATGAGGCAACAATGACAGGAGCGGAACATGCGGCAGGCAGCGCGGCTGATTGATGCTTTCGGCGCACGGGCGCCAGGCGACGGCTTCGGCCAGGTCCGGGCCCTCACCCAGGCGCCCAGTCTGCTGGTCGCGGACGATGACGCCGAGGTGGTCGAGCTTCTGTCGAATTACTTCGTACGGCTGGGATTCAACGTGGACACTGCATCCGATGGGCTCCAGGCCTTCCTGAAGGTGACGCGGGTCAAGCCGAACGTCTTGGTGATCGACGTCAACATGCCGGAGCTGGATGGCCTGTCGGTCTGCAGCCATCTGCTCGACGCAGACCGTGCGCCGGCGAACGTCATCATCATAACGGGCAGCAAGAATCAGCACACGCTGCGGAGATGCGAACGTGTGGGAACCTATCACGTGCGGAAGGGGCCGGAGTTCTGGAAGGACCTGGACGCCGCGTTGATGGGGATCGACCCTCTGATGGCTCATCGCATCAAGGGGGCGCACTGATAGGAGCGGCGTCCCCGAGGGCTTGGCTCTCCTACGCGACTGTGCCGAGTTCGCTCAGCGCGCGGCGAACCGTTTCGACCAGATCCATCGCCACCGGCGAAGGGCTGCGCTGCGGGGGAAACACCGCGGCGAATTCGAAATCGATGCGTGGCGTGAATGGCCGCGTCACGACGCCGCGACCATCGAATTCGCGTGCCGTGAACGGGTCGCAGATCGCCACGCCGAGGCCGGACGACACCATGCCGCACATGATCTCCGACAGCGTCGTCTCCACCCGCAGCACGCGCCTGATGTCCTCGCGATGGAAGATCTGATCGATCACGTGGCGGCTGCTCGAGCCCGACGAGAGCGAGATGAAGGTCTCATCCTCGAAATCGCGCGGCACGAGACTGGGCTTGGCCGCGAGGCGGTGGCCGGTCGGCAGCACGGCGACGCGCGGCAGCGCCGGAAGCCTGATGCTCGGCAGGCCGGCATGGGCGATCGGCACTTCGGCAAAGCCGACGTCGCATTGCGCGTTGAGCACCCAGTCGATCACGATCGGCGAGATCACACCGAAAAACGCGAGGTTGAGATTTGGTCGCTCCTGCAGGAATCCGCCCGCCAGCCGCGGCAGATAGCCATTGGCAAGGGCGGGGAGGGCGGCAATGCGCAGCGACCCTGTGCGGCGGCCGCGAATCTCCTCGGCGGCCGCGGTGATGCGATCGAGGCCGACGAAGGAGCGCTCGACCTCCATGTAGAGCGCGGTCGCCGCGGCTGAAGGCACCAGGCCGGTGCCGCGCCGTTCGAACAGCTCCATCTTCAGCAACGCCTGGAAGTCGCGCAGCAGGCGGCTGACCGCCGGCTGCGTCACCGCCATCAGCTTGGCTGCCTCGGTGACGCTGCCGGTCAGCATCATCGCCCTGAAGGCTTCGACTTGCCGCGAATTGATCCGAGCCATGCCACCGCATTCCATTCATAACATTTCGGTATGGAGATGGTGCCATTATTCATTGGACGATCAAAGCCCCCGCTGCGATCTTTTTTGGCAGGGGTCGGGATGGCTCGTTTTTTAGGCTCTTTGGGTTCCAGCTGTGGGATCGTGCAGCTCTATGAGCGCTCCATTCTCCCTGACGGTTATCGAATACCATTGTCGCGCCCTAATCACGGAGATCGGTCCTCATGAAGCAGCTTCACCTTCTGGCAGCGGTGAGCATCGCCGTCCTGGCCTCGACGTCACAGGTCTGGGCGCAGCAGAAGACGCTCTATGTCGCCGGCTACGGTGGCTCGTTCGAGAAGACCGTCCGCGAGGAGGTGATCCCGCCGTTCGAGAAGGCCAACGGCGTCAAGATCGAATACGTCGCCGGCAACTCCACCGACACGCTCGCCAAGCTGCAGGCGCAGAAGGGCAATCAGCAGATCGATGTCGCCATCCTCGACGACGGCCCGATGTACCAGGCGATCCAGCTCGGCTTTTGCGACAAGGTGACGGGCCTTCCCGGCGATCTGCTCGACATCGCCCGTTTCAAGGACGACAAGGCCGTGGCGATCGGTCTCGTCGCGACCGGGATCGTGTACAACAAGAAGGTGTTCACCGAGCGGGGCTGGGCCGCGCCGACCTCGTGGAACGACCTCAAGGATCCGAAATACAAGCAGCAGCTCGTCATTCCGCCGATCAACAACACCTACGGCCTCAACGTGCTGTTGACGCTGGCGAAGATGAACGGCGGCAGCGAGAGCAATGTCGAGGCCGGCTTCAAGATCTTCAAGAATGACATCAATCCGAACGTGCTTGCCTATGAGCCGTCGCCGGGCAAGATGACAGAGCTGTTCCAGTCGGGGCAGGCGGTCATCGCAGTGTGGGGCTCGGGCCGCGCGCAGAGCTTCGCCAACACCGGCTTTCCGGTCGACTTCGTCTATCCGAGGGAGGGCGCCGTGAGCCTGCTGACGACGGCCTGCCCGATCGCCAAGCCCACGGTGTCGCCGCTGGCGTCGAGCTTCATCAAGCTGCTGCTCGATCCGAAGATCCAGCTGACGATGCTGAAGGAATATGGCTACGGCCCGGTGGCGAAGTCCGTCGTCGTGCCAGAGGGCGTCGGCGCGATGGCGCCGATCGGCGAACGCGCCGCCAACGTCTACGCGCCGGATTGGACTGTCATCAACGAGAAGCGCGAGGAATGGACCAAGCGCTGGAATCGCGAAGTCGAGCGCTGAGCGGATGTAGTTGCGAGCTCTCCCTCGCCCCTAGCGGTGCGCTCCCTCTCCTCCTTCTTCACGGGGGCACGACGAGCTTTGCTCGCGCTGAGAGGGTGGGGTGAGGGACAGCCGCCCGATCAGTACGAATCGCTAAACATATACCCCTTCACCCGGATGGCATCTTGCGATGCCATCCGACCTCTTCCCGCATCCGCCTTTGCCCTTCGAGCCATGGTGGATAGGAGCGGGGAGAGGATCGCGAGAGCATTGGCTGCAATGCTACCGTGCAGATTCCATCGTCAAGCGTAGCGTTGTCCCGGAACCTCCCTGCATGTCCTTTCTTGAACTCGATCGCGTCGGCAAATCCTTCGGCCCCAATACGGCCGTCGAAGAGTTCAGCCTCGCCGTCACCAAGGGCGAGTTCATCTCGTTCCTCGGACCGTCGGGCTGCGGCAAGACCACGACCTTGCAGATGATCGCGGGCTTCCTCGATCCCTCGCACGGGGCAATCCGGCTCGAGGGCAGGGATCTCGTCGCGGTGCCGCCGGCCAAGCGCGGGCTGGGCATCGTGTTCCAGAGCTACGCGCTGTTTCCGCACATGACGGCGGCCGAGAACGTCGCGTTCGGGCTGGAGATGCGCAAAGTCTCGCGCAGCGAACGCGAGCAGCGCGTGCACGCGGCGCTCGCGCTTGTCGGGCTTGCCGGCTACGAGGAGCGCCATCCGCGCCGCATGTCCGGCGGCCAGCAGCAGCGCGTCGCGCTGGCGCGAGCGCTGGTGATCAAGCCGAGCGTGCTGCTGCTCGACGAGCCGCTGTCCAATCTCGATGCGCGGTTGCGCGAAGACATGCAGATCGAGCTGCGGCAGATCCAGCGCAATCTCGGCACCACCACCATTCTCGTCACTCACGACCAGATCGAGGCGATGTCGCTGTCCGACCGCATCGTCGTGATGAGCAAGGGAAAGATCGAGCAGATCGGCACGCCGCAGCAGGTCTATGAGCAGCCGGCCTCGGCCTTCGTCGCGCAGTTTCTCGGCAAGACCAACGAATTCGCTGCCAACGTCGATCGGACGACGGCGCCCGCAAAGCTCGTCGCCGGCGCGTGGAGCGCGCCGGCGCCGGCCGGCGTCAGTGGCGCCGTGACCGTCAGCGTGCGGCCGGAGCGCATCAACTTCGGTGAGGCCGGACTGGCGGCGCGCATCACCAGCCGCATCTTCCAGGGCAATCATTGGCTGTTCCAGTGCGACACCGAATGCGGGCCTGCGATCGTAATCCGGCAGAACGACGGCCAGGCGCAGCCGGAGCAGGGCGCCGCCGTGCATCTCGCTTGGCACGCCGCGGACATGAGCTTGCGTTCGGCTGGAGGCGCGGCATGAGCGCGACCGCCGCCCTCGATCCCGCTGCGGCGGCCGAACGGCGCACCGGCCTCGCGCTGGCGCTGCCGGCGCTGGCGCTGTTCACCGGCGTCGTCGTGATTCCGCTCGTCATGACGGTGATGCTGTCGTTCCACGATTGGGGCCAGTACAAGGGCATCGAGCCGGTCTTCATCCTGAAGAACTGGATCGAGATCGTTGACGATCCCTACTACGCCGAGATGTTCTGGCGCACCTTCAGGGTCGCCGTGCTGGCGACCCTGATCACGGCGGTGCTCGGCGTGCCCGAGGCCTACATCCTCAACCGGATGCAGGGCCCATGGAAGGGGATCTTCCTCCTCGTGATCATCGGCCCGCTGCTGATCTCGGTGGTGGCGCGCACGCTCGGCTGGGCGTTGCTGTTCGGCGGCAACAACGGCCTCGCCAACAAGCTGCTGATGACATCAGGCCTGATCGACTCGCCCGTTCGGTTCATGTTCACCGAGACCGGGATGATCGTCGCGCTGGCGCATGCGATGATGCCGTTCATGGTGCTCGCGGTATGGACCGCACTGCAGCGGCTCGATCCGCAGGTCGAGAATGCCGCGCTGTCGCTCGGCGCCGGCTCGCTGACCGTGGTCCGCCGCATCGTGCTGCCGCAGATCATGCCGGGCGTGCTGTCGGGCGCCATCATCGTGTTCTCGCTGTCGGCGAGCGCCTTCGCCACGCCCGCGATCATCGGCGGCCGAAGGCTGAAGGTCGCGGCAACGCTTGCTTATGACGAATTCCTCAACACGCTGAACTGGCCGCTGGGCGCAGCCGTCGCCGTGCTGCTGCTGATCGCGCTGGTGCTGATCGTGGTCGGCTCCAACGCGCTGGTCGAGCGCCGCTATCAGGAGATGTTCCGATGAGCCGGAATGGTCCTGTCGCGTTGATCTTTCACGCGCTGTTCGTCGTGTTCATGCTGGCGCCGATCCTTGTCGTGTGCTGGGTCGCGTTCACGCCGGACGGCTTCCTCTCGATCCCGATCACGAACTTCTCGCTGCGCTGGTTCAGGGCGCTCGCCAGCTATCCGGAGTTCATCCACGCTTTCGGCGTCAGCCTGTGGCTCGGGGCGCTGTCGTCCTGCATCGCGCTGTTATTCGCCGTGCCGGCCGCGCTGGCGCTCAGCCGCTATCGCTTCCGCGGCCGCGATGCGCTGTCGGCGCTGTTCCTGTCGCCGTTGATGATCCCGCATGTCGTGCTCGGCATCGCCTTCCTGCGCTTCTTCACGTCGGTCGGCATCGGCGGCACCTTCGTCGCGCTGGTGATCGCCCATGTCGTCGTGGTGTTTCCGTTCGCGCTGCGGCTGACGCTCGCGTCCGCGACCGGCATGGACCGCTCGGTCGAGATGGCCGCGATCTCGCTCGGCGCCGACGGCTGGACGATGTTCCGCCGCGTCACCTTGCCGGCCATCCTGCCCGGCATCGTCTCGGGCTGGATGCTCGCCTTCATCCAGTCGTTCGACGATCTGACCATGACCGTGTTCCTGGCCACGCCCGGCACCGAGACGCTGCCGGTGCGGATGTTCCTCTACATCCAGGACAACATCGATCCGCTGGTGACGTCGGTGTCGGCCAGCGTCATCGCCATCACCATGACCGTCCTGATCCTGCTCGACCGCATCTACGGGCTCGACCGCGTGCTGACCGCCAAAGGCGGCGACGCCGGACGATAGGAGACACTATGATGAGAGACTACGACGTCGCCGTCGTCGGCGGCGGCCTGCTCGGCTCGGCGATTGCCTGGGGGCTTGGACGGCTCGGCCAGCGCGTGGCTGTGCTCGACGAGGGCGACATCGCCAAGCGCGCCTCCCGGGCCAATTTCGCGCTGGTGTGGGTGCAGAGCAAGGGCCTGGGCATGCCGGCCTACACGGGCTGGACGGTGCGCGGCTCCAAAGCCTGGCCGAAGCTCGCCGAGGAGCTGAAGGCACAGACCGGACTCGACGTCGTGCTGCAGCAGAATGGCGGCTTCCATCTCACGCTGGGCGAGGCCGAATACGAGCAGCGCACGCAGCTCGTCGCGCGGATGCACAATCAGGTCGGCGCCGCCGACTATCAGATGGAGATGATGCCGGCGGCGGAGGTCAGGAAGATGCTGCCGCTGATCGGCCCGGAGGTCTCTGGCGGCAGCTTCTGTCCCTATGACGGCCACGTGAACTCGCTGCGTACCTTCCGCGCGCTGCATGCCGGCATGAAACAATTCGGCGTCGACTATCTGCCGGAGCGCGCCGTCAGCGCGATCACGCGCGATGGCAACGAGTTCAGGTTGACGACCGCGCAGGGCGAGCTGCGCGCCGCTAAGGTCGTGCTCGCGGCCGGCAACGCCAACCAGACGCTGGCGCCGATGGTCGGCCTGTCGGCGCCGATGGGTCCCACGCGCGGCCAGATCGTCGTGACTGAGCGCACGATGCCGTTCCTGCCGCATCCGCTGACGACGATCCGCCAGACCGACGAGGGCACGGTCATGATCGGCGACAGCAAGGAGGACGAGCTCGACGATCGCGTCCAGAACCACCCGATCAACGCCGTCATGGCTGATCGCGCCCGGCGCATTTTCCCGCATCTGGCGCGGCTCAACGTCGTCAGGAGCTGGACCGGCATTCGCGTGATGCCGAAGGACGGCTTTCCGATCTACGAGCAGTCGCAGACCCATCCCGGCGCCTTCGTCGCCTGCTGCCATTCCGGCGTGACCTTGGCGGGAAACCACGCCTTCGAGATCGCGCGCATGGTCAAGCAGGGCGCGCTGGAGCCGGAACTCGTCGGCGCGTTCACCGCGAAGCGGTTTGCCGGCGAAGCTGGAGCAGGCGGCAGTGGCTACTACTGAGATCGCGGCGGACGCCGCCACGGAGACGACGATGTTCAAACGGGCTGACGGTGATGGCAGGCGATCGGTGACGATCCATGTCGAAGGCAAGGCGATCACTGCGCGCGAGGGCGACACCGTGTCGGCGGCGCTGCTCGCTTCCGGCCTCGATGTCAGGCGCGCGACCGCGGTCAGCGGCGCGAGGCGGCTGCCCTATTGCATGATGGGCGTGTGCTTCGACTGCCTCGTCACCATCGACGGCGTCGGCAACCGGCAGGGCTGCCTGGTCCCGGTCGCCGAGGGCATGCAGATCGAGATCCAGAAGGGCAAGCGGGAGATCGGCAAATGAGCGCGGCGCCGAAACAAGAGCAATACGACGTCGTGGTGATCGGCGCCGGCCCGGCCGGGCTCGCCGCGACGGCCACGGCGGCCGGTGCCGGCCTGTCCACCTTGCTGCTCGACGAGAACGCCGGCCCTGGCGGCCAGGTCTGGCGCGCGATCAATTCGACGCCGGTGAAGAACGAAGCGTTGCTCGGGACCGACTACTGGTCGGGTGCCGAGATCGCCAAGGCTGCACGCGACAGCGGTGCGGAGATCATCCACCGCGCCACGGTGTGGAGCCTGGACCGCAACCTCGAAATCGCGGTGTCCGTCGGCGGCGGTTCGGCCTTCATCAAGGCGAAGCGCGTCATCATCGCGACCGGCGCGCAGGAGCGTCCGTTTCCGATCCCCGGCTGGACGCTGCCGGGCGTGATGACGGCCGGAGCCGCGCAGACGGTGCTGAAATCCTCCGGGCTCGTGCCGGATTGCCCGACGGTGATCGCCGGGCAGGGGCCGCTGTTGTGGCTGCTCGCGGCGCAGATCCTGCGCCTCGGCGGCCGCATCGATCGGATGCTCGACACCACGCCGCGCGCCAACTACATCGCCGCGCTGCCATACGCCTTTGCCTTCATGACCTCGCCCTATTTCAGCAAGGGGCTTGCAATGATGCGCGAGGTGCGCGCGAAGGTGCGCGTCACCAGCGGCGTGACCGAACTCGCGGCCGCAGGCGACGGCAAGCTCGAATCCGTGACCTATGTCGCAGGGGGCAAGCGCGAGACGCTGCCGGCCGAGCTGTTGCTGCTGCATCAGGGCGTGGTGCCCAACGTCAATCTCGCGATGGCCGCCGGTGTCGAGCATCGCTGGAACGAGCTGCAGCTCTGTTGGACTCCCGTGCTCGATGCCGACGGCGCCAGCTCGATTGCAGGCATCGCGATCGCCGGCGATGGTGCCGGGATCGGCGGCGCGCAGGCGGCCGTGGTTCGCGGCCGTATCGCGGCCGCCAGTGCGATCAAGGCGCTGCGGCCGAATGCAGAGGTCGTCGACGTCTCCGCAGAATTGACACGTGCCGAACGCGGCCGCGTCTTCCTCGACATCCTGTTCCAGCCGGCGAAGCAGTTCCGCGTCCCGCACGGCGACACCATCGTCTGCCGTTGCGAGGAGATCACCGCCAAGGATGTGCTCGACTCCGTTGCGATCGGTGCGACCGGGCCGAACCAGCTCAAGGCCTATCGCCGCACCGGCATGGGGCCGTGCCAGGGTCGGCTGTGCGGTCTGACCGTCACCGAACTGATGGCCGAGGCGCGCGGCAAGAGCCCGCAGGAGATCGGCTATTATCGCCTGCGCGCGCCGGTGAAGCCGATCATGCTGTCGGAACTCGCGAACCTGCCGAAGAGCGAAGAGGCCACCAAGGCCGTGGTGCGCGGATGATCGTGAGAGCGGATGCCATCATCGTGGGTGGCGGCATCCACGGCTGCTCGACCGCGCTGCATCTCTGTCTCGCCGGCTTGAAGCCGGTGCTGATCGAGAAGGACTATGCCGGCCGCCATGCCTCCGGCGTCAATGCCGGCGGCGTGCGCCAGCTCGCGCGCGACGTCGCCGAGATCCCGCTGTCGATCCGCTCGATGGGGATCTGGGAGAACATCTCCGAGCTGGTGGACGATGATTGCGGCTTCGAGAGCCATGGCCAGGTGCTGGTCGCCGAGAACGATGCGGAGCTCGATGTCTGTCGCGCCCGCGTGGCCGATCTCAACGCGCGCGGCTTCACCCATGAGGAACTGATCGACGGCGCGGAATTGCGTCGGCTGGTGCCGGCGGTGGCCGAGACTTGTCCGGGCGGCGTCGTCTCGCGCCGCGACGGCGCGGCGCAGCCGGCCAAGACCACCACCGCGTTTCGCCGCAAGGCCGAGCAGCTCGGCACCGTCATGCGCGAAGGTGTCGCGGCGACGAATGTCCGCAAGGATGGCGATCTCTGGCATGTCGATGTCGGCAGCGAGACCTTCGCCGCGCCCATTCTGGTCAATGCGGCCGGCGCCTGGGCCGGCCGCCTCGCAGCGCAGCTCGGCGAGCCCGTGCCGGTCACGACCGTGGCCCCGATGCTGATGATCACCTCGCCGGTTGCGCATTTCATCGATCCCGTGGTGATCCTGCGCGGACGCAAGCTGTCGTTCAAGCAGTTCAAGAACGGTACCGTGCTGATCGGCGGCGGCCATCTGGCCGCGCCCGATCAGGACCGCAACGAGACCGTGCTCGACTGGCGCAGCCTTGCCATCAGCGCCCGCACCGTTTTCGAATTGTTTCCGGTAATGCGCAGCGCCACCATCGTGCGCGCCTGGGCCGGCATCGAGGCGCGCATGCGCGACGACATTCCGGTGTTCGGACCGAGCGCCGTGCACGAGGGCCTCTATCATCAGTTCGGTTTCTCCCTGCACGGCTTCCAGCTCGGCCCCGGCGCCGGCGCGGTCATGGCCGAACTGATCGTGCATGGCGGCACCCAGACCCGGATCGGAGAGCTCGGCATCGGGCGCTTCCGCGATTTCAACCCTTCAGCAACCGCATGAGGACATCATGACCATCACCCGCAAGATCCGCTCGGCCATCCATCACCGCATCGTCGAGGCCAACGGCTTCGTCTTCATCGGCGGCACCATCGCCGACGACACCTCGGTGTCGATGGGCGAGCAGACCCGCAACATCCTCGGCAAGGTCGACGGCTTCCTGAAAGAGGCCGGCACCGACAAGACGCGTGTCGTCTCGGGCCAGATCTTCGTCACCGACCTGTCGAAGAAGAAGGAAATGGACGCGGCCTGGACCGAATTCTTCGGCGACGATCTGCCGGTTCGTGCCACGGTCGGCGTGTCCGACCTCGGCGGCGGCGCGCTGATCGAGATCGTCATCACCGCGCTCAAGGGCTGAGCGTCGCCGCATCGAGCGGCCATCGATCACGCGCGGGGCTCGCTCCGCGCGTGATTTGCTTTTCGGCTCAAATCGATCGAACATGAGCCTGTCCTTCCACTGCACGGGCCGAAAGCCGCCATCATGAACGAAGAGCGCAGCCTGCCGCGTCCATCTGCTGGCCTGAATTCGGTGTTCGCTCACATCGACGATCAAAAGCAGGATTTCCTCGCCCGCGTGATGGACTATGTGCGTCATCCGTCGATCAGCGCGCATAATGTCGGCATCGCCGAAGTCGCCGCGCTGCTCGTGACCATGCTGCAGGAGATCGGCCTCGAAGCCGAGAGGGTGCAGACCGCGGGCCATCCGATGGTGCTCGGGCGCTGGCAGAAGAAGCCGGGGGCGCCGACTGTCCTGCTGTACGGCCATTACGACGTGCAGCCGCCGGATCCGCTCGATCTGTGGC
Organism: Bradyrhizobium oligotrophicum; assembly: GCF_051168495.1. Lineage (GTDB taxonomy): Bacteria > Pseudomonadota > Alphaproteobacteria > Rhizobiales > Xanthobacteraceae > Bradyrhizobium > Bradyrhizobium oligotrophicum_A. The sequence continues at coordinate 89,225 of NZ_JBNPVB010000015.1, read as the reverse complement.
TGAGCCCGCCATTCGAGCCGACCATCCGCGACGGCCGCATCTATGCGCGCGGCATCGGCGACAACAAGGGCCAGCACTTCGCGCAACTGATGGCGATCGAAACCCATCTCCGGGTGCATGGCGAGCTGCCCTGCAACGTGATCTTTCTGCTCGAAGGCGAGGAGGAGATCGGCAGCCCGCGCATCGCCGATTTCGTGGCCGAACATCGCGACAGGCTGAAAGCGGATTTCGTCGTCACCGCCGATGGCCCGATGCATCCGTCGGGACGGCCGAGCATGACCTATGGCGTGCGCGGGATGTGCTCGTTCGAGCTGCGTGCCAGGCACGCCGGCCGCGACGTGCATTCCGGCAATCTCGGCGGCATCGTGCCGAACCCGATCTGGACCCTGGTGCACCTGCTCGGTACCATGAAGACGGCCGCCGGCGAAATCACCATCGACGGTCTGTACGATCACATCGTGCCGCCGAGCGAGCTGGACATCGCCGCCGTCCGGCGCCTGCCGCTCGATCTCGACGCTGCCAAGGTGAGCCTCGGTCTCTCGCGTCTCGATGCGCCGGCTGATCGCGGCTATTACGAGCGGCTGATGTTCCACCCGACCCTGACCATCAACGGCTTCCACGGCGGCTATGGCGGCCCCGGCAGCAAGACCGTCCTGCCATGCGAGGCATTCGTAAAGTGCGACATCCGGCTGGTCGAGGCGATGACGCCGGACGACGTGCTGGCGAAGGTGGAAGCGCATGTGCGGAAGCACGCGCCGGACGTCGAGTTCATCCCGCGTGGGGGCATGCTGCCGTCGCGCGTGCCGCTCGATTCGCCCTATGGCGCGATCATCCGCGACGCCATCGAACTCGCGCAGGGTGTGACGCCGCTCGAATTTCCCAGCACCGGCGGCAGCCTGCCGGACTACGTCTTCACCAAGATCCTCGGCGTGCCCGCCTTCGTCGTTCCCTATGCAAATGCCGACGAGGCCAATCACGCGCCGAACGAGAACATGACCATCGACTGCTTCTACAACGGCATCCGCACCGGTGCGGCCCTGCTGGACCGCGTCGGCGCAAGCCGTGGCTAGTCTCGGCGGGGCCTCATCATCACGATTTTTTGCATCGCCGCAGCGGTCATCGCGCGGCCACGAACCGCTGGCATTGAGGCTGCACTTTCTTGGGTTGCAAGCGAATCGATCGCACGTGGCGAGATCGCGCATGGATTAACGCAGTTGATATCGCGTAGTCTCGATGAGGAATATTAACCATCTCTTCAGGGCTCGGAGCTGCCACATGCACGACCCCGTCGACAACCCGAGTGCTCAGACGAGTTCCCTTGGGGCTCGCGCGAGCGACGAGGCTGAAAGCGCGATGAGCGTGACCACCGTGCCCGCGATCGCGTTTGAGGCGGGCGCCGGGGCTGCATCGGATGGTCCGGAGCCGGACCATGAGGCCGATCGCGACAAGTCCCGGCTCGTCATACCGACGATGTGGCGGTGATCAGCCGGCACGTCCCGGGCAGCCTCCGTCGGAGCCTTCGTTGCGGCGAGGACACGGCGGAGCATGTGAGACGGCTCGAGCCTGCGAATAAGGAGATGAGTGCGGATGCAATCGATGCTGGATATCGAGAAGGTGGCGATGGTTCATTGAGCCGCGCTACGCAGCAAATGCCGCAAAGATGGTAACCGAGGCGGGATGCGGAACTCGTTAGGCCAATCGCAACCTCCGGTATCATCCGGATACCCACGAATCAATTGATCCAGTAAACCAAATCCAGCCCTTCTTGGGGCGTTTCCTCCCTGGACTTGGGCCGCCTGCACCGCGAGGTACGGGCGGCTTCTTTCTTTTTTCCTTGGGAGTCGGCTCAGTCTTTCTGGCCGTCTTTCAGTTGGACCCAGGGCCGCTCGTCGCGGTCGCGCCGTTCGAAACCGTCGATGTCGCCGGTCCGCGACCGCGTGAGGTCGAGATCGTCCCAGCCGTTGATCAGCTTGGTGCGCCAGATCGGATCGATCGAGAACGCAAACGTGCGGTTACCGAGCCGGATCAGACAATCGTCAAGATCCACCGTGATCGCCGTTCCCGCCGTCCACAGCAGCGCCAGAATCTCTTCCGCATCGGCTTCGCTGACCGTCGCCGGCAGCAATCCGTTGTTGACGGCATTCGATGCGAAGATGTCGCCGAAGCTCGGCGCGATCACGCAGCGGAAGCCGAAATCGGCCAGCGCGTAGACGGCCGCCTCGCGCGACGACCCCGCGCCGAAATTGCGCCTCGCGACCAGCACCTCGGCCTCGGCGGCGCCCGTCGCATTGAGCGGGAAGTCGGGCCGCGGTTGACCGGTCTCATCGAAGCGCATGTCATGGAGCAGATATTGGCCGTAGCCGTCGGCGCGCGAGCGCTTCATGAAGCGCGCCGGAATCAATTGATCGGTGTCGATGCTGGCGAGCGGTAATGCGCAGGCGGTCGTCATGATGCGATCGAACGGCGTCATGCTTTGCTCCCCAGCATCCTACGCACGTCGGTGAGATGACCGGTCACCGCCGCGGCGGCGGCCATCGCCGGCGACATCAGATGCGTGCGCGCACCGGGGCCCTGGCGGCCCTTGAAATTGCGGTTCGTCGTCGAGGCACAACGCTCGCCCGCCGCTACGAGATCGCCATTCATGCCGACGCACATCGAGCAGCCCGCGCCGACCCAGTCGAGGCCGGCGGCGATGAAGATGCGGTCGAGGCCTTCCTGCTCCGCCTGCTGCTTGACGAGGTGCGAGCCTGGCGACACCAGCCCGGGCACGCGCGCCTTGCGGCCGGCGAGAACGCCGGCGGCCGCGCGCAGATCCTCGATGCGGCTATTGGTGCAGGAGCCGATGAAGACGCGGTCGATCCTGATCGTGTCGAGCGCCTGGCCCGCGGTCAGCCCCATGTAGTCGAGTGCCTCGCGCACGTGGCTCGCCTGTGAGGGATCATCGAGGCCGGCGGGGTCAGGCACGCGGGCCCCGATCGGCAGCGCATCCTCGGGGCTGATGCCCCAGGTCACCGTCGGCGCGATGTCCATGCCGTCGAGCGTGATCTCACGATCGAAGGCGGCGTCCGCATCGCTTGGAAGCGCGCGCCACGCCGCGACGGCGCGATCGAGCATCTCCTCCTGCGGCGCGAATGGCCGTCCCTTCACATAGGCGAAGGTGGTCTCATCCGGCGCGATCATGCCGCAGCGCGCACCGCTCTCGATCGCGAGGTTGCACAGCGTCAGCCGCCCCTCCATCGACAGCGCGCGGATCGCGGTTCCTGCATATTCGATGGCATGGCCCCGTGCGCCGTCGGCGCCGATGGTCGCGATGATCGAGAGCGCGATGTCCTTGGCGGTGATGCCGGGCGCGGTGGTGCCGTCGACCGTGATCCGCATTCGCTTCGGCCGCTTCTGCCACAGGCACTGCGTCAGCAGCACATGCGCGACCTCCGAGGCGCCGATGCCGAAAGCGAGCGCACCGAACGCGCCATGCGTCGAGGTGTGGCTGTCGCCGCAGACCATGGTGAGACCGGGCAAGGTGAGCCCCTGCTCGGGCCCGACCACATGGACGATGCCCTGGCGCGGATCATCGAAGCCGAACAGGCGGATATCGTTGGCGCGGCAATTGTCGTCGAGCTGGCGGATCATGCCGGCGATATCGGGCGCAATCTCGCCGAGCGCGCGCGTCCGCGTCGGCACGTAGTGATCGGCGACGCCGATCGTGAGATCGGGCCGGCGCACCTTCGCGCGCTTGTCCTTCAGCTTGTTGAAGGCGTGGAACGAGCCTTCATGCACGAGGTGCCGGTCGATGAACAACAGGTCCGCGCCGTCCTCGCGGCGCGTCACCACATGCGTCTCCCAGACCTTGTCGAACAAGGTGCGCGGCTGCCGCTCTCCACCCGTCATGCCGATACGTCCTCAGTCGATTTCGTCTTCAATGCGCGATCCTCATGTCATCACTCCCGGCGCCGCAGGGAAGGGGGCGCGCGCTGCCATGTGGCCTTGATACGTCGCTTCCAGCGCGGTGCGCGGCGCGTTGTTATCGCCGGCCTGGACGACAGGCCGCCCGGCACGCCGCAGGGCGAGATAGAGCGTCTGGTCGGCGCTGTTGTGATCCACTGCGACGAGCGCCGAGAATCCGGTCAGGTGCTCCACGTCACCGGTCGAGAGATCCTCGACATCGAGCGTTTCACCGTCGAATGACCGTACCGTGCGCAACGTCGCGATCCTGACCTTGCGCTCACGCAGACGGCGGCTGTTGGCGAGCGTCGAGTAGACCGTTGTGCGCCACGCGTAGCTCGTGGCGGGCACGAACAATGTGATGGCCTTGCCGAGATCGGCGAAATGCTCCAGCGCCGAGAGCGTGCCCCATTCGCCAGTGCGGTCGAACACGGCAACCTCGGCGCCGAGCTTGTCCGGCGCCTGGAGCGCATCGGGCAGGGTGAACACCGGCCCGTTGCCGGCGATGGCCATCGCCGTCGTGGTCGAGCCTGTCGCCAGGATGATGCGATCGGCGCCGAACGCTTGGATGGCGGCGGCATCGGCGGTCTTGTCGAAGACCACGCGGACGCCGAGCCGAGCCAGGGCCGCGATCTGGAAATCGACAAACGTCTTGAAGTTCGCACGCTTCGGCATCAGCCAGGCGGTTTGCAACTGGCCGCCGAGCCGATCGCTGCGCTCCCACAGCGTCACGTCATGACCGAGCGCGGCGGCGACACGCGCGGCTTCCAGCCCCGCGGGACCTCCGCCGACGACGAGGATTTTCTTTGCCGCAGCGCGCGGCAGTGCCTCGGGCTCGTCGAACCTGTCTTCGATCCCTGCGACCGGATTGATCAGGCAGCGGACCGGCAGGTTCCGCTCCAGCATGCCGGCGCAGCCCTGGTTGCAGCCGATACAGCGGCGGATCTCGTCGAGGCGGCCCGCGATGGATTTCTTGACGATCGCCGGTTCGGCGAGATGCGCGCGGGCCATGCCGACGGCATCGGCCTGTCCGCTCGCGATCATGGCATCGGCTTCATCAAGTCCCGTGAAGCGGCACACGGCAAACACCGGCGTGTCGAACCCCTCCGCCCGCAGTTCGCGGCGAATGCGCGCGGGCAGCGATCGAAACGGCGCCGGATCGAACGCCATGTCGGCCATCTGCGTCGCCAGCGAGTAGCTTGCGACATAGGCCGAATGCGAGACGTTGACGAAATCGATCTGGGTCTGCCGCGCCAGCATCGGCACGATGCGTTCGGCCTCGTCGATCCCGAGTCCGCCCTCGGCATATTCCTCGCCGCTGATGCGGATGCCGAGGCAGAAGCCGGCGCTGAGCTCGGCGCGCAGCGCCGCCAGCACGCGGGCCGGAAAGCGCAGGCGGTTCTCCAGCGAGCCGCCATAGGCATCATCGCGCTTGTTGGACAGCGGCGACATGAACTGCTGCAGCAGATGGCCATGCGCCATCTGCAGCTCGATGCCGTCGAAGCCGGCGGCCACGAGGTTGCGCGCGGTGACGAGGTGACCCTCGATCACCTGCTCCATGTCGAATTCGTCCATCGGACGCGGCGGCAGCGCCGAGATCGCCCACGGCACGGCTGAGGCGCCCCAGGCCACCGTGCGCTCGAAATCGCCCTCGACCTGCCGTCCGAGATGAATGATCTGGCCGAGCATGCAGGCGCCTTCCGCCTTCACCGCATCGGTGATGCGGCGGAACGGATCGATGCAGGCGGGATCGAAGCCGCACACCGCCTGCGGCCGGCCGAGCGAATTGGCATGCACGCGGATGGATTCGAAGATGATGGCGCCGACGCCGCCGCGCGCGCGGGCGCGGTGATAGGCGAGGTGCTGCGCGCTCGGCAGATGATTACAGCCGAAATTGGTCGTATGCGCGGGAACGAAGATGCGGTTGCGGAAGCGCAGGGCGCCGACGTCGAGCGGGCTCAGGGCCTGAGCATATGGCTGATGCTGCGACAAATCGCGTGATCCTCCCGGGACGCCATCCGTGCCTCGATCGATGGCTTGATCCTTGCTTCGATCCGACGGCCGAGCCGGTTGACCCAAGCTGTCATATTTTCTATACACCTACTGTATTGAAAGCAAGATAGCTCGAAATCATAGAGGCCAGCCGACCTTGCGCGCCGCGTCCGAGCCACTGAAGGCACGACGGATCTACCTGCTGCTGAAGGACAAGATCGCATCCGGCGAGCTTGCGGACGGCGAGCGGCTGCCCGGCGAGTTCGCGCTGGCCGGAGAGCACAATGTCTCCCGCGTCACCATCCGCCAGGCGCTCGATCTGCTTGCATCAGAAGACCTGATACAGAAGAAGAGTGGTCTCGGCACCTTCGTGCATCGCCCGGCCTCGAAGGTGCGCACGGTGCTCGCAGACGTCGCCAACGTGTTCGCGCATCTGATCGAGATGGGCCGCGCCACCGACGTCCGCCTGCTGTCGTTCGACTATTTGACGCCGCCGGACCAGATCCGCGAGGCGCTGCAGCTTGCGCCTGACGAGCGCTCGCAGCGTTCGGTGCGTGTCCGTCTCGTCGACGGCGTGCCGTTCTCCTATCTCGTCGCCCATGTGCCCGAGCGCATCGGCCGCAATTATTCGCGTGAGGATCTCGCACGCATGCCGCTGCTGGAGCTGATCGAGCGCTCGGGTCTCACCAGCGCCTCGGCGCGGCAGGAGATCAGCGCGGTGCTGTCGAGCCCCGATGTGGCTGAGGCGCTCGACATCGATGTCGGCCTGCCGCTGGTGGCGCTGCGCCGCACGGTTTACGGCAAGGACGGCCAGCCGATGGAGCACCTGCAGGCGCTCTATCGGCCCGACCGCTACACATTGCAGATGAACCTCGAACGGACGGGCGACGAAGGGCACCGGCACTGGAGCCCGACCGCCGAGGTGTACCGCAGGGAGCGCCCGCGCCGGCGGCCGCCAGTCAGGAAAGTGGGGAAGTCATGACGCGCCGTTCGAAGTCACTGTCACGCCGCACCGTGCTCAAGAGCGGTGTTGCGCTCACCTCGATGCTGGCCGCGCCCGGCCTGCTCCGCGCCGAGCCCGCGCCGGTGAAGGTCGGTCTGCTGCAGCCGATCTCGGGCGCCTTCGCGCTCGACGGTGATCTCGCCAAGATCGGCGCGGAATTCGCGATCAAGGAGATCAACGACGCCGGCGGCATCAAGGCGCTCGGCGGCGCCAAGCTCGAGCTCGTGATCGGCGACAGCCGCTCCAACGCCGAGGCCGGCGCGCAGGCGACCGAGGAATTGCAGTCGGCCGGCGTCGCTGCCGTGCTCGGCGGCTTTGCCTCGGGCATCGCGTTGACCGCGACCCAGACCGCGTCGCGCTACGATCTGCCCTTCGTCGTTGACTGCGCGGTGGCCGATACGATCACCGAGCGTGGTCTCAAGAACACCTTCCGCTTCAACCCGAATTTCAGCATGGCGACCGCGGTTGCACTGAAGAACCTGGTGAAGCTCAACGACGACGCCGGCAAGCCGATCAAGACGGTCGCCATCGTGCACGAGGACGGCCTGTTCGGCTCGGGCCTCGCCAAGATCATGCAGGAGAAGCTGCCGCCGCTCGGCTTCCAGATCGTCGAGACCATCGCGCATCCGACCCCGGCACGCGACATGACCAACGTCGTGCTGCGGTTGCGCGCGCTCAATCCCGACCTGATCGTGCCGTCGCACTATTTCAACGAATTCGTGCTGATGGCCCGTACCCTGCAGCAGCAGCGGGTCCGTCCGAAGGGCATCTACGCCGTGTTCGGCGGAGCCGCCTCGAGCTACCGCTTCGTCAACGAATTCCCGGAAGCCGCCCAGGGCGTGATGGACTGCAACCATTGGGGCGATCCCAAGAGTCCCGTTACGGCCAAGCTGCGCGAGACCGTGACCGCGGCCGGCAAGTTCTACGCCTACAACACGCCGATCAACTACTCGCTGGTCAAGGTGTTCGCCCAGGCGGTCGAGAAGGCCGGCAGCGCCGATCGCGCCAAGATCATCGAGGCGCTGGCAGCGAACGAGTTCGACAGCGGCATCATGCCCTACGGCAAGACCAAGTTCGACGCCAAGGGCCAGAACACCAGCGCGCTGCCGCTGAACACGCAGGTGCAGGGCAAGGACATCAAGGTGATCTACCCGGCCGACTACGCCGACGCCAAGCCGATCTTCCCGATCAACGGGTGATCGGACAGAAGACGCTGTAGTTGTCCGTCTGTGAATGGCTGTGTCTGCTACGGCGGGCGCGGCCATCCTTCGAGACGCCCGGCTTTGCCGGGCTCCTCAGGATGAGGACTCCGTGTGTGGCCTCGTCTGCAAACCCTCATGGTGAGGAGCGCCGCTCTGCGGCGCGTCTCGAACCATGAGGCCCCGAAGTGCCGGAGTTGGTCCGGCCGCTCCGAGGAAGCATTCGGCTTTCTCGACGACCAGAGGATATGATGTACTCGCCCCAGATCGTCGTGGAGGCGCTGTTGAACGGACTGATGCTGGGCGCGATCTATGCTCTGATCGCGCTCGGGCTCACCCTGATCTATGGCGTGCTGCATATCGTGAATTTCGCCCACGGCGCGCTGCTGACTGTGGCGATGTTCATGGTGTGGCTTGCCTGCGCGCGCTTCGGGCTCGATCCCTATGTCGCGATCCTGGTCGTCGCTCCGCTCATGTTCGCGCTCGGCTATGGCCTGCAGCGCTTCATCATCGGCCCGGCGAGCCACGGCAAGGACAACGGTATCCTGCTGGTCACGCTCGGCCTCTCCATCATCATCGAAAACGCGCTGCTCGCCGCCTTCCAGTCAGACACGCGCACGATCACCAGCGACTATTCGTTCAAGGTCGTCGAGCTCGGGCCGCTGCTGTTGTCGTTCCCGCGCGTCGTCGGCTTCGGCGTCACCATCGCGACCACCTTGCTGCTCTGGCTCGTGCTGCACCAGACCGACATCGGCAAGGCGATCCGCGCCGTCGCCAAGGAAAAGCTCGGTGCCAGCCTGGTCGGCATCAGCGTGCCGCATGTCTACGCCATGACCTTTGCGATCGGCTGCGCCTGTCTCGCCGTCGCCGCAGGCCTGTTGATGCCGTCGTTCTACGTCAGCCCCAAGACCGGTGCGGCCTTCGTGCTGGTGGCCTTCACCATCGTCGTGCTCGGCGGCATGGGCTCGATCCCCGGCGCACTGATCGGCGGGCTTCTCATCGGCGTCGTCGAGGCGGCCTCGAGTCTGTTTCTCGGCGACAGCCTCGGCCAGATCGGTATCTTCCTGATCTTCATCGTGACTCTGCTGGTGCGCCCGACCGGCCTGTTCGGAGCGCGCGCATGACGAAGCCGCGGCTGTTGACACTCGCCATCATCGTCGCCGCGCTCGCGGCGATCGCCTTTGCCGGCCTGTCCGGCGCGCTGTTGAACCTGATGATCTTCATGATGATCATCGCATTGGCGGCGCAGGGCTGGAACATTCTCGGCGGCTATGCCGGCCTGTCGTCGTTCGGCCACGCCGCGTTCTTCGGCGCCGGCGCCTATGCGATGGCCGTGCTGCAGACCCGCTTCGGCGTCAATGCCTGGATCGCGCTCGTGATCGGCATTGCGCTCGGCGCGCTGGTCGGCGCCGCCATCGGCTTTCTCAGCTTCCGCTCCGGATTGAAAGGCTCGTACTTTGCGCTGATCACGCTCGCCTTCGCCGAGGTCGCGCGCATCCTCGCCAACAGCACGAACTTCACCGGTGGTGCCGCCGGCATTCTGCTGAAGCTGCAGACTGGCCTGCCATATCTGCAATTCGCCGACCGCCGCTGGTTCCTGCTGATCACCATCGCCTTCGTCGCCATCGGCCTGCTGGTGAGCTGGTGGCTGGAGCATTCGCGCTTCGGCGCCTATCTCGTGGCGCTGCGCGAGAACGAGCAGGCGGCGCAGGCGCTCGGCGTCGACGTGTTCGCGGTCAAGATGAAGGCGATCGCGATCTCCGGTGCGCTCACGGCGGCCGCCGGCTGCCTGTACGCGCAGAACTATCTGTTCATCGACGCCAATGTCGCCTTCGGCTCGTGGATCTCGATCGAGGCGCTGTTCGCCGCCATCGTCGGCGGCGCCGGCACCGTGCTGGGACCCTTGATCGGCGCGATCGTGCTGCTCGGCTTGGGCGAGCTCACCAAGGGCGTGTCGGGCGGCATTCCCGGCATGGACCTGCTGGTGTTCGGCGTCATCCTCGTCTTGTCGGTGGCATTCTCCCCGAACGGATTGGTGATGCTGATGAAGAGCCTCGGCCTGCGCGCGTCGGCCAAAGTGAAGGAGGCGTGATGCTCGAAGTCAGGGCGCTCACGAAACGCTTCAGCGGCCTCGTCGCGGTCGATCAGGCCTCGCTGTCGGTCGCGAAGGGATCGATCACCGGACTGATCGGCCCGAACGGCGCCGGCAAGACGACGCTGTTCGCGATGGTCGCGGGCTTCCTGCAGCCCGATGGCGGCTCCGTCAGCTATGACGGGCGCGACATCACGCAGCTCGCCCCGCATGTTCGGGCGCGCGCGGGCATCGCGCGCACCTTCCAGATCGTGCAGCCATTCGAAGGCCTGAACGTGCAGGAGAACATCGCGGTCGGCGCCTATCTGCATACGCCTGACGCCAAGGAGGCGATGCAGCAGGCGGCGGATGTCGCACATCGTGTCGGCCTCGGCGCCGATCTGACCAAGGCGTCCTCCGATCTCACCGTTGCCGGCCGCAAACGGCTGGAGGTGGCGCGCGCACTCGCGACCAAGCCGAAGCTGTTGCTGCTGGACGAGGTGCTGGCCGGCCTCAACCCGTCCGAAATCCGCGATGTGCTGCCGCTGGTCCGCGCCATCCGCGACCAGGGCGTCACCATCCTGATGATCGAGCACATCATGCAGGCGGTGATGAATCTCTGCGACAAGGTCTATGTGCTGTCGCAGGGACGGATGATTGCACAAGGCGAGCCGAAGGCCGTGTGCGAGGATCCGCAGGTGATCGAGGCCTATCTCGGCCACGGCGCCGCCGAGCGGCTGCGTGCGGAGCAGGCCGATGCTTGAGATCCGCGATCTCCGCGCCGGCTACGGTGGAACGGAAGTGCTGCGCGGCGTCAGCCTCGACGTCAACGCCGGCGAGGTCGTCGCCGTGCTCGGCTCCAACGGCGTCGGCAAGACCACCTTGAACAAGGTGCTGTCGGGCGTGGTGCCGGCCACGGCTGGCACCATCCGCTTCAATGGCGCGGCGCTGGAGCATGCCGCCGCGCCTCAGATCGTCGCCGCTGGCCTCATCCATGTCCCCGAGGGACGCAAGATCTTCCCCAACCTGTCGGTGCGCGAGAACCTCGAACTCGGCGCCTATTGCCGGCCGCGGCGCGGCCGCAACCAACGCATCGAGCAGATCTACGCGACCTTTCCGAAGCTGAAGCAGCGCGCGCGGCAATATGCCGGCACGCTGTCCGGCGGCGAGCAGCAGATGCTGGCGATCGGCCGCGGCCTGATGGGTGAGCCGAAGCTCCTGATCCTCGACGAGCCGTCGCTCGGCCTGTCGCCGCTGATGGTGGAGGAGATGTTCGCGCTGATCGCGCGGCTCGCAGCCTCCGGCCTCGCCATCATGCTGGTCGAGCAGAACGTGGTGCAGTCGCTGGAGCTCGCCGGCCGCGCCTACATCATGGAGAACGGCCTCATCACGCTCTCCGGACCGGCCCATGAGCTGAAATCGAATGCCGAGCTGAAGCGCGCTTATCTCGGTCTCTAGAGATCGGCGCTTCAGTCCAATTGTGAGAAACAAGGAAACGACAATGAGCCTGAGATCCACTCTGGCATCAGCCGGGACGACGATCGCGCCCGGCGTGTACGACGCGCTGACCGCGAGCATCGCCGCCGAAGCCGGCTTCAAGGCGCTGTATCTGACCGGCGCCGGCATCGCCTACACCAGGCTCGGTCGTCCTGACATCGGCCTGGTATCGATGATGGAGGTCGCCGACACCATCGCCGTCATCCGCGACCGCGTCGACGTTCCCCTCGTCGTCGATGCCGATACGGGCTTCGGCAATGCGCTGAACGTGCAGCGCACGGTGCGGTTGTTCGAGCGCATGGGCGCCTCTGCGATCCAGCTCGAGGACCAGACCACGCCGAAGCGCTGCGGTCATCTCACCGACAAGACGGTGATTGGAACGGCCGAGATGGTCGGCAAGATCAAGGCCGCGCTCGATGCGCGGCAGTCCGAGGAGACGCTGATCATCGCGCGCACCGATGCGCTGGCAATCGAGGGCATGGAGGCCGCGATCGCGCGCGCCGAGCGCTACGCGGAGGCGGGCGCCGACGTGCTGTTCGTGGAGGCGCCGAAGAGCAGCGAGCAATTGTCGGCCATCGCAGGCCGGCTGGCGTCGAAGCGGCCGCTGCTCGCCAACATGGTCGAGGGCGGCTCGACGCCGATTCATGGCGCCGCCGAACTCGGCGCGCTCGGCTTCAAGCTCGTGATCTTCCCCGGCGGCATCGTGCGCGCGCTCGCTTTCGCCGCGCGCGCCTACTACGCGTCGCTGGCCGAGGCCGGCTCGACCCGGCCGTTCGCCGACCGCATGCTCGATTTCACCGGCCTCAATGCAATGCTCGGCACCGCCGACATCCTGGCCAATGGCGCGCGCTATGCTGACGAGGAGGCGCGGGCATGACGACCTTGGATCCGATCACGCTCGCAGTGCTGAAGGGCCGGCTGGAGCAGATCGCCGACGAGATGGATGCGACGCTGTATCGCTCGGCCTTCAACCCGACCATTGCGGAGGCGCGCGACGCCTGTCACGGCATCTATCATGCGACCACCGGCGACACCTTGGTGCAGGGGCAGGGCGGCCTGCCGATCTTCGTCGGCGCGATGGCCTTTGCCGTGCGCGCCGTCATCGCCAAGGTCGACAAGGATGGCGGCCTTGAGGAAGGCGACACCTTCATCTTCAACGACCCCTATGACGGCGGCACCCATCTCAACGACTTCCGCCTCGTGCGTCCGGTGTTCCGCGACAACAGGGTGTTCTGCTGGATCGCCTCGGTCGGCCACTGGCTCGACATCGGCGGCAACGTCGCCGGTGGCTACAATCCGAAGGCGGTCGAAAGTTTTCAGGAAGGCATGCGCATTCCGCCGGTGAAGCTGATCGCTGCGGGGCGCATGAACCACGACATCCTCGGCATTCTCGAGGCCAATTCGCGCGTGCCGATGTCGAACTGGGGCGATCTCAACGGCCAGCTCAACGCGCTCGATCTCGGCGAAGGCCGCCTGCGCGCGCTGCTCGACGACTACGGCGACAAGACCGTGGCCGACGCGTTCGAGGCGTTCTCGGATCGTGCCGAGACCCTGATGCGCGCGGCGATCGCCTCGCTGCCCGACGGCACCTATTCGTTCGAGGACGTGCTCGACAATGATGGCATCGTCGACGAGCCGCTGACGGTGGCGCTCGACGTGACCATTGCCGGCGACACGATGGCCCTCGACTTCACGCGCTCGTCCGGCGCCTGCAAGGGCCCGATCAACATCTCGCGCTCGACCACGATCGCGGCCTGCTACGTCGCGCTGAAGCACGTCTTCACCGAGGTGCCCGCCAATGCCGGCTGCCTCCGGCCGATCAGCTTTGCGATTACCGACGGCTCGCTGCTGGCGGCAGGTCCGCCCAAGCCGGTCGCGGGCTACACCGAGACCATCCTGCGCCTGATCGGCGTCGTGCTCGGCGCGCTCGCCAAGGCCGATCCGTCGCGCGCGACCGCCGCGCCGTTCGGCACCATCAACGCGCTGTCGATCGCCGGCCATCGCAAGGACAACAGCCGCTTCGTGATGTTCTCGTTCTTCGGCGGCGGCCTCGGCGGCAATCCGGCGACCGACGGTCTCAACCACGCCAACAACCCGATCTCGACTGCGACCATTCCTCCAGTGGAAATTCTCGAAGCCGCCTATCCCGTGATGTTCACGCAATGGGCGCTGCGCCCGGATTCCGCCGGCGCCGGCACGCATCGCGGCGGCGTCGGCGCGGTCTACGAGGTCGAGCTGCTGGCCGATGCCGATGTCGCGCTGCTCGGCGAGCGCGGCAAGGCGGCGCCGTTCGGCGTCGCCGGCGGCGGCAGCGCGGCGCTCAACCGCTTCACCTGGCAGACCGATTCTGGCGAGGCGAGCCCGCCGATGGTCTCCAAGATCACCGACCTGCATCTCAAGGCTGGCAAGCGCGTCCGTCTGGAAACGCCAGGAGGCGGCGGCTGGGGGCCGCCGGAGGCGCGGCCGGTTGCTGATGTCGCGCACGACGTCGCGCTCGGTTTCGTCTCACGTGCGCAGGCGCGCGCGGTCTACAAGGTCGCTGTGACGGTTGATGGCGCGATCGATGAAGCCGCGACGCGCAGCCTGCGCGCGGGAGGTGCGGCATGAGCAAGCTCGGCACCATCGTCGGCGTCGATGTCGGCGGCACCTTCACCGATCTCTTTTACTTCGACGAGGCGAAGCGCGTCTTCCGCACCAACAAGGTGCCGTCGAACCGCGGCGACGAGGCGGTGGGCTTCCTCGAAGGCCTGCAGGGTTTTGGCGCGGTCTCGCATCTCAGCTCGATCGTGCATGGCACCACCGTCGGCACCAATGCACTCTTGGAGCGCAAGGGCGCGCGCATCGGCCTGATCACCACGCGTGGCTTCCGCGACGTGCTGGAAATGCGCCGGCGCGACCGCCGCAACACCTGGGGCCTGTGGGGCGACTTCGTCCCCGTGGTCGAGCGCGACATGCGCGCCGAGGTCGATGAGCGCGTGCTGTCCGACGGCACCATCCGCACCGCCGTCGATGCGGCGCAGGTCACGGCGACGGCGCGCGACCTGCTCGCCAAGGGCGCGCAGGCGCTCGCGATCGTGTTCGTCAACGCCTTCGCCAATCCCGACAACGAGCGCCGTGCGCTCGAAGCCGTGCAGGCGATCTGGCCCAACGACGACGTGGCCTGCTCCAGCCAGATCCTGCCTGAAATTCGCGAATTCGAGCGGACGTCGACGACGGCGCTCAACGCCTATCTGCAGCCGGTAGTCGGCTCGTATTTGCAGAAGCTGCAGAACGCGCTCGCGGGCGAGGCGTTCGACGGCCGCTTCCACATCGTGCAGTCCAATGGCGGCGTGATGTCCACGGACGCGGCGCGGCGCTTCCCGATCCGCACGGCGCTGTCGGGGCCGGCGGCCGGGGTGATCGCCGCGGCGGAGATCGCCAAGGCGGCGGGCTTCCCCAACGTCATCACCGGCGATCTCGGCGGCACCTCGTTCGACGTGTCGCTGGTGGTCGATGGCGCGACGTCGCTGGCGGCGCAGACCACGATCGATTTCGGCCTCGTCGTGCGCACGCCGATGATCGAGATCACCACGATCGGCGCCGGCGGCGGCTCGATCGCCCATGTCGATGCCGGCGGCCTGCTGCAGGTCGGCCCGGAGAGCGCGGGCTCGCGGCCTGGTCCCGTCTGCTACGGCGGAGGCAACGACCGCCCGACGCTCACCGACGCCAATGTCGTGCTCGGCCGCATCAATGCCGACAGGCCGATCGGCGGCAAGCTTAAGGCACTCGACGTCGAGGCGGCGAAGCGCGCCATCGCCAGGCATGTCGGCGAGCCGCTGGGCCTCGGCGTCATGGAGGCGGCGGAAGCGATCGTCCGCATTGCCGACAGCAAGATGGCCGGCGCCATCAGGCTGATGTCGATCGAGCGCGGCCATGATCCGGCGCGCTTCGCGGCGGTGCCGTTCGGCGGCGGCGGCGCGCTGCACGTCTCGGCGCTGATCAAGGATGTCGGGCTCAAGGCGGCGCTGGTGCCGCGCTATCCCGGCGTCACCTCGGCGCTCGGCTGCGTCATCGCCGACATCCGCCACGACCAGGTGCAGACGCTCAACATGTTCGTCGACGGTCTCGACATCGCGGCGCTGACGCGCTGGATGCAGTCCGAAGCCGAGCATGCGCAGGCCGTGGTGAAGGACGCGCGGCTGGCGGTCGAGCGCATCGACATCATGTTCGAGCTCGACATGCACTATGTCGGCCAGACCCACACCATCCGCGCGACCTTGCCGGCCGAGATCAAGGATGGCGCGATCAAGCTGACCATCGACGACGTGCGCAAGGCGTTCGAGACCGCCTATCAGAAGAGCTTCAGCCGCCTGTTGCCGGGCGTACCAATCAAGATCGTCAACCTGCGCACAGCTGCGATCGGCGTGCGGCCGCGCTTCGACCTCTCGGCGCTCGCCCCCGACGCCAGCGCCGATCTCGGCAAGGCTCGGCTCGGCAGCCGCGACGTCTGGTTCGATGGCAAATGGTGGAGCACCGCGATCTATGCGCGGCTCGACCTCCCGGTCGGCAGCGACATCGCGGGGCCGGCGATCCTGGAGCAGCCGGATGCGACGACGGTGATCGCGCCCGGCTTCAAGGCGCGGGTGGATTCATTCGGCAACGTCATCGTGGAGCGGACATGAGCGATCACAGCATTCCGGCCGCGCAGAGCGCGCTCCTGATCGTCGACCTGCAGAACGACTTTCTCGATTCCCAGGGCGCCTATGGCCGTGCGGGGCAGACGGCCGCCGACATCGCGGCGCTGCCGCCACGGATCAAGCCGTTTGCCCATCTGATGCGGAGCAAAGGCGGCTTCGTCATCTCGACGCAGTTCACCTTGGTGCCGGGCAAGGGCGGCGAGCCCCTGATCTCGCCGCATCTGAAGCAGTTGCGGCCGTTCCTCGCCAAGGGCGACTTCCTGCCCGGCGCCTGGGGCCATCAGCTCGTGGACCTGCTGCAGCCGGCCGACATCACGATCGAGAAGATCGCGTACTCCGCGTTCTACATGACCCGGCTCGAATGGGTGCTGCGCAAGTGCCGGATCGAGAAGCTCTATGTCGCCGGCATCGTCACCAATGGCGGTGTCGCTTCCACGGTGCGTGACGCGCATATTCGCGACTTCGAGACGGTGGTGCTCGAAGACGGTTGCGCGGCGTTCACCGCGGAGACGCATGCCACCGCAATCGCGGCGCTGAAGCCGGTGTGCCGCGTGGCCTCGATCGCGGAGGCGATGACGGAGCTGGCGGCGTCATGAATGCACGTCCGGTCTTCTGGGGCCTCATGGTTCGAGACGCGCCCAAGGGGCGCTCCTCACCATGAGGGGCTGGTACCGAGGGCGGTCCTGCACACCGACCATGAACACGCCGAGAGGCGTGTTCATGGAGAGGATCGAGAGTCTTGCCGCAAACAAGATCCTCGTCCTGAGGAGCTCGCCGCAGGCGAGCGTCTCGAAGGACGGCCGCAAGCGTGGTGAGGGGCGCACATGAGCGGCATCGAAATCATCGACCGCGCGCCTGAGCTTGCCGTCGACTGCCTGATCATCGGCGCGGGCGCGGCTGGTCTCGTCGCGGCGCTGTCGGCGGTCGAGAGCGGCGAGAGCGTGCTGGTGCTGGAGCGCGACAGCATTCCGCAGGGCTCGACCGCGCTGTCGGCGGGACTGATCCCGGCGGCCGGCACGCGCTGGCAGGCGGCGCTCGGCATCGAGGATTGTCCGGCGCGCTTCGCCGCGGACATCCTGCACAAGGCGCATGATGAGCCCGACCCTGCGCTGGTGCAGCTCGTCACCACCACCATCGGCCCGACGCTCGAATGGCTGGCCGACCGGCACCAACTGCCGTTCTCGCTGGTCGACAATTTCAGCTATCCCGGTCACTCGCGCTATCGCATGCACGGCCTGCCCAGCCGCGCGGGGCGCGAACTGATCGACCGGCTGCGCACGGCGGCCGAAAGCGCCGGCATCGACATCCTCTGCGACGCGCATGCAACGACGCTGCTGGTCGACTCCGCCAAGCGCGTCGTCGGCGTGCGTTTCATCAGGCCCGACGGCAGCAGCGATGACATCGGCTGCGGCCGCTTGATCCTCGCCTGCAGCGGCTATGGCGGCAATCCGGCGCTGGTCGGCCGGCACATCCCGCAGATGGCGAGCGCGACCTATTTCGGCCATGTCGGCAACCAGGGCGATGCGCTTGTTTGGGGCGAGCATCTCGGCGCGGCGACGCGCGATCTCGGCGGCCATCAGGGCCACGGCTCGGTGGCGCATCCCGCCGGCATTCTCATCAGTTGGGCGACGATCACCGAAGGCGGCTTCCAGGTGAATGCGCGGGGGGAGCGCTTCTCCAACGAGGCCTCAGGCTATTCCGAGCAGGCGGCCCGCGTGCTGGCGCAGCCGGACGGCATTGCCTGGACCGTCTTCGATGCGCGTATCGCCGCCGTCGCCGCGCAATTCGAGGATTTTCGCAATGCCATGGCCCATGGCGCGGTGCTCGAAGCCGACGATATCGCGAGCCTTGCGGCCGCGATGCGCGTGCCGGCCGATGCGCTCGCGTCGAACTGCGATGAGGTCGGCGAGGCCAAGGCGCAGCAGCGCGTCGATCGCTTCGGCCGCAGCTTTGCCGGCGTGCCGCAGCTCGTGCCGCCCTATCGCGCGGTGAAGGTCACCGGCGCGCTGTTCCACACCCAGGGCGGCCTCGTCATCGATGACCGCGCGCGCGTCGTGCGCAAGGACGGCAGCGCGATCGACAATCTCCACGCCGCGGGCGGCGCCGCCTGTGGCGTCTCCGGGGCCGACGCCTCGGGCTATCTGTCCGGCAACGGCCTGCTGACCGCCGTGGCGCTTGGGCGCGTCGCGGGGCTGGCGCGCTGAGCGCGTCGGAGCGACACTGTCTCTCTCGACAACGAGAGAGGACCGCCCATGGCCCGCAAGCTGATCGACATCTCCGTGCCGCTGCAGAACGACGTGCCCGCCGATCCGCCGGGAACGCATCCGACGATCACCTACATCGACCACCAGCAGGGGCTGCCGCGCATGCTGCAGTTCTTCGAAGGGCTGAAGGCCGAGGATCTGCCGGACGGGCAGGGCTGGGCGGTCGAGCAGGTGAATCTCTCGACTCACAACGGTACGCATCTCGATGCCCCCTGGCATTTCCATCCGACCATGAACCGCGGCGAGCGCGCCTGGACCATCGACGAGGTGCCGCTGGAATGGTGCCTGCAGCCCGGCGTGAAGCTCGACTTCCGCCACTTCCCCGACGGCTATGTCGTGACGGCGAAAGACGTCGAAGAGGAGCTGAAGCGCATCGGCCACACGCTGTCGCCGCTGGAGATCGTCGTCGTCAACACCTCGGCCGGCGCGCGCTACGGCCAGGCCAACTACGTCAATTCCGGCTGCGGCATGGGCTATGAGGCGACGATGTATCTGCTGGAACGCGGCGTGCGCCTGACCGGCACCGACGGCTGGAGCTGGGATGCGCCGTTCGTGTTCACGGCCAAGCGATACGCCGAGACCCACGATGCTGCACTGATCTGGGAAGGCCATAAGGCGGGTCGCCACATCGGCTATTGCCACTTGGAGAAGCTGCACAATCTGGAGCAGCTGCCGTCGACCGGTTTCACCGTGTCGTGCTTCCCGGTCAAGATCGAGCGCGCCTCGGCCGGCTGGACGCGCGCGGTGGCGATCATCGAGGGGTGAGTGGGCAGGACGCTGAGTTCGCGTTGACCGGCGGACTTCGGAGGCGGAGGCCGGGCCCTCGCCCTTCGAGACGACCGCCTTGGGGCGGGCTTCTCAAGGTGAGGAGTGACGGGCGCGCGGGGCGATAGAGCGAGACGAACCCTCCATGAGCACGCTCTACGTGTTCATGGTCCGGTGTGCAGTGCCGCCTCGGCTTTTGAACCTCATGGTGAGGAGCGCGGTGCCGTACGCAGCCTGATGCGGGGCGAGACTGCCTCGGGCACGGCGCGTCTCGAACCATGAGGCCCGGCTATCACGCCCATCGCTGTCCTTGTGCGCAACGTATCACCCGTCCCTCGCTTCTTCTGGCAAATACCAAGGCGACGGGACCCGACGGGCGACTCGGTTCAGCGCCATGACCAGGTGCATCGCTGAGCCGCCGTCGCAGCCCCTTGCGAGAGCGCCCGACCGAATGCGCCAAAAAAGAAAATTCCGTTGCGCCCTCAGCATGATCACGCCTGTCCAGATCTCTCCTCGAAAATATTCAAGTTTCTTTTTATCGGAAATCATGATCTTCTCCCCTCATCCCGCCTCGTGCAGAGGGACGTACGCGTCGTCACGATACGGAGAGGTGGGGAGCGGTGGCCGCGGGTCTGTCAGGCGCTTTTGCGCGGACGAATGACAGCGCGCGGACGTTCAAGCCGTGTGGTCCTGGCGCCCCGATGCTGGCGTCAAGTTCGCGATGACGTTCGTGCGTCGTTGCTGATGACGGGGGCAAACAAGCCGGTCCCCGGGGAGAGCACGGAGCAGACGTTCCAACTATCGCGCAGGGAAGGCCGGGTCGTCCGGCTGACCTGTGGTACCTGCCGCCTGCATTTTTTGAGCAGGCGGGCCACGGGCCTCAGTCGAGGTCCGGTCTTCCCTGCGCCCTCGCGTCTCAGACGAGGGTCTCTATCATCCCTTCGGGCGCATGTTGCGCCGCGAGAGCGACGGCGCGTGAGCGCATGGTGGCGCTGGCATACTGGATATGCTTATCAGAAAGAGCGCGCCAAACTTGGCGCCCCCCAGACAAACAAGTGCCGTCCGCAACGGCTGATCCCAGGAGGAACCCAATGGCAGACACCTCACGCCGCAATCTTCTCGCCGGTGCCGGCAGCGTCGCTGCAGCGGCCGCGGTGTTGGCCGGCGCGCGCCCGGCGGCGGCCCAGGCCTGGCCGCAACCGATCTTCGCCGTGCCGGCGACCACCATTCCGATCGTCGGCGAGTCCAGCGTGTTCCCGGTCCGCCGCATCTATTGCATCGGCCGCAACTATGCGGCGCATGCGATCGAGCGCGGCTCCGATCCGAATCGCGAGCCGCCGTTCTTCTTCCAGAAGCCCACCGATGCCATTCAGAACGTCGCGGTCGGCGCGGTCGCCGATCATCCCTATCCGTCGCTGACCAGGAACTATCACCACGAGGTCGAGCTGGTCGCCGCGCTGAAATCCGGCGGCACCAACATCTCGCCTGAGCAGGCGCTCGACCACGTCTATGGCTACGCGCTCGGCCTCGACATGACCCGGCGCGACCTGCAGAACGGCATGGCGGCCGAGAAGAAGCCCTGGGAGATCGGCAAGAGTTTTGACCACGCCGCGGTCATCGGCCCGATCCACCCTGTGGCGAAGGTTGGCCACTTTACCAAGGGGGCAATCTCGCTCGCGGTGAACGGCACGATGCGGCAGAATTCCGATCTCACCAAGATGATCTGGAGCGTCGCCGAGCAGATCGCGAAACTCTCCGAGGCGTTCGAGCTCAAGGCCGGCGACATCATCTATTCCGGCACGCCGGAGAATGTCGGCCCGGTCGTCAAGGGCGACGTGCTCCTGTGCAAGCTCGACGGCCTGCCGGACATGTCGATCAGGATCGTCTGAGGTCGCGTCGAGTTGCCGAAATGGGACATGGCAGCACGGACGTCTGCCAATTAGTTACTCCGTCATGCCCGGGACAAGCCCGGGCATGACGACGTGGGAACAGACGGGCTCAATACGAAGAGCGTCACCTGCGATAGCCCTGCCGCACGCGGGGAGAGGCGGGCAGCGAGCACGCCTTGCCCGCACGCCTTCACCGCGACAGCCGATTGGTCGCAAGCTTGTCGCCGACAACAAGCCTCAGCCGGTCGAGGAGAACTCAGAGATACGACTTCGGCAGCAGCATGTGGATGCCCTTGTTGCCGTCGACCAGCTGGGTGACGCGCAGATTGCCGGCCAGCGAGCACAGCATGTAGGCCTGGTTGCGCGACAAATTGGTGCGGGCGCAGACGTGCTTGACCATCTCGCGCACGGCCTGCTTGGCGGCGTCGTCGAGATCCTCGTCGAGGCCGATCGACATCAAATGGGTGGCGTTCTCGGCGAACGGCCAAGTGATGTCCATGTCCTTGCGCACGGTGAGGCGGAAGCTGCCGGTGACGCCGGTCTCCAGCGCGGTGATGCAGACCTCGCCGTCGCCCTGCACGCCGTGGCCGTCACCGGCGAAGAACAGCGCGCCCTCGTTGAACACCGGCAGATACAGCGTGGTGCCTGGCCGCAGCTCCTTGTTGTCCATGTTGCCGCCGAAGCTGCGCGGCACCGGCGAGCCGCACCGTCCCCAGGCCGGCGGCGGCGCGGTGCCGATGATGCCGAAGAACGGATCGAGCGCGATCTCGGTGCCCCAGGGCATGATGCAGACCTGGCGCTCGTGATCGACCTTGGGATGGATGGTCTCGTAGTCGGTGAACTCGTCCGGCAGGGTGCCGAGCAAGGGCAGGATCGAGACGAAGCCCCAGTCCTGGCTGACCTTGCAACTGAGGATGTCGACCTGCAGCGTGTCGCCGGGCTGCGCGCCCTTCACATAGACGGGACCGGTGATGAAATGCGGCCCCGGGCCCTGGATCATGGTGTCGAGCGCAGTGAGATAGTTCGGAGGAACCAGGCTGCGGTCTTCAGGCAGCGTCTCCTTGCCGCCGGCCGGAAACGAATGCAGCGTCACGGTGTCGCCGGAGGCGACTTCGAGGACAGGGGGTGTCGCGCTGTCGAGATAGCCCCACACCATGCTCTCATGCGTCGCGGGAATCTCGTGGCGTTTCGACATCGGCTGGCTCCGTGGGGCTCGGTTGTGCCGACTGATATCAGGGCAGGACGTCGCAGCCGGCAATGCCAAAAACTGGTCAGGCTTGCTCACGTCACCGGCAGACTGAGACGGCCGAGCCGGATCGTGTCAATTTTGCCAATCGACCGCGATGCGCGGCCGGGGCGTGACGATCTCCGGTCGTCACACCTTGCCGCGATCGCGGTTGGCGCGTGCGGCGCGCCGCCGCGCGGGCCGGGTGCCCAGCCTCTATCTAGCTCATGGAAATCATGCGAGAATGCCGTGGTTGGCCGCGTGGGGGTCTGTGATCATGCGACGTTCCCTGCACACCGAGCACGAGATTCTGGTCCTGCTTTGCGAGGCGGAGTCGGGCGTGCCGATTGCCGAAATTTGCAGCACTGCCGGTGTGTCGTTGCGCACCTTCTATCGCTGGCGCCAGCGCTATGGCGGCCTCAGCAGTCCTGCCCTGCGTCATCTGAAGGAGCTGGAGATCGAGAACCAGCGGCTGCGCTCGCTGGTGACGAAGCTCGTCGAGGGCAAACCGCCTGCGACCACCGCCGGCAAGCCTGCGCCGGCGCCGCTGCGCCAGGATTGCGGCAGCACGCCGCATGGCGTTGCCGGCGCGCCGGGGCAGGGACGGGGCGCCGTGATCGGCCGCTACGCGTCGGTGCGCTACGGGCGCTGAATCGCTACTGCTTGGTTGAGTGGATCATCGGCCGGATCGCTCCGGCCGATGACCTTCTTGTATCGCTATTCTCAGGTTGCGAGCTGTTTGCCGATCGGCAGCGCGCGCAGGCGCTTGCCGGTGGCGGCAAAGATCGCGTTGGCGAGCGCCGGTGCGAATGGCGGCACGCCTGGCTCGCCAACACCGCTGGGCGGCGCGTCGGCATCGGCCGGCACGATGTGCACGTTGGTGACCAGGGGCGCCTCGTCGATTCGCACCACCGGGAAATCGTCGTAGTTGCGCTGCTGCACCCGGCCGTTCTTGAAGCTGATCTCGCCATATTTGGCGAGGCTCAGCCCCATGATCGCGGCGCCTTCGAGCTGCGAGGCGATGCGTTCCGGATTGACGAAAGTGCCGCAATCGATCGCGCTGTCGACCTGGTGCACGGTCAGCTTGCCCTTGTCGTCGACCTCGACCTCCACGATGGTGGCGATGTAGCTGACGAAGCTGCGATGGGCGGCGATGCCGAGGCCGCGGCCCTTGGCGACCTTGCGGCCCCAATTGCCCTTCTCGGCCACGAATTCGACGACGCGGCGCAGCCGCCCCGTATCGATCGGGTAGCTTTCATAGGGCTCGCCGTAGTTCCAGAGATCCTTCACCGAGGCGAGCTTGACGACGCGCGGACTGCCGATCAGCTCGAGCAGCATCTCCTTCTGGTCGCGGCCGGTGGCGTTGGCAATCTCGCCGACCATCGACTGCACGGCGAAGGCGCGCGGAATGTTCGACACCGAGCGGAACCAGCCGATGCGGGTCATCGCCTTGGCCGCCGGGTTCTCGCACTGGATGTTGGCGATCTCGAACGGCATGTCGACGAGGCCCATGCCGAGCTCGAACGGCGCGGCATGATCGGCGCCGGCCGCGAAGGTCGACAGGATGGTCGGCGCGACGCTGCGATGACGCCAGGCGACCACCTTGCCGCTCTTGTCGAGCCCGGCTTCGATGCGCTCCACCGAGACGGTGTGCAGGAAGTCGTGCTGGATGTCGTCGTCACGCGTCCACTGCACCTTGACCGGCGCGCCAAGTTCCTTGGAGAGCAGGGCGGCTTCGAGTGCGAAGTCGCATTTCGATTTGCGGCCGAATCCGCCGCCGAGCAGGGTGACGTTGACGGTCACGTTCTCGATCGGGATCTGCAAGGTCTTGGCGACATCCTCGCGGGTTCCGCCGGGGCTCTGCACCGGCGCCCAGATCTCCGCCTTGTCGCCCTTGACGTCGGCAACCGCAACCGGCGGCTCCATGCTGGCATGGGCGAAATGCGGCAGGTAGTACTCGCCGGTGATGACCTTGTCGGCGGTCTTCAACGCGGCCTCCGCATCACCTTCCTGGCGGACGACGAGGCCCGGCTGCCGGGCCGCAGCTTCGAGCTCGGCGCGATAGGCGACCGAGTCGTAGGCCGCATTGGCGCCGTCGTCCCATTCGATCTTGAGCGCGTCGCGGCCCTTGATCGCTGCACCGGTGTTGCGGGCGATCACCGCGACGCCGCCGAGCGGCTGGAACTTGGACGGCCACGGCCAGCCCTTGACCTCGAGCACCTGCTCGACGCCGGAGACCTTCATCGCCTCCGCCTGGTCGAACGACTTGACCTTGCCGCCGGTCACCGGCGGCCGCGCGATGACGGCGTATTTCATGCCGGGCAACCGCACATCGGCACCGTAGCGCGCCTTGCCGACGGTGATGTCGCGGAGATCGACGATACTGACCTGGCCCTCGCCGAGATAGCGGAAGTCCTTTGGCGACTTCAACTGCACGGTTTCGATCGCGGGCACCGGCTCCTTGGCCGCGTCGGCGGCGAGGTCGCCAAAGCCGAGGCGTTTGCCGCTCGCGCTGTGCACGACCTCATGATTGACGGCCTTCACCTCGCTTGCGGGCACGCCGAGACGCTTGGCCGCGGCAGCTTCGAGCATCGCCCGTGCCAAGGCGCCGATCTGGCGCATCGGCAGCAGATAGTGCCGCGTGCTGCGCGAGCCATCGGTGTCCTGGTTGCCGAATTTCACCTCGTCGCCGGGCGCCTGCACGACGCGGACGCGCGACCAGTCGGCTTCCATCTCCTCCGCCACGATCAGCGGCAGGCTGGTGCGCACGCCCGTGCCCATCTCGGAGCGATGCGCGAGGATCGAGACGATGCCGTCGGGCGCGATCGAGACGAACACGTTGGGATCGACCACGGTGCCATGTGGCATCTTGCCGGCGCCGGTCTCATAGGTGGCGAAGGCCGGACGCGACAGCAGGGGGGCGGCGAGCACGAAGCCGCCTGCGAGTCCCAGCGTCTGCAGGATGGCGCGGCGCGAGACGTTTTCGACCTTGAGATGGCGCTCGAAGCCGCGGCGCGAGGCAGACTTTGCGATATCGGGATTTGCGATGATGGTCATGATCACACCCCCGTCGAGGCGAGATGAACGGCGTTTTCGATGCGCTGATAGCAGCCGCAGCGGCAGATGTTGCCGGCCATGGCATCCCTGATCTGGTCGTGCGACGGTTTTGGATTTTCGTTGAGCAGCGCGGCGGCCTGCATGATCTGCCCGGCCTGGCAGAAGCCGCATTGCGGCACGTTGACCTGCCGCCACGCCTTCTGCACCGGATGGTCGCCGGTCGGATGCAGGCCCTCGATGGTCGTGACCTCGCGGCCCGCGACGTCCGACAGCGCCGTGATGCAGGACCGCGCAGCTTCCTTGTCGATCATCACGGTGCAGGCGCCGCACAGCGCCTGGCCGCAGCCATATTTGCTGCCGGTCAGTCCGAGCTCATCGCGCAGATACCACAGCAGCGGCAGGCTCGGATCGCCGTCCCAGGCCTGTTCCTGTCCGTTGATTTTCACCTTGATCATGATCGCCCTCGCTCTGTCGGACCGATGGTCCTAGGTACTGATCTCTGGTGGACGCGCGCGGGACCACATGTCCTGGATGCACGCGCCGGCTCAATTGAGAATTGTCGGAGAACGGACAATGATAGCAGAACGAGAACAGCATCGGTCTACACAGGCGCGTGTAGTTCCGCGCCTTTCGTGAGCCG
The DNA here is from genome assembly GCF_051168495.1 of Bradyrhizobium oligotrophicum. Classification (GTDB taxonomy): domain Bacteria; phylum Pseudomonadota; class Alphaproteobacteria; order Rhizobiales; family Xanthobacteraceae; genus Bradyrhizobium; species Bradyrhizobium oligotrophicum_A. Next base: position 63,005 of record NZ_JBNPVB010000015.1, on the reverse strand, counting down.
CGTGCAGGTGCGAGCACCGCAAGGCAGATGCGGCGCGAGTCCATATGCACCGCAAAAAGAAAGAATGCCTCGCCGGCACGGAGGCAGGCGAGGCACCAAGTCTTCAGGAAGGAACGCTTTGGTTGATACGCTTGGTCCGCGGCGGCCGTCAGGCCGCCTTCGCTTTCGCCACGTGGGTGGCAATCGCATCCATCAGAGCCGGCGACAGGCAGTCATAGGGCTCGAGCCCCAGTTCCTTCAGCCGCGCCCGAATCTCGCCCATCTGCTCCGGCTTCACGCCCGACTCGATCACCGAGGAGACGAAGGCGGCAAAGCCCGGCGCCGCCGACCCCTGCTCCTGGAACAGCTCGGGATGAATGAAGTCGAGGCCGTAGAACGGATGACCCGTGTTCTCGATGCGGCCGTACATGTGCGTGCCGCAGCCGGTGCAGGCATAGCGCTGGATCACGGCCGAGGCATCGACGATCTTGAGCTTGTCGCCGTTCTCCAGCACCGTGACGTTCTGCCGGGGCACGACGGCGACCACGGAGAAGGTCGCGCCGGACGGCTTCCAGCACTTGGTGCAGCCGCACGCATGATTGTGCGCGACATCGCCCTGGATGCCGACCTTCACCGGCCGGTCCTGGCATTTGCAGACCAGCGTGCCGCCGGCGAAGTGGCCGCTTCCTTGTTTGACGCCGTTATCGACGGACGGATGGATGTGGACAGTCATGGTGCAATCCTCCTCAGTTTTGCGTGGCTCGGGTCAGAACACGACGACGGAACGGATCGATTTGCCCTCATGCATCAGCTCGAAGCCCTTATTGATGTCTTCGAGCTTCAGCGTGTGGGTAATCATCGGGTCGATCTCGATCTTCCCGTTCATGTACCAGTCGACGATCTTGGGGACGTCGGTGCGCCCGCGCGCGCCGCCGAACGCGGTGCCTTTCCAGACGCGACCGGTCACGAGCTGGAATGGACGGGTCGCGATTTCCTTGCCGGCTTCGGCGACGCCGATGATGATCGATTCGCCCCAGCCGCGATGGCAGGCTTCGAGCGCCTGGCGCATCACCGTGGTGTTGCCGGTGCAGTCGAAGGTGTAGTCGGCGCCGCCATCGGTGAGCGCGACCAGATGCTGGACGATGTCGCCGGTCACCTTCTTCGGGTTGACGAAATGGGTCATGCCGAAGCGGCGGCCCCATTCCTCCTTGCTGTCATTGACGTCGACGCCGACGATCTTGTCGGCCCCCGCCATCCGCGCCCCCTGAAGCACGTTGAGACCGATGCCGCCGAGGCCGAAGACGATGACGTTCGAGCCGGGCGTGACCTTCGCCGTGTTGACGACGGCCCCGACGCCGGTGGTCACGCCGCAGCCGATGTAGCAGCTCTTGTCGAACGGCGCGTCCTCGCGGATCTTGGCGACCGCGATCTCCGGCAGCACCGTGAAGTTGGAGAAGGTCGAGCAGCCCATGTAATGGTAGATGGTCTGGCCCTTGTAGCTGAAGCGCGAGGTGCCGTCCGGCATCAGGCCCTTGCCCTGCGTGGCCCGGATCGCGGTGCAGAGATTGGTCTTGCGGCTGAGGCAGCTCTTGCACTGGCGGCATTCCGGCGTGTAGAGCGGAATGACGTGGTCGCCGGGCTTCACCGAGGTCACGCCGGGGCCGACCTCGCGGACGATGCCCGCGCCCTCATGGCCGAGGATCGAGGGAAAGATGCCCTCGCTGTCGAAGCCATCGAGCGTATAGGCGTCGGTATGGCAGATGCCGGTCGCCTTGATCTCGACCAGCACCTCGCCGGCCTTCGGCCCTTCGAGGTCGATCTCGACGATCTCCAGCGGTTTCTTGGCTTCGAAAGCGACCGCGGCGCGCGTCTTCATGTCTCAAACTCCTGTTTCAGTCTCTTGGGCCCGCGACGCTGCTCAGGTCACGGTCCCCATCGTCGGTCATTTTTTGCCCATGCAGGCGTTCTCCGCCTCCGTATAGGCGGGCGGCTTGTCCTCATGCTTTGCCGGGCGAACGCGTCCCACCGCGTCATTGCCGCGGGCGCGCAGGTAGATGTAGAGGTCGTCCATGTAGCAGGCCACGTTCGGATTGTCGCCGAAAGCCGGCATGACGTTTTCCTGGGCCGTACTGACATTCTTGCGGCCGCTGGCGATGACACCGATGAAATCGCCGTAGCTCAGGTTCTTGACCGAATCCTTGAGCGCGGGCGCATAGGTGGATCCCATGCCGTCGGGGCCGTGGCAGACATGGCATTCGGAGTGGTAGCGGCGGTAGCCGGAATAGGTGTACCAGTCGACCGTTCCATCGGCGGCCACCTTGTAGGTCGGATCGCCATCCTTGTCGAAGTACTTTCCGTCTTCGGACTTGACGGCCGTTGGGTCTCCCGGACCTTCCGCCCAGGCTTTGTCGGCGACAGTCATCCCGACGGTTGCCGCGGACAGGGCGGCGGCGACCGCAATCAAAATCTTACGCAAGGGCGTCATCCCAGTTTTCGAGGCAGGCGAACCGGCGCATGGACGAGAGGTCCATGCGCCGGAAGCAGACGGCTCAGGTTACTGCTGCGGCAGCGAGAACACGGTGAGCGCGCCGCCGAGGGCGGTGTAGTTGCTCAGCGCTGCGTAGCCGCCGACCGCACCGAGGCCGGCGGTCGGATCGGTCAGACCCGCCGCGAGGCCGATGCCGGCCCAGCCGCCGACACCCGAGAGCACGGCGACGTACTGCTTGCCGCCCGTCTCATAGGTCGTGACGTTGCCGATGATGCCGGACGGAGTCTTGAACTTGTAGAGCTCCTTGCCCGTCTTGGCATCGACCGCCTTGAGGTAGCCTTCGAGGGTTCCGTAGAACACCACGCCGCCTGCGGTCGCGAGCGCACCCGACCACACTGAGAACGGCTCCTTGTTCGACCACGCGATCTTACCGGTCTTGCCGTCCCAGGCGATGAAGTTGCCCATATGGGTCTCACCCGCCGGCGGATACATCGACAGCGTCGCGCCGACGTAAGGCTGACCTGCGGTGTAGCTCACCTTGAAGGGTTCGTAGTCCATGCAGACATGGTTGGTCGGCACGTAGAACAGCTGCGTATCCGGCGAGTAGGCGGCCGGCTGTTCGTCCTTGGTGCCGAGCGCTGCCGGGCAGATGCCCTTGGTGTTGACGTCCTCACCCTGCTTGTCGGTCGAGTACTGATCGACAACCTTCGGACGGCCGTAGGTCGCCGAGTTCTTGTCCATGTCGACGCCGGTGGTCCAGTTCACCTTCGGATCGTACTTCTCGGCGACCAGCAGTTCGCCGTTGGCACGGTCGAGCGTATAGGCGAGGCCGTTACGATCGAAGTGGGTCAGGAGCTTGCGCGGCTGGCCGTTGATCGCCTGGTCCGACAGGATCATCTCGTTGACGCCGTCATAGTCCCACTCGTCGTGGGGCGTCATCTGATAGACCCACTTCGCGACGCCGGTGTCGGCTGCGCGCGCGAAGATCGTCATCGACCACTTGTTGTCGCCGGGACGCTGCTTCGGATTCCAGGTCGAGGGGTTGCCCGAGCCGTAGTACACCATGTCGAGCTGCGGATCGTAGGAGATCCAGCCCCAGGTGCAGCCGCCGCCGGTCTTCCACTGGTCGCCCTGCCAGGTCTTCAGGCTCGAGTCCTTGCCGACCGGCTTGCCGAGCGCCGTCGTGCTGGCGTCGAACAGGATCTGGTCATCCGGACCTTCGGAATAGGCCTTCCAGACCTGCTTGCCGCTCTTGATGTCGTAAGCGGTCATGCTGCACTGGACGCCGAACTCGCCGCCGGACGTGCCGACCAGCACCTTGTCCTTCACCACCAGCGGAGCGGAGGTGCCGGTCTGGCCCTTGCTCGGATCGCCGTTGATGGCGGTCCAGACCTGCTGGCCGGTCTTGGCGTCGATCGCGACGAGCTTGTCGTCGGCCTGATGCAGGAAGATCTTGCCGTCACCATAGGCGACGCCGCGATTGACCGTGTCGCAGCACATCACCGGAATGACGTTCGGGTCCTGCTTGGGCTCGTACTTCCAGACGATCTTGTTGTCCTCGGCCAGATTGATGGCGTACACCTTGTTCGGGAACGGGGTGTGGACGTACATCATGTTGCCCACGATGAGCGGTCCGCCTTCGTGGCCGCGCAGCACGCCGGTGGAGAAGGTCCACGCGACCTGCAGCTTGCCGACGTTCTGAGCGTTGATCTGGTTGAGCTTGGAATATCGCGTATTGGCATAGTCGCCTGCCGGCATCACCCAATCCTTGGGGTTGGCCGACATCTTGACCAGCTCTTCGCTGGCGAATGCGCCACCCGCGGCGAGAGCCGCGACTGACGTCAGACAAGTTGCGAGTAGCACTCTTCGCATCGTCTTTCCTCCCGGGTTCAACTGAGGTTCCGCATCACGCGGCCCAGTATTGCTTCTTCGGCACGATTGATTATCCACTTCTCGATCGGGAAACTTGCCCAAAAGAGAAAAGAGCTTGCTCAAGAGTGAAGCGCAACGAAGTTTTTAGAGGAGATTTTGCTTTGCTGGACTGCAGCATGAAACGCGTTTCTGCTGCAAAGCATCAATTGCAGCGGTGCGGTTCCACCGTGGGTTGACGTTCTCCTTGACGTTACACGGATGAAGGCGGAGGATCGCCCTGGGGACACTTCGGAACTCAAGCGCCGCGAGGAGCGGGCAGCCTTAAAATGGGAGTAATTTGGCTACAGTCTCGTCTGCCGTCCTGCGGCGGACCTAACGCGTCTCGATCAAGAATCGGTGGATGAATATGTCCGGTACGATCCGCTCGCTCAGCACCACGGGGTTTTCGCCGAAGAGCCAAATTCAACGTTGGTCAGATGCACTGACCGATCTTTGTGGACGATTCGACGTCGACCCGTTGGAAGGGGCATCGTTCGAAGGGCATATCAACTTCACGACAGTCTCTCGCCTGAAGCTTTGCCAGATCGAGGCCAGCCAGCACCGGATTGCGCACACCTATGCGCGAGCGCGGGAGACGGAACATCCTTACATCAAGATCCTGTTCCAAACCTATGGAATCTCCTATTTCGAGCAGGATGGCCGCCAGATCGAGATCGGGCCCGGCGATTGTCTGGCCTATGACGTATCGTCGCCCCACACGATCATCAGCCCTGCGCTGACCCGCCATGATGTGGTGATCGTGCCCAAGGAGCTGCTGCATGAGCGCGGCTTCCGCTCGGAGAAAATGGCTGCCTATAAATTGTCGGCGCGAAGCGGGACCGGCCGCATCGCGCATGACATGACCCATGCCGCCTTCGACGAAGCCAATCGGCTGTCGCCAAATTCCGCGGCCAGCGTTGCCGAGTCGCTGATCGATCTGCTGCTGTTGCCCCTGCGCGAAGCGGATCGGATGCTGGATCGTGCGGGACCCGAGGCCGTCTACATCCGTGCGCAGGCCTTCATCCGCGAGCATCTTCGCGATCCCGATCTGTGCATCGACCAGATTTCGGCAGCCTTAGGTTGTACGAAGCGCTATCTCCATATGGTGTTCAGCGACCGCGGGATGACGGTGAGCGATTATATCTGGCGGGCGCGGCTTCAGCATTGTCGGCAGGAACTGGAAACGCAGAGCGGCAAGACCATCACCGACGTCGCGTTCTCATGGGGCTTTTCGAGCTCCTCGCATTTCAGCCGCGTCTTCCGCAAGTATTTCGGCGTCATGCCGTCGTCGGTGCACAAGACGGCCGCCCGCTGAGGCGTTGCGGGCCGGGCGGTCCTCCGCATCGACGGCGTGATCGAGACCGAGGTTCCTGCGCATCGACCTGAACCACAATCCGCACAATCTAAATTTGTTCATATTCGTCCAGGCCAGCGGAACATGAGCTGACGTGGTCGGACGCTGATTGCGGCATAACGTTGTCGGCGGGGGCTGCCGGTTTCGTTCTATTCAACCGGGACCACCACTCCCGGGAAATGCCGGGGCTTCGGCGAGCCTTGCGTTCGCGCGGACGTGGTCCTAGCTTTGATGGTGGCGCAAGCAATGCGTCAGTCAATGATAGTCCGAACTTGGGAGCTTGAAATGGCCTGGAAGACACCGAAGATCGTCGAAGTGCCGGTCGGCATGGAAATCAACATGTATGCCTGCGCGGCGCGCAAGTAACGACTAGCGATCTGCCAAGCCACGCAGGCGATGCGGCGGTGGCGGCTTGGCAGATCAATCTTGCATGGGGATCAACGCGCCGGTCAGACGTCCTGGGTGTCGAAAATGTAGAGGTCGACGCCGCCGTCGGCGAAGTTCGGTAGATCTCCCGCTGCGGCCTTGCCTTCAGCCGAGCCCATCCCCGCCTGCAGCGCCTGCATCGATTCGAATACCAGGGTGGCGACGAGATGGATGTTGGTGGGGCCCGCCGGTCCGTTCACCGGCCCCCGGCTGATGTCGTAGGATTTCAGTCCGGGAATCTTCTTCGCAAGCGGCACGTGGACGTTCGTGTAGTGCTTGTCGAACGCCTCGGCGCTCTTCGGGGTCTTGTAGAGTACGAGAACCTTGGACATTTGCTTCCTCCGCATTCGCTCTTTTTGAGGTCGATCGACCAGTCCCATTGCAGCCGATCTGCAGGTCCGGATCAAGCGTCAGGGCCGGCTTCGCCCATGGATGGTCGCTCCTGGCGCGGTTCTCCCGCTGCTGGCGGCGCAGAACTTGGAAACCGATTCAGCCTGATGCCGTAATTTCATGTATGGTCCTCCATCAGGCTTGCGAAGGACACCTGACATGAGCCCCATCGATCTCGTCATAACCGTCTGCGCCGTGCTGTCTCCGACCACCTGCGAGGAGCAGCATCTCGTATTCGCCGACGGCGGAGCATCGCTGCAGCAATGCGCGATGAAGGCGCCGCCCTACATTGCCCAGTGGATCGGCGAGCACCCGAAATGGACTGCGGTCCGATGGCGCTGCGAATATCCGCACAGCAACGACAAGGCCTGAGGCCGGAACACGGCAACGCGCTTGCCTACTTGGTGCAATCCTTCAGGTCCTTGTCGGTCACCGAGACCACGGCGTCGGCCTTGATGTCGAGATCGCGCACGGTGCATTGCCGGTCGCCGGCATAGCTCACCCTGGCATCGTAGCGCCCGGGTTCGACGCCGGAGAGCTTCAGCCGCTCGTCGTGATCGAGCTCCTTGTCCTTGTCGTTCAGCGTCTGGTTGGGTCCCCAATTGTTCTGGCCGGCAGGTGAAAGCTGGAATCCGGTCATCGTCGCGGTGGTCAGATTCCACAGCCGAATGCCCTTGCCCTGCGCGAAGGCCGCCATCGGAAGGCTGGATAGGATCATTGCCGTTCCGGCAAGTGCGCGTCTCATGGCGTTCCCCTGGATTTGTCATGACTATGACACGGAAAAATCCAGTCGCGCCAGATCGGCCTTGATTTTGACCACGAGGTCGTTGCTGCGCTGCGCACGCGGCGCGTCGATCGGCACGGTGTGGAGCAGGCGGGCCGGCCGCGGCGACAACACGAAGATCCGGTCGCCGAGCCGCACCGCGTCGTCCATGCTGTGCGTGACCAGGAGCGTGATCATCGGCCGGTTCGCCACGAGCATCGCGATCTCCTCGCGCAGCCGCGCGGCGAGGGCGTCGTCGAGCGAGGCCAGCGGCTCGTCGAGGATGAGGAAATCCGGCTCGACTGCAAAGGCCCGCGCGAGCGCGACGCGGCGGGCGAGGCCGAGCGACAATTCGCCCGGGAAATGGCTGCGATGCCCCTCGAGCTCGAGCACGCCGAAGATCGCGGCCAGCCTGTCCTCCGCGACCTCAGGCGCCGCCAGTCGGACATTCTCTTCCACGGAGCGCCATGGCAGCAGCCGCGGCTCCTGGAACACCATCGCGAGCCGGGCCTCCTCCGGCCGTGACACCTCGCCCTGATAGTCGCTGTCCAGGCCGGCGAGGATTCGCAGCATCGTGCTCTTGCCGCAGCCAGAGGGGCCGACGACGACGCCGACCTCGTCCCGCTGCAGCGCAAACGCGATTCCCGCAATCACCTCCTGGCGCTTGCCATTGGCGCTGGTGTAGCTCTTGGACCTGATGTCGACCTCAAGCCGCACGGAGTCGCCACCTGGATGCGCGCTGCTCGAACGGCTGGACGATGGCGGCTTCGATCACCAGCACCACCGCAGCGAAGCTCAAGGAGTAGGCGAGCAGCAGCGGGATGTCGAACAGCTGGAAGGCGACGCCGATCTCGAAGCCGATGCCGTTGGGACGTCCCAGCAGTTCGGCGACCAGCACGATCTTCCAGACCAGCGACAGGCCGGAGCGCGCGGCGGCTGCAATATAAGGCGCGAGCTGCGGCAGCAGGACGTGGCGGAGGATGCGGCCGCGTGGAAAGGCGAACACCTTGGCCATCTCGTCCAGCGACGGATCGAGCGCGCGGGCGCCTTCGCGCAAGGTCACGACGGCGGTCGGCAGCTTGTTGATCGCGATCGCGGCGATGGCGGCGACCTCGGTGAGGCCGGCCCAGATATAGGCGAGCACGATTACGACGAGCGCCGGCAGATTGAGCAGCAGGATCAGCCAGGGATCGCCGAGGCGGTCGGCGAGACGGCTGCGGCCCATCAGAAAACCGAGCGCCGAGCCCAGTGCCATCGACAGCGTGAAGGCGAGGGCGACCCGGGCGAGGGTGGCGCCGAGATGAAGAAACAATGCGCCGGATTTCGCTTCCGTGATGGCGACCGCGAGCACGGCCGATGGCAGCGGCAGCTTGGCGCTGCCGGCGACGGCCGCGGCGATCCACCAGGTGGCCAGCAGGAGTGCGAAGGACAACAGCCGCAGCACTAGTCCCTCGCATCCGTCCTGTAGTAGGTGCCGGGACTGAGCTCAGCAGAGGGGCCGACCAGATCGCGTCCGCCGATCGAGGCGAGCACGCCGTAGAGAACGCGGGCGTCGGCCTCTTCCTCGGCGACCGAGCGGCGCGGAATGCCTTCGCGATAGCGATCACGATAGGCGCGCAACGTCGCCTCATCCGGCGCGCCGGTCAGCGGCGCAATCGTCTGCCATTCGGCATCCGACGTCGCCAGGATCTCCTTGGCCTTGGCCGTGACCGACAGAAAGCGCGTCACGAGATCGCGATGCCCGGCGGCCCAATCCTCGTCGAAGACGTAGCCGATCATCGCGGTACGGCCCTTGGCGCCGAACGGGGCCAAGAGATCTTCAACGCCGGCGAGGCGGCGGAAGCCTTTGGCCTCCAGTGCCGCGCAGAAGTTCCAGTAGTTCAAGCCCGCATCCATCTCGCCGTCGGCCAGCTTGGCGGCGAGCAGCGGCGGCGCGCCATAGGTGATGGTCGCCTGCGACTTCAGGTCGATGCCGTCGCGCTTCAGCGTGGCCTGCAGCAGCAGCCAGCTCTTATCGAGCGGCCCGCCGGCGACCGCGAGCTTGCGTCCCTTGAGATCGGCGAGCGTCTTGAGCGGCGAGCCGGCCGGCACCATCACGGCGCCGAGGGCGCTCGAATAGGGAGTGAAGGTCAGCTTGGCGCCGAGCGTGCGCTCGCGCGAAACCCACAGCCAGTCCGACACCATGATGTCGGCATTGCCGGCGCGCAGCGCTATCTTGCCGGCCTCGGGACTCGCGAGCTCGACGGCGTCGATCACAATGTCCGCCTGCTTGTCGAGCTGGTGGGCGCGGATGACGGCCAATTCCCAGGCGAAAGTGCCGGTCTTCTGCACCGCAACCTTCACTGTCTCGGCGGCGCAGCATGCCGAGACCGGCAGCATCGCGCAGGCGAGGAGTGCGACCAATAAACGACCGATCCGCGTCATGGGCCCGTCTGCGTTTCCTCGAGATGTGTTCTTTTCAGCTTCAGTCCCTTAGCATAGCCTGAGCTGCGATGCCGCGGAGGACTGTCATGCGTTGTGCTGTTCCGGTAGGACCGATTGTCGCCATCTGTCTCGCGCTGATGGGCTCCAGCGGCCCTGTCAGCGCCGAGGACCTCAACGACTATCCGACGTCCGCACGGGCCGAGTATGTGTTCGGCTGCATGAAGGCCAATGGCGAGACCCGGGAGGCGATTTCCCACTGCTCGTGTTCGATCGACGTGATCGCGTCGATCATTCCCTATGAGCGCTACGTCACCGCCGAGACCGTGCTGAGCATGTCCCAGGTTCGCAGCACGCTCGGCACCCAGTTCCGGACCTCCGAGCAGGCTGCCAGCGCGCTGAACGATCTCCGCCGGGCGCAGGCCGAAGCCGAGGTGAGGTGTTTCTGACGCCTTGCGGCCTGGCCACGCCATCAAGTACCCGAGCCCTCCGCCGGCCATTCGTGCTCGAACACATGGCCCTGCGTATCCCTGGCTTCGGCGCGGAAGTGCTTGGCGCCGTTCGACACATAGGTGAAGCGGATGTTCGGGTCCTCCGAGATGGAGATGCCGCCTTCGACCGAGAGTACCAGATTGCCGTCCTGTGACAGTGTCAACTGATCGACGAAGAAGGCCGGGATGTAGAGCTGCGTCACCTGGTCCATCTGCAGCCCGGAATTGTTGGGATGCCCGACCATGACCTGTGCTTCGCGGATACCGCTGGTGGCGCCATCACCGCCTTGCGTGAACTGGCGGTAGCGCATCTGGCCGATGCGCGCCTTGGCCTCGTCCGGGTTCTTTGCAGCCGGCGCGGAGCAGCCGCCGGACGCTTTCACGAAGGTCTTGACGACGTAGAGCTGGCCGTCGGTCAGCTCGGCCACGGCATGCACGTCCGTATAGTTGTTGACGCGGACGCGGGTCGCGATCGCGGTCACGTTGGCCTCCGAGCCCAGCGTGAACTTGGCCGCCATCGGTGCCGGGTTCTGGTCGATCACCAGCGTGATGCTCTTGATGCGGCGCTCGTCGGCGGGCGACAGCTTGCTCCGCAGGGTGACCGGAACCACCGAGGCATCTTCGGCGCGCACGGGCATCTCGATCGCCAGCACGTTGGCGCCGTCCTGCATCGGCTTGTTGTTGAAGATGTCCTGAACCAGCCCGGGCCACGGATCATAAGCATCAGCGCCTTTCGCCGGTGCGGAGGCGAGCGCGAGGCTGGCGCCGAGAAGCCAGACGCTGAGAAGAGATGTGGACGGCAGGCGGAGCCCGGTCATGGCGCAGTCCTCCGAAAGCGGTGTGCATAGCCTATGATCATAGCGCGTCCCTCGCTTCATTCCCATTCCATTTCCGAGAACGCCGCCGTGGCGTTGCGCGCATGGTAGTCGTCGAACAGCTCCCACTTGCCGCGTTCCGATCCGGCGGCCATCGCGGCATCTGCAATCGGTTTGCCCGCCTTGATCAGGCCCCGAACGTCATGGGCGAGAGTATCGAGGTAGCGGCGCTCGTCGGTCAGCGCCAGCGGCCAGGGGCTGACGGGTCCATGGCCCGGCACGACGCGCTCGGCCGTGATCTCCGCGAGCACCCTGATGTCTGCGATCCAACCGCGCAGGCTGCCGTCCATCACGGGGACGTGACGCAGGAACACGAGGTCGCCGGCAAACAAGGTTCGGCTCTGGTCGTCGGTCACGGTCAGGTCGCAGTCGCTGTGCGCGGTACTCCACGCCTTCAGGGCGAGCGTGCGGCCGCCGAGGTCGAGCGATGCCTGGTCCTCGACCACGATCGAGGGTGCGATCAGGCGGACCTCGTCGATCAGTTCTGCGCCCATCAGCCGGCGGAAGGCCTCGATATAGTGCGGCCCGCGCACGGCCAGCGCGCGCGGCAGGTTCTTGGCGCCCACGAACTGCGTACCGTCACCCTGGAACGCGGCATTGCCGAACACATGGTCGGGGTGGGCATGGGTGTTGATGACGTAGCGGACCGGCTTGGCGGTACGGGCGCGGATCGCGGCGAGCAGGGCGCGGCCCTCGCGGACGCTGCCGCCGGTATCGATGACCGCCACCGCCTCGCTGCCGATGACGAAGCCGACATTGGCGATGGCGCCGTCGTTCTCGGCGGTCATCAGCGCCGTCCGTCCGATGTGGACGAAGACGCCGGGCGCAACCTCGCTGACCTCGAGTTCCTGCGGCTCGGCATGAGCCCCGCTGCCGAGCGCGAGAGCCCCCCATACCGCGAGAGTGCTGAGCAGTTGTCTCACCATCGGCTTGCCTTGCTTGCGTGCGACCCGTGCTCCCCGCCGCGAGCGCTGCGGCGCAGCACGCGGTCAACACTTCGCGATGTCGCCAACTGTTGCGCCCGCGAGGCCGGCGGCCTAGCATTTTCGAAAATAGCTCGATGCGCTCCATAGGGATGGAAACACGAATGACGAAGCGTCACGGTCTTGTCTGCTCGCTGGCTTTTGCCGCGGGGATTACCCTGCTCGGACCAGTCGCGTCTCACGCGCAAAGCAATGATGGTCTTGACCTGTCGATCGAGCTCGTCGATCCCAAGGTGCTCCGGGTCTGCGCCGATCCGCGCAACCTGCCGTTCTCGAACGAGAAAGGCGAGGGGTTCGAGAACAAGCTCGCCGAGTTCCTGGCGGCGAAGCTGCAGAAGAAGGTCGACTACACGTTCTTTCCGCAGGCGACCGGCTTCGTGCGCATGACGCTCGGCTCGCATCGCTGCGACGTGATCATGGGATTCCCGCAAGGCGACGACCTCGTGCAGAGCACCAGTCCCTATTACCGGACCGCCTATGCGATCGTGACCAAGCCGGGCTCTGACCTCGCCGACGTCACGACGCTGGAGGACGCCAAGCTCAAGGGCAAGCACATCGGCATCGTGGCGGGCACGCCGCCGGCGACCAACATGGCGCTGGCCGGGCTGATGCCGCTGGCCAAACCCTATCCGCTGATGATCGACACGCGCGTGGATTCGTCGGCCGAGGCGATGATCAACGATCTGAAGTCCGGCGAGATCGATGCCGGCGTGCTGTGGGGCCCGATGGCCGGCTACTACGCCAAGCAGGCGAGCCCGCAACTGCACGTGACGCCGCTGGTGAACGAGACCACCGGGCCGAAGCTGATTTATCGCATCGCCATGGGGGTGCGTGGCGCGGACCAGAACTGGCGTCGTCAGCTCAACAAGCTGATCCAGGAGAACCAGGGCGAGATCAACAAGATCCTGCTCGACTTCGGCGTGCCGCTGCTGGACGAGGGCAATCATCTGATCACCGCCGAGGCTTCGGACAAGAAGTCGCCATGAGCGTTCGGCTCGCCGCCGCGGCGTTGGCAGGCGCGCTGCTGATCGCCCCGGCCGCGCGGGCCGACGATCTCGTCGCGGAGCCGGACAGTTATCGCATCGAGAACTACCGCGCGCCGGTGCCGACGACGCTCAATGGCGCGCGCGTGCTGTCGACGCAGGAGACCGAGGCGATGTGGCGGGCCAAATCGGCCGCCTTCATCGATGTGCTGCCGCGGGCGCCCAAGCCGAAAAATTTGCCGGCGGGGACCGTGTGGCGCGTGCAGCCGCGCCTGGATATTCCCGGCAGCATCTGGCTGCCCGACACCGGCTATGGCGCGCTGGCGCCGCCGACCGAGGCCTATCTGAAACGCGGCCTTGCGCAGGCGTCGGGTGGCGATTTCGGCAGTCTGCTGGTGTTCTATTGCCTCGAAGATTGTTGGATGTCGTGGAACGCCGCGCGGCGCGCGCTGACCTACGGCTATCGCAACGTCGCCTGGTATCCCGACGGAACCGACGGCTGGGCCCGCGCCAACCTGCCGCTGCAACAGACGCAGCCCGAGCCGCGGCCGGAGGAGTGAGCGGTCCGGCTCGTGACCAATGATGATGCTGCTCGTTTTGTTGCTCGTCATGGCCGGGCTTGTCCCGGCCATCCACGTCGTGCCGCGCGGCCGGACGTGGATGCGCGGGACAAGCCCGCGCATGACGATGGAGAGGCAGGGGTGCGCTTGCTCGACATGTGCTTTGTTCCCGCGAGCGACATCCGCGGACCTACTCCATGTCCTGCTGGATCTCGCGGGCCAGCGCGAACAGGCGCTGGTCGATCGCGGTCGGGACTTCGCAGACGAACTTCATCACGCGCCGGCGGTCCTCGAAGATGCGGGTCTCCCAATTCAGCTGGTTGGTCATCTCCTCGACCTTGGCCGCATCCGGCGTGGCGCCGCTCTGCATCTCCTGGAGAGCGATGGTGTCGCCGCGCACCTTGTCGACGGCCTCGCGCTGCTTGCGCATGACGCGCTCGAGGCCATTCATGACGGAGCTACGCTGCGCGTTCAGCGTGTCGAACAGGCCCGCGAACAGCAGCTTGCCCCTGCGCGTCTTCTCCTCGGCCGTGCCGGTGAGGAAGTCGGCGACATCCTTCTGCGCCTGTTCAAGCGGGATGCGGCGCGCGGCCAGTTTGGCGACGAGTTCGGCAACCTTGGCATCGTCCTTCCAACTCGCGCCGACGTCGTCGATCGGCGGCCCGGCCCAGACCGCGGCGATCGAGATTTCCGGCACCTTGGCCTGCGGGCAGGGCCAGTCTGGATAACGCGGATCGGCGGCGAGCGTGGCGCTTGCGGATGCCGACAACAGCACCATCGCCGTCAATAGACCTCTCAACCTCATGCCTCGCCTCCAGGACCACGCCGCACGAAACCACGCGAGGGATCGTAGGCGAGGATCGCGCCGATCATGAACACCGCGGTGCAGCCGCCGACCACGGCCAGCGACACCCAGTTCAACTTGCCATACAGCGCGAAACGAATGAGCTCGACCGCATGGGTGAAGGGATTGGCTTCGCACAGATAGGCAAGCCACGGGCTACCTTCCTCGACGCGCCAGAGCGGGTAGAGCGCGGACGACGCAAAGAACATCGGGAAGATCACGAAGTTCATGACGCCTGCGAAATTCTCCAGCTGCTTGATGCCGGAAGAGATCAGCATGCCCAAGGCGCCGAGCATCAGGCCGGCCAGGATCAGCGCCGGCAGCACCGTGAGATAGCCCATCGGCGGCGGCGTGATGTCCCAGAACCAGGCGATCGCCAGGAACGCATAGACCTGCAGCACCGACACCGCGGTGCCGGCGAGCAGCTTGCAGAACAAGAGATAGCCGCGCGGCAGCGGGCTGACGAGCAAGGTGCGCATGTTGCCCATCTCGCGGTCGTAGACCATCGATAGCGACGACTGCATGCCGTTGAACAGCTGGATCATCGCCATCAGGCCGGGCGCGATATAGACCTCATAGAGGATGTAGGTCTCGTAGGGCGGGATGATGGAGATGCCCAGCACCTGGCGGAAGCCGGCGGCGAAGATGAAGAGCCAGACCAGCGGGCGCACCAGCGCCGAGACGAAGCGCTCGCGCTGGTGCAGAAAGCGCAGCCCCTCGCGCCAGACGATGCCGGTGAGGCAGGTGATGTATTCGCCGGCCGTGAAGCCGCTGCGGGCCGGGGCGGGGGGGTGGACGGTCGTGACGGTCATGTGTCGGCACTCCGCGCCGGGCTCGCCTGCGTGGTCAGCCGCGCGAACGCTGCGTTGACGTCTGAGGCGCCGGTCTCGGCGATCACCTGTGGCGCGGGCCCGCGCGCCAGCACGCGGCCCTGGTGCAGCACCACGAGATCATCGGTTGGGGCGATCTCGTCGAACAGGTGGGTCGCCCAGAGCACGCCGATGCCCTGCTCGGTGACGAGCTGGCGGACATGACCGACGATGTCGGCGCGGGCCTTGACGTCGAGCCCGACGGTGGCCTCGTCGAGCAACAATAAGCGCGGCCGGTGCAGCAAAGCGCGGGCGATCTCGAGGCGGCGCATCTGGCCGCCGGAGAGATCGCGCACCTTGCTGCTGGCGCGGTCGGCTAATCCGATCCGTGACAGCAGTTCCTCGCTGCGCGCGCGGGCCTCGCGGCGCGAGATGCCATGCAGCGCCGCGTGATAGAGCAGGTTCTGCGTCAGCGACAGATCGAGATCGAGTGTGCGCGACTGGAACACGACACCGAGCAGCCGCAGCGCTTCGCCCGGCGTGCGGCCGATGTCATGGCCGAAAATGCCGATATGGCCGGTCTGCACCGCGAACAATCGCGTGATCAGCGAGAACAGGGTGCTCTTGCCGGCGCCGTTGAGGCCGAGCAGGGCCGTGAAGCTTGCAGGCCTCACCGCGAAGCTGACATCGTCGAGCGCCTTGCGCGCGCCATAGGAATGGCTGACGCCCGCCACCGACAACGCGGGGGCCTGGTCGGACGCCAGCTGCGGCGCGGGGTTCGTGGAGTCGAGAGCGGGTGCGTTCTGCATCATCATGGCTGTGCAATCGTGATGCCCCAGGGCAGCTCGCCGACCTGGATCGTCTTGATCACCTTTTGCGCGGCAACGTCGATTACCGAGACATCGTTGGAGACGCCGTTGGTGACCAGAAGATATTTCTCATCCGGCGTGAACTCCATGTGCCAGACGCGCTGGCCGACCAGCAGGTATTTCTTCACCTCGTGTGTGGTGCCGTCGACCACGGCGACGCGGTTGGCGGGGCCGAGCGCGACGAAGCCGGTCTTCCCGTCCTTGGTCAGAGCGATGCCGACCGGCTGGATCGCCTCGCTGCGCAGGCCGGGCACGGCGAACTTGATCTTGCCGGTGACCTCGCGCTTGGCGGGATCGATGATCGACACCGTACCGCCGATCTCGGCGGACACCCACAGCTCGGAGCCATCGCTCTTGAACTCGGCGTAGCGCGGCCGCGCATCGACCAGCACGTTGGCGACGATCTGGCGCGTCGCCGTGTCGATGAAATGCGCCATGTTGGTGGTCTCGGAGGTGCAGATCAGGATCTTGCCGTCCGGACTGAGCATCATGCCCTCGGGCTCGACGCCGACCTGGACGTCGCCGATACGGATACGCTTCTCGAGGTCGAGCACGGTGACGGTGTTGTCGTTCTCGTTGGCGACATAGAGCGTCTTGCCGGCAGCGTCCTGCGCGAACAGCTCGGGATCGGGACCGGAGGGCAGGGTGTCCACGACCTCCATCTTCTTGGCGTCGATCACCTGGATGGTGTCGTCATCGCCGACTGCCACCATCACGAACTTGCCGTCCCGCGTGAACGAAATGCCGCGCGGGCGCTGGCCGACCTTGATGGTCTTGGTCACAGTCCATGTGTCGGTGTCGATGACGGACACCGTGTTGCCCTTCTCGTTGGAGACGTAGGCGACGAAGGCGGAGGCGGGGGTGATGGTGGCCAGTGACAGCGCGGCGGTGAGCAGCGAGGCGGTTAGGGGCGCCCTTAGCGAAAGCCGATCGCGGAACGTCCTCATTCGAGTCGTTGCCTGAGGGAGTCGAGCTGTCGCCACGGCGGCGGTGCGCTCCCTCTCCCCGTTCTTCACGGGGAGAGGGTTGGGGTGAGGGGCAGCCGCGGGCGCCAGACCCAGCGGAAAGCCCCCCTCACCCGGATTGCATCTGCGATGCAATCCGGCCTCTCCCCGCACGCGGGGAGAGGCTTGCACCGCGCCCGCGGTGTCGGCGGTGGCCTCCTCATACGTAGGGCAATCGCATATGGAGATGCGGAGCTGTCGCCGCGACCGATCCTGCACGTGAGTTACTCGGTCATGCCCGGGCTTGTCCCGGCCATCCACGTGGTTCTCAGCGCGCCGGACGACGTGGATGGCCGGGACAAGCCCGGCCATGACGACGCGGAGGGAGACGCGCGCATAACCTCGATCGTCATATGCGATAGCCTTGCCCTCATACGGGAGAGGCTTCGAGCCGGGAAGCGCGGCTTTCGGTATTCGACCTGTCGGACTGCGCATCTTCATCCACATCATCACATCCGACATCATTGCAGCTTGCACTTGGTTTCGGGGCGGTCGACGCCGAGCGTGTCGAGTTCGGAAACCTGGTGCAGGAAGCCCTCCTGCGGCGAGACCGACACGATCATGCGGCCGTCGGCCAGCAGGATCGGCTGGCGCAGTTGTAGGTTCCAGTCGCGCAGCGAGAGGCGGGTGCCCTTGAACGCGGCGATGGTGAAGCTCGGGCTCTTGAGATAGTCGCTCATCGCCTTGGCATCGCCGGAGTTCGTTCGCGAGGCGGCTTCGCCGACCATGCGCACGGCCATCCAGGCCTGCATGTCCAAGGCATCCATGCGGCGCAAGGCGAGCTTCATGAAGCGGTTCTGCAATTGCGTCGCGCCCCATTGGTCCTGCGACGGGTCCCAACTCGTCGGCCGCAGGCCGGCCGAGCCGGCAACGGGCCGCGCATCCCAGGTGCGGTAAGGCAGATAGTTGGCGAACACCTCGCTCTCGTCGGCGGCGACCAGTACGTCGTAAGCTGATGCCTTCTGCGTGAACACCGGCATTTGGCGCTGGATCAGCGTCACCCCGCTGTCGGTGCGCCGCGCGCCGCCGGTGTCCTCGAAGGTACGTTCCTCGACGATCTTGGCGCCGAAGCGGGTGGCGGCGCGACGCAGCGCGTCGGCAAACAGCTTGTCGTTGCCATGCGAGCCGGTCACGAGCAGCCAGCGCTTCCACTGCTTCCACACCAGGTATTGCGCTAGGCCGTCGGCCAGCATCGAGCGCGTCGGCGCGACATGGATGACATTGGCGCGGCAGTCCTGCTCGCGCAGGCGGTCGTCGGTGGCACCGACATTGAGCAGGGTGACGCCGCGCGGGCGCAAGGCGTCGGCGACTTTCAACAGCGCATCCGGCGGCAGGTCGGCGAGGATGAAGCCGGTCTTGCCGGCGAGTTCATTGGCCGCTTGCGCGGCGTCCTCGTCGTCCTTGACGCGACGGTCGACCAGGGTGAAGCGCTGGTTGAGGAACTTGCCGGTGGTGTTGTTGTCCTCGATCGCGAGCCGCGCGCCGGCGACGCCGTCATCAGCCGCGGGCTGGTCGAGCGGCGACAAGGTCTGCGGTACGCCGGCACGGCCGAGATAGCCGATCGCGATGTCGACCGGCTCCGCGGCGCGAGCGGCGGTTGCGACGGCCATGAGGCTGATCGTGCCGATCAGGCATCGCGCCAGAACTCCCAGGACCACATGTCCTCCCATTGTTCCCTCATCACGTGCCGGACGAGGTTTCGTCTTGCAAGATGACCGAATTGGCCTAGCTTTCAACCCCACTTTTGGCTGTGCAGCGTCATTTCGGATCACGACCTTGAAACTCATCGTTCTCCTCGCCTCCGTGATCCTGATGTCTGCGACATCAGCGCGCGCCGAGCCGCCCAAGGTGGCGGTGTTCGACTTCGAACTGATCGACACCAGCCTGCAGGGCGAGGTGCAGGGTCCGCGCAGCGACGAGCACGCGCGGCTGGCACATGCGGCGGAGCAGCTCCGATCGGCGCTGCAGGAGTCCGGACGATTTCGCGTTGTCGACATCGCTCCCGTTAACGATGCGGCGCACAACAGCAATCTGCAGGCCTGCGGCGGCTGCGACGTCAAGCTGGCCGCTGAGATCGGTGCGGACATTGCCATCACCGGAACCGTGCAGAAGGTCTCGAACCTGATCCTCAACATGAACATCTATCTGCACGACGCGCACACCGGCCAGCCAATGGCCATCATGACGGCGGACATGCGCGGCAACACCGACGAGTCGTGGACGCGCACCATGGCCTGGCTGGTCCGCAACCGCCTGCTGGCCCCGAACTACGGCGCGCCGCAGGCGCAATAGGCGGCGTTGGCTGCGCGCGTGGCGCGGGCGGTGCCTGCGGCCATCCTTCGAGACGCCCGCCTGCGGCGGGCTCCTCAGGATGAGGGCGAAGTGTGCGGCGACATCCACGATCGTCGTGTTGCCCCTCTCCATGAACACGCCTCTCGGCGTGTTCATGGTCCGGTGTGCAGTGCCTCGGCTCTTGAACCTCTCCATGAACACGTCTCTCGTCGTGTTCATGGTCCGGTGTGCAGTGCCTCGGCTTTTGACCCTCATGGTGAGGAGCGCCGCACGCGGCGCGTCTCGAACCATGAGGCCTCAGACGCTGCGAGCATCCTCGATCGTAGACGATCGTTTCATTCACACACGACGCAGCATTCTCGCGGCGGATGACGCCCGAGCTTTGCGGCTTCAATCGCCCCTCGAAAAACAAGAGGCGCAGGGAAGGCCGGGAGCCTGCCGCCCCCATGGCCCGCCTGCAGACAAGAATGCAGGCGGCAGGTACCACAGGTTCGGCTCGGACTTCCCGGCCCTCCCTGCGCGATGGTCTTCACGGTTGCTTCGCGCTCTCCCCGGTGCGCCGGGCTTTCTGGTCACCGTGCGCGACGACACGCACTCAGCGCGCCGCCGCGGGGGCATCGGCATCGGGATGCCAGGACCACGCGACTTGGCCGTACGCCGTGGCACGTTCGTCCGCGTGCCCCGGGCAAGTCAGGCCCTAGCACGCTGCGCGCCGCCGGCGTCCACCGCATCCCACCTCCACGTTCGTGACGACCGCGATACGCCCTCTCGACGAGGCGGGATGGCGGGATTCAATCATGAATTCTGTAAAAGCGAAACAGAAATCTTTTTCGCGCCAGGACTGGACAAGGGTGATCGCCTTGCGCTGCCTATGAAAACAGCCGTTTGCGCGCACGCGATATGAGGATGCCGGGGGCAACGACATCGCCTCGACGGGCGCACCATCGCGCCCGCCGGGCAAATCAGTCTGCAACTGCGATCAGCGCCCGAGCCGCGCGGCGTGCCAGCGCAGATGATCGGCCATGTAGGTCGAGATGAAGTAGTAGCTGTGGTCGTAGCCCTCCTGCTTGCGCAGCAGGAGCGGGATGTTGGCCTTCTCGCAGGCAGCCTTGAGCAGCTCCGGGCGCAGCTGCTGGGTCAGGAACTGGTCGGCATCGCCGACATCGACCAGGAGGTCGGAGACGCGCGCGCCGTCCTCGATCAGCGCCACCGCATCGTGCTTGCGCCAGGCCGCCTTGTCGGCGCCGAGATAGCCGCCGAGAGCCTTCTCGCCCCACGGTACCTGCGACGGCGCCACGATCGGCGAGAACGCGCTGGCCGCGCGGTAGCGGTCCGGATTGCGCAGCGCCACCGTCAGCGCGCCATGGCCGCCCATCGAATGGCCCATCACCGACTGACGGCGCGGGTCGACCGGGAAGTTCGCCGCGACCACGCTCGGCAGTTCCTCGGTGACATAGCTCCACATCCGGTAGTTCTTTGCGAACGGTTCTTGCGTCGCGTCGACATAGAAGCCGGCGCCGAGGCCGAAATCATAGGCATTGTTGGGATCGCCGGGCACGCCATCGCCGCGCGGCGAGGTGTCGGGCGCGACGAAGATCAGGCCGAGCTCGGCGCAGGCGGCGCGGAACTCGCCCTTTTCGGTGACATTGGCGTGGGTGCAGGTCAGCCCCGACAGATACCAGACCACGGGAAGCTTCGCGCCGGACGCTTGCGCCGGCACGAACACCGAGAACGTCATCTCGGTCTTGGTCTCCTGGCTGGCATGCCGGTAGACGCCCTGGACGCCGCCATGGGACTTGTTCTGGGAGACGGTCGTGAGCGTCATGGGATCACCTGTCGAAAAAGGATAGGGGTGCGGCGTAACGGATCGCGCCGCCGGGTCGCGGTTCAGGCGACGCCGTTCTCGATCGCCAGGCGCACCAGCTCGCCGGACGTTCTCACCCCGAGCTTCTGGCGGATGATGGACGAGGTGTTGGCGACCGTCTTGTAGGACGAGTGGATCAGCCAGGCAATCTCCGAGAGGCTCTTGCCGGCGCTCAGCAGGCGGAGGATCTCGAGTTCGCGCGAGGTCAGCTTGGTCAGCGGGCTCTGGGCGACGGCCGCGCCCGCAAAGGCGATGCTGCGCGCGATCGCCGGCGGCAGATAGCTGCCGCCGCGGGCGACCTCGCGGATCGCCTCGACGAGATCGTTCGGATCGCCGCTCTTGGAGACATAACCCTTGGCGCCGATGTCGATGGCGCGCGCCGCGAACACCGGATCATCGTTCATGCTGAACATGATCAGCCGCGCGCCGGCATCACGGGCCAGGATGCGCCGCGCCAGCTCGAAGCCCGACACCGTCGGCAGGTTGATGTCGATGACGCTGACATCGGGGCGCTCGGTGATGAAACTGGTCTCGCCGCTCTCCGCATCGGCCGCCTCGAGCAGCACGACCTCGGGATCGGCCGAGAGCAGAGCACGGCAGCCGGATGCCACAATGGGATGATCGTCAACGATCAGTACGCGCATAGCCTTGGGGTCCCGGACTTCCGCTCGCGTCATTATTGCAGTGCGTCATGGATGCCTGCTGCGCGATGCTGCATCATGTTGCAATTAGATCGCCGGCGGATTTGTCTGTCAATGTGAGTACGTGTGAAACACGGTGGCTTCGAGGCGGAGATAATGTGGCAGAATTGGTCGTTGCGCAGGCGCATCAACGTGCTGCTGGCGCTGGTGCTGACG
This sequence comes from Bradyrhizobium oligotrophicum, assembly GCF_051168495.1. Classification (GTDB taxonomy): domain Bacteria; phylum Pseudomonadota; class Alphaproteobacteria; order Rhizobiales; family Xanthobacteraceae; genus Bradyrhizobium; species Bradyrhizobium oligotrophicum_A. The sequence continues at coordinate 40,842 of NZ_JBNPVB010000015.1, read as the reverse complement.
CTGGGCCTCGCCATTAACATCGGCCGGCTGGCGTTCGAGGCCGCGCCGCGCGTGCTGGCCGAGGATCAGAGCGTCATCCGCCTGACCCGCGCCTTCGTCGAGACCATCATGGACGAGGTCAACGAGGCGCCGGACCCCGACGCCCGGCTGAACCGGATCGTCGGCGATCTCGGCCAGCTGCGCCATGTCAGCGTCACCCGCAGGACAATGCCGGTGCAGACGCGCCCCTCGCCGGGCGAGGCGCGCGCGGCGCCGGCCTGGTTCATCGCGCTGGTGCACCCGGACAAGACCTCGGTCAGCATGCCCGTCATCGTCGCCGGACGGGCCGATACGCTGGTGATCACCTCGCATCCGGACGACGAGATCGCGGAGATCTGGGACGGCATCCTCACGCAGCTCGTGGTCGGATCGCTGGTCGGTCTGGCGCTGTTCGGGATCACGACGCTGGTGGTCGGCCGCGCGCTGGCGCCGCTGGGCGATCTGTCGGAGGCGATGAGCCGGATCGAGGCTGGCGCCTATGACGCCCGCGTCAAGCCGGGCGGCGCGCCCGAGCTCGCTGCGCTGTGCGCCAAGCTCAATCATCTCGCCGGCGCGCTCGGCGAGGCGGTGGAGGAGAAGCGGCGGCTGGCGGAGCGCACGGTGTCGCTGCAGGACCTCGAGCGCAAGGAGATTGCACGCGAACTGCACGACGAGTTCGGGCCGCATCTGTTCGCGCTGCGCGCGCATGCCAGCGCGCTGATGCGGCTGCCGGACGCCAAGTCGATCGACGTCGCGGCGATGCGCCGCCACGGGCAGGCGATCCTCGAGCAGGTCAACGCCGTGCAGCAGTTCAACCGCCGCATCCTGGAGCGGCTGCGGCCGGTCGGGCTCGCCGAGCTCGGCCTGCGCGAGGCGCTCGGCGCCCTGGTGCGGCTGTGGCGGGAATCGCACCCGAGCGTGGCGATCGAGACGACATTCATCGACACCGCCGCGCGCGGCGGCGAGACGGCCGAGCTGACGATCTACCGGGTCGTGCAGGAGGCGCTGACCAACGTGTTCCGCCATGCAGAGGCCACCTCGGTCGACGTCACCATCGAGCCGCTGCAGCAGACCACCGCGGGACATCGCCGCAGCTACACGCGCGTGCGCGTGCGCGACGATGGCCGTGGGCTGAAGCCCGAGCACAAGCTCGGCTTCGGGCTCACCGGCATGCGCGAGCGCCTGCTGGCGCTCGGCGGAACCCTGACGGTGGCCTCGACCGGAACGGGCGTCACGATCGAGGCGATGGTGCCGGCCGACGCGGCATAGGCCGCAGGGCAAGACGACGGCTCTCGATCGTGCGCCGGACCCATGGCTAGCCGCGGCATCGTCGCTAGCACGGCTTTGCGATGGAACATCGCCGCACGTTTTCCATTGCCCAAGCAGGGCGTGCGCCGAACGCGGCCTGCGCGTCCTCGCCTTCCTCGCGTTCGAGGAGAACACAGCTTGCAGCAATCAGGGACGAGCCATGGGACACATCGACGACGTCAATCTCGAGGACCGCATCCGCGAGCGCGCCCACGCGCTGTGGGAACAGTCCGGGCGGCCGGAGGGCCGGGAGGATGAGTTCTGGTATCGGGCCGAGCACGAGATCCGCGAAATGGAGCAGTTGCACGACGAAGCCACGGCGCCGCCGCCGACGATGCTGCCGGGTTGAATGCCATGCGCAGCCCATGGGCCCGGCTGGCAATCCTCAAGCGATCAAAGGACGAACTGATGAGCAAGGAAACCCCGAAGGACGATCCGCGCCAGCGAAACGACGGCGGATCGATCAAGCAGACCGACAAGCCCTGGGATGGAAATCCGGAGAAGGAACAGCGTTCCGATTCCGAGAAGGACCTGGAAAAGTGGGCCGAGACCAAGACCCACTAGTCAGTTGATGCTGGACCCATTGGGAGGCGCCGTTCTGCGCGTCAATGGGTCTGCCAACCTGGTCAGATCACCGTCAAGCGGTGTGACCGAGGTCGACCTCGTCAGGGGTCTGTTGCCTTTGCTGCGGCGTCATCCTTGCGGGATCGGGTTTCCCGGGCACGCCCCGTGGAACAAGCTGATCACGCTGACGGTCGGCTTCCGAGCGGTCCGGCTCGCGCCCATTGATCGGCAAGTCCTTCGTCATGGCTCGCGTGCTTTCGTCATTGCTGCCCACGGCAATGCGGCGGGAAAGGTCACGTTCCAAGCCGCGCCGCGCGGTAGCGATATCCCGGAGCAGGAACGCCGATGCTGGCCTGCGATTGACGTGGCAGAATTCGTCAGGAGAGCCGCGATGTCCGATCACTATCCGAAGCCGCCGTTTCCGCCGCAGTCGCAGCCGATGCCGGGCACGACCGCCCGGATGGAGCCGCGGCCCGACCATGGCGAGACCAGCTACAAGGGATCAGGCAGGCTTGCCGGCATGAAGGCCGTCATCACCGGCGGCGACAGCGGCATCGGCCGCGCGGTCGCCATTGCTTACGCGCGCGAGGGCGCCGATCTGGTGATCGCCTATCTCAGCGAGCATGACGACGCCGGCGAGGTGAAGGCGCTGATCGAAAATGAGGGACGCAAGGTGGTGCTGATGCCCGGCGACATCCAGGACGCCAGGCATTGCCGCGCCATCATCCGGCGCGCCGTCGACGAACTGGGCGGCGTTGACATTCTCGTCAACAACGCCGCGCATCAGGCATCCTTCAGCGACATCGGCGACATCTCCGACGAGGAGTGGGAGCTGACGTTCCGCACCAACATTCACGCGATGTTCTATTTGACCAAGGCGGCGGTGCCGCACATGAAGCCGGGTAGCGCGATCGTCAACACGGCCTCCGTCAATGCCGACATGCCCAACCCCGGTCTTTTGGCCTATGCCGTCACCAAAGGCGCCATCCAGAACTTCACCGGCGGGCTTGCGCAGTTGCTGGCCGAGAAGGGCATAAGGGTTAACGCCGTGGCACCCGGTCCGATTTGGACGCCGCTGATCCCTTCGACGATGCCGGAGGAGAAGGTGAAGAGCTTCGGCCAGCAGGTGCCGATGCAGCGCGCCGGCCAGCCAGCCGAGTTGGCAACCGCCTATGTGATGCTGGCCGATCCCCGGTCCAGCTACACGTCGGGAACGACGGTCGCCGTGACGGGTGGAAAGCCGTTCATTTGAGACGCTGAGCGTTCGCCATCTGGGGCCTCATGGTTCGAGACGGCGTTGTGCGCCTCCTCACCATGAGGGGCGAGCTATGCGGCTTGATCTGCACATCACCATGAACAAGTTCGTCATCGCGATGGCGGCCAGTGCATTGTCGGTGACGCGCTCTGGATACCACCTTCGCCCCACCCTGAGGAGCCCGCCGGAGGCGGGCGAAGGGCGAGGCCCGCACCGTGGCTTATGTTCGAGGCGCGCCGTTGCAGGGTCTCGTCACCGCTTCAGCCGTTCGTGGCGACATTGTCCGACATCCGACAGCGCGTGAACGACATGTCGTGACCTGTTGTTTGTTACGCGACCGACATCAGTTCACACGGCGCGGGCTCGCCGTGCACGGGCCAGACGGCCGCGACGGCCGTGTCGCTCTGCCGCTCGTCGAGAATGCGCTTTACCGAGCGCGAGCAGAGCCCACACTGCACGGAGCAGCCCAGACAGTCATAGACTTGTGCCGGTGATCCAAACGTAATGTCGGCCGCCGTGACGACGTCGCGGATGGCCGTATCGGTAATGACGTTGCAGGAACAAATGATCATGGCTCTTGCTCGCTCCTGCCAACGATAAGCAACGGCGATGCCAATGCCGACCCTGGGGCAGCGGGCTAATCAGAATCGTTCGAAACCATGGGATCAGCGCGTCGTGGCTGCGCTCGTACCGAGGCGCGCGGCGGCGTGCAGGCGGATCGCGGTCAGCGTCGCCTGCGCGAGCGTCTGTCCCTGGGCGTCGATGCCGGTCCACTGCGCGTGGCGGCCGCGCGGGTCGATCTCGGCGAGCGCGATGCCCGCCGGCACGTCGATGCCGTCGCGGACGATGCCGCGCAGGATACCGTCATAGGGCGCTGTGATGGGCTCGCCGGAGAGATGGCCGACGACGAAGCCCTTGTAGATGCGCGTTCCGATCTCGACCGGCGTGTGCCAGCGGCCTTCGTGGGGCGAATGCACCAGGCGCTCGATGCCGACGCCGCCGAGTTCACCGACGTCCTCCTTGGCCAGGGTCCAGCCTTCGCGCACGATCTGCCCGAGCCGGTCCGGCCGGGTCTCGATCGCGACGTCGCAATTGGCCGCTGGCGAGAAGCCCGGGCCGATGCCGATCGAAAGGCGCGTCATGCCGCGCAGGTTCGGCGTCACTTCGCGCGCCTGCATGCGCGCGTCGACCAGCACGTCGATACCGCGGACCGGCAACAGATCGAGCAGCCCGAGCCAGGTCACCAGGACATGCTGGGGGGCGCCGAGCGCCTTGAACACGTCCATCGTGTTTTCGATGCGCGCGCCGATCACGTTCTCGACGCGGGGGGTATCGCCGAACAGGGCATCGTGGAACGCCATCTTGCGGCGCATGACCGGCGGATTGGGATCGTGCGACAGCACCACGCAAAAGCCGTCGCGGTGCAGATGCACGGCGACCGCGGATGCGATTTCGTTGGTGCCGAGGACCACGGCGAAGCGCACTGCATTCGTCCCCATGTCTCTCAGTCCATACGGCACAGGTCTCGTGGCTGACCGTCGTGAGACTGGAAAGCCAGCATCCAGTTCGAACAGTCAACCCGTCGAGCAAGAGTTGGACCATCGCAACGTCTTGCGGAAAAACATCGTCGTTCGAAGGTGTTGTGAAAGCGGCGGTGGAAAGCCGACGCGGGTCGTGTCCCGAACCTGCCATTCTGTCGAAAACCCGACAGGAAATGTCGGTTTGGCCGCGGTTTTTCGCTGGCCCGGATTCTGCACCACCACAGCATGGCAATACCGCGAACCCATCGGATCGATCCGTGGCCGCCACGCCCGGATGACCATCGCGCGCATGATCAGGACGGCATGAGGTGAGCCTCGATCTCGACCAGGATGTCCGCGAGCCGGCCGACGAAGCGCCGGTCGCATCGTGCCCGTTTCATGGGGACATTGCGGCGGCTGCGCGGCCGGCAAGGACCGAGCAGAAGACGCTGGTGCTGACCGGTGGTTCGCGCGGCATCGGTCATGCGACCGCCAAACTGTTCTCCGATGCCGGCTGGCGCATCCTCACCTGCTCACGCCAGCCGTTCGACGGCGGGCGGTGCCCATGGGATTCCGGTGCCGACAACCACGTCCAGTTCGACCTGAGCGACCGCGCCGCGATCCCGCGCGCGATTGCCGAAATCAAGGCGAAGCTCGACGGTGCGCCGCTGCATGCGCTGATCAACAACGCCGCGATCTCGCCGAAGGCCGACGATGGCGGCCGGCTGGATTCGCTTGCGACCTCGGTCGAGACCTGGATGACCGTGTTCCACGTCAACTTCCTCGGGCCGATCCTGCTGGCGCGGGGCCTGTTCGACGAACTCAAGCGCGGGCATGGCGCTGTCGTGAACGTGACGTCGATCGTCGGTACCCGCGTCCATCCCTTCGCCGGCACGGCCTACGCGACCTCCAAGGCGGCGCTGGCCTGCCTGACCCGCGAGATGGCGCACGACTTCGCGCCGCACGGCATCCGCGTCAACGCCATCGCGCCGGGCGAGATCAAGACCGAGATGGTGTCGCCAGAGACCGAGGCACGGTTCGCGCCGCTGATCCCGATGCGCCGGATCGGCGCGCCGGAGGAGGTCGCCAAGGTGCTGTTCTTCCTGTGCTCGGACGCGGCGAGTTACGTCACCGGCGAGGAGATCCAGATCAACGGGGGGCAACACCTCTAGGTTGATCGACGCAAGCGGCGTTTTGACGCCGCCTCGGGAAGTGGCTGGCGCTGTTGGCAATCCAGTGAAGCGAGTGCTACGCGGCGACTGGAAACTTGGTGAACAGGTCTGATGGTTGCGATTTTCTCGCAACAAGCGTGACGCTCAGCGATTATTAGGTGTCGGAAACATCACACCTTTGTCAGTTTGCCGAGACGTCAATCCGTGCGCGGTCCGTGCGACGCGGCCGCTGCGCCAAGTGCAAACTAATTTGTTAAGATCATGAAGTTCTGCAGCTTTTCTGTTCTGTTTACTGCACACTACTTCTGCGGCAATGCAGCAAAGTTAGGCACGACAATCATCTGCAGTTAGAGGAGGATGTTAGAACGCCTACAATCGCGGGCGATCTCGTCGAGAGCGTCCGTGACTATCAGAGAAGCGACCATGGTCCAAACGGAAACACGTCAGGTCGAAGCTCAGGACATCAGGTCCAATGCTGCCCCAATACCGCTCAGCGAGATCGCGCTGACCGGCATTTTCGAAATTTCGAAAATCCTGGCCGCGCCGACGCGGCTCGAAATTACCCTCGCCAACGTCGTCAATTTGCTGCAGTCCTTCATGCAGATGCGCCATGGCGTGGTGTCTTTGCTCGCGGATGACGGCATTCCGGACCTCGCCGTCGGCGCCGGGTGGAGCGAGGGCAGCGACCAGCGCTATCGCGAGCGCCTGCCGCAGAAGGCGATCGACCAGATCGTCGCCACAGCCGTGCCGCTGATCGCCGAGAACGTCGCCGATCATCCGGCCTTCAGCGCCGCCGATGCGATCACGCTCGGTGCCCGCGACGACACCCGCGTCTCCTTTCTCGGCGTCCCTATCCGCATCGACCAGCGCGTCGTCGGCACCCTGACGATCGACCGCGTCTGGGACGGCCGCGCCGTGTTCCGGCTCGATTCCGACGTCCGCTTCCTGACGATGGTCGCCAACCTGATCGGCCAGACCATCAAGCTGCATCGCGTCGTCGCGCGGGATCGCGAGCGGCTGATGGCGGAAAGCCACCGCCTTCAGAAGGAACTGTTGGAGCTGAAGCCGGCGCCGAGCAACCGCAAGAAGGTGCTGGTCGACGGTATCGTCGGCGACAGTCCGGCGCTGCGCGCGCTGCTGGAGAAGATCAACGTCGTCGCCAAGTCGAACGCGCCGGTGCTGCTGCGCGGCGAATCCGGCACCGGCAAGGAGCTGGTGGCGAAGGCGATCCACGAACTGTCCAACCGCGCCAAGCGGCCCTTCATCAAGATCAACTGCGCCGCGCTGCCCGAGACCGTGCTGGAGTCGGAGCTGTTCGGCCACGAGAAGGGCGCCTTCACCGGCGCGATCAATTCGCGCAAGGGCCGCTTCGAGCTGGCCGACAAGGGCACCTTGTTCCTCGACGAGATCGGCGAGATCTCGCCGGCGTTCCAGGCCAAGCTGCTGCGCGTGCTGCAGGAGCGGGAGTTCGAGCGCGTCGGCGGCAACCAGACCATCAAGGTCGACGTGCGCATCGTCACCGCCACCAACCGCAATCTGGAAGAGGCGGTGTCGCGCAACGAATTCCGCGCCGACCTCTATTACCGGATCAGCGTGGTGCCGATCAAATTGCCGCCGCTGCGGGAGCGCCGCAGCGACATTCCGCAGCTGGCGCGCGAGTTCCTGCGCCGCTTCAATTGCGAGAACGAGCGCGATCTGACCTTTGACGTCAGCGCCATCGAGGTGCTGATGCATTGCGGCTTCCCCGGCAATGTGCGCGAGCTGGAGAACTGCGTGCAGCGGACGGCGACGATGGCGGCGGGCTCAGCGATCGGCATGGACGACTTCGCCTGCAGCCGCAACGAGTGCATGTCGGCGATCCTGTGGAAGGGCAACACGGTGACGCCGCCGCCGCCGCGCGGCCAGCCGATGGTGCCGCTGCCGATCCTGCCGCGCACCTCGGCGCCGGTCGAGGTGCCTGTGGAGTTGCCGGCTGTCGATGCCGACGACGGGGACTTCTCCGACGGCATGGACGGCGGCGCTGTGCCCGAGCGCGAGCGCATCGTGCAGGCCATGGAGCGCTCCGGCTGGGTGCAAGCCAAGGCCGCGCGCCTCCTCGGCCTGACGCCGCGGCAAATCGGCTACGCACTGAAGAAGTACAACATCGAGGTCAAGCGGTTCTGAACGGGCTGGGCTTGCCGTTGAAGGGCGCGCGTATGGCGCGCCCTTTTGCGTTTGGACTTCGTTCGAACGCGCCGGCGGTGCTCCAATCTCCAGGTCATTCCGGGGCGGCGCGCGTAGCGCGGCGAGCCCGGAATCCATTTTGCTGCGCGCTCTGACGCCCGATGGATTCCGGGTTCGTGCTTCGCACGCCCCGGAATGACGGAGGAGAGACCTGCGAGCACCGCGGACGTCACGGCGCAGGGGAGCGCAGTTCATCGCCATCGTCGTGAGAGCCTGCTCCGGCCACACGTCCCTCCCGCCCTGTCGCATCTGCGACATGCTGTCGGGAGAGCGACAGCTGGCCGTTCCAGCGAAGTTTAGAATCTTCCTTAGAAATCAACCAAATGAGCTCTGGCACGGGGCTTGAAAGATAACGCGTGAATGACGTCGTTGGATGTCTCTCAAGCGCGGGGAGCTGCAAATGACCTACAAGATCATCGCTTCGCAATGCACGGTCTGTGGAGCGTGCGAGTTCGAATGCCCGAATGCGGCCATTCGGCTCAAGAACGACATGTACATCATCGATCCGAAGAAGTGCACGGAGTGCGAAGGCCATTTCGACGCGCCGCAATGCGCTGCCGTCTGTCCGGTGCCGGACACCTGCGTGCCCGCCTGACGCGGGCACCTCGTCGGAAGCTTGGAAGCGGAGTGAGAGATGGCAGCGGTTCAGGAGACCATTGATCGCGTCAAGGACATTGACGTCGATCAATATCGCTACGGGTTCGAAACCGTCATCGAATCCGAGAAGGCCCCGAAAGGGCTGTCCGAGGATACGATCCGCTTCATCTCGGCCAAGAAGAACGAGCCGGCCTGGATGCTGGAATGGCGGCTGGAGGCGTATCGCCGCTGGCTGACCATGACCGAGCCGACCTGGGCCCGCGTCGGCTACCCCAAGATCGACTACCAGGATCTCTATTACTACTCCGCGCCGAAGCCGAAGAAGAAGGTCGCTTCGCTCGACGAGATCGATCCGGAGATCCTGAAGACCTATGAGAAGCTCGGCATTCCCTTGCGTGAGGTCGAGATTCTCGAAGGGGTCGAGCGTCCAGCGGCCGCGGCTGAGACCGACGCCGATGGCGAGGCCGTCGCCCCGCGCACAAAGATCGCGGTCGACGCCGTGTTCGACTCGGTGTCGGTGGCGACCACCTTCAAGGAGGAGCTGAAGAAGGCCGGCGTGATCTTCATGCCGATCTCGGAGGCGCTGCGCGAGCATCCCGACCTGGTGCAGAAATATCTCGGCACTGTGGTGCCGACCACCGACAATTATTTCGCGACGCTCAACTCGGCGGTCTTTTCCGACGGCTCGTTCGTCTACATCCCGCCGGGCGTACGCTGCCCGATGGAGCTGTCGACCTATTTTCGCATCAACGAGCGCAACACCGGACAGTTCGAGCGGACGCTGATCATCGCCGACAAGGGCGCCTACGTATCCTATCTCGAAGGCTGCACGGCGCCGCAACGCGACGAGAACCAGCTGCATGCCGCCGTGGTCGAGCTGGTTGCGCTCGATGATGCCGAGATCAAATATTCGACGGTGCAGAACTGGTACCCCGGCAATTCCGAGGGCGTCGGCGGCATCTATAATTTCGTCACCAAGCGCGGCGACTGCCGCGGCGCCAACTCGAAGATCTCCTGGACCCAGGTCGAGACCGGATCGGCGATCACCTGGAAATATCCGAGCTGTATCCTGCGCGGCGACAATTCCAGCGGCGAGTTCTATTCGATCGCGATCTCCAACGGATTCCAGCAGGTCGATAGCGGCACCAAGATGATCCATCTCGGCAAGAACACGTCGAGTCGGATCATCTCCAAGGGCATCGCTGCGGGAAAATCGCAGAACACCTATCGCGGCCTGGTCAGCGCCCATCGCAAGGCATCGGGCGCGCGCAACTTCACCGCCTGCGATTCGCTCCTGATCGGCGACAAATGCGGCGCGCACACCGTGCCCTATGTCGAGGCCAAGAACTCCTCCGCGGTGTTCGAGCACGAGGCCACCACGTCCAAGATCTCCGAGGACGTGCTGTTCTACTGCATCCAGCGTGGGCTCAGCCAGGAAGAGGCGGTCGGTCTCGTCGTCAACGGCTTCGTCAAGGACGTGCTGCAGCAGCTGCCGATGGAGTTCGCGGTCGAGGCGCAGAAGCTGATCTCGATCTCGCTCGAAGGTTCGGTTGGATGACGGTGTCGCGCGGCGACAACATCAGAAGGAGTGTTCGATGACGGCCTTGCTCGAAATCAAGGGGCTCCATGCCGAGATCGCCAGCGGTCGCAAGATCATCCAGGGCCTGGATCTCACCGTGAACAGGGGCGAGATCCACGCCATCATGGGGCCGAACGGCGCGGGCAAGTCGACCCTGTCCTACGTGCTCGCCGGCAAGCCCGGCTACGAGGTCACGGCCGGCGAGGTCTATCTCAACGGCGAAGACCTCCTGGCGATGTCCGCCGACGAGCGCGCCGCCAAGGGCGTGTTCCTCGCGTTCCAGTATCCGCTGGAAATTCCGGGCGTCGCGACGCTCACCTTCCTGCGCGCCGCCTTCAACGCCCAGCGCAAGGCGCGCGGCGAAGAGGAACTGTCGTCTCCGGATCTGATCAAGCGCGTGCGCGAGATCGCCAAGACCTTGAACATCGACGCCGACATGCTGAAGCGGCCGCTCAATGTCGGCTTCTCCGGCGGCGAGAAGAAGCGCAATGAGACGCTGCAGATGGCGCTCTTGCAGCCCTCGCTCTGCGTTCTCGACGAAACCGATTCCGGCCTCGACATCGACGCGCTGAAGGTGGTTGCCAACGGTGTCAATGCGCTGCGGTCGGCCGAGCGCGGCATGATCGTGATCACGCACTACCAGCGGCTGCTCGACTACATCGTGCCCGACATCGTCCATGTGTTCGCGGCGGGCCGGATCGTCCGCACGGGCGGGGCGGACCTCGCGCGCGAGCTCGAGGCGACCGGCTACGCGCAATATCAGAGCGAAGCCGCGTAAGGCTCGGGGAGCACCAACATGGGCGTCGCGATCCGCAAGACCAAGGCCGAGCTCGGATTGGCCGATCTGTATCAGGGCGCCCGCCGCTATCTGCCGGGCGGCGAGGAAATCACCGCCGTCCGCGCGGCCGCGTTCGACCGGTTCAATACGGTCGGCCTGCCGCACCGGCGCGTCGAGGCCTGGCGCTACACCGATCTGCGGACGCAGATGAAGGAAGCCAAGAGGCTCGCTGCGCTGCCGGACGATGCCGCCAAGACCAAGGCACGTGAGGCGCATGATCTGTTTGCCGGCGCCGGCTTCCGCAAGCTTGTCATCGTCGACGGCGCCTTCGTGCCGGAGCTGTCCGACCTCGCCGATCTCGAGCCGGGTCTGACGATCCAGCCGATGGCGGAGGCGCTCGCTGCGGACAAGCCGCTGCTGTTGCAGCGGCTCGGCCCCGTGGTGCCGGACGACGATCCGGCGCTGGCGCTCAACACCGCGCTCGCCGCCAATGGCGTCGTGATCCTGGTTGCGCCGGGAACCGTCCTGAGCCGGCCGATCCATGTCGCCTTCGTCACGACCAACTGGGTCGCGACCTCCATGTACACGCGCTCGCAGGTCAATATCGGTGCTGGCGCCAGCGCCACCATCGTGGAGTCGCATCAGGGGCCCGACGGCAGCGAATATCAGGTCAACACCGCGATGCAGCTCGTCGTCGGCGACGAGGCGCGGATCGACCACGTCAAGGTCGTCAGCGAGGGCAGCGGCGCGCTGCACATCTCCTCGCTGCTCGCCAATATCGGCGCGCGCGCGACCTTCAACCAGCTTGGCTTCGTCGCCGGCGGCAGCCTGGTGCGCAACCAGCTGTTCGTGCACATCGCGGGCGAGGGCACCGTGGCCGACATCCGCGGCGGCTCGCTGCTGTCGGGCACGCAACATGCCGACACCACCTTGACGATCGAGCATGCCGCCGAGAACTGCCAGAGCCGCGAGACCTTCAAGGCGGTGGTCGGCGACACCGCCCGTGCCGTGTTCCAGGGCAAGATCACGGTCAGCCCCGGCGCGCAGAAGACCGACGCCAAGATGATGTCGCGGGCGCTGCTGCTGTCCGACGAGGCCGAGGCCTTTAGCAAGCCGGAGCTCGAGATCTTTGCCGACGACGTGCAGTGCGGCCACGGCACCACGACCGGCGCGATCGACGACGAACTGCTGTTCTATCTGATGGCGCGCGGCATTCCGCCCAAGGAAGCCAAGGCGCTGCTGATCCAGGCGTTCGTCGGCGAGATCATCGAGGGCGCGGCCAATGAGAGCGTCAGGGCTGCGCTGACGGAGGCGATGCTGGGCTGGCTCGGACGACGGGAGTAGATGATGCATGCAGCGGTGCGGGGAAGCGGCTACGACGTCAGCCGCATCCGGGCGGATTTTCCCATCCTCGGCATGCAGGTCCACGGCAAGCCGCTGGTCTATCTCGACAATGCCGCCTCGGCGCAGAAGCCGCAGGCGGTGCTGGACCGGATGAACCAGGTCTACACCTCCGAATACGCCAACGTGCATCGCGGGCTGCATTATCTCGCCAACGCCGCCACCGAGGCCTATGAGGGGGCCCGCGCCAAGGTCGCGACCTTCCTCAACGCGGAAAGCCCCGAGCAGATCATCTTTACTCGCGGCGCCACCGAGGCGGTGAACCTGGTGGCGCAGACGTTCGGGCGCGAGCGGATCGGGCCGGGCGACGAGATCGTGCTCTCGATCATGGAGCACCATGCCAACATCATCCCCTGGCATTTCCTCAGGGAGCGCCAGGGCGCGGTGATCAAATGGGCCCCGGTCGACGACGACGGCAACTTCCTGCTCGACGAGTTCGAGAAGCTGTTGTCGCCGCGCACCAAGATGGTGGCGATGACGCAGATGTCGAACGTCCTCGGCACGGTCGTCCCGGTCAAGGAGGCCATCCGCCTCGCGCATGCCCGCGGCATTCCGGTGCTGATCGACGGCTCGCAGGCCGCGGTGCACATGGAGGTCGATGTCCGCGATCTCGATGCCGACTTCTACTGCATCACCGGCCACAAGATCTACGGCCCAACCGGGATCGGCGCGCTCTACGGCAAGCGCGAGCTGCTGGCCGCGATGCCGCCCTTCAACGGCGGCGGCGAAATGATCCGCGAGGTGTCGCGCGACTGGGTCACCTATGGCGACCCGCCGCATCGCTTCGAGGCCGGCACGCCGCCGATCGTGGAGGCTGCGGGCCTGGGCGCCGCGATCGACTACGTCGCCTCGATTGGCAAGCAGCGCATCGCGGCGCATGAGCATGATCTCGTCGCCTACGCCACCGAGCAGCTGCGCGAGATCAACTCGCTGCGCATCATCGGCAACGCCGCCGACAAGGGCGCGATCGTCTCGTTCGAGATGCAGGGCGCGCATGCCCACGACTTCGCCACAGTCATCGACCGCTCCGGCGTGGCGGTGCGCGCCGGCACGCATTGTGCGATGCCCTTGCTGGAGCGCTTCGGCGTGACGGCGACGTGCCGCGCGTCGTTCGCGATGTACAACACGCGCGAAGAGGTCGATGCCCTGGTCCGCGCGCTGAAGAAGGCGCAGGAGTTTTTCTCCTAGCGGCGAGATATTCCCGTGGGTATGACTACGAAGAACCGGTGCCGATGAATGCGCCCTCTCCCCTTGTGGGAGAGGGCTACGCCGCTGGCAGCTCCAGACTCACTCGGGTGAGTGGTTGTCTCCGCGAATCCCGACCGTCTGAGTACGCGGAGAGAACCCCTCACCCGGCGGCCTTCGGCCGCCACCCTCTCCCACAAGGGGAGAGGGTGCACCGTGCTTGCCGCATGATGTGGGCTCAATCAAACAAACAAATCAGATAACAAAACCTACGCCGCCGCCGCCATTGCCGCCTGCGCGTCGGCCTTGATACGGGCAACCATGGAGCGGAAGCCGTTGGAGCGCTGCGGGGTGAGGTGTTCGCGCAGGCCGAGCTTCTCGAACAAGGCGATCGGATCGGCGGCCAGGATCTCGGGGGCGGTGCGGCCCGTGACCATCGCGAGCAGGATCGCGACCAGGCCACGCACGATATGCGCGTCGCTGTCGCCGATGAAATCGAGCACCGGCGCCGCTGTACCGCGTTGCACCGTCGTGGCAAGCCAGACCTGGCTGGTGCAACCCTGCACCTTGTTGCTGTCGCTGCGGTCGGCGTCAGGCAGCGGCGTCAGGCCGCGGCCGAGCTCGATCACGTAGCGGTAGCGATCGTCCCAGTCGTCGAGCAGGGCGAAGTTCTCGACGATGTCCTCGATGTCCGGCGTGCCCGGCGCCGCGGTCTGGGTCATCTTCAGCATCTTCCTCTCCTCGTCATCTGCTGATCTCCGTGGACACCAGGGCGAGCGATGCCGCCGAGCCTGGTTCCGTGCAGCGCCGCGCCAGCACCGAGTCGACCGCATGGGTGACGCCGTCGAAGGTGATGGGCTTGGCGATGATGGCTTCGGCGCCCTGGCGCAGTCCCGCCAGCGCGAGCGGGGATTTCGTCGATCCTGCGACCACGATGATGCCGGCCTGGTGCAGCTTTCGTGCGAGCATGCCGACGGTCTCGGCGCCGTCGTCCTCCAGGATGCTGCTCCCGACCAGCACCGCATCCGGCGTTGCTCGGACGGCCTTGCTCAGGGCGTCCGCGGTCTCCGCGAACGTGAAGGTCTCATGACGCTCGCTGAGAATGTAGCCGAGCGCCGAGCGGATCACCTGATCGGCTTCTATGACAAAGACGCGCGCCTTGCTCGACATCAAAATGCTCCTGCTGGTCCGTTCGCAAACGGATTGATCTAGATCAAGCAAACTCCGTACCGCCGCTCTTGAGCCGGCTTGCGCAGCGCTGGCGCGTGTTTGTCGCTGTTGCGCTGCGTGGTGCCCGTGATGACGTGTGTCGTTTCGGACAGCACGGCGCGGGAGCGTCGGGTGAAAACCCGTGATGTCGGGTTTGCAACAAGTACATCCTAGCGCCGAGCTTGGCCGCATCTCTTTCAAAACATGGCCTTTTTAACGATTCCAAAGCTCTGGCACAGCCGTTGCAAAACTGGTCTCAGGCAAAGGTTGAGGGCTGAGTGCACGCCGACGCTTCGGACGAGCGATGCTCTCCTTCCCAATAACCCGTCTGCCGGTTCTGGAGAGAGGACGCGGTCTCGTCATGCAAGGCGCGTGCGGGACATTGGCAATCGGTTGATGGAGAGCATCATGGCATCGCTGCGACAAATCGCATTCTACGGCAAAGGCGGCATCGGCAAGTCGACGACGTCGCAAAACACCCTGGCCGCGCTGGCCGAGATGGGTCATCGGATCCTGATCGTCGGCTGCGACCCCAAGGCGGATTCGACCCGCCTGATCCTGCACGCCAAGGCGCAGGACACCATCCTGAGCCTGGCCGCTGCCGCGGGCAGCGTCGAGGACCTCGAGATCGAAGAGGTGATGAAGGTCGGCTATCGCGACATCCGTTGCGTCGAGTCCGGCGGTCCGGAGCCGGGCGTCGGCTGCGCCGGCCGCGGCGTGATCACCTCGATCAACTTCCTGGAAGAGAACGGCGCCTATGAGGACATCGACTACGTGTCCTACGACGTGCTGGGCGACGTGGTGTGCGGCGGCTTCGCGATGCCGATCCGCGAGAACAAGGCGCAGGAAATCTACATCGTGATGTCCGGCGAGATGATGGCGATGTATGCCGCCAACAACATCTCCAAGGGCATTCTGAAGTATGCGAATTCCGGTGGCGTGCGCCTGGGCGGCCTGGTCTGCAACGAGCGCCAGACCGACAAGGAGCTGGAGCTGGCCGAGGCTCTCGCCAAGAAGCTCGGCACCCAGCTGATCTACTTCGTGCCGCGCGACAACATCGTGCAGCACGCGGAGCTGCGCCGCATGACCGTGCTGGAATATGCGCCGGAGTCGGTCCAGGCCAACCACTACCGCAACCTGGCGACCAAGATCCATGGCAATGCCGGCAAGGGCATCATCCCGACCCCGATCACGATGGACGAGCTCGAGGACATGCTGATGGAGCACGGCATCATGAAGGCGGTCGACGAGAGCCAGATCGGAAAGACTGCCGCCGAACTCGCCGCAACGGCGTAACCGCCACCGGTCACCCGGCCCTTCGTCGGAGGGGACGGGTGACCCCCGCAACCGATCATCAAGGAAAGCCAGATGAGCGTCATCGAGAAACAAAGCGTCGCCGAGATCAAGGCGCGCAACAAGGAACTGATCGCCGAGGTCTTGAAGGTCTATCCGGAAAAGACCGCCAAGCGCCGCGCCAAGCATCTCAACGTGCACGAGAACGGCAAGTCCGACTGCGGCGTCAAGTCGAACATCAAGTCGATCCCCGGCGTCATGACCATCCGTGGCTGCGCCTATGCCGGCTCGAAGGGCGTGGTGTGGGGCCCGATCAAGGACATGATCCACATCAGCCACGGCCCGGTCGGCTGCGGCCAGTATTCCTGGGCGGCGCGCCGCAACTACTACATCGGCACGACCGGCATCGACACCTTCGTGACGATGCAGTTCACCTCCGACTTCCAGGAAAAGGACATCGTCTTCGGCGGCGACAAGAAGCTCGCCAAGATCATGGACGAGATCCAGGAGCTGTTCCCGCTGAACAACGGCATCACCGTGCAGTCGGAATGCCCGATCGGTCTGATCGGCGACGACATCGAGGCGGTCTCCAAGACCAAGTCGAAGGAGTATGACGGCAAGACCATCGTTCCGGTCCGCTGCGAAGGCTTCCGCGGTGTCTCTCAGTCGCTGGGCCATCACATCGCGAACGACGCGATCCGGGACTGGGTGTTCGACAAGCTGCCGGCCGACGCCGCGCCGCGTTTCGAGCCGTCGGACTATGACGTCGCGATCATCGGCGACTACAACATCGGCGGCGACGCCTGGTCGTCGCGCATCCTGCTCGAGGAAATGGGCCTGCGCGTGATCGCCCAATGGTCGGGCGACGGCTCGCTGGCCGAGCTTGAGGCGACGCCGAAGGCGAAGCTGAACGTGCTGCACTGCTACCGCTCGATGAACTACATCTCGCGTCACATGGAAGAGAAGTACAATATTCCGTGGTGCGAGTACAACTTCTTCGGGCCGAGCAAGATCGCCGAATCGCTGCGCAAGATCGCCAGCTATTTCGACGACAAGATCAAGGAAGGTGCCGAGCGCGTCATCGCCAAGTACCAGCCTCTGATGGACGCCGTGATCGCCAAGTACCGGCCGCGCCTCGAAGGCAAGACCGTGATGCTGTTCGTCGGCGGCCTGCGTCCGCGCCACGTGATCGGCGCCTATGAGGACCTCGGCATGGAGGTCGTGGGCACCGGCTACGAGTTCGGCCACAACGACGACTATCAGCGCACCGCCCAGCATTACGTCAAGGACGGCACGCTGATCTATGACGACGTGACCGGCTACGAGTTCGAGAAGTTCGTCGAGAAGATCCAGCCGGACCTCGTCGGCTCGGGCATCAAGGAAAAGTACGTGTTCCAGAAGATGGGCGTGCCGTTCCGCCAGATGCACTCCTGGGACTACTCGGGTCCCTACCATGGCTATGACGGGTTCGCGATCTTCGCCCGCGACATGGACATGGCCATCAACTCGCCGGTCTGGAAGATGGCCAAGGCCCCCTGGAAGCAGGCGCCCAAGCCGTTGCTGCAGGCGGCCGAGTAATCACCACCACCCACGGCCTGGCTCTCCTTCGGCGGAGAGCCAGCGCTCCCTGATCGACACAGGAAAATAGAGAGGGTTATCCCATGACGCAGTCTGCCGAACATGTGCTCGATCACTTCGAGCTTTTCCGTGGCCCCGAATACCAGCAGATGCTGGCGAACAAGAAGAAGATGTTCGAGAATCCGCGTGATCCCGCGGAAGTCGAGCGCATTCGTGAATGGGCCAAGACGCCCGAATATCGCGAGAAGAATTTCGCCCGCGAGGCGCTGACCGTCAATCCGGCCAAGGCCTGCCAGCCGCTCGGCGCCGTGTTCGTCGCCGTTGGCTTCGAGAAGACGCTGCCGTTCGTGCACGGCTCGCAGGGCTGCGTCGCCTATTATCGCAGCCATCTGTCGCGCCACTTCAAGGAGCCGAGCTCCTGCGTGTCGTCGTCGATGACCGAGGACGCAGCTGTGTTCGGCGGCCTCAACAACATGATTGACGGCCTTGCCAACGCCTACAACATGTACAAGCCGTCGATGATCGCGGTCTCCACCACCTGCATGGCGGAAGTCATCGGTGACGACCTCAACGCGTTCATCAAGACCTCGAAGGAAAAGGGCTCGGTTCCGGCCGAGTTCGACGTGCCCTTCGCCCACACGCCTGCCTTCGTCGGCAGCCATGTCACCGGCTACGACAACGCGATGAAGGGCATTCTCGAGCACTTCTGGGACGGCAAGGCCGGCACCGCGCCGAAGCTCGAGCGCGTTCCGAACGAGAAGATCAACTTCATCGGCGGCTTCGACGGCTACACCGTCGGCAACATCCGCGAGGTCAAGCACATCTTCGAGGAGATGGGGATCGAATACACGATCCTCGGCGACAATTCGAACGTGTTCGACACGCCGACCGACGGCGAGTTCCGCATGTATGACGGCGGCACCACGCTGGAGGAGGCGGCCAACGCCGTTCACGCCAAGGCGACCATCTCGATGCAGCACTATTGCACCGAGAAGACCCTGCCGCTGATCAAGAACCACGGCCAGGAAGTGGTGTCGTTCCACCATCCGGTCGGCGTCACCGGCACCGATGCCTTCGTGATGGCGCTGTCGCGCATCACGGGCAAGGAGATCCCGGAATCGCTGGCGCTCGAGCGCGGCCGCCTGGTCGACGCGATCGCCGACTCCAGCGCGCACATCCATGGCAAGAAGTTCGCGATCTACGGCGATCCGGATCTCTGCCTCGGCCTCGCCGCGTTCCTGCTCGAGCTCGGCGCCGAGCCGACCCACGTGCTCGCCACCAACGGCAACAAGGATTGGGCCGAGAAGGTGCAGGCCGTGTTCGACTCGTCGCCGTTCGGCAAGAACTGCCATGTGTATCCCGGCAAGGATCTCTGGCACATGCGCTCGCTGCTGTTCACCGAGCCGGTCGACTTCCTGATCGGCAACACCTACGGCAAGTATCTGGAGCGCGATACCGGCACCCCGCTGATCCGCATCGGCTTCCCGATCTTCGATCGCCACCACAAGCACCGCTACCCGGTGTGGGGCTATCAGGGCGGCCTCAACGTGCTGGTCACGATCCTCGACAAGATTTTCGACGAGATCGATCGCAACACCAACGTGCCGGCCAAGTCGGACTACAGCTTCGACATCATTCGCTGAGTTCACGCGCGGCGGCCTCCCGGGGCCGCCGCGTTTCGATGTTGGGAGCAGGGCTCGAGGGGAGGCATTCGTGCCCGAGCCCTGTCTTTCGAAAGACGCGCACACGGTCCGCCAACAGGAGAAGCCAATGAGCTCGCTGTCTGCCACGATCCAGAACGTCTTCAACGAGCCGGGTTGCGGCAAGAACGCCAACAAGTCCGAGGCCGAGCGCAAGAAGGGCTGCACCAAGCAGCTGCAGCCGGGCGGCGCGGCCGGCGGATGCGCCTTCGATGGCGCCAAGGTCGCCTTGCAGCCGCTGACCGACGTCGCGCATCTCGTGCACGGACCGATCGCCTGCGAAGGAAATTCCTGGGACAACCGCGGTGCAGCCTCGTCGGGCTCGCAGATCTGGCGCACCGGTTTCACCACCGACATCAACGAGACCGACGTCGTGTTCGGCGGCGAGAAGCGCCTGTACAAGGCGATCAAGGAAATTATCGAGAAATACGATCCGCCGGCGGTTTTCGTCTACCAGACCTGCGTGCCCGCCATGACCGGCGACGACATCAACGCGGTCTGCAAGGCGGCCTCGGCCAAGTTCGGCAAGCCCTGCATTCCGGTCAATTCGCCAGGTTTCGTCGGCCCGAAGAACCTCGGCAACAAGCTCGCCGGCGAGGCGCTGCTCGATCACGTGATCGGCACGGTCGAGCCGGAGGTCACCACGCCCTACGACCTCAACATCATCGGCGAATACAATCTCTCCGGCGAATTGTGGCAGGTGAAGCCGCTGTTCGACGAACTCGGCATCCGGATCTCCGCCTGCATTTCCGGCGATGGTCGCTACAAGGACGTGGCGTCGTCGCACCGTGCCCGTGCCGCGATGATGGTGTGCTCCAAGGCGATGATCAACGTCGCCCGCAAGATGGAGGAGCGCTACGGCATTCCGTTCTTCGAGGGCTCGTTCTACGGCATCCAGGATTCCTCGGACTCGCTGCGCGAGATCGCGCGCCTGCTTGTCGAGCGCGGCGCGCCGGCCGACCTGCTCGACCGCACCGAGGCGGTGATCGCGCGCGAGGAGGCCAAGGCGTGGGCGGCGATCGAGCCGTTCAAGAGGCGTCTGACCGGCAAGAAGGTACTGCTGATCACCGGCGGCGTGAAGTCGTGGTCGGTGGTGGCGGCGCTGCAGGAGGCCGGCATGGAGCTGGTCGGCACCTCCGTGAAGAAGTCCACCAAGGAGGACAAGGAGCGTATCAAGGAGCTGATGGGCCAGGACGCCCACATGATCGACGATATGGCGCCGCGCGAGATGTACAAGATGCTCAAGGACGCCAAGGCCGACATCATGCTCTCGGGCGGCAAGTCGCAGTTCGTGGCGCTGAAGGCCGCGATGCCCTGGCTCGACATCAACCAGGAGCGCTCGCACGCCTTCATGGGCTATATCGGCATGGTCAAGCTGGTCGCCGAGATCGACAAGGCGATCTACAACCCGATGTGGGAGCAACTGCGCAAGCGCGCGCCTTGGGAGACCGCCAACAATAACTGGCAGGCGAGGGCGATCGCGCAGGCCAACGCGGAGGCCGCGGCGCTGGCCGCCGATCCGGTTGCGGCCGAAGCCGCGCGCCGGGCCAAGAAGATCTGCCACTGCAAGTCGGTCGATCTCGGCACCATCGAGGACGCCATCAAGACTCATGGTCTGAGCGACGTCGCCGGCGTCCGCACCCACACCAACGCGTCGGGCGGCTGCGGCGCCTGCGCCGGCCGGGTGGAGGACATCCTGGCGGCCCAGAAGGCGCCGGCCGAGCTGCTGCAGGCGGCGGAGTAGGGCGGCGCACATGGGCAAGGTCACCATTGGAAAGAAAGCCTGCGCGGTCAATCCGCTCAAGATGAGCCAGCCGATCGGTGGCTCGTTCGCCTTCCTCGGCCTGCGCGGCGCGATGCCGCTGCTGCACGGCTCGCAGGGCTGCACCTCGTTCGGCCTGACCCTGTTCGTGCGCCACTTCAAGGAAGCGGTGCCGATGCAGACGACGGCGATGAGCGAGGTCGCCACCGTGCTCGGCGGCTATGAGAATGTCGAACAGGCGATCCTCAACATCTACAAGAAGCAGAAGCCGGAGATCATCGGCATCTGCTCGACTGGCGTCACCGAGACCAAGGGCGACGACGTCGACGGCTACATCCGGCTGATCCGCGAGAAGCATCCGGAACTCGCGACCTATCCGCTGGTCTATGTCTCGACGCCCGATTTCAAGGACGCTTTCCAGGACGGCTGGGACAAGACGGTCGCCAAGATGGTCGAGGTGCTCGTCGACAAGCCGACCTCGTCGCGGCGCGATCCCGCCCGCGTCAACGTGCTGCCAGGCTGCCATTTGACGCCTGGCGACATCGAGGAGCTCAGGACCATCTTCGAGGATTTCGGCCTGGAGCCGTCGTTCCTGCCGGATATCGGCGGCTCGCTCGACGGTCACATCCCCGACGAGTTCACGCCGACCACGATCGGCGGCATCGGCCTGGAAGAGATCGCGACCATGGGCAGCGCGTCGTGGACGATCGCAATCGGCGCGCAGATGAAGCGGGCGGCGGAGGCGATGCAGGCCAGGACCGGCGTGCCGTACCGGCTGTTCGAGCGGCTCTGCGGCCTGTTGCCGAACGACGAGTTCATGAGCTTCCTGAGCGAAATCTCGGGGCGTCCGGTGCCGGCGAAGTATCGCCGGCAGCGCGGCCAACTGGCTGACGCGATGCTGGATGCGCATTTCCACATCGGCGGCCGCAAGCTCGCCATTGGCGCCGAGCCGGACCTGCTGTTCGACGTCGCCAGTATGCTGCATGACATGGGCGCCGAGATCGCGGTCGCCATCACCACCACGCAGTCGCCGGTGCTCGAACGCATGCCGTGCGAGGAAGTGCTGATCGGCGACCTCGAGGATCTGGAGAATTTGGCCAAGGCGCGCGACTGCGGTCTGATGATGACGCATTCGCACGGCCGCCAGGCGGCCTCGCGGCTGAAGATTCCGTTCTACCGGATTGGCTTTCCGATGTTCGACCGGCTCGGAGCCGGACATCTGCTGACGGTCGGCTATCGCGGCACCCGCGACCTCGTCTTCGCGCTGGCCAATCTCATCATCGCCGATCGCGAGGACAATCATCAGCCGACGCCGGACACCTGGCTCGATCCCTGGAAGGATTTCCAGCCGGAATCGCCGGATTCCGCCGTCGTGGCGCCGCTGCATTGACGTGTCAGAAGAAAGGACCGACGACATGAAAGTCGCATTCGCTACCCAGGATCTGAAACGCGTCGACGCCCATTTCGGTTGGGCCAAGAACATCGCGATCTACGATGTCGACACCGCCGGGCATCGCTTCGTCGAGACCGTCGAGTTCGACGGCGATCTCAAGGAGGACGGCAACGAGGACAAGCTGGCGCCGAAGATCGAGGCCATCAAGGATTGCGCCATCCTCTATGTCGCCGCGATCGGCGGCTCCGGCGCCGCGCGCGTCGTCGCCAACAACATCCATCCGATGAAGGTCACCCAGCCCGAGGAGATCAGCGATCTCCTGGGCAAGCTGCAGGCCGTGCTGGCGGGCACGCCGCCGCCGTGGCTGCGCAAGGCGCTGGCCAAGGGCCAGGAACGTGTTCTCGATTTCGAGGAATGAGGAAACCATCATGTCCGATACCGCGGTAGCAGTCGAAATGGTACCCGCCGAGCAGCGGCCCTTCGTCAAGGAACTCATCAAGGTCTGGCGCGCCCAGGACACCCATGGCGCCTGGGAGGGCAAGAAGGACATCGACCTGCTCGAGCCCTACATCCTGGACAAGGAGAAGCGCCGGGCGCTGCCGATCATCGGCGACCCCGATCCGGAGACGATCTGGCGGCTGGAGCTGTTCTTCAACGCGATCGCGCTGTCGATCGAGAAGGCCACCGGCGTCATGATCTCGCCGATGCTGAAGATGAGCCATGAGGGCTTTGGCCGCATGGTGCTGATCGGCGGCCGGCTGATCGTGGTCAACAAGCAGCTGCGCGACGTGCACCGCTTCGGCTTCGACAATCTCGGCAAGCTGGCCGACGAGGGCGACAAGTTCGTCAACGCCGGCGTCGAGATGATCGAAAAGTTCAAGGACGTCGCAAACTACTAACGGCGAGGATGAGACGATGAGCGACCTGGATACATTGAAGGCCGAGATCAAGAAGCTGTCGGCCCGCGCCATGGATGCCAAGATGAACCTGCACGACCTGTCGGAGGAGCTGCCCATCAATTGGGACCAGATCCTGCCGACCGCGCAGAAGGCGCATGAGGCGTTCGCCGAGCTGGAGAAGAAGCGGGCCGAGCTGAAGAAGCTCGAAACCGCGTGATCCAATCGTAAGGACCCGTCATCATGTCCAATTCAACCCGCGACGGCCGCGATTGGCGGCCGGACTATCTGGTCGCCATCGATCCCGCCAAGTGCATCGGCTGCGGCCGCTGCTACAAGGTGTGCGGCCGCGAGGTGATGACCCTGAAGGGCATCAACGACGAGGGCGAGTTCGTCGAGCTCGACGACGACGAGGATGACGAGGTCGAGAAGAAGATCATGGTCATGAACGACACCGGGGCCTGCATCGGCTGTGGCGCCTGCGCCCGGGTCTGTCCGACCAACTGCCAGACCCATTCGCCGGCGGCGTGAGCGAGCTGTCATGGTGCGGATGGAAGCGAAATTCACGATCGGCCAGGTGACCCGTCACCGCGTTTACGATCTGCGCGGTGTCGTGTTCGACGTCGACCTCTCGTTCTCGAAGGAGGAGGGCTGGCGCGCCATCACGATGGACACACGGCTCGACAAGGAGCAGCCGTTCTACTATCTGCTCGCCGAGTGCGGCGAGAGCAGCTATATCGCGTACGTGCCCGAACAGAACCTGGTGGCCGACGGCTCGGGCGAGCCGGTGAAGCATCCCGATATCGGCGAGCTGTTCGACGTCGATGACGAGGGCAGCTATCGCTACCGCGGGCGGGTTTTTCAGTAGATCGGTCGCCACCTCACTCCAGCGTCATTGCGAGGAGCCGCAGGCGACGAAGCAATCCAGAGTCCCGGCATAGCTCTGGATCGCGTCGCTGCGCTCGCGATGACGCCGATGAACCCGCAGGGTGGGCAAAGGCGCCTGTGCGGTCTTTCCACGCTGATTCAGCTAATGCGCCGTGCCCACCATCTTGCCACGGCGCGAGATGGTCATGGTGGGCACGCCATCGCGCGGCGCTCCGCGCCGCCCGCTGGCTTTGCCCACCCTCATATGGGGTCTTGTGAGTCAAGTCTCGTTTGATAGGTCGGGTTGTTTTTTCGAGGGGCGGTTGGTTTCCTTGAGTGTGTGTGTTCGGTGGAGCGAAGCCGGCGTCCGCGCGCTCTCGATATAGCGCCGTAGCGGACGGCGGCTTTGCGGTGGGCAGGGCGATGTCCGGCCTGGGTATCGTCGGTCTCGGTCGAGGACTGGCTTGCGAAGATCCTGCAGCTGTCCGCTGCATCACCTCATATCCGGTCGGATGCTTGGCATCCGGGCCCTTGTTCCGCATGCTTGCGGCGAGAAGCCAAAGAGGATGAGACCCATCTACAAGACGGCTGGTGGTACAGCCCTAGGGTGGCACGGTCGTCATCCATCCTCGCAAGACCGCGGCGAACCGCGGGCCTGATCGCGAAGTTCGTTTACGCCTTCATCAGCGCCTCCTCGGGCACCAGGCCGGTCTCGAGATAGCGCCACAGCGCCACGACGAGCTTGCGCGCCAATGCCACGATCGCGATGCGCCGGGCGCGCTTGCCGGCGTTGAGCGTGCGGGTCTGGAACCAGCGGCTGAGCTCGCTCCCCGGCTGATGACGCACCCAGAGCCAGGCCAGCTCGATCGTCTTCAGGCGGACGTGCGGATTGCCCGCCTTGCTGATGCCCTGCTCGCGATCGATGCCGCCGCTCTTCCACGGACTCGGGGTCAGGCCGCAATAGCTCGCGACCTCGCGCCGGTTGCGGAAGTCCTTGTAGAACAGCTCACCCACCAAGGTGGTGGCGAAGGCCGGCCCGAGCCCTTTGAGGCGTTGCAGCTGCTCCCGCCGCTTGGCCATCGCGTCGGGAGCGTCAGCCGCCTGCGCGGCCGCCAGGCTCTTCTCCAGCGTTGCCAGCTGCTCACGCACCAGCATCAGGCGCGCATGCTCGCGCTTGACCTCCGCCATCACGTGGGGCGGCAGCGGCTGCCCTTGCCAATCGCGCTGCTGCTCGAGCCAGGTGAGCCAGTTGCCGCGCCGCGGGCTGCCGACCTCCAGGCCTGACAGCCGCAGCAGCGCCTTGATCCGGTTGGTGTGGGCCGTCTGTTCGGTCACCAGGCGGTCGCGCTCGCGGCTGACCCGCCGGGCGTCCTCCTGCTCGACCGTCGGCACCCGGACGATCCGGACCACCCGGGGCTCGCCGCGCAAATGGGCCATCAGCGTGCGCAGCAGCAGCTCGCCGTCGATCCGATCTGTCTTCGCCCGCCGTGCCCGCTGCTCGACCGCGATGCTGGCCGGGTCGAACACCAGGTTGCCGATCCCCTCCGCGACCAGCAGCCGGTGCAGCCAGAAGCCGTCATAGCCCGCCTCGTAGCAGCTCATGACCCGCGGCTCCAATCCGAGCTTCTGCGCCGCACGGGCCCGTATCTTGGCGATCAACGCCAGCAGCCCGGCGTGATCGCCACCTTCCAGCTTGTATCGCGACATTCGCCCCTGGTCGGGACTGTGCACCGTGATCAGCCAAGTCTTCTGGCTCAGTTCAATCGCAACGAAAATCGTGCCAGTATCTCCGGCGGTGGGCGTGCCAATGGTCGATGCTTGCATCTGACTCTCCGAGGGTTCGAGTGTGGAAACCCAAACCTATCGGAAGGGCTCGCTCACCGCTCCCCCATGGAATCTACGAACCCCGTTCATCGCGACGAGAATGTTGCTCATGCCCGATGTGCGGCGCCGCTTTCAGCGCTCGACCCTCATGGTGAGGAGGCGCGCAGCGCCGTCTCGAACCATGAGGCTACAGCGTAGGGCCTCGCCCTTCGAGACGCCCGCCTGCGGCGGGCTCCTCAGGGCGAGGAGCCGCGTGCGTGGTGTCTCGAACCATGAAGCCATGATCGTTGATGCGAGGCTTACTCGATCCCCTGTTCCCGCGCCTTCCACATCGCGGCGATACGGAAGCGTTCGTTGATGGCGGCGGGGTTGGCGAGGATGTCGGCCTGGGCGGCGGCGAAGGCGCCCTCGACGATGGCGGCTTCGTCCTTGGTCAGCGTGATGCGGCCGGCCATGTGGGTGGCGTCGGGGGCCGCTTCCCAGATCTTGCGCCGGTTCGGATGCAGTTTGACCTCGACCAGTTCGAAGGCCTCGAGCTCGCCTTCGAGACAGATTGCGAGCCCAATCACCTCGACCTTGCGGCCGTCCTGCGTGGTCTTGACCAGGGTCTTTGCCATGCTCGTACTCCCGTCGTTGCTGTCAGCTGGATCACGCCGCCGCTGCCGTGTCGTCAAGCTGGCTCCATTCCGCCCAGGAGCCGTCATAGACGGCGCTGTTCGGAACACCCAGCCGGTACAGCGCCAGCGCCAGCATGCAGGAGGTGATGCCGGAGGCACAGGTGGTGACGATCGGCTTGGCGAGATCGATGCCCGCCGCCGTGAGGCGCGCGGCGAGCGCGTCGGGCGGCAGCAGCACGCCGGTGTCGGGATCGACCAGGTCGGCCCAGGGCAGGTTGATGGCGCCGGGAATGTGGCCCTGGCGCTTGAAGGTGAACACGTCGGGCTGTGTGCCGTCGAACTTGCCGGGGCCGCGCGCATCGATCAACTGGCCGCCGCTTTGCAGCAGGCTCTGCACGCTGGTTGTGGTCGCGACCAGGCCGGGCCGGAGGCTGGCCGTGAAGCTCGCCGGCGCCGGGCGCACCGGCGTCATTTCGGCGGGCTGCTTCTCCTTGGTCCATTTGCCGAAGCCGCCGTCGAGCAGCGCGACATTGTCATGCCCGAACACGCGAAACATCCACCACACCCGGCCGGCGGCCGAGCCGCCGTAATGTCGGTCGTAGACGATGACGCGATCGGCATTGCCGATGCCGAGCAGCCCGACCTTGTGGGCGAAATCCTCCGCCGTCGGCAGCATGTGCGGCAGCGGATTCGTCTTGTCGGCGACCTGGTCGATGTCGAAATGCACCGAGCCCGGCAGGTGCCGGCCGCGATATTGGGTACGGCCGTCGAGATTGGTGCTCGGATGATGCCAGGTGCAGTCGAGGATCTTGATGCCGGGATCGGTGAGGTGCTGCGCCAGCCATTCGGAGCCGACCAGGGCGTCAGAGGGATCTGTGCTCATGCATGCGCTCGCGATTGTTGTGAAGCCAACGGGATTGCTGACGCGCCGATGCGTCAGAGCGTCTTCGGCATCGGGTAGCCCGGACGCGGACGGGTGTCGTAATATTCCGGACGCTCCGGCCAGCCGCCATCGGCGATGATCTTGAAGGTCGCGACGGTCACCGGCGCGCCGGGCGAGCACGACACTTCGGTGAACTTGATCTCGCGTTCGCCGGGGCCGGCGGAGAAGTCGGCGACCGTGGTGCCGTCAGCCTTGCGCGCCCGCGCGAAGCCGGGCGTGCCGACCGTGGCCGCCGGCACCGAGGCTGCGACGAAGTTCGGCTGCTCGAGGCCATCGGCCGCCGCGCCGAAGGCGGGAGAGGCGAAGGTGAACGTCGCGAGTACGCCGCTGCGGTCGACCGCCTTGTCGGCGGTCGTGGGGCGCGCCACCGAGTAGACGGTCAGCGTGCCGCCGTCGAGGGCCGCCTTGATGTCGTCGAGCGAGCTTTCGACGAAGTCCAGTGTCACGTTCATGTCGATCTCCTTACAAAGGCGCGTTTGCAGGAGAAATTTTCAAGTTCTGTGCCAGTCTCTCGCAGCAGCGAACAAAGACATCCGGACGGGCGGAGTTGCGCGAATCTTGCAACGAGCTTCTTCAGCGAGCCGACCGTCGCTCTCGATGTGCTGAAAGCGGCAATGTCGGACATGCGCCAGACATCGATGGAGCCCGACATGACGACCGACGTCGCCTACGCCATCTGCAGCTTCAACGACATCCCGAGCCGCCGCGCGATGGGCTTCCAGCTCATGATCGTCGCCGAGGACGGCAGCCACCGTCCCTGGCCGATCTTCGTGATCCGCTGGGGCAAGCAGGTGTTCGGCTATCTGAACATGTGCCCGCACGACAAGGTCAATCTCGACTGGGAGCGCAATCAGTTCCTGGACGGTAACGGCCTGCGCATCCTCTGCGGCAAGCACGGCTCGCTGTTCGAGATCGGTACCGGGACCTGCGTCGACGGCCCCTGCAAGGGCGAGAGTCTCACGCCGGTGGCGCTGTCCGTCCTCGATGGTGACATCTGCGTGACCGGAGTCACGCTGGTCGAGGATGAAGAGGATGAGGACGAGACCGGCCTGCAATGCGAGGAAGGTTGAGGCTGCGATCTCAGATGAAGTCCCGGCGGCAGGGCCGGGACTTCATCTTGCACGTGAAGACCATCGATTGAAGATCGGAACGACCTCAGACCGGCCGGTTCTCGTTGCGGTTCTTGACCGGCTCCATCTTGGCCAGCGCATCGGCGTAAGGCACGAGGTCATAGCTCTCGTTGAAGTCCCGGGCCGCGTCGAGCACGTAGTCGAGCTTGCCGGCGGTGTCGAGCTTCTTGATGTCGTTCTTGTCGATCGACAGCAGGTCCAGCATCTCCTTCCACACCGTGGATTCGTCGCAGGGCAGCACATAGAACGTCACGTCGCCCATCTTGATGCGATACTTCGCCAGGAGGTCGATGTTGTTGCAGAACATGAAGTAGCTGCCGTCGGGCCGCAGCAGACCCTGGAGCACCTCCACCGCGGTCTCGAGATAGGCCAGGGAGTGGATGTAGCCGACGAGCACCGGGATGGTGGCCTCGCCGTCGTTCACGATCGTCAGCACCTGCTCGATCGAGAAGTCCGGCGGACGCTTCTCGTCGGCCACCTGGGTCTGGAATTTCAGCGCGATGTCGCCGCGGAAGCCGAAGCGGCCGGGCTTGGTGGTGGGCGACTTCAGAACGGCGTTGAGCAGCCGTCCGTCCTTGTCGAGCTGCGCGAGCGCGGTGGTCTCGATCGCAACCGTCTTCTCCAATGTCGTCATCAGCAAATCCCCTCGCATGTCCTTGTCAGCCGTTCGCCGCACGGCGCGGTCAAAAGGGCCGTGATGCAAATTGTCTGCCGATGTCTGTGCCGCGTTGATTTGCTTGGTCTTTCGCCGGCGGCCTCGGCCCATTGTCGGATTTCCGCCGCGACATCGCTTCTGCCCGTTCGCGACGCGGCGGAAATCGTCCGTGTCGGAAAGCTGACACGCGTCGCAAACGCCACAGCGCCGACGCAAAAAGGCGAGTGCTTTCAGCCAATTGCTGCGTGGCACGGGACTTGCCAATCTCATTCGCAACAGCCGAACAGGAAAGGCGAAGCGACGATGATCAACCTGACCGACAGCGCCATCAATGCCGTCCGCAACGCGATCACGACCTCCGACAAGCCGGTGGATGGCTTGCGGATCATGGTCGAAGCCGGCGGTTGCGCCGGGCTCAAATACAACATGGGCCTCGTCAGCGGCAGCGAGGCGGAGGACACCGTGATCGAGCGCGAGGGCGTGCGCGTGCTCGTCGATCACAAGAGCCTCGAATATCTCGAAGGAACGACGATCGATTTCGTGATCGCGCTGGAGGGCTCCGGCTTCACCTTCGAGAACCCCAACGCGAAGTCGAGCTGCGGCTGCGGCAAGTCGTTCGCCTGATCCCTTAAAACATTCGAGAGAAGTGACATCATGCTGGTCGAATCCCAGGGCATCGTCGAAGCGCCGGCCCAGATGAGCGAGCGCGAGCGGATCATCCGGGCCGTGATCGAGGAGGTCCGTCCGAACCTCAAGCGCGACGGCGGCGATTGCGAGCTCGTCGAGATCGACGGCAACAAGATCATGGTCAAGCTCGCCGGCGCCTGCATCTTCTGCAAGCTCGCCAGCGCGACCCTGGAAGGCATCCAGGCCCGCATGATCGAGAAGCTCGGCGAGTTCGTTCGCCTCGTTCCGGTGGCCGGCGCACCCAAGGCGCGGCATTAAGGAGCGGTCTTGCGTCCGGTGTACCTCGACAACAACGCCACGACACGCGTCGACCCGGAAGTCGTCGCGGCGATGTTGCCGTTCTTCACCGACCAGTTCGGCAACGCGTCGTCCTCGCATGCCTTCGGCAGCGAGGTCGCGGGCGCCGTCCGCCGGGCGCGCAAGAGCCTGCAGGCGCTGCTGGGCGCCGCCTTCGACCACGAGATCGTCCTCACCTCGGGTGGAACGGAATCAGACAATACCGCGATCTTGTCGGCGCTTGAGACGCAAGAGGGGCGCAACGAGATCGTCACCACGGCGGTGGAGCATCCCGCGATCCTGTCGCTCGTTGAATATCTCAGGGACAAGCGCGGCGTCACGGCGCATCTGATTGGCGTCGATGATTCCGGCCGGCTCGATCTCGAAGCCTACAAGCGCGCACTCGGGTCGCGCACCGCGATCGCCTCGGTGATGTGGGCCAACAACGAGACCGGCACGCTGAATCCCATTCCGGAGCTGGCCAAGTTGGCGCATGATACGGGTGCGCTGTTTCATACCGATGCCGTGCAGGCGGTGGGCAAGATCGCGATCGATCTGAAATCCGCCGGCGTCGACATGCTGTCGCTGTCCGGACACAAGCTGCACGGGCCCAAGGGCATCGGTGCGCTGTATGTCCGGAAGGGGACACCGTTCGCGCCGCTGGTGCGCGGCGGACCGCAGGAGCGCCGCCGTCGCGGTGGTACCGAGAACGTTCCCGCCATCATCGGCCTGGGCAAAGCTGCCGAGCTCGCCGCCAAACATCTCGCTGACGAGCAGGGGCGGGTGCGCGCGCTGCGCGACCGGCTGGAGCAGGGCATCATTCAGGGCGTCGGCCACTGCGCCGCGCTCGGTGATGTCGAGCAGCGGCTGCCGAACACCGCCAACATTGCCTTCCAGCATCTCGAAGGCGAGCCGATCGTGATGCGGCTGAACCAAGCCGGGATCGCCGCTTCGCTCGGCTCCGCCTGCGCCTCCGGCTCGATGGAGCCGTCGCATGTGCTCAGGGCGATGAACGTGCCGCCGGATCTGCTGCGCGGCGCCGTCCGCTTCTCGCTGTCGCGCGACACGACCGATGACGACATCGATCGCGTGCTGGCCGTCCTGCCCGACATCGTCAGCCGGTTGCGCGAGACGTCGCCGGCCTGGCTGCAGCATCACCCGTCGAATGCGGCGGACGCCCTTCGTCCCACGGAGCTCACGCAATGAAAGTCATGATCCGCCGCTCGCCGGAAACCGGCCTCTCCATCTATGTCCCGAAAAAGGACCTGGAGGAGCCGATCGTCGAGACCGAGCACGAGACGCTGTGGGGCGGTTGGATCCGCATCGCCAATGGCTGGGTGCTCGAGCTGCCGCAGATGGCCGCCGACACGCGGCTGCCGATCACGATCAATGCGCGCAAGCGCGGGGGAGAAGGGGACGAGTGATGAACGCGCCACTTCCACATATCGACATCATCAAGCAGGCTGACGCCGAGGCGCTGCTGAAGGATGTCGTCGCCAAGCTCAAGGCTGGCAAGGTCGTTCCGTTTCTCGGGCCTGCGGTGTCGGAACAGTCCGGCGCTGCCGTGCCGATGAATCCGGAGGCGCTGGCGGCGTTCTTCGGCACCAAGGTGGCGCTGCCGCGCCGGGCCAAGGGCAATGCCTGGGCCTCCGCCCAGCACATCGAGAGCACGCGCCATCGCTCCACGGTGACGGCGCTGATGGCGGAGGCGTTCGCAGCGCCCGTCGCGCCGACACCGCTGCAGCAGCATCTGGCGTCGCTGTCGCTGCCGATGATCGTCGACAGCTGGTATGACGGCGCGATGCGGACGGCGCTGGCCGGGCGCGGCGACTGGGGCGAGGTGCAGGGCATCACCCGCGCCGGCATTGGCGAAGACCGCTGGTATCGCTTCTACGATGCCGGCGGCGCCGAGGCCGATCGAGAAAAAGCCGGCGGCTGGAGCACGCTGCTTTACAAGCCGCATGGTGGCATCACGCCCGCCAAGAACTTCCTGATTACCGACGCCGATTATGTCGAGGTCCTGACCGACATCGACATCCAGACGCCGATTCCCGACACGGTGAAGGATCGCCGCACTGATCGCAGCTTCCTGTTCATCGGCTGCCGCTTCAACGACCAGCTGCTGCGGACCTATGGTCGCCAGGTCATCAAGCGCTCCGGCACCGAGCACTACGTCCTGGTCGAGCCGGACACGCTGTCGAAGAACGAGCTCAAATTCTTCATCGCAGAGCGGCTGACGCCGATCGCGATTCCGCTGGCACGGGCGACCGAGATCATCATCGGCGGCTGAACGAAACAGCCGATCGGACCATTGGGCAGCGCGGCGCAAGCCGCGCTGTTTCGCTGTTCGAGCCGTCATTCGTCGCGCACGAACGAGAGTCTGTAACGTTTCTAACAACGGCCAGATCGCGAGCCTCTCGCATGTTGGCAAGGCGACAGCCGCGGCCGGTCTGCTAACACGTTGATAGTCCGATGAAATGATCTTGTCCGCGGCGTGGCACGCGAGTTGCTGAACCCTAAGCCAAGGCGGTTTGCGGCTCGCCAGCAACGTTAAGGAGCGGACATGGACGCGTCAGTGCAGCACGAACAGGCGACGATACCGGACGGCGACAAGCTGAGCTCGGTGATGCAGACCATCGCAGAACACAAGGGCTGCGGCACCTCGGGCGGCAGCGGCAAAGCGAGCTGCGGCTCGGGCGCCGGCGAGAACGACCTGCCCCCGGAGATCTGGGAGAAGGTGAAGAACCATCCCTGCTACAGCGAAGAGGCGCATCATCACTATGCGCGCATGCACGTCGCCGTCGCGCCCGCCTGCAACATCCAGTGCAACTACTGCAACCGCAAATATGACTGCGCCAACGAGTCGCGTCCGGGCGTGGTCAGCGAGAAGCTCTCGCCGGAACAGGCCGCCAAGAAGGTGCTCGCTGTCGCCTCGACCATTCCGCAGATGACCGTGCTGGGCATCGCCGGCCCCGGCGATCCGCTCGCCAACCCCGAGAAGACGTTCAAGACCTTCGAGCTGATCGCGCGCACCGCGCCCGACATCAAGCTCTGCCTGTCGACCAACGGCCTCGCGCTGCCCGACCATGTCGACACCATCGCCGGCTTCAACGTCGACCACGTCACGATCACCATCAACATGGTCGATCCCGAGATCGGCGCCAAGATCTATCCGTGGGTGTTCTGGAAGCACAAGCGCTACACCGGTGTCGAGGCCGCCAAGCTGCTCACCGATCGCCAGCTGCAGGGCCTGGAGATGCTGACGGAGCGCGGCATCCTCTGCAAGGTCAACTCGGTGATGATCCCCGGCGTCAACGACAAGCACCTCGTCGAGGTCAACAAGGCGGTGAAGTCGCGGGGCGCCTTCCTGCACAACATCATGCCGCTGATCTCCTCGCCCGAGCACGGCACCGTGTTCGGCCTGACCGGCCAGCGCGGCCCGACCGCGCAGGAGCTGAAGGCGCTGCAGGACGAGTGCGAAGGCGAGATGAACATGATGCGGCATTGCCGCCAGTGCCGCGCCGACGCCGTCGGCCTGCTCGGTGAGGATCGCTCCGCCGAGTTCACCACCGACAAGATCATGGCGATGGAGGTGAACTACGACATCGACAGCCGCAAGGCCTATCAGGAAGCGGTCGAGAGTGAGCGCGTCGCCAAGGTCGTCGCCCGGCAGGAGGAGCTCGCCTCGCTCGCCGGCCAGTCCAGCGACATCAAGCTGCTGGTGGCGGTCGCGACCAAGGGCTCGGGCCTGATCAACGAGCATTTCGGCCACGCCAAGGAGTTCCAGGTCTACGAGCTTTCCACCGCCGGTGCGAAGTTCGTCGGCCACCGCCGCGTCGACCTGTACTGCCAGGGCGGCTATGGCGACGAGGACAGCCTGGAGACCGTGATCCGCGCCATCAACGACTGCCATGCGGTGTTCGTGGCCAAGATCGGCGGCTGTCCGAAGAGCGACCTGCAGGCCGCCGGCATCGAGCCGGTCGACCAGTTCGCCCATGAGTTCATCGAGAAGTCGGCGATCGCCTGGTTCAAGAGCTATCTCGACAAGGTCAACAGCGGCGAGATCCAGCACGTCGTGCGCGGCGACGCCGAGATCCGCCAGGGCGCTCTGACCTCGGCAGCGTGACATCCGACCCCGGCGGCGCTGCGGCGCCGCCGGTCCCTTTCGACAGGAGCTATTCATGACGTTGAAGATCATTGCGTCGCAGTGCACGAGCTGCTCGGCCTGCGAGCCCGAATGTCCGAATGTGGCGATCTCCGAGAAGAACGGCACCTTCGTGATCGACCCCAAGAAGTGCACCGAGTGTCTCGGCCATTTCGACGAGCCGCAATGCGCGGCGGTCTGCCCGGTCGACAACACCTGCGTCATCGACAATTCGTTCCCGCGCTACCAGCCGCCGGCCTGAGGAGACCCCGATGAATTTCACGCTCACGCCAGCTGCGCAGAAGTTCATGCGCATGATGCTGCGGGCCGACGGCACCGCCGGCTCGGGCTTCCGCCTCGCCGTGTCGCCCGGCGGTTGCTCGGGTCTGGCCGCCGACATCAGCGTGCTGGCTGCGCCGCAGCCCGGCGATGCCGTGGTCGAGCGCGACGGCGTCAAGCTTTTCCTGCCGGCCGAGAGTCGGCTGCTGCTCGACGGCGTCACCATCGACTTCGCGGATACCGCGACCCAGACCGGACTCGTGTTCCACGACCCGAAGCAGGTCTCGTGCTCGACCCATGCCCTGAAGGCCCTGGAGCACTAGGACAGCACCATGCCCACCGATGCCCGGCCCAGCTCCCAGACTGCCATCGAGGACGCGCTGCTTGCGGATGCGCTGCTTGGTGGCGGCCTGCCCGAGGAGGCCGAGCATCATCTCTGGCTGGCCGGCCAGAGCTATCAAGTCGATGATGTCGCCGAGACGCATCTGAAGCAGGCGGAGGCGCTGGCGCCTGACCACGCTGCGGTCCTGATCGGCTTCTACCGCTTCTATTTCTACAAGGGGCGGCTGAACGACGCGCTGCGGATCGCCAAGCGCTGCCTCGCCAAGGCCGCGGTCGAAAATCATCTGCCGCCGCACTGGCGCGACGTCCGCCCGGAGCATGCCGAGTTCGGCAGCTTCGATCACATGCTGCCGCGCTTCTTCATGTTCACGCTGAAGGGCTACGCCTACCTGCAGATGCGGCTCGGCAATCTCGTGGAAGGGCGGCTCGCGGTACAGAAGCTGCTCGACCTCGATCCGAGCGACAAGATCGGCGCGCGGGTCCTGCTCGAGGTGGTCGACCGGGTGGAGCTCGACGATGAGTGACGACATCGACGAAGCCATCGACTGGCAGGGCAACGAGATCAACTGTAGCGGCTGTGCTCACGAGCAGCTGAACGCGGCCGGCGGCTGCAAGCTCCGCCACGCCTGTGTACACGACCGCTACGCCCGGCGCATCGACCGCTTCTTCAACTGGAATCCGGCGCTCGCCAACGATTATGTCAAGCATCCGCATTTCGAGGTGCGGGCGATTGCGGCCAAGCATGCCAGCCCGTTCTATCTGCCGCCGCTGCTCGACGATCCCGAGGAGACCGTGCGCTGGAATGCGGCCCGGCGGCTGCCGAAGCGGCTGGTGCTGCGGCTGCGCCACGATCCGCATCGCGAGGTGCGCATCCGCATCGCGACCGTGCTCGATCCGGAAGATTTGATGCCGATGATGATGGACGACGACTATTACGTCCGCCTCGTCGTCGCGCGTCGCATCGTGCCGTCGGTGCTCGGCCGCATGATGGGAGACCCGGAGGCCGAGGTCCGCCGCGTCGTTGCTCGGCGCATCCCGAGCGACTGGCTGCTCGGGATGATCAGCGACCCCGACGCGCGGGTGCGGCTTGAGATCGCCGAGCGCCTGGCGCCTGATCTGCTGACGGCGATGCGCAAGGATGCCGACTGGCGCGTGCGTCATGAAGTTGCGAGCCGGATTCCGCTCGGCGAGCTCGCCGAGCTTGCGCGGGACGAGGATCCGCTGGTGCAGGAGATGGCGCGCGGCCGGCTCGAGAGCCGTTCTGGAGCTGCGATGGAGAAACCGGCATGAGCAACATCGTTCGTGACAGCGAGGTCGTCGAGCTGTCGGCGCCGCCGTATTTCACGTTCGGCGAGAAGGTGAAGGCGAAGCGCACCATCCGCAACGACGGCACCTATGCGGGCAAGGAGATCGGCGAGATTCTCGCGAAGAAGGGCGAGATCGGCTACGTCGTCTCGATCGGAACCTTCCTGCAGCAATTCTACATCTACGGCGTCGAGTTTCTCGAAAGTGGGAACCGCGTCGGCATGAAACGCAAGGAGCTCGAATCCACTGTTCCCCGCGGGGAAGCCGAGGACGAGCTGCCGCTGCCGGGAGCCTATAGATCATGATCGAGCCGCGCCTGCCGAAATACCAATGGGGTCAGCGCGTGAAGGCGCTGATCGATCTCGTCAACGACGGCTCGTTTCCGAATGCGCCGGCCGAGGCCAAGCTGGTCGGCGTCGGCGATCTCGGCGAGATCGTGCAGGTCGGCACCCATACGGAAGCGAACATGCCGATTTATCTCGTGGAGTTCGGCGAGAAGCTCGTCGTCGGCTGCCTGGAGGAGGAGATCGTCCCGGTCTGAGGGACGATGATCAGCCATGGCGGCAACCGCGCGTCAGTCCAGCCTCGTCCTTCCTGCGCATCCGAACGACCTGGATCGCAAGCGGATCGAGCGCGCGCTGAAGTCGCGCAAGCGCTACCGCTATGTCGAGCCGACGGTATCGCCGGTCGATGAAGGCTATCACGTCCAGAGTCCGTGCTGCTCGCGCAACATCGACAAGGACGGCGGAGTGATCGACGTCGCGCTGCTGCGGCATGATCCCGCGAAGACAATGTGGAAGCTGTTCTGGAGAGATCACGCGCAGGGGATCTGGGAGCTGCACAGCGTGCACCAGCGGTTGACCGCGGCGGTCGACGAGCTGAACGCCGATCCCGAGCGGATATTCTGGCAGTAACGAGGAGGACGGGTGAGATGGCATTGGCCGAGCAGGAACTGAATGAGATTGCACAGGTCCTTGAGCAACCTGACGCCGGCAGCACCGCGTTCGGCGAGCTGCGCCGCCGCTTTCCCAAGCTGGTTCTGACGCGGTGCGATGCCTCCGATGTCACCGAGGCGCCGTTCCGCAGCTACGCCGCGTTCGACCTGCATCTGCTCGACGCCAGCGAGCATTGCGCTGGGGTGACCGACGATCCTGCCCAGGCCACCGGCCTGATCCTGGCCAAGCGAGGCTGATCATGACCAAACCCTATCTGGTGCATGATGCCGATCGACAGGAGCAGGACGAGGCCGAGCTGACGCCGGTCGGCTCCGACTTCATCCCATTGTCTGATCCAGACATCACGACGGCGGAGATCGCGGCGGTGGAGGCGACGTTGCGCTCGCCGCGCCTGTCCACAGGACCGCTCGTCGAGGAATTCGAGGCGGCGTTCGCCGCCTATCTCGGGCGCAAATATGCCATCGCGGTCCCGACTGGAACGCTCGGCCTGCTGCTCGTCCTGAAGGCGCTCGGGGTCGGTCCCGGCGACGAGGTGATCGCGTCGTCCTATTCGTTCCGCGAGGTCGCGCACGCGATCAGCATCGTCGGCGCCAAGCCGGTCTTTGTCGATATCGACTACTACTCAGGCACGCTAGCGCCGAGCAAGATCGAGGCGCGGCTCACGGAGAAGACCAAGGCCATCCTGGCCGGAAACACCAACGGCCACCCGGCCAAATGGTCGGAGCTGCAGGCGATCGCGAAGGCGCACAATCTGCCCCTGATCGAGGACTCCACGGAAGCCATCGGCTCGAAGTATCAGGGCGCGCTGGTTGGCACCTTCGGTGCCGCCTCGGTGTTCGACTTCTCGCAGCCGTTCGCGCTGACCTGCGGCGAGGGCGGCATGGTCGTCACCGACGATATCGACATCGCGGTTGCCGTCCGCCGCCATCGCTCCCACCGTCTCGACGAGCGCGCGTCGGTCGTCGTCAACAGCAGCCCGTCGCACCAGGCGGTGATGAGCGACGTCACCGCGGCGCTGGGGCTCGCGCAGCTCAGGCGGATCGAGGAGATCCTCGAGCGCCGCCGGCTGATCGAGCAGATCTATTACAGCCAGGTGCAGTCGTTCGAGGGCATCAAGGATCCCTATGTCGGGCCAGATGTCACCGAGGTGAACTGGTTCCTCTACCAAGTCCATCTGGGCACGCGGTTCTCGAAGTCGAGCCGCGACTCGATCGTCGAGGATCTCAGGGTCGAGCAGGTCGAGGCCGTCGCCTATTCGAATCCCCTGCATCTGCAGCGGCACTATTTCAACATGGGCTATCGGCGTGGCGACTGCCTCGTGACTGAGAAGGTCGCCGATCGCGTCGTGGCTCTGCCGTTCCACGTCCACCTCACCACCGACCAGATCGCCTTCATCGTCGCGACCATGAAGGACGCTTCGGTCAATGTCGGGGCGGGCGCGGCGATCTACTGACGAGTTCTGATCTCAAACTGGAAGAGGAGAAACCAAGTGGCGACATTGACGGTAATGCCTTCGGGCGAGACGATCGAGGTGGGCGAGGGCACCACCATTCTCGCAGCGCTGCTGGGCGCAGAGGTCGAGATCCCGCACAAATGCGAGGGCCAGGCGAAGTGTGGCTCCTGCCATATCTTCCTGCAGGAAGGGCGCAAGGGCGTGTCGAAGGTCTCCAAGCTCGAGAACGAGAAGCTGGATACCATCGTCGGCGTCGGCTCGAAGTCGCGGCTCGCCTGTCAGGCGACGATCCTCGGCACCGAGAACGTCAAGATCGAGCTCCTGGGCTTCAGCTCGGGTCTGTAACGGGAGGATCAGATGGACAACGTGACGCTTCATGTCCGCTTTGCCAACGACGGCACGGTGGCCGAAATCAGCGAGCGGCCGGTCGGCCTGACGCCGCAGCAATGGTTCGACAAGCTCAGCGAAGCGATCGGGATGAAGGCCTACCAGACCTTCGCCGGCGGCCGCGGCGTGTTCAAGGCCGCGCGCGATCAGATCGATGCGCTGAAGATCGCAGCCGTCTCGTGACGGCTGCGTTGCGGATGTTCGGCTGAAGCGGCGGCGCGATGACGGATACAGGGCAGGATTGTCGATTCTTCGTCTCGTATACGGGCGTCAAGCTGCCGCTGCGGCTGGTCACGGCGATCGCGCCGGAGCAGCTGTCGAACCGCAATACCTTCATCCGTGGCTATTACGATGCCGCGGGGGCGCTGACCGGTTTCGACAAGGTCGTCTATGGCGAGATCGAGTTGACCCATCGCTACAGCTACCATCCCAACGGGACGCTGCGCCGGGCCGAGATCGTGATGCTCGACGAAGAGCCGGCGACGCTGAGTTTCGACGAGAATGGCGTGGCGCTGACCGCGCAAGACGCTGCGTGAGGAGGGGGCTCGTGACCGTTGCCAAGCTGATCGAGGCCCTTGCCAGCATGCCCAGGGACGCTATCGTGCTGATGGACAGCGGCGCCGGATTGTCGCGGGTCGACGCGCTGGAGCTCGTCGACGAGCAGGGACCCGGCGCTCCGGCTGAGGTCATCCTGCAGCCGAGCTTGGACGAGTAGAGACAGGAACGGCCGGATGGCGGATGCGGGCACTTCAGAGACCGAAACGGCGGAGGCAGGACCGGTCGTGACACCCTATGAACGTATCGGCGGCGCGGTCGTGATCGATCGCCTGGTCGAGTCGTTCTACCACCGCATGGACACGCTGGCGGAAGCCAAGGACATCCGCGACATGCACGGCACCAATCTCGGGCCGATCAAGCATGTTCTGAAGCGCTACCTTTCGGAATGGCTCGGCGGC
Source organism: Bradyrhizobium oligotrophicum (assembly GCF_051168495.1). Classification (GTDB taxonomy): domain Bacteria; phylum Pseudomonadota; class Alphaproteobacteria; order Rhizobiales; family Xanthobacteraceae; genus Bradyrhizobium; species Bradyrhizobium oligotrophicum_A. Next base: position 590 of record NZ_JBNPVB010000015.1, on the reverse strand, counting down.
CCGAAACTGTATTCGCCGGAAAAGGGCCATCCGCGGCTGCGCCAGCGCCACATGGGATTTGCCATCGGCAACGCCGAGCGCGACGCTTGGCTGCTCTGCATGCGCGGCGCCCTCGAGGAGACGGTGACCGACGCCCGGGCGCGGCAGGACGTCGACAACGCCATGACCAAGCTCGCCGACTGGATGCGCAACCAGGCCGGCAACCCGCACGATGCGCGCGCGGCACGGCCGTGAGGTGATCCGCCGCAGCCAGTACTGAAATCATCCAGTGGCGAAAATCGAAGGATGAGCTGCGGTGCTCATGAATGCGCCCTCTCCCCTTGTGGGAGAGGGCTTGTATGACAGAGCGACACATGCGGTCGGGTGAGGGGTCTGTCTCCACGAGCATTGTTTGCGGAGGCAGACCCCTCACCCAACTGATTACGCGGATGGATCGGAGATGCCCTCTCCCACAAGGGGAGAGGGCGCAGTATCGCACAGCGCAAACGCGTGACCAACTACTTTACTCAATCTGTAGGGTGGGGTGTGTCCTGAAACGATCATAGACCCAGTGGGATGAGGAGACCACACGAGCTGAAGTCGATGGGGCT
>NZ_JBNPVB010000014.1:0-228297 GCF_051168495.1 Bradyrhizobium oligotrophicum | reverse complement strand
CACGCCGACCGGCACGGGTTGCAAGCCGTCGTCCAGCACATAGACCCGCGTATTCCAGATCGGACGCCCGATCGGCGCGAATTGGTCATCACCGTCGTGCTGCCACGGCCACGACGTGACCTGGATCGTCGTCTCGGTCGGACCATAGAGATTGACCAGTCGGACGTTCCAGCCCGACGTCAGGTCTTTCGCCAGGCTCGAAGGCAGCGCCTCGCCACCGGCGAAGACATGCGTGAGGCTGTGCTTGTCGGCCGGACCGATGAGTTCCGATGCCGCGGAAAGCAACGATGGCACGAACTGCGCAACGGTAATGCCTTGATGCTTGATATAGTCGATCAAATGTTGCGGATCGCGCGTGACATGGGCCGGCGCGACATTCAGTGTCGACCCTCCAAGCAACGGCAGCCAGATCTCCCAACCCGCGGCATCGAAGCTGACCGAGGTCCGGGATAGCACCTGATCCTCCTCGCCCACCGGGTATTCGCTCATCATCCACAGCATGTGATTGACGAGACCATCATGCGTGACGACGACGCCTTTCGGGGTTCCGGTAGAGCCGGAGGTGTAGATGACGTAAGCGGCGTTGGCCGGGGTCAGGGGCGCGGTGCGATCCTGGTCGCGCGGGTTGCTGTCGGGCTGGCGGGCAAGGAGGCCTGCGGTGTCGGCATCATCCAGCACCAGGCGCGGGCCAGCCTCAGGCAGGCGCTCGGCAACGGCGCTGCTGGTGACGAGGCACACCGGCCTGGCGTCGGCAAGCATGAAAGCCAAACGGTCCGCAGGATACTCCGGATCGAGCGGCAGATAGGCGGCGCCGCTCTTGACGATGGCGAGCAGGCCGACGATCAGGTCGGCCGAGCGCGGCAAGGAGAGGGCGACGATCCGATCGGGACCGGCGCCTCGTGCGATCAGCAGATGCGCGAGCCGGTTGGCGCGCGCATTGAGGGCGGCGTAGCTGAGCGTGGCGTCCTCGCACACCAGCGCTGTGGTGTCACCGCGCCGCGCGACCTGCGCCTCGATCAGCGACGGCAATGTCGCCGGCGGCACCGCGTGCGCCGTGTCGTTCCACTCCGCCAGCACCCGACGTCGCTCCGCCGCATCGAGCATGTCGATGGCGCCAATCGGCCGACTGGGATCGTGCGCGATCGCCTCGACCAACCTCACGAGACGTTGCTGGTGACAGGCGAGATTCTCTGCGGTGTAAAGAGCGGGATTGGCGTCGAAATCAATTCGAAGCCCTTTCCCATCGCCGCGGTCGTAGACGAAGATCGCGAGGTCATCGGCGGAGCCATTGGACAGGTTGTGCGTCGTCGCCGAATGGCCGCCAAAGCGGAGATCGTAGTCGAATGGTTCGATATTGATGACGGACGTGAAGAGGTGGCCGTTGGTGGAGAGCAGGTTGAGGTCCCGCCTGAGGTCCTCGTACCTGTAGGACTGGTGTCGAATCGCTTCGCGGACTTGCCGTCCCACATCGCGAATGAGCGACGCCGCGCTCATGCCGGGACTCATGGCCAAACGCAGCGGCACAGCGTTGGCAACCATGCCGGGAACACGCCGCAGCCGTCCCTTGGGCCGGGCGGCAACCGGCAGGCCAACGACCAGATCGTCAACACCCGTCACGCGATAGAGATAGGCCGCGATCGCGGCGATCACGATCTGTGGGAGACTCGCACCGCTGGCCTGCGCCGTTGCGCGCAGCGCCTTCACGCTTTCAGCAGAGAGATGGGTCGTCTGACGGAGAAGACCGCCGACATTCTGCCTTCGCTGATCGGCGAGACTGAACGCAACCGGGCGGTCGGCGAAGTTCTTCAGCCAATACTCGCGGTCGCGTGCAAATCGTTCGGAGCTCCGATACGCGGTCTCCTCTTCGAGCAGAAGCGCCAAGGGACCGAACGTCGCTTGTTCGGGAGGGCGTCCCTCGGCGAGCGCCGTGTAGATCTCGGCGACGCGCCGGGCGAACAGCCCGCCGGTGAAACCGTCCATGACGATGTGATGGCTGCGATGGTACCAGAAATAGCGATCGGCCGCGGCCTTGAACAAGGCGCAGGTCCATAGCGGACCTGTCAGCAGATCGACCGGCCGGGTCAACTCCGCCATCATCCAGCTTTCTGCCGCCGCTCGCGGGTCGGGTTCGGAGCTGACGTCGATGAACGGAAAGGTCGTGTCCAATGTGCGGGAAATCATCTGGCGAATTCCATCGCTTCGCTCGATGAACCGCACGCGCACGGTTTCCGCTTCCATCCCGGCCTGCCGCAAGGCCGCCTCGAACAGCGCGGGATCGATCGGTCCGTGGATTTCTATGGACTCCGCAAGATTGAATATCGAATCCTGCGAGCTGAATTTCTGCGCAAACCACATGCCCGTCTGGGCCGCGGAGAGTGGCAATACCTCTGAAGATTCGTTGATCGCGTTCACGGCTTCCCCAACCCATGTCTACTTAGGCGCATCTACTTAGGCGTATGATCGATGATCGACTCTGCGGCTATGACGGACGGCTATCGGCGCGGGCCTGCGGAAGCATGTCCGTCCAATTCGCATCGATGTATTCGACGCAGGCCTGGCGGCTGCTCTGCGCATGGACCGCGGACCAACCGGCCGGAGTCTCCAAGGCGGCGGGCCAGAGCGAATGTTGGCCTTGGTCATTGATCAGGACGACGAAGGCGCCGCTCTGGTCATCGAAAGGATTACTCACGTCTCGTGCTCCGATCTCGACTGGGGGATGAGTTCAGTTATACGCTTATGATCAGGCTGCGACTGCGTGCGCGAGGCCCACGCGCGCTTCAAGCTGTCGAAGGATCCGTGTCGACACCTCGAGCTGTCCGGCCATGGCGATGGTGTTTCCGATTCGGCTCGCGGGGCCGAGGCGATCGAGCCGCCAGCCAGCCCGCCGCAGGACTCGCTCCATGCGCACGTCGACGACACAGGCGATCGTGTTGATGCCGTTGGACACGCCGAATTTCAGAACTCCGATCAGCAGATCGTAGGTCGTTCGTGAAAGGCCCGACTCGGTCCCGACGGTGTTTCCGCTCACGGCAAATCGGCTGGCTTCCCACACGCGATCTCCGCGAGGCACGGCCGCCTTGGTCACGAGAAACGGAAAGATATCGCGAAGCATATTCGGACCGGTCGTCGGCAGAAGACGGACGCAACCGTCCAGGATGCCGTGCCTGTCCATCGAAAGCAGATAGCGGGGCCGCAAGGCGTCGTATTCGTCGACCTCGAGCTCGCCGCTTACGATGACATCCCAACCGAGCCGGTCCTTGAAGACAATCTTCCGAAGGCGATGCATTTGATACAAACTGCTGATGTGGCGTCCTGCATTGTCCTTCGTGACAACTCGAATCATCGGCGTCCTCGTCTCGTCCGTCGGGGCGGAGTATGCCCCGGCGGTGACGTCAGCTCGAGCTGTCTACCTTTGCAGGTATGCTGCGTTATGAGACTGCCCTAGAGTCGATGCCGGTTACTCACGAACACGTCGCGCCATGCAGCGACGCGACGACGACACACGACGGGGGATGCCGAGGCGACAAGCGGATGGAACACGAAGCGACCTGAGAGCGGATCTAGGAAGTACAACGTCATCAGGACGCGGATCGGCGAGCCCAGGTGCTGCCCCCCTCAAAAGGCACGGCACCTCAGGCTGCTGGACGCACGCTGCTCGACGAAACGGCTACATGCCGATGATGTCGTACGCCAGTCCCTTGGCGACCGCCTGTTGTACGGTCGCGACACCAAGCTTGCGCTTGGCATTCTGGGTATGAAAGACAACCGTTCGACGGCTGACGTTTATGATTTCCGCCGTATCCAAAGCGCTCTTTCCGCGAGCTGCCCACTGCAGGCAGACCCTCTCGCGTTGTGTCAGGCATGGGCGAAGCGGCGACGTCGGCGACGGCGTCACATCACGCAATTTCGCATGCAGGTAGATCGCGATGAGATGCAGCTGATGGCGGTATTTCTCGACTTGAGCCTCGAACGCCGGACGGGAATCGCCAGCAGCGAGCGTGAGCGTCGCGACTTTACCTTGGCGATCATGGATCGGAATCGTAACGCCATGTCGAATGTTGAACTCGCTGGCTTCTTCCAAGAGCAACTTCTGCCGGTTGGTCAGCCCAGCATCGAATCGATCCGCCGACCATGCGAAGGGAAGCGTCGTTGTAACCGAGCGGGCGATTACCGGATCGATCCTGTCGTACCGGTTTGCACAGTACCGCTCCACCCATGCACTCGGATACGTCGTCATGGCCAGTGTGTCGTCTTCGTCGCCGCGCGGCGTGAAGCTGAGGTAAGCAAAGCATGGAAAGCCGTACTGATCCAAGGTCTGACGCAATAGACGCTCGATGTCCTGCGCGTTGTCGCAGGCCGGGAGGTTCTGAACGAATTGTTCAAACAGCCTCATATTGGCCTCCGCACCCCGCAGCAGCATCGCCCCTCTTCGAGCTGATCCATAACCGATTTGGGAGACACGGCGACATTTCCGATCCCTGTTGGTGATGCTGCCGTCGGATCATCGTACTGTCGGTGAAGATCATTGTGACTACTGACCGTTGGTGACTTGCTGAAGTCGTGAGTCGTCCTGATGTACTGCCGCAGCATCCACGACACTTTGTGGCCAGGATAGTTGCGGAACGAATCTCCAGGATTCACATCCACACCATCAAAACGGCATCAAAAAGACGGTCAGATGGTATCCTGAGCATCCCACTTGCTGGAGACTCCGTACGCAAACGTTTGCCGTGGCGAGCGACTTGATCTTGATCGACGTTGAGTAGAACGATACGTCATGTGTCATGGAGACGAAGGTCGGATCGCTCCATCACTGTGGGAAGCTGCCGCAGCCAACCCCGACATCACAATCGAATACTCCACGCGCTGCGACTTCGCAGCTGTTGCGCACAAACAGATCGAACAGCCTTCGGAGACGTTCTCGCCAAACATCGTTGTAGATCCCTATGCCGCTGTCGACGCTGGCCTATTCGATCAATTCCAAGGCAGCGGACGGCGTCACCCATCTTGCGGGGCCGACGAATTCCCGTCTGAACTCGTTGGTGCGCGAGGACATTGCGCCATGCGCCGACGTGGCCACCCACGACAGGCGATGCCGATACGACAGACGGATGGGACACCAGGTGAACTGAGACCAGTTCTTCGGAGAGCGACGACGCTGTCAGACGCGCATCGGTAAGCTCAGGCGCCGCCACTCAAACGTTGCCACTCAAGCGTCGCAGCATCTCTGGCTGCCGGACGAACGGCTGCTCGACGAACGGCTACAAGCCGATGATGTCGTATGCGAGCCCCTTGGCAACCGCCTGTTGCACGGTCGCAACGCCAAGTTTGCGCTTGGCATTCTGGGTGTGAAAGACAACCGTTCGACGGCTGACGTTTATGATTTCCGCCGTATCCAAAGCGCTCTTTCCGCGAGCTGCCCATTGCAGGCAGACCCTCTCGCGCTGTGTCAGGCATGGGCGAGGCGGTGACGCGGGCGCCGGCGTGACGTGCCGCAATTGCGCATAGAGGTAGATCGCAATGAGATGCAGCTGATGGCGGTATTTCTCGACCTGGGCTTCGAACGCCGGACGGGAATTGCCAGCCGCGAGCGTGAGCGTCGCCACTTTGCCCTGGCGGTCGTGGATCGGAATCGTGACACCACGCCGTATGTTGAACTCGCTGGCCTCTTCCAAAAGCCACTTTTGTCTGTTGGTCAGCCCCGCATCGAATCGATCTACCGACCACGCGAAGGGAAGCGTCGTTGCAACCGAACGGGCAATTACCGGGTCGATCCTGTCGTACCGGTTTGCACAGTACCGCTCCACCCAGGAACTCGGATACGTCGTCATGGCCAGCGTGTCGTCTTCGTCACCTCGCGGCGTGAAGCTGAGATACGCGAAGCATGGAAAGCCGTACTGATCCAAGGTCTGTTGCAATAGACGCTCGATGTCATGCGCGTTGTCGCATGCCGGGAGGTTCTGAACGAATTGTTCAAATATCCTCATGTCGCTCCCCCTTACTCACGACAACCACGCCTTTCTTCGAGCTGATCCATAACCCGTCTGCAGGATGCGGCGACCCTTCTGGTCCCTGTTGGTGATGTTGCCGTCGGACCATTGCATTGGCGCTCAAGATCATCGTGACTACTGACCGTTGGTTACTTACCGAATTCGTGCCACCCCGGCCTGCCACCGCAACGTTCATAACGAGAAATGAGCCAGGATAGGTTGCAGAACGAATCTCCAAGCTTCACACCCACGCCATCAGACGAATCCGAGGCCAAGGATTCAGCCGAACTCACAGGACGATGCCCTGAAGTTGATAGTAGCTTGACGCATTCAGAGGTTGCAAATGAAAATTGCACGACAAGCACATTTGGAAAAGCATAGCTGCAAGTTCGTAGCCGCGTCGCAAAGCCGCAGCCCAATCGAGCTAATGATAATCCAATTTTCCTTTTCATGAGCAGATCAGGCATCGGCTTGGAGGCGTTGCTGTCGAAGCTAACAGTGCCGCGCGCGAGCTCGGCCTTCAGCACATGGATTCACTCGCGACGGGACGCGCCTTGCAAAGATGCGGCTTCCCGCTATTGTCGCGCGATCGAACGGAAGCTGCCCGGTGCTGGCATCTAATGAGCTTGGTGTAATGGACTTTCAGCATCTCGCAATCGATGGCCTCGTTCTCATCGTCCCTTCAAGACGTGGCGACAATCGGGGCTTTTTTTCGGAGACCTTCCGCAAGGATGATCTGAAGGCACACGGCGTGACGGACGATCTGGTCCAGGAGAACCATGTCTTCTCCGCCGAACGCGGGGTGCTGCGCGGACTTCATTTTCAACTGCCGCCCAAAGCCCAGGGCAAGCTCGTGCGCTGCGTCAGAGGATCTATCTTGGATGTGGCCGTGGATATCCGGCGAGGATCTCCGAGCTACGGACGCCATGTAGCAATCGAGCTGTCTGCGGCGAACTGGAAGCAATTGTGGGTTCCCGCAGGCTTCGCTCATGGCTACGTGACCTTGGAAGCACCGGTTGAAGTCATCTATAAAGTGACCGACTATTGGGCTCCGGATTTCGAGCGAGGGATCGCCTGGGACGATCCGGACCTTGCAATCGATTGGCGATTGGCAGGCAAGCCAATCTTGTCTGAGAAGGATCAGCGGAACCCGCGACTTGGTTCCTTTGTCTCTCCCTTCTCCATTGTTTCTCCCTCCGAGAACGCGCCCGGGAGCTACTGAACATGACCATTCTCGTCACGGGCGGCGCAGGATTTATCGGTTCGGCGGTCTGTCGGCACTTTGTTCTTGAGCTTGGCTTCAAGGTCGTTGTCGTCGACAAATTGACCTATGCCGGCAACTTGGCCTCGCTTGCGGCGATTGCCGAGCATCCCGACTATGCATTCGAGAGGGCCGACATCTGCGATGCCGATGCCCTGCGGCAGATCTTCATCAAGCATAGACCGACCGCAGTCGTTCATCTCGCAGCAGAAAGCCACGTCGACAGGTCGATCACCGGGGCAAATGCATTCGTCCAAACAAACGTCGTCGGCACCTTCGCCCTGCTGGAGGCCACGCGCCGCCATCTCGACAACAATCCCCCGCTCGCCGATCGATTTCGGTTCATCCACGTTTCGACCGATGAAGTTTACGGTTCGTTGGGAGAGACCGGACTTTTCACCGAGCTGACCCGGTATGATCCGAGTTCCCCCTACTCGGCGACAAAGGCCGCATCCGACCACCTTGCGAAGGCATGGCACAGAACCTATGGGCTGCCCGTCATTGTATCCAATTGCTCAAACAATTACGGGCCCTACCAATTTCCTGAAAAGCTCATTCCGCTGATGGTCCTCAATGCCCTGCACGGGGAACCGTTGCCGGTGTATGGAAATGGTCTCAATGTCCGGGATTGGCTGTTCGTCGAGGATCATGCGCGCGCACTGGGCCTGATCCTCCAGAAGGGAGTTCCAGGCGAGACCTACAATGTCGGCGGTCGCAACGAACGCTCCAACATCGAGGTGGTCAGACAAATCTGCGCATGCCTCGACGAGTTGCGTGGGCCAGCACATTCGCATGACGGCTTGATCACCTATACCAAGGATCGTCCAGGTCACGATCAGCGCTACGCCATCGACGCAACGAAGCTCGAAACGGCCCTGGGGTGGCGCGCGGAAGAGACTCTGGAAAGCGGCATCAAGAAGACGGTCAGCTGGTATCTCGAGCATCCCGCTTGGTGGAGACCGCTGCGCGAAAACGTCTACCGCGGCGAGCGACTGGGTCTTGGTCGACATTGAGCTGAACGATGCGTCTATATGTCATTGGGAGCGAAGGTCAGGTCGCCCGGTCGTTGCGGGAAGCCGCCGCAGCGAACCCCGACGTCACGATCAGATGCTCCACACGCTCCGACCTCGACCTCTTGCACACCGAACAGATCGAACGGGCCTTGGCGGAGTTCTCGCCTGACGTCGTGGTAAATCCCGCCGCCTATACCGCTGTCGATAGTGCCGAGACGGAACCGGATCTGGCTTACGCGATCAATGCCAAGGCAGCTGGTGCGGTCGCGTCGGCAGCAGGCCGACTGGATGCCCCCGTCATTCACCTGTCGACGGATTACGTGTTCGACGGCAAGAAGCCCGATCCCTATGTCGAGACCGACGCGACTTCGCCGCAGAACGTGTATGGTCGATCGAAGCTCGCCGGCGAAGTGGCGGTGGCGTCCGCCGCCGATCGGCACGTGATTTTGCGAACCTCATGGGTCTATGCGCCCTATGGCAGCAATTTCGTAAGGACGGTCATGCGGCTCGCCTCGCAACGGGAGCGGCTGGGTATCGTCAGCGACCAGATCGGCTGCCCCACTTACGCGCCCGACATCGCCGATGCGATCATTGCCATCGCTCGGCAGATCGCGGGGGCGGGCTGGCAGTCTTCTCATGGCGGCGTCACGCATCTGGCGGGGCCGGACGACATGAGCTGGTTCGAGTTCGCCAGACGCATCGTCCTCGACCTCGCAACGAGACGGAACTGTCATGCCCGTGTCGAGGCGATCTCGACCACGGACTATCCGACGGCCGCGGTCAGGCCGGCGAATTCCCGTCTGAACTGCGACAGGCTGAACTCCGTCTTCGGGCTGCGTCTCCCCCCCTCGTCGCAATCCCTGCAAATCTGCCTCGATCGCCTGTGCGATCCCGCTCACGTCAATGTGGAGTAGACCTTGAAAGGCATCATTCTGGCTGGCGGAAGCGGCACCCGCCTCTATCCCATGACGTTGGTGGTGTCCAAACAGCTGCTGCCGATCTACGACAAGCCCATGATCTACTACCCGCTCACGACGTTGATGCTGGCGGGTATCAGGGACATCCTGATCATATCGACACCGGGCGACCTTCCGCTGTTTCAAGCCCTGCTGGGCGACGGCGCGCAATGGGGATTGAACCTGTCCTATGCCGTGCAACCCAAGCCCGAAGGCCTGGCTCAAGCCTACGTTATCGGAGCCGACTTCGTGCGCGGCGAATCGTCGGCTCTGATCTTGGGCGACAACATCTATTTCGGCCATGGTCTGCCGGACATGCTTGCCAGGGCCGCCAGCCGCCGGGTCGGAGCGACGGTCTTCGCCTATCATGTCGCCGACCCGGAGCGGTACGGCGTGGTTGGCTTCGACAGCACGGGACGAGCAACGTCGATCGAGGAAAAGCCCACGACGCCAAAATCGAACTTTGCGGTGACGGGGCTGTATTTTTATGATTCCCAGGTGGTCGACATTGCCGCCGGCATCGTTCCATCCGCGCGAGGGGAGCTCGAGATCACCGACGTCAACCAGGTCTATTTGCAACGAGGACAGCTCGCCGTCGAGCAAATGGGTCGCGGCTTCGCCTGGTTGGATACGGGAACACCCGACAGCCTCCTGGCCGCCGCGGACTTCGTGGCGACCCTGGAGAAGCGGCAAGGCTTTCGCATCGCCTCGCCCGAGGAGGTCGCGTTCAAGCAGGGGTTCATCGAGCAGAGCCAGCTGGAGCGGCTGGGAGCTGCGCTCGGCAAGAGCGACTATGCCAGATATGTACAGGCTCTCGCCAAGACGACATAAGCGGTCGCCACAGCGCAATCGGGGTACGGCATCCGCTATTGCCGTTTGAAGATGTGCTTGTTTTCCTTGACCTGAAGGACGAGGTGGTCCACCGCGGCACGGACGCGAGCGAGGCCCTGAAGGTCGGCATGGGTGACGATCCAATAAGTCCGATCGAACCTGACCTCCGGCAAGACGATCTCTAGCCGTGAATCCTGGTACGCGGCGTAGTCGTGCAAGATCCCGATCCCTGCTCCACTCCTGACGGCCTCCAACTGGCCGACTGCCGTCGAACACTCCAGTCGACTGAACATGGGCCCGAAGATTTCAGGCATGAACCTGAGCTGGTCATCGAAGATCAGGTCCGGGACATATGTCACCAGGCAATGTCTCGAAAGCTCCTCGAGCGACCCGGGGACGCCGTGCGCGCTGATGTAGCCCGTCGACGCGTAGAGATGGAGCGAGTAGTCGACGAGCTTGCGGGCGACGAGCCTGCCCTCGGAGGGGCGATCGACCGTCACGGCGAGATCGGCTTCGCGTTTTGAAAGCGACAGTGCGCGCGTGATCGGCACCAGCTGGATCGTCAGAGACGGGAATTTTGCCTTGAGTGTCCCGACGCGCGAACACAGGAACAGCGTACCGAAGCCGTCGGGAGAGGCAATCCGGACCGTGCCGCTCACCTCGACATCGGATCCTGAGATCTCTCCTTGCGCTTGCAACAACTGCGATTCCAACGCCTCGGCGGTCGGCAGGAAGCGCTCCCCCGCCTGCGTCAGCACGCATCCGGTTCGCAGCCTGTCGAACAGCCGAACCTTGAGGGACTTTTCGAGCGAGTTGATCCGTCGAGCGATCGTCGCCATATCGACACCCATGCGTACGGCCGCGGACGAAAATTGTCCGGCGCGTGCCACGCTGAGAAAGAAGCGGATGTCGTCCCAATCCATGCAGGTAGACCGTCGTCGAATTCTCGCAGTTGAGTAAAAGATGTCATCCAGAGCCGGGCCGCTCGCGCATCGACCTCGAGCGCGGGATATTCTACCGAAGGCCGATCGGCAAGCGTGCCACCACGAAGCGCCGAACTCCAGCGCCCGCGCATCTGAGTCGGTCAAAGGATCGCAAGCTGATCGCCACGTGCTTCGTCGTGTTCGACGGCAAGCCAGTCGCATCGGTGACGAAGGGCATCATTGTTTCGGTGGCCAAAAACGGCGGCCAGCCTCACCGAGGGTCGAACGCAGGAGAAAACCCTAGGGAAAATGGTCGGAGCGGCAGGATTCGAACCTGCGACCCCTGCGTCCCGAACGCAGTGCTCTACCGGGCTGAGCCACGCTCCGACTTTGGGAAGCCGGCTTATAGCCTCGGGTCTGCGTCTCCGCAAGCGCAGCATGCAGGAAATCGCATCGAAATCGCAGGGCACCGGCGGGTGGGTTAACTGGTTGAGGCGATGGGACTTTGTCCGGCGGCTATGGCGCCAGCGCAATTCAGCGCTCGATTTGCGCGCTTCATTCGAACGCCCCCGCCCGCTATAGCGGGCGCGCAAAGCCTCCGTCGCTCCGTACCCTTGATGCCCACGCCAGACACCATCGCCATCGAGACCAGGATCCTGCCCGCCGACGCGACGGGACTCGCGGCGGCGGCTGCCATGTTCGCGCGCGGCGGCCTGGTGGCGTTCCCGACCGAGACCGTCTACGGCCTCGGCGCCGATGCGAGCAATGCCGCAGCGATCGCCCGGCTCTACCAGGCCAAGGGCCGGCCGGCCTTCAATCCGCTGATCGCCCACGTCGCTGACCTCGCCGCCGCGCGGCGGATCGGCCGGTTCGATGACGCGGCCGAGCGCTTGGCAGCGGCGTTCTGGCCGGGCCCCCTGACCCTCGTCGTCGCGCAGGCGGACGGATGTCCCGTCGCCGATCTCGCCACTGCTGGCCTCGATACCGTGGCGATCCGCATTCCCTCGCATCCGGTCGCGCGGGCGCTGCTGGCGGCGTTCGGCGGCGCCGTGGTGGCGCCATCGGCCAACGTCTCGGGGCACGTGTCGCCGACGACGGCCGCACATGTCGCGACTGATCTCGCGGGGCGAATCGACCTGATCCTGGACGGCGGCGCGGTCGATGTCGGGGTCGAATCGACCATCATCGGCTGCTTCGACGTGCCCACCTTGCTGCGCCCGGGCGGCGTTCCCAGCGAAGCGATCGAGGCGTTGCTCGGCCGCCCCCTGGCCCGGCCCGGCATCGCCGAGGCCCACGCGGCCGAGCAGCCGCTGGCGCCGGGCATGCTGGCCTCGCACTATGCCCCGCGCGCCGCCGTGCGCCTGGAGGCGACCGAGGTCGGCCCTGGCGAGGCGCTGCTCGCCTTCGGACCCGCGACCTTGCCCGGGGCCGAACAGGCCGCCGCGATCCTCAACCTGTCGCCCTCGGCCGATCCGGCAGAGGCGGCGACGCATCTTTTCGGCTATCTTCGCAGCCTCGATGCCAAGGGAGCGCACAGCATCGCGGTGATGCCGATCCCGAACGACGGACTGGGCGAGGCCATCAACGACCGGCTGCGCCGCGCCGCCGCGCCGAGATAACACTGGAAGCGACCGACCATGAACATCAGCCCGCCTGCTCTGCCGCCGCTGTCCCCCGAGCTGATCGCGCAATTCGCCGCCATCGTCGGCGAGCGCCACGCGCTGACCGCAGAGACCGACGTCGCGCCTTACGTCACCGAGGAGCGCAATTTGTTCCACGGCCGCTCGCCGCTGGTGCTGCGCCCGGGCTCGACCGCCGAGGTCGCCGCCATCTGCAAGCTCGCCAGCCAGCACCGCATCGCGCTGACGCCGCAGGGCGGCAACACCGGCCTCGTCGGCGGCCAGACGCCGCACAATGGCGAGGTCGTGGTGTCGCTGAAGCGCATGGACAAGATCCGCGACGTCGACACTGCCTCCAACACCATGATCGCCGAGGCCGGCGTCGTGCTGCAGGTGGCGCAGCAGAAGGCCGCCGAGGTCGATCGCCTGTTCCCGCTGTCGCTGGGCGCTGAGGGCAGCTGCACCATCGGCGGCAATCTCTCGACCAATGCGGGCGGCACGGCTGCGCTTGCCTATGGCGTCGCGCGCGAGATGGCGCTCGGGGTCGAGGTGGTGCTGGCCGACGGGCGGGTGCTGAATGCACTGTCGAAGCTCAAGAAGGACAACACCGGCTACGACCTGCGCAACCTGTTCATCGGTGCCGAGGGCACGCTCGGCATCATCACCGCGGCGAGTCTGAAGCTGTTTCCGAAGCCGCGCGCGATCGAGACCGCGTTCGTCGGACTGAAGTCCCCCGAGGATGCGCTGAAGCTGCTCGCGATCGCGCAGCGCGAGGCCGCCGGCAGTCTCACGAGCTTCGAGCTGATCGCCCATATCGCGCTCGACTTCTCGATACGCCATGTCGCTGGCAACCGCGCGCCGCTGACCGGCCCGCATCCGTGGTTCGTCCTGATGGAGCTGTCGTCGTCGCGCGACGATGCCCGCGCCACGCTCGAGACCATCCTCGAGCAGGGCCTCGAAGCCGGCATCGTCGACGACGCCGTGATCGCCGAAAACCTCGCCCAGCGCATGGCGTTCTGGAAGCTGCGCGAGGACATCTCCTGGGCGCAGAAGCCTGAGGGCGGCTCGATCAAGCACGACATCTCGGTGCCGGTCGCCGCAGTGCCGGCCTTCATCGCCGAGGCCAATGAGGCCGTCGTCAGACAAGTGCCCGGCGCGCGTCCCGTGCCGTTCGGTCATCTCGGCGACGGCAACATCCACTACAATGTCAGCCAGCCGGTCGGCGCCGATACGGCCGACTATCTCGCGCGCTGGCATGAGGTGAATGCGGTCGTGTTCGAGATCGTCCTGCGCATGGGCGGCTCGATCTCGGCCGAACACGGCATCGGCGTGCTCAAGCGCGACGAGCTGCCGGACGTGAAGGATCCGACCGCGATCGCGCTGATGCGCGCGATCAAGGCGCAGTTCGATCCGCTGGGGATCATGAATCCCGGCAAGGTTCTCTAGGTTCGCGACTTCCCCATGGACACTGCTGTGACGCTGACAATCTCCGACATCACCGATGCCGACGTGCCCGCCGTCGTGGCGCTGTGGCAGCGCTGCGGCCTGACGCGGCCGTGGAACGATCCGGCCGCCGACATCGCGCTCGCCCGCCGTGGCGACAACGCGACCGTCCTGGTCGGCCGCAGCGGCGGCGCCATTGCCGCCTCCGCCATGGTCGGCCATGAGGGCCACCGCGGCTGGGTCTATTATGTCAGCGTCGACCCCGAGCATCGCGGCCGCGACTACGGCCGCGCCATCATGGCCGCCGCCGAGGACTGGCTGCGCGCTCGCGGCATCGCCAAACTCATGCTGATGGTGCGCGGCGACAACACCAAGGTGCAGGAATTCTACCAGGCACTCGACTATGCCGTGCAGGACAACGTCGTGTTCTCGAAATGGCTCGACGGCCGCCCGCCGACGCCCGGAATGAAATAGAGGCGAGCGATGAGCATCTCCGACCGCATCCGCGTCCATGAGCGGCGCGTGCTGTCCGACCATTACGGCACGCTGAGTTCGACCAGGTTCGAGTGGCGGCGCGACGACGGCACCTGGCAGATGCAGAGCCGCGACGTGTTCGACCGCGGCAATGCGGCGGCGATCCTGCCCTACAACCTCGCGCAGCGCAGCGTCATCCTGGTCAAGCAGTTCCGCTATCCCGCCTTCCTGAACGGCTACGACGACCTGCTGGTCGAGGCCGCCGCCGGCCTGCTCGACGACGCCTCGCCGGAAGAGCGCATCAAGCTCGAGGCCGAGGAGGAAACCGGCTTCCGGCTGCACGACGTGACGTTCGTGTTCGAGGCGTTCATGAGCCCGGGCGTCGTCACCGAGAAGATCCACTTCTTCGTCGCCGCCTACGAGCCCGACATGCGCGTCAGCGCCGGCGGCGGGCTCGCCCATGAAGGCGAGGAGATCGAGGTGCTCGAACTCTCCATCGACGAGGCGCTGGCGATGATCGGCGATGGCCGCATCCAGGACGCCAAGACCATCATGCTGCTGCAGCACGCGGCGCTGAGGATCTTCGCGTAAGTCACGCACGCCTCTGAATCGGACGTTCTCCGCTGTCGTCCTCCGCGAAAGCGGGGGACCAGTATTCCACCAGCAGCCGTTTCAACACGAGGGGTCGCGGCGTACTGGATACCCGCCTTCGCGGGTATGACAGTCTTTCTCGTTGATGCACCTCGCCTCAGAACAAGCTCCCCTGCCCATCATCCGCGGGCTTGGTTGAATTTTTGCGCGATACAACCTTCTTCGCCGGCTTGCGCTGTGCATCCTCGGCGGCGCGCATGTCCTCGGTGATCGGCAGCAGCAGCTGCTCGTCGTCATTGGCAACGGCGTTGACGCGCGTCGACACCTCGTACCACGCGAACTCGCCCTCCGCCGGAGCAACCATCAGGTGCATCACGTCGCCGGCGTCGTCGTTGCGGCAGTCGAGCCACAGCGAGAAATCATCCGGCCTGATCGTCACGGGAACCCGGTGATGCAGGGTCGCGAGATCCGCGCTCGCGGCTGCCGTCACGATCGCGACCGTGTCGACCTCCTCGCCGTTCGGTCCCATCCAGGTCTCGGCCAGGGCAGCGAAGCCGAACGGCGCACGGTCGCTGCGATGGATGAAGAACGGGCGCTTGCGGCCCTCGATGAGTTGCCACTCGTAATACCCATCAGCGGGCACAAGAACGCGGCGACGCCGGATCGCATTCTTGAACGCGGGCTTCTCGCGCACGGTCTCCGAACGCGCATTGATCAGCAGCGTAAAATTGCGGGGATCCTTGACCCAGGCCGGCATGAAGCCCCAGCGCATCAGCCGGAAATGCCTGATGTCATGATCCAGGAAAACTACGGGAATCGGCTGCGTCGGTGCAATGTTGTGGCGCGGCGGAAAGTTCGGCTGTTCCTCGTAGCCGAACATCTGCCGAAGTGCTGCAGGTGGTGAAGTGATCACGAAGCGTCCACACATAATCTCACTCAAATCGTCCTGTGTTCAGCACCTTTTAACTTGGGTTGCCAACACTGCAGCGGATGACCGCAGCGGCGACCCATTCCGTGCCTCCCGATCGCACGCCCCAACGACCGGCTGGCAGTGCTATTGATCCGGCGCGCGCCGCGATCCTGCGCGCCGCCAACATCAATCCGCGCACCGGGCTCGCCACCGACTATCTGAATCATTTCAACGAAGCCGTGATGCTGCTCGAAATGATTCCCGACATTCCGGAATGCGCCGAAGATTTCCTGGCGTGGTCGCCGCTGACCTATCCAGAACATTTCACACACACCAATTTCAAGGCCCGCGATCTCGTCATCGAGGCCTACGAACAGGCCGAGCCGTCGATTCGCATCAAATTCGACCATCTCACCAAGACCATGACGGATATCCTGCTCGCGGTCGGCGCCGCGATGCGCGACGCCAAGCAGGACACCACCAAGGCCAAGCTCGCCGAGCAGGCCGCCGCCTGGGTCAAACCGCTGGTGACGCAGGCCGGCGGCATCATCAACGGCGACGTCGAGGTCGACCCCGACCCGGTCGACGAGGTCGACGCCGTCGACGCCATCATGGCAAGCTTCTGAGCCGCATGAAGCTGCCGGCGCGGCGGCTTTCACGCTAGGGTGCAGCAGGCCCTTCCTGGAACCGTCCCTGCCATGACCGAACCCGCCCCGCCCCGCCATCCCCAGCTCGCCGTCAGCGCCGCGATCTTCCGCGATGGCGAGATCATGCTGGTGCGCCGGGCGCGGTCGCCTGCCAAGGGCGTCTATACCCTGCCGGGCGGCCGGGTCGAGTTCGGCGAGAGCCTGCACGACGCCGTCGCGCGCGAGGTGATGGAGGAGACCGGACTCACGATCGCCATCATCGGGCTGGCCGGCTGGCGCGAGGTGCTGCCCGCCAGCCACGGGGGCAAGGGCGGCGGCGGCCATTACCTGATCCTGCCGTTCGCGGCGCGCTGGCGGGCCGGCGAGCCTACGCTGAACGACGAGCTGGACGACGTCCAATGGCGCGTTCCGGACGCCCTGGACGGCCTGACGCTGACCGACGGGCTGCCGGACATCATCGCCGCCGCGAAGGCGCTGCTGTAGGCCCGCCTTGCGTCCGCCGCCCGGCAAAGGCATATGACGTCCGTGCGTCCGATCACCCCCATCCGCCTCGCCACGCGCCTCCTGGCCGTCGTCATGCTCGTGCTGGCCTGCGCCGCCACTCCCGCGCGGGCGCAGGATGCGGCTGCGCCGTTCGATGGCGATCTGCAGCGGCTCGCCGAGATTCTCGGCACCCTGCATTACCTCCGCGGCATCTGCGGCAGCAATGAAGGCGCCAAATGGCGCAACCAGATGCAGGCGCTGATCGATGCCGAGACCCCCGCCGGCGAGCGCCGCGCCCGCATGATCGCCGGCTTCAACCGCGGCTATAACGGCTTCCAGCAGACCTACCGGACCTGCACGCCCGCGGCGATGGTGGCGATCCGCCGCTACATCGACGAGGGCTCCAAGATCTCGCGCGATCTCACCGCGCGCTACGCCAACTGACGGCCGAATGGTTGACGGCTCACGGGCGTTATCCACGTTTGCATTAACCCTGTTAACCTTTCCTAAAGAACTGGCCTAGGCGCCCGTGCCTTGCGTGCTAAACCTCGGCGGGTCGGACGCGCCCGCGTTCGGACGTCAACGCGCCTCGCGGCCCCGCCAGACTGCATTCAATGAGCTTTCCCGTCACATTCAGCGCCCTCCCCGCCGTCCTGCCCGACCACGAGCAGAAGCAGGCCGCGCTCAGCTATCTCAACGAAGCCTGGGCGGAAGCGCGCCATGACGGCGTCGACGGCGACTGCCTGGCGCAGGCCAGCCTGTTCGCGGCGCTCGCCGAGCTCGTCGGCACCTATGGCGAAGACGCGGTCGCGGCCTTCGTCGAGGGCATGCCGGAGCGCGTGCGCAACGGCGAATTCTCGCTGTCGCGGGCGACGCAGTAGGCGAGCCGCGAACGCGGCCGTCATGCCCGCCACCGGGTCTCGCCTCCGGCGAGCCGACGACGAGCCGCGGTAGACACCCGAATTGTAGACGTACTCAAGCGCAACATTCTCGGTGTCATGCCCGCGCAGGCGGGCATCCAGTACGCCGTGACGTCTCGGTTGATCACGACTGCCGGTGAGGACTGGATCCCCGCCTTCGCGGGGATGACAGCGGTGGGTGTCGCAACACTTGCGGCCTTGGCTGCAGCGCTCACAATTAGTCGCAGCTTGTAGGGGTGGTCAAAGGCGCGCCCATATTGCTTGTTTGATGCGACGCTCTCGCGCGCGCCGTGCCCACCATCGCGCTCCGAGCCTGCCTCCGGTGGGCACGCGACCGCCCTGCGGGCGGCTGCTTTGCTCATCCTACCGCTCGAACGCTCAATCGTGCCGTGGTCGCAACAGCATTAGCTTTGCCGACATCGGCAATCGTCTGCACAGATGACAAACAGCGTTGGGCACACAACGTCGTCCTCGCGGCGCAATTTGCGTCCGAGCGATGACCGATCGACGTCCCTCGCAAGGTCGAGGGCGCAGGGAAGGCTGAGCGTCGGCTGACGCCCATGGCCCCCGTGCGAACAAGAAGCACGGGGCAGGAACCACAGGTGCAGCCGGATGAGCCCAGCCTTCCCTGCGCGATGGGTTTAACGCTTATCTCGTGCTCTCCCTGGGGACCGGCTGTCTTGCCCCCATCACCCGCGCTGGCGCTCTCGCACCAATCGCAGGCTTGACCTCGGCATCGGGAGGCCAGGACCACACGACTTCACGTCCGCATCGAGATTGTTCGTCCGCGCCAGCCGAAGCCGCGCTGCAACCCGACACGTCCACCGCCTCCCCGCCTCGCGTCTCGTGACGACCGCGCGTACGCCCCTCTCGTTGAGGCGGGATGCAAGGAGAAGTGACACGGATTCCGAAAAAACGAAAGCGAAATTTTCGGTGCAGACGATGTCGTAGGCGCGATCGTGTTGAGACGGTACGCGAAATTCGCTTTTTCAACACATGGGACCCGCACGAATCGTTTGGCATGAACGCCAAGCTGGACAAACAAATCGCACAACTGATTTGCCCGACGAGCACCATTGGCAAATGAATCGTAGGGTGGGCAAAGCGAAGCGTGCCCACCGTCGAGCCGCGACGTCGGAGAGGCATGGTGGGCACGGCACGCCGCTTCGCGACGCACGCCTTTGCCCACCCTACCGCGACAAACTCTCAGTCATGCCCGCGACGGCGGGCATCCAGTACGCCGTGACCTCGCGGTCAATCACCCCTGCCGGTGAGTACTGGATCCCCGCCTTCGCGGGGATGACAGCGGTGGGTATAGCTGGACCTACGCCTTCAGCGTCTCCATGAACCGCACCGGCTCACCCGCAGCCGGGGTCAGCAGTTCGCCCTGCCACATCACACGCTTTCCACGCACGAAGGTGCCGACCGGCCAGCCGGTCACGCGGACGCCGTCATAGGGTGTCCAGCCGGCTTTGGAGGCGACCCATTTGTTGGTGATGGTCTCGCTGCGCTTGAGGTCGACGATGGTGAGGTCGGCGTCGTAGCCGGCGGCGATGCGGCCCTTGCGGGCGATGTTGTAGATGCGGGCGGGGCCGGCGCTGGTGAGGTCGACGAAACGTTGCAGCGACAGGCGGCCGGCGTTGACGTGGTCGAGCATGATCGGGACCAGTGTCTGCACGCCGGTCATGCCGGAGGGCGAGGCGGGATAGGTCTTGGCCTTTTCCTCGGCCGTATGCGGCGCGTGGTCGGAGCCGAGGATGTCGACGATGCCCTGATGGACGCCCCACCAGATGACGTCGCGATGGTCGACTGATCGCACCGGCGGATTCATCTGCGCATAGGTGCCGAGCCGCTCGTAGCACTCGGGCGCCGCCAAGGTGAGATGATGCGGCGTCGCCTCGACGGTGGCGACGTCCTTGTGGTCGCGCAGATAGACGATCTCTTCCTTGGTCGAGATGTGCAGCACGTGGATGCGCTTGCCGGTCTCGTGCGCGAGATTGACGAGGCGCTGGGTGGCGCGCAGCGCCGCCCCCTCGTCGCGCCACACCGGGTGCGAGCGCGGATCGTTCTCGACGCGAAGCCCCTTGCGCTCGTTGAGGCGGTACTCGTCCTCGGCGTGGAACGCGGCGCGGCGGCGAATCACCTGGAAGATGCGGCGCAGCGAGTCGTCGTCCTCGACCAGCAATGAGCCGGTCGACGAGCCGACGAACACCTTGACGCCGGCGCAGCCTTCGGCGCGCTCCAGCACCGGCAGCTGGTCGACGTTCTCCCGGGTGCCGCCGATGAAGAAGGCGAAGTCGCAATGCATGCGATGGCGGCCGGCGGCGACCTTGGCCGTGAACGCCTCTTCGGTCACCGTCAGCGGATTGGTGTTGGGCATCTCGAACACGGCGGTGACGCCGCCCATCACGGCGCTGCGCGAGCCGGTTTCGAGATCCTCCTTGTGGGTCAGGCCGGGCTCGCGGAAATGCACCTGGGTGTCGATCACGCCGGGCAGCACGTGCAGGCCGTTGCAGTCGATGATCTCGGCCGCGGAGGCTGTGCCGAGATCGCCGATCTCCACGATGCGTCCATCTGAAATACCGATGTCGCGGACGCCTTCGCCGTCCTGATTGACCACGGTGCCGGATTTCAGAATGACTTGGAAGCGTTGGCTCATGAACCCCTCATAGGATTTCATTCTCCTGATCACCTCAAGGCAGATCGATCATGCTGCGCGCCTGCCCATTTGCTGGTCCCTCAGGACGGCGACGTCTCGATCTTTAGAATGAAGCCACCGCGCGGGGGCGTTTCAGCCTTGTGGTTTATGCCAGGGCGGCTTACGTTTCAGTGCGGCCTGTCGCAAGAGGTTTTTCGAATGAAAGCGACGTTTCTCGACGACCGGGGCGTGGTCCAGGTCAGCGGCGACGATGCACGCAAGTTCCTCAACGGGCTCTTCACCACCGACGTCGGCAAGCTCCACCCGGGCGAGGCCCGGTTCGGCGCGCTGCTGACGCCGCAGGGCAAGATCATCGTCGATTTCCTGGTGACGCAGGTGTCGTCGTCGAGCGAGGGCGGCGAGCGCTTCCTGCTCGACTGTCCGCGCGCGCTGGCGCAGGCGCTGAGCGACAAGCTCAACGTCTACAAGCTCAGGGCCAAGGTCGCGGTCGGCAACCTCTCCGACCAGGTCGGCGTGATCGCGGTCTGGGATGGCGCCGTCGGCGCCACGCCGGAACCGAGCTTCATCGATCCGCGTCACGAGACCCTCGGCGCGCGCGTCATTGCGTCACAGAGTTCGCTCCAGGACGTTGCCGCAGCGCTGGGCGCCGAGGTCGTCGCAGCCGACGCCTATGAGGCGCATCGCATCGATTGCAGCGTGCCGCGCGGCGGGCTCGACTTCATGTATGGCGACGCCTTCCCGCACGAGACCAACATGGACCGGCTGCACGGCGTCGACATCGGCAAGGGCTGCTATGTCGGCCAGGAGGTCGTCAGCCGCATGCATCATCGCGGCACCACGCGCACGCGCGCGGCGCAAGTGCTGCTCGACGGGGAAAGTCCCGAGCCGGGCACGCCAATTCTGGCCGGCGACAAGACGGTCGGCACGATGGGCTCGGCCGCGCAGCGGAAGGGCATGGCGCTGCTGCGCATCGACCGCGCCGCCGAGGCGATGGAGGCCGGCACCGCGCTCACCGCCGGCGGTCTGACGTTGCGCGTCGCCGATCCCGATGCGCTGCAGGGCGCGCCGAAACAGACGGTCGCCTGAGCAGGTTCACATGAGCCGCGCCGCGGTCGTCCATCCCGATGGTCTGACGCGCTGCCCCTGGCCGGGCAGCGATCCGCTCTATGTCGCCTATCACGACACCGAGTGGGGCGTGCCGGAATATGACGATCGCGCCCTGTACGAGAAGCTGATCCTCGACGGCTTCCAGGCCGGACTGTCGTGGATCACGATTTTACGCAAGCGCGAGAATTTCCGCCGCGCCTTCGATGACTTCCAGCCGGCGAAGATCGCGCGCTACTCCGACAAGAAGATTCATGCGCTGATGAACGATGCCGGCATCGTGCGCAACCGCGCCAAGATCGAGGGCGCGATTTTGAGCGCAAAGTCCTGGCTCGATATTCAGGACAAGGGTCCCGGTTTCTCGAAGCTGCTGTGGGACTTCATGGACGGCGCGCCGAAGGTCAATGCATTCAAGACCACCGCGAGCGTGCCGGCCTCGACGCCACTGTCGATCAAGATGTCCAAGGAGCTGGCCGCGCGCGGCTTCAAGTTCGTCGGCCCCACGATCGTCTACGCCTTCATGCAGGCGACCGGCATGGTCAATGACCATCTCGTCACCTGCTTCTGCCACGAAACCTGCAGCGGCCAGCGCCGCACCCCGCGCCTCAAGATCAAATGACCACCAAGACGGCCCCGAGCGGGCACGACCGCGTCTGGCAGCGCATGCTGTCCGGCCGGCGGCTCAACCTGATCGATCCCTCGCCGCTCGACGTCGAGGTTGCCGACATCGCCCATGGGCTGGCGCGCGTCGCGCGCTGGAACGGCCAGACGTCCGGCGCGCACATCTTCTCCGTCGCCCAGCACACGCTGCTGGTCGAGACGGTGATGCGCGCGCGCAAACCCAACATCGATGCCAGGCTGCGGCTCGCCGCCCTGCTGCACGACGCGCCGGAATACGTCATCGGCGACATGATCTCGCCGTTCAAGGCGGTGCTCGGCGACGGCTACAAGAGCGTCGAGAAGCGGCTGCTCGGCGCGATCCACATCCGCTTCGGCCTGCCGGCGGAGCTCGCGCCCGAGATCGAGCGCCAGATCAAGGCCGCCGACCGCGGCGCCGCTTATCTCGAGGCGACCCGGCTCGCGGGCTTTTCCGAAAGCGAGGCGAAACGCCTGTTCGGCCGCGATCCCGGCCTGGCGGATGCGACGGTGACGGAGTATCTGACGCCGTGGAGCGCAGCCAAGGCCGAGAAGCAGTTCCTGGCCCGCTTCAACGCCGTTCACGCTTGAAGAAGTATTCGAGCAAGTTCATATCGGCCGAAGACCACGCTGCGACTGCTCATGCAGCTCACGGCATTGCTAGCTGACGGCTCCGCTACGCGGCGCCTGGAACGGATCGACTGCTCTGATGCTTGCAAATCTTGACTCCTCGATCCAAAATCGGAGACACAGAATAATTTGCTCGCGGTGGGGGATACTTTGCAGATTGCGAGCGGTGCCGACGTCGAATCTTGGGTTGCGACCCGCCATCCCAGCCACCGAATGCAGGATGGTGCCATTTTGGCGGCGCGTGCTGCTGGCCGGGCTTTTACGGTTCTTGTCAGCAATTACGGAGCCGACGAGAAAGCACCGCAGATTTGTTTGGCTGCCGTCAGATGTCTGATGCTGGCGCGCGTTTCGGCACAGTACCCATCCCGCGCCAAGAGCATTGAGTTTTCACAGGCTTCACAGAGAGCGCGGGCGGCTATCCGTGAAGTTACTTTAGGCAATCAGTTGCCAAGCCTTGCCGACGCTGCGTCGTCGGCGCGAGCAGCTGCTGCCGCGCTCGCGGACGCCTCTTCCAATGCAGCGTGCGTCGAGAGAGCACATGCAGCAATAACAACATACGCCCCGTTCAAGGCTGATGAATTTTTCTATTCAGCGGTTTCGGAAGACGTAGGTCTGTTGGAAGAGGCGACGGAGCGGGCAAGCGTTACCGCCATGCCGCTTTGGGGCGAAGCCAGAACGCATGAGCCGATCCGGGAGCATTTTTTCAGATCGTGGGACCGGGCAAAATCCGAGACGATCGGTTGCGACCGCGATCCAAGTGACGGCTGGATCGAATGGTATGATGCCTGGATGCATGGCCGCACGATCTGGGATGATTTGTCTTTTGCGGCGCGGACGAGGCTGGAGACGGAGATTGCTCTCCTCCCCGATCAGACCTGGAGCGGCGGTAAGACCACCTTGCACAGTGCCATCATCGACCTCCGTCGATCTGTCAAGACGAGGAACAGTACCAAAGGCCGACGGGAGTCGCGCGAACTCGACCAACGCGCCGGTGGCAGCTTAGACGAGCCCAGAAGCCGATTGCGGACATCCTGCACCGATGAGCTGAAGCGGCTGGCAGAACGCCTTGAGTTTGTCGCCGAGACTCTTGCGACGCTACGCATCAACTCTGCATCCGAGATCGTCGGCGAACTGCGACACCTTGCGTCCGAGGCTATCGACATCACCGCGCGCGCGGAGCTGAGCGGCAGTCAGGTTTCCGAACCCCAGTTGCGAAAAACAGCCTTCAAGGCAATCCCTATCATTGGCAAGCTTGCAGAGCTACTGGACTCACGCCGTGGCGCGGAGGTCGTCGTCGCGGGCCTCGTCGGAGCCGTCGTGGGACTGGTCGGTTGGCCGGCGACCGCGGTTTACACCGCGACTGTGGCGGCGTTCCTGGGGAAAAAGGCATTTCTCGAAGCCATAAATGCCGGTCGAAAGGAACGAAAGCCGAAAAAGGATGACCAGCCTCGCCGGGATCGATGACCCGTTGTCTGCCTCTCGTGGTTTCCGCCAGATCGAGATTGACGCCATGCCGCTGACGCCGGAAGAGCGCCGCAATGAGCGGCTGAAGTTGGCCGCCAACTGGGTCAATACGCTGGCCACGGCCATCGTCACCGCAGGCACCTTCGTGCCGCTGGCCCAGTTCGTCTACGGGGTGCTGCCGCCGAATACCCCGGCCGGCCTGATTTATGGCTCAGGCGTCGTTTGCATTGTCACCGGAGTGCTCATACATTTGCTGGGTCAGTGGATCCTGGGAGGTCTTCGATGACCACGCACCAGCTCGTTGCCATGAGCTTTCCGCTCCTGACCGCCTTGGCCGTCGCCATGGTGGCCCTGTTCGTGCGCCGTCCGTGGTCCGAGAAGCCGGTCGAGGTCTCCTCGCCCAACCGTGAACGTGTGCTCGACCATCTCGAGCGCCTGAACGCCGAGATCGAGGGCAAGGCGCATCTGGCCCGCCAGGAGCTGCGGCAGCTCAAGAACACCCGCTGACGCCCTGCGGCCGACGCAGACCGGGCCTGTCCAATCCGCTTTTGCCCTCACGCGGGCACGCGTATAATCGGGCGTGAAAAGGCCTGCCATGATCCACGTCTGCTCGCTCGCCGCCCTGCACGAGACCGTGCGCCTCTCCGGCGCCAGTCACGTGCTCACCATCATGGCCAATGTCGAGCAGGTGCAGCGGCCGCCCACCATCCGGCCCGAGAACCATCTGCGGGTCTCGGTCGACGACATCACCGAGCAGCTCCCGGGCTTCATGGCGCCGAACGAGGACCACGTCACGCAGGTGCTGGACTTCGTGCGCGGCTGGGACCGTGCGGCGCCGCTGGTGATCCACTGCTATGCCGGCATCAGCCGCTCCACCGCGAGCGCCTTCGCGACCGCCTGCGCGCTCAATCCGCACCGCGACGAGTTCGACATCGCCCGGGCGATCCGCGCCGCCTCGCCGATCGCCTCGCCCAACCGCCTCATCGTCAGCCTCGCCGACAGGGCGCTGGGGCGCGAAGGCCGCATGGTTCGTGCGCTGGACGCCATCGGGCCCGGCACGATGATGGTCGACGGCACGCCGTTCCGGATCGAGTTGGACTGAGCTGCGGTGGCAGCGTAGCCGCATACCAGTGCGGCATGAACTTTTGTTCCGCGGTTTGACACAGAGGGACGACGGCCATCGATTGGCCCACCGATGCCGTCGGCCGATTCGGGGCCGCCCCCGTCCCTCCCCTCCGCGACGCCGCCCGGCGCCGTCCGTTTTCAGGATATCTCCGCGTGATGTTCTATTGGCCTCTCGATTGGATCGCGCTGCTGGTCGCGTTCGCAGCGCTCGCCTTCGCGCGCCGGATCTCCAACCGATTGGCCGAGGTGCAGGCCCGGCTGGCCACGCTCGAGGCGGCCCGCCCGATAGCCGTCGCGCCGGTGGTGCCGGCAGCGCCGCCGCTCAGCCCGTTCGAGGAGCCCGCCGCGACTCCGCCGATGCCGCCACCCTTGCCGGAGATGGCAGAGCCCGTCTCGCAGCCGGCGGCCATGACGGCCGACGAGACCGCCGATCAGCCGCCACCGTTCGTACCGCCGCCGATGCCGCAGCCCGCGGCCAGCTTCGAGGAACGGATCGGTACGAGCTGGGTGGTGTGGATCGGCGGGCTGACCTTGGCGCTCGGCGGCTTCTTCATGGTGCGCTATTCGATCGAGGCTGGCCTCGTCGGCCCCGAGGTGCGCGTCGCGCTCGGCGCGCTGTTCGCGGCCGCGCTGCTCGCGGCCGGCGAATGGACGCGGCGCAAGGAGAGCATCTCGCAGATCGCGGCGCTGCCGATCGCCAACATCCCGGCGATCCTGACCGCGGCCGGCACGGCGGTCGCGTTCGCCACCGTCTACGCGTCCTACGCGCTCTATGACTTCCTGCCGCCCGCGATCGCCTTCGTGCTGCTCGGCGTGGTCGCGCTGGGCACGCTGGCGGCCGCGCTGCTGCATGGCCCGGCGCTGGCCGGCCTCGGCCTCGTCGCCGCCTTCACCACACCGGTGCTGGTCTCGACGGGCGAGCCGAACTACTGGGCGCTCTACATCTATCTCGCCATCGTCACCGCCGCCGCGTTCGCGCTGGCGCGCGTGCGGCTGTGGCGCTGGCTCGCCATGACCACGATCGGGCTGTCGTTCCTGTGGACCCTGCCCGGCCTCGACATCGGCGTCGAGACCGTCGCGCCGCACGTCTTCCACGTGACGGCTGGCTTCGGTCTCGCCGCGCTGATCGTGGTCTGCGGCTTCCTGTTCGGTCCCGACACCGGCAATGACGAGGTCGAGCCGATCTCCTCGGTCGGGCTCGCCGCCTATCTGCTCGGCGCGATGCTGATCGTGCTGGCGAGCTTCCACGACGGGCTGGCGCTGATCGGCTTCACGGTGCTGATCGCGGCGACGCTCGCGGTCGCCTGGCGGGCGCCGAGCGCGACCGGAGCGGTCGCCGCCGCGGCGGCCGCGGTGTTTCTCGTGTTCGCCGAATGGGCGCTGCGCGACAATCCGGACCTGCTGGTGCTGCCCGGCGGCGCGCTGCCCGGCATGGGGCCGAACCCGCTCGGCGCGTCGGTGTCGTGGCATCTGGTGACGGCCGCGATCTTCGCGGCAGGCTTCGGCGGCGCCGGCTTCCTGGCGCAGGGACGCTCGAACAATGTGATCGTGCCGGTGGTGTGGTCGGCGGCCGGCGTGTTCACGCCGATTGCTCTGCTGGTCGCGCTGTACGCGCGCATCGCCCATCTCGACCGCTCGATTCCGTTCGCGATCCTCGCGGTCGTGCTCGCCGCCGGCTTTGCCGCCGCGACCGAGGCGCTGAGCCGGCGCGAGGAGCGCCCGGGCCTCAATGCCTCGATCGCGCTGTTCGCCACCGGCACGCTGGCGGCACTGGCGCTGGCGCTGACCTTTGCGCTGGAGAAGGGCTGGCTGACGATCGCTCTGGCGCTGATGTCGCTCGGCACCGCCTGGGTCTTCGAGAGCCGGCCGATCCCGTTCCTGCGCACGCTGGCGGCTGCCTTCGCCGGCCTCGTGGTGCTGCGCATCGGCCACGATCCGCGCATCGTCGGCGCCGATGTCGGTACCACACCGATCTTCAACTGGCTGCTGTGGGGCTATGGCGTGCCGGCCGCGTCGTTCTGGGGCGCGAGCACCTTGATGCGCCGCCATGGCGACGACGCGCCGCTGCGCGCGGTCGAAGGCGCCGCGATCCTGTTCACAACCCTGCTGGCGTTCCTGGAGATCCGCCACGCCGTCAACGACGGCGACATGCTGGCGGTGCCCTCGCTCGCCGAGATCGGGCTCGACGTCTGCGTCGCGCTGGCGCTCGCGATCGGGCTGGAGCGGCTGCGGATGCGCAGCCACAGCATCATGCACGACATCGGCGCGGTGATCCTGACCGGCTTCGCCGGCGGCGCCACCGTGGTCGGGCTGCTCGTGCTGGAGAATCCGATGGTCTCGGACGTCGCGATCAAGGGCGGCCTGCTCAACATCCTGATCCTGGCCTACGCGTTTCCAGCGGTGCTGATGCTGCTGCTGTCCTACGCGGTCGCAGGACGCCGTCCGCCGGCCTACGGCAACACGCTGGCCGCGGGCGCGCTGATCCTGGCGCTGTCCTATGTGAGCCTGGAGATCCGCCGCCTCTATCACGGCCCCGACCTGATGTCGGGGGTGACCAGCGCCGCCGAGCAGTACACCTACTCGATCGCCTGGCTTGCGTTCGGCGTGCTGCTGCTCGGCATCGGCATCGTCGTGCAGTCGCAGCGCGCCCGCCTCGCCTCCGCGATCGTGATCGCGCTGACGATCCTCAAGGCCTTCCTGGTCGACATGTCCGCGCTGACCGGCGTCTGGCGCGCGCTGTCGTTCATCGGCCTCGGCCTCGTGCTGGTCGCGATCGGCTGGCTGTACCAGAAGGTGCTGTTCCGACGGCAGCAGCAGGCGCCGCCGGCTCAGCCTGCAGCGTGATGATCAGGCAGCCCTGACCGACTGCAGGAACGAGGCCACCTCGCGCTTCAGCCGGTCGCTGTCGGTCGCCAGCGACTTGGCCGCACTCAGCACGTGCGACGACGCCGTGCCGGTCTCGGTTGCGCCGCGCTGGACGTCGACGACGTTCGACGACACTTGTTGCGTGCCATGCGCCGCCTGCTGGACGTTGCGCGAAATCTCCTGCGTCGCCGCGCCCTGCTCCTCGACTGCGGCCGCGATCGCCGAGGAGATTTCCGACAGCCGCTCGATGGTGCCGGAGATGTCGCGGATGGCGCCCACGGATTCCTGCGTCGCCGCCTGGATGCTGCCGATCTGCTGGCCGATCTCGCCGGTGGCCTTTGCGGTCTGCTCGGCCAGCGCCTTCACCTCGGAGGCGACCACCGCAAAGCCGCGGCCGGCCTCGCCGGCGCGCGCCGCCTCGATGGTGGCGTTCAGTGCCAGCAGGTTGGTCTGGCCGGCGATCGAATTGATCAGCTCGACGACGTCGCCGATGCGCGCTGCCGCCTTCGACAATTCGCCCACGCGGTCATTGGTCTGGCGCGCCTGCGAGACGGCTTCCGAGGCCATGCGCGCCGATTCCTGCACCTGCCGGCTGATCTCGGTGATCGAGGATGACAGTTCCTCGGTGGCCGAGGCGACCGACTGCACGTTGGTCGAGGCTTCTTCCGATGCCGCTGCGACCTGGGTCGAGATCTTCTGCGACCGTGACGCAGTCGACGACAGCGAGCCGGCGGAATGTTCGAGCTCGGTCGAGGCCGACGACACCGTCTGCACGATCTCGCCGATCGTCGCCTCGAACTGGCGCGTGATGCCATCGACGCGGCGGCCGCGTTCGATCTTGGCTTGGGCGTCCTGTGCCGCGCGCTCGTCGGCATCCCTCTTGGCGATCAGGGCCTCCTTAAACACCTGCAGGGTATCGGCCATCGCGCCGATTTCGGTCGGCTCGCCGCGATACGGCACCGCGGCGCTGAGATCGCCATGCCCGAGCGCCTGCATCGGCGCGATGATCGAGGCGATGCCCGATGAGACGTCCCGAACGACGTAGAAGCCCACGGCGACGCCGGCGGCGACTGCGGCGAGAATGATGGACGTCACGACCCAGAACGTGTTGTTGTAGGCGTCGGCGGCGCCGCGCGTGGCCGCTTCCGCCCCCCTGTCGTTGTAGTCGATCGCTTTGGTCAGAATGTCCTCCGACGCGGTCGCCGCCGCGCCGGCGGGCTTGAACAGGGCATCGACGTCGTCGGGCAGTTTCCCGATGCTCTTGCGCGACACCTCGAGCACCTTGTCGGCCTCGGCCGTGTATTTGTCCCAGGCGCGCGTCCAGGCCTCGTAGATGCCGCGCTCCTCGGCGTTCGAGATCAGCGGCTGATAGGCCTTGATGTCCTTCTTCACCTTCTCAAGCGTATCGGCCATGCGCTTGTCGTTGTTGGCCTTGGCTTCGGCCGTCAGCGCCATCACATGGGCCCGGAGCGTCAGGCGGTAGACGTTGATGTCGGCGCGGAGCGCGCCAAGCACCCGCACGCTCGGCAGCCAGTTGCTGGCGATATCGACCGTCCGCGCATTGATGTCCCGCATGCTTTGCAACGCCAGTACGCCCATGCACGACATCACCACCAGCATGAAGGCGATGACGGCGATGACCTTGAAGCGAATGGAAAGCTTGGACACGTCCTGATCCTCCGAAAGAAAAACGTCCCGCACGCCGGTATGTCCATCCGCGACCATCGCGATGGCCTGCTCACCGTTGCGGAACGAAAAAGGCGGCAACTGCTGAGAGCGCAGTTTGCCGCCTCGTCCGTAAATCTCCGTTAATGCTGAACTTCGTACTAATACGGAGCCCGCCCGGAGAACGGTGCAATCACCTAGGCCGCGCGCACCGATTCCAGGAATGATGCGACTTCGCGCTTCAAGCGGTCGCTGTCCGTGGCGAGCGACTGCGCCGCGGAGAGCACATGCGTGGACGCCGTGCCGGTTTCCGTCGCGCCGCGCTGGACGTTGACGACATTGGCCGAGACCTGCTGCGTGCCCTCCGAGGCCTGCTGAACGTTGCGCGAGATCTCCTGCGTCGCGGCGCCCTGCTCTTCCACGGCCGCGGCGATGGCCGAGGAAATCTCCGACAGCCGCTCGATGGTCGTGGAGATCGCCCGGATGGCGCCGACCGATTCCTGCGTCGCGGCCTGGATGCCCGAGACCTGCTGACCGATCTCGTCGGTCGCCTTGGCGGTCTGCTCGGCGAGCGCCTTCACCTCGGACGCCACGACGGCAAAGCCGCGGCCGGCCTCGCCGGCGCGCGCCGCCTCGATGGTCGCGTTCAGCGCCAGCAGGTTGGTCTGGCCCGCGATCGTGTTGATCAGCTCGACCACGTCGCCGATGCGCGCCGCGGCCTTGCTCAGCTCGCTGACGCGATCGTTGGTCATGCGCGCCTGGTCCACGGCCTCGGTGGCCATGCGGGCGGATTCCTGCACCTGGCGGCTGATTTCGGTGATCGACGAGGACAGCTCCTCGGTCGCCGACGCGACCGACTGCACGTTGGTCGAAGCCTCCTCCGAGGCTGCCGCGACCGCGGTCGAGATTTCCTGCGAACGGGTTGCAGTCGAGGACAGCGAGCCGGCGGAATGCTCGAGCTCGGTCGAGGCTGACGACACGGTCTGCACGATCTCGCCGATCGTCGCCTCGAACTGGCGCGTGATGCTGTCGACGCGGAGGCCGCGTTCGATCTTCGCCTCGGCATCGACAGCCGCGAGCTGGTCGGCCTCCTTCTTGGCGATCAGCGCTTCCTTGAAGACCTGCAGGGTGTCGGCCATCGCACCGATTTCGGTCGGTTCGCCGCGATGCGTCACCTCGGCGCTCAGGTCTCCCTTGGCCAGTTCCTGCATCGGCTTGATGATCGAGCCGATGCCGGACGAAACGTTGTGCACCAGATAGAAACCGACCGCGACGCCGGTGATGACGGCTGCGGCGATGATCGACACGACGAGCCAGATCGCACGCGAGAAGCTCTCGGCGGCCTGGCGCGTCGCGGCGTCGGCACCCTTGTTATTATAGTCGATGTCCTGGATGAAGTACTTGTCGGCGTCGCGCGCGATCGCCGCGGCCGACTTTTCCAGCAGCTCGGTGGCCTCGCGCGGAGCCCGCCCGACGCTCTTGTTCGATTCGTCCATGACCTGCCTGACGACGACGACGTACTTCTCCCAGGCCTGCACCCAGTTGTCGTAGATCGCGCGTTCCTCGGCCGACGCGATCATCGGCTCGTAGGTCTTGCGGTCCTTGTTGATGGTGTCGAGGATGCCCGAGACCCGCTTGTCGGCAGCCTGCTTGGCCTCGGCCGCCTCCGCCATCACATGCGCACGGAGTGCGATCCGCAGCAGGTTGATGTCGGCGCGCAATTCTCCGATCGCGCGCACGCTGGGCAACCAATTGGTGGCAATGTCGACCGTGTTCGCGTTGATCGACTGCATGCTGGTAACGGCGAGCGCGCCGAGGCCGCACATCGCGACGAGCATGAACGCGATGACGGAGATGATCTTCTTCCGGATGGACATTGTGGACACTATGACCCCAGTTGACTGAGCAACTCGCCGCTCTCTTCAAGCGAGATGGCCTGAGCAAACAGGTCTGCGCTGTGCGGCGTCGAGGTCAGAGGATCACGAGGCCCCGATCGGTCCGGAGTCTCCGTTCCGCTCTGACGACGTCATTGGGAACCAAACCGACTTACCGAAGATTAATCGGAACCCGTAGGACTACCGAGAGATCATGTAAAATATTCACCGCGGACGCATGAGCGGTGCTTAGAAAACCGCCATAGACGCCTTGCAGCTCACGATGCGTCAAAGAGGATCTTTCCGGGGAGTCCGTTGGCCGTGGAGCCGGCAGCTCCCCTGGCATGCAGGCCCCGCGCAAATGGGCGCATGAAGCCGAGGCGATGGCAACGCTCGGCGCGGCAGGGGCACCGACGGACTTCGGCTTCAGCGAACCAGACGGGGAGTTTGGGCTCAGAGGACCGGTTTGGACGGAGACCATTTGTGACGCCATAGCGCCCGCAATCCCACCGGCCGGCGGTTCGGATCATCCCCGATGATCCGCGAACTCAGCCGACCGCCTCCGAAAGCAGGCGGATACGGAACACCGGCTGCTTGGCCTCGTCGAGCAGTTCCATCTGCCACTCGGCCCCCTGCTGCAACGTCTTCGAGATTCCACCGATCAGATCCGAGCAGACGGCCGTCAGTTCGTTCCAGGCGGATTCCCGGTTGGCGAATTCGTAAGGCTGATCAGCAGCGCCGGAATAGCGACCCTGGCTGATCCGGAAGAAATAGAGCGACATTTACGACCCTTTCTATTGGGCCCACCCCCCGGCTCGCAAACTGCATCGCGAGTCGCTACCGAGGCATGAATTTAGCCGTCCGTACGACTACGGCGCAATGACCAGCAGCGTGCGGTCGAAGGAAAAATGTTTCCGTATGTTGATACGGAGCCGCTTTTCGATGATGCGCGAACTAACAACTAGTCGGTCGAACGGCGCAGTTCCGAGGCAGCATCGGCCTTCGCGCTTTCCGACTTGGTGCTGTCGGCCTTCGCAGGTTCGGCCTTCACGGGCTCCACCTTGCTACGCTCCACCCGCGGCGTCTCGACCCGCGCGGCCACTTCGGTATGTGACGGATCCGCAGCCGCTGCGGCGGCACGCGCTGTCCGAGGCCGCGCCACCGCGCGGGCCATCAGCATGGTGGCACCGCCCTGGTGCTGGAAATCGCAATAGGCAAAGGCGCCGAGGCCGGAGACCGAGCCGCGAAAGCTGCGCTCGTCTTTCTTGTCGAGGTTGAAGCAGGGCTCGAACGGCATGCCCTTGATCGAGGCGCACACGTTCTGGCCTCGGATCTGCAGCGTGTTGCCGGGCAGACGGATGTGACGAACCGGACCCGAACCCGAGAACTGCACCGCACCGGCGGCGCCCATGTCATCGAGAACGCGGCCGGCCCCGCGGGTGCCGTCGACACAGGTGAAGGCGAACACCTTTCCGGCCACGAATTTGCGCGCTTCGTCGGCCGTCATGGATCCCGCAAGCGCAGGAGCGACCACGGCGCCCGCCGTCACGGTCCCCAGCAAAAAACGCCCGAACATGCATCCAACTCCCACTAAACCCTACACAGCGGGTAAGGCGGTATCTTTACGCCATGCTTACCATACCAACCGTGGCAACAATGGAGCAGCATGGTTTGAAAAGTCTGAACATCCTCAGGATATTCTTACCACCGTGCGGCCGCGGACCTGGCCGGCCAGAATCTTCGGGCCGAGCGAGGCGACTTCGTCCAACGGGATTTCGTGAGTAATTTCAGACAGTTTTGAGCGGTCCAGGTCTGATGCGAGGCGGGCCCAGGCGAGATTGCGCGCCGGCAGCGGACACATCACGGAATCGATGCCGAGAAGGCACACGCCGCGCAAAATGAACGGAGCGACCGAGGACGGCAGGTCCATGCCGGCGGCCAGTCCGCAGGCCGCAATCGCGCCGCCGTACTTCGTCATCGACAGCAGATTGGCGAGCGTGTTGGAGCCGACGCTGTCGACGCCCCCCGCCCAGCGTTCCTTGGCCAGCGGCTTGGCCGCTCCGGACAGGTCGTTGCGGTCGATGACCTCCGCGGCGCCGAGCGATTTGAGATAGTCGGTCTCGGCCAGACGCCCGGTCGAGGCGATGACGTGGTGGCCGAACCTGGCGAGCACGGCGATCGCCACCGAGCCGACGCCGCCCGCCGCGCCCGTCACCACCACCGGGCCGCTGGCCGGCGTCACCCCGTGCTTCTCCAGAGCCAGGACCGCCAGCATGGCCGTGAAGCCTGCCGTGCCGATCGCCATGGCGTCGCGGGCCGACAGGCCCTGCGGCAGGCCGACCAGCCAGTCACCCTTGACCCGTGCTTTCTCGGCATAGGCGCCGAGATGGGTCTCGCCCATGCCCCAGCCGGTGCAGATCACGGCGTCGCCGGGCTTCCACTGCGGGTGGCTCGACTGCTCGACGGTGCCGGCGAAATCGATGCCGGCGATCATCGGGAAGCGGCGGACAACCGGCGCCTTGCCGGTCAGCGCCAGCCCGTCCTTGTAGTTCAGGGTCGACCATTCGACCTTCACCGTGACGTCGCCGTCCATCAGCTCGGCCTCGTCGAACTGCGTCAGCGCGGCCGTCGTTCCCTTGTCGGCCTTGTCGATCCGGATCGCCTTGAACGTTCCCACAGCGGCACTCCCTGCGTTCTCTTTGCGTCTGCGGCCCTATTTAGCCGATCGGGTCGGCCGCGCAACTCAGGTGGCAGGCACGGCGCGCGCCACCGGCTTCTCGACGATCGGCAGGTTGATCAGCGCCGAGAGCACGCCGAACAGAATCGAGAGCCACCAGATCGGCGTATAGGAGCCATAGCGCTCGAACACGATGCCGCCGAGCCAGACGCCGAGGAAGCCGCCGACCTGATGGCTGACGAAGGCAAAACCATAGAGCGTGGCGAGCCAACGGGTGCCGAACATGATCGCGACCAGCGACGAGGTCGGCGGCACGGTGGAGAGCCAGGCGAGACCCGACACCGCGCCGAAGGCGATGGCGGAGGCCGGCGTGATCGGGAACGAGATGAAGGCGAGCGTCGCCAGCGCGCGGGTGAAATAGATGAAGGACAGGATATAGCGCTTCGGCAGCCGGCTCTGCAGCCAGCCGACGCTTAGCGAGCCGATGATGTTGAACAGGCCGATCGCCGCGATCACCCAGCCGCCGACATGGGCGGACAGGCCGCGATCGACCAGGAACGCCGGCAGATGCACCGTGATGAAGGCAAGCTGGAAGCCGCAGGTGAAGAAGCCCAGCACCAGCAGCACGTAGGAGCGATGACCGAAGGCCTCCATCAGCGCGGTCGTGAACGATTGCTGCTCGGCATCGGACGGCTTCGGTTCGGCGGCCGGCGGCGTCGCCACCGCGAGCGACAGCGGCAGGATGAACAGCATCAACGTCGCGAACACCATCAGCGCGCTCTGCCAGCCGAACTGATCGATCAGCGCGACACCGAAGGGCGCGAACAGGAACTGGCCGAGTGAGCCCGCGGCCGTGCCGGCGCCGAGCGCGAGGCCGCGCCGCTCCGGCGGCAGCAGCTTGCTGAAAGCGGACAGGATCAGGTTGAACGAACAGCCGGACAGGCCGAAGCCGACCAGCACGCCGGCGCCGATGTTCAGCGACAGCGGCGAGTCGGCATAGCGCATCATCAGCAGGCCACCGGCATAGAGCAGCGCGCCGACGCAGATCACGCGCATGACGCCGAAGCGGTCGGCAATCGCGCCAGCGAGCGGCTGGCCGAGTC
Source organism: Bradyrhizobium oligotrophicum (assembly GCF_051168495.1). GTDB lineage: Bacteria > Pseudomonadota > Alphaproteobacteria > Rhizobiales > Xanthobacteraceae > Bradyrhizobium > Bradyrhizobium oligotrophicum_A. The sequence continues at coordinate 192,434 of NZ_JBNPVB010000014.1, read as the reverse complement.
CCCACAGCAGGTTCTGGACGGCGATGGCCAGCCCGAACACGTCGCGGCCCCAGGCGAATTCGCGGCTCATCGGCTGCACGAAGAAGCCGATGGTCGAGCGCGGACCGAAGCTCAAGAGCGCAATGGCGCAGCCGCAGACGATGATGACGAGCGGCGTGCGCCATCCCGGTGCGCGGGAGGCCGTGCCGAGCTCGCCTGCCTGAATCGACATTGTGGAGTCCTCCCGATGCGGCCGGCGTCGGCCGGCTGCACCGGGAGGGATTAATGCATCTGCATCAAAACCCCAAGTTCAAAAGCGCACCGGCAGCCATGAAAACCGCGATGCCGCATCGCAACAACGACCAGCCCCCCGGCCCGAGACGCCGGGACTGCCCGGAATCATGGTCGCCCGGTACGGCGATAGGCGCCGGGGGTGACATCATTGGGCGCCGTCGCGCGGACCGACGACGAACGGGACAGGCCACGCCGCCTGGTCGGATGTCGGAGCAGCACCATCAGCGGAGCTGACCGGATGGCCTCGAACCCAGGGCGCATCGATCCTGCGTCTAGAACCGATAGGTCGCCGTTCCCAAAATCGTGCGCCCGAGACCGTAATAGCAATCACCGCGGGAGTAGCAGGCGGCGACATAGCGCTCGTCGCCGATGTTGTTGACGTTGAGCTGAAGCCGGAACCGTCCGGGATCGTAGGCGATCATCATGTCGAACAGCGTGTAGTCCGGAATGGTGATGACGTTGGTCTCGTCATAGGACGTGCCGATGTAGCGCGCTCCCGCACCGACCGTGACGTCGCGCAGGCCGAACGCACTCAAGCGATACTTGCCCCACAGCGACGCCTGGTTGGCGGGGACGCCCTCGACGCTCTTGCCGACATTGTCGCCGCGCTCGACCTTCGCACTGATGTAGGAGTAGCTGCCGACCACGTCGAAATCCGCCGTGACCTTGCCGACGACCTCGATTTCCGCGCCGCGGATCCGGACCTGTCCGATCTGGTTCGTTGCGAAGGTGACGGGATCTGCCACTGCCAGCCGGTTCTTCTCGACCGTATCGTAGATCGCGCCGTTGATCGCGAGCACGGGCGTCGGATTGTATTTGAAGCCGATCTCGTAGGTCTCGCCGCGCTGATCCTTGCAGGGACCGTCAACACAGGTGCTGCCGCCATAGGTCGGGCTGAACGACACCGGATTGAACGACTGCGCCCAGACGACATAGGGATTGAAGCCGAATGCCGTTTCATACATCAGGCTTGCGCGTCCCGTCGTCGCCGACCTGTCGCTGTCCGCTCCGGTATAGCGCGTGCTGGCATAGTCCTGCCGGACGCCGATCGTCGCCAGCCAGGAGCCCAGGCGCATCTGATCCTGGGCATAGAGGCCGGTCTGGGTCTGCTTTGCGTCCGAGAGCCGTGTCAGCGCAGGCAGGTCGACGCTGGTGTAGGCCGGTGCGTAGAGATCGAACGCCGTCGTATCGAAGCCGCTTCCGACCGACGAGCGCGCATAGAGACTGCGGTAGTCGACACCGAACAGCACCGTATGAGCCAGCGCACCGGTCAACGCCTTGACCTGGATGTTGTTGTCGGCCGTGAAATTGTCGTTCGACGTTGCCTGATTGGAGGAATAGCGGTTCACCGTCCGCCGCGTGACGGGATCGAGGAACACATCGGACGAGAAGACATTCGCATAGACGCTGCGATAGATGCCGTCGACATGCGCATAACGCAGGTTCTGTGTGAACTTCACGGCGTCGTTGAATCTGTGTTCGAACAGGCTGCTGATGGCGCCGGTTTCGGTCTGATACCGATCCGTCGCGGGATCGCCGACGAACCGGTTGCGCGGGATGTAGCCGTTGACGCCCGCCGTCAGCGTGCCTTCGCGCGGCAGGAAGCCGTTGGTTGTGCCGGTGCGGTCCTTCTGATAGGTGCCGAGCACGGTCCAGCTCGTATCGGTCGTCGGTCGCCAGGTCAGCGACGGCGACAGCAGCATGCGATTGTCAGGGACGAAATCGACCTGAGTTCCGCTCTCCCGGAACAGGCCGACGAAACGATAGAGCCATTCGCCATCCTTGGTCAGCTTGCCGGTCGAATCCATCTGGACCTGCTTGCGACCGAAATTATCGAACGACGTGCCGATTTCGTTGTGGCTCTCCGCCCGCGGCCGCTTGGAAATCAGGTTGACGAGACCCGCCGTCGACGTGTCGCCATACAGCACCGACGCCGGTCCGCGGAATACTTCGATCCGTTCGAGCATATAGGGATCGGCACGCCATTCGTTGAAGTTGTTGCGGTTGCTCATCCGCGTGCCGTCGAGATAGACATTCGGATCCTGGCCGCGGACCTTGAAATAGTCGTTGCGCGAATCGACGCCGCCCGGCTCGGCAAACACGCCCGGCACGTAGCGCAGGGTCTCCTGGATGCTGCTGACGCCCTGATCCCGCACCCGCTCGGCGCTGACGACCGAGATCGATTGCGCCGTCTGATTCAGCGGCGTGTCGGTCTTGGTCCCTGTGCCGCTCCGCGTCGCCAGATAACCTTGCACGGGCCCTGTCGCCGTCTCGGCCGCCGCGGCGGACGCGGCGGCCGGAGCAGCCGACGAAGCATCGGCCGCGCGCGGCGTGCCGCTTCGGGTGGCCGATCTCGATGCTTGAGAGCCTTGTGTGCGGACTGCAGGTCGCGGCTTCGGCTTCGCTTGATCGACGACCACCGGGGGCAACTCGGCAGGTTGCCCGAAAGCTGAAACATCGAATGCCAGAGTTAGTAACGCGATCGTCGAAGTCCCAAAGAGATATCGCGCGCTTTTCATTCCCACCACATTGCCCCACGAGCACAAGAACAGTTCGATGCCCGGTTAACAATGGTGGCAACGTGCCGCAAGCGCTCTGCGACGTGCTCGACTTAGAAGCTCTCGACCGATCGGGCATCGCGCAGGCGCGCGATGTGTCACTCCGCCGCAGCCATCGCCTGCACGACGGCGCCGCCTCGGCTCCTTCTCGCCGCGCGCCGCGCCCGACGCTTGCGGTCCCAGATCACGACGCCCGTCACCGACAATGCGGCGACGACGAGGCCCATCAGCGAAATGAGGATTCGTCCCGGCAGTCCGAGAATTCGGCCCGAATGCATCGGGAATTGAGCTTGAACGAAGACGTCGGCCGCGGTGCCGCGCCATGGCACTCGCTCGCCGAGCGATCGTCCGTCCTGACCATCGTAGTAAAGCTGCGCGGGACCGACGCCTCCGGCGCCATGGTCTTCTCCCGGCCGGAAGAAGCTGAGGCTGTAGATGTCATATTGCTGCGCGTAGTACACGGCCCCAACGGGCTCCGGCCAGCCGCGCCCCCGTCCATCCGCCTCGCCCTTCGCAATGACATCGGCGAACGACAGAATGGGGACGTGCGGCTGATCGAGCGGTGCGGCCGTCCGCAGCTCGAAAGGTGTGGGCGTGTAGCTCGATACGGTCTTCATCAGCGGCGAGAACACCTCGAAATAGAGATTGAGGGAAAAGGCCGTGAAGGCGATGACGAACAGCACACCCCATGTCCACAGACCGAAGGCGCGGTGAATGTCGAAATTGATGCGGTAGGCGCTGCCCGACGTCTTGATGTTCCAGGCCGGCTTCCACGTGGCCCAGAAGCCCCGATCGCGCCGACGCACGACATCAGCTGCTCCCGCGGCGCTTTTCCGGCGTGCCGGCAAGGTCAAATAGAAGCCGACGAAGCAGTCGAGCGTCCAGATGATGGCGATGACGCCGAGCAGCCGCATGCCCCAGCGATCGCTGCCCCAGAATTCGGGAATATGAAGCGTATAGTGCAGCTTGTAGAGAAACGAGACGAAGTTCTCCCGCGTCACGGGCCAGACTGCGCCCCAGTAGCGATGGCCGAGCTCCTCACCGGTGGCCGGATCGATAAACACCTGATTGTAGTCGAGGGCGAATCGCTTTCCGGTTTCTGGATCGATTCTAGGTTCGACGAAGAATGCGAGTGACGCGCCGGCCTCGGGTGTGGTGACGAGATATGTCACGCGCGCCCGCCGATCCCTCGCCTCGATCAGCGCCGCCAGTTCGGTGGAACGCCTGGCTCCACCATGCGTCTTCGCCTCGGTGAGATGGCTGTTGAGCCGGTCGTCGAGGGCATGGTCCCAGGAAATCACCGCCCCCGTCACACCCGAGAAGAACAGGAACGCAGCGGTGACGAGACCTGCCCAGCGGTGAACTAATCCAAATACGGCTCTCATACTGACATCCTCGGACGCTCGATCGTCAGCGATCGCGTCGCCGTGGTGGCGCCATAACCCAGGGTTCACACGATCGCAAGAACGACCGCGTGCGGCCGAGTGCATCGGAGACGTGGCATGATCATCATCGAGATCTCGCGCGAGACGTAATGCCGCAGCATCAGCGTCGGGCATCACGACGGTCGCTGCCTCATGATCACATCAGCAACATCCTGCAACACTGCCTGGTCATGCTTGGCCGATCACCGGCCGCAACGAATGCGTCGCAACGTCGACCCGTCTTCGAGAGACCGGCCGGATCTCTGCGAACAGGCGGTTGGCGTCTGTGGCCAGCGTCGCAGACCACTCACTCTTCCCGCACGGCTCGGAACGACGCTCCTCGGCGGAACCCGGACGGCGCGCATCCAACTCTCATTGCGCGAGATCCGGCGCGCAGCACAGCCCTTGCGCGAACGACCGTCATAACGGCCGCGATTTGTATCGAAACACATCTAAACAGCGAGGAATGTCTCTGAAGAAGAACTAACGGGTCCACGCTAGGCTTGCGCACGGAATGTGGAACTGAACGTCAATGAACCGAAATCAGATCGAAACGTCGGGCGATGTCGTGATCGTCGGCGCGGGCGTTGCAGGATTGTTCTGCGCGCTCGAGCTCGCTCCGCAGCCCGTCACCTTGATCTCGGCGACGGCAACCGGCGAGGACTCGTTCGGCGCCACGATGCAGGCCGACATCGCGGCAGCCGTTTCGCCGGGTGACAGCCCCGAAGGCCACGCCGCCGACATGATCGCTGCGGGCGGCGGCCTCGTGGACGAGAGCGCTGCGCTCGACCTCGCCCGCGACGCTGCCGCGCGGATCGAGGATCTGCTGCGCCTCGGCGTTGCGTTCGATCGCGACCAGAAGGGCGAGTTGGCGACGTCGCGCGCCGCTGCGCACGGCGCGCGGCGAATCCTGAGTGTCCGCGGCGATTTCACCGGACAGGCGATCGTCGCCGCCCTCGCCGCGGCGGTTCGCGCCACCCCCTCGATCCGCGTGATCGAGGGGCACGTCGCGGACGCGCTGCTGACCGAGGATGGCGCGGTGCGTGGGCTGCAGCTGCGCAGAGCCGGTGACAACGCGGCCGCGCCGGTGCTGATCGCCGCCTCTGCGGTGGTGCTCGCGACCGGCGGTGTCGGACACCTGTTCGCTGCGACCACCAACCCGGACCACGCCAGCGGCATCGGCCTTGCGATCGCCGCGCGCGCGGGCGCCGTCATCGCCGACCCCGAATTCGTCCAGTTCCATCCGACGGCGATGATGACGGGACGTGATCCGTCTCCGGTGGTCAGCGAAAGCCTGCGCGGCGCCGGCGCGATCCTGATCAACCGGCGCGGCCAGCGCTTCATGCTGCCGCGCCATCCGCTGGTCGACTTGGCGCCGCGCGACACCGTCGCCCGCGGCATCGCCGCGGAACTCTCGGCTGGGCGCGGCGCGTTTCTCGATGCGCGCGACGTGCTCGACGACGATGTCGCGGAGCGCTATCCGATGCTGCACCGGGCCTGCGCCGCCGCCGGGCTCGATCCGACCCGGCAGCCGATTCCGGTGGCGCCGGCGGCGCATTTCCACATGGGCGGCATCGCGGTCGATGCCCGCGGCCGCAGCTCCATCGATGGGCTGTGGGCGGCCGGAGAAGCGGCGGCGACGGCGACGGATGGCGCCAACCACATTGCCGGCAACGCGCTGCTGGCCGCACTGGTGTTCGCCAAACGGATCGCCGAGGACATCTCGGGCCGGCGCCTGGCGGCGCCCCCTGCCCTGCGCGACGTCACGGCGGCGGACGCCGCCGGCGCCGATCCCACGCTGGCCGGGAAGAGGTTGCGCGAGATCATGACCAGCCACGTCGGCGTGATCCGCGACGAGGAGGGGCTGGCCGAGGCCATCGCGATCATCGCCGCGCTCGAGCGGGACAGCTTCGATCCGGGCTTGCGCAACATGGCGACCGCCGCACTGCTGATCGCAACCGCCGCCTGGAGCCGGCGCGAAAGCCGCGGCGCGCATTGCCGCGCCGATTGCCCGGCCGAGAATCCGAGCTTCGCGCAGCGAACCATGACCACGCTTGCCGCTGCGCGCGAGACCGCCGACGAACTCGCCTCGCGGCCGATGACGCGGCTGCCGCGCTCTCTGAGCGCATAGCGGACGCTAGCGGCGCGTCCAGTTCGGGTTGATCTCGGCTTCGCTCTTGGCCGCTTCGGTGAGCTCGGCCGAAATGGCCGCCGTCTGCTGCGGCGTGCCCCAGCTCGGCGCATCGCTGCCGTCGCCCCAGCGTTTCGGCCGATAGAAGGTGTGGACGCCGAACTTGTACATCCGCTTCATCTCGGCGACCCAGGACGGCCGCACCCAATAGGCGTGGTAGTGCGTCGACTTGCCGACCTCGGGCAGCCAGATCAGGCCGTCGAGCATCGCCTTGGCGATCTTCCTGGCGCGGTCCCACATCTCGGGCTCGCGGATCACGTCGGCATTGTTGTCGCAGGCAAAGGTGAACTGGCAGGCGAAGTGGCGGTATTTGTTCTGATAGACGACGCCGCACACCGTGGTCGGATAATAGCCGGAGAAGGCGCGGTTCAGCACCACCTGCGCCACCGCGATCTGGCCTCGCACCGCTTCGCCGCGCGCCTCGAAATACACCGCTTCCGCAAGGCACTTCTCCGACTTGAAGCGCACTTTTTCGTCGGTGAGCCCGAGGCGCTCGGCCGGCGTCCGCGCGCGCTGATTGTCGGTGTTGACCTCGCCTTTTGGCGCGATGCTCTCGCCGCCGTCATCCGCCCTGGCCTGCTCGCCCGCCGGCGGCGACAGCGCCGCCATCGGCTTGAGATCCGGATCGGGCATCACGATCAGCGGCGCTTCGCCCGGCTGCCAGGTTTCCATCGTCGCGGCGGCTCCGCCGAGCGAGGCGGTGCCGAAATAGAGATTCGCGGTCTTGATGTTCAGGCCGTCGGAGGTCACACCGCTTTCGGCGGGCTGCGCGTCGGGCGCGGGCTTGAGCTCGCCGGACGGCCGGACCTCCGGCTTCGATGATCCATCATACTGTGCCAGCGGCGGCGCGCTCAGCGCTTCCTGCAATTCGGGATCGAGCGCAGCGCGCGGCGGCCCCGCGGTGGCTGCCGCGTCGGTGGTCTTGGCGCCGAACACCGAGGCGTTCGAATCAGGTGCGACCGGCGTTGCCGGCGCGGGCTCTGGCGGCGCGGCTTCGACGGGCTCCGCCGCTTCGGTCGATGGCGCGGGCGAGGACGGACGCACCACGAGGCGATCACCTTTCAGCGTGCGGTCCACCTTGGGAAAATCGGAGGCCTGGTAGCGCGGCGGAACCTGCAGCACCGGATTGCGCGGCATGGTGCTGCCGGTGATGTCGTCGGCGTCGCGCCCATTCAGGCTCGCCAGGCGAATGCCTACAGCCTGCGGTGCCGAGGTGCCGATCGGAAGACCAAAACTATAGGTGGCGACCTGAACGGAGGCCGCTGCCGAAGACACACGCTTCTGCCAGCGTTCGGCGACGCCCGGCTGGCGGGCGAGCCGTGAGGCGATGTCTTGATACCCGGTCTCTGTCGGCATCAGAGCGAAGACGCAGAGACCGAGTCCGAAGGACGCAAACCGCGCGCCCTTCGGACCGGGACGCAGAACTAACATCGATACGCTCAACGCAACGCTTACACGGGAAGATCGAACAACAGTGCTTCCGTGCAATTCGATCTGTTCTCTTCGTATCGGGTTTAGGTTGCCGAGGAGTTAATCCGCGTTGCAAGATCGAGACATGCAAGCGGCGAGGTTGCAGCGCGCCGCGCGATCGACATGCTTGGTAAACAGCGCGCCGACGAGAGTGGTGAACATTCTGTCAACGGACGCGGTGAATGAATTTTTGCGAATACGTTTGATTCGAATCGATGATGCGAGATGTTCGTAGGTGGAACAGTCGTCGGTGAAACAGCGGGCGGCAGCATCGGCAGCGTCTTCGATACCCAAATGCTTGTGCCACAAGTCGGGCCGCCTCCTCGATGCACCTCGCCCCGCTTGCGGGGAAAGGTCGGATTGCATCGTCAGATGCAATCCGGGTGAGGGACTCCCCCGTAAAGAACGGGGGAGAGGAGCGCATTGTTCGTGAAGCACGCGCTCGCCTCTGATGCTCACGCGCTCGCACCACGATGAATGCTCATCGCCAAAAGAAAAAGGCCGGCAACATCTGCCGGCCTTGATCCCATCATCGTTCGCAGCAGGCTCACGCCTGGCTGGCGATCTCCTTGCCGAGCGCGGACTGCGCGGCGGCGAGGCGGGCGATCGGCACGCGGTAGGGCGAGCACGACACGTAGTTCATGCCGACCTTGTGGCAGAACGCGACCGAGGCGGGATCGCCGCCATGCTCGCCGCAGATGCCGACCTTGAGCGAGGGCCGCGTGGCGCGGCCGCGCGCGACGCCGATCTTGACCAGCTCGCCGACGCCGTCGCGGTCGATCGAGATGAACGGATCGATTTCGAGAATGCCCTTGGCGACGTAGGCGCCGAGGAAGCTGCCGGCGTCGTCGCGGCTGATGCCGTAGGTGGTCTGCGTCAGGTCGTTGGTGCCGAACGAGAAGAACTCGGCGGCTTCCGCGATCTGGCCGGCCATCAGCGCTGCGCGCGGCAGCTCGATCATGGTGCCGACCTGGTATTCCAGCTTGGCGCCGGTCTCGCGGATCACGGCCTGCGCCATCGCATCGATGCGCGCCTTGACCAGGTCGAACTCGGCCTTGGTCGCGATCAGCGGCACCATCACTTCGAGGCCGACGGCCTCGCCGGTGCGCTTCTCTGCCTCGACCGCGGCCTCGAAGATCGCGCGCGCCTGCATCTCGGCGATTTCCGGATAGGCGATCGCCAGACGGCAGCCGCGGAAGCCGAGCATCGGGTTGAACTCCGAGAGCTCGCGGGCGCGGTCAGCCAAGCGGCGCGGATCGGTGTTCATCGCCCGCGCGACTTCCTCGACTTCGGCCTGGGTGTGCGGCAGGAACTCGTGCAGCGGCGGGTCGAGCAGCCGGATCGTGACCGGCAGGCCCTTCATGATCTCGAACAGTTCGACGAAATCGGCGCGCTGCATCGGCAGCAGCTTGGCGAGCGCGGCGCGGCGCTCCTGCTCGTCCTCGGAGAGGATCATCTCGCGCACCGTGCGGATGCGGGTTTCCTCGAAGAACATGTGCTCGGTGCGGCACAGGCCGATGCCCTCGGCGCCGAACTTGATGGCGGTCCGCGCATCCTCCGGCGTGTCGGCATTGACGCGCACGCCGGTCTCGCGCACGGCGTCGGCCCAGCCCATCAGGGTGCCGAACTCGCCGGACAGTTCCGGCTCGATCATCGGCATGCGCCCCGCAAGCACCTGGCCGACGGAGCCGTCGATGGTGATGACGTCGCCGGTCTTGAAGGTGCGCCCGCCGATGCTCATCGTGCCGCGGCCATAGTCGACGCGGATGGTGCCGCAACCGGAGACGCAGGGCTTGCCCATGCCGCGCGCGACGACGGCGGCGTGCGAGGTCATGCCGCCACGGGTGGTGAGAATGCCTTCGGCGGCGTGCATGCCGTGGATGTCTTCGGGCGAGGTCTCGATGCGGACCAGGATGACCTTGCGGCCGTCGGCCTGCAGCTTGGTGGCTTCATCCGAGGAGAATACGATCTCGCCGGAGGCCGCACCGGGCGAGGCCGGCAGGCCGGTGGCGACCACGTCGCGCTGCGCGGAGGGGTCGATGGTCGGATGCAGGAGCTGATCGAGCGAGGCCGGATCGACGCGCAGCACGGCGTCGTTCTCCGAGATCAGCCCCTCATTGGCGAGTTCGACCGCGATGCGCAGCGCCGCCTTGGCGGTGCGCTTGCCGCTGCGGGTCTGCAGCATCCACAGCTTGCCGCGCTCGACGGTGAACTCCATGTCCTGCATGTCACGATAGTGCTTCTCGAGCAGCGTGTAGATGCGGGTCAGCTCGTTGAAGGCGTCGGGCATCGCGACTTCCATCGACGGCTTGTCCGAGCCGGACTCCTGGCGCGCGTCCTCGGTGATGTCCTGCGGGGTGCGGATGCCGGCGACGACGTCCTCGCCCTGCGCGTTGATCAGGAACTCGCCGTAGAGCTTGCTCTCGCCGGTCGAGGGATTGCGCGTGAAGGCGACGCCCGTGGCCGAGGTCTCGCCCATGTTGCCGAACACCATCGCCTGGACGTTGACGGCGGTGCCCCAGGATTCCGGAATGTCGTGGAGCCTGCGGTAGGTCACCGCGCGCGCGTTCATCCAGGACGAGAACACCGCGCCGATCGCGCCCCACAGCTGGTCATGCGGGTCCTGCGGGAAATCCTTGCCGGTCTCGTGCGCGACCGCATCCTTGTACTTCCCGACCAGCATCTCCCAATCCTCGGACGAGAGATCGGTGTCGAGCTGATAGCCCTGGCTGTCCTTGAAGCTGTCGAGGATGTCCTCGAAATGATGGTGCTCGAAGCCGAGCACGACATCGGAATACATCGTGATGAAGCGGCGATAGCTGTCGAAGGCGAAGCGGCGGTCGCCGGACAACGACGCCAGCGCTTCCACCGTCCGGTCGTTGAGACCGAGGTTGAGCACGGTGTCCATCATGCCGGGCATCGAGGCGCGGGCGCCGGAGCGCACCGACACCAGCAGCGGGTTTTCCGGATCGCCGAAGGTCTTGCCGGTGAGCTTGCCGATGTAGTCGAGCGCCTTGTCGACCTGCGACTGCAGCTCCTTCGGATAGGTCTTGTCGTGCGCGTAGAAGTAGGTGCAGACCGAGGTCGGAAGCGTGAAGCCGGGAGGCACCGGCAGGCCGAGATTGGCCATCTCGGCCAGATTGGCGCCCTTGCCGCCGAGCAGATCGCGCAGGCCGGCTTTACCTTCGGCCTTACCGTCACCGAACGTGTAGACCCACTTGTTCGGCTTGATCGCGGTGACCGTGCTCTTGGCCGGCGCTTTCGCGGCCGTGGCCTTCGCAGCCACCTTGGCAGTCTTGTTGGCAGTCTTGGCGACCGGCTTCGCGGGCTTCTTCGGAGCGGTTTTCACTGGCGCCTTGGCTGCGGATTTCGGCGCGGCCTTGGCCGGCGCCTTTGCGACCGGCTTCGGCGCCGACTTCAGCGCCTTGCGCGGCGGAGCGAGCGGGGCGGCCTTCGCCTTGCCTGGCTTCGAAGGCTTTGATTTCGCTGTAACTTTCTTAGACTTCGCTACCGCTTTGGCCATGAGGTGCTTCGATCCGCAGTCAAGAGGAGAAATCGCGCGCCTTACACCACTTTGGGCGCTGCGGCGCAAGCAAAAGGGTTCCGGACCTCGGCACTAGAAGTGGAGCCATTTCAGCAGGCCCATGCCGATCAGGCCATTCAGGATAAGGAAGATCGCGACGATCAGGTTCAACAGGCGCGGCATGATCAGGATCAGGACGCCGGCGATCACGGACATGATCGGCGAGATGTGGGCAATGGTCAGGTGCATCGCGAACTCGGAATGATGGAAGGACGGGCGATTCGACTGAGCGGACTCTATCCCGGCTCATCATGGCGGAATAGGAGACGCACGGCGTGAGTTCCGGTTCCGCCATCCATCCGGAACTGCCGCAAAATGCCGCGACGTCGAAGGCCGGCAATGCGGAACGATGCTCACCGCGTTGCATTGGGAGGCATGGGCCGCGCAAGCCGGTCTGGTGTCATCAGGATCAACAGCGAGGAGTTCCGTCCATGCGAAACCGTCTCACCGTTGCCGCCATCGTGGCCGCACTCGTGATCCCGGTGGCCGCGCAGGCGCAATCCTATACGACCGGCGTCGGACGCAGTGTCGTGGTCGAAGAAGACGCCCCCCTGATCACGGTGGAGCGCCGGCCCGAATTCCGCGAATACGTGGTGCGTGAGCGCGTTCCCAACTATGTGATCCCCGATCGCGTGGTCGTTGGCACCGTTCTTCCCGAGTCCGGTGTTACATATTACGACGTTCCGCAGCGCTTCGGTGCGACACCTTATCGCTATACGGTGGTCAATGGCGAAACCGTGTTGGTCGAACCGCGATCGCGACGGATCATTCAGGTCGTTGAGTAGTTATCGAGATGCATTTGGTCGCCAACGCCCCCGCAAGCGGCCAGATGTAAAAAGGCCCTGCCCGGTCCCCCCCGCCGGGCGGGGCTAATTTTTTGGACTGTCATTGGTGGGCAAAGCGGCCGCCAAAGGCGGCAGCGTATCCACCATCGCGCCGCACGCTCCGACGCTTAGTGTTGAAACGAGCGCGGTGCCCGTGAATGCGCCCTCGCCCCTTGTGGGAGAGGGCATGTCGGAAAGTGCAGCGTGTTCGGTTGGGTGAGGGGTCTATCTCGACGAGCGACGATCGCGGAGAGAAACCCCTCACCCAACCGCACTCGCGGACAGGCCATACATGCCCTCTCCCACAAGGGGCGAGGGCGCTGTATCTGGCAGCGGCTGCGTCGATCGATCGCTTGTCGTTCGTAGGGTCGGCAAAGGCGCGCCCCTGCCCTCTCCGCTCGCGCAATCGCAATAGCGCGGTGTCCACCGTCTCGCGCCGGAGCATGCCGCCCGATGGTGGGCACGCTGCCGCCTTCGGCGGCCGCTTTGCCCACCCTACACGGCAATCAGCTCAGCCCTCGATCTTGGAGAAGTCGGCGACGGCGCGCGTGGCGCTGCGGATCTCGTTCAGCAGCTTGAGCCGGTTCTCGCGGATGCTGGCATCATCGTCGTTGACCTTCACCTTGTCGAAGAACGCATCGACCGCCGGACGCAGCTTCGCCATGGCGCGCATCGCGGCGGCAAAGTCCTCCTTGGCGACGGCCGCGCCGGCGTCCGACGCGACCTCGCCGATCGCCTTCGCCAGCACCTTCTCCTCATCGAGCTTGTAGAGCGCGGCATCCGGCGCGCCGTCGAACTTGCGCTTGTCCTTCTTCTCCTCGATCGACAGGATGTTGCTGGCGCGCTTGGTGCCCGCCAGCAGGTTCTTGCCGTCGTCGGTCTCGAGGAACTTTCCGAGCGCTTCGACGCGGCGCACGACCATCAGCAGATCATCCTGGCCGCCGAGCGCGAACACGGCATCGACGAGATCGTGGCGTGCGCCCTGCTCCCGGAGCTGGACCTTGAGGCGGTCGGCGAAGAAGGCGAGAAGGTCGGACGCCAGCTTGTCCGGCTCGTGCGCGCTTTTGACCTGCAGACCAGCCAGCGCAGAGGCGGCCGCCTTCAACAGCGACACTCGCAGCGAATTCTCGGTGATCAGTCTGATCACGCCCAGCGCCGCACGTCGCAGCGCGTAGGGATCCTTCGAGCCGGTCGGCTTCTCGTCGATCGCCCAGAAACCGACGAGCGTGTCGAGCTTGTCGGCCAGCGCCACGGTCACCGCGACCTTATCGGTCGGCACGCGATCCCCAGGGCCCTGTGGCTTGTAGTGCTCCTCGCAGGCTGCGGCGACCGACGCATCCTCGCCTTGCGCCAGTGCGTAGTACTTGCCCATCAGGCCCTGCACTTCCGGAAACTCGCCGACGACCTCGGTCAGCAGGTCGGCTTTGGCGAGCTTCGCGGCACGCGCGGTCTTGCCGGCGTCGGCGCCGACCAGCAGCGCGATCTCGGCGGCCAGTTTCTCGATCCGCGCGATGCGCGCGGCCTGGGTGCCGAGCTTCTCGTGGAACACGATCTGCTCGAACTTCGGCAGCCGGTCCTCGAGCTTGGTCTTCAGGTCCGTCTCGTAGAAGAACTTCGCGTCCGACAGGCGGGCGCGAATGACGCGCTCGTTGCCGGCGATGATGGTCTTGCCGCCGTCGGACGCCTCGATGTTGGCAGTCAGGATGAACTTTGGCGCCAAGCCCCCGGTCTTGGGATCGCGCACCACGAAGCATTTCTGGTTGTTGCGGATGGTGGCGCGGATCACCTCGCCCGGGACCTTGAGGTACTCCGGATCGAACGAGCCCATCAGCACGACAGGCCATTCGACGAGGCCCGAGACCTCGTCGAGCAGGGTCTGGTCCTCGACCAGCTCATAGCCTTGCGCAAACGCAAGCTGCTTGGCGTCGGTGACGATGGTGTCCTTGCGGCGCTGGGGATCGAGCACGACCTTGGCGTCGAGCAGCTTCGCCTCGTAGTCCTCGAAACGGCGGACATTGAACGCGGAGGGCGCCATGAAGCGGTGGCCATAGGTCGTCTGTCCCGCCTCGATGCCGTCGACGGCGAACGTCACCACGTCCGGCTCCTCGGTCTCCAGACCGAACGTCGCCGTGATTGCGTGCAGCGGCCGCACCCAGTTCAGCGCGCCCGGCTTCTCGGAGCGCTTGCCCCAGCGCATCGATTTCGGCCAGGGGAACGTGCGCACGATCACCGGCAGCATCTCGGCGAGCACGTCGAGCGTGGCGCGGCCGGGTTTCTCGATCAGCGCGACGTAGAAGTCGCCCTTCTTCGGGTCGCGCTGGATCGTCGCCTCGTCGAGCGAGGATAGGCCGGTGGCTTTCAGAAAGCCCTGGATCGCGGCGTCGGCACCGCCGACGCGCGGACCCTTGCGCTCCTCCTTGAGGTCGGCCTGCCGCGCCGGGATGCCGTGCACGGTCAGCGCCAGCCGCCGCGGCGTCGCGAACGCCTTGGCGCCCTCATAGACGAGGCCCTCGGCGACCAGCTTGTCGGTCACCATGCGGCGCAGATCCTCCGCCGCCTTGGCCTGCATGCGCGCAGGGATTTCTTCGGAGAACAGTTCGAGGAGAAGGTCGGGCATGTCTCAAGTCTCTCTGCGCGAAGAACCACCTTCCCGCGGAGGGAGAGGCCATCGCGAATTTCTAACTGTGAAAGGCAGCGTGCCTTCCACCGTCCTTCGAGACGCCCGCCTCCGGCGGGCTCCTCAGGACGAGGTCTGATTCTGCGGCGAGATCCGAAACCCTCATGGTGAGGAGCGCCGCGCGCGGCGCGTCTCGAACCATGAGGCGCGTCATCGGCCGCTTTCGTTCTAGCCGGCCCCCGCCCCGCCCGCTTCCGTGTGCAGCCAGGCTTCGCCGCAGGCCTTGGCGAGCTCGCGGACGCGCAGGATGTAGCTTTGGCGCTCGGTGACGGAGATGACGCCGCGGGCGTCGAGCAAATTGAAGACGTGGCTGGCCTTGATGCACTGGTCGTAGGCCGGCAGCGCCATCAGGTGTTCGCGGCGGTTGCCTGGCTTTGAATTGTCTTGCCAGCCGGCGGCCAGATATTTCTGGCAGGCGCCCTCGGCCATCTTGAACTGCTCGAACAGCATGTCGGTGTCGGCGTGCTCGAAATTGTGCCGCGAATATTCGCGCTCGGCCTGCAGGAAGACGTCGCCATAGGTGACCTTCTGATCGCCGTCGCGGCCGTTGAAGTTGAGATCGTAGACGCGGTCGACGCCCTGGACGTACATCGCGAGCCGTTCGAGACCGTAGGTGAGCTCGCCCGCGACCGGCGCGCATTCGAAGCCCGCGACCTGCTGGAAATAGGTGAACTGCGACACCTCCATGCCGTCGCACCAGCACTCCCAGCCCAGCCCCCAGGCCCCGAGCGTCGGGCTTTCCCAATCGTCCTCGACAAAGCGGATGTCGTGCACGGCGGCGTCGATACCGATCGCGCCGAGCGACTTCAGGTACAGGTCCTGAAGGTTCGGCGGCGACGGCTTCATGATCACCTGGAACTGGTAGTAGTGCTGCATCCGGTTCGGATTTTCGCCGTAGCGGCCGTCCTTCGGCCGCCGCGACGGCTGCACATAAGCGGCATTCCACGGCTTCGGCCCGAGCGCGCGCAGAGTCGTCGCGGGATGGAAGGTGCCGGCGCCCATCTCCATGTCGTAGGGCTGCAGGATGACGCAGCCCTGCTCGGCCCAGAACCGTTGCAGGGCCAGGATGAAGCCCTGGAACGAACGTTCGGGGCGCATGTGCGGAGGCAGCGAGTCCATCGTCGATATCGGTCTTTCGCGGGTCGGAAAAGCGCGCGGACCGTATCGGCGGGGACACCAGGAATCAAGGCAATAGGGTCGCGGACACGGCGCCCGAAACCACCGTCGCGACGACCGCCGACGGCATCAGCCCGGCCGGTAGGCGCCCGTGACCGGATCGCGGCGCAGGGTCTTGATCTCGGCGGCCTGCGCGGCTTCGGCGACGCGCGACAGCCGCGCCTCTTCGAGCTCCCGGTTGATCTTCTGCGCGGTCTTGTAGACCCAGCGAACCGCAGCAAGCCCGCCCAGCATACCCGCGAAAGCAACGAACGGCGGCATTGGTCGATCCTTTCAAGAGGAGAGCCACCCCGATTCCCATTGTCGCCGATCCCGTTTCCCCCCGCAATCCGGATTGCGAGGGGCGAAATGGCTCGGATGGGCGTTCAGAAGCCGAATCTGGCCCAGATGGCCCGGGTTTCGGCCGCGGAGATCAGCTCCTCGGCCAGTCCGGACCAGCCAAGCCCCAGGCTGCCGGCCCCGGCGGCCCGCCGTCCGAGCAGGCCGGACAACAGCCCTGCGGCCGGCGCCACCACGGGCGTCACGACCTTGTCGCCGAACCGGGCCCGCAGGACCGCACGGAGGTCGCCGATGGCGTCGGCGAGGCCGAGCGTCACGGCGGTGTCGCCGGCCCAGTACTCGCCGGTGAACAGTTCGTCGTCGGCCCCCTTCAGGCGGGCGGCACGGCTCTCCTTGACCAGGGAGATGAACAGCGCGTGGATCTCGCGCTGGATCTTCTTCAGCCGCGCGACGTCGTCGGGATTCTCCGGCAGGAACGGATCGAGCATCGCCTTGTGCTCGCCCGCCGTATACAGCCGGCGCTCGATGCCGATCTTCTTGATCAGGTCCTGCAGCCCGAACGAGCCGCCGACCACGCCGATCGAGCCCAGGATCGAAGATGGGTCGCAGAAGATCTCGTCGCCCGCGCAGGCGATCATGTAGCCGCCGGACGCCGCGACATCCTCGACGAACACCAGCACCGGCAGCTTCTTTTCAGCCGCGAGCTGGCGGATGCGCAGATAGATCTGCCGCGACTGCACCGGCGAGCCGCCCGGCGAATTGATCACCAGCGCCACCGCCTTGGCGTTGCGCATCGCGAACGCGCGCTCCAGCATCTTGGCGATGCCGGCGAGCGTCAGCCCCGGACGCAGCGGCGTCACCGCGCCGATCACGCCCGACAGCCGCACCACGGGCACCACGGGTCCGCCGCGCAGCCGCGCCGGGAGCAGCGCCTTCAACCTGTCGAAGGGTCCCGCTGCATCGCTGGGTTGTGTCAAATTGTCCACCATCCTGTTACCTCGGATTAACCATTTTTTATCCCGCCGATGCCATTCAAAGGGCTGGAACGAGCCTTGCTATGCCTCCGGGCAATGGCACGGCGAGCCAAGGTGCAGAGTGCGGCGGAGGAATACATGAAGGCCTACTTGTTGATGCTGCTGATCGGTACTCTCTTGACGGCGATCCGTTTCACGACGGTAACCGAACGCCAATCCGAGGCGCAGACGCAATAACGCACGAGCCTGATCAACCGTTCAGGGGGTGCCCAAAGCCAGCGCCCCCTGCCCCTCCAAGACACGCAACACGTCGTCATTCGGCCCGCCTGTCGCCTCATTCAACACAACCGCCGGCAGAATTCGGGTCGGCGCCCGCCCTCCCTTAACGGCCCTCACCAGGATCCGGATTGCCGGCTTGCCGGCCTGCCCGTGAACCGGTTGAATCGCCAGGCTGCCGAAGCCGCGCGACAGCGCCGTCAGCACCTCCCCCAGTCCATCGGCACGCCAGATCAAGGTCAGCGCACCACCGGATTTCAGCATCCGGCGCGCGGCATGCGTCCACAGGTCGAGCGTGGCGCCCGTCGCCACATGCGCCGTCGCGCGGCCGGGATCGGGCGATGCGCGGTGCCGCGCGGCATCGTGGAACGGCGGATTCATCAGCACGACATCGACGCTGTCCGGCCCCAGCCCCGCTGCGGCAAACGCGGCGGCATCAGCGGCGATGTCCAGCACGGCCACATCGGCCTGCAGATCATTCGCATCGACATTGCCGCGCGCGAGCGCCGCCAGCAATGGCTCGCGCTCGACCAGCATCAGTTCGATGCCGCCGACGCGCCGCGCCAGGGCCAGCCCGGCCGTGCCGACGCCCGCTCCGAGATCGACGGCGCGATCGCCCGGGCGCGCAGCCGTCGCCGCCGCGAGCAGGATCGCATCGTGGCCGGCGCGATGGCCCGAGGCCGGCTGCCGCAGCCGCAGGCGGCCGCCGAGAACGGTGTCTTCGGAGATGTCGGCAGCGTCACTCATCCGGACGCAATTCATGCGCCAGCCCGGCGTCGGTGAGAAGCTGCCGGGCCAGGAGATTGTCGTCCTCATGCACGAGGATTCGGCGCGGCAGGATGCCGAGCGAGCCCTCGATGATGCTCATGTTCTGGTCGAGGACGAGGTGATGAATGTCGGCGCCGTCGAGCAGCGCTCCAACAGCCGAAACCAGCACGATGTCGTTGGTCCGAACCAATTCCTTCAATCGTTATGTCTCCGTGCGGACTTCGGTCAAGGGAAGGCTGAGCCAGGTCAAGGTTCCGTGTCAGCCCTTGCCGCCTGCGGCCGCAGTTTCTATTGTCATCCCGAGCATAGCAAAATCGGAGACCAGAGTGGCGGTTATCGTACCTTTCGAGAGTCCATCGGGAGCCTCCATCGATGGGCTGGTCGGGCTGGTCACAGCCGACATGGAACGGGTCAACGCCACGATCCTGTCGCGCACCGGCTCCGACGTCACGATGATCCCGGAGGTCGCCAACCACCTGATCTCCTCCGGCGGCAAGCGGCTGCGGCCGATGCTGACGCTGGCGATGGCCCATCTCACCGACTACACCGGAGACGGCCACGTCAAGCTCGCGGCCGCCGTCGAGTTCATGCACACGGCGACCCTGCTGCACGACGACGTGGTCGACGAGAGCGAAATGCGCCGCGGCAAATTGTCCGCGCGGATGCTGTGGGGCAACGAGGCCAGCGTGCTGGTCGGCGACTTCCTGCTCGGCCAGGCGTTCCGCATGATGGTCGAGGTCGGCTCGTTGCGCGCGCTCGACATTCTCTCGGCCGCGGCCGCCACCATCGCAGAGGGCGAGGTGATGCAGCTCGCCGCCGCCAAGAACACCGCCACCACCGAGGACGAATATCTCGCCGTGATCCGCGGCAAGACGGCCGAGCTGTTCGCCGCCGCCTGCGAGGTCGGCCCGGTGCTCGCCGATCGCCCCAAGGCCGAACAGGCCGCATCGCGCTCCTTCGGCATGAATCTCGGCATCGCGTTTCAGCTCGTCGACGACGTGCTCGACTATGGCGGCAAGGCCGCCAAGCTCGGCAAGAATGTCGGCGACGATTTCCGCGAGGGCAAGATCACGCTGCCGGTGGTGCTCGCCTTCCGCCGCGGCAGCGACAGCGAGCGCGCATTCTGGATCAAGTCGCTGGAACGCGGCGAAATCGGCGACCACGATCTCGACCACGCGATCGGGCTGATGAACAAGCATCGCGCCCTGGAAGACACGATCAGCCGCGCGCATCACTACGGCGCCATGGCCGTCGATGCACTGGCGCTGTTCCCGGCTTCGCCGACGAAGACCGCGCTGGAGCAGGTCGTGGCGTTCTGCCTGGCAAGGTCGCATTAGTTCGAGGGCTGGCCGACCGGGACCGGTGTAACGCCCCGCGAATGCGGTGCTCATGAATGCGCCCTCGCCCCTTGTGGGAGAGGGCATGTAGGACAGAGCAGCAAGCTCGGTTGGGCGAGGGGTTTCTCTCGGCGAGTTCAGTCCTCGGAGAGAGACCCCTCACCCAGCCGAGTGCGCTGATGGGCTGTACATGCCCTCTCCCACAAGGGGCGAGGGCGCTGTATTGTGCAGTTGTTTCGCTGATAGATCAGATTAGTTAGCTCAGTGTCCCCGCATGCACCCACCATTCCGGGTGCGCAGCCGCGATCGCAGCTCCGGCCGCCTTCGCATCCGCCTCGCTGCCGTAGATCGCAAAGCACGTCGCGCCGGAGCCGGACATGCGCGCGAGCATCACGCCCGTACTCGCGCGCAGCGCGTCGAGCACGGTGCCGATGATCGGCTGCACCTTGAGCGCCGGGGGCTCGAGATCGTTCTTCACTTGGCCGAGCACATCGACCCAATCGCCGACGGAGGCGCCCGCCTTCGGCCACGCCGGCGCAGCGAGCACATCGGTCACACCGACCAACAGATCGCCCGGCTTCAGACCCAGCGCCTGGAACACGTCCTTGGTCGCCACCGGCACGCGCGGATTGATCATCACGCAGGGCAGGACGGGAAGCGCAAGCGGCTGCAGGTTTTCGCCGACGCCGGTCATGGTGCAGGCGCGCGAGGGGACGCAGACCGGAACGTCGGCGCCGGTCTTCAACGCCACGGCCGAGAGCCGCGGATCGTCCAGCGACAGGCCGTTCAGCTTCGCCAGCAGCCGTAGCGCGGCAGCCGCGTCGGCCGAGCCGCCGCCGATGCCGGCGGCGACCGGCAACACCTTCTCCAAGGTGAAGGCGCCGAGCTTCAGGCCCGGAACGGCCTCGGCGAGCAGGCGCGCCGCCTTCAACACCAGATTGTCGGAAGTCTCGCCGCAGGCTTCGGCGAGCGGACCGGTCGTGGTCAAGGTCAGCTCGGGCCCCGGCTCCAGGCCGAGCTGGTCCGCACAGTCGGCAAACGCGACGACGCTTTCGAGATCATGATAGCCGTCGACCCGGCGGCCGACGACCCGCAGGGTCAGATTGACTTTGGCGCGCCCCTGCTCCCGCAGCGCGCCAGTGACCGTGGACGCCAACATCGGCGCAATGCCCCCAACATCTTCGGTGAAGGAGATCCGGTGTCGGTCTCGGCCGAAGGCCGAAACCGACTTGGCCGACACCGCCACACCATGCCTCAAAATCATCCGGGCTCCCCGGCAGTCCGAGGAGCCCGCATCCGTCTCACATCGTGATCCGGACGATCTAGCCGCCCTTGCCGTCGTCCTTCTTGGCGTTGGAGGGCGTGTCCTTGCTGTCGGCGCTGGCCGCCGCCGGAGCGGGATCGTCGGTCAGACCGTTCTGGATCTTGGCCTCGATCTTCGGCAGCTCCTCGGGTTCGGGCTTCAGATCGCGCGCGTGGGCCCATTGGAATTTCGCCTCCAGCTTGCGCCCGATGCGCCAATAGGCGTCGCCGAGATGGTCGTTGATGGTCGGATCCTCGGGCTTCAGATCGATCGCACGCTCGAGGTTCTTCACCGCCTCCTCGTAATTGCCGATGCGGTAATAGGCCCAGCCGAGCGAGTCGACGATGTAACCGTCGTCCGGCCGCTGCTCGACGGCGCGCTTGATCATCTTCATGCCTTCGTCGAGATTGACGCCCTGGTCGATCCAGGAATAGCCGAGATAGTTCAGCACGTGCGGCTGGTCGGCCTGCAGCTCGAGCGCCTTGCGCATGTCGGCCTCGGCCTTCGGCCACTGCTTGGAGCGCTCCAGGCAGATGCCGCGGTAGTAGTAATAGACGCTGTTGGCCTTGTCGTTGTTGGCCGGCAGCGAATCGACGCCGAGCGAATAGGTCTTGGCGCAATCGGCGAACTTCTTGCGGCCGCGCTCGATGTTGCCGAGCGCCATGATCGCCTCGAGATCCTTCGGATCCTGCGCGATGACGTCCTTGAGGATCTTGATCGCGTCGTCACCGCGGTCGGCGCTGTCGAGATCGGTCGCGAGCTGGATCTGGGCGTTGCGCTTCAGCGGCGAGCTCGCCGGTACGCGCTCATAGACCTTGATCGCCATCTGCGGCTTCTTCACCGTCTCGTAGAGATCGGCCAGCGACAGCAGCGCCAGCGGATGGTTCGGCTGCAGATGCAGCGCGAGCTGCAGATAGACCAGCGCGAGATCCTCGCCGCCGCGGCGGCTGAGCGTGGCGCCGATGCCGTACAGCGCCTCGGCCGCGCCGGCCTGGGCCGAATCGACCAGCGGCGGCAGCTTCTTGCCGGCCTTGGTGTCGCGCAGCCCCTCCTGCACCAGCGGATGGCGCGCGAGCTTCTTGTCGAACGCCTCATAGATCGCGGTGGCAGCCGCCGCATCCTTGTTGCGCGACAACCAATGCGCATAGGCCTCGGTGATGCGCAGCATCGAATCGTCGAGCTTGTAGGCGCGCTCGAAGCGCGTGCCGGCGTCCTTCTCCTTGCCGGCCAGCTCCAGGATCATGCCGGCATGCAGATCCTTGAACAGCGGATACCATTCCGGACCGGTCAGCTTGTCGATGTTGGCGACGGCAGTCTTCGAATCGCCCGCGCCCGCAGCGGCCCACGCCGACAGCAGGGTCGCGACGAGATCGGTGATCGGCCCGCGCACCGACTGGTTGATGTTGGTCTGCGCGGCCGCGTATTTCTTCTGCTTGATGTCCTGCACGCCGACGACGAGGCGCGCGATGCGGTTCGACTTGTCGACCGCGAGCACGCGCTCGGCGAGCTTGACGGCCTCGTCGATGTCGCCGTCAGCAACCGAGGAGATGAAGGCGCGGTCGAGCAGTTCGTTGTTCTTGGGATCGCTGCGCAGCGCCGAGCGGTAGAAGGCGGCCGCCGACGCGGCGTCGCGCTCGACGCTGGCATGGCGGGCCGCCAGATAGCTGCCCGACGTGGTGAGGGACTTCAGATCGACGCTGCTCGGAAACTTCGCGGTGTTATCCGCCGGATGATCCGGCGTCTGGGCCAGGACGGTACCGGGAAGCAGCAAGGCAGCAACGGCAATTGCGGTCCAGCGATTGCGAATTGATAACATCACGGTGCGCTCTGGTTGTTGGATATGGATTGGTCGTATCGGACCCGACCCCGGACGGCAGCTCATCAACGCGCCGACAATGCCGCGTTTGGCGGCCAACCGCAAGGATCTGCAGGATATTCGGGTCAGCCGGACGCCCCTTTGGCAAAGGTGACCTGCGTCAAACCGCGCCAGTATGGCCGTATCGTGACCGGCCGCCCTGTGCAGGGCGCCCGCCTCACGCAATCGTGCATTAATCTTTACGCTACATGGCCTCGTAGTTCGGGCCTCCGCCGCCCTCCGGAGGAACCCAGGTGATGTTGCCGTTGGGATCCTTGACGTCGCAGGTCTTGCAGTGGACGCAGTTCTGCGCGTTGATCACGAAGCGCGGGCTGGTGCCCTCCTCGACCCATTCGTAGACGCCCGCCGGACAATAGCGGTTGGACGGACCGGCATAGACGTCGTGCTCCGAGCTCTTCTGCAGCGCCATGTCGGCGACCTTCAGATGCACGGGCTGATCTTCCTCGTGATTGGTGTTCGACAGGAACACCGAGGACAGGCGATCGAAGGTGAGCTTGCCGTCCGGCTTCATCGCAGGCTTCGGCTGGTGCGCCTTGGCCGGATCGAGCGTCGCGCGATCATGCTTGGCGTGCGACTGGGTGCCGAACAGCGAGAAGCCGAGCGTGTTGCACCACATGTCGAAGCCGCCGAGCGCGACGCCGAGCAGCGTGCCGAACTTCGACCACAGCGGCTTGACGTTGCGGACCTTGAACAGGTCCTGGCCGACCGGCGAGGCGCGCCAGGCATTTTCGTAAGCGACCAGTTCGTCATTGGCTCGGCCCGCCGCGAGCGCGGCGTTCAAATGCTCGGCCGCGAGCATCGCGCTGCCCATCGCGTTGTGCACGCCCTTGATGCGCGGCACGTTGACGAAGCCGGCCGCACAGCCGATCAGCACGCCGCCCGGAAACGACAGCCGCGGCACCGACTGATAGCCGCCTTCGGTGATGGCGCGCGCGCCATAGGCAAGACGCTTGCCGCCCTCCAGCACGCTCCTGATCGCGGGATGGGTCTTGAAGCGCTGGAATTCGTCGAACGGCGACAGATAGGGATCGTCGTAGTTGAGGTGCACGACGAAACCGACCGCGACGAGGTTGTCGTCGTAGTGATACAGGAACGAGCCGCCGCCGGTCTTCATGTCGAGCGGCCAGCCGAACGAGTGCTGGATCAGCCCCTTCTGGTGCCTGGCCGGATCGACCTGCCAGACCTCCTTGAGGCCGATGCCGAATTTCGGCGGCTCGCAGTTCGAGTCCAGCGCGAATTTCGCGATCAGCTGCTTGGACAGGCTGCCGCGCGCGCCTTCGGCGAACAGCGTATACTTGCCGAGCAGCTCCATGCCGCGGGTGAACGAGGCTTTCGGCTTGCCGTCCTTGCCGATGCCCATGTCGCCGGTGGCGATGCCGCGCACCGCGCCCTGCGCGTCATACAGAACTTCCGTCGCAGCGAAGCCCGGATAGATCTCGACGCCGAGCGCCTCGGCCTTGCGCGACAGCCAGCGGCAGACATTGCCGAGCGAGCCGACGAAGCAATGATGATTGTCCATGAACGGCGGCATGGCGAAGCCGGGCAGCTTGATCGCGCCGGTCTCGGTCATCCAGAAGAACTTGTCATCCTTGACCTGCGTCTTGAGCGGGCAGTCATCGTCCGAGCGCCAGTCGGGAAGCAACTGGTCCAGCGCGATCGGATCGATCACGGCGCCGGACAGGATGTGCGCGCCGACCTCGGAGCCCTTCTCGACCACGACGATGTTGAGGTCGGCATTGAGCTGCTTCAGCCGGATCGCGGCGGTCAGGCCCGAAGGGCCGGCGCCGACGATGACGACGTCGAACTCCATGGATTCGCGCTCGGGTAATTCTTCGGTGCTCATGTCTCTCGATCTCAGACCCGGCCGGTGCAGTGGATGTGGCCCTTGCCGCCCCCTGGCGCAAGCAAGGATCAAACCCGCAAGCTGCAATAGCAACAATGACTTAACTAGGGTTCCTGGAGGCGTCGGCGTTCGCTGAGGCGGATCTGCAAGGGGGAGCGAAGACCAGCGCCGGAACACTAGGGCGTTCCGTTCCTTTTTTGGGTTATTCCAGGCACTTGTTTCCGATTTTTCGGGGCAGGACAACCACGGAAATGCATTCCGCCATGCGCCGAGGCGGCGTAGACTGTCGCACGAACGATCATGATGACCCCCGAACCCCTCCCCGACGTCCGGCAGCTGCTCGCCTTCTATCTGGAGGCCGGAGTCGATTGCGCACTCGCGGATGAGCCGATCAACCGCTTGGTCGAACCCGAGCCGATGCCGGCGGCAGCCCCCTCCGTGGCACGCCAGGCGGCGGCGCCGCAGGCGGGCCGGCTGTCGGCGCCGGCGATCATTCCGCCGCGCGGAGAACCGCCGCCGCCTCCGGACGCCGCGATCGCCTCCGCCCGCGAAGCCGCGCGTACTGCGCCGACGCTGGAGGCCCTGCGCGACCTCCTGGAGACGTTCGACGGCTGCGCGCTGAAGCGGACGGCCTCGCGACTGGTGTTCGCCGACGGCAATCCGCAGGCGCGCATCATGCTCGTCGGCGAGGCGCCGGGCCGCGACGAGGACATCGAGGGGCTGCCGTTCGTCGGCCGCTCCGGCAAGCTGCTCGACCGCATGCTGGCCGCGATCGCGCTCGACCGCAGCAAGGTCTACATCGCCAACGTGATCCCGTGGCGGCCGCCGGGCAACCGCACGCCGACGCCGCAGGAGACGCAGATCTGCCTGCCCTTCATCCGCCGCCAGATCGAGCTGGTCGATCCCGACGTGCTGGTGACGCTCGGCAACCCCTCCAGCCAGGCGCTGCTCGGAACAAGCGAAGGCATCATGCGGGCACGTGGCAAATGGCGCGACTACGACACCGGCAAGCGGACGATCCGCGGGATCGCGACCTTCCACCCGGCCTATCTGCTGCGCTCGCCGTCCTATAAGCGGCTGTCGTGGCAGGACCTGCGCGCGATCGCGAAGGTGATCGCGGTCTGAGGTGATTTGCTCTCCGCGTCATTGCGAGCGAAGCAATCCAGAGCGACACGCGTCGCCCCGGATTGCTTCGTCGCTTCGTTCCTCGCTATGACGGCGTATGCGCGAAAGCTACGACCCCTTCGGCCGGACGATGGCCCAGCCGATGCGCAGCAGCGGCTGACGGCCGTTGATCAGCCAGTCGAAGCTGCGCGGCACCTCGGGCACCAGGCCGGGGAACCTCCGGGCCAGCTCCGGCGGCGGCGTGCCGGCCGTGTCGGAGGCACGCCACACCACGATGCCCCCGCTCTCGGCAAATTGGGCCGCGGTGAGCCAGGGCGTCCGCTGCGGTGTGGCATCGAGGAACAGATGCGCGCGGCGGCGGCCGAGCGAGATCAGGCTGGCGAGCTGCGGATCACCCGCAACCGCCTGCAACCGCTGATTGGTGCGGCGTTCGAAGCTCTCGACGAAGAAGCGAGCGATGTTGCGGGCCGGCATCGACGTTGCGACCTCGCGGTCGCCGAACACGGGCATGACCACAGCGTTGCCGGCGACGAGCACGGCGGGGGCTGCAACCGCCACCGCCCAGACCATGCGCAGCAGCCGCTGCCGGCGCAGATAGATCAGGTCGCCGGACGCCACGACCATGGCTAATCCGACCATGGTCAAGCCGACCGCCGTGCCGCCGAACACGGTCGGCAGCCCGAACAGACCGGAGATCAGACTGCCGGCCAGAGCGGGCGCGATCGCGAAGCAATAGACGAAGTCGCGCCCGAGCGGCGGGACCGGCCGGCGATAGATGATCGGGGCGTCGGTCTCGCCGCCGCCGATCCAGCTGGCGTCGAGCAGCACCAGCACCAGCACCACCGAGATCGCCAGCAGCACCCCGCCGGCCAGCGCAAGCCATTGCCAGGCGCGCACCGAGAGCTCGGCGAGCACCGGCAGTGCAGGCAGCCCGACGCTGTCGGAGCGCAGGACGAAGATGAGATAGGGCAGCGCCAGCGCCAACACCACCAGTAGCGCGAACAGCGGATCGAACGAGCGCAGCACGCGGCGGCCCTGCGCGGTCGAGACCACGAAGCCGGCGATCAGCAGTAGCAGGCCGGCGGCGGCCGGCGTCGTGAGCAGCAGCAGGCCGGCCTCGATCGACCAGGCGAACCAGGCGTTGCGCAGGCCCTGGCCGAGAATCTGCCAGCTATGGAGCAGGAGCAGCACCCAGAGCGGGCGCGCCAGCACGTCGGGGCCGAACTCCAGCGTCGGAGCGCCGAAAGCGGTGATGGTCATGGTGAGCAGCACGGCGATCACCGCCTGCTGGCCACCGACGATCGCGCGCGCCAGGAGATAGACGACCCAGAAGGTCAGGGCCGTGCACAGCACGGCCAGAACGTAGACGCCGAACAGATGGTTGCCGGCGAGGCGATAGGCGATGTCCGACAGCCAGAACGACAGCGGCGGCCCGAGGTCGGTGCCGACCTGATATTCCCGTCCGAACGCGATGGCGGTGGCGAGCTGGCCGGGCGGGCTGCGATAGAACAGCACGGCGACGCCGAGCCAGAGCATGGCCTGGCACAACACCACGATGACGACGACCAGCCGCGGCCTTGCGCGGATCAGTTCGACAACCAGGGACGTGAAACGCATGAACGGCTGGATCGCTTGGAACGTCGAGGAGGCCCGCAGGACCGTCCCTCACCCGCAGCAGCCTCGCTGTCCGACACCCGCAATCAATACCGCTTGATCGAGGCGCACAAGACCGCCCCCGCTGCGAGGAGTGACAATTCGTGCTGGCTGGCTGCCTAAAGCTATTAAGACCGCGGCGGCGTCGAGGCAACCGGCATCACAGGCCGAGCGATATTTCGGCCGATGTGACGACGGTGACCTCCGCGAACAGGTCCGGCTCCGGCTGCACGGTCGAAGGCTGATGCTTCCGGCGGGCGGCCACGACCGGCGCGAACAGACTGCGATGGTGCGCCGAAGGTCCGAGCCGGTCGAGCGCCGCGAGATGCTCCGGCACGCCATAGCCCTTGTGCTGCTCGAAGCCGTAACCGGGGCAATCCTGCGCCAGCGCGCACATCAGCCGGTCGCGCGTGACCTTGGCGACGATCGAAGCCGCGGCGATCGACATCACCAGCCCGTCGCCGCCGATCACCGCTTCGCAGCCACAATCGACGTCGATGCGGTCGCGGCCGTCGACGAACACGTGCTTGGGCGCCTCCGGCAGCGCCCTCACGGCACGCGACAGCGCCCATAGCGAGGCGCGCAGGATGTTGTCGCGGTCGATTCGCGCCGGCGAGGCAAAGGCGACCGCAAATGCCGCAGTGTTGCAGATCTTGTCGAACAGAACTTCACGCTGCTCGGCGCTCAGGCGTTTGGAATCGTCGAGGCCCTTCGGGATACGGGCGGGATCGAGAATGACGGCCGCCGCAACCACCGGTCCGGCCAGCGGCCCCCGCCCCGCCTCGTCGCAGCCCGCGACCGGCCAGACGCCCTGCTTGAGCAGCGCGCGCTCGCGGCGAAAACTCGGTGGCGCCACGGCGATGACCCCCTTGCCGGACTTCGCGACTGCATTGGCGCGGCCGATCCCAGCGCCTGCCTTGACGGAACGGCCCGCAGCACCGCCCTTCGTCGCAGTGCCCTTCATCGTCGTGCCATTGGCCGCTTTCGTTCTGCCCGGCTTGTTCGCTCGATCCCGAATCATGGCGGCATGGTGCGAAAGCGGCGCTATCGGCGCAACCCATAACCGCCGGCAATTCCCGCTATTCGCAGCCGTCAATCCGGCAGGCGCAGCCGCCCGTCGTCGCCGACCGCGATCCCCGGAGCAACCACCGCTTCCCAGACATGACCGTCGGGATCGGCAAAGTAGCCCGCATAGCCGCCGTAATCGGTCGGCTGCGCCGCCTTCAGCAGCGTTGCGCCGTTCTCGATCGCCCAGCCCAGTGCGGCGTCGACCTCCGCTTCGCTCCGGCAATTCCAGGCCAGCGTCGTCCCCCGGAAAGCCTGAGGTCGCGGCGCGTCCACCAGCCCCGCCTCATGTCCGAGAGTCTCCCACGGATACAGCGCCAGCACGGTGCCGCCGGTGTCGAAGAACGCCACCTGCTCGCCGGTCGCCCGCATCCTCCGGGCAAAGCCGAGCGCCGTGTAGAAGGCGATGCTCCTGCGCATGTCATCCACGCCCAGCGTCACGACGGTGAACCGCGGCATCACGACTCGGTCCGCCATCTTCCACTCCTTGCAAGGGTGATTGCCAAATCAGAACAGGCTCAGCTGCTGCCCGCCGCCCTTCGGGCGAACGAAATGGTCCGTCGTCAGCTTGGTGCGGCGCTTGTTCAACCCCAGCTTCTCGCAGGCAATCTCGAAGCGGCGGCCGATCATCCAGGCCATCGGTCCGGTGCCCTTCATCCGCGTGCCCCATTGCGAGTCGTAGTCGCGGCCGCCACGCATGTCGCGGATCAGGGTGAAGACGTGGCGATAGCGGTCCGGATAATGCTCGAGCAGCCATTCGCGGAACAGGTCGCGCACCTCCAGCGGCAGCCGCAGAAGAACGTAAGCAGCTTCCTTGACCCCGGCATGCGCAGCGGCATCGAGGATGCGCTCGATCTCGCTGTCATTGAGCGCCGGAATCACCGGCGCCACCATCACCGTGGTCGGAATGCCCGCCTTCGACAGCGCCTGAAGCGCTTCCAGGCGTTTCGACGGCGTCGACGCCCGCGGCTCCATGGTGCGCGCCAGCTTCGGGTCCAGCGTGGTCACGGAGATCGCCACCTTCGCCAGGTTCTTCTTGGCCATCCGCGCCAGAATGTCGGCATCACGCATCACCAGCGCCGACTTCGTGACGATCCCGACGGGATGGCCAACCTTTTCCAGCACCTCGAGGATGCCGCGCATGATCCTTCGCTCGCGCTCGATCGGCTGATACGGATCGGTGTTGGTGCCGATCGCGATCATCCGCGGCTCGTAGCCGCTGGCGGCAAGCTCCTTCTCCAGCAACGCCGGCGCGTCCGGTTTGACGAACAGCTTGGATTCGAAATCGAGGCCCGGCGACAGGCCGAGAAAGGCGTGCGTCGGCCGCGCAAAGCAATAGACGCAGCCATGCTCGCAGCCGCGATACGGATTGATCGAACGGTCGAAGCCGATGTCCGGCGAGTCGTTGCGGGTGATGACCTTGCGCGAGGTGTCGGTCGCGACCGTGGTCTTGAACGGCGGCAGCTCTTCGAGGCTCTGCCAGCCATCATCGAAAACGACGCGGGCCTCAGCCTCGTAACGGCCGCTCGCGTTGGATTGGGCACCCCGGCCGCGGCGCCGGCCCCGTTCGATGGCCACCGCGAGTTCGGGAAAGTCCTTCTCAGGACTGCTTTTTTCAGGACCGCTTGAAGGCGCGCCCGCCGGCTCGGAGGGCACCTTGACCGGCGGGCGCTTGAGGGCATGTGAAGATGCTCGGCTCATGGCCCAGACATAGCACGCACAAAGAACATTACAAGAACAAAATAGAACAAAAGCGTACGAGAACTCTGCGCGAGCGCAAGGCCAGCCATCACATTGCTGTTCTATGCTGCAACAGCGCTGGAACGGGACGGTGCGGCGGTACTCTCATGTACTCTCCTGCGGGCGCGAAGCGGATGGCAAGCGAGGTCCCATGAAGACGATTTCTCCCGAGCAGACTGCCCTGGCCGACGAACTCGACCTGCTCGACCGCTATTGGCGCGCGGCCAACTATCTCTCGGTCGGGCAGATCTACCTGCTGGACAACCCGCTGCTGCGCGCGCCGCTCACGCCGGAGCACATCAAACCGCGCCTGCTCGGCCATTGGGGAACGACGCCCGGGCTGAACTTCATCTACGCTCATCTCAACCGCGCCATTCGGAGCCAGGATCTCAACATGATCTATGTCTGCGGGCCCGGCCATGGCGGCCCGGGCATGGTCGCCAACACCTATCTCGAAGGCTCCTACAGCGAGACCTATCCCGACATCACGCGCGATACCGACGGCCTGCGCAAGCTGTTCCGGCAATTTTCCTTTCCCGGCGGCATCCCGAGCCATGCGGCGCCGGAGACGCCCGGCTCGATCCACGAGGGCGGCGAGCTCGGTTACGCGCTGGTGCACGCCTACGGCGCGGCGTTCGACAATCCCGACCTGATCGTCGCCTGCGTGGTCGGCGACGGCGAAGCCGAGACCGGTCCGCTCGCCGCATCCTGGCATTCGAACAAATTCCTGAACCCGGCGCATGACGGCGCGGTGCTGCCGATCCTGCATCTCAACGGCTACAAGATCGCCAACCCGACCGTGCTCGGGCGGATGAGCGACGCCGAGATCAAGAGCCTGTTCGAGGGCTACGGCTACGAGCCGCTGTTCGTCGAAGGCACCGAGCCGAAGGCGATGCATCGGCAGATGGCCGATGCACTCGACGTCGCGCTCGCCAGCATCCGCTCGATCCAGCAGAACGCGCGTCAGCCGGATGCAACGATCCAACGGCCGCGCTGGCCGATGATCGTGCTGCGCAGCCCCAAGGGCTGGACCGGACCGAAGGAGGTCGACGGCCTCGAGGTCGAAGGCTTCTGGCGCGCGCATCAGGTGCCGATCTCAAATCCGCGCGGCAAGCCCGAGCATCTCGCCCTGCTCGAAGCCTGGATGAAGAGCTACGAACCGGAGACGCTGTTCGACGCGCAGGGCCGGCTGGTGCCGGAGCTGCAGGCGCTGGCGCCGAAGGGGCCGCGGCGCATGGGCGCCAATCCGCATACCAATGGCGGACTGCTCAGGCGCGAGCTCAAACTGCCGGACTATCACGCCTTCGCCGTGAATGTGCCCGTTCCCGGCCAGACCATCGCAGAGGCGACGCGCGAGCTTGGAAAATTCCTGCGCGATGTGATCACGCTGAATGCGGAGACCCGAAACTTCCGCATCATGGGTCCGGACGAGACCGCGTCGAACCGGCTCGACGCGGTGTTCGATGTTACCGAACGCGTCTGGATGGAAGGCATCGAGCCCTACGACGTCCACCTCGCCCGGGATGGCCGCGTCATGGAGGTGCTGAGCGAGCATCTCTGCCAGGGCTGGCTCGAAGGCTATCTGCTCACCGGCCGGCACGGCTTGTTCTCCTGCTACGAGGCCTTCATCCACATCGTTGATTCGATGTTCAACCAGCACGCCAAATGGCTGAAAGTCTCGCGCGAGCTGCCGTGGCGGCGCCCGATCGCGTCGCTGAACTATCTCCTGACCTCGCATGTCTGGCGCCAGGACCATAACGGCTTCAGCCATCAGGACCCGGGCTTCGTCGACTTCGTCGCCAACAAGAAGGCCGACATCGTCCGCATCTACTTCCCGCCGGACGCCAACACCCTGCTGTGGATCGCCGATCATTGCCTGCGCACCTATGACCGCATCAACGTCATCGTCGCCGGCAAGCAGCCGGCGCCGCAATGGCTGTCGATGCAGGACGCCGCGACGCATTGCGACGCCGGCATCGGCATCTGGTCGTGGGCCGGCACCGAGCCGGCCGACGAGGCGCCCGACGTGGTCATGGCGTGCGCCGGCGACGTTCCGACGCTGGAGACGCTCGCGGCCGTCGATCTGCTGCGCAAGGAATTGCCCGGCCTCAAGATCCGCGTCATCAATGTCGTCGACCTCATGACCCTGCAGCCGAAGGAAGAGCATCCGCACGGCTTGAGCGATCGCGCATTCGACAGCCTGTTCACGACCGACAAGCCGGTGATCTTCGCCTATCATGGCTATCCTCACCTGATCCATCGCCTGACCTATAACCGCACCAACCACGCCGGCCTGCATGTGCGCGGCTTCATCGAGGAAGGCACGACGACGACGCCGTTCGACATGGTGGTGCTGAACGAGCTCGACCGCTTTCATCTTGCGATCGAGGCGATCGAACGCGTGCCGGGGCTCGGCGTCTCAGCGGCACATGTGACGCAGAAATTCCGCGACGCGCTGATCGAGCATCGTCGCTACATCCGCGCCCATGGCGAGGACATGCCGGAGATCCGCGACTGGGTCTGGCCCTACGGCAGCGGCGAGCGCCGTGATGTGACGGTTTGATGAATGATCTAACGCAACTACGTCGTCGCGGCGCTGCGGCACATTGACGGCATCGAAACCAGATCGTGCCGTCATGAAATCACAGATCATCAAGGAGCTCGGCCAAGCCGACATCCTGCTGCCGTCGCTGATCGCCGACGGCCTCGCCGCAAACGACCGGGTCAAGGTGCGCATGAGCGCGCTTCAGGCCGCTGCCCAGCATGCTCTGACGCCAGAGCAACGGCCCACCGATCTCTCGACCGAGTGCCGCGCAGCGGGGATCTCTGCGGCCGACCTCGCGAGCCTGATCGCCGGCGCGCATCGCACCGCGACCGGACGCCTCGCCGCTCCCGGCCTCGCCAGGCTCATCGCAGCGATCGAAGATGATACACGCGCGATGATCCGCGCCGTCGACGCCGGACGGCCAGCCGAGGGACAGTCGGCCGAACGGCGGCTGGAGACGATTCGCCAGGCTGGCCGCTGACTGCGGCCGAAGACATCGACGTCGACCACGTCGCGCGCCTGACCGGCGCCCGGGAGGATTTGGACAGCCTCCACCGCCTGGTGATGGACCTGCACAAGGCGATCAACCGCATCGCCGCCGGCTGCGCCGAGGAAACAATCGACGGCGCCCATGCCTTCGGACTCGCGAATGACGACCGTCCCGTCATCTCAGCCTTCATGCGCGGCCTCAACGCGACCCGCGCGCTCAAATTCGACCATCCCGGCCTCGACACGATGGCGACGCGCACGGGCGAGCGCCTGCTGATCCAGAACGACATCGGCACCACCGATGCCCATGTCATGGTGATCGCGGTCAACGGGCTCTCCGTCACGATCACCTACACCGACGTCCATCTGGCGCGCGCGAAGTTCTTCATCCGCCTGTTCGATGGCTTCGCAGCCGCCTGGAGCGGCCTCGATCGCCACACCGGGGCGAACCTCGCCGACGACAACGCGTTCTTTCTGGTCACCGGCCAGTTTCACGGCGACAGCGCGGAGGCGCGCGACCAATTTCTCGCGGCTCTGGGCGCTGCGCTGGTGTTCCTGATCGACTGGAACAAGGCGCGCAAGCTGCTGCGAACCTGGGTTGCCAAGGATGACGCCGTCGGGATTCTGGATTGGGCGGCACGCAGCCGCATCGGCCACCGCGCCTTCCTCGAGCTCGGCGGCAACGAGCTGTTGGGCGCAGCCGTCCGCAATGCGGCCCCCAACCGCATCGGCTTCGGCGAGCGTCTGGATCGCGCCTTGGGCCGCACCGCTGCGATCGAATTTCTCAAGGCGGCGTTGCGCGCCGCGACCGAGGGCCTGCTCGCCGGACGTTCGGTCCGCCTGGTCCGCGACCAGATCGAAGCCGACCTGGTGCGGCACCTCGATCGCGTCGATGGCGGCCTGCTCGCGATCGTGATGCGCCAGCTCGGCCTTGCCCATGACCTCGCCGCGGCGTTGAGCCGCGACCTCACCACGCTGCCGTCCGGACTGCTGGCTGATCGCCAACTGCTGGCCGCTCGCGCAGCCAGAATTGAACAGAAGGCCGATCGCATCGCCATCGAGGCCCGCCAGGAGATCGCCCGGCTCAACGCCGAGCCGCTGATCGCACAGCTGGTCGACCGGGTCGAGGAGACCATCGACGAACTCGAGCAGGCGGCCTTCATTGCATCTCTGGTGCCCGCGGCGATGCCGCCGGCGCTGTCTTTGGCGTTGATCGAGCTTTGCAAGGTGGCGATCGGCGGCATCGAGGCCGCAGCGAGCGGACTGTCGGCCGCGGCCGACATCCCCGAAGGACGACGGGCGGATTCCGACGATGCGCTCGCCGCTTTGCTCAGTCTGATGGACAGCGAGCACGCAGCGGACGCGCACGAGCGGACCATCACCGCTCTGGTGTTCACCAGCGGCTTCGATGTCGCCACCTCGCTGTCGACGCTCGAACTGGCGCGCGCCATCGAGCGCGCGACCGACCGGCTGGCGAGCTTCGGACATCTGCTGCGCCAATACGTCATGATCGATCTCGCAGGCTAGGAAATTGCCATGTCCATCGTTCGCATCTTCGGCAAAGACACCGCACCGTGCCCGGCGGAGACCGTCGGCGCCAAGGCCGCCAATCTGGCACGCATGGCCGCGCTCGGATTGCCCGTGCCGCCGGCCTTTGTGCTTCCCGTCGAGCTCTGCGCCGACATCATCGCCCACCGGGCTGACGCCGAGCAGCGGCTGCGCGATGGCCTGCGCGGCGGCATCCGTTTCCTCGAACAGGCGACCGGCAAGGTGTTCGGCGATCATCGCCGTCCTCTGCTGGTATCGGTCCGCTCCGGTGCGGCGCGCTCGACGCCGGGCATGCTCGACACCGTGCTCAATGTCGGCTGCACGTCGGGTGCGGTGCGCGGACTGATCCGCAGCACCGGACGGCCGCGGCTCGCCTTCGACTGCCGCCGCCGCTTCATCGAGAGCTTTTCCGAAACCGTGCTCGGCTTCGACGCTGCCGCGCTCGCAGCGCAGCGCGATGCGCTGGCGGCGAGCGAAGGCGTCGCCAACGACCGGGAACTGGACAGCGAGGCCATTGCGCGGCTTGCAGCCGACGAGCAGGCCCTCGTCGAGGTTGGACATGACGACTGGCTTGAGGACGCCGAGGCGCAGCTCACGGCCGCAGCCTGCGCCGTCTATCAGTCGTGGAGCAGCGAGCGTGCGCAGACCTACCGCAGGCTGCAGAACCTGGAGCACTTGCGCGGCACCGCGGTCACCGTGCAGGCCATGGTGTTCGGCAATGGCGGGCTCGCATCGGGCGCGGGCGTCGCGTTCTCGCGCGATCCCTCGACCGGCGCGCCGCACCCGATGATCGACCTCGTGCTCGATGCGCAAGGTGAAGACGTCGTGTCCGGCCGCCGCACGCCGGATAGCGCCGAGACCATCGCACGCGCCCTTCCAGGGCTGGCGCATGAACTCGGCGCCGTGCTGCGGCAACTCGAGACGGAGTTCGCCGACGTGCAGGACATCGAGTTCACGGTCGAAGAGCGCCGCTTGTGGATCCTCCAGACCCGCGCCGCCAAGCGCACGCCACGCGCGGCGCTCAGGATCGCAGTCGACCTCGTTCGGGAGGGTCTGATCTCGCCGCAGCAGGCCCTGGAGCGTCTGGCCGACATCGATCTGGACCGGCTGGTCGAGACCTCGCTGGTCGGGGCCGGCGCGCCGGCCGTGACCGGCATCGCCGCCTCCGGCGGCATTGCGGCCGGCCGCGCGGCGTTCGATTCCGACAGCGCGAAGCGGCTGGCGGCGAGCGGCGAGCCCGTCATCCTGATGCGCCCGGACACGTCCACGGCCGATGTTGCGGGCTTCGCGGTCGCATCCGGCATCGTGACGTCGGTTGGTGCACGCACCGCACACGCGGCGCTGGTCGCCCGGCAGCTTGGCAAGCCCTGTGTCGTCGGCTGTGACGGGCTCGCCATTGCGTCCGGCAGCGCGATGCTCGGCGCGACGCCGATCGGAAGCGGCGACTGGGTGACCATCGACGGCGACGGGGGCCATGTCTATCCGGGACGGCTGGAGATCGTGACCGCGCGGCCGGACGCGGAGCTCGCGGAGGTCCGGGCTTGGCGAAGCGGCAAGATACGGCCTGCCACGCGGCTGACCGCCTGACGGCCCCTCGCGCCGGATCGGCCTGCCGCAAAATTCCGCAGCGCAGCGGGCTGATTCGGATATGACAAGGTGATAACAATCCTGCCGGAGGCGCTACGAACAACGATGCCCGGTTCATGCTGAGCGTGATCATCCCGACCACAGGAGTCGAGCAGACCGCCGTGGCCACCTTGTCCGCGCTGGTGCCGGGCGCTGCGGCCGGGGTCGTCAGCGAGGTGCTGCTGATCGACCGCTCCAACGACTCCAGCGTGATCGAGCGGGTCGCCGACGTCGCCGGCTGCCATTTCATGAAATTCGAGGGCTCCCATGCCGCTGCGCTGGCCGCGGGAGCGGCGAAGGCGCGTGCGCCCTGGCTGATGTTTCTGCCCGCGGGCGCCGTGCTCGATGCAGGCTGGATCGACGAGACGATGCAATTCGCCCAGAGCGTCGCGGCCGGCGGCCGGCCGCGCGCCGGCGTGTTTCGCTACGCCCGATCGCCCTACGCCACCGTCAGCCTGCGCGACCGTCTCCGCTCGGTCGCGCGCGCCGTGGCCGGGCCGCTCGGGGATCAGGGCCTCCTGATCGCCCGCGAGCACTACCGGCAGATCGGCGGCTACGAGCCGGACGCCAAACGGGCCGAAACGCGGCTGCTGCGTCAGCTCGGCCGGTCCTCTCGGACCGTGCTGCGCAGCCGGATCGTCATGGTCTAGCGCCGGGCCGATACTTGCTAAAGTCAACCAATTGATTGACAATGGCAAATATTGGAGATTCGACCCATGACGACTTTCCCCTCCGACAGCGAGGTCGCCGCCGTCCGCGCCTTCAACCGCTTCTACACGCGAAAGCTCGGGGCGCTCGACCAGCATCTGCTCGACAGCCCGTTTTCGCTGGCCGAGGCCCGCGTGCTCTACGAACTCGCCCACCGCGACGCGGTGTCGGCCAAGGAGATCGGCCTTTTGCTCGGGATCGACGCCGGCTATCTCAGCCGCATCGTACAGAGCTTCGACGAGAACGGCCTGATCAGCCGCACACCGCTGCCGTCGGATCGAAGGCAGCAGCAGCTCGGCCTCACCGCGAAAGGGCGGCAGGCCTATGCCAGGCTCGATCGCAGCTCTCAGAAGGAAATCGCGGCCATGCTCGCACCGCTGGCGCCGGCCGTCCGCGAGCGACTGGTGGGTGCGATGAGCACCATCGCGACCGCGCTGGAGCCGCGGCAGCCGGACCGCTCGCCGATCCTGCTGCGCAGCCACCGGCCCGGCGACATCGGCTGGATCATCTCACGGCATGGCGCCGTCTATGCCGAGGAATATGGCTGGGACATCTCGTTCGAGGCGCTGGTCGCGGAGATCGGCGCGCAGTTCATCAAGCGCTACGATCCGGCCCGCGAGCATTGCTGGATCGCGGAGCTCGCCGGCGAGCCGGTCGGCTCGATCTTCCTGGTCAAGGGCAGCGACGATGTCGGCAAGCTGCGGCTGCTGCTGGTCGAGAAGAAGGCCCGCGGGCTCGGCGTCGGCCGGGCCCTGACCGAACAATGCATCCGCTTTGCCCGGGAGAAAAACTACAAGACGGTCGAGCTGTGGACGCAGAGTATTCTGACCGCGGCGCGCGACATCTACGCGCGCGCCGGCTTTCGCAAGGTCGCAGAGGAGCCGCACGCCTCGTTTGGCGTCCAGCTCATGGGCGAGACGTGGCGGCTGGATCTGTAGCCCACGCAGGCGCGCACCGATGCCGGTCGCCCAACGCGATGGCAACCGGCCGTAGAGTCGCTCGAGCGCTTCAACACCCTGCACCGGCTGATTGCGGCGTTCCCATTCTTCGGTAGTATCCCGCCGAGACAGAGCGTGGGGTGTCACCAGTGATCAGTTTGGCGAGTCGATCGAAGCTTGCCGCGTGTCTTGCGCTGGCGGGCATGTGCGGGTTTGAAGCAGCGCAAGGCATGGCGGCTCAGGCTGCGCCAAAGGGCCGCGCGACGGTCGCGATCACACGCACGACGGATTTTCTGTATCTCGCGGCGCCTGCCGCGATTGAGATCAATGGCGCCAAGGTGGCGAGCCTTGGCCGCGGCGAGAGCTATGGCGGCCCGCTTGCGCCGGGCCCCACGACGATCACCGTCTCGACATGGTCCTCGCCGGGCTCATCCAACATCCGTTTCACCGCCGTTCCCGGCAAGACCTATCGGATGCTGGTCGGCCCGCGCGGCCAGAATTTTGCAGCCAACATGATGGGCGGCCTGATCGGCGCAGCGATCGAAGGAGGCGGCGCCTTCGAGATCGTTCCAGCCAAGTGAGCCGCGTGAAGCGGCTCGCCAACGTGCTGCGTCAGGCCGTCGCGCCCATCGCCTTGGGCCGGCGCAGATGCTCGTCCAGCCTCGGCATGATCTCGACGAAATTGCAGGGACGGGTGCGGTAGTCGAGCTGGGCGGCAAGGATGCCGTCCCAGGCGTCGCGGCAGGCACCGGGCGATCCCGGCAGGCAGAAGATGTAGGTCGCGCCGGCGACGCCGGCGGTGGCGCGGCTCTGGATCGTCGACGTGCCGATCTTGGCGTGGCTCAGCATGTGGAAGGCGATCGAAAACCCGTCCATGCGTTTCTCGAACAGCGGCTCGATCGCCTCGGGCGTGACGTCGCGGCCGGTGAAACCGGTACCGCCGGTGGTGATCACGACGTCGACGCCCGAATCGGCAATCCACGCCTTCACGACCGCACGAATCTTCTCGACGTCGTCGGTGACGATCTCGCGCGCCGCCAGCCTGTGCCCGGCCGCCGTCAGGCGATCGCTCAGGGTGGTCCCCGACTTGTCGTCGGCGAGCGACCGCGTGTCGGACATCGTCAGCACGGCGATATTGAGGGGGATGAAGTGCTTGCTTTCGTCGATCGCCATCTCAGGATTCCTTACAGTGAATTGGCCGCGAACGTATTGCAGGCCTGCACCGTACCCTGCTGATAGCCGATCATGAACCAGCGCTTGCGCTGCGCGGCCGAGCCGTGGGTGAACGAATCCGGCACGACGCGTCCCGTCGCCTGGCGCTGCAACGTGTCGTCACCGATCGCCGACGCCGTCGTGAGTGCGGCGTCGATGTCGCCATCCTCGAGGAACCCGGGGCGCTTCTTGGCCTCGCGATTGACCCAGACGCCGGACAGGCAGTCGGCTTGCAACTCGACCTTGACCTGCAATGCGTTGGCTTCGGCCTTGCTGCCCGACTGTTGCTGCAGCCGCGTCACGCGAGGCAGGATACCGAGCAGATTCTGGATGTGGTGTCCGGCCTCATGCGCGATGATGTAGGCTGCCGTGAACTTGCAGGCGCTGCCCGAGCATCCCCGGAAGCGCGTCTCGACTTCGCGGAAGAAGCCGGTGTCGAGAAAGATCTGCCGGTCCGGCGGACAGTAGAACGGCCCCATCGCCGACTGCGCCATGCCGCAGCGGCCGCCATTGGTGCTGTTGCGAAACAGTACGATCTTGGGTCCGGTATAATTCTGGCCGCTGGCCTGGAAGATCTCCGTCCAGCGGTCGTCGATCTCGCCGAGGACGCCGGAGATCATGTCGCCCATCTCGTCCTTCGGCGCCCCGGTCTTGCCCGGCGAACGGCGGTCCGCCTGCTGGGTCGGCGCGCCGCCGTGGCCGAGCATCTCCGCGCCGCCGATCAGGATGCGCGGATCGATGCCGAAGGCGTAGCCGATCAGGCCGAGCACGATGATGGTGCCGATGCCGAGCCCGCCGCCGCCGATCGGCAGACCCATACCACCGCCCATCCCGCCGCCTTCGTCGCGACGGTCGTCGATGTCGTCGCTGCGACGGAAATCATCGTAACGCATGGCGGCCTTTTCCTCATGATCCTGCGCGGCTCTGCGCGATATGCCTAACGCGGCAAACAGGTAAAATTTCCACTGTGTTAATCAATAACCCGGCCGGCAAATTTTGCCTAGCGCCGTCCGAGAAACCCGCACGCAGCTTGCAGCGCCGACGGCTGCGCCTGCGCGCAACGGCACGAAAAAGTCCATCGTAATCGTCATCTTGCGCGAACCCCACCGTGCATCGACGATGCGCGATTGACCGGCGTTGCGCGTGATCAATACGTGTGCGGGAATGCGAAAAATTTTCCGGGTTAAGTCCATTTTTACTTTGCCACGTCAATGTGTGGCCAGTCGGTTGTTAGGTCCCGCGTCGCCGACAGCGTCGCCTGAGTCAGAGTTCTTGAGTCATGGTAGAGTCGCGTCGCGGGGCGTCTGCAAAGGCGCCCCGCACTAAATTTCAGCCCCTTGAGCAGCATCAAGTCATCGTCGGCGACTGCGTCGCCGAGATGTCGAAACTGCAGGCCGCATCCGTCGACCTCGTGTTTGCGGATCCGCCGTACAATCTGCAGCTCAAGGGTGAGCTCAAGCGTCCCGACGAATCGCAGGTCGATGCCGTCAATGACGATTGGGACAAGTTCTCCTCGTTCGCCGCCTATGACGACTTCACCCGCGCATGGCTGCTCGCCGCGCGCCGCGCAATGAAGCCGAGCGCGACGATCTGGGTCATCGGCTCCTATCACAACATCTTCCGCGTCGGCGCGATCATGCAGGATCTCGGCTTCTGGATCCTGAACGACATCGTCTGGCGCAAGTCCAACCCGATGCCGAATTTCCGCGGCCGCCGATTCACCAACGCGCACGAGACCATGATCTGGGCCGCGCGCGACGAGAAGGCGAAGGGCTACACGTTCAACTACGAGGCGCTGAAGGCCTCGAACGAGGACGTCCAGGCGCGCTCGGACTGGCTGATACCGCTGTGCACCGGCGAGGAGCGGCTCAAGGACGGCGACGGCAAGAAGATTCATCCGACGCAGAAGCCGGAGGGCCTGCTGGCGCGCGTGCTGCTGTCATCGTCGAAGCCCGGCGATCTCGTGATCGACCCGTTCAACGGCACCGGCACGACGGGCGCAGTGGCGAAACGCCTCGGCCGCCGCTACCTCGGCTTCGAGCGCGACAGGACCTATGCCGACGCGGCCGAGCGCCGCATCGCCGCGGTGGAACCGTTGCCGGAAGCCACGCTCGCGCCGTTCATGACGGCGCGCGAAGCGCCGCGGGTGGCATTTTCCGAGTTGATCGAGCGCGGCATGATCGTGCCCGGCGCCAAGCTCGTCGACTCCAAGCGGCGCTACGGCGCGCTGGTGCGCGCCGATGGCGCCATCATGCTCGGCGACAAGGTCGGCTCGATCCACCGCATCGGCGCGGTCGCCCAGGGACTGCCGGCCTGCAACGGCTGGACGTTCTGGCACGTGGAGACCAAGAGCGGCCTCAGGCTGATCGACGAACTGCGCGCCGAAATCCGCTCCGAGATGAGCGCCGCCTGACGTCAGGACGTCCGGCGGCCCGGCCCGGAATAGCGCGCCAGCAGGTCTTCGACCTCGTACTGCTCGTCGTAGCGAGCGTCGTCGCGCGGCACGACCG
This sequence comes from Bradyrhizobium oligotrophicum, assembly GCF_051168495.1. Lineage (GTDB taxonomy): Bacteria > Pseudomonadota > Alphaproteobacteria > Rhizobiales > Xanthobacteraceae > Bradyrhizobium > Bradyrhizobium oligotrophicum_A. The sequence goes on along the minus strand of NZ_JBNPVB010000014.1, from coordinate 150,443 downwards.
AGATCCGCGCCGCGCGCTGCGGCTGAGGACGCGCCGCTCCGGGACGGATGCCGCCCACCGGCGGCAGATGCATCCGATCGAGCTCGGGTTCGGCAGGCCAGCGGGTCACACGGCGCGCCGCGACCGGCTCGATGCGAAGCTGGCGCTTGGCACGGGCGCGGGCGAGCAGGACGCTGGTCGAGAAGCCTGCAACGGCGACCGCTCCAAGAAACGCAAACAGCCGGGTCCGCGCTGCCTCATCGTTCATGCCGCCGACGGACGTCGCTGGAGTCGCCTCGACCACCGCCTGTGAGGTGGCAACGGGAGCGGCGGTCTCAGCCGGCGCAGCATCGCTCGACGCCGCCGCGAGTGTGTAGGATGACGCCCGTGGCGCTGGCGCGGGCTGCGCCTGCAGCGTGCCAGACGAATCAGGCCAACGCGTCGCAACCGCAGAATCGCTCGCGGCAACATCGGCCACCGGCTCAGAAGCCGCAGGCCCCGAGGTCGCCGGACTATGCGTTGCATCCGCCGTTGCGGGGGACGGCGCGGCCACTGGCGCAGCCGCGGTCGGAAACGCGGCGACCGGGGGGAACGTCGCAGAGGACCGAGCAGCAGGGCTCGACGGTGCGACCTTCGTCTCGTCACCAGCCTGCGTGGGCGGTGATTGAATTTCCGCGCGCGCATCGGCCGCCGCCGACGACAGCGTCGCGCGATCCCGATGCGATGCCAATTTTCGTGTGACGAGAGACGCGCCCTGAGCGGCGCGATCGTCCTCGCGGAGATACCAGCACTGTTTCTTCGTCGTCCGGTCGACGCGATAGAACCAATGCTTCCCCGCGGGTGTCTCCTTCGGCTTCGTCAGGCATTCGTCAGCGGCCGATGCCGGTGTAAACTCGATCGTCACCGCAGCCGCTCCCGCCAGCATGGCGGCCGCAACACACGGCAACAAACTCGTCGTTCGATTCGTCATCAGACCTCCGACGATTCAACGCGCCCCCGCTGCGCCGTTTCGGCGATGACTTCGTTCGGAATAAGGCTGCTGAAGTTCCATTTGTCGAAACAATGTTAGAACAGCGGTGTCCTTTGGATGCGTTCTAATTTTTCCGGGCTGTTTTGTCGCAGCAACAGATGGATAAGCGCCGATGTGCTGCTCATCAGCGTATCGTTGCGCTTGCGACAACACGGGGATGTGAATCGAGCTAGTATGAAATTTTGCATGCCAATCACGGCCGACCGCGCGCGCTGCTCGCAATCGGCCGGCGAACATGAAAAGTCGCGCAGTGATTCTTCAACTTGCGTCCTACGCAAAGAATCTCCTCCGCGCAGAGGTTGATGTCGCAGCACGATCGATTCGCGGATGCCGCCGTGTCGGTTGTCGATCAGCGCGATCGACAACAACCGCCCCGACGGTCGCCCGTCTCCTCGAGGTCCGGGCAATGATCGATCTACCGGCTTCAATCGCCCGGTCCGTCGTGCCCGGCAGATTCGGCCTGCTTGATCATCTTCGACAGCGCCTTCTCGACCAGCTCGCGGGTATACGGCTTCTGGATCACCGGCGTGTCGGACAGCTCGGGAGGAATCGGCGCGCGTTCGCCGTAGCCGGTGGCGAAAATGAAGGGGACACCAAGCTCCTTCAACCTGTGTCCCACCGCGAGACTGCTCTCGGCGCCGAGGTTGATGTCGAGCAGCCCGAAGCTCGGCACCGCGCGCTCGATCGACTTCAGCGCCTGGTTGACGGACGCCGCCGTGTCGACGTGCCGCGCGCCGAGTTCGAGCAGGATCACTTCGGCGCCCATCGCGATGATCAGATTGTCCTCGACGATCAGCGCCGTGCCCGAAAGACGCGGCGTCTGCTCATGCTTCGCTTGATGATGCGACGGAGCCCCCGCCATCGCCGGCACCATCTGCACGAAATTGGCGGGAATCACGAAGCGCGCCTGAACGCCGAGCAGATCGAAGCGAATCTCGGCGTCGCCCCGGAGATCGAACGGCACCGAGCGCTCGATGATGGTGGTGCCGAAGCCGCGCCGCGACGGCGGCTGCACCGGCGGCCCGCCGGTTTCCTTCCAGTCGATGACGAGGCTCGCACCGGGATCGAGCCGCCAGATCACCTGGACCTGGCCGGTCGAATCGGCGAGCGCGCCGTATTTCGCCGAGTTGGTCATCATCTCGTGCACGACGAGGGCAAGCGTCGCGAACGCCTTCGGGTCGAGCGCGACATCCGGCCCCTCCATCCGCACCCGCCCTGCCCGCACGCCGAGATAGGCGCCGGCCTCCGACTCGAGCAGCGAGCGCAGCGCCACCGGCGCCCAGTTCAGGTTCGTGATCTGGTCGTGCGCCCGCGCCAGCGCCTGGATGCGGCCGCCGAGCACGGAGGCGAACTCCTCGATCGACGTCGCCGTATCCTTGCTCTGCGCGACCAGGCCGCGCACGAGGCTCAGGATGTTACGGACGCGGTGATTGAGTTCGGCAATCATCAGTTCCTGTCGCTCCTGCGCACCGCGGCGCTCGCGAGCGGCAAGCTCCGCCAGTTGCAGGATGACCTCGAGCAAGGTGACGCGCAGGCTCTCGGCGATGCGCAGGTCGGCCGCGGTCCACGGCTTCGACTGCCCCTCCACGGTCTGCCGCCACAACTCGAAGCTCTTGCGCGGCGTGAGCCGCGGGCCGAGCGGGCCCTCCGAATAGGTCTTGTTGGGATCGCCGGCCCAATTGACCGATCGCAGCACCTCGCGGCGGAAGAAGATCAGGCAGTCACGCGGCGCCCGCGAGATCGGAATCGCCAGAAAGCCGGCGGCGCGGTCGCGGAACGATTCGCCGGCCGCATAGACCTTGGCGATCTCGGCGCTGGCGCAGATGCGTCCCGGCGAGGTGCGGTTGATGAAGCCGATGAGATCGTGGACCTCCTCCTCGGTCGGCGTCTCGCCATCGAGCGTGATCTCCTCGTCCGACCACACGGCGATGCCGTCGCATGCGATCATCTGACGATAGTCGGCGACGAAATCGAGGATGGCGCGCTTGCTGTGGGCCTGCGCGGCCGCGCGCTCGATCAGTCGCTCCTGGACCTGATGCGCGCGCGTCTCGTAGGCGACGTCGGTCTCGCGCTCGCGCGACTCCAGCAGCCAGGAATACATCTGGCCGAACAGCTCGGCCGCGGTGCGCTTCTCGAACGACAGATGATGCGGCGCATAGTGATGGCAGGCGAACAGCCCCCACAGCTTGCCGTCGCGCAGGATCGAGACCGACATCGACGCGGCCACGCCCATGTTGCGCAGGTACTCGATATGAATCGGCGAGACCGAACGCAGCACGCTCATCGACAGATCGAGCAACCCTGCATTGTGCGCCGGCGTCGACGTCAGCGGCGCCGGCACCGCATTGATGTCCGCGATGATGCGCAGCCAGTTGCGCTGATAGAGCTGCCGCGCCTGCCGCGGAATGTCGGACGCCGGATAATGCAGCCCGAGGAATGGCTCCAGGCCGGAACTGGCGACTTCCGCGATCACCTCGCCGGAGCCGTCCGGATGAAAGCGATACACCATGATGCGGTCGAAGCCGGTCAGCAGCTTGAGCTGGCGCGCCGCCTCCTGCGCGAGGTCCAGCGTGCCCGTCGTCTTGCGGATGCGGCCGAGCATCAGGCGCACCAGTTCGCCGGAATTGACGCCGGTCTCGATCAGGCTGGGCTCCGCCTCGACGACGAGATACGCGCCCGAGAAGTGGATGGCGAGATCGAACAGCCGGCCCTCGCCCTGAAGGTCGACGCCGAACACGCGCTCGACGGCGTCCGGGCCGCTCAGATAGTCGACGCGCGCGCGGATCGCCGTGACGGCCTCCTCCGAGAGCACGGCCTCGACCGGCTGCTGCAGCAGCCGATCGATCTCGACCCCGAGATAGCGGGGTGCGTTCTCCGAGGCCATGCAAATGGTGAAGTCCGACACCAGCACCAGCAGGAAGCCGAAAGGCTGGACGCTGCCGGGAACATGGATCGGCTCGCGATCGCAATTGGTGAGATTGACCGGCTCGTTCATGCTGATGCCATCGCCTTCGCAAACACCGCGAACGCGGCGCGCGCACTCGCAATCATCCTGACTTCGTCGTCCGGCGTCAGCGGCTCTCGTGCAAGCTCAGACAGGAAGCTGGGCCACAGACGTTCGCCCGCGCCGTGACGCAGATAACGCGTCGCGCGTCTCACGATCGGGTCTGCCGAGGCGGTCACGACGCGGAGCAGATAGGCCGCCCCGAGCCGCGATCCTTCCAGGACATAGAGCGTTCCGAACACCGAGGGACGATCGAGCGGCTGCCCTCGCAGGTCGATCGGAACGATGGTGCCGCCGAGGTCGGCCAGGTCGGCCCTGATCGCCTCGGCGCGGCGCCGGCGCGCCCAGTCGCCGAGCACCTCGCCAACGCCGGCCTGATCGAGCGCCTGCTCCAGGGGTAACAGGGCTGCGGCGCTGGCCTGCAGAAAGCGGCGATAATGCGCGGTCGTGGTGAGGTCGAATTGGCTGAGCCGCTCGTCCAGCGCATGGTGGGCGGCCTCGGTCGCTGCTTTCAATCTGTACCGCAGGCCTTGGTCGACGCCAGCGTGAAGTCGGTCATCGGAAATGGCAGCCAGCGACATCAAAGGAGCTCGAACGAGGGAGTGATCGGACGCAGGCATGCCGCGACTTAACGCAACGTTGCCAAATGAGCCGAGTTCCCGCTCCACCCCCATTTTTCCGACGCGATGTCGCGGCCATCGCCGGGCGCACGCCGCCGCATACCTTATCGGTACGATGCGGCGCCGCGGCCGAACGTTCGTCAGCCCAGTTCGGCGAGCGCCTGCTTGACGGCCGGCCGCTCGGACATCCGCCGAACGTGCTCGGCCACCTTCGGGAAGGCGTTGATGTCGACGCCGTCGCCGTCGAGCCATTGCGCGATGGTGAACAGATAGGGATCGCAGATCGTGTACTGCTCGCCCATCACCCAGGGCCCGCGCAGCATCGTCTGCTCGATCAGCGCAAAGCAGGCGCCCATCGTCTCCGGCACTTTCCGCTTCATGTCGGCGAAGGACGACTCCTCGTTGGCCCAGCGATAGCCGCGCATCTTGTGGGCGTGGGCGATGTGGACGGTCGAGCAGAGATAGCTGGTGAAGGACTGCACCTGCGCAAAGGCGAAGGGATCGTCGAGCGGAGCGAGGCGCGCCGCCGGAAAGCGTTGCGCGAGATAGGCGAGCATCGCCGGCGTCTCGGTCAGCACGCCCTGCTCGGTCACCAGCGCCGGCACCCGCCCCTTGGGATTGATGGCGAGATAGTCGGGGCTGTTCTGCTGGTTGGTCTTGAAGCTGATCTTTTCGGCGACGTAATCGGCGCCGGTTTCGGCGAGCGTGATGTGCGTGGCGAGCGCGCAGGTGCCTGGCGCGACATAGAGCTTGAGCATGATGATCCCTGAATGAGGCGAGGCCAAACTAGCCGCGGCGCCGTCGGCCGTCCACCCCCGCGCCTCCCCCTTCGCCTCGGGCTAGATCGGCGCCACGTCCATCGTATGCACCGCGGTCGGAAAATAACGGAAGCCGTCGCCGAGCTTGCCGATGTAGCCGATACCCGGCCACGAGAAGTGATAGCCGAGGATGCGCGTCCGGTTCGTCGCGAGCATGTCGAGCACGCGGACGCGGGTCTTGGCGGCCTGCTTCGGGTCGGTGTCGTAGGCGAACTCGATCAGCGGCTTTTCGATCAGCAGCACCGGATGATGCGAGATGTCGCCGATATAGGCGAGCTGATCCTTGCCGGACTGGATCAGAAAGATCGTATGCCCGACCGTATGGCCCGGCGTGAACATCGCCTGCACGCCCGGCAGGAACTCCTGGCCGTCCTTGAAGAAGGTGATGCGGTCCTTCAGGGGGACGAGATTGCGCACCGCCTGCTCGTAGAACGCCTTGTAGTTGGGGCCGACCTTCGCCTCGTCGGTCCAATAGGTGAAGTCGGCCTCGGAGATGAACAGCTCGGCATTGGGGAAGCTCGGCTTGCCGTCCGGCCCGATGACGCCGCCGCAATGATCGATATGCGCATGCGTCATGACCAGCGCATCGACGTCCTTGGCGTCGATGCCGGCCTGCTTCAATGTCATCAGCATCTTGCCGGTGGTGTCGCCGAACAGCTTCGAGACGCCCATGCCGTTGTCGAAGATGATGATCTTGTCGCCGGTGTTGAGCACGAGGATGTTCTGCTCCAGCGTCGCGGCGCCGACCGGCAGAAAGTTGTTCGTCAGCATCGCATCGAGGTCACCGGGCGAGATGCCGAGAAACGCCGCATGAGGATCGCCGAGCGGCAGCACGCCGTCGGAGATGATGGTGGCCTCGGCCGAGCCGAGCTTGAAACGGAAGAAGGTCGGCGCCTGGGTGTTGAGGAACGGCCCCTTCGCCAGCATCGGGCTCGTCATCCCGGACAGCCCGTAAAGCCCGGCCGCGGCACCCAGGCCTAGCATCGAACGACGTGAAAATCCCTCAATCTTCGTCATCACCACCTCCCCAAACCGATCTACGCTCGCGTTGGTCCGAGCTATTGAGAACGTTGTCGTGACTTCACCGAGTTGCCGATGCCTCACTTCTCTCCATGAGCGCGCTGCCCACGGTCAATCTGCAACTCCAACCTCGGCGCTCACCCCTCTCTCCATGAACACGCCTCTCGGCGTGTTCATGGTCCGGTGTGCAGTGCCTCGGCTTTTGCCCTTCATGGTGAGGAGCGCCGCGCCGCACGCAGCCGGATGCGAAGCGAGACCAACTCGGGCGCGGCGCGTCTCGAACCATGAGGCCCCAGCGTAGGCCTCGCCCTTCGAGACGCCCGCCTGCGGCGGGCTCCTCAGGGTGAGGGTCAACAGAGGATCGCCAGCTCGGAACCGATCCGCTCGCTCCAGGAGCATGACCTTCAACCACAATCTTAGATTATCTACATCCGCAAGGCAGTCGCAACGTAAAAGACAGGCCGAGCGAAAGGATTCAGCGCTGCAGTCGCGAAGCTCCGTGCATCGCCCGTGACCGGCCGCAATGTCGATGGCCGCAACCGTCGCCGCGCAGGCAGCATCTTCAGATGCTGGACGGTTCATGTCGCAGGCGAGACCAGCGCGGAAACGGATGCTCGCCCAAGAGATCGATCGCGAGATGACGTCAGACATGACCTCACCGCTCTCGCGGCGCGACGCGCCCGAGTTGATGCCGAGAAGGACCCTCACAGAGAAGAGGGCGCAGGGAATGCCGGGCGCTGGCCGCAACCCATGGCCCGCCTGCGACAAGAAAAGCAGGCGGCAGTCACCACAGGTCCAGCCGGACATCCGGCATTCCCTGCGCGATGGGCTTCCGTCTTATACGTGGTCTCCCTGGTGCGCCGGGCTTTCTGGCCACCATCCCCGCGCGAAGCGAAAGCCTCGACGCGAGTTGACATCAGCATCGGGATGCCAGGACCGCACGATTTCAACGTCCGCGAAAGACCCCGCACCCGCACCACGACGGCAAGCCGCCGCAGCCCTGCACGAGACCGGTCGACATCGCTCGTCCTGACGACGCCGTCGCAGCCACCGCATCCCGCCCCGCGTGTCGTGACGACGCGTACGCCCCTCCTGCCGGGACGGAACGGGGCTGATAAGACACCTGATTTGGGAGGAGAGTCAAGGAGAATTCTGAAAAATCGAATATTTTTTCCAACTACGATACTTGGTGGCGGGTCAGGGTTACTGAGAAAGTTGGTCAATTCAGGAAACCACGATACGTGGCAATGGAGGCAACTGCCTCATCGGCACTGTTCAAGCAGCAAGTTTTGTGCACGTTTATCAGATTCAAATTTTTGTATGCCCTAGTCTCGGGAGCTGAGATTTGAGCCACTCAAGAGCCGAAACTCTTTTCAGGAAGGCCGGCATTCCGTTCGAACACGAGCCCGACTGGATTGCGAAAGGTCGAAAGCCGGACTTTTACTGCAGCGGCAGATCCCCTTTCTGGTGCGAGGTAAAGGACCTCGAACGCCTAGAAGACTCACAGCGTCTCAGTAAATCCTTCAATGAACTAAGTGCTCGAACCGGCAATCTTGATCTGACCGGCCAAGGCTTTGCCTATATTCACGAAGACTTTTCGAATCGCGACGCAAAGAACGTTGTCCACCTTCTAAAACGGGCGCTGAAGCGTTTTACCGATTGCGACGCTCCGGATACGGTCGTCGCGCTCGTACCGATGAATCCCCATCGAAAAGAATTTGTCCGGTTTGCAATCTCCACGAAGACGCACGGCACCGTTGAATTTCACAGCTGTACCGCACCGACCGGAATTTACGGCAGTCCGGACGGTATTCACGCCGAGCCCTACGAGCAGAAAACGACCCTGCGTTTTTCAACAGAAGTGGAGAAGTCATTCATTGCTGGCAGCGTGGTTGCGCCTGGACAGAATTTTCTAGTCGCCATCGTTGCTCAGAAACGCTCTGAAAAATTTACACTAATGACCGCTGCACGCGCAGGACCGATCAAGCGGCTTCGCAATCCGGAACGCATTAGGGACGTGCTCAATGATGCAAACGGTCAATTCAAAAACGGATTACGCTATAGGAAGGCTCCTTGCCTGCTGGCAATCTTCCACGAAGGCTTGGACGTGCCGGACGATACCATCATCAAAAGCGCGCTTTACGGCGATCTGAAATTCTCCTTTTCCGGCGATAACCTCGGGGACGGCAAGCTAATAATGGACAAAGATGGCGCTTGGAATCCAGACAAGAACCGGACGACCAGCGCTGTGCTTTATGTCCGGAACGACGGCGCCCCCCTTATAGTCCACAACTATTGGGCTGAGCGTCCATTTCCGCGCGGGCTCTTCGCCTGCAGAGAAGTTTCAGCACAAGCGGACGGGAAATTCCGTGAAGACGATTTCGCGAATAGACCATTATCGCTCAAGATCTTTGGGCAAAAGCTCGCACGCGTCCTCGTCCGGCTGTTGCGACGCTGCATAAAATAGATCGACCGACAAGCCCAGATGAAGCCGTTGATACTTCGCGCGCAGCAACACCGCGATGGAATGAACGACGCAAATCGTAGGGTGGGCAAAGAGCCGCCGCGAGGCGGCTCGTGCCCACCGTCGATCCACGCCCTCGCGCTCGAGATGGTGGGCACGGCGCGCGAGAGGGCGGGATGACTCACGTAGTGTTGGGCGCGCCTTTGCCCACCCTACGGACCGCCCGAGTGTGTCCCGGACGTCGTACCACGTCACAGGCCTGACCGTCTCATGCCGTCGGCGCCGGCGGACCGAGTGTGGTCTCGATCAGCAGCGTGTCGCAATATTCGATCCATTCGACGATGCAACCGTCCCTGAGGCGAAGGACGTTGCAATAGCTGTTGTTGTAGACCTTGCCGTCGCTCGTCGTGTTGTTGCCGCGCGCCTCGACGACGACGCGGTCGTCCTCGGCCGTCAGCCGGATCGGGATGGTGGTGATGCGGCCGAGCCGCGCCCGCAGCGGCGCGAACAACTCGGCGAGAACGATCGCCTTGCCGTCATAGCTGCGCGACCAGGATCCGCTGCCCATGATGACGAAGCGGAAATCATCCGCGAGACGATCGAGCAGCGGCTGCGGATTGCTCCTCGCCAGTTCGTCGAACACGTACTGCACGATCCGCTTGTTGTCAGAACCCGTGACTTCTGCGGCGCTCATCGGCAAACCCTCCTTTAATTCGGTCATGGTCGAATCAACCCGTCTGCCTGAGCGCGGCCGGAAACGGTCCCAGCACCGCTTCCGTCAGCGCCGAATCGCAATATTCGCGGATCTCGACGATGCGCCCCGCGTGCAGCCGATAGATCAGGCAATAGTCGTTGTTGTAGGGATTGCCGGCCCGGGTGCGCATCTCGCCCTTGGCCTCGACCACGACGAGATCATCCTCCGCGATGAAGCGCAGCGGAACGGCGCGGCGTCCCTCCGTCAGCAGGCTGGCGAGATGACCATGGAGATTGCGCAGCAGCGCCTCCTTGCCCCTGATCGTCTGCGACCACGAATATTGCCCCGTGATCACCATCGTGACGTCGTCGGCGATGGCCGCGACATAGGCCGAGCGGTCGCCGGCAACGGCCTTGGCGAGGAGGTCCTGCATCAATTGCTTGTTGGCGCTTAAGGTCATGACATCCGTCTCCCGATCTCTTCTGCAATGGACGAAGCATGACGGGTGGCGGTGCATTCTTCCAATCGATATCGGATATGATATTAATTCATCCTATGAATTTGGCCGCGCTCGACCTCAATCTGCTGGTGGCGCTCGACGCGCTGCTCCGCGAGAGCAGCGTCAGCCGGGCCGCGCTGCGGATCGGGCTGTCCCAGCCGGCCACAAGCCACGCGTTGCAGCGGCTGCGCGACCTGCTCGGCGATCCGCTGCTGGTCCGTACCGGCGCGCGGATGGAGCTGACCCCGCGCGCACTTGCGCTGCAGGCCCCGCTGGCGCTGGCGCTCGATCAGGTGCGCGGCCTGTTCACGCCGGACGTCTTCGACGCCATCAGCAGCGAGCGTCAGTTCCGCCTGATGATGCCCGATCTCGCGGTCGAGCTGCTGATGCCGTCCTTGATGGCCAAGGTGACGCGTGCCGCGCCCAACGTCCGCATCGACGTCGTGCCGTGGCGGGGACCAGCGATCTTCCACGCCGAGTTCGCCCGCACTATCGACATGGTGATCTCGATCGGCAACGCCTTCAAGGGCTTCCATCGCCAGCTGCTCTACACCGACAGCGATGCGCTGGCGGTGCGGCGCGGTCACCCGATCGGCCGGCGGCTGAACCGGCGGGACGGTTTCCTGGCCGCCCGGCATGTCGCGGTAGTCTTGCGCGGCCAAGCTGAGGACCTGATCGACGGCTGGCTGCGCAGCAAGGGCTGGGAGCGGCGGATCGCGCTGGTCGTGCCGAGCTACATCGAGGCGCTGCATGTCACTGCCCGCACCGATCTCGTCGCCTTCGTGCCGCGCCGCCTGATCGCCACGCTGGCGCAGCCCCTGTCGCTGTCGACCGTCGCGCCACCGCTCGATCCCGGCATCGACAACCAATACATGTTCTATCCGACCAGGGCGCAGGTCGAGCCGGGCTCGATCTGGCTACGCACCTTGATGCTGGAAACCGGCCGCGAACTCGGCGGGACGCCGGGACGTGCGACGAAGCCAAGGTAGAGTCCGCGCCCGCTCGTCGTGCTCTGGCAGGCCGGCAGCAGCGACATGCGTTGATACAACTGAGGCTCGTATTATGCGAAGCCGTCGAGTGCGACCTCGGGCACCGTGACCCCGCCTCATCCACCGCTGTCGTCCCGGACAAGCCGTGACGCGCAGCAGCGCGGCGCGGCGCCGATCCGGGACCCATACGCTGCGGCGGTCGTGATGGGCAAAAGGCCAATGACCGGCGTGCCTCAAACGGCTCCCTGTGGGTATGGGTCCCGGCTCAAGGCCGGGACGACAGTGGAGTTGATCGAGACAGCTGCCGTAGGGTGGGCAAAGCGGCCGCCGAAGGCGGTGGCGTGCCCACCGTGCATCCGCGCATGACGGCGCCAATGGTGGGCACGGCGCGTGAGAGAGTTGCAACGAACGCCGGCAGCGTGGCGTGGCCTCATTCCCCCAGCCCATGCGCGACGACCTTGCGCATCACGTTGGGCAGCGCCTCGCCGTCGAGCGTCGCGATCGGGACCCAGCGCATGCCGTCCAGGGCGCGTGTCCGCGGCGGCACCTTCGCGGTGTAGACCACGAGCTCCAACGGGAAATGCGTGAAGACGTGGGTGACGACACCGAGCTTGCGGTGCCAGCGTTTCACGCTCGTGAGTTCCGGCGCCTGCGCCAGCGCGTCGGAATCGTCCTGGCCGGCGAGCCAGTCCGAGACGGGGACCTCGGTCATGCCGCCGAGCAGGCCTTTGGCGGGGCGGGAGCGCACCAGCAGTTCGTCGCCTCTCACCACGACGAAGGCGGCGCCGCGGCGGAGCGTACCGGTCTTCTTGGCGGCCTTGCGCGGGAACGTGTCCTGGTCGCCGCGGTCGCGTGCGGCGCAGTCCTCGTTGAATGGACATAGCGCGCAGGCCGGCTTCTTCGGCGTGCAGATGGTGGCGCCGAGGTCCATCAGCGCCTGGGCGCTGTCGCCGGCCCGCGAGGGGCCGAGCAGGGTCGCGGCGAGCGCCTGGATCTGCGGCTTGGCCTGCGGCAGCGCCTCCTCGATCCGAAACAGCCGCGTCGTCACGCGTTCGATGTTGCCGTCGACCGGCATGGTCTGGCGATCGAACGCGATCGCCGCGATCGCGGCCGCCGTGTACGGGCCGATGCCGGGCAGCTTGCGCAGGCCCTCTTCCGTGTCCGGGAATACGCCGCGGTGCTCGCGCAGCACGGTCACCGCGCAGGCGTGCAGGTTGCGCGCCCGCGAGTAATAGCCGAGCCCGGCCCACATCCGCAGCACGTCCTCGAGGTCGGCCCTGCCGAGCGCCGAGACATCCGGCCAGCGCGCCAGGAATTTTTCGAAATACGGCCCGACCGCCTTCACCGTGGTCTGCTGCAGCATGATCTCCGACAGCCACACCCGGTACGGATTGGAGCGCTGCCCCGCCGGCGCCCGCCACGGCAGCCGCCGACGGTGGCGGTCGTACCAGGCGAGCAGTTGCGCGGGGCGCTCGGCGGAGCCGCGAGTCTCTGGCTGGCTCTTGCGCTTGGAAGGAAGGGCTGATGACACCATTGGCTTAATCTAGTACGTCAGGAGCCATCGTCGCCCGCTGGACCGCCGTCTCGTCTGCGGCATCCACGGCTTTCTTCGAGCCCCGGCGGCTCGAACGGGCGGCAGACCACGAGAAGCCTGCACCCATGGCAAAGCCCGGCCGCCTCACCGCGAAACCGCTGTCGCTGATGATGGGCGACGTGCTGACGGCTGCCTATGCCAAGCAGGGGTTTGCGGCGCGGGAGCTGGTGACGCGCTGGCCGGAGATCGCCGGGCGCGACATCGCCGAGCACGCGCAGCCGCTGAAGATGCAATGGCCGCGGCCGGTCGAGGGCCAGCCGCAGGAGCCGGCGACGCTGATTCTGCGTGTCGAGGGGCCGATGGCGCTGGAGATCCAGCATTCGTCGGACGTGATCCTGGAGCGGGTCAACCGCTTCTTCGGCTGGCACGCGGTCGGCAAGCTGGCGCTGCGCCAGGGCCCGTTGACGCGGCCGCCGGCGAAGCGCCGCCCCGTCCCGCCCGATCCCAAGGCGGTGGCGAAGGTCGCCGAGAGCCTGACCGCAATCGAGGACGACGCCCTGCGCGACGCGCTGGCGCGCCTGGGTGTCGCCATCAAGCGAAATTGACGCTTTCCGATTGATCCCGCGTTGCGGCCCGGCATTGCCTCAGGGTGGGTTTCCAGCTAGCGAAAAGCCACGTTACGAGTGTTTCAGGCGCGAGATGCGCCCATTCCGGAGCAGACCCTTGATCATCACCCGCCGCGCCTTCACCGCTGCCCTGTCGCTGACCGGCCTCGCCGCGCTCGCCGGCTTGTCCCCGCTGCGGCTGATCTCGGACGCCATGGCGCAGAGCGCCGCCGATGTGGCCAAGCCGCAGTCGCTGCCCGACATGGGAATCGGCCCGGCGGACGCCACTGTCACCATCATCGAATACGCCTCGATGACCTGCCCGCATTGCGCGGCGTTCAACGCCACCGTGTTCCCGAAGCTGAAGGCCGAATACATCGATACCGGCAAGGTGCGCTACATCTTCCGCGAGTTCCCGCTCGACATCAAAGCCGCCGCCGGCTCGATGCTGACGCGCTGCATCGCCAAGGACGACGCGCAGAAGTATTTCGCGGTCACCGACATGCTGTTCCGTTCGCAGAACGACTGGGTGGTGAAGAACACCACCGAAACCCTGACGCGGATCGGCAAGCAGGCCGGCCTCAGCCAGCAGCAGGTCGAGGCCTGCCTGAAGGACCAGGCGCTGCTCGACAAGATCGCCGCCGACCAGAAATACGCGAGCGACGTTCTTAAAGTGGATTCGACGCCGACGTTCTTCATCAACGGCGAGAAGATCAAGGGCGAATCTTCGATCGAGGAGTTTCAGAAGCGGATCAACCCGCTTCTCAAGAGCTGATTCGAATCAACTCAAAACCACTGAGTCTTATGAGACACAGCGCGGCCCCTTCGTGGGGCCGTTTCTGTTTGAAGGGCCGATGGCCATGAGAAAGCCTTGGAAAAGCAGGGCCGGCGGGTTGCCCTCAAGGACCGGTCTCGCCATTGTCCCGCCCTCAGAATGGGGCGCCACGGCTATTCAGTCCACATTGACATTGCCTTCCATGGTATTGTCGGGACTGCGAGATTCGTCTCCCGCCAACAGAGAATCTGTGCATGAAACTCACGCGTCTTCGTCTCCACGGTTTCAAGACGTTCGTCGAACCGACTGACTTCGTGATCGAACCCGGCCTCACCGGCGTCGTCGGACCGAATGGTTGCGGCAAGTCGAATCTGGTCGAGGCGCTGCGCTGGGCGATGGGCGAGACCTCACACAAATCGCTGCGCGCGGCCGACATGGACGCGGTGATCTTCTCCGGCTCGAACACGCGCCCGTCGCGCAACCACGCCGAAGTGGTGATGACGATCGACAACAGCGATCGCACCGCGCCTGCGGCCGTGAACGACCGCGACATTCTCGAAATCTCGCGCCGCATCGAGCGCGAGGCCGGCTCGGTCTACCGCATCAACGGCCGCGACGTGCGCGCCCGCGACGTGCAGATCCTGTTCGCCGACGCCGCCACCGGCGCGCGCTCGCCCGCGCTCGTCCACCAGGGCAAGATCGGCGAGATCATTCAAGCGAAGCCTGAACAGCGCCGCCGCGTGCTGGAAGACGCCGCCGGCGTCGCCGGCCTGCATGCGCGCCGCCACGAGGCCGAGCTGCGGCTGAAGGCGGCCGAGACGAATCTGTTGCGCGTCGAGGACGTGATCGGCCAGCTCTCCGGCCAGATGGAAGGCCTGCGCAAGCAGGCGCGCCAGGCGATCCGCTACCGCGAGGTCGCGGCCAAGGTGCGCAAGGCGGAAGCGACGCTCTATCACATGCGCTGGATGGGCGCGCATGCCGATCTCAACGACGCCGCGCATACGCACGATGTCAGCGTCCGTGAGATGGCCGAGCGGACCCGCGAGCAGGCCGAATCGGCCCGCATCCAGGCGATCCGCTCCGCGCATCTGCCGGCGCTGCGCGAGGCCGAGGCCCGTGCGGCGGCGACGATGCAGCGGCTGAAGAACGCCCGTGACCTGCTCGACCGCGAGGAGGTGCGCGCCAAGGAGCGCACCGGCGAGCTCGACCGCCGCCTGATGCAGCTCACCGCCGACGTCGCCCGCGAGCAGCAGCAGAACCAGGACGCGCAGGTCGCGCTGCAACGTCTTGAAACTGAAGACGCGGAGCTGAAGGAAGAGATCAAGGCGCGCGTCGAGATGCGCAGCGGCGTCGACGAGCGCGTCGCCGAGGCCGAAGCCCTTCTCACCGAGACCGAGCGTCAGTTCACCGAACTGACGACGCAGCTCGCCGATCTCACGGCGCGCCGCAACCAGCTCGAGGCCAACGTCCGCAGCCACCGCGAGCGTCTCGCCCGTCTCGACCAGGACATCGCCAATGTCCGCGCCGATGAGGAGCGGCTGGCGCAGGAGACCGCCCATCTCGGCGATCTCGATACGCTCGCCGCCGCGCTCGAAGCTGCTGAAGAGGCCGAGGCGCAGGCCGAGGCCGCCGTGCAGACCAACGAGCAGGCGCAGGCCGCCGCGCGGCAGAGGCTCGAAGCCTCACGCGCGCCGCTGGCCGACGCCGAGAAGCGGGCGCAGCGGCTCGAGACCGAGGCGCGCACCATCTCCAAGATGGTCAACAGCGAGACCAAGAATCTGTGGCCGCCGATCATCGACGGCGTCACGGTTGCGAAGGGCTATGAGAAGGCGCTCGGCGCCGTGCTCGGCGACGATCTCGATGCGCCGGTCGATGCCTCCGCGCCGATGCACTGGACCGTTGCCGGCGCCGAGGTCACCGACCCCGCGCTGCCCGACGGCGTCGAGCCGCTCGCGGCCTATGTCCAGGCGCCGCCGGAGCTGTCGCGCCGCCTCGCCCAGATCGGCGTGGTCACACGCGATCGCGGCGCCCAGCTGGTGGCGCAGCTCAAGACCGGCCAGCGGCTGGTGTCGCCGGAAGGCGACGTCTGGCGCTGGGACGGCTTCATCGCCGCGGCGCACGCGCCGACCGGCGCCGCCCGGCGTCTCGCCGAGCGCGCCCGCCTGATCGACATCGAGGCCGAGCTGGAGCAGGCGCGCATCGATGCGACCAGCAAGCGCCAGGCGCTGGAGAGCGCCGAGGCCGAGGTCAGGGCCGCCACATCAGCCGAGAGTGCTGCACGCGAAGCCTGGCGCGCCGCGCAGCGCGAGGTCAATTCGGCGCGCGAGCGCCACGCCAATGCCGAGCGCGAGATCAACCGCCATTCGGCGCGCAAGTCCGCGCTGGTCGAGGCCTCGACCCGCCTCGCCCATGACCGCGCCGAGATCGCCGAGCTGCACCAGAATGCGCTGGAGGCGATCGAGGAGCTGCCGGCGACCACCGAGGCCGATGGCCGGCTGGCAGCCGTGCGCGCCGACATCGAGACCAAGCGCCGCGCCGCAGCCCAGGTTCGCGCCGAGGCGCAGGCGCTCGCCCGCGAGGCCGAGCTCGCCGATCGCCGCGTCCAGGCGATCATCAACGAGCGCAACGACTGGTTCAACCGCATCCGCGGCGCCGGCTCGCAGATCGCCACCATCGAGGCGCGCATCGCCGAGGTGAAGGACGAGCGCGCCGAGTTGGAGAATGCGCCGGAGATCTTCGCCGAGAAGCGCAGCGCGCTGATCGACGAGCTCGCCATCGCCGAGGAGGAGCGCCAGGTCGCGGCCGACGCGCTGGCCGAAGCCGAGACCGCGATGGGCGACACCGACCGCGCCGCCAAGGCCTCGCTGGAAGCGCTGTCGAAGTCGCGCGAGGCCGCCGCCCGCGCCGAGGAGCGGCTGGAGAGCGCCAAGCGCCGCGTCGCCGATGTCGAGCGCGAGATCCACGACATGCTCGAATGCGAGCCGAATGCGGTTGCCGCGATGGCCGAGATCGGCCCGGACACCCAGCTGCCGCCGCTGCACGAGATCGAAGAGAGCCTGGAGAAGCTGCGCCGTGACCGCGAGCGGCTCGGCGCCGTCAACCTGCGCGCCGAAGAAGAACTCACCGAGGTCGAGGGCTCGCACACCGCGCTGACCACCGAGCGCGACGATCTCGTCGAAGCCATCAAGCGGCTGCGCCAGGGCATCCAGAGCCTCAACAAGGAGGCGCGCGAACGGCTGCAGTCCTCGTTCGAGACCGTCAACGACCACTTCAAGCGGCTGTTCACAGAGTTATTCGGCGGCGGCGAGGCCGCGCTGCATCTGATCGAGAGCGACGATCCGCTCGAGGCCGGCCTCGAGATCATCGCCAAGCCGCCGGGCAAGAAGCCGCAGACGCTGTCGCTGCTGTCGGGCGGCGAGCAGGCGCTGACGGCGATGGCGCTGATCTTCGCGGTGTTCCTGACCAACCCCTCGCCGATCTGCGTGCTGGACGAGGTCGACGCGCCGCTCGACGACCACAACGTCGAACGCTTCTGCAACCTGCTGCACGAGATGAAGGGCTCGACCGAGACCCGCTTCATCATCATCACCCACAACCCGATCACCATGGCGCGCATGAACCGGCTGTTCGGCGTCACCATGGCCGAGCGCGGCGTGTCGCAGCTCGTCTCGGTCGCGCTCGACGAGGCCGTGAAGATCCTCGATCAGCAGGTGGCGTGATTGTGCGCCCTCATTCCGGATCGCCGCTAACGCGGCGCCCGGAATGACGTGCGGAGAGGATCGATGATCTCTCCCGATCTGCCCGCCGCGCTCAAGGCCGCCTTGGAAGAACGGATGCACGGGCGGTCGCGACGGGACGCCGGACAGCGCGCAGGCCGCATCTCGGCCACCTATCGCGGCGGCGGCAATTCCGCAACGATCACGAGTGAAGCCGACGCCGTCGCCTATGCCACCGTGCGGATGCCGGCGACCTACGCGGCCGTTGCCGCAAGCCTGAATGCCCTGATGCAGGCAAGTCCGGACTTCGCCCCCGCCTCGCTGCTCGATGTCGGCGCCGGGCCGGGCACCGCGAGCTTTGCAGCGACTGAAGCCTTTTCGTCGTTGGCGTCGTTCAACGCCATCGACGCAAATCCCGCCTTGCGCATGCTGGCGCTTGCGCTCGCTGACGAGACGATGCGCCTGCGCGATCTCGCCTATACGCTCGGACCGGCGCGGGTACAGCTCGATCGAGCCGGAAGCGCCGATCTCGTCATCGCCAGCTATATGATCGGCGAGCTGACCGATTCCGAGCGCTCGGCGGTCGTCGATGCGCTGTGGGCCAAGGCCGACGACACCCTCTTGATCGTCGAGCCCGGCACGCCCGCCGGCTACCAGCGCATCATCGCCGCGCGCGACCGCCTCATCGCCGCCGGAGCCCATGTCGCAGCGCCCTGCCCGCACGCGGCCGCATGCCCCTTGATCGCGCCGGACTGGTGCCACTTCGTCCAGCGGCTGGCGCGGTCGCGGGCGCATCGCGAATTGAAGGGCGCGGACGTGCCGTTCGAGGACGAGAAGTTCAGCTTCATCGCCCTCGCCCGGGCGCCGGTGACGCGGCGACCGGCCGCGCGCGTGCTGGCTCCGCCGCTGCTCAACAAGGTCGCCGTGACGGCGAAGCTGTGCGAGGCCGACGGCGTTGCCCGGACCATCGACATCCCCCGCCGCAACAAGCCGGCCTTTGCCGCCGCACGGCGCTGGGACTGGGGCGACGGCGTGGAGCCGCCCGGTTCGTGACGGTGCTGCCGGCGGCCCATGGTTAATGGTGGGTCATCGCTGCCGCTCGTTTTTGCGACTTCGCGAAACCCGCGAGAAATCGGCGTTTGCTACGGTGAGCTGCAACGGGCGCTGAATGCGCCGCTCACATGGGAATGCGTTTCGATGTTCAGGACGATGATGATCACCGCCACCTTGCTGGCTTCGGCAGGAACGGCCCTGGCAAACGGCCACGGTGGTGAATCCGCGCCGCCCCCGCCGAAGCAGGAGGGTCCGCCGGCCAAGGCGATCATCGGCACGAACGGCCCGCGCCTGGTCGATCCCAAGGGCATGACGCTGTATTATTTCGAGCGCGACACCACCGGCACCAAGTCGACCTGCGACGGCGACTGCGCCCAGAAGCGTCCGCCGCTGATCGCGCCCGACAACGCGACCGCCAGCGGCGACTTCACCGTCATAACCCGCAGCGACGGCAAGAAGATGTGGGCCTATCGCTACCGGCCGCTCTACACCTCGCAGCTCGATAGCGCGCCCGGCGATATGAAGGGTAACGATCCGACCCAGCAATGGCGCGTCGCCCGGCCCTATTGAGCCCTCCGCATCGTTGCCAGGCCCGCCCGACCGGCCACCGAACGGGCTCGTCGGCGCGAGGCGGCTTGAACGGGTCTCCCCTCTGATGCGACCAATGCACGCCGGTCGACCTGCGGACCGGCGGCGACGCCGCGTGCCGGCCGCCTCGTTCTCCCGCCCTCTCCCTCGGAGCCCGTCATGTCCGGCTGGATCGTCCTCGGCGTCATCGTCGTTCTCGTGCTGTTCGCCTTCAGCGCCTACAACCGGCTGGTGGCCCTCAGCCAGCGGGTCGGCCAGGCCTTTGCCGACATCGACGTCCAGCTCAAGCAGCGCCATGACCTGATCCCGAACCTGGTCGAGACCGTGAAGGGCTACGCCGCGCATGAGCGCGGCACCCTGGACGAGGTGATCAAGGCGCGCAACGCCGCCATGTCGGCCCAGGGCCCCTCCCAAGTGTCCGCCGCCGAGGGCCAGCTGTCCGGCGCGCTCGGACGCCTGATCGCGCTGTCGGAGGCCTATCCGGACCTCAAGGCCAACGCCAATTTCCAGCAGCTCGCCAGCGAGCTGTCCGACATCGAGAACAAGATCGCCGCCAGCCGCCGCTTCTTCAACAACGCCGTGCAGGAATACAATACCGGCATCCAGCAGATGCCGGCGGCGCTGTTCGCCGGCACCTTCGGCTTCACCCGCAAGGAATTCTTCGATCTCGGCGCGAGCCGGACCGAGGTCGAGGCCGCCCCCAGCGTCAAGTTCTGAGCCCGCGCCCTCTCGGCTGAAGGGCCCGACGCCATGGCCGCCTACGGTCTCTACACCCACATCGCATCGAACAAGACCCGCTCGGTGCTGCTGCTCGGCGGCCTGTTCCTGCTGATCTACGTGCTGGTGTTCGCCGGCGCGCTGATCGCGGAAGTCATGGCCAACGGCAATGGCAGCGTCGCCTATTACATGAACGCCGCCACGCGCGACCTGATCAAGGCGCTGCCCTGGGCCACGATCGGCGCGGCGGCCTGGATCGTGATCGCCTATTTCTTCCATCAGAAGATGATCGACGCCGTGACCGGCGGCGAGGCCGTGACCCGCCAGGAGCAGCCGCGGCTGTACAATCTGCTCGAGAATCTCTGCATCTCGCGCGGCATCACCATGCCGAAGCTGAAGATCATGGATAGCCCGGCGCTGAACGCCTTCGCGACCGGCCTGAACCCGCGGCAATATTCGGTCACCGTCACCACCGGCCTGCTCGACGCGCTCGACGACCGGGAGATCGAGGCGGTGCTCGGCCACGAGCTCACCCATATCCGCAACGGCGACGTGCAACTGATGGTGGTGGCGGTGATCATCGCCGGCGTGGTCGGGTTCTTCGGCGAATTGTTCTTCCGCCTGTTCACCAACATGAGCTGGGGTGGTGGCTGGGGGCGATCGTCGTCCTCCTCCTCGTCATCGTCGTCGGATTCCGACCGCAAGGGCTCCGGCGGCGGCGCCATCATCGTCGTGATCATTGCGGTCGTGCTGATCGTGTTGGCCTGGCTGCTGTCCCAGGTCGTCAAGCTGGCCCTGTCGCGCACCCGCGAATATCTCGCCGATGCCGGCGCCGTCGAGCTGACCAAGAACCCGGACGCCATGATCAGCGCGCTGCGCAAGATCGAGGGCCGCGGCGAGCTGCCCGGCGCCACCTCGGCGGTCATGGAGTTGTGCGTCGACAATCCGCGCGAGGGGTTTGCCGACCTGTTCGCCACCCACCCCTCCGTCGATGCCCGCATCCAGGCGCTGATCAAGTTCGCCGGCGGCCACGACCCCGGCCCGCTGGCGCTGCCGTCGGACGAGGCACAGTCGGACACGACCGCGACCGAAGCCGCCGACGGCAACGCTCCGCCGCCGCTGCCCCCGGCCGGCCCGTGGAGCGATCCCGGCGGCCAGACCCCATCGCCCGGTCCGGCCGCGCAAGGCGGCCCCTGGACGACGCCCGCCGCAGGCCCCTGGGGCCGGCACTAGGCGCCATCGCCACGTCTCGATTCGGGACGCGCGCCCGCACCGCGAACGTCGTCCTGCCACTCGCTCTCAGCTTCATGCGTACCAAAGCGGGACGTTTCGGGCTGATTGCTTCGGACCGTTGTCGCGGAGGTGGAGAATTCACCGATCCCGTGCTGCAATGAATTTGAATTCTCCAGCGTTTCTGCCATGTTCGCGCCCAAAGCAGGATGAATGCGCCGGCCCCCCTGGCCGGCCTCAAGGGCTGAAGGACTTTCCATGGCGAAACCGGCAGTGGTTGTGGTGGGCGCGGACAAGGGCGGGGTCGGCAAGACCACGGTGTCGCGGACGTTGCTCGATTATTTCAGCGCCAACAACGTCCCGACCCGGGCGTTCGACACCGAGCATCCGCGCGGCACGCTCAAACGCTTCCATCCCGAGATCACCGAGATCGTCGACATGAACTCGACGCCGGACCAGATGAAGATCTTCGACACCTTGAGCGCGGTGGCGCCCTCGGTGACCGTGATCGACGTCCGCGCCGGCCTGATGTCGCCGACGCTGGCGGCGCTCCGCGACATCGGCTTCCTCGACGCCGCCCGCTCCGGCCAGATCACCTTCGCGGTGTTCCACATCCTGGGCTCGTCGATTGCCTCGCTCGACGAGATCGCCGAGACCGCGAGCTACATGATCGGCGCGAAATATTTCCTGGTGAAGAACTTCATCAACAACACCAGCTTCTTCGAGTGGGACCAGTCGACCTACAATTCCTACTTCCACCGCATCAAGGATGCGACCGAGCTGACCATCCCCAAGCTCAACGAGATGGCGTTCGAGCAGGTCGAGGTCGCCTCGGTGCCGTTCCTGAAATTCGTCGCCAACAAGGGTCCGCGCGACGAGGCCGCCAACTACTCCTTCGTGCTGCGCGGCTATGTCCGGCACTGGCTCGCCAACGTCTGGAGCGAGTACGACCGCATCAAGCTGACCGACATCGTCGGCTCGACCAAGCCGCCGGCGCCGCGGCCGGCCGGGGAAAAATAGCGCGTCCGTGGATCATGGGACTTTATCGCAACCGCATTTGACCTGATATAGGTCTGATGCCCACGACGCCCGTCTACATCGTCTGCTCGCCCCGGCCGCAGTCCGGGAAGACGCTGCTTGCGCGGGTCCTGAGCGAGTTCCTGCTGTTGAAGAACGGCCAGGTGCTCGCCTTCGACGTGACCCTGCGCGAGCCGTCGCTGCTCGACTTCCTGCCGCAGGTGACGGAAACGGCGACGATCGAGGACACCTACGGCAAGATCCAGCTGATGGACCGGGTGATCCTCAACGACGGCATCCCCAAGGTGATCGATCTCGGCTACTACTCGTTCGACGAGTTCTTCAAGATGTCCGAACAGATCGGCTTTTTGAAGGAGGCCGCGCGGCGGAACGTGGTCCCGATCGTGCTGTACTGCGCCGAGGGCGACCGGGTGTCGATACGGTCCTATGACGCCCTGCGGCGGCAGATTCCGCGGTCCCAGCTGATCGTGGTCGAAAACGACCACGTTCTGCGCGAGGAGCTGCCCCAGCTGTACAGCCGCAGCAAGCATCTCAAGATCGCGGCCCTGCCGGCGTTCCTGAAGACCTATATCGAGCGTTACTCGTTCTCCTTCACCGGCTATCTGCGCCAGGAACGGGATCCGTCGACGGAGCTCTATCAATGGATCCGGCGCAACTATTACGCGCTGCGCGAGATCGAGACCGAGCTTCTGATGCAGCGCTCCTGACGCCGCTTCGCGTCAGTGGCCCTCGAACGCGATCAGCGTGCGCACGGGCACGTCGAGCGCGCGCAGCTTGGCGGCGCCGCCGAGATCCGGCAGATCGATGATGAAGCAGGCCGCCACCACGGTGGCGCCGATCTGCCGCAGCAGCTTCACCGCGCCTTCGGCCGTGCCGCCGGTGGCGATGAGGTCGTCGACCAGGATGACCCGCTCTCCGGGCTCGACCGCGTCGACATGCATCTCCATCTCGTCGGTGCCGTATTCCAGTGCGTAGGACATGCTAACCGTCTTGTGCGGCAGCTTGCCTTTCTTGCGGATCGGCACGAAGCCGGCCGAGAGCTGATGCGCCACCGCGCCGCCGAGGATGAAGCCGCGCGCCTCGATGCCGGCGACCTTGTCGATTTTCGAGCCGGCCCAGGGGTGCACCAGTTCGTCCACCGCGCGGCGGAACGCGCGCGCGTCCGCCAGCAGCGTCGTGATGTCCCGGAACAGGATGCCGGGCTTCGGATAGTCCTTGATGGTGCGGACCGTGTTCTTGATGTCCAGATCGAACGTCATCGTGCTCTCATCCACTCTACTGTTTGGCGTCATTGCGAACGAAGCGACGTGTCCGCCGAAGCCCACTCGGGCAAGGCGGAAGCAATCCAGGGTCTCGCAAACAACCCTGGACCGCTTCGTCGCTCACGCTCCTCGCGATGACGGCGACCACCTTTACCCCGGCCGATTGAGCCGGAACGCATTCTCCACGATCCTCAACCCGACGGCATCGCCGAGCGACATCAGCGATTCCGGGTGGAACTGCACGCCGCCGACCGGCAGCGTCTTGTGCTCGATCGCCATCGCCACGCCATCCTCGGTCGCCGCCGTCACCGTCAGCACCTCGGGCATGCTGTCGCGCTCGACGAACAGCGAATGGTAGCGGCCGATGACGATCTCGTTCGGCAGCCCCTGCATCAGCCGCCCGCCGCGCACCTGGACCCGCGACGGCCGGCCATGCGCGGGCTGGCCGAGCTGACCGAGACGGCCGCCGAAATACTCACCCATCGCCTGCACGCCGAGGCAGACGCCGAAGATCGGCAGCTTCTTTTCGAGCGCGGCATCGATGGTCGTCGAGATCTTGAAGTCTTCGGGGCGGCCCGGCCCCGGCGACAGCACGATCAGGTCCCAGCTGCGCTCGGCCAGCATCGTCAGCGCATGAATATAGCGCACCACGGTGACGTTGGCGCCGACCTGGCGGAAATAGTCGGCCAGCATGTGCACGAAGCTGTCGTCATGGTCGATCAAGAGCACGTTCTTGCCCGAGCCGGTGGCATCCGGCGCGGTCGAGGACAGCGGCGGCGGCGGATCGCCGCGCAGCGCCTGGAACAAGGCCGCCGCCTTGACCTGGCACTCGCGATCCTCGGCCGCAGGATCGGAATCGAACAGGCAGGTGGCGCCGACGCGGACCTCGGCGAGACCGTCCTTCATGCGGATGGTGCGGATGGTCAGCCCGGTATTGATCGAGCCGTCGAAGTTCACGGCGCCGATCGCACCGGCGTACCAGCGCCGCGGCGAGCGCTCATTGTCCTCGACGAACTGCATCGCCCACAGTTTTGGCGCGCCGGTCACGGTCACCGCCCAGGCATGGGTCAAAAACGCATCGAGCGCGTCGAAGCCCGGCCGCAGCATGCCCTCGACGTGATCCACCGTGTGGAACAGCTTCGAATAGGTCTCGATCTGGCGGCGCGCCAGCACCTTGATGGTGCCGGGCACGCAGATGCGCGCCTTGTCGTTGCGGTCGACGTCGGTGCACATGTTGAGCTCGAACTCGTCCTTCTCCGAGTTCAGGAGCTGGCGGATCTGCTCGGCGTCGCCGATGGCGTCGCGGCCGCGCGCGATGGTGCCGGAGATCGGGCAGGTCTCGACCCGGCGGCCGTCGGAGCGCACGAACATCTCCGGCGAGGCCGACACGAGAAACTCGCCGTCGCCGAGATTCATCAGCGCGCCATAGGGCGACGGGTTGATGCGGCAGAGCCGCTGGAACACTTCTGCCGGCGAGCGCTCGCAGGGCTCGGCGAACAGCTGGCCGGGCACCGCCTCGAACAGATCGCCGCGGGCGAACGCCGCGCGGGCCTTCTCGACCGTCGCCTGGTACTCGCCGGGGCCATGGTCGGCAAAACCCTGGCGCGGCTCCTTCAGGTAGATGCTGGCATCGGTGTCGCGCGGCAGGCCGGAGGTCGACTGGCCGTTCCAGGAAAAATCATAGGACAGCACGACGCCGCGGCCGGTGGCGCGGTCATAGGCCAAGAGGCGATCCGGCACGTAGAGCACGATGTCGCGCTGGTCTTTCTCGCGCATCCGCTTCTGCACGAGGTCCTCGATCTGGAACACGAGGTCGTAGGCGAAGGCGCCGAACAGGCCGAGCAGCGGGTCGTCATTGGCCGACAGCGCCGCGATCATCGCCCGCACCAGCGACATCACGCTCGCACGGCGGGTGCGCTGGTCCTCCTCGACCGGGGCCGGCCCGCGGACGATGTGGCCGGCCAGCCGCGCCGGCGAGGCCTCGGTGATGACCACGCAGGGCTCGCGCAAGGTGTCCTTGAGGAACGCGATCAGCACCTCGCCGCGCCGGTTCAGCGCCTGCAGGGCGAAGTCGGTGCCCTTGGTCTCCAGCACCAGCGGCGGATCGGCAAAACCGAGGTCGAAGCTGTCATAACGGCCGGGCACGGTGGTGCCCGAGGACAGCACCACGCCGCGGCGGCGGTCGAGCAGGTCGATCAGATCGTCGAGCCGGCTGGCGCCGCCGGAAAACTGCTCGACGGCGCGCGTGATCGCGAGCCCGCTGGAGGTGCGGTAGTCGCTGCGGGCCGGAAGGGCGAAAACGGTCCTGTTCATGGGGTCCTCTCGGGCGTCCTCTTACGGAATTTGCCGAGGAAACGCCACACAGGACCAACCGGAAGCCGCCGCTGCGTGGCGGCCCCTCTGCGATTGGATGTCAGACAAATCGCACCGGCCACCTCTTAGGAGGTGCGCCACCAGAGACGGGCTGGGCGGACGAGGGTGCTCATGGGGCGGAAATGACCACGGGGAACGGCCGGGGTCAAGGGCGGCGGGGCCACAAGGGAGAGTGAGCTTGGGCCTGGGATGCGGCAGCCGATCAACGGAGGCGCCGCGAGTCGGCTGCCCAATACAGCGCCCTCGCCCCTTTGTGGGAGAGGGCATGTGCGGCCCGTCCGCGAATGCGGTTGGGTGAGGGGTATGCCTCTCCGAGCGTCACTCGCGGAGAGAGACCCCTCACCCAACCGCGTTTGTCGGACTGTCCTACATGCCCTCTCCCACAAGGGGGCCCACAAGGGGCGAGGGCGCAGTCACGACCAGCGGTGAGGCGACGGCGAGAGCCTTGGCTGGGCGAAAGCGGAACATGCAGCTGCATTCTCGCGACACATCGGCCCGAGTCATGATCACCAACACCGCCCTCTCTGAGTCGAGGGCGCAGGGAAGGCCGGGCATCGGCTGATGCCCGTGGCCCGCCTGCAGCAAAAAAAGCAGGCGGCAGTCACCACAGGTCAGCCGGACGACCGGCCTTCCCTGCGCGATGGTTTGACGGATTATACGCATTCTCCCCGGGGACCGGGCTGTCTTGCCCCCGTGACCGGCGGATCATCATCACCACCAGCGTAGCCTCAGCGTCGGGAGGCCAGGACCATGCGACTTCACCGTGCGCCCAAGCCGTTCGTCCGCACTGCCAAAGGCCATGCTGCGACATCGAGCGCCCACCGCATCTCCACCCCGCGTCTCGTGACGATCGCGATACGCCCCTCGTGCCGGGGTGGGACGCGTGGATAAGAGCATGATTTCTGTAAAAAAGAAACACAAATCTTTTAAGGCAAAGGACTGGACAGGCCAAATCAGCTTGAGATGGCTTGCGATTTTCGCCGCTGCGCGCATCCACCAAACACACGCGCCCGGCACATCATCTCCAGCCTCAGCGGGCAACCGCAACGCGCCGCGATGCATATCGAGCAGATCGCCACGACACTGCAGGCGACCTGCCGCGACCAGTGCGCGGACACGCGCGAACAGCTCGATATCACCGATCTGCATCCCCTCGGTCCAGCTCTCGCAGAGCGCCTCGCCGATGATCCTCGCCGTCTTCGTCCATTCGGCGGTGGCGCAGGACAGCAGCACGGGATCGAAATACGTCATCGGGGCCGAGACGAGCGCGCCATCGCGGAGAATCCGCAAAGGCGCGTTTTCCGCCTTGAGGTGCGCCCACTGTTCGCGGCACGCAGCGCGCATGTCCGATGTGAGGTGCTGCCCAAAACTCCAGAGTTGATTGTCGCTGACGATGGAGGGCTTCAGCTCGCCCAGGCTGAACACCCGGTGCAGATTGGGCGCGCCAGGATCCCCTGCCCTCGCGACAGCGTCAGCGAGATCGACGATCTCGACCGGCGCATCGCCGAGCCGCCACAGGAGTTCGAGGAAGCCGGCATATTCCTGGGTCGACCGCCGCGTGAGCCAGGCAACCCTGCCGTGGGTGCGCGAGAGCGCCTCGTCCCAAAATGATGTGGCCTGTCCGCCGACCTCATCCCAGCCGGACACTTCCAATTCCTGGTCCACCCAGGCGGTTTGCAACGCCGGATCGGGAGGATCGATCGGGCCGAAGCTCAGGCTGTCGGCAAGTCCAATGACGCGGTCGTCGCGGCCGGCGTGCTGGAGCGCAGCGCGCAACGTGGCGGCGGCGGACATGTTGAAGACGACATGAAGGATGGAGTGGGAAATCGTCATCTCCTTTGCCAGCGGTGCGTTCAGCTGGGACTGGTCCAGCCGTTTCCCTCGCGCCTCATCGCCATGCAAGCTTGCTGAAGCGCACCGATGACTCGATCGAGCTCTTCGGCCGCCAGGAAGACCTCGATGTCGCCTTCAGTCCTCAACGACAGCGCCAAACCGATGCTGTCGCCGACGACGCGAACCAGCACGCATGCCTCGTCGCCGGAGGCCGTGTCTGCGAACCTGATCGGGTCGATGGTCATGCGGGATCCTGGATCGGCTGATAGACCAGGTTAGCAGATATCGAGATGTCGTGAGAGCCACCGTGCCGCCAAGATGGCGGTGGGCTCCCCTCCCCGTTGCGGTCAGGGCTATCGCATTTCACGATCGAAGTGTGGCGCTCGTCTGTCCCCACATCGTCATGGCCGGGCTTGTCCCGGCCATCCACGTCGTCCGGCATACTGGGAACGACGTGGATGCCCGGGACGGAGCCCGGGCATGACGATGTGGAAACGGTTTCGCGAAAAACTCAGATTGGTCATATGCGATAGCCCTGCCCTTGCGGTGAGCCCACTGATGTTCGCATTCAAGCTTGCGAAGATGCCCCCGCGCGCGGAGCGCACCGTCACATCAGCCTCCCGGCTTCACCAGCCCCAATTCCCCGAACTTCTGCTCCGTCGCGACCACCGCATTCTCGTACACCTCGCCGCGCTCGACGAAGTAGTTGAAGTAGCCGGCCGGCGTCTCCGGCTGGATCTCGACGAGCTCGACGCGCTTGTATTTCGGGTCGGTGATCACGCCCGCCTCGATCAGGTCGTTGATGCGCTTGAGCGCGTCGACCTCGGCCTTGTAGCCGACCGAGAACCACATCTCAGTGGTCCAGTCCTGGACCTCGAACCAGTTCTGCGGCGCATGGCCCTGCCATCCCTGGGCGAGCGGGCGGACGGCGAAGACGCGGTCGAAGCCGTGCAGCTCGGAGATGATGCTGGCGCGGTGATAGGCGCCGTCCATCTGGCCATCGGGCAGCTTGGTGAAGCCATACAGCGACAGCCACAGCGCGGCCTTGATCGCCTCGGGCGTGATCGGACGGATGGCGCGCTCGGCCAGCACGTCGGAGGCGTAGCGCA
Source organism: Bradyrhizobium oligotrophicum (assembly GCF_051168495.1). Classification (GTDB taxonomy): domain Bacteria; phylum Pseudomonadota; class Alphaproteobacteria; order Rhizobiales; family Xanthobacteraceae; genus Bradyrhizobium; species Bradyrhizobium oligotrophicum_A. The sequence continues at coordinate 121,493 of NZ_JBNPVB010000014.1, read as the reverse complement.
GGTCGCGCTTGGCCGGCGAATGCCGCGCCTTGACGGCGTGGGCGTTGCGGATCGACTTCTCCGACGGCAGCAGCGCGCGCGCTGCATCGTTGCCATAGAGGCAGCCGGTGCCGGTCTCTGGATCGTAGGTGTTAAACACGACGCCGATCGATGTTCCGTTGAGCGTCGCGGCAGCCTGGTCGAAGTCCGCGTCGCTGCGCACGGGGACATATTGCTGCGCCGGCAGCAGCCGGTCGGCGAAGACGTTGAACGGGCCGTCGCGCCAATCCGGCCAGGAGGCGAAGCGCGCCAGCGCTTCGGCATAGGCTGGACGGAACACGCCGGGATAGCCGAACATCACGGTGCGCACCTGCGCCGCGGGATCGGCCATGCGGTCGGAGGAAATCAGTTGGTGGCGCAGGTCGAGGCCCTGCAGCCAGGCCGCCAGCACCAGGATCTGCCCCGACGTCGCCGTGACCAGGTCCGGCGTGACGCCCCAGGCACGGGCGGTATCGAGGAAGCCGGCGCCATGGGCGTTCAAGCCGCCCAGCCCGGCGAGCGCAAAGGCTACACGCACGCTTGTCTTCTCCGTTAGCAGAAGGGCCGGAGAATGCTACCTCAGATTGTTTCGGCAACGCAACAGAGAGCAAGGCGTCGCGTTCCCAGATCGAACAGGCAAGGTCGTGCGCGAACGCGATCGATGATCAAAAGGCCCGCAAATCAAAGGTGATTCGCGGGCATATGACCGCGTCTGGCCTGCCAAAAGCTGCAGCCAAGGGGTGTGACGAATGTCACAACCTCATATTGCGCGCGTGCAGCACCCACTATCCACCTACCACAGGTTGCCAAGATCCCAAAAAGTTACATAACTTGGCCGGGCGCGAGGGCAACACTGTTGTCTATCTGCAATAGTGTGGCAATGATTGGTTAACCATATTGAATTACCTTGGTTACCATGGCCCGCGGCAAACAGCCTTCCGTGTCGCATGCGCTCCCGAAGCAGCAGACGCTGCTCGATTGCTTTCTCGAAGCGCAGGCGAAGAGGATGAAGCGCCGACGGCGCTCCGCCGACGGGCCGACCAGCGCAGATCCCCTTTCTTCCGCGAATGACGCTCCGGACCTCGACGAGGCCGGCCAGCCGCCGACCGAGATCACGACCGCCCGCGCGGTTTGACTCCGCGCGGCGCGGTCTCCGGGCCGGCCCGCCGCCGCCCCGCCTCAGCCGAGATGCTTACGGAAGAACGCGGTGGCGCGGCCCCAGGCAAGCTCGGCTGCGGCACGGTCGTGCACGGTCATGCGCTGCTCGTTCACGAAGGCATGCTCGGCATCGTAGCGATAGAGCTCCAGCGACTTGCCTGCCGCCTTCATCGCCGCCTCGAAGCCGTCCACCAGCGCCGGCGTGCACCAATCGTCGGTGTTGGCGAAATGCGCTTGCAGCGGGATCCTGACGTCCGCAGGCTTGGCCGCCTGCTCCGGCGGGATGCCATAGAACACGACGCCGGCGGAGAGTTCGTCGATCTTGGTGGCGCCGATGATCGTCACCGCGCCGCCGAGGCAGAAGCCGGTGAGGCCGACCTTGGCGCCGTTGCGCGCGAGAAATTGCGCGGCGCCGCGCACGGTCTGCGTGGTCGCGTCCATGAAGTCGAGCGAGTTCATCTCGCGCCCGGCGGCATCCGTGTCGTGATACGGCACCACCGTGCCCTTGTAGAGATCGGGCGCCAGCGCGTTGAAGCCGGCGAGCGCGAAGCGGTCGGCCATGCCCTTGATCTGGTCCTGCAGGCCCCACCATTCCTGGATCACCACGACGCCCGGCGCGTCGGCTGCTGCGGCCTTGGCGAGATAGCCCTTGGCCTCCTGGCCGTCGGGGCGCTTGAAGCCGATGAGTGTGCCCATGGTGGTCCTCCGCAGTTTTTGTTGGGATGCTCAGAAGCGCGGTTTACCGCAAATCCGGTCGTGGCGCGACGGCAGGCGGCCGGCTTTCTCTTGAACGTGAGGGCGGACGCATCGCCCGGATGAGCGAAAGCGGCATCCGGGATCATCGCCAGCGTCGCGCGCTACACCGGCAGCGAGCGCGGCGCGAACAGGATCACGGCCATCCCGATCAGGCAGATCAGCGCGCCGGCGACGTCCCAGAGATCGGGGCGATGGCCTTCGACCAGCCAGCCCCACAGCAGCGCGGCCGCGATGTAGATGCCGCCATAGGCGGCATAGGCGCGGCCGGCGAGCGGGCTGTCGGCCACGGTGAGCAGCGCCGCGAAGCCGGCCAGCGCGGCCAGTCCCGGCAGCAGCCACAGCGGCGACTGGCCGAGGCGCAGCCAGGCCCAGAAGGCGAAGCAGCCGCCGATCTCGAGCACGGCGGCGCCGGCGAAGGCGAGGAGTGAGGGCATGGGATGGACTCCGGGTTCCCGCTGGCGAGGCTAGCGCACGCGGCCGGCGATCGGCGTTACATGTTGGCCCGATCTCCATAGCTCGCTCGGTGCACCTCGCCCCGCCAGGGCGAAGCGACGCTTCGCTAGGGCGGGGAGAGGTCGGATTGCATCGTCAGATGCAATCCGAGTGAGCGGGTACAGGTCTCTCCGCGCACACGTCTCGCGCGTCTGCCCCTGACTCACAGCTTTCACCACACGCACCGCTCGTGCGGCTGCCCCTCACCCCGACCCTCTCCCCGTGAAGAACGGGGAGAGGGAGCGCAGCAACCGTGCGGCGAAGGCCCGAGTTCAATCGATAGCCAACAAAAAAGCCCCCGGAGGGGCTTTTTCAAATTCGGCTGTGTTCGATCGCTGCGCTCAATGCGCGGCGGCCCAGACCCGCTTCTTGGTGAAGTACATCAGGCCGGCGAAGATGATCAGGAAGATGAACACCTGGTAGCCGAGACGCTTGCGGGCTTCCATATGCGGCTCGGCGGTCCACATCAGGAAGGTCGCGACGTCGTGGGCATACTGCTTCACGGTGGCCGGCGAGCCGTCGTCGAAGGTCACCTGGCCATCGGACAGCGGCGGCGGCATCTTGATCGCATGGCCGGGGAAGTACTTGTTGTAGTACGAGCCGTCCGGAATGGTCACGCCGTGCGGCGGGGTTTCTTCATAGCCCTGCAGCAGCGCGTTGACGTAGTTCGGGCCCTGCTCCTGGAACTGGGTGAAGAAGTCGATCAGGAACCACGGGAAGCCGCGCTTGTAGGAGCGCGCCTTGGCGATCAGCGACAGATCGGGAGGAGCCGCGCCGCCATTGGCCGCACGCGCCGCCTGCTCGTTCGGGAACGGCGACGGGAAGTAGTCGGCCGGCCGGCCCGGACGCTCGAACATGTCGCCGGCGTCGTTCGGACCGTCCTTGATCTTGTACTCCGACGCGAACGCGGCCGCCTGCGCCGGCGAGTAGCCGGGGCCGCCGGGCTCCGACAGATTGCGGAACGCGACATAGGACAGGCCGTGGCAGTTGGCGCAGACCTCCTTGTAGACCTTCAGGCCGCGCTGCACGGCGCCGCGATCGAACTTGCCGAACGGACCGGCGAACGACCAGCTGGCCGACGGCGGGTTCTCCTGGCCCTCGCTGGCACGGGCCTCGCCCATGCCGGCGCCGAGCAGGGCTGCGCCGGCCACCAGCGCAATGACAGCCGTCGCAACGGCCTTCCTGCCGCTCTTGGCCAGCACGTCGTCGGCGATCGAGTTCGGCAGCGGGCGCGGCCGCTCGATGCGGGCGAGCAGCGGCAGCACGATCAGGAAGTAGGCGAAGTACAGCACCGTCAGGATGCGGCCGGCGATGACGTAGATGCCCTCCGGCGGCTGCGCGCCGAGATAGCCGAGCAGCACGCAGACCACGAAGAAGATCCAGAAGAACTGCTTGCCGAGCGGGCGGTACTTGTTCGAGCGGGTCTTGGCCGCATCGAGCCAGGGCAGGAACACCAGCACGATGATCGCCGAGAACATCGCGATGACGCCGGCGAGCTTGTTCGGCACCGAGCGCAGGATCGCGTAGAACGGCAGGTAGTACCATTCGGGCACGATGTGCGCCGGCGTCACGGCCGGATTCGCCGGGATGTAGTTGTCGGCGTCGCCGAGATAGTTCGGCATGTAGAAGATGAACCAGGAATAGAAGATCAGGAAGCAGGTGACGCCGAAGAAGTCCTTGATGGTGGCATAGGGCGTGAACGGCACCATGTCCTTTTCGGTCTTCGGCTCGACGCCGGCCGGGTTGTTCTGGCCGGCGACGTGCAGCGCCCAGACGTGCAGCACGACCACGCCCGCGATCAGGAACGGCAGCAGGTAATGCAGCGCGAAGAAGCGGTTCAGCGTGGGATTACCGACGGAATAGCCGCCCCACAGCAGGGTGACGATGCTCTCGCCGAAATAAGGCACGGCCGAGAACAGGTTGGTGATGACGGTGGCGCCCCAGAAGCTCATCTGGCCCCACGGCAGCACGTAGCCCATGAAGCCCGTCGCCATCATCAGGAGATAGATGATGACACCGAGGATCCAGAGCACCTCGCGCGGCGCCTTGTACGACCCGTAATAGAGACCGCGGAACATGTGGATGTAGACCGCGAGGAAGAACATCGACGCGCCGCAGGCGTGCATGTTGCGCAGCAGCCAGCCGTAGTTCACGTCGCGCACGATCAGCTCGACCGACTTGAAGGCGAGGTCGGCATGCGGCGTGTAGTGCATCGCCAGGATGACGCCGGTGACGATCTGCACGCCCAGCATCATCGAGAGGATGGCGCCGAAGGTCCACCAGTAGTTCAGGTTCCGAGGCGTCGGATAGGCGATGAAGGACGAATGGACCAGGCCGATGATCGGAAGTCGTTGCTCGAGCCACTGCAAGGCGGGGTGGCTCGGCTGGTAGTTGGAAGGTCCACTCATGATGCGTTCCTGAAGAAATTATCTTGCATGATCGAGCGTGAGCTTGCGGACAGAACGTCCGCTCAGCCGATCTGGATCTTGGTGTCGGAAACGAACTGATAGGGCGGGACGGGAAGGTTGAGCGGCGCCGGCCCCTGGCGGACGCGCCCGGAGGCGTCGTATTGCGAGCCGTGGCACGGGCAGAAGAAGCCGTCATAGTTGCCTTCGTGCGCGATCGGGATGCAGCCGAGATGGGTGCAGATGCCGATCACCACCAGCCACTGCTCGTGGCCATCCTTGGTGCGGGACTGGTCGGTCGCCGGATCCGGCAGGCTCGATACCGGAACCGCGCGGACTTCCTCGACCTGCTTCTTGGTGCGGTGGGAGATGTAGATCGGCTTGCCGCGCCAGAACACCTTGATGTCCTGTCCTTCGGCGACCGGCGTGAGATCGACCTCGATCGGCGCACCGGCCGCGATGGTCGAGGCATCGGGATTCATCTGGGAGATGAAGGGCCACAGGGCGACGACACCACCGACCGCTGCGGTCGCGCCCGTGGCGACGAAGAGAAAATCCCGGCGTGTCGGATGATCCGCAGTAGACGCTGTCACGATTCCAACCCTTTCTTCCTTCGTTGCAGCCGGAGGAACCGTCCCGCTCGACGTCCTGGGATCTCTTTCGTTGGAGATCACGTGACCGGGAGATGCCTGCCGGCGCCCGCGTCCCCCGCGGCGGCAGAAAACAACTCATTCCACCGCCCCGGTGGGAACAAGCCGTCCAGAATCGTTCTATTGGCACCCTTGCGATACGAGCGCAAGCCCGCTATCGGCCCCGCAGCACGCCATGCACCAATTCCCGCTCGGCAAGCGGACTTTCCGCATCAGCCTTAAGACCAATTCGCATGCAGATCGCACTCTACCAACCCGACATTCCGCAAAACACCGGAACGATTCTGCGCCTGTGCGCCTGCCTCGGACTCGCAGCCCACATCATCGAACCGGCCGGCTTTCCGGTGTCGGACCGGCACTTCCGGCGCGCTGGCATGGATTATCTCGATCGGCTCGACTGGCGGCGGCATGATTCCTGGGACGCCTTCGAAAGCTGGCGGGCGGCGCAGGACCACCGGCTGCTGCTGTTGACGACCAAGGCCGCGACGTCGCATCTGGATTTCAGCTACAGGCCGGGCGACATCCTGCTGCTCGGGCGCGAGAGCGCGGGTGTACCTGAGACGGTGGCCGAGGCCGCCGACGCACGACTGCGGATTCCGCTGCAGCCGGGCCTGCGCTCGCTCAACGTCGCCATGGCCGCGGCGATCGCCGCGGGCGAGGCGCTGCGCCAGACTGGACATTTCGTCCAATTGCAATCGGCGCAAGGAGCCCAACAGTGAGTTACGCGGTCAAGGAAATCTTCATGACCCTGCAGGGCGAAGGCGCCCAGGCGGGCCGTGCCGCCGTGTTCTGCCGCTTCGCCGGCTGCAACCTGTGGAGCGGCCGCGAGGCCGACCGCGCCAGCGCGACCTGCCGGTTCTGTGACACCGATTTCGTCGGCACCGACGGCACGCTGGGCGCGCGTTACGACAGCGCCGCGGCGTTGGCCGAGACCATCGCCGGACAATGGACAGGCGGCGCCGCGGACCGCTATACGATCCTCACCGGCGGCGAGCCGCTGCTGCAGGTCGATGCGGACCTGATCGCCGCACTCCACGCCCGCGGCTTCGCGGTCGGGATCGAGACCAACGGCACGCTCGTTCCGCCCGACGGCATCGACTGGATCTGCGTCAGCCCGAAGGCCGGCGCCGAGCTGAAGCTCCGGCAGGGCCATGAGTTGAAGCTGGTCTATCCGCAGGCGGGTGCCGAGCCGGAGCGGTTCGCAGGATTGGCCTTCAGCCGCTTCTCGCTGCAGCCGATGGACGGGCCCGATGCGGCCGCGAACACGGCACGCGCGATTGATTACTGCCAGCATCATCCGCAATGGCGGCTCAGCCTGCAGACGCACAAGATGATCGGCATCAGATAGGGATTGTGACTGAACCGATGTGGGAATTGACGAAATCGTTCACCTTCGAGGCCGCGCACACGCTGCCGATCACGACGCTCGGCGAAGCCAGCCAGGAGATCCACGGCCATTCCTTCCGCGCCGAGGTGACGGTGCGCGGCGACACCACCAATCCCGAGACCGGCATGGTGGTGGATTTCGGCGTGCTGACGCAGCGCCTGGGCGAGATCCAGGCCATGCTCGACCATAAGTTTCTGAACAGGATCGAGGCGATCGGGCTGCCGACCTTGGAGAACCTGTCGCGCTTCATCTACGAGCGCGTCCGCCACATCGGCCACGTCACCAAGGTCAGCGTCCACCGCGACAGCTGCCGCGAGACCTGCACCTATTTTGGCCCGCAGGGCTGATCGCATATGGTAGTAGCCAGGTGTAGCGCCATGAGCGATCCCTCCCTCTCCAGGGGAGGGTGAAAGAAAACCAGCCCCGGGGAACGTCCATGACCACTGCCGCCATCGAGGATCGCAAGGCCCGCGCCCGCGCCTGGTTCGAGAACCTGCGCGACCAGATCTGCACGGCGTTCGAGCGGCTCGAGGACGAGGCGCCGCCTGCGCTCTATCCGCGCGACGCCGGCCGCTTCGTGCGCACGCCCTGGGAGCGCACCGACCATGGTGGCGGGCATGGCGGCGGCGGCGTGATGAGCATGATGCACGGCCGGCTGTTCGAGAAGGTCGGCGTGCACTGCTCGACCGTGCATGGCGAGTTCGCGCCCGAATTCCGCAGCCAGATTCCCGGCGCCGCCGAGGACCCGCGGTTCTGGGCCTCCGGCATCTCGCTGATCGCGCATCTGTGGTCGCCGCACGTGCCGGCGGTGCACATGAACACCCGCTTCGTCGTCACCACCAAGGCCTGGTTCGGCGGCGGCGCCGACCTGACGCCGGTGCTCGACCGCCGCCGAACCCAGGAGGACCCGGATACTCTCGCCTTCCACGCGGCAATGAAGAGCGCCTGCGACGCGCACGCGGCCGTGGCGTCGTACGACAAATACAAGCGCTGGTGCGACGAGTACTTCTATCTGCCCCATCGCAAGGAGTCGCGCGGCATCGGCGGCATCTTCTACGACCATCACGATTCCGGCGACTGGGACGCCGATCTCGCCTTCACCCAGGATGTCGGCCGCGCTTTCCTGAAGGTCTATCCGGAGCTGGTCCGGCGCAATTTCAGCGCGCCCTGGACCGAGGCCGACCGCGAGGAGCAGTTGATCCGCCGCGGCCGCTATGTCGAATTCAATCTGCTTTATGACCGCGGCACCACATTTGGGCTGAAAACCGGCGGCAATGTCGACTCCATCCTGTCATCGATGCCGCCCGAGGTGAAATGGCCCTGAAACCCTCAGCCACGCTGCCGCGTACCCAGGAGATGACCGCCCCCCTGCCCCGCGCCATGTTGATCGACATGGACGACACCATCCTGTCGGCCTACGGCCGGCCCGAGATCGCCTGGAACATCGTCACGACCGAATTCGCCGATGAACTCGCACCGCATACGTCGCAGGCAGTGGCCGCAGCGATCCTCGCCTCGGCCCGCCGCTTCTGGTCGGTGGCCGGCGCCGAATGGCGGATGAAACTGATCCAGGCGCGTCAGGAAGTGGTCAAGGGCGGCTTCGCGGCGTTGAGCGACACAGGGCCGGCGCTGCCGACCGAACTCGCGCTCCGCATCGCCGACCGCTTCACCCGCTATCGCGACGAGCAGATGTTCGTCTTCCCGGGCGCGCATGAGGCGATCGACGCGTTCAAGGCGCGCGGCGTCCGGCTCGCGCTGGTCACCAACGGCGAGGCCGGACAACAGCGCGCCAAGATCGAGCGCTTCGCGCTGGCGCACCGTTTCGACCACATCCAGATCGAGGGCGAGCACGGCTTCGGCAAGCCGGAGGAGCGCGCCTATTGGCACGCAATGGAGCGGCTCGGCGTCGGCCCTGAGGACACCTGGATGATCGGCGACAATCTGGAATGGGAGATCGAGGCGCCGCAGCGGCTCGGTATCTATTCGATCTGGATCGACGTCCACGGCGACGGCCTGCCCGAAGGCACCCATGTCAAGCCCGACCGTATCATCCGCTCGCTGACGGAGCTGGTGCCGGACTGAAGCGGCGGAGCGCTGCGGCTCGGCCATGTCCATGCTCGCGGCGCGAGCGAGGCCAAGCTCCGCCGCGATCATTTCCACGACGACTCTGCGCCCGCGACACCGGCAGACGCGCGCGACCTCGTGGATCACATCCGAAGATTGTGATATCCGTCAGCCACGCTCAGGCGAGCGAAGGCTCACGGATCATGTCACACCCGACCTCCGTCGGCACGCCAGTTGCCGCCACGCCGGCTGCCGGTCAGGGCACGAGTCCTGCGGAGGCGAACCAGCCCCAGGGGCTGTGGGCGCGCTTCCTCGACTGGAATCAGAAGCTGTCGGTCGTCAAGAACCTGACCTTCATCACCATCGCCACCGGCTTTCTCGGCGGCTACTTCCAGTATCTCAGCGCCTATGAGGCCAAGGTCAGCGCACTCGCCGAGGCCGACATGAAGGCGGCGACCGCGACCTTCGTGACGATCTCCAACGCCTATGCCGAGGCGCAGATGCTGCAGGAGCTGATCTTCTACAATTTCGCCGCAGCCAGCCTCGCCGGCGTCGATCCCGGCGACAAGGCTCTGACGACGAAGGCCGGCAACGAGAATTTCGCGCCCTACACCAAGGCGCGGATGGCGCTGCGCCAGAACAGCAGCATCTACGCGCACGAGGCGGAAATCTACATCGACTGGGCCAGTGATCTCGGCCGCGATCCGGACGCACCGCGGGCGCTGGACCAGGATCCACTGAACGAGGCCCTGCTCGGCACCTATGATTTCGATTGCGATGCGGAGGCCAACATGCCGCGGCTCGGAATCACCGGCACGGCGTCATCCGACGATGCCGATCCCTGCAGGGCCGATGCACCACCGCCGCAGCCGGCCCAGCGCGTCAATCTCTGCGCCAAGCGCGGGACCGGACGGCGGCCGGTCACGATCGACTGGCAGAGCGCCAAACATCACCTTCTCACGCTTCACTTCTGCTTCGAACAATCGCATCGCCAGTTGGCGACCGCGCGCGTCTGGGCATCGAACAATGTCGTCGGCGAGGACCGCGTGAAGGCGTTCCGCGACAACGAGGCGCGCTATCGTGCGGCGCTGGACAAGCAGGTGGTGCGGCTGAACGCGTTCATGAGCCTCACCATGGCGCGGCTGGAGAGCATTCGCGGCAAGTATCGCCCGTCGGGATTCCTCTGCCATCTGCCGCTGGTGCGCGACGCCATCGGGCTGTTCAGCCGGGAATGCACGCCGGTCCGTATCGGCTCCTGATGCGGACCAAACGCGATCGGGTCAGCTCACCGGCAACACATGGCGCAGCGCCGAGGCGATCATCACGCCGCCGCCGGTGATCACGGCGGCGTCGAGGATGGCGGCGTGGATGTGCACGGGCATGCGCGCGACGAAGGCCTTGGCGAGGAAGGCGCCGGGCACGGCGACGGCGCCGATCAGCAGCGCGAAGGCCAGCACCTGCGCGGTGACCACGCCGGCGAGACCGAACACGGAGATCTTGATCACGCCGGTCGCGACCGAGATCATCGCATCGGTGGCGATGACGGCCGCGCCTTCGAGGCCGGCCGCCATCAGGAGCGACAGCAGGATCACGCCGGAGCCGGAGGTCCCGCCGACCAGCACGCCGTAACCCACCGCGCCGGCCGCGAGCCCGCCATTGCCGATCCTGACATCGCGCTTGCGCAGGATCCGGCGCAAGGGCACGCTCATGATCAGCATCGTCCCGATCACGAACGCCGCCCCGGCGTTGGTCAGTCGCGTATAGCCGTAGGCGCCGAGCGCAGTGGTCAGCGCGGCCGCGGCGATCACGATGCCGGCCCGCGTGCGGTCGGCATGGCTGAAATAGGCCCCGACGCGGCTGAGATTGGTGAGGATCGCGGAGATCGCGATGATCGGCACCACCGGCTCGGCGCCGACCATCGGCACCAGCACCAGCGGCATCAGGGCGCCCGTCCCGTAGCCGGCGAGACCGCCGATGATGGAAGCAAACAGAGCGACCGCGGCGACGAGCAGGAGTTGCAGAAGCGAGATGTCGGCAAAGCCTGCCAGAAAATTCATGAACGTCCGTCGCGGTTGACCTGCGCCGCCGCCTGATCGGCGATCGCATTCAGCGGTACCGCGCCTCGTGGACAATCGACCGCAAGGCAAGGCATCCTCTGCGGGAAGCAGCTCGTGACCGAGAAACCACGCCTCCGCAACCCCGAGCGCAATCACATCGACGACGGCAAGAGGTTATCTCCACGGGGTGAAGCGCTACGGCAACACCGCGCTCGGCCGGCATAGACCCTTCGCGGCACGGGCAGACCACGATGGCTCAGAGCTCGACGTAATCCAGCATCGTATGCTCGCCCGACCAGATCTTCTCGGGATCATAGATCCTTTCCCGGCGCTTCGACCTGAAGTCGACCACGCGAACGACCTCTCCCGACGCTCTCACCTGTGCTCTGCCGTCGCCCGGCGCGTCGGGACGCAGGGTGTGCAGGCTGCGAATGCTTTCGTACTGGGTCATGAAGGCTCCATGGTGGAGCCACAACGTAACGTTATAACATAACAAAAATCAAGAGATTGATCCGCCCGTCAGTTCCGTCCTGCCCAAGGTCTTGATCAAGCCCGTTGGTGGTGCGCGGCGTCAGCTCCGCCCGTCGCGATTGACACGCGCCGCCGCCTGATCGGCGATCACGTTCAGCGAGGCCTCGTCGAGCGGAAAATCCGCCGCCAGCCAGGCATCCTCGGCGAGCGTCAGCACGTGGCCGAGCAGCGGGCCCTCCGCCACTCCGCGCGCGATGAAATCAGCGGCCTTCAACGGCAGCTTCGGCGGGGTGAAACGCTGCGGCAACAGCGCGCGCTCGCGCCAGCGCGGGTCGTTGCGATCGCCGCCGGCACGCGCCCAGCCGAGCAGCAGGCGGTCGCGATAGACGGTCTCGCCGAGGCGATAGAGCAGACGCCGCGCGCGCGCCTCGTCGGCGGAGGCGAAGCGCCACCAGCGATGGCCCATGCCGTCGAGCGCCTTGGTCTCGGCATTGGACAGCTTCAGGCGCGTGCCGAGGCGGCGCGCATCCTCGGTGACGGCAACCGCGAGCGCGGCGAGCCGGCGGACCGGGTTCGGCGGCAGCGCCAGCTCGCGCTCGATGTCGATCATCGCCGCGAACGGGCCGAGATAGGCGACGCCACCGAGCAAGGACGTCAGCAATCCGCCGTCGGTCATCGCTCCGAGCGCGCCGACGGCGCCTTCGGTGACGAGGAGCTTCAGCATCTCCATCCGCACGCGCTCGGCCGACAGCGTCGCGAGCCCGGCGCGGCCGGCGATGCAGGCGAGATAGCCGTCTCGGTCGGGATCGCCGTGGCCGAACGCCGAATGGATGCGGAAGAAGCGCAGGATGCGCAAATAATCCTCGGCGATGCGCTCGGCGGGATCGCCGATGAAGCGCACGCGGCGCACGGCGATGTCGGCGAGGCCGCCGACATGGTCGTGCACGATGCCGTCCTGCCCCACGGACAGCGCGTTGATGGTGAAGTCGCGACGGTGCGCGTCGCCGATCCAGTCGCGGCCGAATTCGACCTTGGCCTTGCGGCCGAAGGTCTCGGTATCCTCGCGCAGGGTCGTCACCTCGAACGGATGACCGTCCAGCACCAGCGTCACGGTGCCATGATCGATGCCGGTCGGCACGCTCCTGATCGAGGCGGCCTTGGCGCGCCGGATCACCTCGGCCGGCAGCGCCGTGGTCGCGATGTCGATGTCGCCGATGTCGATGCCGAGCAGCGCGTTGCGCACGGCGCCGCCGACCACGCGCGCCTCCTCGCCATCGGAATTGAGCAGCGCGAGCACCCGCGCGGCCGGCCCCGACGAGAGCCAGGGCGCGCTCAGGACCCGCGCGCCGGTCATTTCTCGACTCCGGGAACGAGCCTGCCGTTCTCGATATGCGCGGGCACGTAGGTCGAATGCGGCGGCGCGCCGGAGAATTCGGCGACCAGAACCAGACTTGCAATGACCAACACCAGCGCCGCCACCATCAATTTGACGACCAGATGCAGAGGCCAGCTGGCCGGCGCCAACAGTCCGGATCGGGTCGCGAGTAAGAACAGCACATAAATTGCGAAAGGAATGAGGAAAATTCCGATTTCCGTCAATACGGCTCGGATCATGACAGATAGATCCGCTCGTAGAGCACCCGGAGTATACCCGCCGTCGCCCCCCAGATGTAGCGCTCCGCGAACGGCATCGCGTAATACGAGCGCTCCATGCCGCGAAACTCCTTGGAATGCACCTGGTGATTGGCGGGGTCCATCAGAAACGCCAGCGGCACTTCGAACGCATCGTCGACCTCCCCCGCGTTGATCTCGAGCGTGAAGCCGGGCTGCACCCGCGCCACCGTCGGCAGGATGCGGAAACCGAAGGCGGTGCCATAGACGTCGAGATAGCCGATGGGATCGACGAAACTGCGGTCGAGGCCCACTTCCTCCTCCGCCTCGCGCAAGGCCGCGTCGAGCGGTGAGGCGTCGGTGACGTCGATCTTGCCGCCGGGAAACGCGATCTGGCCGGCATGGCTGGACAGGTTCGGCGCGCGCTGCGTCAGCAGCACGGTCGGCTCGGGACGATCGACCACGGGGATCAGCACCGCGGCGGGCCGGATCGGCTGCTCACGGGCGATGATCTCGAGCATGCGATCCGTGCCGGAATCGCCGCTGCTCGGGATGACGTCCGGATCGAGCAAGGCCTTGGGAACGTCGAAACGCAGCCGCTTCCGACCGCGCTCGAAGAACTCGGCCGAGCTGACGCCAGCCATCGTCGTCCTCGCCACCATGGGCTCGTTCAAAGCGCCGCCCTCACCTCTTCTGCCTTGGCCATGGGGAAGAACGCTCCAGCCGACTCCACCCCGAACATGACCTCACCATCGACCATCCGCTCCTCACCCATGTCAACTAGCTCATAGTAGAGCGCCCGCGTCACCTTGGCCCAGAGATCCGCGCGGACGTGCAAATAAGGCGTGAGCCCGCCGCTGTCGCCCGGCTCGAAGCGCAGCCCGTGTTCCGCATCGCAGCTGACCCAGTCGTCGACATTGGTGCGGAAGTGGAGCCGCACGCCCTGTGCATCGGCTTCTTTCCGCAGTTCTACGGCCATGAAGGGGACATCATCGACGCGAATGCCGACCTTCTCTACGGGCGTGACCAGGACATAGCGGCCGTCCTCGCGCTTGAGGATGGTCGAGAACAACCGCACCAGCGCGGGCCGGCCGATTGGCGTGCCCATGTAGTACCAGCTACCATCAGCGGCGATTCGCATGTCGATATCGCCGCAAAATGGCGGATTCCACAGATGCACCGGCGGCAGGGCCTTTCCAGACGAGCCGGCCTGCGCCGCAGCCGACGTCAGCCGTTCGAGTCCCTGATCTGTGGTCCCCTGATCTGTGGTCTGCCCTTGCTTCGCCATGGTTTGCCCTGAGTTTGCGTATGCCTTGGCACGATTGGTGCAAGACCTCGGTGCAAGTCTTCATCGCCGTCGTCTGTGCAAAAGTTCCTGGCAGCCGTGCACGTGATGTAAGGTCGCCATAACGTGATGCCGTCAATACCCCTGAATGCCGATAATATGGGGATAGTTTAACTCAACGAATACAGCGCCTTCGCATACATTGGCAGCCGCGTCCCGACAAACTGGAGCGGAATGCCGGTCGGACGGTTGAAGAAGTTGCAGGGCAGAAGGAGCGACGGGAATGGCTGAGAGTGCCGAGAAGCTCGAAGATGCGATCGTCCGATCGGCCGAACAGGTCTCCGGACAGATCCGCGCGGCAAAGGAGGCGATCTCCAGCGTCATCTTCGGCCAGGACAAGGTGGTGGAAAACACCCTGGTGACGATCCTGTCCGGCGGCCACGCGCTGCTGATCGGCGTCCCCGGCCTCGCCAAGACCAAGCTGGTCGAAACCCTGGGCGTGACGCTCGGCCTCGACGCCAAACGCATCCAGTTCACGCCCGACCTGATGCCATCGGACATTCTCGGCGCCGAGGTGCTCGACGAGAGCGCCGGCGGCAAGCGCTCGTTCCGCTTCATCGCCGGCCCCGTATTCGCACAACTTCTGATGGCCGACGAGATCAACCGCGCCAGCCCGCGCACGCAGTCGGCGCTGCTGCAGGCCATGCAGGAACAGCACATCACCGTTGCAGGCGCGCGGCACGACCTGCCCAAGCCGTTCCACGTGCTCGCGACCCAGAACCCGCTGGAGCAGGAAGGCACCTATCCCCTGCCCGAGGCGCAGCTCGACCGCTTCCTGATGGAGATCGACGTCGACTATCCCGATCGCGACGCCGAGCGCCGCATCCTGTTCGAGACGACGGGGGCCGAAGAGAGCGCCGCCAAGGGCGCGATGAGCGCGGATGCGCTGATCGCAGCCCAGCGCCTGGTGCGCCGGCTGCCGGTCGGCGATTCCGTCGTCGAGGCGATCCTGTCGCTGGTGCGCTCGGCGCGCCCCGGTCCCGAGGCTGGCGAGGCCGGCAAGCTGATCGCCTGGGGCCCCGGCCCGCGCGCCAGCCAGTCGCTGATGCTCGCTGTGCGCGCGCGTGCGCTGCTCGATGGCCGCCTCGCGCCGTCGATCGACGACGTGCTCGATCTCGCCGAGCCCGTGCTGAAGCACCGCATGGCGCTGACCTTCCCGGCCCGCGCCGAGGGCCGCACCATTCCGGACGTGATCCGGCAACTGAAGAGCCGGATTGGTTGATGGCCGCAGCACCGGGGCATGCCGACAAGGAGATTCTCGCAATCCGGCGTGCCGACGGCGAAAGCCGGACGCTGGCGTCGTCGCTGCCGCGCCTGGTGCTCGAAGCCCGGCAGATCGCGGCCAACGTGATTCACGGCCTGCACGGAAGGCGGCGCGCCGGCTCCGGCGAAAGCTTCTGGCAGTATCGCCGCTTCGTCTCCGGCGAGCCGTCGCAGCGCGTCGACTGGCGCCGCTCCGCGCGTGACGATCATCTCTATGTCCGCGAGCAGGAATGGGAGGCCGCGCACACGGTGTGGATCTGGCCCGACCGCTCGCCGTCGATGGCGTTCGCATCCAAAGGCGCGCGCGACAGCAAGCTCGAGCGCGCACTGATCGTGACCTTTGCGCTGGCCGAGCTGCTCGTGGCCGGCGGCGAACGCGTCGGCATTCCCGGCCTGGTCAATCCGACCGCGAGCCGCAACGTGATCGACCGCATCGCGCAGGCGATGCTGCATGACGAGGCGATCAGGCCGAGCCTGCCGCCGTCCTTCGTGCCGTCGGCGCTGGCTGAGATCGTCGTGCTGTCGGACTTCTGGTCGCCGATCCCTGAGATCAGCACCATGCTGACGGGCCTGTCGGCGTCGGGCGCACACGGAACGATGGTTCAGGTGGTCGATCCCGCCGAGGAGACCTTTCCCTATTCCGGCCGCGTCGAGTTCGTCGAGCCCGAGGGCGGCGAGGTCATCACCGCCGGCCGCGCCGAGAGCTGGGCGCAGGACTACGTCGCCCGCGTCGCGCTGCATCGCGACCAGATCCGCTCCGAGACCGGCAAGCTCGGCTGGCTGTTCACGACGCACACCACGAGCCGCTCGGCCGCCGAGCTGCTGCTGTTCCTGCACGCCGGCATGACGACGGCCAAGGGGGCCGCGCGCGGCAACGTCAAGGTTGGGGCCGGCATCCGAGGGCTCGGCGCATGATGGGTCTGCCGCTGTCCTTCGCCGAACCGCTGCTGCTGGCCGGGCTCATCAGCCTGCCGGTGCTGTGGTGGCTGTTGCGGGTGATGCCGCCGCGGCCGCGGCGCATCGAATTTCCGCCGACACGCCTGCTGTTCGACATCACGCCCAAGGAAGAGACGCCGTCGCGCTCGCCCTGGTGGCTGACGCTGTTGCGGCTGATCGCGGCAGCGCTGGTGATCTTCGCGGCAGCCGGCCCGATCTGGAACCCGCGCACCGAGGCCGCCGGCAGCAAGGCGCCGATGGTGCTGCTGCTCGACGACAGCTGGAGCGCGGCCGCGAGCTGGGAGACGCGCATCAAGGCCGCCGACGAGATGATCGCCAATGCCGACGCCGACCGGCGCGGCGTTGCCCTGCTGCCGCTGTCGGAGCCTGCCCGCGACCTCACCTTGATGCCGGCCGGTGCGGCGCGCGTCGCGCTGCGCCAGATCGCCCCCAAGGCCTACACCACCGAGCGCGCCGATGCGCTCCCGCAGCTCGATCGCTTTCTGAAGGCCACGGGCGATGCCGAGATCCTGTGGTTCTCGGACGGCGTCGATCCCGGCCGCGGCAGCGAGTTCGTGACGGGTCTCGCCAAGACCATCGGCGATCGCAGCCTGACCGTGTTCGAAGGTGGCGCGCCGTCGCCGCTGGCGCTGGCCGGCGCCGAGAACGCTGCGGCCAAGATGACCGTGAAGGTGCTGCGCGCCGATCTGTCGGTGCCGGGCGGCATCGTGCGTGCGCTCGACGCCAAGGGCTCGCCGCTCGGCGAGGCGCCGTTCAGCTTCGCCGCCGGTGCACGCGACACCGAGGCGAGCTTCGACCTGCCGGTCGAACTGCGCAACGACATCACCCGGCTCGAGATCGCCGGCGAACGCTCCGCGGGCGCCGTGCAGTTGCTTGACAAGCGCTGGCGCCGTCGCGCCGTCGGCATCGTCTCCGGCGCCACCAGCGACACCGCGCAGCCGCTGCTCGCGCCGACCTTCTATCTGACGCGCGCACTGTCCCCCTTCGCCGACCTCCGGCTCGGCGACCGCGGCGCACCGCAGCAGATCATCACGCAATTCCTCGACCAGAAGGTGCCGATGATCGTGATGGCCGATGTCGGCACCTTGTCGCCGGAGCTGCGCGACCGCCTCAACGGCTGGATCGAGAATGGCGGCGTGCTGGTGCGCTTCGCCGGTCCCCGGCTGGCGCAGGGCGACGACGATCTGGTGCCGGTGAAGCTGCGCCGCGGCGGCCGCACGCTCGGCGGCAGCCTGACCTGGGAGAAGCCGCAGCGTCTGGCGGCCTTCGCCGCCGACGGCCCGTTCGCCGGCATCAGCGTGCCCAAGGACGTCACGATCAGCCGTCAGGTGCTGGCCGAGCCCGACGCCGTGCTGGCGACCAAGAGCTGGGCGTCGCTGGAGGACGGCACGCCGCTGGTCACCGGCGAGCATCGCGGCAAGGGACTGATTGCGCTGTTCCACGTCAGCGCCGACATGCGCTGGTCGGACCTGCCGATGTCCGGCGCCATGGTCGAGATGCTCCGCCGCATCGTCGACATGTCCGGCTATACCTCGACACCGGGGCCGGGACCGGCCGGCGAGACCGCCAAGGCGACGCTGGCGCCGCTGCACATTCTCGACGGCTTCGGCGCCTTTGGACCGCCGCCTTCGACGGCCAAGCCGCTGCCAGCCGATTCGAACGACCGGGCTTCGCTGGATCATCCACCCGGATTCTACGGCCCTGCCGAGGGACCCACCGCAGTGAACACGCTCAGCCCCGCCGATCGCATCCTGCCGCTCGACACGTCAGCGCTGCGCGCCAAGCGCGCCAGCTACACCACGGCAGAGCCGCGCGACCTCCGGGGCATCATGCTCTCGACCGCCCTGCTGCTGTTCCTGATCGATGCCGTGATCGTCGCGCTGCTTGGCGGTGCGCTGGCTGCGCTCTTGCGTCGCCGCCGCGCCGCTCCGGCCGCGATCGCTCTCGCCATGCTCGCCGCCGGCGCCCTGCTCGCGGTGGCGATGCCGACCACGGCACGCGCCGACGCGGCCAGCGACGATTTCGCGATGCGGGCGGTGTCGCAGACGCGGCTCGCCTATGTCGTGACCGGCAATGCCGACGTCGACACCATCGTCAAGGCCGGCCTGGCCGGGCTGACCCTGTTCCTGGCGCAGCGCACCGCGCTCGAAGCCGGCGATCCCGTCGGCATCGATCCCGCGCGTGACGAGCTCGCCTTCTTCCCGCTGATCTACTGGCCGATCGTGCCGGGCGCGCCGAAGCCGCCGCAGGACGCCATCAACAAGATCGACGCCTATATGAAGCAGGGCGGCACCGTGATCTTCGACACCCGCGACGCGGTCGAGGCGCCGCCCGGCGACAACGGCGCGCAGCAGACACCGGGCATGCAGTCGCTGCGTGACATCCTGTCCTCGCTCGATGTGCCCGAGCTCGAGCCGGTGCCGCGCGAGCACGTGCTGACCAAGACGTTCTATCTGCTGCGCGACTTCCCCGGCCGCTTCACCACCGGCCAGACCTGGGTCGAGACGCTGCCGAAGGACGACGATGAGGACAGCGCCGCGCGCCCGGCGCGTGGCGGCGATGGCGTCTCGCCGATCATCATCACCTCGAACGACCTTGCCGGCGCCTGGGCGATCCGGCCCGACGGCCAGGCGATGCTGCCGATGGTGCCAGGCGAGCCGCGCCAGCGCGAATTCGCCTTCCGCGCCGGCGTCAACATCGTGATGTACACCCTGACCGGCAATTACAAGGCCGACCAGGTGCACGCGCCGGCGCTGATCGAACGGCTCGGGCAGTGAAATTAGTTCTGCGCCCAGGCCGCGCCAAACACATCGTCGTCATGGCCGGGCTTGTCCCGGGCATCCACGTCCATCCTGCTATGCGGCTCGACGTGGATGCCCGGGACGAGCCCGGCCATGACGAAGACAACAGCGAGTTTGCCTCATGAACTACGGCATCGCGTTCACCCCTCTGGTTCCGACGATCGTGCTGTGGCTCGCGATCGGGGCGATCGTCGTCATTGCGGCGCTGCTGCTGATCAGCCGCTCGCGCTCGGCCTGGATCCGCGTCACCGCGCTGGCCCTGATCGCGCTCGCGCTTGCTAATCCGCAGTTCACGCGCGAGGACCGCGAGCCTCTGACGTCGGTGGCCGCCGTCGTCGTCGACAAGAGCCCGAGCCAGAATTTCGGTGACCGCACCAAGCAGACGCAAGCCGCCCAGGAGGCGCTGGTCGATAGCTTGAAGAAGATCAAGGGCCTCGAAGTGCGCGTCGTCGAGGCTGGCCAGGCCGACGGCGAGACCGACGGCACGCATCTGTTCAGCGCGCTGACCTCGGCGCTGTCGGACGTGCCGGTCGACCGCGTCGCGGGCGCCTTCCTGATCACCGACGGCCGGGTGCACGACATCCCCGGCAACGCCGCCGCGCTCGGTTTCCAGGCGCCGCTGCAGGCGCTGATCACCGGGCAGAAGGCCGAGCGCGACCGCCGCGTCGCGATCACCGCCGCGCCCCGCTTCGGCATCGTCGGCCAGCCGCAGACCGTCAGCTTCCGGCTCGACGACCAGGGCATCACGGGCGCCAGCGCCAAGGTCGTGATCCGCCGCGACGGCGAGGTGATCAACGAGCGCACCTTGACCAGCGGCCAGAGCGCCACGATCGACGTCGACATCAAGCACGAAGGCCAGAACATCGTCGAAATCGAGGCCTCCCCGCTCGATAACGAGCTGACGCTCGTCAACAACCGCGCCGTCGTCTCGATCGATGGCGTGCGCGACAAGCTGCGCGTGCTCTTGGTGTCGGGCGAGCCGCATTCGGGCGAGCGCACCTGGCGCAACCTGCTGAAGTCGGACGCCAGCATCGACCTCGTCCACTTCACCATCCTGCGGCCGCCGGAGAAGCAGGACGGCACGCCGATCAACGAGCTGTCGCTGATCGCGTTTCCGACCCGCGAGCTGTTCCAGCAGAAGATCAACGAATTCCAGCTGATCATCTTCGATCGCTACGCCCGTCAGGGCGTGCTGCCGATCGCCTATTTCGACAACATCGCGCGCTACGTGCGTAACGGCGGCGCGGTGCTGGTCTCGGCCGGGCCGGACTATGCGTCCAACACCAGCATCTGGCGCACGCCACTGGATTCGGTGCTGCCCGCCGAGCCGGTCGGTGTCACCGAGAAACCGTTCTATGCGCATCTCTCGGACGCCGGCAAACGCCATCCGGTCACGCGCGGCCTCGAGGGATCGGGTGCCGAGCCGCCGCGCTGGAGCCGCTTCTTCCGCACCGTCGAGACCCGCAATGCCGTCAGCCCGCCGGTGATGACCGGTGCCGACGGCAAGCCGCTGCTGCTGCTGTCGCGCTTCGGCGCCGGCCGGGTGGCGCTGCTGCTGTCCGACCACATCTGGCTGTGGGCGCGGGGCTATGAAGGCGGCGGCCCGCATCTCGATCTGCTCCGTCGGATGTCGCACTGGCTGATGCAGCAACCCGATCTCGATGAGGAAGCGCTGCGGCTGCAGATGCAGGGCAAGGACCTCGCCGTCATCCGCCAGACCATGGGCGACACAGTCCCGCCGGTGACCGTCACCTCGCCGTCGGGCCAGACCCGCGAGCTGACGCTCGCCCAAGGCGATCCCGGCGAGTGGCGCGCGACGCTGCCGGCCAGCGAACTCGGCCTGTGGCAGGCCACCGACGGCACCCTGAAGGCGCTGATCAATGTCGGCCCCACCAACCCGAAGGAATTCTCCGAGGTCACCTCGACCACCGAGACCTTGAAGCCGTTGGCGCAGGCGACCGGCGGCGACGCCCGCCGCATCGCCGACGGATCGAGCCTCGACATGCCGCGCATCGTCCCGGTCAAATCGTCGACGCTGTTCAGCGGTGACGGCTGGATGGGCGTGCGGATGCGTGACGCCAGCGTGGTCAAGGGCGTCGGCGTGCTGCCGATGTTCGCCGGCGTCATCGGCCTCCTGCTGCTGCTCGGCGCGCTGGCCGCGACGTGGGTCCGCGAAGGACGCTGATCGAGCCGCGCGCGCTCGCACCTGACGGTGCGGGCATCGTGGCGCGAAGGGCACAATCATCCCTGATTGTGCCCGTTTCTGCGGTGCCCTGATTGACGCTGCAGGGCTCCCCTGCGATGTTACATTGTAACAGTGGCTGAGCCCATCAGCCAAACGGGGTGGCCGATTCACATGAGCCAGAGCTGGCCATGAGCTGGTTTCGCGCGAACATCAAGGATGTCTCGCGGCTGGCGCTGCTTGCGCTGGTGGTGCAGTTCGCGCTCGCCTTCGGCCATGTGCATTGGCTCTCCGCACAGGCCCTGGACGGTGGTCGTCTGACGATTGCCCAGGCTCACACCGGCTCACTGCCGGCAAGCCAGGATCCCGACCAGCAGCCCGCCGCCGACGGCTGCGCCATCTGCGCCGTCATGGCGATGGCGCAATCGATCCTGCTGTCGCCGCCCCCATCCCTGACCCCGCCGCACGCGGTGGCCTTCCGCAAGCCGACGCCGATCGTCGAGTCGATCGATCGCGTCATCATCGGCACGGCGTTCCAGCCACGCGCACCTCCGACCGCCTGATCACCAGCCGCGAGACGCTGCGACCGATGCGCCGATGCGCATTCGACCGGCGTGCAGGAATGGGTCCGTCGCAAGCCGACGGCAGGCGCATCCCACCAGCAATGACGACCGTGGGACGCCTGATCAGGATCAGGAATGGAAGAATGTTGCCGAGAGCTTTGATGTCGGGCTGCAGCGCTGCAGCCATGCTGTGCCTTTTGGGCGCGCCCGCGCGCGCCGATGATCCGAAGCCGGCGGCGGAACTGCCCGAGGTCAATGTGACGGCGCCGAGCCCGATCCGCGCCCGCAAGCCGGTCGTGCCGCGGCCCAATCCCGCTGCGCGCGTCGCCCGGGGCGGCACGCGCACACCGGCGCCGGTACGCGAGGCGCAGACCGCGCCGCCTCCGCCGCAGCAGGGCGTGCTGCCGGTCGTCACCGATCAGTTCGCCACCGTCACCGTGGTGCCAAACGAGGAGCTTCGCCGCTCCGGCGCCGCCACCCTCGGCGATCTCCTCAATTCGAAGCCCGGCATCACCGGCTCCAGCTTCGCGCCGGGCGCCTCGAGCCGGCCGATCATCCGCGGCCTCGACGTCAACCGCGTCGGCATCGTCGAGAACGGGCTCGGCGGCGGCGGCGCCTCCGATCTCGGCGAGGACCATTTCGTGCCGATCGACCCGCTCACCAGCGATCAGATCGAAGTCGTCCGCGGGCCAGCGGCGCTGCGCTACGGCTCGACCTCGATCGGCGGCGTCGTCAGCGCCACCAACAACCGCATCCCGCAGGCGCTGCCGACGTGCTCGACTGCACCGTTCCAGACCTACGGCCTGCCGGCGAGCGCGCCTTCCGCAGGTGCCGCGCCTTGCGTCACTGCGGAGACGCGCACGTCGTTCAGTTCGGTGGATCGCGGCGTCGAAGGCGGCGTGCTGCTCGATGCCGGCGGCGGCAATTTCGCGCTCCATGCCGACGCCTATGGCCGCAAGACCGGCGACTATTCGATTCCCGGCTATCCCTATCTGTTCGATCGAAGCCGCCCGGTGAACGGGCGGCAGCCGAACTCGGCCGTGCAGAACGATGGCGCCTCGATCGGCGGCAGCTACTTCTTCTCCGGCGGGTTCATTGGTGCCGCGATCACGCAGACCGATGCGCTCTACCACATTCCCGGCATCGACGGCGCCGACAGCCGCACGCGGATCGACGCGCACCAGACCAAGATCACCACGAAGGGCGAGTACCGTCCGGACTCCGCGGCCATCGACGCCATCCGCTTCTGGGCCGGCGCGACCGATTATCGGCACAACGAGATCGGATTGGCCGATACGACCGATCCGACCACGGACGGTGTGCGTCAGACCTTCACCAATCGCGAGCAGGAAGCGCGCGTCGAGATGCAGATGATGCCGGTCAATCTGCGCTTCGCCACGTTGACGACCGCCTACGGCGTGCAGGCCGGCCACCAGGAACTCAATGCGCCGAGCCCCGACAATCCCGGCTCTGTCTTCAACGGCCTGTTCGGCCCCAACACCAACAACCGCGTCGCCGGCTACGTCTTCAACGAGTTCGCCTTCTCGCCCTCGACCAAGGCGCAGATCGCCGGCCGCATCGAGCATGTGTCGCTGAACGGCTCGACGCCGAACTTCCCGGTCGACTATCTGCCGGACGGAACGCCACAGGCCAACATCGCGCGCAATCCGTCGTATACGCCGAAGAGCGCAAGCGTCGGCCTGCTGCAGAACCTGCCCGGCGATCTCGTCGCCAGCGTCACCGCGCAATATGTCGAGCGCGCACCGAAGGCGGCCGAGCTGTTTTCGCGCGGCGGGCACGATGCGACCGCGACCTTCGACATCGGCAATCCGAACCTGACGATCGAGACCGCCAAGACCGTCGAGGCCGGCCTGCGCAAGGCGACCGGCCCGTTCCGCTTCGAGGCCACCGCCTACTACACGCAGTTCAGCAACTTCATCTATCGACGTCTGACCGGGGTGATGTGCGACGACGACTTCGCGTCCTGCGGCACCACCGGCACGGAGCTGAACCAGGCGGTCTACTCGCAGCGCAACGCGCTGTTCCGCGGCTTCGAGTTCCAGAGCCAGTACGACGTCGCCGCGCTCGGCAGCGGCATCTGGGGCATCGAGAACCAGTTCGACGTCGTCCGCGCCACCTTCCCCGACGGCACCAACGTGCCGCGGATTCCGCCGATGCGCGTCGGCGGCGGCGTGTTCTGGCGTGATGCCAATTGGCTGACGCGTATCAACCTGCTGCATGCGTTCGCGCAGAACGACGTGGCGCGGATCGCGGAGACGCCGACGCCGGGCTACAACCTCTTGAAGGCGGAGGTCAGCTACCGGACCAAGCTCGACCCGAACATGTTCGGCGCGCGCGAGATGCTGGTCGGCATGGTCGGCAACAATCTGTTGAACGAGAAGATCCGCAACTCCGTGTCCTACACCAAGGACGAGGTGCTGCTGCCCGGCATCGGCGTGCGGATTTTTGCGAACCTGAAGTTCTGAGTGAGGTCTTCGCCTCTCCCCGCGTGCGGGGAGAGGCCGGATTGCATCGCAGATGCAATCCGGGTGAGGGGGACTCTCCACGCACTGAGCTCGTGGAGAGTCCCCCTCACCCCAACCCTCTCCCCGCAAGCGGGGCGAGGGAGCGCACCCTTTGCTGGGCTACTTCGCGTAGTCCCAGTCCGGACGGATCGCGCCTTCGACGCCGTCGAAGGCGCCCTCGACCAGCTCATTTACCAGCAGCCGGTTGTAGTCGACGGGACCCGGCATCGTCGCCCGGCCCTTCGGCACCGGCTTGAAACCGACACGCGTGTAATAGGCGGCATCGCCGACCAGCAGGATGAAGCGGTGGCCCTGGGTCCGCGCATCCGCGATCGAGCGTTCCATCAGCATGCGGCCGATGCCATGCTTGCGGAACGGCGGCTCGACCGTGAGCGGCCCGAGAATCAGCGCCTTGGTGTCGCCGACACAGATCGGCAGCTGCCGCACCGAGCCGACCAGCAAGGTGCCTATATGGGCGGTGAACGACAATTCGAGCAGATGGTCGACATGCTCGCGCAGCCGGTAGGCGCTCAGCACGAAGCGGCCGGGGCCGAAGGTGCGCTCATGCAGCCGCTCGATCGCCTGTGCGTCGCCCGGCTTCTCGGCGGAAATCGTAATGGAAAGGTCACTCATGTGGGGTGGCGAGATAGCATCCCGGCGCGGCGCGGTCCATGGCGTGACAACCCGGTTTGGCTGCATTCGCGTGGCCTGGCCCGCATGCTGAATTTCTGAGCATTTGCGCGACGTGACCTAAGATTGTGCTGAGATGTCAAGTTTCCCGCGCCGGCATCGGGTAACCTGCACCGAGTCATGAGCGTTGCGGCCGCGGTCGTGGCCGCGGGGACCGCTCCAACGCAAGGACCAGCGGCAGGTCGAAGATGACGGGTGGTTTCCGGTCGCGCCATCGCGGCGAAACGCATGTGTTCGATGATCTCAAGACGCTGCTGGCCTGCGCCTCGCCGCGCCGGTCCGGCGATGAGCTGGCGGGCGTCGCAGCCGACAGCGCCACGCGACGGGTGGCGGCGCGCATGGCGCTCGCCGACGTGCCGCTGCGACGGTTTCTCGACGAGCCGCTGATTCCTTATGAGAGCGACGAGGTCACGCGCCTGATCCTCGACAGCCACGATGCTGCCGCATTTGCGCCCATCGCCGCGCTGACGGTCGGCGAGTTGCGCGAATGGCTGATGTCGTGGGAGGCGGATGCCGAGCGGCTGAGCGCGCTCGCACCCGGCCTCACGCCGGAAATGGTCGCCGCGGTCTCAAAACTCTGCGGCAATGGCGACCTCGTCGCCATCGCCGCCAGGTGCCGGGTGGTCACGCGCTTCCGCTCGACGATCGGCCTGCACGGGCGGCTGTCGTCGCGGCTGCAGCCCAACGATCCGACCGACGATCCCATGGCGATCGCTGCCGGCACGCTCGACGGCCTGCTGTTCGGCATGGGCGATGCCGTCATCGGCATCAATCCCGCGACCGACAATGTCGAGGCCTGCATCCGCCTGCTGACGATGCTCGACGAGCTC
Source organism: Bradyrhizobium oligotrophicum (assembly GCF_051168495.1). Taxonomy (GTDB): domain Bacteria; phylum Pseudomonadota; class Alphaproteobacteria; order Rhizobiales; family Xanthobacteraceae; genus Bradyrhizobium; species Bradyrhizobium oligotrophicum_A. The sequence goes on along the minus strand of NZ_JBNPVB010000014.1, from coordinate 95,268 downwards.
AGGCTGAAATTCGAGGTGCCGACCCAGTCCTGTGTGCTCAGCCACGTCACGACCTCGATCCAGGCGATCGAGAAAGGCGCGCCGCTCGATCTCGTGTTCCAGTCGATCGCCGGCACCGAGGCCGCCAACGCCGGCTTCGGCGTGACGCTGGCGCTGCTGGCCGAGGCGCAGGACGCCGCCTCGTCGCTCGAGCGCGGCACGATCGGCAACAACGTGATGTATTTCGAGACCGGCCAGGGCGCGGCGCTGTCGGCCGACGCCCATCACGGCCTCGATCAGCAGACCGTCGAGGCCCGCGCCTATGCGGTCGCGCGCGCCTTCTCGCCGCTGCTGGTCAACACCGTCGTCGGCTTCATCGGCCCGGAATATCTCTACGACGCAAAGGAGATCATTCGCGCCGGGCTGGAGGATCATTTCTGCGCCAAGCTGCTCGGCGTGCCCATGGGCTGCGACGTCTGCTACACCAACCACGCCGAGGCCGATCAGGACGACATGGACGATCTGGCGCTGCTGCTCGCAGCCGCCAACGTCAACTTCCTGATCGCTGTGCCCGGCGCCGACGACATCATGCTCAACTATCAGAGCCTGTCACATCACGACGTGATGCGGCTGCGGCATCTGCTCGGCCGCCGCCCGGCGCCGGAGTTCGAGGCGTGGCTCGCGCGGATGGGCCTGCTCGACGACAGCGGTCGCGTGCCGCCGCTGCCCGGCAGCGCGCCGGCCGTGGTCCGGCTCATCGGCCAGGGAGGACGCGCATGAGGGACGACGCATTCGACAGGCTGCGGCGAATGACGCGCGCCCGCGTCGGGCTCGGCCGCTCCGGCGACGGGCTCCCGACAAAGGCCAGGCTCGAATTCCAGATGGCGCATGCGCTCGCGCGCGATGCCGTGTGGGGCAAGGTCAATTTCGACGGCATCGCCGACGCGCTCGCTCCGCGCGAGGTGATCAAGGTCGCGAGCGCAGCACCAGATCGCGCCAGCTACCTGCGGAGGCCCGACCTCGGCCGCCGCCTGGCCGCCGGCGAAGCGTCTGGGCTTCCATCGGGTCCATTCGATCTCGTGTTCGTCATTGCCGACGGGCTCTCCGCCGATGCTGTCGAAAGCCATGCCGCCGACGTCGTGATCGCGACCGCGGCGCGTCTTGCCGGCCACACGATCGGTCCGATCGTGCTGGCCTCGCAGGCGCGCGTGGCACTGGGCGACGATGTCGGCGCCGCCATGCGCGCCCGTCTGGTCGCCGTCCTCATCGGCGAGCGTCCGGGACTTTCGGCGGCGGACTCGCTCGGCGTCTACCTCACACTGAATCCGGCGCCCGGCCTGCGCGACAGCGCTCGCAACTGCATCTCCAACATTCACGGTCACGGCCTCGCGGCTGACCGCGCCGCCGACAAGCTGGCCTGGCTGGTGCGCGAAGCGCTGCGCATCGGCGTCACCGGCATCGGGCTGAAGGAAGCGGCGCCGGACGCCGCGCTTGAGGCCACGACACCACCACTACACATCCATCACAACACGACAGGAGCGCGTGGACATGCGTGACGAGACCAAGCCGACGCTTTCGAAGAGCCTGACCGGACTCCATCTGTGGGGCATCGCGGTCGGGCTGGTGATCTCTGGCGAGTATTTCGGCTGGAGCTATGGCTGGGACAAGGCCGGCACGCTCGGCTTCCTCGTCACCACGATCTTCATCGCGGTGATGTACACGACCTTCACCTTCTCCTTCACCGAGCTGACCACCGCGATCCCGCATGCCGGCGGCCCGTTCGCCTATTCCTATCGCGCCTTCGGTCCGCTCGGCGGCTTCGTCGCCGGCTTCGCGACGCTGATCGAATTCGTGTTCGCGCCGCCCGCTATCGCACTGGCGATCGGCGCCTATCTCAACGTCCAGTTTCCGGCGCTGTCGCCGAAGGCGGCCGCGCTCGGCGCCTATGTCGTGTTCATGGCGCTCAACATCGCCGGCGTGACCATTGCAGCAACCTTCGAACTGTTCGTCACGATCCTGGCAATCGCCGAACTGCTGGTGTTCATGGGCGTCGTGTCACCCGGCTTCTCCTTCGCCAACTTCGCCGCCAATGGCTGGGCCGGCGAGAATTCGTTCTCGCTGGCGAGCATCGGCGGCATCGTCGCGGCGATTCCGTTTGCGATCTGGTTCTTCCTTGCCATCGAGGGCGCCGCGATGGCCGCGGAGGAAACCAGGAATCCGACGAAGACCGTTCCTCGCGCCTACATTGCCGGCATCCTGACCCTCGTCGTGCTCGCCTTCGGCACCATGATCATGGCCGGCGGCGTCGGCGACTGGGCGAAGCTCTCCAACATCAACGATCCCTTGCCGCAGGCGATGAAGATCGTGGTGGGCGAGAATTCGGGCTGGCTGCACATGCTGGTGTGGATCGGCCTGTTCGGCCTTATCGCCTCGTTCCACGGCATCATCATGGGCTATTCGCGGCAGATCTTCGCGCTGTCGCGCGCAGGTTTCCTGCCGGCCAAGCTCGCCGCGCTGCATCCCACCTGCCGCACACCGCATTGGGCGATCCTGGCCGGCGGCGTGGTCGGCATCGCCGCGATCTTCTCCGACGAGCTGATCCAGTTCGCCGGGCAGACGCTGACGGCGAACATCGTCACCATGAGCGTGTTCGGCGCGCTGGTGATGTACATCATGAGCATGGCCGCGCTGTTCCGCCTGCGCGCCACTGAGCCCAGCCTGGTTCGGCCGTTCAAGGCGCCGCTCTATCCGGTGCTGCCGGCGGTGGCGCTGGTGTGTGCGAGCCTCTCGCTGCTCACGATGATCTGGTTCAACCTGCAGGTGTTCGCGGCCTTCGTGGTGCTGTTCGCCGCCGGGCTGCCGCTCTATCGTCTGACGGCGGGCAGGCGCGGCCATGCGACCAATGACAATCTGCTCGACATCGCGCTGAACGAGGCCCGCGCCATGGCCGACTGATGTAGCGGGATCGCGCGATCGCCGATCGAGGCCAACCCCCTCCGCGCCATATCCTCGCGCGGAGGGTTTCGTCGCAAGCCTGCTTCGGCAGGCACGTCACTTGCATCATTACGAGGTGTCAACCAACGGCGCATTTCCTCAAGGGCGAGGATCTCATGGCACAGCACCTTTCAGCCGAAAGCCGGCATCCGCGGGATCGACGTCGAAACATCCTGGCCTCCGCTGCGACCGGCGTTGCCGATTTCATCGCCAGAACGGGAGGCCGCCCGGAAGCGGTGTTCGAGCGGATCGGCATCGATGCAACCTGCCTCGGCCAGACCCGCCGCGCGCTCGATCTCGCCGACTATGTCGCGATGATGGAAGAGGCTGCGCAGGAGACCGGCAACGACAATTTCGGACTGTGGTTCGGCCAGCGCTACCAGCCGCAGATGCTCGGCCTGATCGGCGAGATCGCACTGTCCGCGCCGACGCTCGGCTCCGCGATCGAGCACCTGGCTCTGTGGTTTCCCTGGCACCAGCAGGCCACCGAGACCCGCCTGACGCGCCAGGACGGCTTTCTCCGCCTCGAATATCGCATCCTCGACGGCTCGATCGTCGATCGCCGGCAGGACGCCGAGCTGACCATGGGCATGTTCGCGAACGTCTTCCGCGCCTGCCTGCCGTCCGGCTGGGCACCTGACATGGTGATGTTCGAACATGCCCGGCCCGCCGCCTGGCGCGACCATGAGGCGGCTTTCGATGCCGAGGTCGGGTGGTCACAAGGCACCAATGCGCTGGTGTTTCGCGATCACGGCCTGGACCGCGCCATGCCAGGGGCAGACCGCTCGCGCCTGCAGCGGCTGACGAGCGATCTCGCCGGCATCGCCGGCTCCTGCGGCACGCCGGCATTCCTCGATCTCGTCCGCGGCGAGATCAGGCGCCGGCTGGCGGCCGGCGCGCTGCATCTCAAGGAGGTCGCCGACGCGCTGTCGACGACGCCCTGGACCTTGCAGCGCCGCCTTGCCGAGTTCGGCGCCACCTTCTCCGATCTCGTCGAGACGACGCGGCTCGATCTTGCCCGCCACTATCTGCGCCAGACGCATCTGCCGCTCGGCGACGTCGCCTTCCTGCTCGGCTATTCCGAGGCCTCCGCCTTCTCCCGCGCCTTCGCACGCTGGACCGGCTGCAGCCCGCGGCAGTGGCGCCAACGCTCACGGCAACCGGTGACCAGCGGCTGATGCCACAGGGCGAGCGTCAGCCCGCCGGCATCGTCTTCTCGACCAGCCGCACCCAATAGGACGCGCCGTGGCCGAGAATGTTGTCGTTGAAGCGATAGGCCGGATGGTGACAGTCGTTGCCGTCGCCCATGCCGAGGAAGACGAAGGCGCCGGGACGGGCCTGCAGCATGAAGGCGAAATCCTCGGCGCCCATCAGCGGCGGCGCGTTGTCGACAACACGTTCCGCACCGACCACGTCACGCGCGACGTCGGCGGCGATCACGGCCTCGCGCGCATGGTTCGTCGTGATCGGATAGAGCCGCGTGTACTTCGTCGTCGCGGCGCCGCCATAGGTGCGGGCGATGCCGTCGGCGACCTCGGCGATGCGGCGCTCGACCAGGTCCTGCACCTCGGGATCGAGCGTGCGCACGGTGCCCTTCAGCTCGACGGTCTCAGGGATGACGTTCATGGCCTTACCGGCCTCGACCATGCAGATCGAGATGACGGCGGATTTGACCGGATCGACGTTGCGCGACACGATCGACTGCAGCGCGGTGATGATGTGGGCTGCGATCAGCACGCTGTCGACCGCCTTGTGAACCCCGGCGCCGGCATGGCCGCCCTTGCCGTGCACGGTGATCTCGAGCTGATCGGACGACGCCAGCATCGGGCCCGGCCGCAGCGCGAACACGCCCTCGGGCACGCCGGGCGCATTGTGCAGGCCGTAAACCTCCTGGATACCCCAGCGCGTCATCAGGCCGTCATCGACCATTGCCTTGCCGCCGGCACCGCCCTCCTCGGCCGGCTGGAAGATCACGATCGCGGTGCCATCGAAATTCCGCGTCTCGGCGAGATGCTTGGCGGCGCCCAGCAGCATTGCGGTGTGGCCGTCATGGCCGCAAGCGTGCATCAGCCCCGGCGTTTTCGAGGCATAGGGGACGCCGGAGGCCTCCTCGATCGGCAGTGCATCCATGTCGGCGCGCAGGCCGATGGTGCGGCCGGACTCGGTCTTGCGGCCGCGAATGACGCCAACCACGCCGGTGCGCCCGATGCCGGTCACGACCTCGTCGCAACCGAAGTCGCGCAGACGCTCGGCGACGATGCCGGCGGTGCGGTGCACCTCGTACATCAGCTCAGGATGTTCGTGGAAATCGTGACGCCAGGCGGCCATGTCGTCCGCGAGCGCGGCGATGCTGTTGAGGATGGGCATGAGGAGCAGTGTTCTCGTTGCAGGACGTTGACCAGCCCGGACCATGGCCGGAACGGCGCGCGGACACAAGCTTTCCGCCCCCGCTCACCGGTATCCCCCTCCAATCGGCGCGTGCGACAGATAGGCCAGCAGCTTCATCTCGCGGCGCCCTCTGGTGACGGTGTCGAGCACGAGGCCCGAGGAGGCCGAGAGCAGCGCCATGATCATCAGGCCCATCGACAGCACGGCGGTCGGCAACCGCGGCACCAGACCGGTCTCGATGTAGGTGACGAGAATCGGAATCGCGAAGCCGATCGAGATGAGCGCGAGGAAGATGCCGATCGCGGTGAAGAAGCGCAGCGGCTTCTCCGAACGGTAGAGCTTCAGGATGGTGCCGAGAATGCGAAAGCCGTCGCGCCAGGTGTTGAGCTTGGAGACCGAGCCTTCGGGCCGCGCGTAGTACGGCGTCGCGATCTCGGCGACCGGCAGCGCCAGCTCCAGCGCATGGACGGTGAGCTCGGTCTCGATCTCGAAGCCGTCGGACAGCACGGGGAAGGATTTGACGAAGCGGCGCGAGAACACGCGATAGCCGGACAGGATGTCCTTGAAGGCCTGGCCGAACACCTCGGCGAGGAAGCTCGTCAGCATCCAATTGCCGGTGCGGTGGCCCATGCGGTAGGCGGCCTGCTCCTGGTCGACGCGCAGGCCCACGACCATGTCGAGGTGCTCGGCGACCAGCCGCTCGATCATGCCGGGCGCACTCGGCGCGTCATAGGTAGCATCGCCGTCGACCAGCACGTAGATGTCGGCATCGATGTCGGCGAACATGCGCCGGACGACGTGGCCCTTGCCCTGCCGCCGCTCGCAGCGCACCTCGGCGCCCGCCGCGCGCGCGACCTCGACCGTGCGGTCCTTGGAATTGTTGTCGTAGACGTAGACCGTCGCCGCCGGCAGCGCCTGCCTGAAGTCGCGGACCACGGTGGCGACCGCCGCCTCCTCGTTGTAGCAGGGCACCAGCACGGCGATGCGCATCGATGGTGAACTCATTGACCCGTCTCCCACGGCCGGGAGACTGCCCGCTTTGGGTGCAGAAATTCATAATGATCCGGCCGGCGCGCCGCCTTCCGGCCGCCATGTCGGAATGATCTTAACGCCATCCAGCACCTCGCGCAGACGGGACAGCGTGCCCAGCGTGGTTCCCTCCGGCAGCGCGTCGCGCGCGAAGAAGCCGGTCTCGACGATCTCGAGATTCGGCTCCGGCGGGCGGTCCTGCGTGAACCTTTTGATAACGAACACGGCGACGTGGTCGCGCGGCGACACGTGGCGGTTGAGGAAGATGCCGTGCAGCTCCGGCTCGCCGGAAAGCGTGATCCGCCCCTCCTCGAACAGCTCCCGCGTCAGCGCCTGCGTGAAGGTCTCGCCGACTTCGACACCCCCGCCCGGCAGGTGCCACCCCGAGACGTAGCCATGCCTCACCAGGAACACGCGGTTGTCGGCATCCAGCACCACGCCGCGAACGCCCAGGGTCATGCCGCGGGCGAAGCGCCAATACAGGTGGAAGCCGCGCCGGAGCACGGGCTCGAACCGGATCCGCAGCCCGCTGAGATATGTCGTCATGAATGTCGTGGTCCCGGTTGTTCTTGCGCTTCGCAGCCGGGCTTGCCATGAGAGCCGGGCACCACGAGGAATAGCATGAGATGACATCACGGCGCGCTTGCATCCGCCATCGGCGCCGAGGCGCGTGATGGCTGCCTTCACGCTGGCCCATCTGTCCGATCCGCATCTCGCCCCGCAGTCGCGGCCGCGGCTGAGAGAGCTCGCGGGCAAGCGGGCGCTCGCCTATCTCAACTGGACGCGCAACCGCTACAGATATCATCGCCGCGACGTCCTCGATCTGCTCGTCTCCGATCTGCATACGCAGATGCCGGACCAGATCGCCGTCACCGGCGATCTGGTCAATTTCGCCCTGGAATCGGAATTCCCGATCGCCCAGGCCTGGCTGCGGACGGTCGGGCCGCCCGACAAGGTCACCGCGATCCCCGGAAATCACGACGCCTATGTGCGCTCGACGCGGCTGCGTTTCGCCGAGAGCTTTGCCGACTATTTCGGCGGCGACGCCGAGGGGCCGGCGACGTTCCCCTCGCTGCGCCGGCGCGGGCCGCTGGCGCTGATCAGTCTGTCGTCGGCCGTGCCCTCCGCCCCGTTCATGGCGACCGGCCGGCTCGGCAGCGCCCAGCTCGCCGCGCTGGAGCAGTTGCTGCAGTCGCTCGGCAACGAGCCGCTGTTTCGCGTGCTGCTGGTGCATCATCCGCTGCGCTCGGCCAATCGGATGAAGCGGCTCACCGACGCCAAGGATCTCATCGCGCTGCTGTCGCGCCACGGCGTCGAGCTGGTGCTGCACGGCCACGACCACGTCCATTCGACCATCTGGATCGACGGCCCGGAGCGCAAGATTCCGGTCGTCGGCGTCCCCTCGGCCTCCTCGCTCGCCCATGGCCACACGCCGGCCGCGGCCTACAACATCTTTGCCATCGCCCGTGACGGCAATCACTGGCGCTGCGACATGACCGTGCGCGGCGTCAACGACGCGCTGCGTGCGCGCGAGATCCGCCAGATCCGGCTGCTCTGAGCGCGCCGTCAGAACGAGATCGGCTTCAGGCTCTCGTAGAGCGCGATGCCGAACAGCGACAGCGCGCCGAGCACGAAGCCGAGCACGAACGGCCAGAACCGCCCGCGCCGCGGCGCCTCGCCGGCGGCCTGCACCTCGGCCCGCGCCACGCTGAAGGCGCGCTCGCGCTCGACCATGCGGCGCGCGACGTAATCGGTCACGGCCTTCACGATCGCGCCGAGGTCGTGCGACTCGGCGAGCACGATGCGACCATTGCGTGTATCCTGCACGAAGCGATATTGCCGCTTGTCGCGCCCCATCACGACATGGGCGACGACGTCGATCCACAGCCGCGGCGTCTCGCCCTGGCTGATGCCGCGATCGAACAGGTCGATGTGGTTGGGAATTTCGTTGAACAGCGGATCCAGCGCATCACTGAGGATCTCGAGCCGCGCCACCTCGGCGTCGCGCAGATCGACCACCACGCCGGTTCGGTCCGCCGCCTCGATCCGGGCCTGACGCAGCGCCTCGCGCAGGCGCACGGGACGGGATTCGGTGCTGCTGTCGGGCGCCTCGGACATCGCTCACGCTTTCACGGTTCGGCCCTGGTTTCGCCAGGTTTTCTCCCATTAACCTAGCAGTAACCTAGTATTCCGCAAACCCCTTTCATCTTCAATGGGTTATAAGCACGCTGGTGTAACCACCCGGCTGCACGGCACGCCAAAATGGACGTGGGCGGCCCCCTCCGGTGTGACCCGGCTGAGACCGCCCCGTCCTTGGGCTCTTCCTTGAGCTTATTCGAATACCCGGCAATGCATCCCGTCGCTGCGATCAGGCCGCCGGCGCGCGCTGCGGCTCCTCGACGATCGAGAACCGCACGCCGGCCTTGTGGCGGTTCTCCTCGGAGACCTCGCGCCAGCAATCCTCGGCTTCCTTGCGCGACTTGAACGGACCCTTCACCTGGGCCGAGCCTTCCACCAGCTTGTGGAAATTCATCGAGCCGAACTCGCCGCCGATCACCCAGAAATTGCTGGTCATGAGACCCTCCTGTACCCGTCACAACTGTGACAGTGCATTGCGAATTGCGTGACCGGAGATAAACGCGAAACCAACCGCTTCGTATAGAGACCTTGTTTTTGAATGGTGATGTCATGTAACATCTTCACTTGTCACGAATGTCATTTTGTAAATTTTGTCACGAACCGGCCGAGAGGGGCTCGCATGCCAGGCGAATCCGGAAAGAAGCTGTTCGTCGGCCCGCGCTTCCGGCGCATCCGCCAGCAGCTCGGACTGTCGCAGACTCAGCTCGCCGAAGGCCTCGGCATCTCGCCGAGCTACGTCAACCTGATCGAGCGCAACCAGCGCCCGGTCTCTGCCCAGATCCTGCTGCGGCTGGCGGAGACCTACGACCTCGATCTGCGCGACCTCGCCACCGCCGACGAGGACCGCTTCTTCGCCGAGCTCAACGAGATCTTCTCGGATCCACTGTTCCGCCAGATCGAGCTGCCGAAGCAGGAGCTGCGCGACCTCGCCGAGCTCTGCCCCGGCGTCACCCACGCGCTGCAGCGGCTGTACGCCGCCTACGCCGAGGCCCGCCGCGGCGAGACGCTGGTGGCGGCGCAGATGGCCGATCGCAACGCCGGCGCGCACTTCGAGGCCAATCCGATCGAGCGGGTCCGCGACCTGATCGAGGCCAACCGCAACTACTTCGCCGAGCTCGAACAGCAGGCCGAAGCCTTGCGCGATGCGCTCGACGTGCCGGCCGAAGGGCTGTACGCGGCGCTCGCCGCGCGGCTGCGCGAAAAACATTCGGTGCAGACCCGCGTCATGCCGGTCGACGTCATGCGCGAGACCCTGCGCCGCTACGACCGCCATCGCCGCCAGCTGCTGATCTCCGAGCTCGTCGACGGGCCCGGCCGCACCTTCCAGCTCGCGGTCCAGCTCGGCATGACCGAGTGCCATCCGCAGTTCGAGATCATCATCGGGCGCGCCGGCGCGCTCGACGACACCTCGCGCCGGCTCTATCGCATCACCTTGGCGAGCTATTTCGCCGCAGCGGTGATGATGCCCTACGCACCGTTCCTCGCCGCAGCGGAAGCGCTGAACTATGACATCAACGTGCTGGCGCAGCGCTTCAACACCGGCTTCGAGCAGATCTGCCATCGCCTCACCACGCTGTCGCGACCCAACGCCCGCGGCATTCCGTTCTTCATGCTGCGCGTCGACAATGCCGGCAACGTCTCCAAGCGCTTCTCCTCCGGCACCTTTCCGTTCTCGAAATTCGGCGGCACCTGTCCGCTGTGGAACGTGCACTCGACTTTCGATACGCCCGACCGGCTGTTGAAGCAGATCATCGAGCTGCCCGACGGCTCGCGCTATTTCTCGATCGCGCAGATGGTGCGCCGGCCGGTCGCGCCGCATCCGCTGCCGCAGCCGCGCTTCGCCATCGGCCTCGGCTGCGAGATCCGCCACGCCTCGCGCCTCGTCTATGCCGCCGGCATGGATCTGGAGAAGACCGAGGGCACGCCGATCGGCGTCAACTGCCGGCTCTGTGAGCGCGAAAACTGCGCCCAGCGCGCCGAGCCGCCGATCACGCGGACTTTGATTCTGGACGAGACCACGCGGCGCGTGAGCTCGTTCGCGTTCAGCAATGCGCGGGAGTTGTAGGGCCAACGCTCCCTCCTCCGTCATTCCGAGGCACCCCTCTCTCCACGTCATTGCGAGACGCCCTTGCGCCGAAGCAATCCAGAGTCGCGTGCGGGACTCTGGATTGCTTCGCTTGCGCTCGCAATGACGCGGAGAGACATGGCGTCGCCTCTCGCGGCACGTCTCGCGCCCGAGTTCTGCTGATAGATCGCCCTCTCTCACACAGAGAGCGCAGGGAAGACCGGGAGCTCGCCGCCCCCATGGCCCCCGTGCGGAAAAATGCACGGGGTAGGAACCACAGGTTCGGCTGGGACATCCCGGCCCTCCCTGCGCGATGGCTTTACGGCGTACTCCGTGCTCTCCCCAGGGACCGGCTGTCTTGCCCCTGTCATCCGCGCCATCGTCGGCACTGACTTGACCTCAGCATCGGGAGGCCAGGACCACACGGCTTGACCGTGCGCACCGAGCTGTTCGTCCGCACGATCGCTCGCGCTGCAGCCCGACACGCCCATCGCATCCCGCACCCCACGTTCGTGACGACCGCGATACGCCCCTCAGATCGAGGCGGGACAGGCGAAAAGATGCGAATGATTTGCCCGACGCGCCAAGCGGAATATTTTTCCGGCGCCATCTGGACAGAGCCCATCTCGTTGATTGAGCGGGCACAAATAGACTTCACGCGCATGTCAAAATGCTTTCGACGCGCTGCAGGAGGCCGTGCCTACGACTGATGAGAGAAACTCCATCGGTCATAGACCCGTAGCAGACAGCGCTTGCAATTGGCGAATGCTCCGTTTTCAATGCGGTTTAAGCTCTCGGCGGCAACTATCTCTTCGTTACTGTCTGCAATACGGTGCCGATGACCTCCATCATCACTTTCTGCTGCTCAAGCTTCTGTACGCGGTCTTTCTCTGCCTGCTCCAGTTTGGCGACTTCCGCCTGATAGCATTGGGCTGCACCGAGATGTCCGAGTTCTGATGCCCGTCGACAAAGCTCCATCTTGGTTTCCGACGGGTTGGCGGGCGAGGCCTGTCCGCGGTCGATCATTTCAGCCAAGCTAACCATGGAGTCGACATCGCCTGCCTGCACGCCCGACCGAAACATTGACACGGCCTGCGCAGGGTTATTTTTGTCGGTCAGATGCATCCAGCCCAAATTGTCGTATGAAGCGGGGTACCGTCTTGAAACCAGCTCTTGGAACAGCGCGAATGCACGCGGCCTATCCGAAAACTGCAGCGCACGGGCGAGTTGATATTTGAAGCGTAGTTCGCCAGGGGCCTGCTTTGTTGCAATTTCGCAGGTCTTGACCGCCCCGGACGCCTGCGACTTGAGAACCGCGAACGAAACACCGACACCGGCCTTGTTCTTGTCGTTCGGATTGGCCGCCAGTTCGTCGCACCGCTGGCCGGCCTCTGACGCGCGGGCCGCCTCCACCTCCCTGGACTTGCGCTCCTCTTCCTGCTTCTTAGCAAGCACCTCTCTGGCAGCAGCATCGCGCGCCTCGCGTTCCGCTCGCGACTTTTCGAGTTGCTCCTTTTCTTTACGGATCGCTTCTGCTCGCTCAGCGTTTTGCTTTTCGAACTTCTTGGCTTCGTCACTGCCGAACGGAAGAAGCTTCTCGCCGGTGCGGGGATGGAAGCCAGGACCGTCGAAGAACTCATAGTCGAGGCTGGCGCGAGAAAACCACAGCAGGGGTTTGCCGGTCGATGGATCAAACAACACGGTATCGCGATCGAGCGTCACCCGACTTGGAATGCGCGCGCTATCGTTTCCGGGCGGCTTACGTTCAGGTGAACTGGCCTGCCCATCCCATCCCTTGGGCGCCGGATCGTCAGTTTTTCGAGGCAGACCCGCACGAGTATCCCTCTTCTCTAGACGTTCCTTCTGTAGGAAAAAGAATTCACCCGCGTTATTCCGCACACTGAGAAGATATTGCCGAGGAGACATCCGTGGCTTTAGCCCGGTCATCGACCGATATTCATCGATCGACCGCCCCACATCGAGCATGATCTCACTGACAGAGGCAACACCATCAGGAGCTGGCCTTCGCGTACCACGGGCCGCCTCAAGGAACGCCTTCGTAAATAGACTTTCGCCTTGACTCGCAAAGCTTTCCTCGTCCTCCACGCCTGCCGTCACCAATTGATGCGCGGGTTGAGAGAGACGACTGATGGTTTGATCTCGGACGGTTCCTTTTGCTTGTACGGCCGCGAGACCGCTGAAGCATGCATCGAGAATAAAGAGGCTATGGCGCGATTGGCCGACGTTCTCAGCCCACTGCATGACTCGCGGCATGTCCAACATTTCATCCCAGTCCTCCTTCCCAGCGGGCTTCAGGATGAGATACCCTCGCTTAGAGTTACCCGCGAGCTTTCTAGTTTCTCCATGACCAGAAAAGTACAAAAGAAATCGATCATTTACACCGACTAGCTTCGGAAGCGTCTTTTCCAACAAGGTCTCGATTCTAGCTCGAGATGCGCGCTCATCGGTCAAAGTCACAATGTAGTCGAAGCCAGCTTCATCACGCAGAAAATCGCGCATCCGAAGAGCGTCCGATGCAGGAGCATCGAGCTTAGGCCAGATATCGTAATCTCCCACCCCTATGACGATCGCGTAACTTTTCCCAAACTCGCTGGTCCCGAAGAAGTTCTTATAGATATCGGACCAGGACGGCAGTCCTGCTGGGCGTACATAAGTTTCATCTGTGCCGGCAGAAGACAGATTGCAGGTTAGAGCAATAATAGAAAGCGCAAGCGCTACCCGAAGCATGGGACCACTACCCCTTGCGATGTTGGAGCACCTGATAGATAGCCGACACTACACCTCCGATCATAGAAACGACCGAGGTAACAAGTGATGCGATGCTGATCCAGTCATCACCACCCTTGGCCTGAACTCCAGGTGGTAACCTGGTATCGTAATATACGTAAAATAAAACAACTGCCAGCAGAAGCAGGCCTATTGGGAGAATCGTCCTCATAATTATCTCTATACGCTTCAGTTTCCACGATAAGTACGTCGCATGCCCCTTAGCATGACGGCCTCGATCAAACGCGCCGCGTCAAAATTTCTCTGGCGTATCATTGCACAGAAAATTTGAAAGGGAATAGGAATAAGGACGCAATCTGACATTGCATCATTCAGAAGCAGCGATACACTTATGGGTTGGTCCTTTTAATCGAGAGGCAACCGCGAGAAGCGGATTTGCAGCGACTCGCGCAGGCAGCCAAGGCCTGTGTCCGTTCCAGATGGACGCCGCGTCGCGCAGGCTACGAAGTCCAATCCGCAGATGCTCGGCAGAATACCCCACGTCGGACCGTCGAGATCGAGGCGCTCGCGCAAGACCAACTGCAAGGCCCTGCGTTGAGTGTGGTAGAATCGATGGATGTCAGGCAGCTCGCACGTTGACCACGACGGCTTCACCCCGCCGCTATCGCCATCGTGAAAAACAACGCCGCGCCAAGTGACGCGAGCGTCCGAACGTGATTCCAGAAGCTCCAGTCACGCTGATAATTCGTCCAGAGCGCGACGCCCTCTCGGCTCACCGGGTCGACCGCCGCGAGCGCATCGTTAAGCGGAACGTTGAAGGACATCGTGACGGCGAACATGCCGGCGACGTATACAATGCCGGCGGCGAGAAGCGCAGCCGAGCCCGGCTCGCTCCAGCTGAAGAGCGCGAGCAGCGCCAGCACCGCGGCCGCAAGGGTCGTACCCATGAAGAGCGGGATGAACAGCGACCTCACGATCTCGACATTGATCGCATTCATCGCAGCGATGCCTGCCGCCGGCGAGACGCGCGCCAGCGAGGCCATGACGAAGGTCGAAAAGGCGAAATAGACGCCCGCCATCAGGCCGCAGCCGACGGCGGAGAACCAGAGCAGGCCGGAAACGAGCAGATGGCGCATCGCCTTGCCTCGCAATAATACGAGAAATTATCGTATTTTCAAAAGCGATAATCTCTCGTATTGTGGCCGTCAAGCGTGATCTTGGGGGCAGCATGGCAGGGCGAAAGGCGGGCCGCGGTGAAGTCAATATGCCGGCGACGCAAGGCGAGAGGATTGCGCGGCTGGTTCCGAGCCAGCAGCGGAGCCGTGCGCGCTTCGAGCAAATCCTCGCCTGTGCCATCGAAATCATGGCCGAGAAGGGCAGCGACGCCTTCCGGATGAGCGACATCGTCGAGCGCACCGGGATCGCGTTCGGCTCGCTCTATCAGTATTTTCCCGACAAGACCGCGATCATCGGCACGCTGGCCGAACGCTACAACGCGATCGGGCGGGAGTGCGTCGTCAAGGAGTTGCAGCGCCTGCACACGCCGGACGACCTGCAGGCGGTTCTCGGCCACATCACCGACAGCTACTATCAGTTCTTCATCGACGAACCGGTCGTGCGCGACATCTGGCATGCGACCCAGGCGGATCGCGCGCTCCAGGCGCTCGACGAGGACGACTTCGCCGTTCTGACGGCCTTGCTCACGCATGCCCTGCGGGCACTGGCGCCGCATCTGTCCGAGAAGGTGCTGGGCGAATTCTGCCGGCTCAACCTGGTGCTGATCGCGGCCGCCGTTCGTCACGCCGTGACGCTGACGCCGAAGGAGGCCCGCCGGGTCCTCGCCCGCTTCAAGCGGCTCCTGCCCGGGACCATCGAACCTTGACGATATCAGCGCCGCTTCCGGGTTCGAGACGCCGCGGCAAAGCGCGCAGGCCCATCGTGCTCATCCGGCTGCAATCGTGAGAACCTGAAATTGCAATGCGTCGCACCGCCGGCCAGCGTCTGTGTCCTTTCGAGATGGATACCTCGCGTCGCATAGGCGTCGAAGTCGAGCCCGCAGATGTTCGGCAGGATCTCTCGATCGCCGTGGCGGGCCGCGAATTTGCAGAAGCCGCAGGCCTTGTAGTCGATGCCGAAGTCGAAATGGTCACCTGGGCTAGGCTCCACGAAATCATAGACGAAGTCCTCCGGAAACTCCTTCTGGTGGGTTTCCGTCGCACTTGTTGCGGCCTGCTCCCGCAAGAGCTGCTGGTTCTCCACCGACATGAAGTGGCGTCCCGAGTCGAGTCGCTCTTCCTCGGGCACCGTAAGCAATTGCGCCTTGTAGGTTTCCCGCTCGATGTCGCCGATGATGGACGGCGGCACACCATGGCGATGGAGCACGCGGCTGATGGCCATGAAGCCCGTCAGGCGCATGAAGAACTCGGTCATGCGGCTCGCCGCGCCGCCGACATACGGCATCTGGGTGAGCACGATCTCGAATTCGTCCAGCATCTCCCGCCGGATGGCAGCGATGTCGGCGAGATGCGTTCGCGCGCACACCATCGGCTCGGCAAGGTCGAGGCGCTGGCGCATGGCCGCGTCCAGTGCATCACGATGCGCCGCGTAGAAGGGATGGATGGTCACGGCCATTGGCAGGCTCTCTCAAAGTCACCCTCGCGAGATCGGGTCTGCAGGGGGCACGGGATGGATCTGACGAGCCGAGCGTAGCCGGGGCCGCCAGCGCCGCGCAAAGCAGATCTCCTTTGGCCAAGCGATAGAAAATCTATTGCAAGGCCGGCGCCGATCGGTGTCAAACTACGACGCGATGACCTACACGCTTCCGCCCCTCAACGCGCTGCGCGCCTTCGAAGCGGCCGCGCGACATCTCAGCTTCAAGCTGGCCGCGCATGAGCTGCACGTGACGCCCGCGGCGGTGGGGCAACAGGTCAAGGCGCTGGAGGAGCGCCTCGGCGTCCGGCTGTTCGAGCGGCTGCACAAGCAGCTCATCCTCACCCCGGCCGGTCAGGCCTATCTCCCCGGAGTGTCCGACGGCTTTCGCCGCATTGCGGACGCAACCTCGGAATTGAAGCCGCAAGGGGCCGTCCTGCTGCAGGTGGGAGTTTCCGGCAGCTTCGACCTGCGCCGCCTCGACCTGGCGCAGTTTCGTTCCGCACATACGGACATCGGCTTGCGCGTGCTGCATCCCGCCGGTCTGCACGAATTGGTCGAAGGCAAGATCGACCTGCTGATCGCCCGCGGTGTTGGTCATCATCCGGGCTATCGCTGCGACCGGATTCATGGAGACACCGGGTTGGGCGACTGGCTGATGGCGCCGGAAGGGACTGCAGATTGTCCCGAGGTGGTCGTCTTCCGGGAATGGCTACGCGCACGATCGGCCGAGGCCCCGCTCGCCAACCACCGCCTTCAGCATGCGGGCTGAAGCGCCCGAGGGAGAGATCGCATCGGGCAAGAGCCGCGCATGCGAGCCCCTGGGATCAGTCCCGGCGGTTCACTCCGCGCGCGGGCACGGTACGCGATGAATTCCTTCATGACCGGCAGAAAGAAAACTCTGCTGAGCCGGCCCAGCGGCTCCTCCGGTTCAAGATAGAAGGACTTTCCAACGACGTCCTGATTGTATTCGTCAAGGACGATCCAGAGCCGCAAGGCGATGTCGAGTCCGGCCCGTCGTTTCTCAGTCGCTGGAATTTCCACCGCGAAGCGCCCGGCATGCGGGGGCTGGCTGGTGATGGGAAACAGGAGCAGCACGTCGTTGCCCTTCGGTCTGGCAAGTCTCACGCCGACGGCGACGGGACGAGGCTTGCGCCCCTCGGTCTCACCTCGATCGGATTCGCGCGCCCACAGCTAGGGAAAGCGGATCACGCAGCCGGTGCGAAGCAGTTCGAAGCTCACCGATCCTCATGCTCCTCCTCGTATGCGGCAACGGCCTGCTGGACCTCATCGAACAATTCGTCCGGCATGGTCTCGATACGGCCGACACTGCGTGTCTCCGCCCTGGCGACGAGCTCGCGATAGTCTTCAATGCTGAGAATGACGAGCCGCGGCTTGTTGCGTTGGGTGATGGTCACAGGTCTGCGCAGGGCCTCCGCAATGATGTCCCCTGATTTTCGCGACAGGTCGCTGGTCGAGAATTCCGTCATGGCACACCTCCATCAATGATGGAAAATACATCAATGCTGTATCTACTGCAATCCCCGAGGAAGGCCCGGCGAGCAGTTCTAGGCTCCTGTTATGATCATGGATCACTGCGTTCGTCGGGATGACCGCGCGGCGGTCGCACAGAAGCTCTCGGGCCTCCAACGTCTGCCCGTGCCCGCAACCGGGCGTCTCAAAGTTCGGGTCAGCGATCTCGAAGCCGAACCTGCCGATTGACCACGAGCATCACGCCCAACGGTGCCGAGACCTGAATCTCCTGGCGCTGGCAGAGATCGAACCACTTCGGTCCGAAGCTCCACGCCGCGATTGCGATGGCCCTGCGGGCCGTGAGCGTCATGCTGAGCGGTCGTGGCTGTCCGAGAACCGCACTTGACGACCATCCGGCAGTACTTTCCCTCGCGCCGGAATCTTTGGCGAACTGCACTTCCAGTCCGACTTCACCCATCGAGTCCTGCGCGGGCAGCCACATCGAATGGACGGTGACGGCATTCTGCTGCGACGCTACGAGCATTCCCACTGGCTGCCGTCACTCAGACGCCGTTCATGGCGTCACTCGCATGCTCTCCGCCGCATATCAAATGAAATGGAACCCGATGCCGCCAAAACGGTTGCTCCGGCGTTCCATGCAAACAAAGCGAGTACAAGTTGAACCGTCGTCAGTTCATTCAATCTGCGGCTGCGTTACCGGTCGCAGCGTCGATGGTGCGGAGCGCGGCCGCGGCGCCCGCGACACAGCCGTTCAATGCAGCCCAAGTGCGCGATCTCGCGCGCAATCTGGCCGCCAAGCCGTATGCGGCGCCGGACAGCCAGTTGCCGGACGCGCTGGCCAAGCTCGACTACGACGCCTATCGCGCGATCCGGTTCCTGCCGGACCATGCGTTGTGGCGCGGCGAAAACCTGCCGTTCCAGGCGCAGTTCTTCCATCGCGGCTCGATCTACAAGGACCGCGTCGACATCTACGAGGTGTCCGACGGACAGGCCAAGCCCGTGGCCTATCGTCCCGAGGACTTCTCGTTTGGTCCGCAAGTCCAGGCCCAGCCGGCGGCCGATCTCGGCTTTGCGGGTTTTCGGATCCACGCGCCGATCAACCGGCCCGACTACTATGACGAGGTCTGCGTTTTCCTCGGCGCAAGCTACTTCCGCGCCGTCGCCAAGGGCGAGATCTACGGCCTGTCGGCACGCGGGCTGTCGATCGACACCGGGGAAACGAAGGGCGAGGAGTTTCCCGTCTTCAAGGCGTTCTGGCTGGAGAAGCCGACGCCCGGCGCCTCGGCGATGGTGGTGCATGCGCTGCTCGACAGCAAGAGCGCCACGGGCTCCTACCGCTTCACGATCCGTCCCGGCGAGACCACCGTGTTCGACGTCGAGGCCTCGCTGTATCCGCGCGTCGAGATCGCCCATGCCGGGCTGGCGCCGATGACCAGCATGTTCTTCTTCGGGCCGAACGATCGCAAGGATGTCGACGACTTCCGGCCTGCGGTCCACGATTCCGGCGGGCTTGCGATGTTCAACGGCAAGGGCGAGCAGCTCTGGCGTCCCCTGAGCAATCCGCGCGACCTGCAGGTCAGCGTGTTCAACGACCTCAACCCGCACGGCTTCGGCCTGATGCAGCGGGAGCGGACCTTCGCCGCCTACCAGGATCTGGAGTCGCATTTCGAACGGCGGCCGAGCCTGTGGATCGAGCCGATCGGCGATTGGGGCGAAGGCGCCGTGGTGCTGTTCGAGATCCCGACCAACCAGGAGATCCACGACAACATCGCCGCCTTCTGGCGGCCGAAGACGCCGCTCGCGGCCAAGGGCGAGCACAACATGACCTATCGCCTGCATTGGGGCCCCGACGTGCCGAAGCCGAATACGCTGGCGCGCTTCACCCGCACTGGCGTTGCCGCCCGCGGCGAGGGCCGGCTGTTCGTGCTCGAGCTCGAAGGCGACGTCTTGAAGGGCCTCGATCCGAACGCCGTGAAGGGTGTGGTCAGCGCGGCGAAATCCGACGTGACGAACATCGTCACGCAGCCGAACCCGGAAACGCAGGGATGGCGGCTGAGCTTCCAATGCGCGGTCGGTGACGCTCCCCTTGAGCTCAGGGCCGAGCTGGTCGCGAACGACAAGATCGTGTCGGAGACCTGGGTCTATCGATGGACGCCATGACCGCAACGCAGCCGCGCCCGACCTATGACGCCGCCGGTGCGAGCTTTCTGCCGGCCGAGGCGCCGCTCGCAATGGTGCCGTCGCCGCTCCATCATGCCGCGCCCGACAGGCTTGCGATCACGAGCGGCGGCCGCATCGCAGTCAGGCGCGCGCTCATTTTCGCCGGCACCGCGGCGCTGACGCTGGCGGGCTGCACCAAGATGTACGAAGTGGTCGAGGTCGGCGGCGTGACCGTGCTGGAAGGCATGGTGCTGGTGCTGTTCTCGGTCCTGCTGGCATGGATCGCCTTCGCCTTCGTCTGTGCGCTGGCCGGCTTCGGCGCCCTGCTCGGACGGCGGCGCGATACGATCGCGATCGACATCGAGGGCCCCCTGCCTTCCTTGTCCAGCCGCACGGCCATGCTGCTGCCGACCTACAATGAGGATCCGGACGCGGTGATGGTGCGGCTGCGGGCCATGATCGAGTCCGTGGCCGAGACGGGGCAGGCCGAGCGTTTCGACTGGTTTCTGCTCAGCGACACCACCGATCCCGACGTGTGGATCGGCGAGGAGGCTGCGTTTCTCGCGCTGCGCCAATCCTGCGGCAGCGCCCGTGTCTACTACCGGCACCGCGCCGACAATGTCGCCCGCAAGTCCGGCAACATCGCCGACTGGGTGCAGCGCTTCGGCGCGGCCTACGACCATATGATCATTCTCGATGCCGACAGCCTGATGAGCGGCGCGACCGTGGTGCGGCTGGCCCATGCGATGGATCACGCGCCGCAGGCGGCGCTGATCCAGACGCTGCCCGTGATCGTCAACGGCACCAGCCTGTTCGCGCGGCTGCAGCAGTTCGCGAGCCGGCTCTACGGCCCGATGATCGCGGCCGGCAATGCCTGGTGGTACGGCGCCGAAGGCAACTACTGGGGCCACAATGCGATCATCCGGGTCGCGGCCTTCGCGCAGGACGCGGCGCTGCCCGAACTCCCCGGGCGCAAGCCGTTCGGCGGACATATCCTCAGCCACGACTTCATCGAGGCCGCGTTGATGCGCCGCGCCGGCTGGGGGATCTACATGACGGTCGATCTCGACGGCAGCTTCGAGGAGGTGCCGCCGTCGCTGATCGATCATGCCGCGCGCGACCGCCGCTGGTGCCAGGGCAATCTGCAGCATCTCGCCGTGCTGCCGGCGCGCGGCCTGCACTGGGTGTCGCGGCTGCATCTCCTGATCGGCATCGGCGCCTATGTCACCGCGCCGTTGTGGTTCGCCTTCCTCGTGCTCGGCATCCTGATTTCGCTGCAGGCCAACTTCGTCCGGCCCGAATACTTCCCGAAGGGCTTCGCGCTGTTTCCGACTTGGCCGGCGCAGGACCCGGTGCTCGCCGCGCAGGTCTTTGCCGCGACGCTCGGCCTGCTGATGGTGCCGAAACTGCTCGCCTGCCTGGTCACGCTGTTCACGCGCACCCGGCGCCGCGGCTTCGGCGGCGGATTGCGCCTCTGCGTCGCCGTGCTGGCGGAGACGCTGCTCGCGGCGCTGATCGCGCCGTCGATGATGGTCTTCCAGTCGGTCGCGGTGATCGAGATCCTGCTCGGCCGTGATGCCGGCTGGCAGGTGCAGCGCCGCAGCGACGGCGGCGTGAGCCGGCAGGAAGTCTACCGCAAGTTCGCGCTACCGACATTGTGCGGCCTGATCATGGCAGCGAGCGCCTATGCGGTCTCCGTCCCGCTGCTCGCCTGGATGTCTCCGGTCATCGCAGGCCTCGTGCTGTCGATCCCGATCGGCCTGCTCACGGGCGGCCGCAGGACCGGCGCGCGCCTGTTCACCACGCCGGAGGACCGGATGCCGCCGCCGGTGCTGATCCGGGCGAGGGAGCTGGCGACTGCGACCCCGCCCCGCCGCGAAGCGGCGCTGGCCGAGCTGCAGCGCAACGCCGAGCTGCGCCGCCAGCACGTCGATGCCCTGCCCGCGCCGCAGCGCCGCGATCCCGGCGACATCAACGTCGAGCTCGCCACGGCAAAAGCGAGGATCGCGGACGCGACCAGCTTCGCGCAGGCGATTCGCTTCCTCTCCCGGCGCGAGACGCTCGCGGTGCTGAACGACCGCGCGACGCTCGAACGCCTCGTGGCCATGCCGGCCGGGCAGGCTTGAGCCGCTGCCTATTTGGTCAGATGCGCCGAGGCGATGGCCTGTTGAAACCAGCCTCGCCGCATCCGCCGCGCATCCGTGCGGCCGGCCCCTCCTCCAGCACCCCGATTGCAAAGCGAAACGGCCGATAGCATAGTCCGCGCGCTTTGCGGCGCCGGGGCGCGCTGATTCTCTGGGGGATTTGGGGACGACGATGGCGGATGCCGATCTTGATGCCGTGATCCGGCAATTGGCCAAGCAGCAGAACAAGACCATCCTGGCGGCGGCGAAGAAGCGGCGCGACCGCTTCAGCGGCATGGCCGTGAAGGCCAAGGACAAGGATGTCAAGGAACGTTACAAAATGCTCGCCCGCGAGGCCGTCGAGCAGGCCAATGCCGCGGCGCGCCGGCTGCTGATCTCCGCCGACAACGTCGCCGACAGCTACGCTCGCGCGATGCGGCAGGCGGCGGTCGCGGAGTTGCCGAAGGCGCCGGAGAAGAAGGCCGCCGCGGCGCCGGCCAAGCCGCCCGGCGGCAAGGCGACGAAGAAGTCCCCCGCCAAGCCTGCGAAGAAGGCGCGGAAGGCGAAGGCCTGAGCCGGGCCGAAGTCGTGGGACTGGACGCAGACCGGCCCCAGAGGACCGCGCCGATCAACGCCGCGGCAGCACGGGCGCGCTACGGCTTCAGCACCACCGTGAACCGGTTGAAGCCGGCGATCTTCGGAAACGCCTCCGCGGCCTCCGGCGACGCCAGCGCGACGACGGCCGCGCTCACCTCGCCATTGCTCAGCCGGGTGATCGCGGTGGCCTGGCCTTCCAGCAGCAGCACCTCCGACGCACCGGCTGCATTCATGGCCGTAGTGATCTTCGCATTGGACTTGGCATAACGTTCGTCGATCGCGATCACCTTGCCGCTGAGATCCGCGAGCCCGCGCACGGTGGGGCGCGCCAGCAGCACCGCGACGAGACGGCTGTCGGCAGGCCCTTCGGGAACACGCAGCGCGGTCATCCGCTCGGCCAGTTCGGCCGCCACCGTCACCGCTGCGATCGTGACATCCTTCTGCACCGTGCCCGGATTCGGCGGAGGCTCCTTCGCGGCGACGGGAGGCTTGCTCTGGGGGGCGGATGCGGCGGCGGCCGGCGGCGCCTGGTCGCGCGCCGGCTTGTCGCGCGGCCTATCGATCGGCTTTTCAGCCGGCTTGGCGACGCCTTGCGCGGCCGCGCGCCGCTTGGCGGCGCGGGCGTGCTTGCGCTGCAGGGCAGCGCGGCGCGCGGTGGCTACAGATTTGCGATGCGCCTTGGCCCGCTCCGACGACGGCGCCGGCTGACCGGCGGTCGGACTCTCGGTGCAGGCGCCGCCGCTCAGATCCACACAAGGGGACGCAAGCGCCGGCGTAGCCGGATGGCTGCAGCCCGCAAGCGCAAGGGCTGATATGACGGCCAACGCGCCGAAACAAAGCGCTCTCACTTTTCCGCTCCTGACGACTATCTGCGCGGGGCACGCGCGTCCTCGTTGGCCTCCCATTTCTACGATGAGGCGTTAAACTCAGGCTTAAGTGCCGGTCTCGGCACCCTTTCTCAGCGCGGCGTGGTTAATGTCGCGCGCATGATGCGGCCGATCCTGCTGGCGCCACCGCAGGGGTTGCGCTCCGCCCGCGAGCGACGAGGCAAGACGTGCGCGACGCGGCCCCGGGAGGCCACGAATTTCCGTTGATCGGATCGGCGCCCGCCGCCATGTTGGCCGGCATGCCCGTCACGACGGCCGCCTTCTCCCCGCCGCCGGGCGGAACGAACCGCCGCCGCCGATGTTTTTCGAACTTGCGAAGGACGCTCCATGGCCAAGACAGACCCCGCCGCCGGCAAGCCGATCGCCAATGCCGCGCTCGCCAACATTCCGCGGCTGATCACGGCCTATTATGCGCTGAAGCCCGATCCACATGAGCCGACCCAACGGGTCGCATTCGGCACCTCGGGCCATCGCGGCTCGTCGCTCAAGACCGGCTTCAACGAGAACCACATTCTCGCCACCACCCAGGCGCTCTGCGACTACCGCCGGCAGCAGGGCCTCGATGGTCCGCTGTTCGTCGGCATCGACACCCATGCGCTCGCAGAGCCCGCGCTCGCCAGCGCGCTGGAGGTGTTCGGCGCCAACGGCGTCGAGGTGATGATCGACAAGGACGACGGCTATACGCCGACGCCGGTGATCTCCCACGCCATCATCTCCTACAACAAGGGCCGCACGGACCAGCTCGCCGACGGCGTCGTCATCACGCCGTCGCACAATCCGCCCGAGGACGGCGGCTACAAATACAATCCGCCGCATGGCGGTCCCGCCGACACCGATGCCACCGGCGAGATCGAGCGCCAGGCCAACGTCTATCTCGCCAACGACCTCGACGGCGTGTCGCGCATCAGCTACCGGCAGGCGCGCCAGCGCGGCTCGGTGCACGCCTACGACTACATCACGCCCTATGTCGCCGATCTCGCCAACACCGTCGATCTCGACGCCATCAAATCCGCCGGCATCAAGATCGGCATCGACCCGCTCGGCGGCGCCGCCATCGCCTATTGGGCGCCGCTGATCGAGCGCTACGGCCTCAATGCGACGATCGTCAACGATCTGGTCGATCCGACCTTCCGTTTCATGACTGCCGACTGGGACGGCAAGATCCGCATGGACTGCTCCTCGCCCTACGCGATGGCGAGCCTGATCGGCATGCGCGAGCGCTTCGACATCGCCTTCGCCAACGACACCGACGCCGACCGCCACGGCATCGTGACGCGCACCGGCGGACTGATGAATCCGAACCATTATCTGGCGACCGCGATCTCCTATCTGTTCGCGCACCGGCCCGACTGGCGTAGCGACGCCGCGATCGGCAAGACCATCGTGTCGAGCTCGATGATCGACCGCGTCGCGGCCAAGATCGGCCGCCGGGTGGTCGAGACCCCCGTGGGCTTCAAATGGTTCGTCGAGGGCCTGAGCTCCGGCGGCTTCGGCTTCGCCGGCGAGGAGAGCGCGGGCGCCTCGTTCCTCAAGCGCGACGGCACGGTGTGGACCACCGACAAGGACGGCCTGATCCTCGGCCTGCTCGCCGCCGAAATCATGGCCAAGCGCGGCCGCGATCCGAGCGAGCTCTACAAGGAGCTGACGTCCGAGCTCGGCGCGCCGGTCTATGAGCGCATCGACGTGCCGGCGAGCCCGCCGCAGAAGGCCGCGCTGAAGGCGCTGACGCCGGAGACGCTGAACCTCAAGGAACTGGCCGGCGATCCGGTGCGTGCCGTGCATACCAAGGCGCCGGGTAACGGGCAGTCGTTCGGCGGCATCAAGGTCGAGACCGAGTACGGCTGGTTCGCCGCGCGCCCGTCCGGCACCGAGGACGTCAACAAGCTCTACGCCGAGAGCTTCCGCGACGCGGAGCATCTCAAGCGCATCCAGAGCGAAGCGCAGGCGGCGCTGGCCAAGGTGGCGTGAGGAGCGAATGGCGAATAGGGAGTAGCGAATAGCGATAGCTCTATTCCCTACTCGCTATCCGCCCCCACAGCCCCTTCCCTCCCGCCCCCCGTATCGGATATCGATGGTCCGACAAGGGATTGGACAGCCATCGGTGAGACCGGATGCGAAGTTCTTCGACTGCTCTGCGCGTAACCTTCAGCGCGCTCGCAACCTCGTTCATGCTGGTTGTCAGCGCGTCGGCGCAAATGGCGCCGGAGCCGGCCGCGCCGCGTCCGAAGCCTTCGCCCTCCGCGCGCGCAGCCACCTGCCATAACGGCCAGAACTTCGACCGTTTTCTCGCCGAGTTGAAGCAGCGCGCCATCGCCGAAGGCGTGTCGCAGCGCGCGGTCGCGTCCGCCTCGCCGTACCTCACCTACGACCAGGGCATCGTCAACCGCGACCGCGGCCAGCGCGTGTTCGGCCAGCTGTTCACCGCCTTCGCCGGCCGAATGGCGGCGCCTTACCGGATGCAGAACGGCCAGCAGCACATCAAGATGCATGCGGCAGCCTTCGCCCGGGCCGAGAAGGAGTATGGCGTGCCGCCGGCGGTGATCGCCGCGTTCTGGGGTCTGGAGAGCGATTTCGGCGCCAACATGGGCAATTTGCCGGTGCTGCCGTCGCAGGTGTCGCTGGCCTATGACTGCCGCCGCAGCGAGCGCTTCCAGAACGAGACCATCGCCGCCCTGAAGGTCATCGACCGCGGCGACCTCACGCCGGACGAGATGATCGGCTCCTGGGCCGGCGAACTCGGCCAGACCCAGTTTCTGCCGACGCATTACGTCACCTATGCCGTCGACTATGACGGCGACGGACGCCGCGACCTGCTGCGCAGTGCGGCCGACGTGATCGGCTCCACGGCGAACTACATCGCCACCGGGCTGAAATGGCGCCGCGGCGAGCCGTGGCTGGAGGAGATCCGGGTGCCGCAGACCTTTCCCTGGGAGCAGGCCGATCTCACCGTCAAGGCGCCGCGCAGCAAATGGGCGGAGCTCGGCGTCAGCTATGCCGATGGACGCCCGCTGCCGAACGATGCGCTCGAAGCCTCAGTCTTGTTGCCGATGGGCCGCAACGGCCCGGCCTTCCTGGCCTACGCCAATTTCGCTGCCTATACCGAATGGAATAACTCGCTGATCTATTCGACCACCGCCGGCTATCTCGCCACCCGCATCGCCGGCGCAGCGCCGATGCGCAAGCCCACGGCTCCGGTCGCGCAGCTGCCGTTCAACGAGATCAAGGAGCTGCAGCAGTTGCTGGTGAAGGCCGGTTTCGATGTCGGCAAGATCGACGGCGTGCTGGGACAGCAGAGCCGGATCGCGGTGAAGACCATGCAGCAGCGGCTGGGGCTGCCGGCCGATTCCTGGCCGACTGCGGAGCTGCTGGCCCGCATGCGTGGCAACGCGCCGCGGGCGGCCGCGCCGGCCCCGGCGACGGCAGCGCGCTAGGTCAGACGACTTCGACCGCGACGCATCCACTCGAGTGGACGCAGGCCACCGAACAAGCCAGGGTCGAGCTTGCGCCACCTGTCTTTGCGGCACCGTTCGCGACAGCGTGAACGGCGCGCATGTTCCCGTTCTCAGTAGGGATGCCGGTCCTTCTTATCCATCCAGGCCTTGTACGCCTTCAGGCCGGTGTCCCGCTCGAAGTTCTCCGTGACCTCGATCCGGCGTTTCGTCCACGGCTTTGCGAAATCCTCATACTGGAAGGCATCGTCGAATCCGATCGCGCTCGTATCCTTCAGGCTCGCGGCGAAATAGACGCGGTCGATGCGCGACCAATAGATCGCGCTCATGCACATCGGGCACGGCGCGCCGTTGATGTAGATGTCACACCCTTTCAACATGCGTGCGCGATGCTCCACCGGGTCGGGCGAACCGGGTTCACGCGGAATCGTTTCGAGGATGGTGCCGGCCCCATAATCACTACCGAGCAGCGCCTTCGGGTTGAGACGTGCAGACGCGTCCATGATCGCCGTGACTTCAGCATGAAAGACCGGAATGCCGGTCAGCAGGACGCGGTTCTGACCCCGCCCGATGATCTCTCCGTCCTTGACGATGACGGCGCCGAATGGACCACCCCACCCTTTCTCCACCGACTCGATGGCAAGCCGGGTCGCCTCCTCCATGAATTTCGGATTACCGGCCGGCATTGCATTCGCGGCTTGCGTCGAGAAGCCTGCTGCAAGCGTGGCGCCCGTCGCCGCCGCGGCAGCGAGGAACGAGCGGCGGTCCGGGTTGGGCAACTCCTCGCAGACAAATTTCCGCATGAAACAATCCTCTTAAAAACCATTCGGCCGGGCTGCATAACTGACAGTTGTTAAAATTCGTACCACCCGTGGCGAGCCGCCGGTTTTGACGCGCGCCATCCGGGAGCAGACCGGCGCCAAGGTGAATCGCACCGCGCCGCAAATTCACAGAAGATGCAGTTGCATTCTCTTGGTCGCCGCCCCATGTCCGTGGCGCGCGCTTCGTCGCGACATCTCCTGCTGAACGAGAGCATCACATGTCCTTCTACGATTCGACCGTGCCGGCCTACCTCCAGATGTTGAGCAACCTCACCGGCCTGCTCAACAAGGCAGAAGCCCATTGCGCGGCCAAAAAGATCGCCCCTGAGGTCCTGCTCGGCGCCCGCCTGTATCCGGACATGCTGCCGCTCTCCAGACAGATCCAGCTCGCCTGCGACTACGCCGCCAAAGGCTGCGCGCGGCTTTCCCACAGCGAGATCCCGAGCACACCCGACACCGAGACCAGTTTCGCCGAGCTTCGCCAGCGGCTTGCCAGGACCATGGACTACCTGAAGGCGTTCGGGCCGGCGCAGTTCGATGGAGCCGATGGCCGCGACGTGACCTTTCCAACCGGGCCTGACACGACCCTGACCTTGAAGGGGCAGGATTTCGTCAACCGCGTCTCGTTTCCGAACTTCTATTTCCACGCTGCGATCGCGCACGGCATTCTCCGCCACAACGGCGTCGAAATCGGCAAGCGGGACTTCCTCGGCGCCGCCTGACACGCCTGTCGGCGTCTGCCGCAGGCTCCCAATTTGGATGGCCTGGTCGGGCAGCCGCAATCGCGCGGCTCGTCTGCGCCTGACGGATAGCTCCCGGCATTGCGCCGTTCGCGGCAGTGCACAACTCCTCTTTACCCCTCCTCTCTCCTGGAAAGACCCCGATGAGTGCATCCAAACTGTTCGAGCCGTATCAGCTCGGTCCGGTCACCCTTGCCAATCGCGTCGTGATGGCGCCGCTGACCCGCAACCGCGCGGTGGACGGCCTCGCGCCGGGTCCGCTGACGGCCACCTATTACAGCCAGCGCGCGGACGCCGGCCTCTTGATCACCGAAGCGAGCCAGGTCTCGCAACAGGGTCAGGGTTATCAGGACACGCCCGGCATCTATTCCAAGGAGCAGATCGCCGGCTGGCGCAAGGTCACCGACGCCGTGCACGCCAAGGGCGGCCGCATCTTCATCCAGCTCTGGCATGTCGGCCGCATCTCGCACGTCTCGCTGCAGCCGAACGGCGGCGCCCCGGTCGCGCCCTCGGCCATTCCGGCAAAGACCAAGACCTTCGTCGGCGGCACCTTCACCGACGTCTCGACGCCGCGCGCGCTCGAGCTTAGCGAAATTCCCGGCATCGTCGAGGCGTTCAAGCAGGCCGCGCTCAATGCGATCGAGGCCGGCTTCGACGGCGTCGAGATCCACGGCGCCAACGGCTACCTGCTCGACCAGTTCGCCAAGGACGGCGCCAACAAGCGCACCGACGCCTATGGCGGCTCGATCGAGAACCGGGCCCGGCTGATGCTCGAGGTCGCCAAGGCCGTCTCGGGTGCGATCGGCGCCGACAGGACCGGCATCCGGCTGTCGCCGGTGACCCCGGCCAACGACATCTCCGATTCCAATCCGCAGGCCCTGTTCGACTACATCGTCGATCAGCTCGCAGCGCTGAAGCTCGTCTTCATCCACGTCATCGAGGGTGCGACCGGCGGCCCGCGCGACGTCGCGCCGTTCGACTACGCCTCGCTGCGCAAACGCTTCAAGGGCGCCTACATCGCCAACAACGGCTACGATCTGGCACTCGCCACCAAGGTGCTCGATGCCGGCGCCGCCGATCTGATCGCCTTCGGCCGCCCCTTCATCGCCAATCCGGATCTGGTCGAACGGCTCAGGACCGGGGCTGCTCTCAACGAGCTCGATCGCGCCACGCTCTATGGCGGCGGCGAGAAGGGCTACACGGACTATCCGACGCTGAAGACATTGCAGGCAGCGGAATAGTCGTCGCTTCGTAGAGTGGGCAGAGCGGCCGCCTGCAGGGCGATCGCCTGCCCACCGCCGGTCCTCGCATCCGGTGCGGGACGGTGAGCGCGGCGCGCGCGAAGGATCTCGCACGACGCAATGTGCCGCGCACGCGCCTTGCCCACACCAATATCGCGAAACGTGCGCAACCAACGCCATCAGATCATGCTTCCCGGCAGGAAGCAGCGGACTTCGATACGAAGGCCGGTGTAGAGCTCGCGGTAGTACACCGGCCAGACCATCGTGCGGCCGACGCGGTTGGGCTCGGTGACGACGGCGTCTTCGGGAACGGTCCACCACTGGCCTTCGATGCGCACGCGGTAACGGCCATCCTTCATGTCCCAATCGATGTCCGACAGCGCAGTCCCATCCGCATCCGAACAGCACGCCCCCTTGCCCGAATGCAGGCTCTCGAACCAGCCCTTGAGCGGAGAATTCGCGAAACGCCCCTCGAGATCGCGCGCCGCCGCATCGGGCAACGGTAGAGAATACGGAGCCAGACCGCCTGCGAGGGCCGCGGCGAAGAGTGCCGTCCGCACGTAACGAATGGCGACGGGCTGATGAAGGACATCCGAGAGGGCTGAAATCACCGCTCTGTAGGTAGAAGACCCGTTATTCATGTCGCCACCTCGTTGCTCGATGCGAGAGATGCGCAATAGCTCGTCGAGCTTCGTGGCGAAACTTCGCAGCAAGCGACGACGATCGGCGGCGATTGCGCAAACGTCGCAAATTTCCGGACGACATAGCTCATGAGTTCACGGCAAGGGCGGGATCAGTTCCCGTTGCCCGCAGCAAGCGGGCCATCACGATCGACATGTCGAGGCAGAACGAACATCGACCGCGGTGGACGACCATGGAAAAGGCCGGGATCACTCCCGGCCTTTTCTGGCTGTCCGACTGCGTCGAGAAGGCTGCCGCCCTCAGAACTCCGCGCGCACCTTGAGCACCGCCGACTGTTCGAGATACTGGCTGCCGACCACGGCGTTGTAGCCGAGCGAGATCGACTGCCGCTCGCCGAACGCCACCAGCTTGAGGGCCGCGCCGAGTTCGGCCAGATTGCGTTCGGGCGACGGCCCGGCCGCGACGAAGCTGGCGCCGCCACCGGCGAAACTTGCCGTCACGTTCTGCGCCACGTTGCCGAACTCGTGCCGCCACGCCGCCAGCGTCTCCAGGCCGAAGCCGTAGGTCGAGGTGACCAGCAGCGGGACCGTCGAGCGGAGGCCGAGGTTCGAGCGGACCGAATTGGTGGTCTGCTTGGCGATGGCGAGCGCCGCGCCTGCGTTGCTGGTCTCGGTGTAGGCCTGCTGATCGAGACGGGAATAGGTCACGCCGGCAAACGGCGTCAGCACGGCCTGATCCACCTTCACGGGCATGCCGAACTCACCGCGGACCAGCGTCAGCCAGCCCTTGTGGCTACCCGCAACGGTGTCGGTGAAGCCCGCGAAATTGACCCGGCGCGTGGTGGTGTAGTCGACCAGCGCGATGCCGGCCGAGCCGTTGACATACCAGGACGGCTGGACGTAGGCGCCATACACCGTGCCCTGATAGTGCTGCATTCCGACCGCGTCCCCGGCGGCGGTCCGATCATCCATGCTGCTGGTGGCATAGCCGAACGCGGCGCCGACGCGAAACGCACTGTCGATGCGCTGATCGACGCCGGCGACGAGACCGCCGGTGTTGCCCGAATAGCCGGCCACGCCGGCAACGTCGCGCTGCGACACGTTGGTGCCGATCAGGCTGCCCCACACCGTGCGCTCGGGCTCCGGCGCGATCACGGGCGCCTTCAATGCCGGACGCGCCTTGGTCGCACCATAGGCCATCAGCATCGACGTCAGCGGATCGGTCTCCGAGGCGAAGGCCGAGGCGACACGCGCATTCGCGGATGGACCGGCGGCCGCGGCCGTCAGGCGGTTGTCGATCTGGGTCTGGAACAGCGACGCGGTGCTGAGCGGCACCTGGACCTGGGCGCCGTTCACGAACGGACGCAGCTGGTCGCCGGCATTGCGCACCTCGCGGTCCGTGCCGAGACTCTGCACCGCGCCGCCCAGCGCCTGCACCTGCGCATTGCCGCTGGTGGAGGCGAACAAGCCGTTGAGCGCGGCCAGCGTGCCCGGCGAGATGCCGGCGATGGTCGAGGGCGATCGCACCGAGGCCTTCAACAGCAGAGCCCCGGTGGACGTATCAGCGGCAAATCCGACCAGAGCGCTGGAGAAGTCGACATCGAGTGGCGTCGCCGAGACCGCCGTGGCGATCCGGTAGACGTCGCCGTTGCGGACGATGCCCTGCAGCGTCGGCGCGATCGTCCCGGCGCCTGCAAAGGTCACCGTGCCCGTGATGTTGCCGATCTTCGTCGAGGGCGACGCCGCGGTGCCGCCCGGTCCGAAGATCGTGGTCCGCAGCACCGCGCCGTCGACGAGCTGCACGCCGTCGACGCCGCCCACCGTCACCTGTGACTTCATCAGGTCGAGCATGCCGAAATTGACGATGCTGGCGAGGCTGGTCACGCCGTCGAGCGTCAGCTCGTTGCTGCCGAGGCCGTTCTGCGCCACGACGTTGCCGCTGAAGCCGGAGCCCTTGAGCAGGATCGTGTTGGTGGCGCCATCCTGGTCGTTGATCACGATGTCGCCGCCGAGCGTGCCGGTATTGACCAGATTGAAGACGCGCTCGCCGAAGAACGTCGCGGCCACGGAGGTGGTCGCGGCGCACAGCGGGTCGGTCGTGTTGCTGCCCGCGGTCGGGCAGGCATTGCCGTTGGCGTCCGTGCCGCTGCCGGAGCTCCTGAACGTGCCGTCAACGGTGCCCGCCGTCCCCTTGGTGAACGATCCGCGCGACGCGCTCTGATCGACCGAGATCGATCCCGCAATGGTGCCGCTGTTGGTGACCTCGTGCTCGCCCGAGCCGAGATAGATGTTGCCCTGGATCAGGCCGGCATTGGTGATGACGCTGTCGCGCGGGCCGGAGTTCGAGCCGCTGCCGGTCAGCGGGAACGTCGAACCCGCGGCAAGGCCCGCGGCCGTGGTCAGCGGATTGGTATCGAGCGCCAGGATGTCACCCTTGATGACGCCGCTGGCGTTGTTGGTCACGGTCAACGCCTTGGTCTCGACGACCGTCACGTTGCCGTCGGAGTCGAACTTGTAGAGCGGCGAATCCGGATTGCTGCCGGGAATGGTCTCGAACTCCGCGCCGGCAAAGGCAGCAATCGCCCAATGGCCGTCGTAGAAGCGGCTCGCAGCCGTCCAACTGGTGTTGCCGATGGTGCCGGAGTTGGTGATCGTGGTGTCGGCGCGGCCGTAATAGGCCGCGGCATAGTTGCCCGCAGCCGAGATCGTGCCGCCGGCCCGGTTGTTCACCACGAAGCTGTTGGTGTTGTCGTCCGAGAACAGCGCCGAGATGATCGGCAGGTTCGTGCTGTTGTAACGCCCCGTCGCGGTCGTCCCGACCGAGGCGTTCAGATTCGCTGCGTTGAAGGCGCCGAAGGAATTCTGCGTGACGGCGAGCGTTCCCGTGTTGTTGACCGTGAACTTGTTGACCTGGCTGTCGGCCACGATGACGTGAAGACGGCCTGCGCTGAGCTGGGTGACGGTGAGGCTGAGCCAGCCGGCGTTGTTGATGACGACGTTGTTGACGGCCGGATCTTCGTCGTTGGAGAAGTTGGCCACGATCATGCCGCGGTTGGCGAGACCGGTCTGGTTGCTGGCGGTGAGACTGCGGATCGCAGTCGCATCCAGCGTGACGGTCGTCGTCGGCGGGTTCGGATTGTAACCGGTCGCCGGAAAAGCCGGGTTTGCCGGGGTGTAGGAATTGCTGCCGTTCGTCGGCGCGGTTGCTGCGGCTGCGTCATACACCGTGATCGCGGAGGTGATGCTTCCGCTGCAGGTGACGGTCACGCCGGGGGTCGTACATTCGGCCCTCGCCTCGCCGGCGACCATCCACGTCGATAACAGCACGAAACTCGCGGCAGCCGCTTCGCTGCGCCTTCTGGTTTTTGATTTCACCTGACGCCCCAAATTACGCAATACATGCGCTTTCTTGTTGGTTCCGAATTGTATCGAAATATTGACGGGAACCGGCAAGGCGAAAGTTTCTCGAAGCGGCCGGGACAATTTCCAACTAACAATAGAATTAGTCCTGCTATGCGCAAACTAATCGTTACTAATCAGACGTCGACGGCACCACCTCGCGCCAGGGATGTACACACCACCGTCAATCGGCGCATTCAAGGGAGTCAGCCAGGCCAGACGGGCCGACATGCAGCCGCCTGTCCGTCGACGGACGACGACCCGCGATGAACAAGACAAAAAAAAGGGCCGGGATTTCTCCCGGCCCTTTCACCACGGTGGGGGCGGCCGTGGCGCGGCGCCGATGCGCCTTGATGTTGCGACGACCCTGCCCGCGCCTCAGAACTTCGCCCGGATGCCGGCATAGGCCGCAAGCGGCATTCCGGGCACCATGCTGCGCGGATCGTTGAAGGCGAATGCGGTTCCGCCGCCGGCCGTATTGAAGCCGGCCGGGTCGAACACGGTGCCGGCCGAGTAGTAGCGCTGGTTGAACAGGTTCTGCACCAGCCCGAACACCTCGACGTTCTTGGTCACCTGATAGGACGTGTTGACGTTGACCACCCAGTAGGCCGGGACCTTCGGATAGACGTTGGTCTCATCGTGCAGCAGATACTGGCTGCCGACATAGTTGACGCTCGCGCCCACCTTCCAGGCGTCGGTCACCGCATATTCGGCGCCGAACTTCAGGCGATGCGCCGGAATGCCGGGAATATGGTTGCCGGAGACGACGCCCACGGCCGCACCGAGGAATGGATCGTTGACGTCGAAGGAGCTGCGGAAGGTGGCGTCGATGAAGGTGTAGTTGGCGTAGGCGGTCCACCGGTTCCAGGCCAGGTCGAGCTTGGCCTCGACACCCTGTCGCAGGGTGGTGCCGGCATTCTTGAAATAGCCGCGTACCGGATTCGCCGGATCGACGACGTTGATGATGTCATCCGAGTTCTCGGTGCGGAACAGGCTGAGGCCCCAGCGCAGCCGCCAGCCGTCGTCGACGGCGACCGCCTTGACCGGCGCCTTGCGATAGGCCGGCAGATCGGCGGCGTAGGCCGAGCGGCCACCGGAAATCTCGCCGCGCAGACCGCCTTCGACGGTGCGCGACACCACCTGCTTCAGCGGCGGATCGGCGATCAGGAAGTTGTCGATCAGACAGGGATTGGCGGGATCGGAGCAGCCGAGCTCGAGCGGGGTCGGCGCACGGTTGGCTTCGGAATAGCCGGCATAGGCGGTCATGTTCGGCGTGATCTTGTAGGTCAGGCCGACCACCGGATTGAAACGCTGGAAGTTGTTGTTGCTGTTCAAGAGCGGCGCGAAGCCGGTCTGGTCGCGCAGGTCGATCTGGGCCCAGT
The DNA here is from genome assembly GCF_051168495.1 of Bradyrhizobium oligotrophicum. Lineage (GTDB taxonomy): Bacteria > Pseudomonadota > Alphaproteobacteria > Rhizobiales > Xanthobacteraceae > Bradyrhizobium > Bradyrhizobium oligotrophicum_A. The sequence continues at coordinate 60,343 of NZ_JBNPVB010000014.1, read as the reverse complement.
TGAAGCGCCCGCCCGCCGTGAACGCCAGTTGCGAGGTGATGTCGAAGGTGTTGGTCGCGTAGACGCCGAGATAGGTGTTCTTGGCGTTCAGGTTGACCGGAGCGAGACCGGCATTGGGCTGGTCGATGTACACGCCGAGGCCGGTGACGAAGAGATTGTTGTCGACGGTCCCGAGCTCGGAGGTCGCCTGGAAGTTGGTGTTGCCATGATCGACGCTGGCGCCGACGACGAAATGGTTGTCATGGCCGAACAGCTGGGTGGTCGAGGTCGCCTGCAGCGAGCCGCCATAGCTGTCGGTCTTGACGGTGTTGCGGTCGATCTGGCCAAGCGCCGCATCGCCTGCCAGCGTGTTGGCAGTCGGGCCGTTGCGGTTGATGTCCCATGCGGTGCCGGCAGCGTCCTCGAGGACGAACACGCCACCATCATCCTCCACCTCGGTGCCGTTGCCGTCGATGCGCGACGATTTGTAATGGCGATAATAGCCGTTGGCCTGGATCGAGAGCGTATCCGTGGGCGTCCATTTGGCACTGGCCTGCACCATCTGCATTTGCAGACGCAGCGATTGCGGCCAAGTGTAGACGCTGGACCAGCGCTGGTTCAGCATCTCGATCGGCGTCGCCGCCACCGAGCCGAGCTTGTTGTCGGCGCCGGTGAAGGAGAGGTGGAATTCGGTGGTATCGCCCCGCGCGCCGAAATCGGCGTACATGCGCCGGACCTGCGACGACGACGAGAAGTCGCGCCAGCCGCGGTCATAGGCGCCCTCTGCCGCGATATAGGCCGAATAAGTGCCGTTGTTCCAGCCGTACTGCGCACCCGACTGGACCCGGCCGAACGAGCCGCCGAACAGCTGCGCTTCGCCGCCCTGATAGGTGAAGCCGTTCTTCATCTCGATCGACATCGCGCCGCCGGTGGCGTTGAGGCCGAACAGCGGGTTGTTCGGCATCAAGGTCATGCGCGCGATCGCCATTTCCGGGATCAGGTCCCAGTTCACGACGTCACCGAAGGCCTCGTTGATGCGGGTGCCGTTCTGGTAGACGGCAATGCCCTGCGGTGTGCCGAGCACCGGCGAGGCCGTCTGGCCGCGATAGTCGAGGTCGCGCTGGAACGGGTTACCGGTCTGGTCACTGAGGGAGACACCGGGCATCGACTGCAGGATGCCATCGAGCAGCGACGGCGTCTTGCTATGGTCGAGATCCTTCGCCGTTATGGTCTGGACGTTGGACGGGATCTTGTCTTTCGCGATCTCGCTGCCCTGGACGGGCGAGACGCCGACCACATCGATGGTCTGCAGGGTTTGCTGCGCAAACGCAGCGGTCGGTAGCAACGCACAGGTCGCGAGAAGCGCGCTCTTCAGCGCCGAGAGTCGGGTCAAGACGTCCCCCAGTTTCTTGTCGACCGCCAGCCGCGGCAGCTCGCACCCCAAGCTGTTCCTCCGCAAAAGCCGGTCGATTTGCATGTTTACTAACGTTAATATTCGTAAACACCGGCAAACCTCGCCGCAACGGGCAATATTCTTCGGCACTTAGGGATATTCTTCCCATATCCGGAAACTGGCGACCTTTTCGCCAAGGTCTCTCCCCGGCTCGGCCGCAATGCGCACTCGGTTCTGGTCTGCAACGGAACCCGCATGGTAGAGGAACGTCGGCGCGACCGACGCCAGAGGGGCGAGACCGTCTTCGATGTATCGCGTTCTGCTCGTCGATGACCACCCGGTCGTCATCACGGCCTGCCGCTGGCTCCTGAACGCGGCCGGGATCGCGGCCATCTCCGACGCCCCTGATGCCGAGCGCGCCTATGAGGCCTATGTCCGCGATCGGCCGGACGCCGCCGTCGTCGATCTGCGGCTGCAAGGCGAGGACCTCGGCGGGATCGGGCTGATCGAGCGCATGCGGTCGTACGATCCCAGCGCCCGGATCCTGGTCTTCAGCATGCTTTCCGATCCGCGGATCGTCCGCTCCGCCATCGATGCCGGTGCGAGCGGCTACCTGCTCAAGGATGCCCCGCCGCAAGAGCTGCCAAAGGCGCTGGATCGGGTCCGGTCCGGCGGCACCTATCTGGATCCGCAACTGGCCACGCGGATTGCGCTGCTGCGCAAGGAGGACGATGGAACTGCACGGACCTTCCTGACGCCCCGGGAGCGGCAGGCCCTTGCCTTGCTGGCGCAGGCGAAATCCTATCAGGCGATCGCCGATCATCTCGGGATCAGCTACAAGACCGTGATCAACCTGACTTACCGGCTGCGGCAGAAACTCGGGGCGCGCAGCCTGCCCGACTTGGTTCGCCTCGCCGTGGAAATGTCTCGCCCGGGCCTCTGAGCGGCGGTCCCGTTTCCGTAAACGGCCGCTGCGCTGCGTGCGCCTGGCGGCGACACGCCGGAACGAACAAGGCCCGCGACGGTATCCCGGCGCAGGCCTTCGTCATCAATTTCGTCGGTCCAATGCCGGACCTCGCCTCACTTCAGCAGTTTGGCCACCGACTTCAGCTCTTTGGAATCGAGCGTGCCGTCATTGTCGGGATCGGCTGCCTTGAACCGGCCGGCCACCAGCGCGAGGTACTCGTCCTTGGTCAGTGTGCCGTCATTGTCGGGATCAGCGGCCTTGAGGTCCTTGGCCGAGACCCGGCCGCGCAGCTCCTTGGCATCCAGCGTGCCATCGTGGTCGCGGTCGAGGCGGTCGAACAGCGCGCCTGCCGCAGCACGCACCTCGTTCATGTCGGCGGTGCCGTCCTTGTCGGGATCGATCGCGGTCAGCAGCTTCGAGGGGGCCGGCGCGCTCACGGCCAGCGTCGAGGTGCCGACGATTGCCGCCATGCCGACGGCGGCCGCCGTCATCATCAGTTTCCAATTCATCGAATTGATCCTTTGTCTCCACCGTCCGCGCAGGACGGCGATGAAGGGTGCGGTCAACAACGTATGCGGGCGTCGCCGGTTTCCCTGGCGCGACACCGCATGCACCCTTTGGAACTAAGTGAGGTCCCGCCCTTTCGCAAGTGCAAGAAAGGGACGTCCGGGAAATTATCGGAGGGCTCGCCGGGACTAGAACCTGGGACCGTGCAGGAAATATCTCCCGGGACGGTCGCGGCGAGGCTGCATCGCCGCGTCGGAGCCGACGCTGTCTCGCGCCTCGGCGCGGGCGTTGGCAGCGACAGATCCGCGCTTGATGACACGGGCCCGATGTGCGGTGCGAACCGGCGCCCGGTCAACCGTCGCGCCCTCACGACCGTTCCGAGACTGCGCGGTCCCATGCCGGCGGCTGCAGCCCGCGCCAGTCGACGCGGCGCATGTTGTCTTGGCTGCCTTCTTCCCGGCTTGCGTCTCGCTCCACCACGCTTCCAGCTCTTCCCGCTGCAACTGATCCCGCGCCATGGTCGGCCCGACCAGCGCGATCGAGGCACACAGCGCCACGCAGAGCATCACTGGCAGCCCGGCGGACATGCGGCGACGATGCTGGTTGGCTTCGGTCACGGGTGCATCCGATCTTTGGTTGGTCCGGCTATCAGCGATGCGTGCTGCAACACCTGTGTTCCATCGCTCTATGACTTCAATGTGGTTGCAACGCGCCACATTCATCGCCGTGCTGAGATTCACTCGCGACTCCGGCGCCATATTCTTTCGGTCAAAATCTCCCGTTCAGCTTGCCAAAACATCCCCATTGCCGCCGATGCGAGCACGGAGCCGACGAATGAGGCAACACGCAACTGATCGTTTCCCGATTGTGTCACGTTTCAGCCGAGCCCCCCGCATGTTTTCGCCGCTCGAACTCATTAGCTCATGCGATGAGGGAGTGCGGGGACGATGCTGTCGACGGACCAGACACGGGCACGGTGGGCGAAACGATGGGGCTGCAGCGCCATCGCCGGCGCCGCCCTGCTGTCTCCGTTCGCCGCTATAGCCGAGGAAATCCAGGGCAACGATCCCGCCTCGCCCGGTCATTTTCAGGTCGAGCAGCGCTTCGGCTATCTCACGACGTTCAATCCGCAGCAGCAGAACGGTGGCCGGCGGGTGCCGCAGCGCGCGCTCACCGGCGAGACCGAGATCGGCTACTCGCCGACCGAATGGTACGAGATCGCGCTGACCTCGCCTTACGCCTTTGCGCGCGCCAACGTGCCGATGGCGCTGGGCAATGTGATGGACAATGGCGTGCCCGGCTACTCATTCCAGTCCGGCGGCGTGACCATTCGCCAGACCTTCATCCAGGGCGACCGGCTCGAGCGCACGATATTCGTCGGGCTGGTCTCGCGCACCATCCTGGCGCCGCAGGGCGGGCTCACGCCGGATCTGTGGGTCGCCAACAAGGCCGGCGCCGGCCAGCCGGGGGCGCCGCGCTTCGTGCAGGAGGCCACGCCGCGGGTGGCGCAGATGTTCACGCCGATCATCGGCGTCAATTTACCCAACGACTATCAGTTGATCTTCAACGCCAACATGACGTTCGGCATCGACGCCGCCGGCTCGGCCTTCGAGCCCTCGGTGCGCTTCGTCAAGCGCCTCAACGACCGCTGGACCGTCGGCATCGAGCATTTCTCCAATCTCGGACCGTTCGGCTACATCCTACCCTGGAATCAGCAGATGCAGACGCTCTACGCGGTCGCCGACACCCGCTTCAAGGGCTTCGAGTTCAGCTTCGGCATAGGCTACGGGCTGACCAACGCCTCGCGCGGCCTCGCGGTCAAGACCAGCATCGGCAAGGATTTCTGAGCCGCGCACGATGCCCTCTTCGTCCCATGCTCAACCATAAGAAAAGGACACCCGTCATGCGTCGCCTCGTCACTGCCTGCGCCTTTCTCATGCTGGCCGGCTCGGTTGCATCCGCCGAGGACGGCCCGCGCTTCCTCAACCGCACTGGGCAGACCATCGTGAAGATGTACCTGGCGACAGCCGGCACCAAGAGCTGGGGCGCCGATCAGTGCAAGAACGACGACGAAGGCATGGTCGACCACAACGAGCGCATGACGCTGGTCGGCGTGAAATCGGGCCGCTACGACATCAAGCTGTCCGAACAAGGCGGCCGCACCTGCATCGCCAAGAACATCGAGCTCAAGGAAGGCGCGCAGTTCGTCGTGCGCGACACCGATCTGACCGAATGCTCGAAGTGAGCGGCATGCGATCACGCAATGAGGCCGCTCAGCGCGGCCTCAGGCGCAACGGGACGGAGCGCGACACCTGGGCCTGAGTCATGGCCGGTGGAAACCGCGGGAACGGCTGAGCCCGTTCGATGATGGACAGCGCCGCGCGATCCAGCGCCGGTGAGCCCGAACTGCCGGCCAGCCGGCGCGACAACAGCCGGCCGTTACGATCGATGACGACGCTGACGACGGCCGTGCCACTGGCGCCGCCGCCGTCGGATGGATAGGCCGCGGCACGAGCGATCTGGGCTTCTACCTGATGATTCCAGGCGGCCTGCCCTTCGCGCGCGCCGACGCTGTCCTCGCCGGGATTGGGCGCGGATGCCACGCGCGACGGCCGGCTCGGCGCCGCCGCAGCCGGCTTCGACGGCGCGGGCTTCCTCTCGGCCTTGTCCTTCGCGTCCTTCTTGTCGACCGGCTTGCGCTCGACGCGCTCGGGCACCGGGGCCGGCTTCGCTTCCGGCGGCTTCGCCTCGATCGGCTTCGGCGGCGGTGGAGGCGGCAGCACGATGTCGTCGGCGCGCGGCGGCTCCGGCGCGAGCGCGACCTGCGGCGCAGGCTCCGGAGAGGGCATGACTTCGGGCACCGGCTCAGGCTGCGCCATGACCTGCGGCTCAGGGTCAGGCTGGGGCGGTGGCACCGGCTCGGCGACGGCTTCGCGCGCGACGGGCTCGTCCTTTTGCGGCTCGTCCCTGACAGGCTCTTCCTTCGGCGGTTCGACCGGCGGATTCGGCTCGGCCGCCGGCGCGTCTTGGGCGGCGGGCGTCGGCTCGCTCACGACGGCGGGCGTGAACACGACGTCGAACGCCGGCGCTTCGGCACGCCCCTGCGGCGCAGGACGCAGCAACAGATAGCCCACCGCAATCCCGACATGCAGCGCGGCCACGACCAGCGCGGCGACGGTCCACAGCGTCCGCTCGCGGCGCTCGTCCTGCTCGAATGGATCGAGCGTCAGGACGCTCACGGCGCGCCCCGGTCTTCCAATGCGACCAGCGCCACCTTCACATAGCCGGCGCGGCGCAGCACGTTCATCAGCGCCATCACCTCGCCATAGGGCAGCGTCTGGTCGGCGCGCAGCAGCACGCGCTGGCCCCGATCCGACCTGGTCGCAGCGTCGAGCGAAGCGGCAATATCAGACTGCGCGACGCTCTGGTCGCCGACCGCGAGTGAGCGGTCGGCCTTGAAGGTCACGAACACCGGCGTCTCCGCGCGCGGCTGCGGCTCGGCCGAGATCGCCGGCAGGTTGACCGGAATGTCGACGGTGGCGAGCGGCGCCGCCACCATGAAGATGATCAAGAGCACCAGCATGACGTCGATGAACGGCGTCACGTTGATGTCGTGAGTCTCCTCGAATTCGTCGGGACGCCGGGCGAGCTTGACGGCCATGGCTCACTCCGCCGGATTGGCGATCGAGAGCAGCGGCGCATCGACGGCGCGAATGGCACTGCGCCGCGCCTCGGCCGAACCTGCGTGCTGGCGGTCGAGATCGCGGCTGAGCAGGCGCATCACCGCCACCGATGCATCGGCGATGACGGCGCGATAGCCCCCGGTGGCACGCGCGAACAGATTGTAGATGACGACGGCTGGAATCGCGGCAGCGAGGCCGAAGGCGGTGGCGAGCAGCGCTTCCGCAATGCCCGGTGCGACCACGGCGAGATTGGTGGTGTGGGCGTGCGAGATGCCGATGAAGCTGTTCATGATGCCCCAGACGGTGCCGAACAGGCCGACGAACGGCGCTACGGCGCCGACCGTGGCGAGAATGCCGATGCCCCGCCCGATCCGTGCGATGGCCGCAGCCTCGATGCGCTCGAACTGCCAGGCCACGCGCTCCTTGATGCCGTCGGCCGGCAGCCCGCGTGACTTGTCGATCTCGTCCTCGGCGACGGCGAGCAGACGTCCGACCACACCATCCTGTACGGACATGCGTCCCATCGCATCCGACAACGACCGCGCCGCAACCGCCACACTCAGGGCCCCTCGCCCTTTGTGCAGTGCCGAACGCAGTTGGATGGTCTTGACCACCAGCACGGTCCAGGTGGCGACCGAGGCCAGCAACAGCCCGATCATGACCGCCTGGACGACGATGTCGGCCTTCATGAACATGGTCCAGGGCGACAAGGCCTCCGGCAGCGGGCCCGCGAGACTGGCGATATTTGCCTGGTCCATTGTCGTACTCCCTCGTGGCCCCATGAGATTGATGATCGCGATCCCGGCGCCCGTCTCGGCTCGCCGACCGCGCGCTTCAGAATCACTGAACGCCCGCAGTGGAATCGACCGTGCCGCGAGATCGTCTCAGGGCCTTGTTGTTTCGTGTCCTTGGGGCAAAGTCGCGGCGGAGGCCGCACTCCTCCCGTTTCAGGAAAGAGTGCCGCCTGTCATCATCGGCTTCAAGGCACTTGCCGTGTGGAATATGTCCCACATGATCCGGGAATAATTCCCGGATGGAACGGGGGAGTCGCTCACGAGGTCATCACGAGAAAAAGGCCGGGATCGCTCCCGGCCTTTCGCATCCTTCTGACCTTATGCTCCACTGTCATCCCCCGCGCAGGCGGGGCATCCAGTACACGCAGGCGATCGAGCTAGAGCCAAAACGCTGCGGTGTACTGGATCGCCCGGTCGACCCGGGCGATGACATCGAAGCGTAGGCTCACTTCGCCTCGGCGCGCTTCGGCGGGCTGGCCGGCCACGACTTGATCAGCGTGTCGTAGTCGACGGTCTCGCCCTTCGGCTTCTCGTTCGCGAGCTTGCGCTGCGGAGCGATGTTGCCGTCCTTGGCTGACTTGTTGAACCAGAACTCGGCCGATTCCTTCTTGTTCAGCTTCGGACCGCAGTCACCCTGGACCTTGGACTTCTCCAGACGCTCGAGGACGGAGTCCTGGGCGGCTGCGAGCGCGTCCATCGCCGCTTGCGGGGTCTTCGCACCGGACGACGCATCGCCGATGTTCTGCCACCACAGCTGCGCCAGCTTCGGATAGTCAGGCACGTTGTTGCCGGTCGGGGTCCACTGCACGCGCGCGGGCGAGCGGTAGAACTCGATCAGGCCGCCGAGCTTCGGCGCACGCTCGGTGAAGGACTTGTCCCAGATGTCGGATTCACGAATGAAGGTGAGGCCGACATGGCTCTTCTTCAAGCTGACCGACTTCGAGACGATGAACTGCAGGTACAGCCAGGCGGCCTTGCGGCGATCCGGCGGGGTCGACTTCAGCAGCGTCGCCGAACCGGCGTCCTGGTAGCCGAGCTTCATGCCCTCCTTCCAGTACGAGCCATGCGGCGACGGCGCCATGCGCCACTTCGGCGAGCCGTCCGCATTCACCACCGGCAGGCCGGGCTTCACCATGTCGGCGGTGAAGGCGGTGTACCAGAAGATCTGCTGGGCGACGTTGCCCTGCGCCGGGACCGGACCGGCCTCGGAGAAGGTCATGCCCTGCGCCTGCGGCGGCGCGTACTTCTTCATCCAGTCGAGATATTTGGTGATCGAGTAGACGGCCGCGGGACCGTTGGTGTCGCCGCCACGCTCGATCGAGGAGCCGACCGGACGGCAGCCTTCCATGCGGATGCCCCATTCGTCGACCGGCAGGCCGTTCGGGATGCCCTTGTCGCCGTTGCCGGCCATCGACAGCCAGGCGTCGGTGAAGCGCCAGCCGAGCGAGGGATCCTTCTTGCCGTAGTCCATGTGACCATAGACCTTGACGCCGTTGATCTCCTTGATGTCGTTCGTGAAGAACTCGGCGATGTCCTCATAGGCCGACCAGTTCACGGGAACGCCGAGCTCATAGCCATACTTGGCCTTGAACTTGGCCTTGTAGTCCGGGTTGGTGAACCAGTCGTAGCGGAACCAATAGAGGTTTGCGAACTGCTGGACGGGGAGCTGATAGAGCTTGCCGTCCGGCGCGGTCGTGAACGACTTGCCGATGAAGTCGTCGACGTCGAGACCGGGATTGGTGACGTCCTTGCCCTCGCCCTTCATGTAGTCCGAGAGCGCGACGGTCTGGCCGTAACGGAAGTGGGTGCCGATCAGGTCGGAGTCGTTGATCCAGCCGTCATAGACGTTTTTGCCGGACTGCATCTGGGTCTGCAGCTTCTCGACGACGTCGCCTTCCTGGATCAGGTCGTGCTTCAGCTTGATGCCGGTGATCTCGCTGAAGGCCTTGGCCAGGGTCTTGGCCTCGTACTCGTGCGTCGTGATGGTCTCGGAGACGACGTTGATCTCCATGCCCTTGAAGGGCTCGGCCGCCTTCGCGAACCACTGCAGCTCCTTGAGCTGCTGCTCCTTCGACAGGGTCGACGGCTGGAATTCGCTGTCGATCCACTTCTGGATCGTGGCGTCGTCGGCGAGCGCCGGGATGGACAACGTCATGGTCGCGGCAAACAGCGCCACCGCGCTGGTCATCGCGAGATAGCTGGCCTTGCCTGGGTGATGCTTCCGTTTCAAGTGTCGCATGGTTTCCTCCTTGCAGCGACAGACGTATCCAGGTCCGGGTTGGCCCCGGATCTGCCCTTCTTCGCTCGCGTCAGACGGTGCGAAAGATCGCAACGGCAGATGCCAGCGAAATTGCGGTCGCGAGCCACAGGCTCGAAACCTCAAAACCTTCCTCGCCGATCGGCAAGGTCGCAATCGTATCGGTGCCGACGAGCCCGATCCAGACGAGGTGGATGACGGCGGCCGAGATCAGCGAAATGAACAGCCGGTCGCCGCGCGTGGTCGGGATGCGCAGCACGCCGACCCGCTCGGCTTCCGGATAGCGCGCGGCAAGCAGAGTCATGATCCCGAGCGTACAGGCCAGCGCGGCGAAGAAGATCGCCGTCGGCGCGGTCCAGGCCATCCATGCGATGCTGTCCATGGCTATCAGCTCCAGGCGATAATGGACCCCCTCCCCCGCTTGCGGGGGAGGGTTGGGGTGGGGGCGCCGCGAGTTCGACTGCCCGAGAGGAGAGATGCCCCCGCCCGTATCGCATCTAGCGATGCGATACGGCCTCCCCCGCGAGCGGGGGAGGCGGAACGGAGGCCGTGGCGAAGAGCTTGCCCCATCATCACACCCGTCCCAGCGCGAAGCCGCGCGCGATGTAGTTGCGGACGAACCAGATGACGAGCGCGCCGGGAATGATCGTGAGCACGCCGGCAGCCGCAAGCAAGCCCCAATCCATGCCGGACGCCGAGACGGTGCGGGTCATCACCGCCGAAATCGGCTTGGCATCGACCGAGGTCAGGGTGCGCGCGAGCAGGAGCTCGACCCAGGAGAACATGAAGCAGAAGAAGGCGGCGACGCCGATGCCGCTCGCGATCAGGGGCACCAGGATCTTCACGAAGAAGCGCGGGAACGAATAACCGTCGAGAAAGGCGGTCTCGTCGATCTCGCGCGGCACCGACGAGACGAAGCCCTCGAGGATCCACACCGCCAGCGGAATGTTGAAGATGCAGTGCGCCAGCGCCACCGCCCAGGGCGTATCGAACAGGCCGATCGCCGAATACAGATTGAAGAACGGCAGCGCATAGACCGCGGCCGGCGCCATGCGGTTCGACAGCAGCCAGAAGAACAGGTGCTTGTCGCCGAGGAAGCGGTAGCGCGAGAACGCGTAGGCCGCCGGCAGCGCCACCAGGATCGAGATCACGGTGTTGATGATGACGTACTTCAGCGAGTTGATGTAGCCGGAATACCAGCTCTCGTCGGTGAAGATCCTGACGTAATTGGCCAGCGTCGGCTGATGCGGCCACAGCGTCATCGTCGTGACGATCTCGTTGTTGGTCTTGAAGCTCATGTTGACGAGCCAGTAGATCGGCAACAGCAGGAAGACCAGGAACAGCGAGATGATGATACGGCGGCCCGGAATGGTGTTCATCACGCGCCCCCTTCCACCGGCCGGCGCTCGGCGCCGGCATTGGTCATGATGGTGTAGAACACCCAGCAGACGATCAGGATGATCAGATTGTAGACCAGCGACAGGGCGGCCGCCTTGCCGAGGTCGAACTGGCCGAGTGCGATCTTGACGAGCTCGATCGAGATGAAGGTCGTCGAATTGCCCGGCCCGCCGCCGGTCACCACGAACGGCTCGGTATAGATCATGAAGCTGTCCATGAAGCGCAGCAGCACGGCGATGAGGAGCACGCGATGCATCTTCGGCAGCTGGATCGCGGTGAACACCGCCCAGCGCGACGCGCCGTCGATCTGCGCCGCCTGGTAATAGGCGTCGGGGATCGACTTCAGGCCGGCATAGCACAGCAGCGCCACCAGGCTGGTCCAGTGCCAGACGTCCATGACGATGACGGTGAACCAGGCATCGGCCTCGTTCGACACGTAGTTGTAGTCGAACCCGACGGCGTTGAGCGTGTAGCCGAGCAGGCCGATGTCGGAGCGGCCGAAGATCTGCCAGATCGTGCCGACCACGTTCCATGGAATCAGCAGCGGCAGCGCCAGCACGACGAGGCAGAACGCCACGGTCCACCCGGCCCGCGGCATCGACAGCGCCACGACGATGCCGAGCGGCACCTCGATGGCGAGGATGGCGAGCGAGAAGATCAGATTGCGGCCGAGCGAGGCCAGGAAGCGGCCACCGAGATCGGTGGAGGGATCGAGCAGCTCCTTGAACCAGCCGACGCCGTTCCAGAAGAACTGGTTGTTGCCGAAGGTGTCCTGCATCGAATAGTTCACCACCGTCATCAGCGGCAGGATCGCGGAGAACGCGACCAGCAGGAAGACGGGGAGTACCAGGAACCAGGCCTTGTTGTTGATGGTCTTGTCCATCAGTCAGGCTCCCTCGACGAGACGGCTGTCGGCATAGACGTGGACGTGCGACGGATCGAATTTCAGTCCGATGGCCGAGCCCTGCGGCGAGAAGCCGGACGGCAGGCGTGCGGCAAACTTGACGTCCCCGACGCGGACGCGCGCGAAACGGATGCGGCCGAGATCATCGATGCGCTCGATATTGGCATCGAGCAGTCCCGGTCCCGGCGCTGCGACGTCGACGAATTCGGGCCGCACGCCGATCTCGATCTTGGCCGCGGCCGGCAGCGCATCGTAGCTGCGCGCCAGCGTCAGCGTGTGGCCGTCGATCCGGGCCTCGCGCCCCCTGACCTCGGCTGAGAGGATGTTCATGCCGGGCGAGCCGATGAAATAGCCGACGAAGGTGTGCGCGGGCTTGTCGAACAGTTCGGCCGGCGTGCCGCTCTGAACGACGCGGCCATCATGCATGACCACCACCGTGTCGGCAAAGGTCAGCGCCTCCGTCTGATCGTGCGTCACATAGATCATCGTCAGGTCGAGCTCGCGATGCAGCGCCTTCAGCTTCGAGCGGAGCTGCCATTTCAGCTCGGGATCGATCACCGTCAGCGGCTCGTCGAACAGCACGGCGGCGACGTCGGAGCGGACCAGGCCGCGGCCGAGCGAGATCTTCTGCTTGGCATCGGCGGTGAGCCGCGTCGCCTTGCGATTGAGATCCGGCGTGAGATCCAGGAGCCGGGCGATCTCGGCGACGCGCTTGTCGATCTCCGCCCGGGGCACGCCGCGGTTCTTGAGCGGAAAGGCGAGATTCTCCCCGACCGTCATGGTGTCGTAGATCACCGGGAATTGGAACACCTGGGCGATGTTGCGCTCCCGCGTCGAGGCCTGCGTGATATCCTTGCCGTCGAACAGGATTTTTCCGCGGGACGGCGTCAGGATGCCGGAGATCAGGTTGAGCAGCGTGGTCTTGCCGCAGCCGGAGGGGCCGAGCAGCGCGTAGGCGCCACCCTGGCGCCAGGTCATCGTCACCGGCTTCAGCGCGAAGCTTTCGATGTCGGCGGCGTTGCCGTGGTAGGACTGGGCGAGATCGACGAGGTCAATGCGGGCCATGCGGCATCTCCCTCACATACTGCCCGGCGCCGCGACCAGGCGGTCGCCGGCGTCGAACACGAAGACGTTGGCGGGATCGAGCACGGCGTCGAGCACGTCGCCCGGCTCGTAGTCGTGCACACCGTGCAGCACGGCGACCCAGTTCATGCCGTCGCGCGTCAGGTGCACGAAGCTCTCCGATCCGGTGATTTCGGTGACGGAGACCGTCGCTCGGAATGCGTGGCTTCCATGGCTGCCGTTGCCCTTGGCGAGCCCGAGCTGATGCGGCCGAAAGCCGGCGCGGTAAGTGCCATCGGGCAGATCCGCATAGAGACCGACCGCCGGCGCGCTGACGCCACCGGCGTAGTGTACGCTGTCGCCGCGCTTCTCGATGTCGACCGTATTCATGGGCGGGTCCGAAAACACCTGGCCGACACGCAGCGTGTCGGGACGGCGATACACCGAGGCGGTATCGCCCGCCTGCAGCACCTCGCCTTCCCACATGCAGATGGTACGGCCGCCGAGCAGCAGCGCTTCCGACGGCTCGGTGGTCGCATAGACGAACACCGCGCCGGACGCCTCGAAGATGCGCGGCAGTTCCGTGCGCAGCTCCTCGCGCAGCTTGTAGTCGAGATTGGCCAGGGGCTCATCGAGCAGCACGAGATCGGCGCCCTTCACCAGCGCGCGCGCAATCGCGGTGCGCTGCTGCTGGCCGCCGGAAAGCTGCAACGGCGTGCGCTTCAGATAGGGCTCGAGCCGCAGCAGCCTGGCCGCCTCGGCCACCCGCTTCTCGATCTCCTCGCGCGACTTGCCCTGCACCCGCAGGGGCGAGGCGATGTTCTCATACACCGAAAGCGAGGGATAGTTGATGAACTGCTGATAGACCATCGCGACCGAGCGCTTGCGCACGTCGGCGCCCGTGACATCTTTGCCGTCGACCAGCACCCGCCCCGTGGTCGGACGGTCGAGGCCGGCAAGCAGCCGCATGATGGAGGTCTTGCCCGACAGCGTCGGGCCGAGCAGCACGCTCAGCGTGCCGCGCTGCAAGGTCAGCGAGACGTCGCGAATGGTGATGACGCCGTCGACGATTCGGGAGACGTGATCGAGCGTCACGCTCATGCGCGTCCCCCCGCTTCACGCGGCGGCACGGCGGCGCGGGCGTGGTCGGCGACGATCCACGCATCGAGCGCGGCAATCTCGGCCGCCGACATCCGCAACCCCAGCTTCGATCGCCGCCACACGATGTCCTCGGCCGTCAACGCCCATTCGTTCGTCATCAGGTACCTGACTTCGCGCTCCGTCAAGGTGCCGCCGAAGTCCTGGCCGAGATCCGCAGAAGATGTCGCACCCGCGAGCATGGTGGCTGCCCGCGTGCCGTAGGCATGGGCAATCCGCGTCGCATGCGCGTCGGTCAGGAACGGATAGGTCTTGCGAAGGCCGGCGATCAGCGCCGCCACGGCCCGGACCTCCATGTCGCCACCGGGCAGCGGCGCCTTGCCGGTCCAGCCTTCGTCCGCCTTGGTGCCCTTCAGATACGGCCCGAGGCGCTCGAGCGCCTCTTCCGCCAGACGCCGGTACGTCGTGATCTTGCCGCCATAGATCGACAGCAGCGGCAGGCCGCCCGGTGTATCGAGCTCGAACACATAATCGCGCGTTGCCGCCTTGGCCTCGCTAGCGCCGTCGTCATAGAGCGGGCGCACCCCGGAATAGCTCCACACCACATCGGCCGGCGTCACCGGCTTGGCGAGATATTCCCCGAGCGCCGCGCACAGATAGGCGATCTCCTCGTCGCTCGCCTTCACCTTGGCCGGATCGCCCTGGTAGTCGCGGTCGGTGGTGCCGATCAGCGTGAAGTCCTGCTGATAGGGGATCGCGAAAATGATGCGGCCGTCGGCGTTCTGGAAGATGTAGGCGCGATCGTGATCATAGAGTTTGCGCACCACGATGTGCGAGCCCTGCACCAGACGCACCTTCGCTTTCGCATTGACGCCCGCCCCTGTCGCCAGCACCTGCTCGACCCATGGCCCGGCCGCATTGACCAGCGCGCGCGCCTTGATGGTCTCACGCTCTCCTGTCTGCGTATTCTCGGTGGTGACCAGCCAATGGTCGCCATCCTGCCGGATTTCGGTCGCACGCGTCCGGGTGCGGATGACGGCGCCGCGATCCGCGGCATCGCGTGCGCTCAGCACGACGAGGCGGGCGTCGTCGACGAAGCAGTCGGAATATTCGAAGCCCTTGCCGTAGCGTCCGGCAATCAGGGGACGGCCGACTTCGTCGCTGCGCAGATTGACCGAGCGGGTCGGCGGCAGCAGCTTGCGGCCGCCGAGATGGTCATACAGGAACAGGCCGAGCCGGAGCAGCCAGGCCGGGCGCAGGCCGGAATGGTGCGGCAGCACGAACCGCAGCGGGCGAATGATGTGAGGCGCGATCTTCCAGAGGATCTCGCGCTCGATCAGCGCTTCGCGGACCAGGCGGAACTCGTAATATTCGAGATAACGCAGGCCGCCATGCACGAGCTTGGTCGACCAGGACGACGTCCCGCTCGCAAGATCGTTCATTTCGCAGAGAAAAACGGAATTTCCGCGTCCGGCCGCATCGCGCGCGATGCCGCAACCGTTCACGCCGCCTCCGACAATGGCGAGGTCGTAGATTCGCTCCAACAGACGCATCCCCCAGCAATCGCCTTCAAACCAGCGATTTCACTTTCGATTTCGAGTTAATCACAAACGAAAGTGAAAGCAAATCGAAAAACGCATGTTGGACCGGGATTGGGCAGAGCCTGCCCAATCCGGGATCAAACGGCATGCAATGGCGGCGAAAGATCAGGCGCGGCGGAGCACTGAGGACCCGGCGGTTTCGTTTGCCTCGGCGGCGTCCTCGGTCTCGTCAGCGGGCATGGCCGAAATCACCTCGATGCCCCGGCTGTGGCAGAGGCTGGCAAGCCCGTCGGGCAGCGGCCGGTCGGTGACGAAGGTCTGGATCTGGCTGAGATGGGCGATGCGCACCGGAGCGCTGCGGTGGAGCTTGGTGGAATCCGCGACCAGCATCACGCTGCGCGCGTTGGCGATGATCGCCTGCGCCACCTGCACCTCGCGATAGTCGAAGTCGAGCAACGCGCCCTCCTCGTCGATCGCCGAGGCGCCGATGATCGCATGGTCGACCTTGAACTGGCCGATCAACTGCGTCGCAGTCGAGCCGACCACGCCGCCATCCGAGCGCCGCACGCTGCCGCCCGCGACGATCACCTCGATGCGCGGATGCGGGTAGAGCAGCATCGCGACGTTGAGGTTGTTGGTGATGACGAGCAGGTCCTGATGCGAGGTCAGCGCGCTCGCAACCTCCTCGGTGGTGGTGCCGATATTGATGAACAGCGAGGAGCCGTTGGAAATGCGCGCGGCCGCGGCCGCGCCGATCGCCTTCTTCTCGTCGGCGGCGACGAAGCGCCGCGCCTCGTAGGCGAGATTCTCGACCCCTGAGGCGATGATGGCGCCGCCATGGATGCGCGTCAGCGCGCGCTGCTCGCAGAGGTCATTGAGGTCCTTGCGGATGGTTTGCGCCGACACGTCGAACCGGCGCGACAGATCGTCCACCATGACGCGCCCCGAGGCGCGGGCGATGTTGAGAATGTCGGTCTGGCGTTGGGAGAGGACGGCCATGGCAAGCTTTCAGCATGAGCTGTGCCATGGTGATGCCGATCCAATCGATGGTCAATGCGCGAGACACCGACGCACCGCAGCAAGCATCGGCTCAGGGCATGTTCAACAGCGCCCCGTCCTCAGGCCGGACCCGCGCATTGGCGGGCTCAGGCTGCTGCGCTGAACTCTCCGGAGACGAGGCGGATCGCGGCGCGCTCGGCCTCGCGGGCACTCCGAAACACCTGGCCCTCGAGCGCATTGAAACGGTGCGACGCCGCGAAGAAGCGGAAGCCGCCGCGATCGCGAATCACGATCCCCGCCGCATGGGAGCTGACCTCGATGATGTAGGTATCGGACATTGCGAAATCCCGTCGTTCATTCCGGGGCAGATAACGGAGTGCCCGGAGGAATGTTCCCGGGCGCGCGCAGCCTCGATCTTCCCGCGGATGTCGGCAGGCGATTCGGTCGATCTGATGTTGGATCGGTGCCCTGCTGATGGAGACGTGTTGCAGATTGAGTGGTATCGCAGCGCCAACGAATCAGTGCCGCAGGCTCGGACGCCGCATGCCGAGCGCGGCGACGACTCCGAATTCGGGCAATCTCGAGTCAGTGCGGATCCTCCGGCACCAGCGCGACCTTGCAGAGCGACGCGTCGGCTCCGCCGAGACGGTCGTTATGATGGCCGAGCAACTGGTAGATCGTACGGAGATCACTCAGCACTTCGACCTGATGCTGGCGAAACGCACTCAGTTGAACCTCATAGACCCCGATACGCTGCTCGGCATGGAGAAGCCGCTGCTGCAGCTTCTTGAGGACTTCCAACGTCAGCTTCCCGTCGACATCCGACATCGACCCACTCCACCCTGTTCGCGTACCATTCCTCCGACCGCTTCCTGACCATGTCGGCCGTTTCTTCCGGCCTGTCGTTTTTTCCGGCTTGTCGCTGTTTGCAGCGAACTTGTTGTCGCGTTTGCGAACTCATAACGAAGACTCGTATTACGGCAGAGACGCGGCCGTGCCTGCCAACGCAATCCCAACTTGCAATCATCGTAAACGTGTCGGGCCAAGTTTAGTGACTGAGGCCGTCCGCACGCTGCGAACGCACACGGCAATAGCCTTTGCAGCGCGCGGTCTCAATGAACACGCACCGTCAGTCCACAGTTCCCCGATCAACGTCACGTCATATGTGATGGGAATTAACGGAGGTTATTGACGGCTGCAGTCGAGCCGCCCGTGCGATCACGTCGTGATCACACCGTCGCGCTTGATCGGCTGTGGCCGGCCGTCGTCGTCGATCGAGACGTAGGTGAAGTTGCCGTCGGTGACGAGGATCGGCTGCTCCTCCTTCCGGCGCAGCACCCAGGCCTCGAGACGCACGGTCATCGAGGTGCGGCCGACGCGCACGAGATGCGCATAGACCGAGACGAGGTCGCCGACATACACCGCCTTGCGGAAGTTCATCGCCTCGATCGCGACCGTGACCGTGCGCGACTTCGCGACCTTGGCGGCGAACACGCCGCCGCCGACGTCCATCTGGCTGAGCAGCCAGCCGCCGAAGATGTCACCATTGGCATTGGTGTCGGCCGGCATCGCCAGGGTGCGGATGCAGAGATCGCCGCGCGGTTCGGTCGGCGCGGCGTGGGCGGTCGGTTCAGTCACGTCAGGAGGTCTCCCATGAAGCCGGCTCTGAGTTGAAGATGGTCGGGCCTCAGTCCGGCCGGATCATCTCGAACATGTCTTCCGCCTTGATCTCGAAATAATCACCGCGGCGGCCGGCACGCACGATCGGATGCGCCAGCGCGGTCTGATAGACGCCGTCCTTGATCAGCGCCTTGTCGATGTGGACGGCGACGACTTCGCCGAGCGTCAGCCAGGCCTGGGCCTTCCTGCCGTCGGCGCCCTGCAGCTGGATGATCTGCGTGACCTTGCACTCGAACGCGACGGGGCTCTCGCCGACGCGCGGCACGTTGACGAACCTGCACGGCACCGGCGTGACGCCAGCGAGTTCGAACTCGTCGACGTCGCGCGCGACATGCGCGGCGGTCGCATTCATCTGGGTGGCGAGATCGCGCGTCACCAGGTTCCAGACGAATTCGCCGGTGTCCTCGATGTTGGCGACCGAGTCCTTCCGCTGCGTCGAGGAGAAGCCGATGATCGGCGGGGTATAGTTGAAGGCGTTGAAGAAGCTGTAGGGCGCGAGGTTGACGTGACCATCCGGATCGCGCGAGGAGATCCAGCCGATCGGACGCGGCGCGACGATGGCATTGAAGGGATCGTGACGGAGGCCATGGCCGTTCTTCGGCTCATAGAAGTGCAGGTCGCGCTCGGTCACGCTGTGGTCCTTTCCGTCATTGCTCGCAATGCGGAAGAACTTATCGTGCAGCGCGGTTCGAACCAAGCCCCACCAGCACGAAATCGATCATCTCGTCGACCGTGGGGCCGGGCTTGGTCGCGCATTGCGCGATCATCTGCGGATGGAAGAAGCGCATCATCGCGGTGCAGGCGCATTTTGCCGCCAGCGGCAGGTCGTTGACCGCGAACTCGCCGGACGCGGCCCCCTGCCCGATCACGCGGCCGATGATCTCGGTGACCAGCAGCATGTGGGCCTCGCACACCTCCCAACTCTGCTCCATCGCCACTGCGACCATCTCGTGCAGCTTGTTGTCGCCGACATAGCGCTCGGTGTTCATGCGGAAGATGGTGCCGAGCAGTTCGCGCAGCCGCGGCGCGGCCGGCCCGCCGCGCTCGGCGATCGCCATCGCCGCCGCCTCCACCTGTCCCATCAGCGTCCGCGCGACGCCTTCGTGGATCGCCTTCTTGGAGTCGAAGAACCGGTAGACGTTCGCCGGGCTCATGCGGAGCTCCTTGGCGATGTCGGCGACGGTCGTCTTCTGGTAGCCGATCTGCCGGAACAGGCGTTCGGCAACGACGAGGATGCGTTCGCGGGTGTCGGGTTCGATGTGTTCAGAAACCAGCGTCATCTTGGCTGCGATCGTCTATCCTTCGAAGTTTCATTCGGCAGCCTCGGCGAGAGGAAGCGCCGGTGCCGGCCGATCAACGTGCTGCGCTGCAGAATGATCCCGCGCAGCTGCCCCGCGCTCATCCAGACTCTTGCGGAACCATAGGGCGTACAATCCCGGCAAGTACAGCAGCGTGAGGAAGGTTGCAACGAACAAACCGCCCATGATGGTGATCGCCATCGGTCCCCAGAAGGCGGAGCGCGACAGCGGGATCATGGCCAGGATCGCCGCCAGCGCCGTCAGCACCACCGGCCGGGCGCGGCGCACGGTGGCCTCGATGATCGCCTCGCGGCGGGTCAGGCCGGAGGTCACGTCGGCCTCGATCTGGTCGACCAGGATCACCGCGTTGCGCATGATCATGCCGGCCAGCGCGATCAAGCCGAGCAGCGCCACGAAGCCGAACGGGGCGTTGGCGACGTTGAGCCCGAGCGAGGCACCGATGATGCCGAGCGGCGCGGTCAGAAACACCAGGAACAGCCGCGAGAAGCTCTGCAGCTGGATCATCAAGAGCGTCAGCATCACGATGACCATCAGCGGAAACAGCACGAAGATCGAGGCATTGCCCTTGGCCGATTCCTCGAACGCGCCGCCGGCCTCGATCCGGTAGGCAGGCTCGAGGCGGTTGCGGATGTCCTGCAGCTTCGGCGAGATCTGGCTGGTGACATCGGGCGCCTGGACGCCATCCGCCACGTCGGCACGCACCGTGATCGCCATGTCGCGGTTGCGACGCCACAGGATCGGCTCCTCGTGGGAATACTCGATCTTGGCGATCTGCTGCAGCGGCACCGCCACGCCGTTCTTCGAGGTGATGGTGAGGTCGCCGACATGGGCGAGATCCAGCCGTTCGGACGGCGCCGCACGGGCGACGACGCCGACCTTCTCGATGCCGTCGCGAATGGTCGTGACCTGCACGCCGGAGATCAGCATCGCCAGCGACTGGGAGACGTCCTGCGGAGTGAGGCCGAGCGCGCGGGCGCGATCCTGGTCGACGACCAGCTTGAGGTAGGGCGACTGCTCGTTCCAGTCGAGCTGCGGATCCCTGACGTTCGGGTTATGGCGCATGACGTCGCGCACCTGATAGGCGATGGCGCGCACCTTGGCCGCATCGGGACCGATGACGCGGAACTGGACGGGGAAGCCGACCGGCGGACCGAAATTGAAACGATCGACGCGGACGCGCGCTTCGTTCAGCGCGCCATTCGCGGCCGCGGTCTCGATCTTGGCCTTGATGCGCTCGCGCGCGGCGACGTCCTTGGCGACGATCACGATCTCGGCGAAGGCCTCGTTCGGCAGTTGCGGGTTGAGGCCGAGCCAGAAGCGCGGCGAGCCCTGCCCGACATAGGCGGTGTAGGTCTCGATGTCCTTGTCGTCCTTCAACAGCGCCTCGGCCTCGCGCGCCGCCTTCTCGGTGATTCCGAACGCGGTGCCCTCCGGCAGCCGCAGCTGCAGGAACAGCTCCGGCCGCTCCGACAGCGGAAAGAACTGCTGCTGGACGTGGCCGAAGGCCACGATCGATGCCGCGAAGGCGCCAACCGTCGCGGCGACGGTGGTGATGCGATGCGTGACGCACCAGCGCACGATGGCGCGCAGGCCGCGATACATGCGCGTGTTGTAGACCGCGTGCTCGTCATGGCCGTGATGGGCCTTCATGTCGGGCAGCAGCTTGACGCCGATATAGGGCGTGAAGATCACGGCGACGAACCATGACGCCACCAGCGCGATGGCGACGATCCAGAAGATGCTGCCGGCATATTCGCCGACCGCCGAATTGGCGAAGCCGATCGGCAGGAAGCCGGCGGCCGTGACCAGGGTTCCGGTCAGCATCGGGAATGCGGTGGAGTCCCAGGCAAAGGATGCCGCGCGCATCCGGTCCCAGCCCTGCTCCATCTTCACCACCATCATCTCGACCGCGATGATGGCATCGTCGACCAGGAGCCCGAGCGCAATGATGAGGGCACCAAGCGAAATGCGGTGCAGGTTGAGCCCCATGATGTTCATGACGATGAAGACGAGCCCGAGCACCAGCGGCACCGACAGCGCCACGACGATGCCGGTGCGCCAGCCGAGCGCCAGGAACGACACGAACAGCACGATCACCAGCGCCTCGACGAACGAGTGCACGAACTCGCTGACGGCATGCTCGACCACCTTGGGCTGGTCGGCGATCTGCTCGATCTCGATGCCCTGCGGCACGGCCTTCATGAAATCGTCGGCAGCCGCGTGGACCTCCTTGCCGAGATCCAGGATGTTGGCCTCCTTGGCCGTGACGACGCCGATGCCGAGCGCGGGCTTGCTCTCCTGCCGCACCTTGAAAGTCGGCGGATCGACGAAGCCGTGGGTGACCGTGGCGATGTCGCCGAGCCGGAACACGCGTCCGTTGCTTTCGACCGGCGTTTCCGCGACCGCCTTGGCGCCGTCGAGCGCGCCGGTGACGCGCAGCGGCACGCGCTGCGACGAGGTCTCGACGGTGCCGGCCGGGGTCACATTGTTCTGCTTGGCAAGCGAATCGAACAGCGCCTGCGGCGTGATGCCGAGAGTGGCGAGCTTGGCATGGCTGAACTCGACATAGATGCGCTCGTCCTGGGTGCCGTAGAGATTGACCTTGGTGACACCGGGGACCTTGAGCAGGCGCTGGCGCAGGCCTTCGGCGGCCTTCTTCAGCTGCGCGTAGTCGGCGCCGTCGCCTGTCATCATGAACAGGATGGAATCGACGTCGGAGAACTCGTCATTGACGAACGGTCCAACGATGCCCGACGGCAGCGCGGACTGCACGTCGTCGAGCTTCTTGCGGATCAGATAGAACAGATGCGGCACCTCGGCCGGCGGCGTCGAGTCGCGGAAGGTCACCTGCATCGCGGCGAAGGCCGGCTTCGAATAGGTCTGCACCTTCTCGAAGTAGGGCAGCTCCTGCAGTTTCTTCTCGATGGGATCGGCGACCTGGCTCTGCATCTCCATGGCGGTCGCGCCCGGCCACACCACCGAGACGTTGACGACCTTGACGGTGAAGAACGGATCTTCGGCGCGGCCGAGCTTCTGATAGGAGAAGAAGCCGGCGACACCGAGCGCGACGATCAGAAACAGCACCAGCGGCGGATGATTGACCGCCCAGGCCGACAGGTTGAACCGCTTCATGGCACTCTCCGATGAGGACCTAATTGCTTCGCGCTTCGGTGGCCTCATCCTTCGAGACGGCGCTGCGCGCCTCCTCAGGATGAGGATTTAGCTCCTCATGGTGAGGAGCGCGGCAGCGCCGCGCGTCTCGAACCATGAGGCCGTCACGCCATCAGAACGTCAGCGCCGAGACGACGCGCACGTTCTGGGTGGGATCGATCTTCTGCACGCCGAGCGCCACGACCTTCTCGCCTTCGTCGACGCCTGACGTGACGAGCACGTCCTTGCTGTCATAGGCCTTCACCTTCACCGGCTTCAGCGTCACCTCGCCCTTGTCGCCAACGACATAGAGCGATGGATCGCGGCCGTCGCTGAACAGCGCCGACAGCGGCAGCCGCGCGACGCGCGTGGTGGCGGGATCGGCGAGGGTCAACGTCGCAGTCATGCCGAGCGAGACGGCGTCGCCGGCGTCCGGCAGCGAGAACTTGGCGAGATAGGTGCGGGTCGCGGAATCGGCGGTGGGCGCGATCTCGCGCAGCTTCGCTGCATATTTCTTGTTGGCCACCGACCACAAGGTGACGTAGGCGCTGCCGGTCTTGGCGCGTTCGAGCAGTGTCTCCGGGATTGCGACCACGGCCTCCTTCTCGGCGAAACGCGCGACACGGATCGCGGCCTGGCCGGCGGCAACGACCATGCCGGGCTCGATCATGCTCGCGGTCACGACGCCGTGCGCGTCCGCAACGAGCGTCGCGTAGGATAGCGAGTTGCGGGTCAGCTCGACCGAGCGTTCGGCACGGTTGAGGCGCGCCCTCGCCTCGTCAGCGGACGCCCTGGCCTGGTCCATCTGGGCATCGGTGGTCCAGCCCTTGGTTCGCAGCTCCCTGGCGCGGGTCTCAGCGGCGGAGGCCTGCGCCAGCACGCCGGTGGCGGCGCGGAATTCGGCTTCGGCCTGCTCGGCCTGGAGCTTCAGGTCGACCTCGTCGAGCGTGGCGAGCGGCTGGCCGATCTCGACGGCCTGACCGACCTCGACCAGGCGCTTGGCGACCTTGCCGGCGACGCGGAAGCCGATATCGGCCTCGATTCGCGGCCGGATGGTGCCGACGAAGCTGCGCTCGGGCGTCTCGGCCTCGTAATGCACGGGCGCGACCAGAACCGGCCGGACCGGCTCGGCCTTCTGGGCGACGGTTTCATTGCACCCGGCCAGAGCGGCGGCCATCGTGGCCAACGCGAGACCAGTCAACAGCTTGGAATAGCTCGCGAAAATCAGGCGGATCAACATGGGGGCACCCTCGCTGCAGTTGCGAGGAAGTGTCGATTGTCGAGTGACGATTGTCAATATTCGTCAGCAATAATGACTTCGTGAACATCCTGACATGTTGCCGCAGGTGCTTAGTCGATCGGGCAGACAGCCTTCCGGGCAGCCCTGGTCATTCCGGGGCGACGGCACCCGCGGGCGAACCCGAGATACCGAGGTGGTTGGCACGATCAGCCGATGGGTGATTTTAGGTCTGCAATCGTCGGCCGATTGCGTGGTCGCTATTCCGCCGGCGCCCCACCGGCGAATTCGACCTTGCTCTCATGGCCGCCGAAGAACACCAGCAGCCCCGCGATCAGCGGCAACAGCGATAGCGCGAGCAGGCCGTGGGTCGCAGAGCCCGTCGTGTCCTTGATCCAGCCGACCAGATAGGGCCCGCCGAAGCCGGCGAGATTGCCGACCGAATTGATCAGCGCGATCGCGCCGGCTGCGGCCGTGCCCGACAGCCACGCCGTCGGCAACGTCCAGAACACGCCGAACACGCAGAACACGCCGATCGCCGCCACCGTGAGCGCGACCATCGTGAGTGTCGGATCGCCGATGACGCTGGACGCCGCCAGCGCCACCGCGATCAGGATCAGCGGCGCGCCGACATGCATCACGCGCTCGCGCGTCGCATCCGAATGCCGCGCCCACAGGATCATGGCGGCGGTGCCGAAGGCATAGGGAATCGCCGTGACGAAGCCGGTCTGGACATTGCTCAGCCCGAACGCCTTGACGATCTGCGGCAGCCAGAACTGCATGCCGTAGAGCGCCCCGACGAAGCCGAAATAGATGAGGCTGAGCATGATCACCTTCGGCGAGGACAGCGCCTCGCCGAGCGTCATGTGGCCGGCGGCCTGTTTGGCCGCGGTCTCGGCCTCGAGCCGCGCGGCAAGCCAGGCCTTCTGCTCCGCCGACAGCCAGCTCGCATGCTCCGGCCGGTTGGTCAGGTAGAACCAGGTGACGAGGCCGAGCACGACGGACGGGATTCCCTCGACGATGAACAGCCACTGCCAGCCCCTCAGACCCATGGTGCCGTCGAGCCCGAGCAGCAGGCTCGAGACCGGCGCGCCGATCACGGTCGAGACCGGAACGGCGACCGCGAAGGCGGCGAGGAAGCGCGCGCGATACTGCGCCGGGTACCAATAGGTGAGATAGAGGATGATGCCGGGAAAGAAGCCCGCCTCGGCGACGCCGAGCAGGAAGCGCAACGTGTAGAAGCTCCAGGGGCCCGAGACCAGCGCCATCAGCGCCGAGATGATGCCCCAGGTCACCATGATGCGCGCGATCCAGCGGCTGGCGCCGAACCTCTCCAGCGCCAGGTTGCTCGGCACCTCGAAGATGAAATAGCCGATGAAGAAGATGCCGGCGCCCCAGGCGAACACCAGCGGCGAGAACTTGAGCTCCGCGTTCATGGTCAGCGCGGCGAAGCTGAGATTGACGCGGTCGAGATAGGAGAAGAAATAGGCGAGCACCAGGAACGGGATCAGGCGCCACGAGATGGCGCGAATGGTCGCGGCCTCGATGTCGGAGCGGCCGGAAGCGGCCGGCATGGTGGCGGACAGACTCATTGATCTCCTCCCCGGAGCTTTGCGGAATTGGTAGTTGATGGCGGTGTTGAGCATCGGTCGTGGCAAGTCAATCGGAAAACCTGATCTCCCACAGCCGCGCGACGCATCGCCGGGGCGCGGCGCGCGCATGACGCCGCCCTCATCCCCCGATAGTCCGAGCCGCGCGGACGAGCGCCTCCGTGCTGCGAGCGCGCTTGCCACGGCGCTGATCGTGATCGCGCTGGGGCTCGCCCTGCGGTTCTATGGTCTCGGTCTCGGCCTTCCCGCCTTGATCGTCAAATACGGTGGCTCCATCCTCTGGGCGATGATGGTCTATCTGCTGCTCGTTGCACTCCTGCCACGGCGGTCGCCGCGGCAGATCGGCGGGCTCGCGCTCGCCGTCGCCGTAACCGTCGAAGCCTCCCGGCTGATCCACACGCCCTGGCTCGATAGCTTCCGCCTGACGCTGGCAGGCGCGCTGCTGCTCGGGCGGATCTTCTCTGCATGGAACATCGCGGCCTATGCGGTCGGCATCCTCATCGGGATCGGGATCGAGCGCATCGTGAGGCGGCCCGGTTCGACATAGGGCCGCCAGCGGCGAGGCGCGATCTCCACCGATGGCTTAGATCGGCCGGGCACCGGCACGGCTGAAGAAGGCGTTCAGTTCCTCGGCCAGGACCGCAGGCTGCTCTTCCGGAATGTAGTGGCCGCACGAGGAAATGGTGATGCCCTCCACGTGCTCGGCGACCTCCCTGAGCGGCGCGGCCATGTCCACGATCGATCCCTGGTCGGCGCCGATGGCCAGCACCGGCGGCTTCAGCTTGCCCTTGGCCTTCAGCTGGCGGTTCTGGCGCGCCGACAGTTCGGCGGCACGGTAGTAGGCGAGCCCCGCGCGCAAGCCGCCGGCCTTGGTCAGCACGCGGGCGTATTCGTCGAGATCGCGTTCCGAGAACGCTTCGGGACTGGCGCACTTCCGGCGCAGGAACCAGGCGAGATAGTCGCGCTCGCGGCCTTGGATCAGCATCTCCGGGAGATCCGCGACGGCGTGGAACGCGAAGTGCCAGGTGCGCCACGCGCGATCCGGCGCGAACGGCAGCGCCTCGGGCAGCGTGACGCCGGGAATTCCCGCATCGAGCAGCGCCAGGCTGCGCAGCTCGGCTTCGAACAGCGCAGCAAAGGGATAGGCGACCCACGCACCGATATCGTGAGCCACCAGATGATAATGGGTGACGCCGAGTTGCTGCAGCAGGCCATGCACTGCGGTGGCCAGGGTCTGAGTGTCGTAGCCATCGGCTGGCCGGTCCGAGTCCCCCTGCCCCGGGAGATCCGGCGCAATGACCCGATAGCGCGACGCGAGCAGCGGCATGACCTTGCGCCAGGCAAACCAGCTTTCGGGGAAGCCGGCGAGCAGCACCACGACCTCGCCATCCGGCGGCCCGCCGCTGACATAATGCAGCCTGACGCCGTCGACGGTCTCGAAGCGGTGGGTGAATCCCGGCAACGACGAATCGTCGCAACCGAACGGCTCCGCCGCGACCAGCCGCGACGGACTCTTGGCATTCATCAACGCAGGCATATTTCCTTCTCCTAATTATAGAATAAACGTTTCCTAATTTGACACGGCTTCATGCAAACAGGGCCGCGGCCTGGTTTGCGACGCGCATCATCTCGCTCTTCGCGCGCCCGGTCTTGCCGACCACCCGCAAGCCCTGGATCACGCAGAACAGAGCGCCGGCGACGGCGTCCGGATCGAGCTCCGGCCGGATCGATCCATCGGCCTGACCAAGCCTGATCAGGTCGCGCAACGCGGTCTCGACCCGGCGCAATGATCCGCGGACCTTGGCGGCGGCCTCCGCGTCCAAGGTGGCGAGTTCGGTCGCGCTGGTGACGACGAGACAGCCGCGCCGGCCCTCACCGTCGCTGGCGGAATCGGCGTAGAATTGCAGCAGGGCCTCGAGCTTGCCGCGGCCGCTATGCTGCGCGTCGAGGCGTTCGCGGACCTGTCGGTCGCGGCGCGCGATATAGTGGTCGAGCGTCGCCAGGAAGATCGCGCGCTTGTCCGCGAAGGCCTTGTAGAGGCTGCCGGTGGCGAGCTTCATGGCGGCGCGCAATTCGGCCAGCGATGCGCCGTGGTAGCCGCGCTCGCTGAAGACCACCAGAGCCCTGTTCAGGGCGGTGTCCATGTCGAACTCGCGCGGCCGACCGGGCCCGCGGTACTCAACAGAATGCTTTTGCGACCTCGTCATTCCCCCTTTTAGGAAACATTCGTTTCCTAATCAAGAGCCTTGAACGCTTCTTCGACGAGGAGGTCAATCGCCGAGCTGAAACCGCTGGAACCGGTGCAATTCGTCCTCGATGACCCGCTTCAGCGCCTTGCGGTGCTCGCCACGCGCCGCCTTGCCCGTGCCGACCCAGCTCCATTTCTGCATCAGGAGCCTGCCGTTCTGGCGGTCGGTCTTGAGATCGAGCGCTGCGACGATCTCGTCGCCGACCAGGACCGGCAGCGCGAAGTAGCCGAACAGACGCTTGTCCTTCGGGACATAGGCCTCGAACCGATGGTCGTAGTCGAAGATCGCCTGCGTCCGCTTGCGCTGGATGATCAGCGGATCGAACGGCGACAGGATGTGCACGCGCGCGGGATCGATCTCGATCGTCTCCGCCAGCGCCGCGGGCGTGGCCCAATGCTCCTGCCTGCCGGCGCCTTCGAGCGCGACCGGCAGCAGCTCGCCGCGCCTGACCCGGCTCGCGATGACGCGGCGGACGTCCGCCTTTCGTGCCGCGCTGAGATGGCACAGCGAATCGAGGCTGACCACGCCTTGTGCGCGCAGGCCGCGGTCGACCAGATAGGCCGCGATCTCGCGCTCGGTCGCCCCCTTCGGCAGCCGCTCCCAGCCGAAATGCCGGGTGGTGAGATCGTAGGTCTTGAGCATGCCGTCACGACCGGCCACCGTCAGCAGGCCCTCGTAGAAGCCGAGCTGCAGCGCCCGCTTCGACGGCTTGCGGCTGGCCCAGGCGTGGTCCTTCTCGCGCAGTTCGTCGTCGTCGATGTCGCGGATGGTCAGCGCGCCGCCCTGGCGGATCAGCCGCATCACCTTGCGCGTGTCCTCGGGCTTGACGGTCTGCAGCCAGCGATGCCCCTCGCGGCGATAGCGCCGCATCGCCGGCACGAAATAGCGGAAGTCCTGCAGCGGCACATAGGACAGCGCGTGGGTCCAATATTCGAACACGGTCTTGTCGCCGCTCTGCGCCTGCCTGAGATCGGCGCGCCGATAGGCCGGGATGCGGCTGAACAGGATGTGGTGATGGCAGCGCTCGATCACGTTGATGGTGTCGATCTGCACATAGCCGAGATGAGCGATCGCCGCGGCGACCGCTTCGGGACCTGCACCGAACGGCGCCTCGGCATCGAGACGCTGGGCGCGCAGCCAGAGACGGCGGGCGGCGATCTTCGACAACGGGATGGGAGCGGGAATGGCGGGCATGACCGCGCGATCGTGCGAGATTCGGCCCTGCTCCCGCAACGGCAATCAGCCGCGGAGACGCGCGAGCCGACCTACTGCTTCGGCTTGTCCGGGTTGCTGCCGGTGGCGATCTCGGCCTTGCAGCTCGCACGGCCCGGATCCGCCGCGCGGCACTTGTAGATGCGGCCGGTCAGGCGGTCGACCAGCCAGGCCGTATCATCGGAGGGACTTTCCAGGCCGACGTAGCGATTGCCGACGGCGGTGATCAGTGTGGATAGCAGGATGGCGGCCGCGATGATTCCCGCCCCGATCAGGGTCGACATGGAACTCGCGGACCCCGGCGGATCCTGGCTGCCCGTCCGGTGGGACTGGTAGTCGCGCCTCGGTGAGTTGAACACGGCCTTGCTTTTCTGTTTGCGTTTCTTGAACTCAATTCGCCCGTCGCCTGCGTCGCTCCTCCCGTTTGCGATTTTTTTCCGGCGATGGATATCCGGTAGAACCGCATCTGGCCGATTTGTTGTTCGCAGACGGCCGGGCGCCGATGGCGTTGCGACAACGTTCCGCCATGTGGCGTCTTGCGCGGCTCAAGTGGGGTTCCGCAATGCGTGACCTCGATCACATTCGAACGCATTGAACCGGTTTTATCGTCCAAGCATCCAATGGCCATGAGCCATGACACCCGAGGATGATGACGATGACCGGTTATTTTGGACGTTTTACAGTTCGGGCGGCGGCATTTTCCGCCGTGCTGGCGATGAGCGCAGGCGCCGCTCTCGCCGGGGAGGCCGTGTCCGCCGACCAGATCCTGAACGCGCTGAAGCCGAAATCGGCGACGCGCGGCCTGTCGGTCGGAGCGCAGGCTGCGCCGCCGGTCGATGCGGCGGCGCAGGCCAAGCAATCGGCCTTCCTCGACAGCATGCGCAACCGCAAGACGCGCTCGCTGTCGCTCGGCGAGCGCGCGCAGATCGCCGAGCTCGCCGCGACCAAGCCCAAGATCGATCTCGAGATCCAGTTCGACTACAACTCCGCCGAGATCAGCAAGACCTCGATGCCTGCGGTGCAGGAACTCGGCAAGGCCTTGTCCGATCCGACCCTGAAGGGCTCGACCTTCGTGGTCGCCGGCCACACCGACGGCATCGGCGGCGACAGTTTCAACCAGGATCTGTCCGAGCGCCGCGCCGATACCATCAAGCGCTATCTGGTCGAGAAGTTCGCCCTCGCCGGCCCGGACCTCGTCACCGTGGGTTATGGCAAGTCCAAGCTGAAGGACGCGGCCAACCCCGCCGATCCGCTGAACCGCCGGGTCCAGGTCGTCAACATGGACACCAAGACCGCCGCGGCGAAGTGAACGTCACGGCGTGTCCAGCACCTCGCGGATCTTGGTGCTGAGCATCGTCCGGTTGAGCGGCTTCTGCAGCAGCGCAACGCCGGGATCGAGCCGTCCCTGATGGACGATGGCGTTGCGCGAATATCCTGTCATGAACAGCACCTTCAGCTTGGGATTGGCGCTGCGCAGATCTTCCGCCAGCTGACGCCCATTCATGCCGGGCATCACGATGTCGGTCAGCAGGAGATCGACCTCCAGGGACACGCGCGCGAGCAGGGCCAGCGCGGCGGGTGCGTCCGGCGCCTCATGCACGGAATAGCCGGCTCCACCAGCGTCTCGGCGATATAGCTGCGCACCTGGGGTTCGTCCTCCACCACGAGCACGGTCTCACTCCCGCGGCTGCCGACGATCGCGGCTTTGCTCTCCGGCACGTCGGCCGCCGCATTGCGGGCCCGTGGCAGATAGATCTTCACCGTCGTGCCCTCGCCGACCTCGCTGTAGATGTTCACATGACCGCCTGACTGCTTGACGAAGCCATAGACCTGGCTGAGACCGAGGCCGGTGCCCTGCCCCGGCTCCTTGGTCGTGAAGAACGGATCGAAGGCCTTTTCCATCACGTCGCGCGGCATGCCCACTCCCGTGTCGGTGATCGCGATCTGGACATATTGGCCGACCTGGATATCGCCGTGCTGGCGCGCATAGCTTTCGTCGATGAAGCTGTTCGACGTTTCGATCGTCAGCTTGCCCTGGCCGTGCATGGCGTCCTTGGCGTTGACGACGAGGTTGAGGATTGCGGCCTCCATCTGGCTCGGATCGACCTCGACCTGCCACAGCCCGGCGCTCTCGACGATCTCGACATGGATGGTCTCGCCGAGGGTGCGCCTGAAGAAGTCGGACATGCCCGCGAGAAGCTTGTTGACGTTGGTCAGCCTGGGATCGAGCGGCTGGCGACGGGCGAAGGCCAGCAGCCGCTGCGTCAGGGTCGCGGCGCGCTGCGCGCCGCTCGCCGCGTGGGCGATGGCCCGTCCCAGACGGTCGCGCGTGGCGTCGCCCTGCATGCGTAGAGCGCGCTCGGCGATCTCCAGATTGCCGCTGATGATGGTGAGCAGGTTGTTGAAATCATGAGCCACGCCTCCTGTCAGTTGACCGACCGCCTCCATCTTCTGGGCATGGCGCAGCATGTCCTCCGCCTCCCGCCGCTGCCGGCTCTCGACGATGAGCGCCGCCTCGGCGGCCCGCAACTGCGCCGGAGACGGGATGGCCAGGAGCTTCGGCAGCAGCGGCCACAGAATCGCTGCGGTGAGGATCGACGCCAGCGCGGTCGCTGCCTTGACCATGCCTTCGATGCCGTAGATCGGAACCCACAGCGTGACGATCGACAGGACGTGGGTCACGCCGCACGCCATGATGAACAATGCGAAGGCCCAGAAGAGGAATCCGAAGTCGACATCTCTCCGCTTGGAGACGAACAATGTCAGCGCCACCGGGATCGAAAAGTAGGCCGCAGCAATCACGGCATCGGACGCGACATGAAGCCAGATCAGTTCGGGTTCCCACAGCAGACAGATCCCGTGTGGAGAGAACGTCGACGAATCGAGCAGCCGCTGAAACCATCCCAACATCGCGCTGTGCCCCCGGCCTCGTCTCGAGGCTGTGCGAAACTGGCCGTGCGTGATCGGCGCGTCAAGCAACAGAGGTGGGGAACCCGAGGGAACATCGAGACTGCATCCATAGCGACGGTCAGATCCAGCTCTGGAACAGCATCAGCCGCGTGAAGGTCCGCATCGTCGTGCCGATGAAGGCCGCGCTGACGGGCAGCATCGCGACGAAGCCGGCGACCGCGACCGCGACGTAGCTCCACATCGCCCAGCGCGGCATGCGCATCAGCACGTGGACCAGCGCGAGGCTCGCCAGCGTCGCCGACGGCAGATAGTAATAGAGAAAGCTCAGCGCGCGCGGTAGCAGCGCCCAGGGCAGCCAGCAGCCGAGATAGAACGCCAGGATCAGGAACGCGGTTGCGCTGCGGGTTGCGATGAAATCCCTGACGCAGACGGCGAGCGCCGGAAGCGCCGGCCACAGCACCAGCGGATTGCCGAGCAGCACCACCGCGGCGATGTCGGTATCGCTCGCCCTATCGAACAGGAACCAGACCGGACGCACGAGCAACGGCCAGCTCGGCCACGCGCTCATATAGGTATGACCCGCAATTGCCGTCGTAATACTGTCGGCGAAGATGCGACGTTGCGCCTCGAAGATCGCCGTGACCGACAGGCCGTGCAGCGGAATGAAGGTCGCGAGATAGGAGAGAGCCGGCATCACGACGAGGCAGAGCAGGATGTGCGTCCATCTCAGCCCCGGCCACTGCTCCGGCTGATACCAGTCCGTCGGCTCGCCGTCGCCGAACGAGGTCTGCCAATGCTGTAGGAGCTTGATCAGCGCCACGATCAGAAGCGCGGTCAGCAGCGGAAACAACCCGCTCCATTTGCAGGCGACGGCAAGGCCGAACAGCGCGCCGGCCAGTGCGAACAGGAACTGCGGCCGCCGTGTCCGGAAGCCGAAGAGAAACGCCGCGATCGCGAGCAGGCTGAAGCCGAGCGCGCCGATGTCGAGCATCGCCATGCGCGCCTGCACGAACAGCATCTGGTTGAAGAAGGCAAGCAGCGCCGCGGCGATCGCGGCCCATTGCGCGGCGAACAGCGCGAGGCCGCACAGATAGATCGCGGTCACGGCGAGGGCGCCGAGCACGGTACCGGGATAGCGCCAGGCGAAGGCATTGTCGCCGAACGTCCTGATCGACAGCGCGATCAGCTCCTTGGCGAGCGGCGGATGCATTGGATTGAGCTGCGGCGCCGCCGGCGCCAGTCCCAGCATCTGCCGTGCCGCCGGCACGTAGTGGACCTCGTCGAAGACGAAGCGGGGCGGCGACGCCAGCCCGATCATCAGCGCGACATGGGCGATCACGAAGATCGCGAACGCCGTCAGCGCACCGCGTCGCAGCGAGACGGCATCATCCTGAGCCGCATCGCCGGTGTCGTCGTCATCGATGCAACGTGCATCAGATACCTTTGTGGGCATGCGATTGAACTGATGTCACGATCGGCGCAACTCATCAACGGACATGTATCAAGGCAGACTTGTGTCCATTTTACAACAACCTCGACGTCGGTCTTTCGCTAGATTGGTCGGGTGATGAGCGCCGGTGTTGAGATGAGTTTGCGTCGCCGAATATTCGTCATTGCGCTGTCCGTCGTGCCCCTGCTGGGCGTGGCGGCGGGAGCTCGTGCGGACGGCCGTATCGGCGAGGCGGTGCTGGTGCAGAAGGACGTGCTGCGCATAGCGGGCGCGGCGACGAGCCCGCTCAGCGTCGGCGATGGCGTCGTCCGCAACGAGACGGTGCGCACCGGCAGCGACAGCGCCGCGCGGCTCGTGATGATCGACAGCACCAATCTGTCGCTCGGTGCCAATGCCAGCCTGACGCTCGACCGCACCGTGTTCAACGACGAGACCAGCTACCGCGACATCGCGATCCGTCTCGGCACCGGCGCCTTCCGCTTCGTCACCGGCCATTCCGACAAGGCGGCCTACAAGATCAACACGCCGCTGGCGACGATCGGCGTGCGCGGCACCATCCTCGACATCCGCTCGCAGCGCGGCCAGACGATGGTCGTACTGCAGGAAGGCGCGTCGCGCGTCTGTACCCTCACCTTCCAATGCATCGAGCTCACCCAGCCGGGCGATACCGCGATCATCACCGCGACCGGCCAGGGCAGGAGCACGATCGGCAAGACCAACAATCCGTCCTGGAGCTTCGCGGCGACCTGTACGTCGACGACCGGCCTTTGCACCGTCACCGATCTCGCCAGCAACGCGCCGCCGCAGGACTTCACCGGCATTCTGTGCGGGCGGTGATGATGGAACCGCGCCGTCAACGACTCGCTTTGCTGACCGCCATCGCCGGCGGGCTGCTCGCGGTCGCTTTACAAGCCGCGCCGGCGGCAGCGCAGAGCAGTTGCAGCGTGGATAATTTCAACGCCTCGCCATGCCCGACGTCTTCGCCGACCTCTTCACCATCACCGACCTCGTCGCCGTCGCCGACCCCGTCGCCAACGGCGACGCCCACGCCCTCTCCCACGGTTTCGCCGACGCCTTCGCCGACCCCGACCGGCGCCGGAAACAGCGCGAACGCGATCAACGGCCTCGCCGACCAGCGCTTCAACCAGATGATCACCAACCGCGTGCTGGGCCTGGTCCTGCTCGGCGTCAACGAGCAGGTCAATTGCAACGACTGCATCAGCGCGTTCGGCTCGGCCGGCTCGTTCTCGGCCGGCATCCACGGCCGCAAACAGCTCACCAGCAATCTCGCGCTACTCGCCGGCCTCGCCTATACGCACTATGACGAGAACGGCTATCACGTGACGTCGGCGCCGATCGGCGCCTTCGCGCTGCGCTACGATTTCGCCGACTGGGGCTCGTCGCGGCCGTTCTTCGACATCGGCACCATCCTGACCCCGTATGAGAAGGTGCGCTACGGACGCAGCTACTCGACCAGCCTCGGCAACGTGACGGTCGACGGCACGACCACCGCGTCGAACTACGCGGTCTACGGCCGCGCCGGCTGGATCGGCCGGGTGTCGGCGCGCGACGAGGTCGCAGCCTCGGTCGAGGTGTGGCAACTATGGCAACGAGTGGCCGGCTATCGCGATCCCACCGTGGCATTCAACCCGTTCGACGCGTCGATCGCCGCCGGAACCGACCGCACCAGCCTGGTGAAGATCGGCGGCCAGTGGACCCATCTGTTCGGCACGAGCGTCGAGGCCAACGTCAATGGCGGCTATGTGCAGTCGTTCGCCGCCAGGTCCGGTATCGTCGCGACCGTCACCGGCAA
Source organism: Bradyrhizobium oligotrophicum (assembly GCF_051168495.1). Taxonomy (GTDB): domain Bacteria; phylum Pseudomonadota; class Alphaproteobacteria; order Rhizobiales; family Xanthobacteraceae; genus Bradyrhizobium; species Bradyrhizobium oligotrophicum_A. The sequence goes on along the minus strand of NZ_JBNPVB010000014.1, from coordinate 25,131 downwards.
CGGCACGGTGACGCCCGCCATGGGCAACCAGGGCTGGTTCGAACTCGGCGGCCGGCTCGGCTTCCGCCTCTCCAAAGGGTGGATCGCCGACCTGTTCGTCAACGGCACTCTGGGGCCGCAGCCGGTCGGCAACACCATCCACGGCGGCGTCGGGCTGCGGATCAATTACTAGCGCCGAGGCCGCGACACCGACAATCTCCAGTTGATTCGGCGCGGGACGCGGGTGCACCATCCCTGAGCAAAAGAAGGGAGGACGATGCCGTGCCCAAGCCCCGCGTTCGCGTCTACATCGACTATAAGAGTCCTTACGCCTTCGTGGCCAGCGCGCCGCTGTTCGCGCTGGAAGAGAACGAGGGCGTCGAGCTGGAATGGCTGCCCTACACGCTGAGGATCCCGGAATTCATGGGCGGAACGCACGCCGCATTTCTGGCGCAAGGTGCGCTACCTCTACATGGATGCGCGGCGCTTCGGCAACGTGCAGGGGCTGACCATCAAGGGGACGCGGCGGATCTATGACGCCTTCTATTCCAGCGCCGGCATGCTGTTCGCGCAGCGGGGCGGTTTCTTCCGTCCCTATCACGACGCCGTGTTCCGCCGCTTCTGGAATCACGACATCGAGCTCGACGACCTCGCGGCGATCAGCGGCATCGTCACCGAGTTCGGCGGTTCGGCCGGCGACTTCGAGGCCTATGTCGAAGGCCCGGCACGGGCCGAGCACGACCGCATCATCGACGAGGCCGAGAGCCTCGGCGTGTTCGGCGTGCCGACCATGGTGTTCAACGGCGAGCTGTTCTGGGGCGGCGATCGCATTCCGCAGTTGATCGAGCGCATTCGCGATCCCTCGACCGCCGACCTCGCGCTCGGCCGCAATCGCGCCTGAGGCTCCCGCTGCAGGCGCCGTTCCGGACTGCCTTCCCGCACGCGGCTGTTGCATTGGCGCCGCCTCCTTTTATATGATGATCGTCATCCAATGGCACTTGCGCCGATGGAGCAGCACCGGAGCTTCCGCACCATGGCGCTCGACGATCCCATCTCCCGTCGCGCTGCGCCGGGCGCGGCTGAAACGCCCCCCGGCAGCCAGCGCGCGAGGCCGTCCACAGGCAGATCCGGAGGCGACACCCGCGCCGCGCTGCTCAACGGTCCGATCCTGCCCGCGCTGGTCCGCCTGGCGCTGCCGACGATGTCGGTGCTGGTGGCGCAGACCGCGGTCAACGTCGCCGAGGCCTATTATGTCGGCCTGCTCGGCACCGACGCGCTCGCCGGCGCCGCGCTGGTGTTCCCGCTCTTCATGCTGATGACGATGATGTCGAACGGCGGCATCGGCAGCGGCGTGTCCTCGGCCGTGGCCCGCGCCGTTGGCGCGGGGCGGACCGCCGATGCCGACGCGGTCGCCTTCCATGCCATCGTGCTCGCGGTGATCGCCGGCAGCCTGTTCACGCTGGCGACCCTGCTGCTCGGCCCGGCGCTGTATCACGCGCTCGGCGGCCGCGCCGGCGCGCTGGAGGCGGCGGTGCGCTATTCCAACTATCTGTTCGCCGGCGCCATTGCCGTGTGGATCGTCAACCTGCAGGCGGCGGCACTGCGCGGCGCCGGCAACGTGCGGGTGCCGGCGCTGGTCACGCTGATCGGCGCGCTGGTGATGATCCCGGCCTCGCCGATCCTGATCTTCGGTCTCGGGCCGATGCCGGCGCTCGGCATCGCCGGTGCCGGCATCGCCTTCGGCCTCTACTACTGCGGCGCCATGCTGGTGCTCGTCCGCTACATGGCCTCGGGCCGCTCCAGCCTGCATGTCCGCGTCGCGCCGCTGCAACTGCGGCTGTTCGCCGACATTCTCAAGGTCGGCCTGCCCACGGCATTCAATGCCGTCATGGTCAACCTCACCGTGATCCTGGTGACCGCGCTCGCCGCCCGCTTCGGCACCTCGGAGCTCGCGGCCTACGGCATCGCTTCACGGCTCGACTACATCATGATCCCGCTCCTGTTCGGGCTCTGCACGGCCACCCTGACCATGGTCGGCATCAATGTCGGCGCCGGCCAGGGCGCCCGGGCCCGCCGCATCGCCGTGACCAGCGCGCTGACCGGCGCGGCGCTGGTCGGCGTGATCGGAGCCGTGGTCGCGCTGCATCCGCCGCTCTGGCTCGCGCTGTTCAGCCACGATGCCGACGTGCTGCGCGAGGGGGCGACCTATCTGCGCATCGTGGCGCCGGCCTATGCCGCGCTCGGCTTCGGCTTCGTGCTCGCCTTTGCCGGCCAGGGCGCCGGTCACGTGCTGTGGCCGTTCCTGGCCTCGATCCTGCGCGTCCTGATTGCAGCCGGCGGCGGCGCGGTCGCGGTGGTGTGGCTGGGCGGCGGCATGGCATCGCTGGCCGCGATGATCACGCTGTCGCTCGTCGCCTATGCGCTGCTCTGCAGCCGCGTGCTGTCCGGCCGGATCTGGACGTCGACATCCGGTTAGTTGGGCGCTGCTCCGCGCATTGTCAGTGACGCGAAATCGTTTCGACTGCAACCTGCAGGCAATTTCGCCTCTACTACTCTCGTGCGCATTCGAATCGGTTGCTACCAACGCGACGCATGACCAGGCGATCGTCGGCGATCGTCAGAACAGACTAATAACCTTGGGTTCCAGCGCCCGCGCTTGCGGCCTGCTTTGTGGAACCGGATTCAGACGGCGGTAATGTCTCGCGGCCACTTCCTGCAGCGGGGCTCGCGAGCGTCGGCGCGAAGCTCCGGACACAGAAGCAGAAAGCGTGGCACATGACCGCATCGACTTCGCCCGGACTCCTCCGCTCCCAGGTCCGCCGTTTCCGGCGGGCGGATGGCGGCCAGATCAGCATGATCTTCGCCATTTCCATCATCCCGATCATCGTTTCGATCGGCGCCGCCATCGACTTCGCCAAGTCGAGCGACACCAAGACCCAGCTGCAGAAGGCGGTCGATGCCGCCGTTCTGGCCGCGGTGGTCCAACCCGGCGCGCAGCAGAGCGCGACGGCGGGCTCGGTTTTCAAGGGCGATTTCGCCGGGCGCTTCGGCACGGACGTGAAAGCCACCTTCACGTCCAACACTGACGGTTCGCTCACCGGCACCGCGACGGCCACCGTGCGAACCTCGTTCCTGAACGTGATGGGCACCTCATCGCTCGGGGTGGCGGTCTCGGCCACCGCCAAGGCCGGCGCGCAGAGCAGGACGCCGGTCTGCATCCTGCTCGTCAGCACGTTGAACTCGCAGTCGCTGCTGGTCAATTCCGGTGCGCAGCTCAAGGCCCCGAGCTGCGAGGTGCACGTGCTGTCGACGCAGAACCCGGCGGCCATCTTCAACGCCACGCTGAACGTCAAGCGCGTCTGCATCAAGGGATCGACCATCATCAAGAACGGCGGCGTCACCCCGCCGGCCGAGACCGGTTGCGCGGCGATCTCCGATCCGTTCGCGGGCACGCTGCCGGCGGTCACGGTCGGGGCGTGCACCACCAACAACAAGGTCTACGATCCCGGCTCGGTCACGCTCGGTCCCGGCGTCTATTGCGGCTCGACCAATTTCAACGGCTCCGGCACGCTGACGCTCAATCCCGGCCTGTACGTCATCAAGGGCACGATGACCTTCAACTCCGGCTGGACGGTCACCGGCAACGGCGTCACCTTCTATCTCGTCGATCAGAACGCGACGCTGACCTTCAACGGCAACGTCAACGCGACGCTGTCGGCGCCGACCTCCGGCACCTACGCCAACATCCTGATGTACGAACCGAACGGCCTGTCGACCACCAACCTGCCGATCAACGGCACCAGCAGTTCGTCCTACACCGGCCTGATGTATCTGCCGAGCCGCAACGTCACCATCAATTCCGTATCGACCATGGCCAGCAACAGCGTGACCATGGTGTTCAACACGCTGATCCTCAACCAGACCAACTGGACCATCGCGCCCGGCGCGCTGTCGATGTCGGTGGCGAACGGCCCGGCGGGAACGGCGCATCTGTCGAGATAGCAGCCTTTCCTCCTGACGCTTCACGCGTGACGTTCTGGTCTTCGTCGCCGGAACGCGCAGCTCGCCTCGACGACGAGCGCGAGATCGGTGATCTCAGCGCCCGCCACAGCCCCACTGCGCCCCCCTCTCCCCGTTCGTCACGGGGAGAGGCGGCCGCGCGCATGGTGGCGGCTGAGATTTATCATGCGAATCGGTCAGCATCCGCAGCTTGGAGCCCGACCGAACGCGTCGCTCCGGCGAGTCGCCACGCCCCCACTGGCACGCCCGTGGCTGCAACGCGTCGGCGAACGACCGCGCCCTTTCATGACGCCGCATTCGCGAGGGCTCACGCTTTCGTCACCACTCCCACCTTGACTTCACCAACCAATTCCAGAATTGTTACGTTATAACATTACATAAGAGACCGCATGTCCGCCCGCCGGCACCGCCCCCTCCCCCTCAAGAGGCTGTTCGATCTCGATGCGCAAACTCCCCGTCACGGTCTTGTCCGGCTTCCTCGGGGCTGGGAAGACCACTTTGCTGAACCACATCCTGAACAACCGCCAGGGCCTGAAGGTGGCGGTGATCGTCAACGACATGAGCGAGGTGAACATCGATGCGGACCTCGTTCGCGATGGCGGTGCCAATCTGTCGCGGACGGATGAGCAACTGGTCGAGATGACCAATGGCTGCATCTGCTGCACGCTGCGCGACGATCTCCTGAAGGAGGTCCGCGCGCTGGCCGAGAGCAGCCGCTTCGACTATCTCGTGATCGAATCGACCGGCATCTCCGAGCCGCTGCCGGTGGCCGCGACCTTCGACTTTCGCGACGAACACGGCATGAGCCTGTCGGATGTCGCCCGGCTCGACACGATGGTGACGGTGGTCGACGCGGTGAACCTGCTCCATGACTACGCATCATCCGACTTCCTGGCACAGCGCGGCGAGGCGCTGGACGGCGACAAGCGCGCGCTGGTCGACCTGCTGGTCGAGCAGATCGAGTTCGCCGACGTGGTGGTGCTGAACAAGATCGACGACGCCAGCGCCGAGCAGCGCGATGCCGCGCGAAAAATCATCCGCTCGCTCAACCCCGATGCCGAAATCGTCGAGACCAGCCACAGCCGCGTGCCGCTGGACCGCGTGCTCGCCACCGGCCGCTTCGACTTCGAACGCGCCCAGCAGCACCCGCTGTGGTACAACGAGCTCTACGGCTTCGCCGATCATGCGCCGGAGACCGAGGCCTATGGCGTGACGAGCTTCGTCTATCGCGCCAGGCGTCCGTTCATTCCGGCTCGTTTCGACCAGTTCCTGCGCGAGCCATGGCCGGGCGTGATCCGCGCCAAGGGCCATTTCTGGCTGGCGACGCGGCCGCAATGGCTCGGCGAGATCAGCCAGGCCGGCGCCCTGGTGCGTACCAGCGCGCTCGGCTTCTGGTGGGTGGCGGTGCCGCACAAGCTGTGGCCGGAGGACCCGGCCTGGCGCGCGCGCATGGTCGAGCGCTGGGACGAGATCTATGGCGACCGCCGCCAGGAGATCGTGTTCATCGGCAGCAACATGGAAGAGGCCGGCCTGCGCGCGCGGCTCGACGCGTGTCTGCTGCCGGGCAAGCCTGCGATGGATGTCGCCGCATGGGCCCGGCTGTCCGATCCGTTTCCGGTCTGGCGGCGTGGCGACGAGGCGGCTTGAGACGAGAACACGGCCGCAGCCGTGGCTGACGAACAGCGCGCGCGACGGTCGCCCCTGCCGCACGCGCCGAGGGGGCGGTATAGCCGCTCCCGCCATGGCGAGGCCGTCGCACGATGGCCTCGCCATTTTCTGACGGTCGCAGCGAGGTCAGGACTTCGTCTCCGCCGGATCGCGGTGCACCGGGTCGATCCACAGCACGGTCTCCGGCTTCTCGACCGGCTCGATGTCGATGTTGATCGCGACCGCCTCGCCGTCGCTGCGCACCAGCACGCATTCCAGCACCTCGTCGGGGCTGGCGTTGATCTCCTGGTGCGGCACGTAGGGCGGCACGAAGATGAAGTCGCCGGGGCCGGCTTCGGCGGTGAACTGCAACTGCTCGCCCCACCGCATCCGCGCCTTGCCCTTCACGACATAGATCACGCTTTCGAGATGGCCGTGATGATGCGCGCCGGTCTTGGCATCCGGCCTGATCGTCACCGTGCCGGCCCACAGCTTCTGGGCGCCGACGCGCGCGAAATTGATCGCGGCCTTGCGGTCCATGCCGGGTGTCGACGGCACGTTGGAATCGAGCTGATTGCCGGGGATGACCCGCACGCCATCGTGCTTCCAGCGCTGACCGGCATCATCATGGGAGTGGCCGTGCGCGTGATCGTGAGAACCTGACATGATTTTCGTCTTCTCGGATTGCTATCTCGGGAGGGAACCGGCAGCGACCTTAGTGCAAATGCCCTGGCGATGCCACGCGGGTTCCAACGAACCTTTTCCCATCGACCGCGTTGTCCACGCGTCAAAATTCACAACGGAGGATGAAGTCATGGGTGCAACCACGGACAAGATCAAGGGCACCGCCAACGAGATCATCGGCAAGGCGAAGCAGGGCATCGGCGAAGCCACCGGTTCCGAGCGCCTTGAGGGCGAAGGCGTCGCGCAGGAAATCAAGGGCAAGGGCCAGAAGGCGCTCGGCGATGCCAAGCAGGCGACCAAGGACGCGGTGAACACCGCCGCCGGCGCCGCCAACAAGAATCTCTGAGCGCGCGCCGTCGATACGGCACTGCCGATCACGCGACGACCATTAGGCAGGACCGGCCCCTCACGGGGCCGGTTTTGTCGTGTCTGTTAGTTATCTGAGCACGCAATTTTCTGAGCACGATTGTGAGCACTTCTGAAAAGCGCAGCATATTTTCGGCCATCAGCCGAGCAATGCCGTTCAATATAGCCTCCTTGCGGGAGAGTGCGCATCATGCGCATCGCAGTCGTCTACCAGGACAAAGCCGGTGGTCGCGACTGCTCACATGCCGCCTACTTCACGCCCAGCAGTTCGACGTCGAACATCAAGGTCGCGTTCGGCGGGATGACGCCGCCGGCGCCACGCGCGCCGTAGCCGAGTTCCGGCGGAATGATCAGCGTGCGCTTGCCGCCGACCTTCATGGTGGCGACGCCCTCGTCCCAGCCGGCGATGACGCGCTTCATGCCGATCGGGAATTCGAACGGCTCGTTGCGATCGACCGACGAGTCGAATTTCTTGCCCTTCTGGCCGTTCTCATAGAGCCAGCCCGTGTAGTGCATCACGCAGGTCTGACCGCGCGCCGGCGACGCGCCGGTGCCTTCCTGGGTGTCGATGATCTGCAGTCCGGATGCCGTGGTCATGGTTTTTCCTGTCGGTTTGGCTGAGCTGCTCTGGGCCAAGGCCGGACGAGACAGCGACGCGATGGCCGTGCCCGCAAGCACGAGCGCCGCCGCCGTCATCATGATCTTCGCAGTGCTGAGACGCTGCATCCTTGGCTGCCTTCGCTGGTTCGAGAGGCGGCCTCTTTAGCCCAACGCCGCGCCGGTTTCCAGCCGGTCAGATCGCCAGATCTTCGAGACGCACCGGGAGCCGGCGGATGCGCTGCCCCGTGGCGTGGAAGATGGCGTTGCAGATCGCCGCATTGGTGCCGACATTGCCGAGCTCGCCGAGGCCCTTGATACCAGCGAAATTGATCTGATCGTCCTGTTCGGACAGCAGGATGATCTCGACCTGTGGCCCATCGGCATTGACCGGCATCAGATCGTCGGCGAGGTGGTCGTTGGTTGGTGTAGCGCGCATTGCGCGGATCGATTTCGGTGGCCTCGAGCAGCGCCGACGACATGCCTCAGATCAGGCCGCCCATCAGCTGTCTGCGCGCCGTGCGCGGGTTCATGATGCGCCCGGCAGCGAGGGCTGCCGACGAGGCGCGGCGCACGAATTTCGCGCGTGAAGCAGTTGATCCGCACCTCGACGAACGCCGACGCGGTGGCGAAGGTCATCGGCCGCGCCGGCCCTCACACTTCCGAAAAAAATAATTCACTTGCTATTTTTCGGAATTCATGGTTGTCTACGGTCATCCCGCCTCACCGCAGAAGGGGCGTTGCGCGCGATCGTCACGACACGCGAGGCGGGGATGCGATGGCCGCGAGAGGTCGCAGCGTCTTCTTGACGAGGGCGCGGACGAACGATCGCTTGCGGACGTGAAGTCGCAGCGTCCTGACACCCCGTCGCTGGTGTCAACCTGGCGCCATGATCGCGCTGGGGATGGTGGCCAACAAGCCGGCGCACCAGGGAGACTGCGTATAAGCGTGAAGACCATCGCGCAGGGAATGCCGGAGTGTTTCGGCTTTGCCTGTGGTACCTGCCGCCTGCATTCTTTCACGCAGGCGGGCCATGGGTGAGGCTGTCACCCGGCATTCCCTGCGCCCTCTGCATGATTGCGAGGGACGGACTGATGGCAGGCCTCGGGCGCGATGCGCTGCGAGAACGTGATGCCATGCTCATCGCTGCTCGACCCGTATCGCCGCCAAAACCACCGCCGTCGTCCCGGACAAGCATCGACGCGCGCCAGCGCGGCGATGCGCCGATCCGGGACCCATACGCCGCAGCAGTCGTGAAGGGCACAAGAGCCAATGACCAGCCCGCCTCAAACCGCTCCCTGGGGGTATGGGTCCCCGCGTTCGCGGGGACGACGCCAGAGTGTGTCGATGCAAGTCACGCCAAAAACAAGTGACGCCCACAACACGACAGCGGAGTGTGGAGCTGCCGTAGGGTGGGCAAAGCGGACGCCCGCGGGGCGGCTGCGTGCCCACCGTCTGTCGGCGAGCAAGCCGTACGGATGGTGGGCACGGCGCGGGAGAGAGCAAGTCAAAACTGATAGATCGTGGCGCGCCTTTGCCCACCCTACAGGTCGGCGCGCTACTCCCGCCTCAGTAGCCCAGCGCGCAGCCGTCCTTGCGCGGGTCGGAGCCGCCGGTGAGCGTGCCCTTGTCCCAGTCGATCCAGATCGCCTGGCCGCCGCCGAGCGGGGACACCAGCTTGGTGGTCTTGTGGCCGATCTTCTGCAGCCCTTCGACCACCTCGGCCGGCACGCCGTCCTCGAGTTGATAGACGCCCTCGTAGTGCAGACCCCTGGCCATATCGATCGCTTCCTGCACGTCGCAGCCATAGTCCAGGATGTTTGTCAGCACGCGGGTCTGGCCGACCGGCTGGTACTGGCCGCCCATCACGCCGAACGACATCTGGGCGCGGCCGGCCTTGGTGGCGAGTGCCGGGATGATGGTGTGCAGCGGACGCTTGCTAGGGGCGATGCAGTTCGGATGTCCGGGCTGGATGCGGAAGCCGCCGGCGCGGTTCTGCAGCAGCACGCCGGTCTCGTTGGAGACGATCGCCGAGCCGAACGAATGCGCGATCGAGTTGATGAAGGAGCAGACGTTGCGGTCGCGGTCGACCACCGTGATGTACACGGTCTCCGGATTCATCGGCGGCGCGACGTTGGGCAGATCGAGCAGCTTGTCGAGGCTGATCTGCGAGATGTACTCGTCGGCGAACTCCTTGGCGAGGATGGTCGCGACTTCGGTCGTCATGTGCGCGGGATCGCCGATGTGCTGCTCGCGCATCATGTAGGCGATACGCGCCGCCTCGGCCTCGAGATGGAAGCGTTCGATGCTGAGCGGCGCGATCCGGGTCAGGTCGAAGCGCGACAGGATGTTGAGCATCACCAGCATGGTGATGCCCGGGCCGTTCGGCGGGCACTGCCAGACGTCGTGGTCCTTGTAGGTGGTGCCGATCGGCGCCGTGACGTCGGTCTGGTGGTTGGCGAAATCCTCCAGCGTGTGCAGGCCGCCGATGCCGCGCAGGGTCTGCACCATGTCCTCGGCGACGGCGCCGGTGTAGAAGCCCTTCGGGCCCTCCTTGGCGATGACCCGCAAGGTCTGCGCCAGTTCCGGCTGGCGGATCACGTCGCCGGCGACGGCCGCCTTGCCGCGCGGCAGGAAGTAGCGCGCCGTGTTGGTGCCGTTCTTGAGCTTCTCGAACTGGTTGTTCCAGTCGAACGCAACACGCGGCGCCACCACGTAGCCGTCCTCGGCGGCGCGGATCGCGGGCTGCAGCAGGCGGTCGAGGCCGAGCCGGCCGTGGTCGCGCAGGATACGGTCCCAGGCGTCGATGGCGCCGGGCACCGAGACGGCGTGCGCGGAGGTCAGCGGCACCGAATGGATCTTGCGCTCGAGATACCAATCGACATTGGCGGCGGCCGGGGCCCGGCCGGAGCCGTTGTAGGCCGTGATCCGGCCCTCACCCTTGGGCTGTACCAGCGCGAAACAGTCGCCGCCGATGCCGGTCGATTGCGGCTCGATCACCCCGAGCAGGGCACAGGCGGCCACCGCCGCGTCCGCCGCGGTGCCGCCGGCGCGCAGCACCTCGATGCCGGCCAGCGCGGCCTGCGGATGCGAGGTGGCGATCATTCCGTTCTGGGCGTGGACGGTGGACCTGCCGGGGAAATGGAAGCTTCTCATCGTTGCTCGCTGCGTGATCTCGTGGAGGCCGGAATGCCCTCGCTGGCCGGCTACATGGCACATTCCTTCCCGGCTCGGCAATGCCCGGGGATACCAGCTTTTCTATGGTCAGGTCTGCTGCTAAACGGCCGCATGCCCCTGACCGTCGCCGCCTTCTATCAGTTCGTTGCACTGCCCGACTTCCGCGACCTGCGCGCGCCGCTCAAGAGCTTCTGCGCGGAGCGCGGTATCAAAGGGAGCATTCTCCTCGCCGAGGAGGGCATCAACGGCACCGTCGCCGGCACCGCGCAGGCGATCGCCGCGCTGGTGGAGGCGTTTCGCCGGGGACCGCTGTTCTCGGGCCGGCTGGACAATCTGGAGCTGAAATTTTCGCAGGCGGCCGCCATGCCGTTCCAGCGCCTCAAGGTCAGGCTGAAACGGGAGATCGTGACGCTCGGCGATGCCGCCGCCGACCCGACCCGGCAGGTCGGAACCTATGTCAGTCCCGCCGATTGGAACGCGCTGATCGCCTCGCCGGATACGCTCCTGCTCGATACCCGCAATGCGTTCGAGGTCGCGATGGGCACGTTCGAAGGCGCCGTCGATCCCGGCCTGCGGAGCTTCGGGCAGTTCAAGGATTTTGCCGCACGGGCGCTCGACCCGGCCAGGAACAAGCGGATCGCGATGTTCTGCACCGGCGGCATCCGCTGCGAAAAGGCAAGCGCGCTGCTGCTCACCCGCGGCTTCTCCGAGGTCTATCACCTCAAGGGCGGCATCCTGAAATATCTCGAGGAGATTCCGGCAGCCGAGAGCCGCTGGCGCGGCGGCTGTTTCGTGTTCGACGACCGTGTGGCGCTTGGTCACGGATTGCGGGAGCACGCCGGCGCGGCGCGCCGGGACAGCGCGGAGGACGGCAACGATGAGCAGCTCTGACCAGTCGAACCAGGACCTGAGCGACCGCATCGACGCGCTGGAGATGCGCCTGACGTTCCAGGACGACACGATCGAGACGCTGAACCAGACCATCACGGCGCAGTGGCGCGAGATCGATGCGCTCAAGCGGCAGATCGCCCTGCTCATCGAGCGGCTCGCGGACGTGCAAGGCAACACCGAGGGGCCGCGCCATGAGCCGCCGCCGCACTACTGAGCGCGCGGCGATCTCAGGCCGGAACGGTCGCCGGTGCCTTGCCGGCCGGCAGGTCGATCACTTCGCCCGCCATCACCATGCGGTCGCGGCCGCCGTCCTTGGCGGCATAGAGCGCACGGTCGGCCGCCTCGATCAGCGAGGCCGGACCGGCGGAGCGCTCGAAGCCGGGACGGCAGACGGCGCCGCCGATGCTCGCCGTGACGATGCCCGGCGGGTTGTGCTCGTGGGCGATGCCGGCCTTGCGAAGCGCGCGCATGATCCGCTCGCCGAGCCGCGTGCATCCTGCAGAGTCGGTGTTGGGCAGCAGGATGGCGAACTCCTCGCCGCCGTAGCGGGCGGCAAGGTCGGAGCTGCGCTGCGCCTCGTCGGCCAGGATGCCGGCGACGGTGTGCAGGCACTCGTCGCCCGCCGGATGGCCATAGCTGTCGTTGAACGACTTGAAGTGATCGATGTCGATCATCAGCAGCGCCAGCGAGGTCCGCTCGCGATAGGCCCTGCCCCACTCCTCCAACAGCCGCTCGTCGAAACGGCGGCGGTTGGCAAGCCCGGTGAGCCCGTCCTCGATCGCCAGCGTCTCCAGCCGGCCCTGCAGCGTCTTCTGCTGCGTGACGTCACGCGTCACCGCGACGAAGCCGTCGAGTTCGCCATCCGGCCTGCGGGTGGAGCGGATGGTGGCCTCGACCCAGATTTCGGATTTGTCGCGGCGGCGCATGCGATAGGTCGCGCGCGCCTCGTCCACGATGCCCTTCCTGAGCTGATCGAGGATTTCCTGAAGCTGCGGACGATCGAGCGGATGCACGCCGGAGAGCGCGCGCTTGCCGAGCAGCTGCGACGGATGCCAGCCCAGCACGCGCATCGTCGACGGCGAGACGTAGCCGATGCACTCGTCGAGCTCGACGCGCGTCACGATATCGCTGGAGCCTTCGGCCAGCAGCCGGAAGTTTTCTTCCTTGGCCGCCAGCGCCAAGGCCAGTTGCTGCCGCTGCAGCAACTGCTTCACCAGGAAGATGCCGATCGCGATCACGAGTGCGACGAGACCGACCAGCACCGTGATGCGGACGAACGCATCGCGCTTCCACGCCGCCAGAATGTCCGTCTCCGTCCGCGTTGCCAGCACGAGAAACGGATAGCGCGGGGCATGCTGATAGAATCCGATCCGGTCGTACGCCTCGCCGTCACGGCGAAAATGCATCGCGCCCGACGTCGGATGATAGGGTATCGCGTCGAGGATCGGGCGTCCCACCGCCCGCGGACCCGGCTCGGCATTGTCGGCGAGCACGGCCCCGTCGCGGCTCATGAGGCTGATCGTGCCGCCCGGGCCGACGTCGAACTGCCGGTAGAACTGGGCGAAATAGGCGACGTCGATGGTGGCCACGACCACGCCGCCGAAACGGCCGTCGGCATGATTCCAGCGCCGCGACAGAGTGATCACCCATTGGCCACCGGCCTTGCTCTGCACGGGACGCCCGATCAGCAACGAACGGTCGGCCGAATTCCTGTGATGGGAGAAGTAGTCGCGATCGGCGTTGTTGTAGTTGGAGAGAACGACGTCCTCCGTCGTCGCGAGCCAGTCGCCTCTCTCGTCGTAGGCGAATATGCCCCTGATGCGGCCGAGGCTCGCCTTTCTCGCTTTCAGAATCGTCCGCAGACGCGCGAAGGCTTCGGGCTTGCCATCGTCCGTTTCGAGCGCGGTCACCACGCCGCGAATGAGGGAATCGGCAAGTTCGAATGTATCCTCGACGTGTTGCGTCAGGGAATGCGCGAGATTGCCGAGATCGATTTCGACATTCTGAATCTCCGCATTGCGCGATGTCCATTCGCCCCAGCCGCTGAAAGCGAGAATGGCGCCGCACACGATCGTAAGAACAATAGCCGCCCACGTCGGCGGGCGGCTTCGATCAATTCTGGTCGCACCAACGTCCATTCCGCGGGACTCTCCGGACGCGGAAAGCTTCACACGGACATCTTATTTATCTCTGAAATGACGGCCGTTCGCCGTTGCTTGGAGGGCCCCGTAAGACTACGGCAGAGACCGTATTCCTACGGACATCACCTGCCTGCGCGACGCGCGAAGCTATTAGTTGCTCAGCGCGCGAAGACCGATCGCACCTTCTGCCACAGCGATGATGCATGCTGGTCGTCATCCGCGCCGGCCTTCACGCGCGTGGTCGAGGGCTGTTGGATGCTCAACGGATCCGACGCGGGAAACGTGTCCATCAGTCCCTCGTCGAGCCGGGTCGCCGTCTCGCGGTCGAGGCGAGAGGCTTCACGCGGGTCGGCCGCGTGCTTGTCGTGGGGCGCGGGATTGAATTTGTCGGCCATGGTCTGTCTCCCTGTGGGGTGTCAACGCGGTGAAGGAACACCGGTTCCGTTGGCCTTGATCGGCAGCAGCCCATCGCGCTTTGCTTCGATCGCAGCGCGGAAGCCGATATGATCTTGGCCGGAACCGCTTCGCCATGTATCACGGGCGGTAAGCCGTTCCCGACCGGACGGAGCCCCGAGCGTGAGAGAGACTGCCGTGAACAAGCCTTTCATCGACGTGCTGGCCGGACAGCTGCAGAGCGTGCCTCCGATCTGGATGATGCGGCAGGCCGGCCGCTACCTGCCGGAATATCGCGAGGTGCGCGCCAAGGCCGGCGGCTTTCTCGATCTCTGCTTCAACCCGGAGCTGGCGGCGGAAGTAACGCTGCAGCCGATCCGGCGCTTCGGCTTCGATGCGGCGATCATCTTCTCCGATATTCTGGTGATCCCGCATGCGCTCGGCCGCAGCGTGCGCTTCGAGGTCGGCGAAGGGCCGCGGCTCGATCCGATGGATACGCCCGAGAAGATCGCAACGCTGTCCGGGCAGGCAGATCTCTCCAAGCTCGATGCGGTGTTCGAGGCGCTGCGCCGCGTGCGCAGCGAGTTGCCGCAGAGCACCGCGCTGATCGGCTTTTGCGGCGCACCGTGGACGGTCGCGACCTACATGGTTGCGGGCCAAGGCACGCCGGACCAGGCGCCGGCGCGGCTGCTCGCCTATCGCCATCCCCAAGCGTTCAGCAAGATCATCGACGCGCTGGTCGAGAGCTCGATCGCCTATCTCTTGAAGCAGCTCGAGGCCGGCGCCGACGCCTTGCAGATCTTCGACACCTGGGCCGGCGTGCTGTCCCCGCGCGAGTTCGCGCGCTGGTCGGTCGCACCGACGAAGCGCATCGTCGAGGGCGTGCGCAAGGTGCGGCCGGATGCCAGGATCATCGGTTTCCCGCGCGGCGCCGGCGCGTTGCTGCCAGGCTATGTGACCGAAACCGGCGTCGATGCCGTCAGCATCGACTGGACGGCGGAGCCTGGACTGGTGCGCGAGCGGGTGCAGAGCAAAGTCGCGGTTCAGGGCAATCTCGATCCGCTGGCGCTGATCACCGGCGGCGCGGCGCTCGACCAGGCGGTCGACGACGTGCTGGCGAGCTATGCCGGCGGGCGGCACATCTTCAATCTCGGCCACGGCATTCTGCCGGAAACCCCGATCGCCCATGTCGAGCAGATGCTGGCGCGCGTGCGCGCCTACACCGGCTAACGCGGCCGGCTGCGCTCGATCAGTGCGGCCGCGCCGTTGGCCAGCAGTTCGAGTCCGACCGCCCGGCCGAGCTCGCGCGGCCGATCCGCGGACGCAGTGCGCTGCGCCTCTATGAACCGGCCGCCGTCCTCGTCGAGCACCGCGGCGGTCAAGGTCATCTGCCCGCCGTCGATGGTCGAAAAGCCGGCGATCGGCGAGTTGCAGTGGCCGTTGAGCACCCACAGCACCTCGCGCTCGGCGTCGGCGCAGGCCCGCGCCGCGGCGTCGTCGATGGTCGCCAGGATGCGCCTTGTGTCGAAATCGGCTGCCGGGCATTCGACGGCCACGATGCCCTGCCCGACCGCCGGCAGCATGTCGGCGACCGGAAAATCGAACGAGGCGCGGTCGGACAGGCCGACCCGCTCCAGCCCGGACCGCGCCATGATCAGCGCATCGGCCGGTCCCACCGCGCCGCCGCCCGGCAGCCGCTGCAGCTCGCCATTGTCGAGCTTGCGGATACGGGTGTCGGCCGCGCCGCGGAAATGGATCAGCTCCGCATGCGGAAACAGCCGACGGGCATAGGCCGCCCGGCGTACGGCATTGGTGCCGATCTTGAAGCCGCGCCCGCTATCGTTGCGGAAATCCTCCAGCGCCAGCCCCCGCCGCAGCACCAGCACGTCCCCGGGCGGATCGCGCGACAGCAGCGCCGCAATCACGAGGCCGGGCGTCTCCTCGTTGCCCGGCATGTCCTTCAGTGAGTGCATCGCCGCATGCAGCTTTCCGTCCAGCATGGCGCGGCGGATCTCGGCGACGAACGCCCCGCCCTTGCCGCCGTGGGTCAGCAGTTTGCTGGTCTGGTCGGAATCCCCCGTCGTCTCGAACTTGACGATCTCGATGTCCAGCGACGGTCTGGCGGCCTGCAGACGGCGCGCGATCTCCTCCGTCTGGGCCAGGGCCATCGTGCTCTTGCGGGTGCCGATCCGGAAACGTGTCACGAGCTCATTCCTGCGTCAGCGCGCGTCCTGCAAGATCATGTCGGAGGCCTTCTCCGCGATCATGATGACCGGCGCATTGGTGTTGCCCGAAACCAGATCCGGCATGATCGAGGCATCGACCACCCGCAGGCCGTCGATACCGCGGACGCGCAGGCGTTGATCGACCACGGCCAGCGCGTCGGTCCCCATCCGGCAGGTCGAGGTCGGATGATAGATCGTGCTGCCGGTCTGCCGGCAATAGGCCAGGATGTCGTCGTCACTCACGATCTTGGACCCCGGATAGGCTTCATCCGAGACATACGGCTTCAAGGCCGGTGCCGCCAGGATTTTCCGCAGGATCCGGAGCCCGTCGACATTGGCGCGCCGGTCGGTTTCGCTGGCGAGATAATTGATGCGGATTTCCGGCGGCACCGCCGGGTCGGCGCTCCTGATGCGGAGCGAGCCGCGGCTTTCGGGCCTGAGCTGGCAGACCGAGGCGGTGAAGCCGGAAAAGGAATGCAGCTTCTCGCCCATCTTGTCGGTCGAGAACGGGATGAAATGGATCTGGATATCCGGGCTCGCGAGCCGCGGATCGGTCCTGAAGAACGCGCCGGCCGTGCCGGCCGCGATCGTCAGCGGGCCGTTGCGCAAGGCGGCGTAACGCGCGCCTGCGAGCACCCTGCGCACGGGATGATTGACGATGTCGTTGAGCGTGATGCGCTGGCTGCAGCGCATCACGATGCGCACCTGCAGATGGTCCTGCAGGTCGCTTCCGACGCCGGGCGCATCGAGCACCACATCCAGGCCATGCTGCTTGAGCAGGTCACCCGGACCGACACCGGAGAGCTGCAGAAGCTGCGGCGAATTGTAGGCCCCGCTCGACACCAGGATTTCCTTGCGGGCGCGCGCGGTCCGCAGCCGGCCGCGCTGGCTGAACGTGACACCGCACGCGCGACGTCCCTCGAACAGGATGCGCTGGGCCAGCGCATCGGTCTCGACATGAAGACCGCTGCGGCCGAGCGCCGGCCTCAGATAGGACACCGCGCTGCTGGCGCGCCGGCCACGGTGCGTCGTGGTCTGGAAGAAGCCTGCGCCTTCCTGGCTCGCGCCGTTGAAGTCGGCATTGAACGGCAGTCCGGCCTCGACCGCCGCCGCGACGAAGGCTTCGGACAGGGGATCCTCGTGCCGCCAGTCGGACACCGGCAGCGGGCCGCCAACGCCATGATAGTCATCGGCGCCGCGGGCCTGATTTTCCGCGCGCTTGAAATAGGGCAGCACGTCGTCATGGCCCCAGCCGACATTGCCGCGCTGCCGCCAGCGGTCATAGTCCTCGTGCTGACCGCGGACGTAGAGCAGGCCGTTGATCGAGCTCGAGCCTCCCAGCACCTTGCCGCGCGGCTGGAACACCGAGCGCCCGTCGAGCCCGGGCTCCGGCTCGGTCTGGTACATCCAGTTGACGGTTTTTTCCTTGAACAGCTTGCCGTAGCCGAGCGGGACGTGGATCCAGATGTTGGTATCCTTCGGACCCGCTTCCAGCAGCAGCACCTTGTGCTTGCCGTCGCTGCTGAGCCGATTGGCGAGAACGCAGCCGGCCGAGCCGGCACCGACCACGACGTAGTCGAACTCCAAATCTGGATCACGCAACGCCACACTGCCTTCCATCGTTTCCCCGTCTGGTTCTCTCGTTCTTGCATCCTGGAGATACCAAAACGCGTGGACATGCAAGCCGCAAATCCGCAGGCCTGGCCGGCCGTGTCAGTCGTTGCCGCGCTCGGCCAGCAGCCGTGCCGTGTGCCGCGCGATCATCATTTCTTCATCGGTGTTGATGACGCGCACGCAGACGCGGGAGTCGTCCGCAGAGATCACGGACTCGCTTGCGCGATTCCTGCTGCCGTCCAGCGCGATGCCGAGCCAGTCGAAGTCTTGGCAGACACGTTCACGGATGCGCCAGGCGTGCTCGCCGATGCCGCCGCAGAACACGATCGTGTCGATGCCCGAGAGGATCGCGGCCATGGCGCCGAGCTCGCGCCTGATGCGGTCGACGAAATAGTCGATCGCCTTCCGGGCCTCCGGCGTGGCGGCAGCCTCCAGTTCACGGATGTCCTGCGACAGCCCCGACAGGCCCTTGAGGCCGGAATGATTGTACAGGAGATCCGTGACCGCCTCGGCCGTCATCCGTTTCTGCTGCAGCAGATAGAGAACGACGCCAGGATCCAACTGACCGCAGCGCGTCCCCATCGGCAGGCCATCGAGCGCGGTGAATCCCATCGACGAACCGATGCTGCGTCCGTCGCGGATCGCACACATCGAGGCGCCGTTGCCGAGATGCATGACGACCACCCTGCCCTTCTCGTCCTGCGGCGCGATCTCCTTCAATCGCGAGATCACGTACTCGTAGGACAGGCCGTGAAAGCCGTAGCGTCGCACACCCTGGTCGTAGAACGCGCGCGGCAAGGCATAGGTATCGTTCACCCAGGGATGCGCGCGATGGAATGCGGTATCGAAGCACGCGACCTGAAGCGCAGCAGGAAAGGCGCGGTGGGCAGCGCGAACGCCGGAAAGATTGTGCGGCTGGTGCAGCGGCGCCAACGGATCGAGCGCCTCCAGCCGCCTGACGACATCCTCATCGATGATGGCTGGCCGAGCGAATTCCAGTCCACCATGAACGATGCGGTGACCGACGGCGTCGACCGCGGTCCGACCGATGGCGCGTTGCAGGAGTTCGAGCACCACGTCGAGCGCCGTCTCGTGATCGGCGGCCCTCGCGGAGCCAAGCCGCTCGTCGGCAAGCGTGTCGCCGCGCAGCTTGGCTTCGAGATGTGGCGCCGCGCTGCCGAGCCCCTCGATCTGTCCACGCATGGTCTCGATCAGATCCGCATCCGCTTCGAACAGTGCAAACTTGATCGAGGACGAGCCGGCATTCAGCGTCAGGATGTGTTGCACGTTCATGCTGCCTCGTGACGATGACGAACTTGCAAACTGTAGAAAATACGACGCATTTTCATGACGATCCGAAGACGCGCGAAACGCTAGCCTCGTTTCGGCTATGCCGATGACCGCGCTATGGCGAAGAAGATGCACACGCACACAGGCCGCTGGCAACCAGATATGTCGGCGAAATTCTTTCGCGCGGCCTGCGCGACGTCGCCTGCTGGGATACGATCAGGTCCGAGTCGGATCGCGGGAGGACCATTGCGGTGAACATGCCTCGACATCTCCTGCCGACCACCGTTGTCGGAAGCTATCCGCAGCCGGACTGGCTGGTCGACCGCGCCATGCTCGCCAAATCCGTTCCGCGCATTCGGCTGCAGGGCATGTGGCGGATCCAGCGGCCGCTGCTCGACGAGGCCCAGGACGATGCCACGATCGTCGCGATCCACGACATGGAGCAGGCCGGCATCGACATCGTGTCCGATGGCGAGATCCGCCGCGAGAGCTACTCCAACCGCTTCGCCACCGCGCTCGACGGCATCGATGCCGACAATCCCTCGATCGTCGTTTCGCCCTCCGGCATCAAGACGCCGGTGCCGCGCGTCGTCGGCCCGATCAGGCGAAAGCATCCGATCGAGCTGCGCGACATGGAGTTCCTCCGCCGCAACACGCGACGCGCAGCCAAGATCACCCTGCCGGGACCGTTCACCCTGAGCCAGCAGGCGCAGGACGACTACTACCGCGATGACGAGGCGCTCGCGATGGCCTTCGCCGAGGTCGTCAATGCCGAGGCCCGCGACCTGCAGCGGGCGGGCGCCGACGTCATCCAACTCGACGAACCCTGGCTGCGCAACAATCCGCAGGCGGCGCGGCGCCATGCCGTGAAGGCGATCAACCGCGCGCTCCATCATATCACGGTGCCGACCATCGTACACGTCTGCTTCGGCTATGCTGCCATCGTGCCGGGCGCGAGCAAGCCGAGCGGCTACGCCTTTCTGACCGAACTCGCCGACTGCATCGCGACCCAGATCGCGATCGAGGCGGCGCAGCCGCGGCTGGACCTCGGCATTCTCAAGGATCTCTCGGCCAAGACCATCGTGCTCGGCGTCCTCGATCTCGGCGATCCCGAGGTCGAGCCGGTCGCGGTCGTCACGGAGCGCATTCGCAACGGCCTCAAAGTCGTGGCGCCGGAGCGGCTCGTCGTCGCGCCGGATTGCGGCATGAAATATCTGCCGCGCGCGACCGCCTTCGGCAAGCTGAAGGCGATGTGCGCGGCGGCGGCGCGGGTGCGCGAGGAACTCGCCTGAAGGACAAATGTGGCGGACGCGGCGCATGTCGGGCGGCCGCATCCACGGCGGCGCCACCCTGCGACCCCATTCCCGGAATAAGGCAGGCGGGTGAACGCCGAGGATCGGCTGGGCCGATCGTGTCGGGAGGGAGGCTGCGATGGCCGTTTGCATCACCTCGAAGAATGTCGGCGGCGCGATCGCGCTGCTCGGCTGCACGGCTTTGAGCGGGACAGCATGCGCCGATCCCATCGAGGACGTCATGGGCGGTCTTCTCCGCGACGCGCGCAGCTCGTTTGCGCGCATGGTGCCGCTGGAGCTGGTACCGGCCATGCCATCGCTTCAGCCGCCCCCCATCCCGCAGCCGCAGCCCACCGCGGCGCGCCCCGTTCCGCAGCCGAGCACGAGGCCGCCTGCTCCGGAGCGGGCGGCAAAGACCCGGCCGCCGCTCAGCCCGGTGGCCGCGGCACTGGCCACGGCCACCGCCGCCGAGACCATCGCCGATGCCAATCTCGATGCCGCGCTGGCGGCCAACGAGAAGGCGGTGTCCGACCGGGGCGCCGCGGAGGCGCAGGCGAAAGCCAATCCCACGCCAGCCAACATCGCAGCGGCCAAGGCAGCGGCCGAAGCCGCCCACGAGGCCGAAGCGAACCTCACCGACGCGCTGCTAGCCGACAAGGACGCCGATGCACGGCTGAATGCCGCGCGGGAGGCAGCTGCGGCCGAGCAGACCGCCAGGAGGTCGTCGGCGAGACCGCAGGCACCGATGCCGGTGAGCGTCGCCGACAAATAGCCTGCCCTCACCTCATAGCGCGTCGGCGCGCTCCATCGTATCGATCGTGACCACGCCATGAACGCGCGAAACGCAGGCGCAGAGCTTGCGGCTGTCGTGCTTCTGCTCGGCGCTGAAGAACACGTCGCGATGATCGATCTCGCCCTCGACCTCGACCACATCGATCGCGCAGACGCCGCACTCGCCACGCCGGCAATCGGCCATCACTTCGTGGCCGGCGGCGTTCAGCACATCCAGCATCGAGCGATCGCGCGGCACGACGATCTCCTCGCCGCTGCCGCGCAGGCGGACCTTGAACGGCTCAGTGGTCAGCCGGCCAGATGATCCGAACGTCTCGTAGCTGAGATCGGCAGGTTGACGGCCACATGCCGCCCACGCGCTGCGTGCCGCATCCAGCATCCGCATCGGGCCGCAGAACAGCACCGCCGCTCCCGCCGGCAGCGTGGCAAAGAGGCTCGACAGATCGAGGCGCTGCGCCTGGTCGGCGGCATAGACGACAAGCCGGTCGCCGAGCAGCGCCGAGAGCTCGGCGACATAGGCCGCATCGTCCCGCGACCGCACCGCATAATGCAGCGACACGTTCGGTGTCTTGCGGAGCAGCGCCTGCGCCGCGCCGACCAGCGGCGTGATACCGATGCCGCCGGCGACCAGACAATAATGCTGATACTGCCAGTCGACCTGCAGCAGCGAAGTCGGACTGGCGACGTCGAGCCGCGCGCCCGGTTGCAGCGACCACAGATAGCGCGAGCCGCCGCGTGACTCCTCGGCGAAGCGCACGGCGATCCGATAGCCCCGCGGGTCCGCCTCGCCGACCAGCGAATAGGAGCGCACGTCCGGCTGACCGCCGATCAGAACGCTCACCTTGATGTGGCTGCCGACCGCGTAGGGCGTACACACATAGTCGTCGGGGCGCAGCATGAACTCGCGAATTCCCGGCGCGAGATCGCGCGTCGACACCAGCGTCGCAGGCGACCAATGGTCCAGAAAACGCATGATCGTCTCCGTCAGTTCACGATCGGCGATTTGATCAGCACGGCAGCCGGCACGAGATCCATCGGACCGCGCGCCCTGACCGCCAGCCGCAGATTGCGGGCGGCGAGGCGGGCATGTTCGCGCATGATCCCCTCGGCACGCGCGCCCTCGCGGTTCTCGATGGCGTCGATGACGATGCGATGATGCTCCTGCGCGATCACCAGGATGTGCCGCGCCTCGGGAAGGGCCGACTGCGCCATCACGAAGCCGCTCGGCGAGGCGAACGGCAGCGCGCTGGCACGATCGACCTGGCGGATCACCGGCGGGCTGCGCGACAGCTCGGCGAGCAGGGCGTGGAAGCGCGCATTGAGCGCAACATAGGCCGAGAACCCGTCGAAGGACAGTTCGGCCGGCGCGATCAGGTCGTCGATCTGGGCGAGGCATTCCCGCATCGGCTCGGTGTCGCGCACGGAGACGCCGCGCTCGGCCGCGAGCCGCGCCGCCAGGCCTTCCAGCGTGCCGCGGACCTCGATGGAATCGAGCACGTCACGCTCGGAGAACGACTTCACCATGAAGCCGCCGGAGGGAATGGCCTCCAGCAGACCTTCCTCCTCCAGCCGCACCAGCGCCATGCGCACCGGCGTGCGCGAAACGCCGGCCGCCTCCACGGCCTGCAGCTCCGAAATCCGCTCGCCCGGCCGTAGGCCGCCGGTCAGGATCAGGTCGCGCAGAGTGAGCTGCGCCCGCACCGTCTGCGAGATCGAGCGATCGCCGTCACGCTCCGCCATTGCCCCTACTCCGCAGCTTCGCGCAGCGGGGTTTCGCGTGCGATCATCCGGTCGATGATCCGCCGCGCCCACATTGCGCCTGCATCGATGTTGAGATTGTAGAAAACGCGTCCCGGGTTCTCGTCCATCGCGCGCTGCTGCGCTTCCAGGATCAACTCATCCTCGCGGAAGATTCCCGACACACCCTCGCGGATCTCGGTCGTCAGCCGCTGCTCGGAGAGCTTGTAGTTGCGGGCGAAGGCCCAGAAATAGTGACAGGTCTTGTCGGTCTCGGGCGTGATGGTGTTGAGCACCATGCCGTTGACGCCCTGCGAGCGGTCGCCTTCCGTCGCGCCGGTTCCTGCCGGCGCGACGCCGACGTCGATCGTCACCGTGCACGGCGCCTCGAAGCGGATGATCTGCCAGCGGTCGACCAGCCCCTCCTTTCCGAGCTGCCTGGCCCAGAACGGCGGCGGCTCGATGCCGCGCATCCAGCGCGTCACCGTCGCGGTGCGCTCGCCATGAGTGACGTCGAACGGCGCTTCCGCCACCGCATCATTGCCGATCGACGAACCGTGCACGAAGGTCTCGTGCGTCAGGTCCATCAGATTGTCGACCACCAGCCGGTAATCGCATTTGACGTGAATGGTCTTGCCGTCGCCGGCCCAGGCCGGATCGTGATTCCAGTGCATGTCCGGAATGGTGGCGGGATCGGCCAGCGCCGGATCGCCCATCCACAGCCAGATGAACCTATGGCGCTCGACCGCCGGATAGGCGCGCACGCAGGCGGAGGGGTTGATGGTCTCCTGCGAGGGCATGAAGGTGCAGCGGCCCTGCGGATTGAACTTCAGCCCGTGATAGCCGCACACCACGGTATCGCCTTCGAGCCGGCCCTTGGACAGCGGCACCAGCCGGTGCCAACAGGCATCCTCCAGCGCGGCGATCGTGCCGTCGGCCTTGCGATACATCACGACGTGTTTGCCGCAGATGGTCCGAGGTAACAGAGCCTGCCTGACTTCGGCATCCCATGCGGCGGCATACCAAGCGCTCATCGGAAAGGCAGCAACCATGGCGTGTCCTCGCAGCAATTCATTGGTATACTTATCTGCAAAAAATGTATACAACGCTGGGCACTAGGAGCGCAAGATCCCGATGTTTCGGCATCGGATTAAATTTCCTGTATACAGACCAACCCCGCCTCTATTTATTCCGTCCAACATCGCGAATTCCTGAATCCAGTATTCCGGCGGATGAAACCTGGCTCACAGCGGCTCGCCGCGCAGCCATGTTGCGCCGCGAGCATAGAGCGCCTCGACCTCCGGCCCTTTCAGACCCGGCATGTCGCGTTTGACCGTGTAGCCGATCCGGGTCTGCAAATAGGCGAGATGCCGATACCCCACGGGAAACTGCTCCAGCAGCGCGCGGTCGAGCGCCGGCACGGCGCCGGGCGTCACCGGATCCATGCGGTCCTTCTCGTAGATCGGCTGGCGCAGCACGATGCCCCATCGGCCCGCGCGCTTTTCGAGAAAGTCGTAGAAGCGGCCGGTGCAGAGCACGTCGCAAACAACGCCTTCGACCTCGGCCCGCTGCGAGATCGTCATCTTGGTCTGCGAGATCGCACGGTCCCCTGCGAGATCGACGGAGATGCCGCCGAGAAAGTGCAGGATGTTGACGCCCTTCGCCCAGGCCTTCTTGCTGATCTCGATGAACTCGTCGCCGGTGCCTTGCGTCCATGTCGCCATCATCCGTCCGTCCGGATGCCACACGGTGCGGAAGCGCTCCCAGTCGCCGGCGTCGCGCCAGATCGCCCAGTTCTGCAGCAGTTCGCGGATCACACGATCGTCCTCGATCTCGGCGGCGGTCCTGGTCATGCGCATTTCCCTTTCGTTGCAGAGCTGCTGGATACATCGATCGAGCGAGCGCGGCAAAACTCCCGTTGCTGCCGATAGCGCTTCAAGCGCGCCACACATTCGCTGTCGTCCCGGGCAAGCCTGCCGACGCGCGCACGTTGGCGGCGGATGTGGCTGGGCGAAGATGGTTGACATCGTGCCTCGCACGTCTCCCTGGGGGTATGGGTCCCGGGTCGGCGCCGATGCCGCGCGAGTGCGGCTTCGGCTTGCCCGGGACGACATCCGAGATTGTGGGTGGGGTCTTCCTCATCGAGACATGCTTTCACGGTCCCGCGGCAGGTGATGCCCGGGTGATGCGTTCGTCATGTCCCTCTTGAAAATACGAGAGGGCGCGAGGAAGGCCGGACCTCGACTGAGGCCCGTGGCCCGCCTGCTCAAAAGAATGCAGGCGGCA
>NZ_JBNPVB010000013.1:0-242671 GCF_051168495.1 Bradyrhizobium oligotrophicum | reverse complement strand
CGCCCCTCGAAAAAACAACCCGACCTATCAAACGAGACTTGACTCACAAGACCCCATATGAGGGTGGGCAAAGGCGCACGCACGGTGCCACCAAATGCGAGATCGCGGATAGCGCCGTGCCCACCATCTCGCCGCTGAGCACGCTGATCGACGGTGGGCACGCCGCCGCCTGACGGCGGCCGCTTTGCCCACCCTACGCGACGTGCGCTTGGCCGCTTATGTTCACAAGCACCAACCTCGCGTCATTGCGAGCGCAGCGGCGCAGCAAAGCAATCCGGGGCTCAGCAAGGATTCTGGGTTGCTTAGCTGCGCTCGCAATGACGGCTGTTGAATTGGCCACGATCTCAGCCAAACACGTACATTTTGAGATCGCGCATTCGCCGTACTTGTCTGATCTCATCATCCAATGGACTTTGAACGTCTCCGAAAACGGAGCCTTGCGCGATGCAAAACAGACAATCCCGCGATGAGACCGATTGGTTCAGCGTCATCGCGATCGTTTCAGTCTTCGTGATCGCTAGTTTCGCGCTGCATTTCGGCTGGCAGCTGCACTGACCTCTCCTCGCGACATGCGAGGCAGGAGACGCCGCAGGCGAATCGCGACGAATGCGACGCTGCCCCCGCGCTACGCCGCCTTCTTCTTCTCCGCGAGCTCAGCAAGCTCCTTAAGAATATCCGTCGTACCCGCCAGCCGCTCTTCCGGCGTCTCCCAGACCTGCAGGAACACCACCTTCATGTCGGGGCGCACCTTGGCGGCCTGGCCGTGGCGCTTGATGAAGGCGACGAGGCGGTCGGGATAGGCAAAGCTGTTGTCGCGGAAGGCGATGACGGCGCCCTTCGGGCCGGCGTCGACTTTCTCGACATTGGCTCTGCGGCAGTAGTTCTTGATCGCGGCGACCTTGAACAGATAGCGCGTCTCGTCCGGCAGCTTGCCGAAGCGGTCGCGCAGTTCGGCGGCGAAATTGTCGATCTCGTCGTCGGTCTCGAGATCGGCGAGCCGGCGATACAGCGACAGCCGTACCGACAGATCCGAGACGTAGTCCTCCGGGATCAGCACGGGCATGCCGATCGTGATCTGCGGCGACCAGCGGTCGACGGTCGGCTCGGTGACGCCGGCCTTGAGGTTCTCGATCGCCTCCTCCAGCATCGACTGATAGAGTTCGAAGCCGACCTCCTTGATGTGGCCGGACTGCTCGTCGCCGAGCAGGTTGCCGGCGCCGCGGATGTCGAGGTCGTGGCTGGCGAGCTGGAAGCCGGCCCCCAGCGTCTCCAGCGACTGCAGCACGGTGAGGCGCTTCTCGGCCTGGGCGCTGATCTTGTGGGTCGACGGCAAAGTGAACAGCGCATAGGCGCGCAGCTTGGAGCGGCCGACGCGGCCGCGCAGCTGATAGAGCTGGGCGAGGCCGAACATGTCGGCGCGGTGCACGATCAGCGTGTTGGCGCGAGGAATGTCGAGGCCGGATTCCACGATCGTGGTCGACAACAGGATATCGAACTTGCCGTCGTAGAATGCCGAGATGATGTCCTCGATGACGGTCGGCGCCATCTGGCCATGGGCGACCGCGACTTTCATCTCCGGCACGGTCTTGTCGAGGAATTCCTTGACCTCGGCGAGATCGTCGATGCGCGGCACGACGTAGAAGGCCTGGCCACCGCGATAGCGCTCGCGCAGCAGCGCCTCGCGGATCATCACGGGATCATGCGGCGCGACGAAGGTGCGCACCGCGAGGCGATCGACCGGCGGCGAGGCGATGATCGACAGCTCGCGCACGCCGGTCAACGCCAGCTGAAGCGTGCGCGGGATCGGCGTTGCCGACAGCGTCAGCACGTGGACTTCGGCGCGCAGCTGCTTCAGGCGTTCCTTGTGGCTGACGCCGAAATGCTGCTCCTCGTCGACGATGACGAGGCCGAGATCGCGGAACTTGATCGCCTTGCCGAGCAGCGCATGGGTACCGACGACGATGTCGACCGAGCCGTCGGCGAGGCCCTTCTTGACCTGGTTGAGATCCTTGGTGCTGACCAGACGCGAGGCCTGCGCCACGTTGACCGGAAAACCCTGGAAACGCTCGCTGAAGTTTTTCGCATGCTGTCGCGCCAGCAGCGTGGTCGGGACCACGACCGCGACCTGCTTGCCTTCGAGCGCGACCGCAAACGCCGCGCGCAGCGCCACCTCGGTCTTGCCGAAGCCCACGTCGCCGCAGATCAGACGATCCATCGGACGTCCCGCTTCGAGATCGGCGAGCGTCGCCTGGATCGCGCCGAGCTGGTCCTCGGTCTCGTCATAGGGGAAGCGCGCGCAGAACTCGTCGTAGAGGCCGGCTTGCACGGGCAGCTTCGGCGCCTCGTGCAGCATGCGCTCGGCGGCGATCTTGATCAGCTCGCCCGCCATCTCGCGGATGCGGTTCTTCAGCTTGGCCTTGCGCGTCTGCCAGCCCGATCCGCCGAGCTTGTCGAGTTCGACGCTGGTCTGGTCGGAGCCGTAGCGCGACAGCAGCTCGATGTTCTCGACCGGCAGATACAGCTTGGTCTCGCCGGCATAGCGCAGCTCGAGACAGTCATGCGGTGCGCCGGCCACTTCCAATGTCTGCAGGCCGACGAAGCGGCCAATGCCGTGGTCGACATGGACGACGATGTCGCCAACGCCGAGGCTCGTGACCTCCGAGATGAAGTTGTCGAGCTTGCGGCTCGCCCGGCGCGGCCGCACCAGGCGGTCGCCGAGAATGTCCTGCTCGGAGATGACCGCGATCTGGTCGGTCTCGAATCCGGACTCCAGGCCGAGCAGCGCCAGCATGGTCTCGTTGCGCGGCGTCGCCTGCACCACGCGCCAGGTGTTGACGCTGGTGATGTGGATCAGCTTGTGGTCCTTCAACATGCTGGCCATGCGGTCGCGCGAGCCCTCGCTCCACAGCGCGATCACGACCTTCTTGCGCACCGACTGCAGCGCCTGGACATGCGCCACCACCGCCTCGAACACGTTGACGGCGGCGTCGTTGCGTTCCGGCGCGAAGTTGCGGCCCTGCCGCGCGCCGATGTCGACCACGCCAGCGCCCTCCGGCACGGCGAACGGCGTCATCCGCGCCAGCGGCACCGTTTCCAGCCGCGCGCTCCACTCTGACGACGTCAGATACAGCCGGTCGACCGTCAACGGCTTGTAGATCGCGCCGCCGCCGGGATGCTCCATCGCCTCGCGGCGGGCGTCGTAATAGTCGATGATCTGCTTGAAGCGCTCGCGCGCGGCGTCCTCGCCCTGCGGCTCGATGACGATGGGCGTGTGCGGCAGATAGTCGAACAACGTCTCCATCTTGTCGTGGAACAGCGGCAGCCAGTGCTCCATGCCGGGATAGCGGCGGCCTTCGCTGACGGCCTCGTACAGCGCATCGTCGCGCTCGGGCGCACCGAACTCGGCGACATAGCCCATGCGGAAGCGGCGGATGGTGTCGGTGACGAGCTGGAATTCGGAGACAGGCACCAGGTCGAGCGCGCGCATGTCGAGCATGGTGCGCTGGGTCTCGGCGTCGAAGGTGCGGATCGACTCCAGCGAGTCGCCGAAGAAGTCGAACCGCACCGGCTGGTCGAGGCCGGCCGGGAAGAGATCGAGGATGCCGCCGCGGACGGCATATTCGCCGCTCTCGCGCACGGTCGAGGAACGGTGATAGCCGTTGTGCTCCAGCCAGGCGATCACCGAGTCCATCGGCACGACATGGCCCGGCGCGACCGACAGCGCCTGCCCCGCCATCGTGTCGCGCGCCGGCACGCGCTGCAGGATGGCGTTGACCGTGGTCAGGACGATCAGCGGCTTGTCGCTGCCGGCCAGCCGCGACAGCCGCGCCAAAGTGGTGACGCGCTGGGCCAGGATGCCGCCATGCGGCGAGACGCGGTCGTAGGGCTGGCAGTCCCAGGCCGGGAACTGCATCACCGGAAGGTCAGGCGCGAAGAAGTCCAGCGCCCGCGCCAGCTGCTGCATCCGCGCGCCATCGCGGCAGACCACGGCGAGGCTGACCGCCGGCGGCTTTGGCCTGGCCGCGACCGCGCGCGCCAGATCCGAGACGACGAGGCCCTCGGCACCCTCGGCGACGTTGGCGAGCGTGAGCGCGCGCCCCGGCGCGAGGTGCTCGGCAGGCGACTTGACCGGGCTCTTCATCAATCGGCGTCCACCGCGCGGAACGCCTTGATGCGCGCGAACAGGGCTGCCGGCTGCTCCGGCGGCAACGGCTGGGCGCCGGTCACGGCGGCGTAGAGGTCGGCATCGGGAAGCTCGAGCAGGTCCTCGAGCTCGGCCACCTCCTGGTCCGAGAGCGTGCCGATCTCGGCATCCGCGAACCGCCCGAGAATCAGGTCCATCTCACGCGTACCGCGGTGCCAGCAGTGGAACAGCAGCCGCTTGCGGCGGTCGTCTAGGCCTTGGCTCGATCGGGTCGTTCCGGTCATCGCGACATCCTGCAGTACAACGCCAAAAGCCCGGACGGTGCCGGGCGCGGTTCGATATAGCGGCGCGCGGGGCCCGTGTCAGCCCTCCCGGGGTGCAGAACCGGCATGCCCGGCCCCTGAAACCGACGAAAAAAGAGGTGGATGTCGTGGCATTCACGGCTATTCCGGCTTTCAAACCGCTTTAAGTGTTCGTCCATGCGCCCTGCCGTCCTCAATCCGCTGTTTGCGCCGGTCACGACCCTGTCGGGGGTCGGGCCGAAGCAGGACAAGCTGCTGCGCTACCTGCTCGGCTGCAGCGACACGCCGCGCCTGGTCGACCTGCTGCTGCATCTGCCGGCCAGCGTGATCGACCGCCGCAACCGCCCCAAGGTGCGCGAGGCCGAGGTCGGAACGATGGTGACGCTCGAAGTCACGGTCGATCGCCACCGTCCCGGGCGCAGCGCGCGCGCGCCCTATCTGGTCTATGCCAGCGACGAGACCGGCGACGTCGTGCTGACGTTCTTCCGTCCCAAGGGCGACTACATCGAGAAGATCCTTCCCGTCGGGGCCAAGCGCTACGTCTCCGGCACCGTGCAGATGTATGACGGCGTGCCGCAGATCGTCCATCCCCACCCCATCCTGGACGAAGCAGCCTTTGCCAAGCTGTCAGGAATCGACCCGGTCTATCCGCTGACCGAAGGACTTGCGCTCGGCTCGTTGCGCCGCGCGATCGCGCTGGCGCTGACGAAGCTGCCGGACTTGCCGGAATGGATCAGCCCGGACGTGCTCAGCCGCTGCGGCTTCCCGCCGCTCAAGGAGGCGCTGACGCGGGTGCACGTTCCCGTCGAGCTGACCGACATCCTGCCGGAAAACCCGTTCTGGTCGCGGCTCGCCTTCGACGAGCTGCTCGCCGGCCAATTGGCGCTGGCGCTGGTGCGCGCGCAGCTGCGCCGCCCGGCCGGCAACCGCCACGCCGGCGACGGCCGCCTGCGCCATCGGATCATCGACGCCCTGCCCTATGCGCTGACGAACTCGCAAGGTCAGGCGATGGCCGCGATCGCGGCCGATCTCGAAAAGCCGGTGCGCATGCTGCGGCTGCTCCAGGGCGATGTCGGCTCGGGCAAGACCGTCGTGGCGCTGCTCGCAGCCGCCGCCGTTGCCGAGGCCGGCAAGCAGGCCGCGCTGATGGCGCCGACCGAGATTCTGGCCCGCCAGCATGCCAAGACGATCGCGCCGCTCGCCGAGCGCGCCGGCATGAACGTCGCGATCCTGACCGGCCGCGAGAAGGGCAAGGAGCGCCGCGACATCCTCGCCCGGCTGGAGGCCGGCGAGATCGACGTCCTCATCGGCACCCACGCGCTGATCCAGGACGACGTCATCTTCAAATCGCTGGCGCTCGCCATCGTCGACGAGCAGCACCGCTTCGGCGTCCGCGAGCGCCTCGCGCTCACGTCCAAGGGCGAGGCGGTCGACGTGCTGGTGCTGTCGGCGACCCCGATCCCGCGCACGCTGGTGCTGACCTATTTCGGCGACATGGATATTTCCGAGCTGCGCGAGAAGCCGGCCGGCCGCCAGCCGATCGACACCCGCGCGGTCGCCGACACCAGGCGCGGCGAGGTCATCGACGCCGTCGGCCGCGCGCTCGACGCCGGCAAGCTGGTGTACTGGATCTGCCCGCTGGTCGAGGAATCCGAGGCCGAGGGGATCGATCACCTCACCAATGCGACCGACCGGTTCGAGAGCCTGCGCGAGCGCTTCGGCGACAAGGTCGGCCTCGTCCACGGCAAGATGAAGGGCAGCGAGAAGGACGACGTCATGGGCCGCTTCGCGGCGCATGAGCTGCGATTGCTCGTTGCCACGACCGTGGTCGAGGTCGGCGTCGACGTGCCCGCGGCGACCATCATGGTGATCGAGAATGCCGAGCGCTTCGGCCTCGCCCAATTGCACCAGCTGCGCGGCCGCATCGGCCGCGGCTCGGAGGCCTCGACCTGCATCCTGCTCTACCACGAGCCGCTCGGGCAGATGTCGAAGGCGCGGCTCGCCGTCATCCGCGAGACCACCGACGGCTTCCGCATCGCCGAGGAGGATTTGAAGCTGCGCGGCGAAGGCGACGTGCTCGGCATCCGCCAGAGCGGCCTGCCCGGCTACCGCATCGCCCGCCCCGAGGTGCATGCGCAACTGATCACCCAGGCGCGCGACGAGGCGCTGCGGATCCTCAAGGAGGATCCCAAGCTGAAGGGCCCGCGCAGCGACGCGCTGCGCTGTCTGCTGTATCTCTACGAACGCGACGAGGCGATCCCGCTGCTGACGGCCGGGTAAAAGAACAATAGCACCGCTGGCGCGCTGTGGGATGCAGCGCCCTCGCCCCTTGTGGGAGAGGGCATCGCCGGCCGATCCGCAGGCTCGGTTGGGTGAGGGGTCTCTCTCCGCATACGGTGCTCGTGGAGGCAGACCCCTCACCCAACCGAATTCGCCGAACTGTCCTACATGCCCTCTCCCACAAGGGGCGAGGGCGCATTCACAGGCATCCCGCTCCTCTTCCGGTCGCCGAGCGTGGGTATCAGGGAGCGCAACTAAGACTGCCTATTTCGCCTTGCAGCTCTCGGCGAACGCGACGAGGTGCGCGGCGTCCCTCCCCTCGCCCTGCACATCGGCCGCGATGTGCTCGAACAGCCGGGCAAAGCCTTCGTAGATCAGCGCGGCCGGATGATCCGGTCCGAGGAAGCCCGCGATCTCGCGCATCTCGGCAACCCAGCGATAGGCCTTCGGCAGCATGTCCGGCAGCGCATTGGCGAGCCGCGCCTGGACGTGCGGCAGGCTGAGCGCGAGTTCGTCGCGTAGCGCGTCTGCGGCGCCGGCACGGGTGGCGGCCAGCACCATCGCGGCGCCGAGTCCCGC
This sequence comes from Bradyrhizobium oligotrophicum, assembly GCF_051168495.1. Taxonomy (GTDB): domain Bacteria; phylum Pseudomonadota; class Alphaproteobacteria; order Rhizobiales; family Xanthobacteraceae; genus Bradyrhizobium; species Bradyrhizobium oligotrophicum_A. The sequence continues at coordinate 235,366 of NZ_JBNPVB010000013.1, read as the reverse complement.
CAGGCCCTTGTTGATGCCGGCATAGGACATCTTCAGCGCCGAGGCGGCGCCGACCGGCCCTGCGATCGGGCGCAGATCGAGCCCGAGCTGCCCCAGTACGCTCACATCCGCCGCCGCATCGCCGCTGACATACAACGCAGGCCCCTTCGTGCCCGGCTTCGGCGGCAGGCCGATGATGGCGGCATCGACGAGGCGGGCGCCGGAGGACAGCACGATGTCCTCGATCCTCCGGATGGTCTCGACGTTGACCGCGTTGCAGTCGACGATGACGGGTTTGTTCGCATTCCGATTGATGACGGTCGCGAGCTGCTCGGCCAGCGCCACCGCCTCGCCCGGCGGCACGATCGACAGGATGATGTCGGCATTGGCGATCTCGGCCTCGCTCGCCGCAATCATGCCGGACGCGGCTGCGCGCTCTCGTGTCGCTGCGCTGCGCCCGTCGAGCGAGGTCAGCACCGTGCAGCCGTGCTCGACGAGGCGGGCGGCGATGGCGCTGCCCATGGCGCCGGGCGCGATGACGGCAATGCTCGGGGGCATGATGAGGCTCCGATATCCAACGACGGTCGCGGAGACTATGCGCGGCGCATGACAAAACGGAAGCCACGAAAACGAGGGGCAGCCCTTCCGGGCTGCCCCTCGCCTTGCCGCAACGGCGGTGCCGCTCGCCCCGCAGAACCCCAAGAGCGTCGCCGCCGCGGCCGACCTCAGAACGAGATCTTCAGTCCCCCGCTGCCGTAGAAGTCGTCGCCGCCGCTGCGCCCGACGGTGCGCGAGACATTGGCCGTCAGCGCCACGTTGCTCCAGAACGGCGCGACGACGCCGGCGCTGACCCGGCCATAGACGTCGTGCGAGGTGCCGTTGGGGACGGTCCAGTTGTTCACGATCAGCGGCGCCGAGGTCGCGCCGTACTGGATCAGGCGACCATTGCCGATGATGTCGTCATCGAGCGTCAGGTTCAGATACGGGCTGATGATGGCACCCTGCACCTGGAACGGCGTCCGCAGCTGCACGCCGACGCTGCCGATCAGGGTCTCGGCGGTCTGCGCGCCGACATTCAACGTCAGCGCGGGATCGCCGGCTTCGGTGAAGCCGTCGACGCGGGCGCGGGCATAGGTCAACCCGCCGATCGGGCCGAGCTTGGCGCTGCCGGCATCGAACAGATAGCCGGCCTTGCCCGCCGCGACGAAGGTCGTGCCGCCAGGATTGGACGTGATGGTGTCGACGACGCCCGGCCGCGTGTTGCGATAGTCCTGGTGGCCGATCGTGGCGAAGCCTTGCGCAAACAGGTTGCTGCTGGCCCAGGCGCCGTAGAGGCCGAACTGATAGGAGTTGGAGTCCGTGGTGCCGGCATTGTTGAACAGCTTCGCCTTCGGATTGGCATAGTCGAAGGCCGCGCCGATCAGGGCGTTCGGCGACAGCCGATAGTCGACGCCGATGGTGCCGCCGACGCTGTCGAGATTGAAGCCGTTCGAGGCGACGTTGCCCTGGCGGTCGCTGACGCCGCCATTGCCCTGCATGTAGAACGACCACGGGCTGACGGCTGCGAGCGGCGGCGCCTTGCCATAGGGCGGCGCCTTGGTCACCGACGCATACGCGTTCATCGTCGATGGCGCAAAACCCGCGGTCTCGCGGAACAGATCGAGCTTGCCGAACAGCGTCGCGGCGAACCCCATCGCCGCGATCGACCCCACCTCGCCCTGCGGTGCCATGGTCAGCGGCGCGTTGAGGCGGTTGACGATGTACTGGCCCAACACCTCGAAGCCGTGCGACGTCAAGTGGATGCCGTCGACATAGAACAGATACTGGTTCTGCAGCGCCGGATTGCCGATGCAGGCGACCGGACAGGCGCCGGCATTGGTGAAGCCATAGCGTGACGGATTGGCCTGGATCAGCGTCCCGAGCAGTCCGGTGTCGACATATTCGACACGCACGCCGGAACGCGCGATGCCCGCGAGCTGGGCCTGCATCAGGCTGTTGTAGGTCGTGCTGTAGGCTGCGCCGGCCGCGGCGTTGGCATTGCCGATCGCCTCCGGCAGCGTGCTGACGTTGCCGGCCGTGAACACGATCGTGCGCGCGCCATCGCCGACCAGCGCATTGATGCCGGCCATCGCCTGCTGCGCTGTAACGGCCGCAGCCGCCGGCGCGCCCGCGAGCGAACCGCCGGACCGGTAGTAGGCCCGCGCATCATTGCCGCCGATCGAAATCTCGACCAGATCGTTCGGCGAGATCGTGCCGGAGAATCCCGTCAGTCCGCTCCATTCCTGGAAGAAGCCGGGAATGCCCGCTCCGACGACGTTGGTGGTCCCGGCCATCGCGCCGCCGATCGCGTAGTTGAGCTGGGGGATGCCGAGCAGTGCCGATGTCGTATCGACGAAATTGGTGCCGCCGCTGAAACGGCCGGTGGGATAGAGAGGGAGCTTTCCGATGCCGCCGGTAAAGGTCCAGAGGTTGCCTGTGTCGGCATAGCTGTCGCCGAAGGCCTGGATACGTGTATAGGTTGTCTGGGCCAAGGCGGGTTCGGACAGCTGCAGCCAGGCTCCCGACAGCGCCATTGCACACGACAGCAACGTCCTGCTCACAGACCTCATGCGCGTCTCCCCAACGCCTTATCTCTTGTTGGCCCGATGTTTCCACGGTGACGAATTGAAACACCACCGTCCGTGGGTTGTAGGGGCGAAGCCATTCGTGGCTGTGCCCTCCAGGCACCATCATGCAGCGCAAAGCGCGGCGATGCGCACCGCGGCCCGCTTGGCGCACCGATCAATGAAGACTGCTGACAGAATCTGACAGGAGGTTCCGTTACTCCTCCGGCTTCAGCGCCTCAGCCGGCGCCGCCACCGGAGACACGACGATGCCCGAGTTCAATTTCCTGATTCTCTATGTCGATAACCCGCCGAGGAGCGCGGCCTTCTATGCCGACCTGCTCGGCCGGCCCGTGATCGAGCAATCGCCGACCTTCGCAATGCTGCCACTGCGCGAGGGCGTCATGCTGGGCCTGTGGTCGCGGCACACGGTCGAGCCGGCCGCAACCGGCGCAGCAGGCTTCGGCGAGGTCGCGTTCGCGGTCGGCGATGCCGGCGAGGTCGAACGGCTGCATGCCGACTGGACGGCGCGCGGGCTTTCGATCGCGCAGGCACCGACACGGATGGATTTCGGCACGACCTTCGTCGCGCTCGATCCGGACGGGCACCGGCTGCGCGTATTCGTTTCGCAGGATCAGACCTAGCCTCGCCGTCGGGACGTTCCGACTTTCAGGTCAGTCCGCCTTGGCCGGCTCCGGCTCGAGCTGCGGCGATTGCGTGGGGGCGTTTGCGAGGCGCGCGGTGTTGGCCATGCTGGCCAGCGCCGCGACCTTCTTCTGCTGGTCCGAGCCGGGCTGCACCACGCCGCAGGACATGATCAGGGTCGCCGCGTCCTCGGCGCTCATGTCGACCTCGATGATCTTGCTCTTCGGCAGGTAGAAGAAGAAGCCCGTGGTCGGGTTCGGAGCGCAGGGCAGGAACACCGAGATCTGCTCGTCGTCGCCGGGCAGCCGGCTCGCGACCTCCGTGCTCGGCGGCTGCGAGATCAGCACGATCGACCACATGCCCGGCGACGGAAACTCGACCAGCCCGACGCGACGCAGGCTCGATCCCTTGCCCGAGAACAGCGTCTCGAACACCTGCTTGAGGCCGCGATAGATCGCGCGCACCGCCGGGATGCGGCCGAGCAGCCGCTCGCCGAGATCGACCAGGGTGCGGCCGATCAGGTTGGCGGTGAGAAAGCCGAGCAGTGTGAGGCCGATGACGGCAACGATCAGGCCGGAGCCCGGTACGCCGAACGGCAGATAGGTTTCCGGCCGGTACGCCAGGGGAACGAACGGACGCACCAGCCCGTCCACCCAGGTCACGAACCACCAGGTGATGTACAGGGTGATGGCGACGGGGCCCGCGACGACGAGGCCGGTCAGGAAATAGTTCCGGAATCGGAACATCAGCCCGTGATGGGGCGTTTCGGCCGGCGGTTCGGTCAAAGGATTCGTCTCAGGCGGCAGGTCGTCGCGGGAACTCATGCGGACTTCCGGATCGGATCAGGGCTCAGTTGGGGTCTTAGCAGATTTTTGGAAGGGCAACGCCCACTTTCCGACACACCGCATGCTTTGCCGCGCCCGTGTGGCCGGCGCGCCGGTACCGGCTCCCTGGTCCGTCTGTGCCGTGCGAGCAGCCTCTCAACCGTCGATTTGCCGCATCAGGTGCCGCGCAGCGGCAGGGCCAGGCCGACGGCCACGAAGATGCCCCCGCAGACCTGGTTGAAGCGCCGTCCCACCCGGGCAAGCCAGGGACGAACCCGGGCGGCCGCGCTGGCGATGGCGTATTCGGTGACGAACTCGGTGACCGTATAGGTGGTGGCCACGATGGCGAACTGAACCGGCAGGCTGCGATCGGTGGCGATGAATTGCGGCAGCAGCGCGCTGAAGAACAGCAGGCATTTCGGGTTGGTGGCCGCGGTCAGGAAACCCTGGCGAAACAGCGAATGCGCGCTGGCCTTGAGGTTTTCCGCGCGGACATTGACGGCCACCGGCGGCGCCCGCCACAGTCTGACGCCGAGCCAGGCGAGATAGAGCCCGCCGACCCACTTCAGCACCACCAGCCACGTCACCGACGATTGTACCAGCGCACCGATGCCGAACATGCAGAGCGCGATGACGAGGACGAATCCGATCAGGCCGCCTGCGATCGTGAACAAGGTCCTCTGCCCGCCATGGAGCGCGCCGTGAGTCAGCGCGAGCAGGCCATTCGGCCCAGGCGTGAGGGAAATCCCGATGCTCGTGAGCAGGAACAGCAGCCAGGTGTCGAGCGCCATTGAGGTCCCCCGTCATGAAGCGGACCGACCGAGCCGATGCCGGGGTCATCGCCAGACGCTGATGTCGGATTGCTGATCGGATGGCAAGCCGGGCTGGCGCGCCACGACTGCCGCGCCATTCAGAACCGATCGAACGCTAGCGACCAAGTGACGGATGAGCGCGAATAGAACCGGTGTCGTCCCGGACAAGCCCGCCGACGCGACAGCGTTGCCGGGCGCAGATCCGGGACTCATGGACCCATACTCCCGCAAGATGGTTTGAGGCACGCTGGAGCGGCCAGAGCTGCCAGCATAGGAGCGCGGTGGTTATGGATCCCGGCTTTCGCCGGGATGACGTCGAGGATGCGGAGGTGGCGTCGCCTCTACTCCACCGTGACGGACTTGGCGAGGTTGCGCGGCTGGTCGACGTCGGTCCCCATCACCACGGCCGTGTGATAGGCCAGCAGCTGGACCGGAATGGCATAGACGATCGGCGTGAAGGTGGCCGCCATGTCGGGCAGGATGATCGTGACCAGCGAGTCCACGGTGGCCTCCTCGGCCCCTTTGGCATCGGTCATCAGGATGATGTTGCCACCGCGCGCGGCGACCTCCTGCATGTTCGACACGGTCTTCTCGAACACGCGATCATAGGGGGCGATCACGACGACCGGCATGGTCTCGTCGATCAGTGCGATCGGGCCGTGCTTGAGCTCGCCGGCGGCGTAGCCCTCGGCGTGGATGTAGGAGATTTCCTTCAGCTTCAGTGCGCCTTCCAGCGCCAGCGGATAGGACGTGCCGCGGCCGAGATAGAGCACGTCCTTCGACTTCGCGATTTCGCGGGCGAGCTTCTCAATCTGCGGCTCGATCGTCAGCGCGGCGGCAATCAGGCGCGGCACCTCGACGAGGCCATGTACCAGCTTGGTCTCGTCAGCCTCCGACAATTCGCCGCGGCCGCGGCCGGCTGCGATCGCCAGCGCGGCCAGCACCATCAGCTGGCAGGTGAACGCCTTGGTCGAGGCGACGCCGATCTCCGGACCCGCCAAGGTAGGCATCACGATCTCGCTCTCGCGCGCAATCGTCGACGTCGGCACGTTGACGACGGAGAGCGTGTGCACGCCCTGTGATTTCGCGTAGCGCAGCGCGGCCAGCGTGTCGGCGGTCTCGCCGGACTGCGAGATGAAGATGGCGAGATCGCCCTTGCGCAGCGGCGCCTCGCGGTAGCGGAACTCCGAGGCGACGTCGAGCTCGACCGGAACGCGCGCGAAGCGCTCGAACCAGTATTTGGCGACGAAGCCGGCATAGCTCGCGGTGCCGCAGGCGGTGATCGAGATGCGCTGGATGTCGTTGAAGTCGAACGGCAGCCGCGCCGGCAGCATCACCCGCTCGGTGCCCATGTCGACATAGCGCGCCAGCGTGTGGCCGACCACCTCCGGCTGCTCGTGGATCTCCTTGGCCATGAAGTGGCGGTAGTTGGCCTTGTCGACCAGCGAGGTCGAGGGACCATGCTTGACGATCTCGCGATTGACGACCGCATTGTTGCGATCATAGACCGTGGCGCCTTTGTGGGTCAGCACCACCCAGTCGCCATCCTCGAGATAGCTGATGTTGTCGGTGAAGGGGCCGAGCGCGATGGCGTCCGACCCAAGATACATCTCGCCGCTACCATAGCCGACGGCGAGCGGCGGGCCGTTGCGAGCACCGATCAGGAGATCGTCCTGCCCTGCGAAGATGAAGCCAAGCGCGAAAGCGCCCTTCAGTTTCGACAACGTCTCGCGCACGGCATCGACCGGCGCAACGCCTTGACTCAGTAGATCGTCGACCAGATGCACGACGATCTCGGTATCGGTCTCAGTCGAAAATATCGTTCCCTTCTTCTGGAGGGCTTCACGAAGCTCGTGAAAGTTCTCAATGATGCCGTTGTGAACGACGGCGACACGGTCGGTCGCGTGAGGATGCGCGTTGTTCTCTGTCGGCTTACCATGCGTCGCCCAGCGCGTATGACCGATCCCGGTGAAGCCCTTAAGGGGCTGGGCCTGCAGCCGCGCTTCGAGGTTCTTCAGTTTCCCTTCGGCGCGACGACGCTCCAGGATTCCACCTTCGAGCGTGGCGACGCCTGCGGAATCATAACCGCGATATTCGAGCCGCTTGAGCGAATCGACCAACTGCTCGGCGACTGGCCCGCGTCCCAAAATGCCGACAATTCCGCACATCAGCGCTAGTCCCCAAATCGTCGAGAATGATTCAAATGCGTGGCTGTGTCTTAACGAAAGCCGCGCGCTTTCAGGGTTCAATAATTATTGCGGATTGCGACAGGGTTAAGTGGCAAGCTTAACTGCGTGAGCCCAGCGCTTTAACGTCCCTTCAAGGCTTTCGCACGAGACTGTCGCGTCGGAGATGCTCCCATGACCACCCGTCGCCCATCTGATGCCAAAGGCACGAACTCGCTGAGCCTGTCACATCCCACGTCGGGAAGCCACCTCGCGCATTGGCCGCCGCCGACCATGGGGCATGAGCTGAAGCCGATGCCGATCAAGCATCGCGGCGTCAACGAACCGGTCAAGCGCGCCACCCGCCGCGGCTGGCGCCTCACCCGTGAGATGTTCGCCGAGTTCCAGGACGACGAAGGCTGAACTCTGTCGCCGCCCCCGTGCAGCGAGAGCCGACGAAGTCCCCCGATCATGTCTTGTGGCGTTGCTTCGCGGCCCGAAAGCGTGCCGCCGCCCCCTCGCGCGTCGTCTGCTGACTGCGCTCCAGCGCCAGCGCATCGTCGGGCACGTCGCGCGTGATCACCGAACCCGAGCCGATATAGGCGCGCGCGCCGATGCTGATCGGCGCCACCAGCGAGGTGTTGGTGCCGATGAAGGCGCCCTCGCCGATAACAGTCTTGTGCTTGTTGAAGCCGTCATAGTTGCAGGTGATGGTGCCGGCGCCGATGTTCGAATTGGCGCCGACATGGGCGTCGCCGATGTAGGACAGATGGTTGACCTTGACGCCCGCCTCCAGCACCGCGGCCTTGGCCTCGACGAAATTGCCGATCTTGGCGCCGTCGCCGAGCGACGTGCCCGGCCGGAGCCGCGCGAACGGGCCGAGCAGGCTGTTGCGGCCGAGCTTTGACTGCACGATGTGCGAAAAGGAATGCACGATCGCGCCGTCGCCGATCGAGACGCCGGGGCCGATGACGACGAACGGTTCGATCGTGACGTCCTGACCGAACGTCGTGTCGGCGGCGAGATAGACGGTCTCCGGCGCGATCAGTGTGACGCCGGCGTCCATCGCCGCGCGTCGCAGCCGGGTCTGCATCACCGCCTCGGCCTCGGCGAGCTGCGCCTTGGTGTTGATGCCGCGCACCTCGTCCTCGGAGGTCTCGATCACGGCGGCCTCGAGGCCCTGCGCGCGCGCGATGGCGACGGCGTCGACGAGGTAATATTCGCCCTTGCTGTTGGCATTGCCGATCGCGTCGAGGATCGCGAGCGCGCGCCGGCCGTCCATCGCCATGACGCCGGCATTGCACAGCGTGATCGCCCGCTCCTCCTCCGACGCATCGGCCTGCTCGCGGATCGCGACGAGCTTCGTCCCGTCGAGCAGCAGACGGCCGTAGCCGGTGGGGTCCGCGGCACGGAAGCCGAGCACGGCGAGCGCTGCGCCCTTGGCCAGCGGCGCCCGCAGCCGCGCGAACGTCTCCGCGGTGATCAACGGCGTGTCGCCGAACGCCACCAGCAGGTCGTCGGCACCGCGCGCGATCGCCGCCCGCGCGGCCAGCACCGCATGCGCGGTGCCGAGCCGCTCGCGCTGGACGAAGATGTCAGCATCGGGGCGCAGGCGCTTCGCTTCCTTCTCGACCGCGGCGTGATCCGGTCCCACCACGACCGCGATGCCGGCGCCGTCCCCCTTGGGCGCGGCCGCAAGGACGTGCGCGAGCAATGATTCGCCGGCAATGGGATGCAGCACCTTGGGCATGCTCGTGCGCATCCGCGTGCCCTCTCCTGCCGCGAGCACGATGGTCAGACTGGATCGAGCGGACATGAAACACCTGGAATGAAGGGAGCGCATAGGTCGCGCTGTCATAATGCGTTTTCTGCGTGCGGCAAACCGCACCGGCTGAAGCCCCTGGTGGTTTTCCTGTTAATGTCCGTTTCGTGATTCGATTAAGGCAGGTTCATGGCTAGGGACTCCCACAAAACAGCCGGCGCGCATGGAGCTGAGAAGGCGGGCGCGACACCGTCCGGACTGTTTGCCGACGAGAACGAGTTCGATCGCCGCACCCTGTGGCGGCTCGGCTGGTGGGGAGCCGGCGCCGTCGGGGCCGTCGGCCTGGCCGTTTTCGTCAATCAGACCGCGCAGGGCTGGCGACAGGACCGTATTTATGCGGCCGATTTGTCGCGTCAGGCGCAGCTGCTGCAGTCGCTGGCGCGCGACACCCAGGGCGAGGCGCGCCAACTCGGCGCGGCCATCGAGACGCTCAACACCGATCGCGACCGGCTCTATGCGCGCGTGACCGTGCTCGAGCAGGGACTGGAATCGGTCACCGGAGCGCTGGCCAAGCAGAACACCCCGGGCGGCACGGCTCAGGCCTCCGCCAACCGGCCCGCGCCGCAGCCGCAGATCGCGGCCGTGGACACCCAGCCGCCGTCGCCGTCACCGTCGGGCTCCCCGACATCCGGTTCGCTACCGGCCTACGCCAATTTGTCGCCGTTCATGCCCGTGCCCGCCGGAGCCGCTCCGACGGCTGCCGGCCAGCCCGCATCGACGCCCCCCGCTGCGATCTCCGGCTCGCCGGCCCCCGCTGCCGCGAGTTCCAAACCGGGGACCGCCGCCGCCGAGCCCGCCGCCAAGCCGACCGAGCCGGACAGGCTCGCCAAGGCCGATACCGCGGACACCGGCGTCAAGGGCGCCGATGGCGCGGAGGCCGTGGCCACGCCCGTGCAGAAGACCGAATTCGCCGTCGATCTCGGCGGCGCAAATTCCATCGCCGGCCTGCGGGCGCTGTGGCGCGGCCTCGCAAAGAGCAATGCCGATCTCGCGGCGCTCAGGCCCATCATCATGCTGAAGGAAGGCCGCGGCGGCCCCGGCATGCTGCTCCGGCTCGGTGCCGGCCCACTGACCGATGCGGCGGCGGCGGCCAGGATCTGCGCCGCGCTGGCCGAAGCCCAGCGTCCTTGCGAAACCACCGTCTATGACGGCCAGCGTCTCGCGGTCGGCGACGAACCGGAGGGCGCCGACGCGGCGAAGCTGGGCAGCCCCGCGGGGGCCGCGCCGAAGCCGGTCCCGGCGCAGCGCCGGCGCGTGCTGCAGCCACAGGCCCAGCAGCAGCAGCGCCACGGCAAGCGCGAGGAACCGCCGGCGGCGGCGGCCGCCGCTCCCCCTGCACCGCCGGTGGAGCCGCCCAAGCCCGAGCAGCCGTCGGCGCTGTCGTCGTTCTTCCGCCGCTCCTGAGCCTCGAATCACCGCGTCGCGAAAGCCGGTTACGGCGGGCTGTGAAAGCAGTCCGCGAAGGCCTTTGCGGCTTGTCCGCCGATCCTTTCCGCAGCATAGTCCCGCGCATGAAAAAGATCCCGTTCCGCCTCTCGCCCTATCAGGTGCAATGGCTCCTGATCATAGGCTTCGTCACTGTCGGCTACGCGCTTTATCTGCGCTATCTGGCGATCGAGCTGTCGAGCGTGGCGCTCGCCTGTGACGCCGGCCTGCAGACGCTGGCCTGCAAGAGCCGGGCGGTCGCGACCACGCTGTTCAAGAATTCGGTGTTCGGCGCCACGGCACTGGTGATCGCGGTGCTGCACGTGATGCGGCCGTCGATCGTGCTGCTGACCGGTGGGCTGATCGCCGCCGGCCTCGGCATCGTGCTCTACAACATCGTGCTGTCGGGGCTGGCGATCGGCCTGCTCATCCTCGGATTTGCGCGGCCCGCGCCCGCCACAGCGTGAAGGCGAGCGTCAGATACATCGCGCAGGTCCACAGCGCCTGCCAATTGTCGCGGCCCTCGTTGTAGATGACGTAGACCGAGGAGATCGCAAGCAGCCCGGCGAAGCTCGCCTCCGCGATCGGCCGCGCCCCCTGCGCGGGACGGTTGCCCAGCAGCATCGCGAACGGCACCACCGCCATGGTCAGGCTGGCGAACGGGAAATCGCGGTAGCGCGGGTCGAACACGAAGCCGAGCGCGGTCTCGGCTGCGATCAGCACGGTGACGATCAGGACCAGACCGAGCGCATAGCTGACCTTGAGCTGCTTGCGGCCGTCATTCGGTCCCAGCAGATCGAGAAAGGTCGGCAGCGGCCGTCCCGCCATCGCCGCATTGGCGGCCAGGACCGGCGCCAGCATGCCGGCCGCGAGCAGCGCGCCCCATTGCAGCCAGCCGCCGAAGCCGAGGCTCTCATAGAACATTTTGTCGGCGGCCATGCCGAACAGCACGCCGGCCGTGGTCGCGGAGATGCTGACCCCGATCCAGGTCGACCAATGCGGCGTCCATGGCCGCCGCCGCACGGTCAGCCAGCCCACCAGGAACACCACGAAGGACAGCACCATGCCGGCGCCCATCTGCAGCTTCCACTGCGGATAGTTGCTGACCGGCTCGCCCGGCGGATATTTCAGCGCGCGCTGGTCGTCGCTGATCAGGCCCCAATAGCCGCCGACCGTGCCCTCGAGCTTGCGCTTCCACGGCTGGTCATAGGCCTCGATCAGGTTGACGCGGAAATTCTCGCGCTTGGCGAGGCTCAGGATCTCCGACACCACCCGCGCCTGGTTGGCGCGCGACGGCAGCGCGCCCTCGCGCATCCGGCCCTCGCTCGGCCAGCCGGTTTCGCCGATCAGGATTTCCTTGCCGGGAAACGCCACGCCGACCTGCTGGCGGATGGTATCGACATGCGAGGCGGCGAATTTCGCGCGCACCGGGATGTCTTCCCAATAAGGCAGGATGTGCACGGTGACGAAATCGACGATGTCGTAGAGCTCGCGGTTGCGCAGCCAGAACTCCCAGACGTCGGCATAGGTGACGGGAACCTGAACCTGCGCCTTGACGCTGCGGATGGTCGCGGCGAGATCGGCGGTCGTCATCTCGCCGCGCAGCAGCACCTCGTTGCCGACCACGACCGCGGTGATGACGCCCGGATAGCGCTTGATCAGGTCGACCGCGATGCCGATCTGCTGCTGGTTCTTGAGCTTGTTGGAGCCGAGCCAGATGCCCTGGATCACCTTGATGCCGGCGCGAGCTGCGATCGCCGGAACCTGATCGAGCCCGTTCTCGATCGAATAGGTGCGCACGCATTCCGAGATCCTGGCGAGCTGCACCAGGTCCTGCTCGATCTGCTCCGCGTCGATATGGGTGGTCGGATCGAGCGGGCTCTGCTGCCCCCGGAACGGCGCGTAGGAGACGCATTGCACCTTCGAATCGGGCTCGATCGGCGCGCGTGCGAGCGTGATGGGCTTGGCCAGCCACCACCACGCGGCGGCGATGACACCCAAGGATACGAGCAGAAGCGCCAGCGGCGTAGGAAGGGATTTCAGTTCCGTTCTCCAGGCAGGGTGGTGTCGATTACCCGGTCGGCGGCGATCTGCCAAGTAGGCGATCCGTGGGCACGCCGCCGGGCATTCGGCGGCTTCCGAATCGGTTTTTTACGATGACGCGAGAAAGTTGGGCCGTTGCTGGACAAAATCCGCGATTCCGGTCATTGGGAATTCCGGTTGGCCCCGGCTGTCGCACCCCAGGTTTCTGGGCCCCGCACGAGCATCCGACAGGAACGCGATGCGACGACCGGAATCAATCTCCCGCCGCAATCGGGGCCGATTTGATCGGCATCAACAGTGCGTCCGTCAGGGGACGGCATGAAGGCAACAATCGGGGAATTTATGGGTCGACGCGTGCTCCAGTCCAAGTTTTCGGTTTTGCGCCTTGTCGCGTCTCTCGGCCTCATGGTGATCGTCGGCGCTCCCGGCGCCTTCGCCCAGAGCGGCAACGATCATCCCCAGGACCAAAAGCCGCAGGCGGCCAATCCGGCCGACGTCTCCAAGGAGAACCAGCGCAAGGCCGACGAGTTCACGGAAGCGGCCCAGGCGCTGAGCGGCGGTCCGGCCGGCAACCCCGAATGCGTCTGGCTCGGCCGCCGCCTGGTGCAGCTGCTGTACCGGGACGACCTCGATACCGCGTTCCGCCACCTCGATCTCTACGACCGCTTCGGCTGCCCCGGCGGCCACGTCCAGGCCTCGTTCCGCTGCCTGACCCGGTTCATCGCCCAAATCGACGACAAGATCCCGAATTCGTTGAGCAACCACGTTCACACCTGCTGGATCAACCCGGACGCCAAGCCGCAGGTGGCCGCGGCGCCGGCGCCGGCTGCTGCTCCGCCGGCCCCGACCGGGTCGGCTCCGGCCGCCGCCCAGCCCGCTGCTCCCCCGGCCGCGGCGCCGCCCCCGCAGCAGCCCGCCAAGCCGTGAGCGCGCCGGCCTGCGCCACGATCGGCCGCGGCGCGGGCACAGGGCAGCCACGCAAAGGCCGCATCACCGCTGCAGTTGTCTCACGGCGCTGCAGCGTTATCGTGACGCAGGCGGCTTTGTGCTGAACCGATGCCGGTTCAGCCCTCGTTCAGCGATGAATGGGCCTTAATGTCACGACCGGCGTGATGCCAGCGCGGCAGCATGACCGGTCTCCGTTCGAAGCCGCGCGTCGTCGTCGTGCCTGGGCAGCACGATGCGAGGCGCCGTGGCGCTGCGCCGATGGCAGGTCGCCATCGTTGCCGCTGCTCTCTCCTCTCCAGCCCGCCATGGTGTCCTGACCGATGCGCGTGATCGCAGCCGTCATCCTGTTCGTCGCCGCCGCGCACGCCGCGCTGTGGGGTGTCCTGCAGCAGAAGCAGAGCGCACCGGATTTCACCGGCATGCTGCCGAGCGTCTCCTACGCGCCGTTCGAGGGCACCGACCATCCCGACGTCGACAACGTCCCCAACGCCGAGCGCATCCGCAGCGACCTCAAGAAGCTCGCCACCATCACCCGGGCGATCCGCCTGTATTCGTCGACCGGCGGCGTCGAGCTGGTGCCGCCGATCGCGGCCGAGGTCGGGCTGAAGGTCACGCTCGGCGTCTGGATCGACAAGAACGAGGACCGCAACAAGCGCGAAATCGCCGCCGCCGTGCAGCTCGCCCGCCGCAACAGCAACGTCATTGGCATCGTCGTCGGCAACGAGACGCTGTTCCGCGGCGAGCTCAAGCCCGACGAGCTGATCGCCTACATCAAGATGGTCAAGAAGGCGGTCAGCGTCCCCGTCACGACCGGCGAAATCTGGAACATGTGGCGCGACTATCCGCAGCTCGCCTCCAACGTCGACTTCATCGCCGCGCACGTGCTGCCGTATTGGGAGTTCTTCAACCACACCCAGGCCGTCGACCAGGCCGTCGACCGCTACCAGGTGCTGCGCGAAAAATTTCCCGGCAAGCGCATCGTGATCGCCGAGTTCGGCTGGCCGAGCGAGGGCTACAACCGCGGCATCGCCGATCCCGGCCCGTTCCAGCAGGCCTGGGTGCTGCGCAATTTCGTCACCCGCGCCGAAGCCATCGGCATGGAGTACAACATCGTCGAGGGCATCGATCAGCCCTGGAAGTTCTTCGAAGGCGGCGTCGGTCCGTATTGGGGCGTGCTCAACGCCTCGCGCGAGGACAAGTTCGCCTGGACCGGGCCGATCGTGAACCCCGACTATTGGAAGCTCGCGAGCATCGCGCTGCTGGTCGGAATCCTGCTGTCGCTGCCGATCATCCGGCTGCGCCGGCCGACCGTGCTGCAGGCGATGGTGCTCGCGATCACCGCGCATGGCGTCGGCGCCTGGGTCTCCAACGTCTTCGCCTATTGGAACACGCATTATTTTGTCTGGGGCTCGACCTTCGCGCTGACGCTCGGCCTGATCCTGCTGGTGCCGCTGATCCTGATCGCGATGGCGCGCATCGAGGAGATCGCCGCGATCGCCTTCGGCCGCGAGCCGCGACGGCTCCTGACCCGCGACAAGGCCGCGCGCGAGCGCGCCGCGATGCCGCAAGGCTACTGCCCGAAGGTCTCGATCCACGTCCCGGCCTATTTCGAGCCGGTCGAGATGATGAAGCAGACGCTGGATGCGCTGGCCCGGCTCGACTACTCGAACTACGAGGTCGTCTGCATCATCAACAACACGCCCGACCCGGCGTTCTGGCAGCCGATCCAGGATCACTGCCGCATGCTCGGCGAGCGCTTCAAGTTCATCAATGCGGAGAAGGTCAAGGGCTTCAAGGCCGGCGCCTTGCGCATCGCGATGGAGCGCACCGCCGTCGATGCCGAGATCATCGGCATCATCGACGCCGACTATGTGGTGACGCCGGACTGGCTGAAGGATCTGGTGCCGGCCTTTGCCGACCCGGCCGTCGGCCTGGTGCAGGCGCCGCAGGAGCATCGCGACGAGCATCTGTCGCTGATGCACTACATCATGAACGGCGAATATGCCGGCTTCTTCGACATCGGCATGGTCCAGCGCAACGAGGAGAACGCGATCATCGTGCACGGCACGATGTGCCTGATCCGGCGCGCGGCGATGGACATGGCCGGCGGCTGGTCGAGCGACACGATCTGCGAGGACACCGACCTCGGCCTCGCCATCCAGGAGCTCGGCTGGCAGACCCACTACACCAACACCCGCTACGGCCAGGGCCTGCTGCCCGACACCTACGAGGCGTTCAAGAAGCAGCGCCATCGCTGGGCCTATGGCGGCTTCCAGATCGTCAAGAAGCACTGGCGCCGCTTCCTGCCCGGCCGCAGCCGGCTCACGGCCGACCAGAAGCGCGAATTCTCGCTCGGCTGGCTCAACTGGCTCGGCGCCGAGAGCCTCGGCGTCGTGGTCGCGATCCTCAATCTGATCTGGGTGCCGATCGTCGCCTTCGCCGGCATCGCCATCCCCGACAAGATCCTGACCATCCCGATCATCGCCGCCTTCGTGGTGTCGCTGGCGCACTTCCTGATCCTCTACCGTCTGCGCGTCGCGGTGAGACCGTGGCAGATGCTGGGCGCGATGATCGCGGCGATGAGCGTGCAGTGGACGGTCAGCCGCGCCGTGGCGCAGGGCCTGATCACCGAGCACCTCGCCTTCGCCCGCACGTCCAAGGGCGGCCTGTCGCGGATGTCGATCGAGTTCCAGGCGTTCTGGGAGGCCGTGATCGGCGCCCTGCTCCTGATCGGCGCCACCATCCTGATCGTCACCAACACGCTCGCGATCACCGAGCTCTACATCTTCGCCGCGGTGCTGATCCTGGAGAGCCTGCCGTTCCTCTCGGCGGTCGCGATCGCCGTCCTGGAGATGTCGAGCATCAACTCCTTCGAATTCTGGCGCCACGCCACCGTCCGCACCGCCGAACTGATCGGCCTGCGCCCGGTCTGGGTGCCGGAACTTGCGGCGCCGGGCATGCAGCCGGCGGCTCTAGGGATGCAACCGGCCCCGCTCAGCGCGGCGGCGACGAAGGTGGTGGAGAAGGTGTAGGCCCGAGACCGGCGGGCGCGCGGAAGTCGCTTTTTGCCCGGCTGCTCCCCCACACACCGTCATGGCCGGGCTTGTCCCGGCCATCCACGTCGGAATGGTAGCGCCAGGCGCCAGACGTGGATGCCCGGGACAAGCCCGGGCATGACGTGCCTCAAATTGCGTTTCGTCGGGCCGCTGACGCGTCCGCCATGATCCCACGTCGTGAAGAGCGCTGCCTGAAGGCGGCGCGTCTCGACCCCGAGGCCTTGCTGATGCGGCATCCGCCCGACCGCCCCTGTGGTTTCACCCCCGCCCCCTATTGACCGGACCGCACCCACCCCCTACACAGCGCCACGTCAGCATGCGGCCCAAGGCCGGGGTTTCACCGCCCCGTTCCCGCGACCCGCAGTGAACCACAGCCCCGCCGCAAGCGTTCTGATGGTCACCTGCCGACGATCCGGACAGTGACGGTCAGCCGTCACACCGCTTCCCTGGAAGCGAGCGCGTAGCTCAGCCGGTAGAGCACGTGACTTTTAATCATGGGGTCCCGGGTTCGAGTCCCGGCGCGCTCACCACCCATCCCCCCGACCAACCATGTTTCCCCGCTCGAGGCGGAGGACCACGGAGACGACCAACCATCAACATCTTCTTCACGGCCGACCGCCATTTCGGCCACGCCCGCATCATCGAGCTGGCGAAACGCCCGTTCTCCTCCGTCGCCGAGATGGACGAGATCATGATCGAGCGCCACAACAAGGTTGTCAGGCCCGGCGACATCGTCCAAGACCTCGGCGATTTCGCCTTCGCCGATCACGCGCCTTACCTGCGTCGCCTCAACGGCCAGATGCACCTGACGCTCGGAAATCACGATCACTCCAGACGCGTCCAGGCCGCCCGGCATCTCTGGGCCAGCATCGAGAGCCTGCGCAACATCACGCTCCCCGACGGGACCCACCTGACGCTTTGCCACTACGGCCTGCGCGTCTGGTCGAAGTCGCACCACGGCGCGCTCCACCTCTACGGCCACAGCCACGGCCGCCTGCCCGGCGACAGCCAGTGCTGCGACGTCGGCGTCGATTGCTGGGATTTCACGCCGGTGCCGATCGAAGAGATCAAGGCCCGGCTGGCGATGCTGCCGAGACGCAGGGAGCCTGAGCATCAATCCTGATGCGGCCCACGGCACCTTGCCAGCTTCTTAGACTCCCAATTCTGCGCCCCGCCACCACGAATACGCTCCAAGCCGACGTGTGAGACACCTACAGGGGGGGGGAGAACGACGTGCCGCACAGCAAACGATTAGTGGATTGAGATCCCACAGATCACAGAATACGCTACAGTCACGGCACAACCACTTGTATACCATAGTCGAAGCGACAAGATCGACGAATCGCATCGGGCCCTCGGAGCCTCAGTCAATGCCTACTCTTGGCAGCCTCTGCTTCTTCAACAACAAGGGAGGTGTCGGCAAAACCACCCTGGCATGCAATGTAGCCTCCTACATCGCTGAGACGGAGAACCTCAATGTACTGCTCATTGATGGGGATCCCCAGTGCAACGCTACTCAATTGGTATTGCCCGACGAGACAACAGAGCGACTCTACGACGCTCCTGCCGGGCTGCCTGAAATGGACACGCTCAAACAGGTGCTGGGCCCCCTACTCAAGGGTGACGCTTCCCTGAAGGCCACGCACCGCATAGCGGGATCGGACACCAATAAATTCGGCATTTCCGTAATACCCGGTCATCCCCACGTCGCTTTGCTCGAGGATCGGCTCAGCACTGCTTGGACACAGTTTATGGGCGCCGACCTCGGTGGCGCTCGTGTTTCCAACTGGAATACCCAGCTTTTGAGTCATCTAAAATCCGAATACGACCTCATTGTCTTTGACGTGGGCCCGAGCCTGGGAGCCTTGAATCGATCTATCCTCATCGGCGTTGACTATTTTCTCGCTCCAATGGGCTGTGACATCTTTAGTCTGATCGGCATCGAAAACATTGCTGACTGGATAGCCCAATGGCGTAACTATTACGATCAGGCCTACGCCCAAGTAATATCCAGGCACGAAACCACTCTCACGGAATACTCTCGTGAAGTACGAGCATCTTCTGGCCTTATGGCTCGCTTCGTCGGTTACACCGTGCAGCAGTACATCACAAAAACTATTCGTGAGGAAAAACGGGCAACTGGCGCGTACGAGGCAATACTCACAAAGATTCCTAGTCAGATTGCATCGAGCTTAGGCCCATTTGTTGCTCCTCGCCTAACAATTGACGAAACCCGCCTTGGTGACGTGCCGCACATGTTTAGTCTAGTCCCACTTGCCCAGACAGCGCACACACCCATCCACAAGCTGACAAGCCGTGAGGGCCTCTCAGGAGGGCAGTACCAACAGCAGCGTCAATATCAAGAATTCATTGGCAATCTTACTACGTCCTTAATGCGCAATCTCCGGCGCACTGCGGAAATGCGAGCATGATTGACTGGCCGGAAGACTTAGTTAGAGATATTGCCGCGCGCCGGTCTGTCCTATTCCTGGGCGCAGGCGTTTCTCGCAACGCTCAAAATGAGCACGGAGTTCATCCAAGAGAATGGATGGACTTCTTGAAGCACCTTGCGTCTCGCATACCCGATGCGGGGGAAGCCGCAGAGGTTGTGCAATGCATCGAAGACTCGGATCTGCTAACCGCGTGCGAGCTCGCTCGGAAATATCTATCGCCATCTACGTTTAAGACGGAGATGCTGCAGGAGTTCTCCGGAAATGGGTATCGACACGCAAAAATCCACGATGACTTGAGTCGCGTCGACTCTCGACTCGTGATGACATCGAACTTCGATAAGCTATATGAAAACCGGGCCAATCAGCTCCAAAACAACACGATCATCGTAAAGAACTACTACGATAAAGACGTGGCCGATGTGTTTCGACGACTTGATCGTGTAGTTATAAAGGTGCACGGAACTATAGATGCGCCGGACGACACCATCTTTACGCGAAGTCAATACGCCGTCGCACGCAGAGATTGTGGGCATTTCTATCAACTTCTTCGCGGCCTGTTTGTGACCCACACATTTGTGTTTCTTGGCGCTTCTATGCGCGACCCCGACATGCAACTTCTGCTTGAGGATCACGCCTATCGCTTTGAAGGCGCTCGCCCTCATTACATAGCTATGCCCGAAAACTCCGCCCGAAAAGGAATTCTGCGCGTCTTGGAGGAGACGATGAATCTTAAGGCCTTGATGTACGACCCGGCACACAATCACAAGGAACTCGCAGACTCGGTTGCGGGACTCGTCAGCAAGGTTGAGCTGGCTCGCGAACACCTCGCGGCCACTGCGGGATGGTAGAGAATGCTCGGACGCCTCTCTTCTGTAGCGCAGCGCGCGCCTCGCCGGTGGCAAGCATCCTCGCAGGGCATTGACTATTCTTGCTTGCATCAACTAGCGCCTTATATCGGCAAGCTGAAGCCTTTAATTGCACGCGAGCTACTCGGACAGTTCACTTCGCCGGGAGACGTCGTGCTCGACTGCTTCTCAGGCTCAGGAACAATTCCGCTCGAATCCGTGATGCTCGGGCGTCGAACGCTGGCATTTGACACCAATCCTTATGCCATCACATTAACCCGCGCGAAGTTGGAGGCGCCGCCATCCTTGGAGGCGGCTAACGAGCAGCTCGCCCAACGGCTGCTCGCTTCGCAAAGGCGCTCCCGGTACGACCAAAGAACGATACCTCTATGGGTCCGAAAGTTCTTTCATCCCAAAACCCTTCAGAGCGCGCTGCGCTTCGCGGATGAATGCATCGAGAAGGATGACCAGTTTTTGCTTGCGTGCCTACTGAGCATTTTGCACCATCAGCGACCTGGCTTCTTGTCGTATCCTAGCAGTCACCTTGTACCATACCTTCGCGACCGCAAGTTCCCAAAGGAGGAATTTCCGGAAATGTATGCCGAGCGCGACCTAGCTCCTCGATTGGTGGCTAAACTTGCTCGCGCTTATAAGCATGGCGGGAGCATCAATCGTTCCAAGGTCCTAAGAGTCGCGCGGATCGGTGTCGCTGATCTCAAACTCGACTACGAGGTAGACGCTATAATCACGAGTCCGCCGTATATGAACGCGCTGGACTACGTTCGAGATAACCGGCTTCGAATGTGGTTCTTAGATCGATCGACGGTCGATTATTCACCAGAGCCCACTGATCGGCAGATGCAGTCTGACGCCATCACTTCTGCTTTCGCAAGCAACGCCTTGAAGTATCTGCGCAAGGGTGGCCATTGCGTTCTTGTCGTCGGTGAGACTGTACTTCGCAAGCGTATAAAGACACATCCCGCTGAACGCATGCTTGCTCAACTGACTACTGAATATCCTGGCTTACGAGTAGAGCGTGTAATTCGCGATGAAATACCTGACATTAGGCGATCTCGGAAGACTGGAGCGGCTACAAAACGGGAGCTGGTTCTTGTTCTCAGAAAAGAGTGATGTTCCGGCGGCTAGGGGTGCTGTGGCACCCGCTCGCCGCAAACCTGGGCGGTGGGTTACGGTGCCAGTGCACTAAATTGAACGTAGCCCCGTCGACGACTTTAGTGCACCGTAGTCGCGGCAGGCCCGAGGACTGCCTCCGGCCGGGCGGCCCAAGTAACAAGAGACCCGTCCCTCACCTACCGCGGGGCATCGGCCTCCAACACGACCTTCGCCACCGGATAACGCCAGTCGTTCTTCGTGTTGTCGGCGGCGGCATCGATGCCTGCCACGATGACCGCACCAAGGATGCCGCCATTGACGCCGCTGGCCAGACGCGCCTGGCGCGTCGAATCGAAGGGCGCGACCGTGATCATCCGCTTCTGATAGCCAGGCTTCTGGCAGGTCACGGCCAGCGTGCTCGATTGTCCGCGATAGAGCGGCACGCGCACCTTGGCGGGGCTGGTCATGGTGGCGGTGAAACCGGAGGCTTCCAATGAGCAGGAGGCCCCGGCCATCTCGACCTCGCCGCTCTGTTCGGGATTGTGGAACGTCCGCACTTCCACGAGCTGGTCACCCGCGAAGTCGGGCGCGCTCGGGTCGGTCCGACGCTTCTGTTCGTAGACGTCGATCCCTCGGCTGCCCGTCGTCGACCTGATGTCGGTCACGTTGTTGACCGCCAACGGCGCAGCACAGCCGCCAAGACACGCCGCTCCCACGATGGCCAGCCCGCTGGCCACCCGACGCAAACTATTCATTTGAGCCCCCACAGTACCCCTACTGTCGGTAATCAGCGGTAGCAGGGGCCGACCGGGGGAACAATAGCCGCAACCTCGGGGGGAATGGAGCGACTATCAAAAACCGATGACGTTGCGGGCAGGACACAGTCGCAACCGTCCCGCCTTAGCGTCGAAGCTGTTCTGGCGGCGCTTCGGACCCGTGTGATAGTTGGGCGCGGGCCGAACTGCTGAAAGGATCATCGATGAAGGCGGACAATCGTCTTGCACTCGCGTGCATGGCGCTGATCGCTGTCCTGATGGTCCTGCTCCTGTCAGCCAAATATGAGGATTGCCAATCGCGCGGACGACCCGAGGCCGAGTGCTTGCGGCAAGTCCAGCTGGAGCCTCCGACGTGGCGGCCCTGAGCGCGCCCGGCAAAGGTCTCGGCGGCGGCACCGCCGTATGCGCCGAAGATTTTATTTCGCCAACGCGCTCAACGCGATCACCCCTGTCCAGTCCTGTTCTGAAAAATTTTCGTCTTCCCTTTTTCCGAAAATCATGATTGACTGCCGCCATCCCGTGCTCCTCGAGAGGGGCGGATCGCGATCGTCACGGACGTTGGGCGCGGGGAGCGGTGGCCGCAGCTGGGTCGCAGCGTGCGTGAAGCGCGCGGACGAACGGCCTGATGCGGACGTGAAATCGCGTGGTCCTGGCGCCCCGAAGCTGGCGCCAAGCCTTTGGGGATGATGACCCCGAGGGCGACGGTGGCTATCAAGCCGGACACCGGGGAGATCGCGTATAAGCGTGAAGACCATCGCGCGGGGAATGCCGGATGTCGGCTGAACCTGTGGTGACTGCCGCCTGCTTTTCTTCTGCAGGCGGGCCATGGGTTGCGGCCTGCAGCCCGGCATTCCCCGCGCCCTCTGTTTGATGGGGGGCGAGACGACCAGCAAAGCTCGGACGCACCATGCGTCGCGACGATGGTTGAACGCGCCCCTGCCCTCCGTTGTCAGCGCATGGTTGTGCCGGTGCCAGCATCATCGCGTGTCCTGATCGCCGATGCGTGAACCTGTTCACGGCTATCGTCCGCCGGCGCCGTGTGGAATGCTGGCGTTCGATGTGAGACCCGCCGGCCGCTATGCGGCCACGAATTTGGGAGCCCGCTGATGTCGTTTGCCTTTCTGCTGACCTCGCTGATCGTGGTGGCCTCGCCCGGCACCGGCGTGCTCTACACACTCGCCGTGGCGCTGACCAAGGGCGCGCGGATGAGCGTCGCCGCGGCGTTCGGCTGTACGCTCGGCATCATCCCGGCGATGCTGGCTGCAATCGTGGGACTTGCCGCGGTGCTGCACACCAGCGCGCTGGCGTTTGCCGCGCTGAAATATTGCGGCGTCGCGTATCTTCTGTACATGGCCTGGCAGACGCTCGGGGAGCGCGGCGCGCTCTCGGTGGAGACGAAGAACGAGGCGCGCTCGGCCGGGCGCGTGGTGCTGACCGGCTTCCTGATCAACATCCTCAATCCAAAACTGTCGATCTTCTTCCTCGCCTTCCTGCCGCAGTTCATTGCACCGGATGAGTCGCATCCGCTCGCGATGATGCTGGAGCTGTCGGCGACGTTCATGGCGATGACGTTCGCGGTGTTCGTGGTCTACGGGCTGTTTGCAGCAGCCGTGCGCGATCGCGTCGTCAGCCGGCCCCGCGTCATGGCCTGGCTGCGCCGAGCGTTTGCCGGCGGCTTCGCGCTGCTGGGTGCACGGCTGGCGGTGAGTGAGCGGTGAGAGAGTCCAGTCAGGCTGGTGAAGGCTGATGGCGACAGGAATACGGCCTTTGCCCCTCACCCTGAGGAGCCCGCCGCAGGCGGGCGTCTCGAAGGGCGAGGCCCCCTACTGTGGCCTCATGGTTCGAGACGCGCCGCAAGGGCGGCGCTCCTCACCATGAGGGTCAAAAGCCAAGGCGGCACTGCACACCGGACCATGAACACGCCAAGAGGCGTGTTCATGGAGAGGGTTGAGGTCCGAAGCCGGAGTTGCAGATTGGCCATGAGCAGCGCGCTCATCGATTGGAAAGCGAGTTGCGGATCGAAGCGTCTAAGCAAAAGAAAAACCCGTCTGGAGCGCTGCCGCTCCAGACGGGTCTCATCAGTTCAGCAGTTCACCCGGCAGAGCTCAGCCGAACTGATTCATCGTGTTGTGCGCGCCGCCGGCCTTCAGCGCCTTCTCGCCCGCAAAATATTCCTTGTGGTCGTCGCCGATGTCGGAGCCGGCCATGTTCTGGTGCTTGACGCAGGCGATGCCCTGGCGGATTTCGGCGCGCTGGACGTTCTTGACGTAGCCCAGCATGCCCTGCTCGCCAAAATATTCGCGGGCGAGGTTGTCGGTCGAGAGCGCGGCGGTGTGGTAGGTCGGCAAGGTGATGAGGTGGTGGAAGATGCCGGCGCGCTTGGCCGAATCCGCCTGGAAGGTGCGGATGCGCTCGTCGGCTTCCTTCGCCAGCGGGGTGTCGTCGTACTCCGCCTTCATCAGTTCGGCGCGGTTGTACCTGCTGACGTCCTGGCCCGCCTCCTTCATCGCGTCATAGACCTGCCAACGGAAGTTGAGGGTCCAGTTGAACGACGGCGAGTTGTTGTAGGCGAGCTTGGCGTTCGGGATCACCTTGCGGATGCGGTCGACCATCTTGGCGATCTGCTCGATATGCGGCTTCTCGGTCTCGATCCACAGCAGGTCGGCGCCGTTCTGCAGCGAGGTGATGCAGTCGAGCACGCAGCGGTCCTCGCCGGTGCCGGGACGGAACTGGTAGAGGTTGGAGGGCAGCCGCTTCGGACGCAGCATCTTGCCGTCACGGTTGATGATGACGTCGCCGTTGCGGGCGTTCGCGGGCGTGACTTCCTCGCAATCGAGGAAGCTGTTGTACTGATCGCCGAGATCGCCGGGCTGGCTGGAGAACGCGATCTGCTGCGTGAGACCGGCGCCGAGCGAGTCGGTGCGGGTGACGATGATGCCGTCCTCGACGCCGAGCTCCAGGAAGGCGTGGCGGCAGGCGCGGATCTTGGCCAGAAAGACGTCATGCGGCACGGTGACCTTGCCGTCCTGATGGCCGCACTGCTTCTCGTCCGAGACCTGGTTCTCGATCTGCAGCGCGCAGGCGCCCGCCTCGATCATCTTCTTGGCGAGCAGATAGGTCGCCTCCGCATTGCCGAAGCCGGCGTCGATGTCGGCGATGACAGGGACGACGTGGGTCTGGAAGCCGTCGATCTTGGCGATCAGCTCCTTCTCCTTCGTCGTCTCGCCGGCCTTGCGGGCCGCATCGAGACTGCGGAAGATGTCGTTGAGCTCGCGCGAGTCCGCCTGGCGCAGGAAGGTGTAGAGCTCCTCGATCAGCGCGGGCACCGAGGTCTTCTCGTGCATCGACTGGTCCGGCAGCGGGCCGAATTCGGAACGCAGCGCCGCGATCATCCAGCCGGAGAGATAGAGGTAGCGGCGGTCGGTGCGGCCGAAGTGCTTCTTGATCGAGATCAGCTTCTGCTGCGCGATGAAGCCGTGCCAGCAGCCCAGCGACTGGGTGTACTTGGTGCTGTCTTCGTCATAGGCGGCCATGTCGGCGCGCATCACCGCGGCGGTGTAGCGCGCGACGTCGAGGCCGGTCTTGAAGCGGTTCTGCAGCCGCATCCGCGCCACGGCCTCGGCGGTCACGCCGTTCCAGGTCGGGTTGGTCTCCAGCAGCGCACGCGCCGCTTCGATCTCGGCCTGGTAGGACGCGGGTCCCTGGATGGCCTGGTCGCTCAATCCACGCGGTTGGAAATTCATGTCCGTGATCCCTCGGTTAAGGACAACCTGGGACCTGTTGTAAGCAGCCGTTGTCCCTGGACCAGACGTAGCGCGGAAAACTTGTCACACTTTACAATATTCTCGTGTATAGCTGTAAGGAGATTACAAAACCGGATTTGGCCATGACCACCGCCACTGCCCGCTCGATCTTCATGGGCCCGCGCCTGCGCCGTCTGCGCCGCGAGCTCGGCCTGACCCAGGCCGACATGGCCGCAGACCTCGAAATATCAGCGCCTTACGTGGCGCTCCTGGAGCGCAACCAGAGGCCGGTGACGGCCGACATGCTGCTGCGGCTGGCCCGGACCTACAAGATCGACCTCGCCGATCTCGCCGGCGACGGCGGTGCCGATCATACCGCGCGGATGCAGTCGGTGCTGAAGGACCCGATGTTCTCGGACATCGACATCCCCGCGCTGGAGATTTCCGACCTCGCCGTCAGCTACCCCGGCATGGCCGAGGCCTTCCTGCGGCTCTACACCGCCTATCGTGAGGAGCAGCTGGCACTCGCCGAGCGGGCGCCTTCGATCTCCGGCGGCACGCCGCTGCCCGACGGATTCGACGCCAACGATCCCGTCGCCGACGTCCGCCGCTTCCTCGCCGCCCGCCGCAACAATTTTGCGGGGCTCGACGATGCCGCGGAGCGGCTGGCGCAGGCGGTCTTTACAGGCGCTGCGACCGGCTCGCCCCAGGTCGTGGCGAGCCCCGCCGGCTTCATCGAGCGCTTTCGCGAGAAGCACAAACTCCAGGTCCGCTACATGCCGCCGAACGTGATGCTCGGCTCGCTGCGGCGGCTCGACTTGCACCGGCGGCAATTGCTGATCGAGGATTCGCTCGACAGCGCGAGCCTGAAGTTCGAGCTGGCGCGGCAGCTCGCTTACCTCGAGCTCGACAACGAGATCAGCGCGGCGCTGGAGGACGGTAAGTTCGCCAGCAAGACCGCCGAGCTGCTGGCGCGCCGCGCGCTCGCGGCCTATGCGGCGGCGGCGATCATCATGCCCTATTCGATCTTCGCCAAAGCCGTCGACGCCAGGGCCTACGATCTCGAAGCGCTGGCGCGGCAGTTCGGCACCAGCTTCGAGCAGACGGCACACCGTGTGACGACGCTGCAGAAGCCGGGCGCCGAGAAGATTCCGTTCTTCCTGATCCGCGTCGATCCCGCCGGCAACATCTCGAAGCTGCTCGATGGCGCCGGCTTCCCGTTCGCACGGCACGGCGGTGCCTGCCCGCTATGGTCGGTGCACGGCATCTTCAAGACGCCGCGCCAGATCGTCACGCAATGGCTGGAGCTGCCGGATGGCCGCCGCTTCTTCTCGATTGCGCGCACCGTGACCGCCGGCGGCGGCTCCTATGGCGCCGTCCGCGTCGAGCGCGCCATTGCGGTCGGCTGCGCCGCCGAGCATGCGGCCCAATTGATCTACACCCGCGATGGCCACGGCCCCGATGCCGACGCGCCGACCCCGATCGGCACCGCCTGCCGCGTCTGCCACCGCCCGAAATGCGCCGCCCGCTCGGCGCCCCCGATCGGCCGCGAGATCCTGCCCGACGACTTCAGGACGTCGTCGATCCCGTTCGGCTTTTCGGCGGATTGAGGGGGATGATGTGACCGACATGGCACACATGGGGTCGAAAGGAGCACATCGGCCGTCGATGGAGGTAAAGACGTATCATTATACCGCTACAATCTGTTTCAGATCATTACTGTTCATGAATGGGGCTGACGGTCTTCAACCGGCGCGCGTTGCGCCCGGCCGTCGGCGATGGTCGCGTCATGAACGAGCCGCATCGTGGATTCTGGCCGGTGCTCGGCGGCATCCGGTTTCTGCTGGCGATGTGGGTGCTGTTTGACCACACCTACAATGTCGGGCCGGCCGAGCGCGCGATCCCGGTGCTGACCAAGAGCGGCCTGATGGCGGTGATGTGCTTCTTCGTCATTTCCGGCTTCAGCATCCACCACTCGATCGCGACCCGCCCCGATGGCTATCTCCGCCGCCGCTTCCTGCGGATCTTTCCGCTCAACGCGCTGGCAGTCGTGATCGGCTGGGTCGCCTGGTCCGTGCTCGGCGCATCCGGCGGCTACCTCGTTCCGTCCGAGCCGCCGACCGCCTGGCAGTTCATTGGCTGCATGCTGCTGCTCGAGGCGTTCCTGCCGATCATGATCTCCTTCCTCTACCCGGCCTGGTCGCTGTCGATCGAGGCGGTCTACTATCTGCTCGCGCCGCCGTTCAAAAAGCTCGAGGGCCGCCCGCACATTCCAGCGATCATGATCGCCTCCGGGCTGTTCTTCGTGGCCTGGCCCTTGTTCCGCAACGAATACGTCGCCGGCCGCAACTCCTATTGGCTGACCGCCATCGTGATGCTGTGGGCGTGGCTCGCCGGCTGGGTCGCCTACAAGCAGCCGCGGGACCGGCGCTATCTGGTCCTGCTCGGCATCGCGGGGCTGGCCGCGGTGGCGACGCAGGCGCGCTTCTTCGACGTCAGGAACTTCGGATCGGCGGCCGTGAACTGCGTCGCCTGGATCGGCACGCTGGTCGTGGTGTTCTACCGGATCGGCGATGTCGGCGGCCGGACCGCCGCGGTGTTCGACTATCTCGGCGAGATCAGCTTCCCGCTCTACATCTTGCACTATCCGGTGCTGTTCGCCGTCGCCGGCTCATTGTTCAGGGTCTATCCAAACTTGAACTGGGGCGTGACCCATGTCGTCATCGCGCTCGGTGCGGCGATGCTCGCCTATCACTGGGTCGACAAGCCGCTGCGCCTGTCGCCCGGGACGGGCTTGAGCCCGCGGGTTGCCGATCAGTTCGGCCGCTTGCGCTTGTGGGCGAACGGGTTCGCCTTCTCGCGCAGGGTGATGCGCACCGGCGTGCCCGGCAGTTCGAAGGTCTCGCGCATCGAGTTGACGAGGTAACGCAGATAGGATTGCGGAATCGCGTCGGCGCGCGAGCAGAACAGTACGAAGCTCGGCGGCCGCGCCTTCGTCTGG
This sequence comes from Bradyrhizobium oligotrophicum, assembly GCF_051168495.1. GTDB lineage: Bacteria > Pseudomonadota > Alphaproteobacteria > Rhizobiales > Xanthobacteraceae > Bradyrhizobium > Bradyrhizobium oligotrophicum_A. The sequence continues at coordinate 207,113 of NZ_JBNPVB010000013.1, read as the reverse complement.
GTGATGTAGTTGAGCTTGAGGCGGCGGCCGGACACCGCCGGCGGCGGATTGTTGGCGATGGCCTCCTCGAACCAGCGGTTCAGCGCGGCGGTCGACACCCGCTTGTTCCAGATGGCGTAGGACTCGACGATCGCCTGCATCAGCCGGTCGATGCCCTCGCCCATCAGGCCCGACACCGCGACGATCGGCGCGCCAGCGACCTGCGGCAGCCAATGGTCGGCATCCCGGCGCAGGCCTGCGATCTGGCCGGGCTGGGCCTCCATCAGGTCCCATTTGTTGACCGCGATCACCAGCGCCCGCCCCTCGCGCTCGATCAGGTCGGCGATGCGCAGATCCTGCTCCTCGAAGCGGTTCTGCGCATCCATCATCAGCACCACCACCTCGGCGAACCGCACCGCCCGCAGCGCGTCGGCGACCGAGAGCTTCTCCAGCTTCTCCTCGATCCGCGAGCGCCGCCGCAGCCCCGCAGTGTCGAAGATACGAAAGCCGCGGCCCTTCCATTCGATCTCGACCGCGATCGAATCGCGCGTGGTGCCGGCCTCGGGGCTGGTCAGCAGACGCTCCTCGCCGAGCAGGTGATTGATCAGGGTCGACTTGCCGGCATTGGGACGGCCGACGATGGCGACGCGGATCGGGCGTGTGGCGCGCTCCTCGTCGGTCTCCTCGTGCTCGTCGTCCTCGTCCTCGGTGGGCGGCACCAACACACTGACGGCGTCGTAAAGCTCGCCCATGCCCTCACCGTGCTCGGCGGAAATCTGGATGGGGTCGCCGAGGCCGAGCGCGTAGGATTCCATCGCGCCAAGCTCGCCATGCTTGCCCTCGCTCTTGTTGGCGAGCAGCAGCACCGGCTTGTCGGCGCGGCGGGCAAAATCGGCGAAGGCGCGGTCGGCCGGCGTCAGGCCGATGCGGGCATCGATGACGAAGAACAGCGCATCCGCAAGCGCGATCGCGGTCTCGGTCTGCTCCTGCATCCGCGCGGTCAGCGAGCCCTTGGGGCCCTCGTCGAGACCAGCGGTGTCGATGATCGTGAAATTGAGATCGAACAGCTTCGCCTCGCCCTCGCGGCGGTCGCGGGTGACGCCCGGCATGTCGTCGACGAGCGCCAGCTTCTGCCCAACCAGGCGGTTGAACAGGGTCGATTTGCCGACATTGGGCCGGCCGATGATGGCGAAGGTGAAGGACATGATTGATCCGTGCGCGTGTGCGCGCAGCTTTAGCGCATTCGGCCGCAAAACCGAAACAGCCGATCCGCGTGACCGGCGGACGGGCTCAACGGCTGAAGGAGCCGCTCGGCATCGGCGCCGGGAACGCGCTGCCGGACTGCTGGGCTGGCTGCTGCGCGGGAGCCGGGTCATCGGCCGGCGGCGCCGTGGTGCGGCGGCGGGCGATCTTCTTCGGCTTCGGAGCGGGTGGAACGCCCGCGGCGCCCCCCTCGACCGCGGCGGCCTCGCCGTCCTGCGGATCGGCGGGAGCCGGATTGCTCACGGCAGCCTGCCGCTGGCTCTTGGCCCCCTTCTTACCTTTCGGCTCCTCTGCAGGGGGCGGCGGCGGAGCCGCTGCCTGCGGCGCGCCTGGATCGGTCATCTGCTGCTGCTGCGCGCCCTTGTAGAGGTCCTTCGGCACGCCCTGCTCCAGACCGGGCACACCTTCGGGGAACACCGGCTTGCGATCGCCCGGCAGCTTCTTCTTGGTGTCGAGGAAGTCGAGCATGTCCGACGGGTCAAAGCTGCCGCCGCTGGCGCAGCCGCCGAGCACGCCCGTGAGCGCGGCGAGGACGGTCAGGGCGATGAGGCGTTGGGGGCGGCGCATGGTCGTCATCTTCCGATCAAACTCAGTTTCGCCGTCGCGTCGCTGCGATCAGCTCTTGGCAACGGCAGGCAGCAGCGCCTGCAGGGCCTCGGCGCGCGAGCGCAGGCCAGGCGGGGTCTCGCCGTCCAGCGAAATCATGTCCAGCCACTGGCGGGCCGCGGCGGCGTCATTGGCCTTCCAGGCCGACAGCGCCAGCAGCTCGCGGGCGGCATGGCGGAACGGCGCCCCCGGCGCGGTCTCGCCTTCGAGGCGCGGCTTGAGGTCGCCATAGGTCGCGGTGTCGACCAGGAGGCCCGCGGCACGCAGGCGCGCCATCGACTGCTGCTCGGCGCCGATGCTGCGATCGGCGGCGAGCTCGTCATACAGCTTCACGGCGGCGGCCTTGTCGCGCTCCGCGGCCTCGGCGGCCTGGTGGAAGCGGGCCAGCATGCGGTATCCGGAGGGGGCGGTGGCGGCGACCTCGGCGAACGCCTTCTCGGCCTCGGCGTGCTTGTTCTGTTCGGAGAGTTCGATGGCCTTGTTGAACGCCGTGCCGGCCTCGGCCGCCTTCTTGGCCTCGAGATAGGAATAGCCGCGCCAGCCGCCGACGCCCGCGATGATCAGCACCGCGACCGCAATGATGAGGAGCGAATAGCGGTCCCACAGCTTCTTGAGCTGTTCCCGGCGGACCTCTTCATCTACTTCATCAATAAATTCAGACACTTAATGACATCCCGTCAGATTCGCCGCGAGCGCGCGCGAAACGATTTGAAGTGCCGCGCGAGCCGCCATCACCCGCACGTCGGCGCCGATACCGTATCGGTATGGCGGTGGCAAGGCGAGTCCAGCCGAATCAAGGCGTTACCCCCGTCCCGCAGCCGCCACACTGGACGAAGGCCGCTATCATGCCGTCAAGGCGTCGCGCAACTGCCGTTTCATCACCTTGCCGTTGGCGTTGCGCGGCAAAGGGTCCGCCGTCACGACCAGGGTGTCCGGGACCTTATAGTCCGAGAGCCGCTCGCGGCACCAGCTGCGCAGGGCCTCGGCGCTCGCAGGCTCTCGCGTGACCACCACGGCATGGACCCGCTCACCGAGCACCGGGCATGGTCTGGCGACGATCGCGCTCTCGATCACGGCGGGATGTGCGGCCAGCACGGATTCGACCTCCGCCGAATAGATCTTCAGCCCGCCGCGGTTGATCATGTCCTTCTGGCGGTCGAACACCCGCACGAAATTGTCCGCATCGATGGAGCCGAGGTCGCCGGAGTGCCAATAGCCGGCGGTGAAGCTCTCGGCGGTGGCTTCGGGCTTGTTCCAATAGCCCTTGATGACCTGGCCGCCGCCGATCCAGATCTCGCCGATCTCGCCGCGCGGCAGTTCGCGGCCCTCGGCGTCCATGATCAGGATGCTCGCACCGGGGCACGGCAGCCCGACGCTGTCGATGTGGCGGGCCGTGAGATCCGGCGGCATCAGGGTCGATGGCGAGGTGGTCTCGGTCGAGCCGTAGGCATTCACCAGCCGCAGACCGGGGATCTTCGCCGCCAGCTTCTCGATCGTGGCCACCGGCATCGGCGCGCCTCCGAAGCCGCCGATACGCCAGGACGAGAGGTCGTGGCTGTCGAAGTCGGACTGCAGCAGGCAGAGATTGTACATCGCCGGAATGACGGTGTAGGTCACACGCTCGCGCGCGGCGAGCTTGAGATATTCGCCGGCCTTGAACTCCGGCATGATGATCAAGGTGCCGGCACAGCGCGCCATGCTGGTGATGTTGGCGACGACGCCCGTCACATGGCCGAGCGGCACCGCCGCGATCGAGCGGTCGGCTTGCGTCAGTCCGAGGCAGGCCTCGTAGATCATCGAGGCGTGTACGATGTTGCCATGGGCGAGCATCGCGCCCTTGGGCCGGCCGGTGGTGCCCGAGGTGTAGAGGATCATCGCGGTGTCCTCTTCGACCACGGCGGACGCGTCGATCTGCTGCGCATGATCGGCGAGCGCCGCAAAGCCGGATCGTGCGGGATCGTTGTCGACGGCGATGCGCTGCAACAATCCAGTCGTCTCGCTTGCGGCCGGCAGCCGGTCGGCCAGCACGGCCTCGTGCAGCAGCAGCCGGGCGCCGCAATCGTTCAGTACATAGGCGATTTCCGGCGTCTGCTGCCGCGTCGACAACAGCACCGTGATCAGGCCGAGCCTGGCGGCCGCGAACAGCGTCAGCACGAATTCGACGCGGTTGCCGAGCAGCAGCGCCAGCCGGTCGCCCCTGCCCAGTCCCCTCGCCTGCAGCCCGCCCGCGATCCGCGCCGCAATCGCCTGGGCCTCGCGCCACGACAGTCGGACAGGTCCACAGACCAGTGCCTCGCCGTCGCCATTGCGCGCTGCCGCGTCCTCGACCATGGCCCAGATACCCGCCGGCCGCGTCTTGAACAGCGGCACCACCCGGTCGCCGAACCGCTGCTCGAGGCGCAGCGGCGGCGTTACATAGGTCGACCAGTCCATGGCATGTCCTCGCGCTCGGCTTCTTGTCGTTGGTCACCGCGATGCGGATCCGACCAACATAACCAACAGCTGTTGCGCTTGGCTATCTCGCGTCGCCGCAAGGGGCCCCGTGGCATGCCGCCGCGTTCGCGACGACGGTCCGCATGACGACCGAGCCGTCAGGTCCTGGCCTTCATGCCATAGACATGTTCCGCCGCCGGAAAGGCGCGAGCGCGCACGTCGGCTGCGTAGCGTTCGACCGCCTCGTCGATCGCCGGACCGAGATTGCCGTAGCGGCGGACGAATTTCGGTGCGCGCGGCGACAGGCCGAGCATGTCCTCCAGCACCAGCACCTGGCCGTCGCAGGCGGCGCTGGCGCCGATACCGATGGTGGGGATCGCGACCTGCTGTGTAATCCTGCGTGCCAGCGGCTCGGCCACGGCCTCGATCACCACCGAGAACGCACCGGCCTGGGCGATCGCCGCAGCGTCGTTCTCGATCGCGGCCCAATCCGCCTCGTCGCGGCCCTGCGCACGGAACGAGCCGAGTGTGTTGATCGATTGCGGCGTCAGGCCGATATGGCCCATCACTGGAATGCCGCGCGCGCTGAGGAAGGCGACCGTCTCGGCCATCCGTTCGCCGCCCTCGAGCTTGACCGCGCCGCATTGCGTCTCCTTCAGGATCCGCACCGCCGCATGAAAGGCCTGCTCCTTCGACGCCTCGTAGGAGCCGAACGGCATGTCGACCACGACCAGCGCCTGGCGCGAGCCGCGCATGACGGCGCAGCCCTGCAGGATCATCATCTCCAGGGTCACCGGCACCGTGGTCTCGAAGCCGTGCATCACGTTCCCGAGGGAATCGCCGACCAGGATGACATCGCAATGGCGGTCCACCAGGGCCGCGGTATGGGCGTGGTAGGAGGTCAGCATCACGATCGGCTCCCCGCCCTTGCGGGCGCGGATCTCGGGCGCCGTCTTGCGGCGGATGGTCGACTGCACCGACACCGCTACCCCCCCATGATGGGAATGCCGAGCACGACGGGATGGAACGCGAAGGCCAGCGCGAGATAGACGACGATGCCGACAACCACCGCAATGATGTCGTTGCCGACGCCGCCGACCGGGATCGGCGGCCCGCCGGCGTCGGTGCGCCGCTTCAGCGAGATGCGGTCGAACACGGCCCAGGCGAGGATCGAGCCGAACAGGATGATGCCGCCGAGATCGCCATTGCTCAGCAGGTGGCCGAATGCCCACAGCTTCACGCCGGCCAGCATCGGGTGCTTGAGCGCGGTGTAGATGCGGCCGCGGATATAGGCGGCGACGACCATGATCACGGCCGGCAGCATCAGCGCGAGATTGATGTGCTTGAGCGCCTTCGGGGGCGTCCAGACCTGGATCCAGCCGCCGCCATTGCGGTACTCGGCAAAGCCCCAGACGATCAAAGCGAGGCCGGCGAGCGCGACGATGGTGTAGACGAGCTTGTAGGTGCCCTCGCCCAGCCGCGCGATGACCTGGGCGCGCGCCTGGCGCCGGGTCGTGAACACATGGGCGCCGAGAAACAGCACCAGCCCCACCACCATCACCGGAAGTCCCACGGCGTCCCCCTTCGCATGCACGCGACCCGTTGCGTGGGCATCGGTATCATTTCTCCGGGCGCTCCCGCAACGTGGCGCGGAGATCACGATCCGTCCCATCTCGCGATGGGATCGTTCGCACGGCAAGAAATATCGTGCCGCAACGTCGGACTATTGCTGCTGCGACGTCGTCTTCAGGTCGCGGTTGTCGACGTAGCGGATCGCGATCGGCCGCCCGGCGAGCGCGCCGCCGAGCCCTGCGGTGAACTTGAGCGGCAGGCAGGCGTCGAGCGAGGCATTGATTGCCTTCAGATAAGTCGAGCGGGTGTCCGCCGAGACACCTGACGTCGCGAAGGTCAGGCGCGGCGGCGCGATCATCTCGCCCGTCCGCTTGAAGCTGAAGCGCACCGTCATCTGCATGCCGGCGCGCGCGCTGTCATCCGGCGGCGGTGCCCAGCAGGAGCGCAATTGTGCGAACAGATCGCCGATCGTGTCGAGATCGTGATCCGGCTTCTGGTATTTGGCGGCCTGGTCCTTGGGAGGCCTGCTCTCGATCGTCAGCTGCAGGTTCTGCCCGTACGGATAGTTCACCTCCGGAATGCACGGCCACGGCCCGTAGACGCTGCAGAACGAGGGCGTGCACGGCTGTTCGTCGAGCACGCTGCACGGCGTGTGCGCGAACGGCACCGGGTTGATCTGCCGCCGGCGCGCGTCGGCGGGGGCGCAAGCGGCCGCCATCATCAGGAGGAGCACGACGACACGAAGCATGGGACTCTCGGGATCTGATAAATCTGAGTTGGTTCCGACGGCGGAATTCGCAAGCTCAATCCCGTTCACGTCTGCGCGTTCCGGTGACGCGCACGGCCCTCGACCGTAACAGCGGAACTCGGCTAGAACACGGCAGGATACGACAACAGACGGACGCACCGATGAGCCGCCCCAGCGAGACCGTGATCAACGTCATCAACCCCAACATGACGGCAACGATGACCGAACTGATCGCAAGAGCGGCCCAGGCGAGCGCCAGCCCGACGACGCGGATCGTCGGGCGCACCGCGCGGTTCGGCGCCGCCTCGATCGAGGGCCACTACGACGAGGCGATCGCCGCGGTCGGCATGCTCCAGCAGGTCGAGGCCGGGGACGCCGACGGCTGCCACGCCCATGTGATCGCCTGCTTCGGCGATCCCGGCCTGCTCGCGGCGCGCGAATTGTCGGCCGTGCCCGTGCTCGGCATTGCCGAAGCCGCGATGCACGCGGCGAGCTTCGTCGCCACCCATTTCAGCATCGTCACGACCTTGTCGCGGACCAAGGTGATCGCCGAGCACCTGGTGCGCAATTACGGCATGGAGCAGCATTGCCGAAAGGTGCGCGCGGTCGACGTCGCCGTGCTCGATCTCGACAAGCCCGAGGCCAATGTGCGCGGCACCCTGCTCGGCGAATGCCGCGCCGCGCGCGATCAGGACGGCATCGGCGCCATCGTGCTCGGCTGCGCGGGCATGGCGGATCTCGCACATGACCTCTCCACCGAACTCGGCATTCCCGTGATCGACGGCGTCGCCGCCGCCGTACGCTTCGCGGAGGCGCTGGTCGGGCTCGGGCTGAAGACGTCGAAGCATGGCGACCTTGCGTTCCCGCTGCCGAAGGCGCGGACGACGCTCTGAAGCTGGTCGACTACCTGATCGGGTAGTTTCGAAACCGCTTCGGAGACGCCAAATTGGGACCAGACCCATTCTGGAGCGTCCCATGCCCGATCCATCCACCCTCGCCTCGCTATCGTCGGCATTGACGACTGCCGTCGCGCAAGCCGCGCCTGCGGTCCTCACCGTCTCCTCGCACCGCAGCCGCGCCACGGGCTTCGTCTGGAAGCCGGGCCTTGTCGTCACCGCCGACGAGGCGCTGGCGGACGAAGGCGAAATCGTGCTCGTCTTTGCCGATGGCACGCAAAGGCCGGCCACGGTGGCGGGCCGCGACCATACCACCGACATCGCCCTGCTCCGCTTCGATGGCGGCGCTGCGGGACCGGCCCAGCTCTCCGGCGAGATGCCCGCGCTCGGCTCGCTCGCGGTCATCGCCGCTGCTGAGCACGGCATGCCAACGGCCGCGCTCGCGATTGTGTCGAAATCCGCCGGTCCCTGGCGCAGCTTGCGCGGCGGCGACATCAATGCGCGGATCGAGCTCGACATCAGGCTGCGGCACAGCTCCGAAGGCGGCCTGGTGCTCAACGCTTACGGTCACGCGATCGGCATGGCCGTGCGCGGGCCGCGCCGCACGCTCCTCATTCCAGCGGCCACGATCGAACGGGTCGCCGCGAAGCTCGAGACGCACGGCCGCATCGCGCGCGGCTATCTCGGCGCCGGACTGCAGCCGGTGAAGCTCGACGACGGCCTCGGCGCGATGATCATGAGTGTCGACAAGAACGGTCCGGCCGCCACCGCCGGGCTGCGCCAGGGCGACGTCATCACGGCGCTCAACCATGAGCCATTCAGCGGCATGCGCGCCTTGATGCGCGAACTCGGCCCCGACAGCGTCGGCGCGGTGGTCGAAGTGGCGGCGCTGCGCGGCGGCGAGACGATGCGCGTTGCGCTGACGATCGGTGAGAGGCCGGCGTGAGCGAGGACGAGCGCGCGCCGATCACGATCGCAATTGCCGTCGACGATGCCGAACTCGCCGACCGGCTGGCGGCGCTGCTCGGCGGCATCGCCGGCCTCCGGCTCGTCGCGCCCGACGAGAGCGCCGATGTCGCGGTCGTGGGCCCCGACAGCGGTGACACCGCCGAGCGCAGCGCTATCGGCGATCGCAGGAGCGATACGTTCCAGCTCACCGCGCGCGAGCGCGACGTGCTGGCGCTGATGGCCGAGGGCTGCTCCAACAAGGAGATCGCGCGCAGCCTCGGCATCTCCGTGCACACCGCGAAATTCCACGTCGGCTCACTGCTCGACAAACTCGATGCCACCGGCCGGACGGATGCCGTGGCCCATGCGGCGCGGCGGGGGATCATCGAGCTGTGAGCGTACAAGCCTCCAACGACGAGCCCTCACGCGATCAAAATCGTCTTGAATTGAAAGGCGCTTGGATCGAAAGCTGGGGCCTGAGCGACCTCGATTGATCCGATCACAAGATCGCATCGATGCCTTTACGCTTGATCACATTGAGCATGGCAAGCGTCGAGCCAGTCGGCACCTTGTCGCCGCGTTCCAACTGTGAAACGTAACCAGGCGTGATGTTCAAGACCTTGGCGAAGACGCCCTGGCTCATGTTTGCGCGCTCGCGCAACTTGCGGATTTCACCGGCCGAGAGCCGCTGGACAAAAGACGTCTCGATCCCCGCTCCCAAGTGGCGCAAGGTGATCTTCTCGTAACCCGCTTTGTCCATGACGCCGGATTCATACATGTCTCTGGCGGTCTCCAGCAGAGACGCGGCCAGGGAGCCGGCCGTTTTCCGGGCCGTTTTCGGCAACGTCGGTTTTTCATCGACGATGTTCGACCGACGCGCGGTTGACTTGAGCTTCGAAGGCCTGCGGACGTCGTGCGCGGCTGCCCCAAGCGGGCCAGTCCTAGTTTTCGTTTTTGTTCTCTTTCCCACCTTCGCGCTCCATCTCCAGTAGATTGCCATCCGCCACCGCTCCGTCGATCGTCTTGGAGGAGGCCTGCAACCAATAGCGTGCGATGTCTCTCAAGGTTCTTAGTTCGTCCACCCCGATATTGCCGATGTCGCTCTTGGCAAAGACATGCAGGAATATCGACATCGTTTTCGTGCGATAGGCAAGCAACACGCGATATCCGCCGGATTTGCCTGCCCCGGGACGTGCCACCCGCTGCTTGATCACACCACCACCGAGGTCTGCTTCGATGAGACCGCGCTCGGCATCCGCGACAGCCTGGACGAGGCTTGCGTCAGAAATCCCTGCGCGGCGGGCAAGTCGAGCAAAGACCCTGACTTTGAATATCCGCAACGGAGGCCAGCTCCTAATACATAGTACTATAGCACGGAGTGTTATCTTTTCAAGACAGTCGTTGCTCGTCGCATCACACGATCGAGATGCCAATATTCGCGACGGATTCGCGAATGCGACAAGCTCGACGCCAGATGGCGGACTCTTTACGCACCCCGCTCATAACGCCGGGCAGCAGGGCCGCTGTCAGTTTTCGATAGCCGTCCGACCCCTGCACGCGTCATTCAAGGGCACTCGCAGGGCGAGCCCGAAATCCATCGGGCGCCGGGGCAAGAGGCGGAAATGGATTCCGGGCTCATGGCTTCGCGATGTCCCGGAATGACGAAGGCGCGAAGCCCTACGCCTTCTTCTTCACGTCCTTGACGTTGGAGAACACGATGCCTTCGGCGCGCTCCTTGGTGTAGCCGAGATAGAACTCGTTCTTGGCGAGGAACACCGGATCACCATCGACGTCGTCGGCGACGCCGGAATTGTTGGAGGCGATGAACGCCTCGAGCTTCTTCTTGTCGTCGCAGGAGATCCAGCGCGCCAGCGAGAACTCGGAGATCTCGAACTCGACGGGCAGTGAGTATTCGGCATCGAGCCGCGCCTTGAGCACGTCGAGCTGCAGCGGACCGACCACGCCGACCAGGGCCGGCGCGCCGTCGCGCGGCCGGAACACCTGCACGACGCCCTCCTCAGACATCTGCTGCAGCGCCTCCTTCAGCTTCTTCGCCTTCATCGCGTCGGTGAGGCGGACGCGGCGGACGATTTCCGGCGCGAAGCTCGGCACGCCGACGAAGGTCAGGTCCTCGCCCTCGGTCAGCGTATCGCCGATGCGCAAAGACCCATGGTTGGGAATGCCGACGACGTCGCCGGCAAAGGCTTCGTCGGCGACCGAGCGGTCCTGCGCGAAGAAGAATTGCGGGCTCGACAGCGGCATGGCCTTGCCGGTGCGCACCAGCTTCGCCTTCATGCCGCGGTTGAGCCGGCCCGAGCACAGCCGCGCAAACGCGATGCGGTCGCGGTGGTTCGGATCCATGTTCGCCTGGATCTTGAACACGAAGGCGCTCATGCGCGGCTCGGCGGCGTCGACCTTGCGCAGGTTCGACTCCTGCGCGCGCGGCGACGGCGCGTAGCGGCCGAGGCCTTCCAGCAGGTCGCCGACGCCGAAATTGCGCAGCGCGCTGCCGAAATAGACCGGCGTCAGATGTCCCTCGCGAAACGCCTCCAGCTCGAACGGCTTGCAGGCTTCCTTGACCAGCTCGAGCTCGTCGGTGATCTGGGTCATGTCGAGATTGGCGTTGATCTTGCCGAGCTCGGAGATCTCGATCTGCTGCGCGGCGCCGGTCTTGGCGCCGCCGCCTTCGAGCAGGCGCACGCCGCCGTCGCGGATGTCATAGGTGCCGATGAAGTCGCGGCCGCGCCCCACGGGCCAGGTCATCGGCGTGGTGTCGAGCGCCAGGGTCTTCTCGATTTCGTCGAGCAGATCGAAGGTGTCGCGGCTCTCGCGGTCCATCTTGTTGATGAAGGTGATGATCGGAATGTCGCGCAGGCGGCAGACTTCGAACAGTTTTCGGGTGCGCGCCTCGATGCCCTTGGCGGCGTCGATCACCATCACGGCCGAGTCGACCGCAGTCAGCGTCCGGTAGGTGTCTTCGGAAAAGTCCTCGTGGCCCGGCGTGTCCAGCAGGTTGAAGACCAGCCCCTCGAATTCGAAGGTCATCACCGAGGTGACGACGGAGATGCCGCGCTCGCGCTCGATCTTCATCCAGTCCGAGCGGGTGTTGCGGCGCTCGCCCTTGGCCTTGACCTGCCCGGCGAGGTTGATCGCGCCGCCGAACAGCAGCAGCTTCTCGGTCAAGGTGGTCTTGCCGGCGTCCGGATGCGAGATGATGGCAAAGGTGCGCCGGCGCGCCACCTCGTCGGACAGTGGCGAGCGGGACGGCTGGTCGGTGGTGACGGCGGTATCGGACATGGGGCGGCGGACGTCGTTTCAGGGCCAGAGAGCGGGCGATGTCTTGGGAAAAGCGCGGGCTCACGGCCGCCGCGCGCCCTCCATATAGGCGTTTTGCACCGCAACTCCAACCGGGGAGTTCACCGTACGGGCCAAGCCCTGCTCCGCGGCCGTCCTTCGAGACGCGCGCCAAGCGGCGCGCTCCTCAGGACGAGGTCGGAATGCGTGGCGAGGTTGCGGCGAGATTCGACGCCGCCCCTCTCCATGAGCAGTCTACGTGCGGGGCCGGCCTCGGCGCCAACCCTCTCCATGAACACGCCTCTCGGCGTGTTCATGGTCCGGTGTGCAGTGCCTCGGCTTTTGCCCCTCATGGTGAGGAGCGCCGCCCTTGCGGCGCGTCTCGAACCATGAGGCCCCAAACACCTCCGAACGGCGCTCTCGGAGCTCGTCAGTGCCGGAGCACCGACACCAGCCAGAACGTCAGCGCCGAGACGATGGCGGAAGCCGGAATCGTGAAGATCCAGGCATAGACGATCGATCCGGCCACGTTCCAGCGCACTGCCGAGGCGCGCCGGGCCGCACCGACGCCGACGATGGCACCGGTGATGGTGTGAGTGGTGGAGACGGGCACACCGAGGAAGGTCGCCAGGAACAGCGTGATCGCGCCGCCGGTCTCGGCGCAGAAGCCCTGCATCGGGTTCAGCTTGGTGATGCGCAGGCCCATGGTGCGGACGATCCGCCAGCCGCCCATCAGGGTGCCGAGCGCCATCGCCGCCTGGCATGACAGCACGACCCAGAACGGCACCGTGAACTCGTTGCCGAGATGGCCCTGCGAGTACAGCAGCACGGCGATGATGCCCATGGTCTTCTGCGCATCGTTGCCGCCATGGCCGAGCGAATACAGCGAGGCGGAGGCGAACTGCAGGATGCGGAAGGCGCGGTCGACCGCGAACGGCGTCGAGCGCACCGAGGCCCAGGACACGATCGCGACCAGGATCATTGCCAGCACCAGGCCGACCACCGGCGACAGCACGATCGCCAGCACGGTCTTCGACAGGCCGCTCCAGACCGTGGCCGAGAGGCCGGCCTTGGCGAAACCCGCTCCGACCAGGCCGCCGATCAGCGCATGTGAACTCGACGAGGGAATGCCGGCCGCCCAGGTCACCAGGTTCCAGACGATGGCGCCGACCAGGGCTGCGAAGATCACCTGCGCATCTACGATCGCAGGATCGATGATCCCGGTGCCGATGGTCTGGGCGACGTGAAGGCCGAACACCGTGAAGGCGACGAAATTGAAGAACGCGGCCCAGAACACCGCATATTGCGGCTTGAGCACGCGGGTCGAGACGATGGTCGCGATCGAGTTGGCGGCGTCATGCAGGCCGTTCAGGAAGTCGAACGCGAGCGCGACGCCGATCAGGCCGATCAGGATCGGAAGACCGAGGGGAGCATCCACAGCGCGGCCCTGCCCTAGACCTGTTCGATCATGATCGAATTGATCTCGTTGGCGACGTCGTCGAAACGGTCGGCGACCTTTTCCAGATGGTCGTAGATCTCGGCGCCGACGATGAAGTCCATGGTATTGGCGTTGCGGTGCTTGAGGTACAGCTCCTTCAGGCCGATGTCGTGGAGGTCGTCGACCCGGCCTTCCAGCTTGGTCATCTCCTCGGTGATCGCGGTGATCATCGGCACGTTCTGGCCGATCGCCTGTAACAGCGGCAGTGCCTTGCCGATCAGGTTGGCGCACTCGACCAGCAGCGTGCCCATCTCACGCATGGTCGGCTCGAATTCCTTGACCTCGAACAACACCACGGCCTTGGAGGTCTGCTGCATCTGGTCGATGGCGTCGTCCATCGAGGTGATCAGGTTCTTGATGTCGCCGCGGTCGAACGGCGTGATGAAGGTGCGGCGGACGGCGGTCAGCACCTCGCGCGTGATGTTGTCGGCCTCGTTCTCGAACTGGCTGACGCGCTGGCAGTGGACCAGAATGTCGTCGCCACCCTGCAACATGTCCTGGAGCGCATGCGCGCCTTGGATCACCACCTTGTTGTGGCGGGCGAACAAATCGAAAAACCGCTCCTCCCGCGGGAGGACGGCGCGAAACCAGTTCAGCATGGGACGAGATCCATCGGGTCCGAAAACGGGCCAGGGCCGGCCCGTCACAGAACTGTCATATCCCGGATCCCGCGCCAGCAGAAGCGGCGGCGCGATCATCCACCGCTTTCTACCTTTCGGATGATTCTTCTCTAAATCAATGACTTAGAGGGAGCGCTTGAACAGATGGGCGAGTTCCCCGACCACGCCGCGGCGGAAGGTGAGCACGCAGGCGACGAAGATCACGCCCTGGATGACCGTCACCCACTGGCCGAAGCCGGACAGATATTGCTGCATGCCGACGATCACGAAGGCGCCGACGACCGGGCCGAACACCGTCCCAAGGCCGCCGACCAGGGTCATCAGCACAATCAACCCGGACATCGAGACCTCGACGTCGGTCAATGAGGCATTCTGAGCCACGAACACCTTCAACGCGCCGGCCAAGCCGGCCAGCGTCCCCGACAGAATGAAGGCGAGCAGCTTGTAGTGGTCGGTCTTGTAACCCAGCGAGATCGCGCGCTGCTCGTTCTCGCGGATCGATTTCAGCACCTCGCCGAACGGCGAGTTGATGGTGCGGAAGATCAAGAGGAAGCCGGCCAGGAAGCCCGCCAGCACGACGTAATAGAGCACCGTCGGCTTGGACAGATCGAGGATGCCGAACATCCGGCCCTGGGGAATGCCCTGGATGCCGTCCTCGCCATGGGTGAAAGGCGCCTGCAGGTAGATGAAATACAACAGCTGCGACAACGCCAGGGTGATCATGGCGAAGTAGATGCCCTGGCGGCGGATCGAGATATAGCCGGTGACGACAGAGAGGACGAACGATCCGGCGACGCCTGTGAGGATACCGAGTTCCGGCGGCAGGCCCCACACTTTCAGCGCATGCGCGCTGCAATAGCCGGCCGTCCCCAGGAACATCGCGTGGCCGAACGACAGCAGGCCGCCATAGCCGATCAGGAGATTGAAGGCGCAGGCGAGCAGCGCGAAGCACAGCGCCTGCATGACGAAGAACGGATACAGCCCGGTCCACGGCACGATGGCGAGCAGCGCCGCCATGATGACGAACACGATCATCTCGTCGCGCATCGCGCGCGGGGTGATCGGCAGGGTCGCGTCGGTGATCGATGTCATGTCAGGCCGCCCGTCCGGTCAGACCCGTCGGCTTCACCAGCAACACCAGGACCATCAGAACGAAGACCACGGTGTTGGAAGCCTCGGGATAGAAATATTTGGTCAATCCCTCGATCACGCCCAGCGCGAAGCCGGTGATGATCGAGCCCATGATCGAGCCCATGCCGCCGATCACGACCACCGCGAACACGACGATGATGATGTGCTCGCCCATCAGCGGCCGCACCTGATTGATCGGCGCCGACAGCACGCCGGCCAGCGCCGCGAGCCCGACCCCGAGCCCGTAGGTGAGCGTGATCATGCGCGGCACGTTGATGCCGAACGCCCGCACCAGGGTCGGATTTTCGGTGGCGGCGCGCAGATAGGCCCCGAGCCGGGTGCGCTCGATCAGGAACCAGGTCGCCAGACACACGACCAGAGAGAAGATGACGACCCAGCCGCGATAGACCGGCAAATACATGAAGCCGAGATTCATGCCGCCACGGAGCTGATCGGGAATGGCATAAGGCAGGCCGGACGAGCCGAAGAAGTTCTGGAACACGCCCTGAATGATCAGCGCCAGTCCAAACGTGAGTAGCAGCCCGTAAAGATGATCGAGGCCGGCGATCCATTGCAGCATGGTCCGCTCCAGGGTCATGCCGAAGATGCCGACGATGATCGGCGCCAGCAGCAGCGCCCACCAGTAATTGATGCCGCCGAGGTTCAGCAGGAAATAGGCGCAGAATGCACCCATCATGTAGAGCGCGCCATGGGCGAAATTGATGATGTTGAGCATGCCGAAGATGACGGCAAGCCCGAGACTGAGCAGCGCGTAGAACGAGCCGTTGATCAGTCCGACCAGGAGCTGTGCGTAGAGGGCCTGCATCGTCTTGTTCTGTTTTCTCTCGGCGTTTCCGTAAGCAAGGACAGCTGCCCCGGCGGCATCAGCCACCAGGGCGGCAGCGGCTATTTCTTCAACAAGGCGCACGCGCTCTTGTCGAGCGGCGTGAAGGCCTGGTCGCCCGGCACCGAGCCGACCAGCTTGTAAAGATCCCACGGCGACTTCGATTCGGACGGCTTCTTGACCTCGAACAGATAGGCGGTGTGGATGGTGCGGCCGTTGGGCTGGATCTCGCCCTTGCCGAACAGCGTATCCTCGGTCGGGATCGACTTCATCTTGTCGACGATCTTGACGCCGTCATGCGGGTTCTCGCCAAGCGCATCCAGCGCCTTGAAGTAGTGCGCGAGACCGGCATAGACGCCGGCCTGCACCATGGTCGGCGGCGCGCCGTTCTTCATCCGCTTGGCGAAGCGCTCGGAGAAGGCGCGGGTCTGATCGTTCATGTCCCAGTAGAAGGTCTCGGTGAAGTTGAGGCCTTGCGCGATGTCCAGCCCGATCGACTTGACGTCGGTGAGGAACAAGAGCAGCGCGGCGAGCTTCTGGCCGCCCTTGGTGATGCCGAACTCGGCCGCCTGCTTGATCGAGTTGGTGGTGTCGCCGCCGGCATTGGCCAGCCCGATGACCTTGGCGTTCGACGACTGCGCCTGCAGCAGGAATGAGGAGAAGTCGGAGGTGTTGAGCGGATGCTTGACGCCGCCGATCACCTTGCCACCATTGGCGGTCACGACGGCCGTGGTGTCGCGCTCCAGCGCCGCGCCGAACGCGTAGTCCGCGGTCAGGAAGAACCAGGTCGAGCCGCCCGCCTTGACCAGCGCCTGGCCGGTGGTGTGCGCCAGCATGTAGGTGTCGTAGGTCCAGTGCACCGTGTTCGGCGAGCACTGCGCGTTGGTGAGGTCGGAGGTCGCAGCACCTGAATTGATGTAGACGCCGTTCTTCTCCTTGACGACGTTGTTGACGGCCAGCGCCACGCCTGAATTCGGCACGTCGACGATGATGTCGACCTTGTCGACGTCGAACCATTGCCGCGCGATCGAGGTGCCGATGTCGGGCTTGTTCTGGTGGTCGCCCGAGATCACGTCGATCTTCCAACCCTTGGCCGTGAGGCCAGAATCCTCGATCGCCATCTGCGCCGCGAGCGTCGAGCCGGGACCGCCGAGGTCCGAATACAAGCCGGACTGATCGGACAGCGCGCCGATCTTGACCGTCTTGTCGCCGGCCGAAGCGATGGTGCCGGCTGCGAGTGTGAGCGCCGACCCCAGCAGCAACGACGCGATGAATTTGTTCTTCATGGTCTCACTTTCCAAAAACATTCCAAGTACCGTCGCCGGCGCCGGTCAGACGCCGAGATAAGTATGCAGCTTGTCCATGTTGGCGGACAGATCGGCGTTGGCAAAACCGTCGATGACCTTGCCGTGCTCGACGACGTAGTAGCGGTCCGCGACCGTCGAGGCGAAACGGAAGTTCTGCTCGACCAAAAGGATCGTGAAGCCCTCCTTCTTCAGCCGCGCGATGGTGTGGCCGATCTGCTGGATGATGACGGGCGCGAGCCCCTCGGTCGGCTCGTCCAGCATCAGGAAGCTGGCGCCGGTGCGCAGGATGCGCGCGATCGCCAGCATCTGCTGCTCGCCGCCGGACAGCTTGGTGCCCTGGCTCCTGAGCCGCTCCTTCAGGTTCGGAAACAGCTCGAAGATCTGGTCGAGGGTGAGCCCGCCCGGCCGCACCACCGGCGGCAGCAAGAGGTTCTCGCGCACGTCGAGGCTTGCGAAGATGCCGCGTTCCTCCGGGCACAGCGCGATGCCGAGCCGCGCGATCTTGTCGGAGGTCATGCGGATCAGCTCACGGCCGTTGAACGCGACCGAGCCGGTGCGCTTGCCGATGATCCCCATGATCGACTTCAGGGTCGTGGTCTTGCCGGCGCCGTTGCGTCCGAGCAAGGTCACGACCTCGCCGGCATTCACGGTGAAGTTCATGCCGTGCAGAATGTGGGATTCGCCGTACCAGCTCTCGAGATTCTTGACGTCGAGAATGGTCCCGGCCGCAGCGGCCGGCGCTGGCTTCGTTGCCGTCATCACCTCAGCCATGTCCGGCCCCCAGATAGGCTTCCTTGACGCGCTCGTCTTTCGACAGCTCCGAATACGGTCCCTCGGTCAGCACCTGCCCGCGCGTCAGCACGGTGATGGTGTCGGAGAGGTTGGCGACGACGCTGAGATTATGCTCGACCATCAGGATGGTGTACTTGGCGGAGATGCGCTTGATCAGGCCTGCGATCTTGTCGATGTCCTCATGGCCCATGCCGGCCATCGGCTCGTCCAGCAGCATCATCTCCGGATCGAGCGCCAGCGTGGTTGCGATCTCCAGCGCCCGCTTGCGTCCATAGGGCATTTCGACCGCCGGAATATTGGCGAACTCGCTCAGGCCGACGTCGTTCAAGAGCTCCAGCGCACGGCCGTTGAAGCGGTTCAGCACGCTCTTGGAGCGCCAGAAATCGAACGATGCGCCATGCTGCCGCTGCAGCGCGACGCGGACGTTCTCCAGCGCGGTCATATGCGGGAAGACCGCAGAGATCTGGAACGAGCGGACCAGGCCGAGACGCGCCACGTCGGCCGGCGCCACGGCCGTAATGTCCTGACCCTTGTACAGGATCTTACCGGCGGAGGGCCGCAGAAACTTGGTCAGCAGGTTGAAGCACGTCGTCTTGCCGGCCCCGTTCGGGCCGATCAGCGCGTGAATGGTGCCCCGGCGGATCTTGAGCGAAACATCGCGAACGGCAAAAAATCCCGCGAATTCCTTCGTCAATCCGTGGGTCTCGAGAATGAACTCGTCAGCCAAACAGATTTCCCCCCGAGCCGGCGCGTACCGCGCCTGGCCCTCGCTTCTTCCTGTACGGCGGCTCTGCCGGATGGCTGGACGATTCCTCGTCGCCACCCGAGACCGCTTCGCGCCGGAATATGCCGTCAATCGAGGGAGTTAGGCAAGGCAGAAAGGTGGGCAACGCTGTCGCAAGGCGCACCGCGCACCTGACATTGAAACTATTTCAGCTTGCCCGTGGACATAGAATACCATGCCACCATCGTTGTTCTCGCCGCCCGCGGGTTTGGCACCGGCATGGCGGCCAGAATGATCCTTCGTGACCGCGGCGGTGCGATGCCTGGATTTTACCAGTTCTGGCCTGCTACTTCGCGCCCTTGACCTCCTTGGCGTAGATGTCGGGTTTGAAGCCGACCACGCGCCGGCCACCGAGATCGAGCACCGGCCGCTTGATCATTGAAGGCTGCGCCAGCATCAGCGCGATCGCCTTGCTCTCGGTCAGTCCATCCTTGTCGGCGTCGGGCAGCTTCTTGAACGTGGTGCCGGCGCGATTGAGCAGCACCTCCCAGCCGACCTCGTCGCTCCACGCTTTGAGAGTGGCCTTGTCGATGCCGGCCGTCTTGTAGTCGTGGAAGTCGTAATCCACGCCATGCGCGTCGAGCCAGGCGCGCGCCTTCTTCATCGTATCGCAGTTCTTGATTCCGTAGATCGTGATGCTCATGCCGCGCGTCCTCAAACTACCGTGTCCGGCCGCTGCGGCTGTGCCAGGTTGCGACAACAGGCCCCGTATTTTGCAGTGCGTTTCACCCGCTTTTGATGCGGCGGACGCCCTTCGTTCCGCGGTCGGAATTCACTCCGACCTTTGCCACGAAACTGTCGGCTGAGCATTACATTTTCTTCGCATCCCCGGCGTATCTGGCGCACGAACAGGAGACCGCGATGGGCAAGATCATGATACGTTGTCCGCAGACCGGCCGCAGCATCGAGACAGGGATGGAAATGGACGCCGAGCGCTTTCAGCGCATGCCCGTATTCTTTTCGCGCGCCTACTGCCCGCACTGCCGCATCTACCATGAATGGTTCGCCGCTCACGCCTGGGTCGAGAAAACGCGCGAACGCATTGCGGTCGCCTGACCGCACACGGAAATAGCGTATGCCGCGCGCGTTGCGTCGCGACCATCACGACAACGAGACAGCACGGCAACGAGACAGCAAAGCGGTGATAACGCCCCCGGTGAGTGCCTCGCCGATGTTGCCGCCCCGATCGAACGGAGAATCGGCCGGCGTCTGCTTGCACTGCTCGAGTTCGCCGAGTTCCTCCTCAATCGTCGGGCAGTCACCGGCCGATAGACGAAGACCTCCTCGTCCTGACCGCTCCGCATGATCGCGCAAGCCGTAGATCGACCGACATGGTCGGGCCTGAATCGATGCGGTCACGAGCTGTGATGAGGCCCTTCAGCCGTCGGTGCGGTGCGGCGCTCCACCTGTGGCCGGCATCAGCGGCTGGCCGATCCAGGCGCGGTTGAGCAGCCGCGTGAATGGCGGGCATTCGCGGCCTTTGATGCGCGCCAGTGCCTCCTGATATGGCCCGACCGTCCGCACGCGCCCCGGCAGCAACGCATAGGCACGCGGCAGCCAGATGCGAGCCCGCGCGGCGCTGCGGCGCTCGCGCTCTCCGTACGGCAGCGCGAAAGCAAGGCGCAGCCGCTCCGGCAGCATCTCGGCGGTCAGCGCGGTGAACCAGCGCGGCGGTCCGATCGAGGTCGCCTCACCCGAAAAGATGCGCTGCGCGATGTCGCGCGCGGAAGCGCTGACCGTCAGCGTCTCGGAGTCCATCATCGCGGCCGTATAGGCCTTGAACGACTCCCAGTCAGGCGGCAGCACCTCGTGCGGAATTCCGAACAGGCGTGCGAAGCGCATCGCCTCGCGCCAATATTGCTCGCGCTGCTCCGCTGTCAGCGGCGGACACAACAGGCCGTAGGACATCATCGCGGTCTCGACCAGCGTGGCATGGACCCAGCGCAGCGCTTCCACGTCGTTGGCGAGGAAACGCGAGCCAGCAGCGAACGGTCCGGCCGTCTCGGGCATCACGCCGTCGACGGCGGCATGGCGCCGGTACAGCCGGCGCGCCACAGCGACGGCTTGCGCGCGCGTGCCGAACACCATGGTATAGACGATGCCGAAGGTGCGATGGAAACGGCCGAGCGGATCGGCGAACACCTTCGACTGTCCGGCAATGCCGGCCGCGACCCAGGGATGGGCGAGTTGCAGCAGCAGCGCGCGTCCGGCGCCGAGAAACAGCGCGGCCTCGCGATGCACCCGCCACATCACGCTGTCCGGGCTGAGCACGCCGTCGCCCGGCACGGCAGGCGCCGACAGCACCTCCGCCAAACAACGCTCGACATCGGCCTCGCCGACGATCACGGCCGCTTCGGGATCTCCAGCCCGCGCTGCACCGCCGGCCGCGCCAGGCCACGTTCGAGCCACGCCGGCACGTGCTTCAGCGTATCGAAATCGACCAGCTCACGCGCGCCATAGAAGCCGATCAGGTTGCGCATCCAACCGAGCGTGGCGATGTCGGCGATGGTGTAGTCGCCATCCATGATCCACTGCCGGCCATCGAGCCTGCTGTCGAGCACGCCAAGCAAGCGCTTGCTCTCAACGACATAGCGCTGCAGCGGCCGCTTGTCCTCGTACTCACGGCCGGCGAATTTGTGGAAGAAGCCGAGCTGCCCGAACATCGGGCCGATGCCGCCCATCTGGAAATGCAGCCATTGCAGCGTCTGCCAGCGCCGCGCCGGATCTGCGGGGAGGAATTGTCCGGTCTTCTCGGCGAGATAGTGCAGGATCGCCCCCGATTCAAACAGGCCGAGCGGCTTGCCGCCGGGACCGTCGGGATCGACGATCGCCGGGATCTTGCCGTTCGGATTGAGCGAGAGAAATTCCGGCGTCTTCTGGTCGTCCTTGCCGAAGTCGATCGCGTGCGGCTCGTAAGCGAGCCCCGTCTCCTCCAGCATGATCGAAACCTTGACGCCGTTCGGCGTCGGCAACGAATAAAGCTGGATCCGGTCGGGATGCTGCGCCGGCCAGCGCGCGGTGATGGGAAAGGCGGAAAGATCGGACATCCTGGGCTGCTCGCGCTGGCGTTGATCGATCCAATCTAAGGCCTGATGGCAGCGCCGCAAGGTGTATGAGGAACCGGGCGGACAAACCGGTCTTATCTGGTCGTCACGTGCAGAAAGCCTGCATGCCGAGCGCAACCTACCAGCTGGTCCTGCAGGCGATGATCGCGCGCCGGCAGGTCCTTTGCGTCTATGGCGGCTTCGCCCGGGCGTTCTGTCCGATCATCCTCGGTCATACCGCGGATCGCGAGCGCGTGCTGGCGTTCCAGTTCGCTGGCGGCGCAAGCAGCGGCCTGCCACCGGGCGGGCAATGGAAGTGCTTGGACATTGCCGCAATGAGCGAGGTCGAATTGCGTGAGGGTCGCTGGCATGCGGGACGACACCATCGCCGGCCCCAATATTGCGTCGCGGAGGTCGAATACGACGTCAATCCGGACAGCCCCTATGAGCCGATACGAACGGTCACGACACGGCGCCGGAGCCGACCCGTGCGGAAGCGCTGACGCTACTGCGGCTCGCGCAGGCGCACGCGCAGGAGAGCCGGCAGTTTCGCCGTGGCCTGATGTTGCACGAGCTTCGCGACGACACGTTTCATCAGCGCCGATGCGCCCTGCTTCGCGAACACCTTGATGCCGCGCGCGCTGAAGTCGACGACCACCTCATGATGACGCATGCCTTTGCCGCCCTTGACCAGGCCAAGGTCGCGCACCAGGCAATAATGCCCGTCGCTCATGCGTGCCAATCGGGTGTTCTCGAACATGTCATGAGCAATGCATCGAGTCGGGATTCCGTCAAGATTGACAGGAACGACTCATGAACTCAGCACGGCACCGACCGGCCGCCGTGGCGCATGGGGCAGTGCAGGGCCATAGCCGAAGCGTAGCACGAGATCCGGCCGGCGCTTCGTCCCAATCAAGCGCGCAAGCTCGGGACGCAAGGCAGCCACTTCGACCGGCTGATTGATGAAGGCGAGCTTGAGCCCCAGCCGCGTCGCTTCCAGTGCAAAGCGCTGACACGCCTGCCCGGCCTTGATCCAATGCGCGGGATTGGCCTGCTCGGCCGCGAACACGGCAATCCCTGCCGAGGATACGATCTGGCGGGCATATTTGTCGTTCTCGGCGGATGCATCGAACAGGCGATCGAACGCGATGCCGCCGATGGCCGTCGGCAAGGATGGATTGCCGCTCGCGGCGGCAAGCAGGCCATCCCCCGTCTCCATCGCGCTGCGCGGATTGAACCGGATCCAGTCCTTCAGCTCGCGCATGAAGGCTGCATCATGCATCTGAGCATCGTTGCCGGCGATGACGAGATCGCGGATCGCGGCAATGCCAGCAGGCTCCGTGACGAGAGCGAGATCGACGCCGGGCACGACCGCTGCCGATCGCAGGGCCGCGAGGTCGCCGGATGATACGGGCCGTCCGTCGTACTCGGCCCGCGTCGATTGCCTGCGCACGATCGCCTTGAGCAGCGGATCATCATGCGATGGTCCGCTGCTGAAGCTGTATCGCACCGTCTGCCCGTCGGTCGTCACCTCGCCGGGACGGCCGCTCGCAGCGGCCGCGATTGCGAGGTTGGCGGCGGCGCAGCCGAGGCTGACGAACAGATGATGGTCATCGGGATCGACCACCGGCGTCCGTCGCGACAGATCGGGGAGGATCTCGATCGCGCCGCCGGTGAGGCGAAAGCGCCAGGGCTGGGTGTTGTGGCCGTTGGCCGCGAGCGTCGCGTAACGGATCACATCGGCGATGTCAGGCGACAACGGCGCGCGCAGCCGTGCGGTGTAGTCGTCATACGCGGACATCGTCCCCGTGGCCGTGCGCCATGCGCCGGCGCCCAACACGGCGCCCCCAAGCGTGCCACCTGCGAACAGGAATTGCCGTCGGTTCATGGAAACGCGCTCGCGATTTGCCGTGATATTGCCTGGGATCACGATACGCATGCACCACACCAGTGCGTTGTTGCAGATCAACACCGCAACGACGAACTTAAAAAGCCCGCTGTTCGACTGCTTCTCCTGTCGCTCTGTGCTGCAGCGAGCGGAAGTCTTTGAGCCTGTGCAAAGCGCCAAAGACTCCTGCGGCGCGCTGCAAGAGCCCTCGGTGCAGACATTGATCCGCTTTATTGCGAGGTGACCCGTCGCGCGCCCGCCTCCTTCATGATCCCTTCGACGCCGGCCGATTGCTCGCCATGACAATCGACGGACACCTCGATCTCGCCCTCGAGCTCGGGCGCGCCCTGCTTGTCGACGCCAGGATGGCCGCTCTCGACGTCGGCGCCGGCGGCTTGCGAGCCCGCGCTGTTGGCAGTGCCGGACGCATGAACGAAGACGTCGGTGCGGGCGATACCATGGTCCTGTACCCAGATGCTCGACGGCGAGCTCGGCCGCACGGCGCGTGGCGAAATGACCGATGATCGTGCGTTCCATGCATCTCTCCCAGGGGGGCGTCCGGCGCGAGCCGGCTTCTGCAGGTTCGAACGCATGCCACGCGCGCGACGTTCCATGATCGCATGCGATAACTCCTTGGGCATCGGCGCTCACCCATCGCAACAACATCTCACATCCTGAAATCAAAGCTTCGCAAAAGCGCCCCATCCACGGCGTGTCCTCGCCGGCGTTGCCGCACGTCCTGCGTCGGCGTCACCGGCTTCGATCATGAGGTCTACCTATGCAGTCAACGCCCAGACGGACCCGCGCCACCCTTGCGATGCTCGCCGTTCTCGTGATCGGCAACCTCGTCGTCATTTTCGCGTGGCCGTCGCATTGTGCCGATCATCCCCATCTGGCGATCGGCGGCACGATCTGGATCTCGGGCTGCAGCGAGCATTGAAAGCGGGCGTGACGCAGCCCGATGCTGCCGGCGACGAGCGCTCGACGACAGCCGGCTGAGCGTGTTCGACGCGTCTGTTGCAGCACCACGGCCAACGCCAACGCGGCCCATCAGTTGAGTTGCGGTCCCGCGCGCGCATGAAGCCGCGTCACCCTCGTTCGACGATTTCCTCATGGCCAATTCCTCATGGCCAAGCGCACGCCGCTGCCGACCACCGGCCACCACGACAGGGGCCTCCCGCCTGCCAGCCATGGTGGCGGTCAATGGCGGCATGCCCTGTCGCTGGTCCGGCCCCGGCGCGGAGGCCCGACCGGGCGGCCGACCTGTAAAACACCTCTAAACCGGCCGTCTCGAGCGTCACCCTTGACGAACCAGCCATAAACCGGCCAAACATTGCGCCAAAATGTCGCGGTGGAGGTGATCCCATCATGAGACACGTCGACGGCACTGTGATGTTCCTCAGCCTATGGCTGCTGGCATCCATGATCCTTGACGCCCTGACACCGCCCGAGCTGAACTTCTACATGATCGGACCGATCATCGCGCCGGCCGTGATCATTACCGGATTCCTGTACTGGCTGCGCATCCCCTCCCGCGACTTCGTACTGGTGTCCGCGGCGATCTGGATGGTCTGCGAAATGATGCTCGAGATGATCACGCCCAAGCCGCTGTCGCCGTTGCTGGCGGTGGCCGCCGTCGCGCCGCTGCTGGTGGCTGGGATCCTGATGCACATCCAGCATTGGCGCCGCCCGGGCGGCCGCGCGCGCCCCTCCGACGCGGCCTCGATCACGGAGCTGCCGGCCTCCTCCAATGCCATGCCGAGCCGGCATCCGTTCTGACCGACGGCCGGGTCAGCGGCGCAGGACGCGCCAGCCGGCCACGACGCCGCTGACCGAGACGATCCCGCCGAGCAGCGACAGCACGATGACGACGACGTCCCAGGCCGGCCGATGCGCCAGTAGCAGTCGGAAATCCAGACTGTGCAGCGCGTTGAACAGCCAGCGATAGGTCCGCCGGCTGCCATCGGTGCGGCCGAGCACATCACCGGTGACCGGGCTGATGTGAAACCATGTCCCCGCCTCGTCGTCGAACACGGCGCGTAGCACCGGCAGCTCGCGCGGCTGATGATGCGCGTACCAGTAGGAATCGTACTGTGAGAGCATCTGCGTGGTTGCCAGCTGCGCGCTCGGCATGAGCTTCCGGGCAGCAACCAGCAGCCGCTCCGGCTCGAGCCGGACCACCTCGCCCGTTGCCGGATCGACGGGTGTCTGCACGCCGTCGCGCGAGGTGACGATCATCAGCGTCGTTCCATCGAGCCAGGTGAAGCGCGCCTCGACGGCGTCGCGCGGCGTCCCGGCCGGCAGCCTCGCTGCAATGTCGGGCGCCTCATGGCCGGCATAGCGCAGCATCGCCTCGCGCGCGGTGCCGCGATTGGGAAAGGACTCACCGGGATTGAGCGACAGCCAGCCCGAGAACGTCCACGTCAGCACCAACGATCCGGCGATCAGGCCGGTGACGTGATGCCATGCCATCCAGCCGCGATACGGCGTGACCCGACCGCTCGCGTAGCGGCTCCTCAGGCGCACGCGCAGAAGGCCGATCCAGATTCCGCTGATGCCGACGATGAGACAGATGCCGGAGATCCACAGCACCACGCTGCGCCATAAGGCCCCGTCCTTGCGCATCACGGTCGGATAGATCCAATGCGGGATCGCACCAAGCCAGTTCCAGAGGCGCTCGGAGCGGTTGGTGTCGAGCGCGATCTCGCCGGTGCGCGAGGAGACGTAGAGCTCCGTATCAGCGTCATCGCCAAGTTTGATGAGATAAAACGGCCGTAGCGGATCGTAGCGGGCGGTGACGCTCCATTGGTCGCGCTCGACCATCCCACCGAGCTGGAGAGCCCGGCTCGCCGCGTGACGGCGCGCCACAGCGAGCGCCTGCTGCTCCGAAATATCCGTGATCATGCGGCCATCGACGGCAGACAGCGTGCGCCGGCTGCCATCCCAGCCGACCAGCCGATACACCGGCTCGTCGCCGAGCATCGACAGCCGCAGATCGCGCGGAAACGACGTCGCCCCTGCCCTGCGCAGCGCCGCATCGGGCGTCAGCGCGACCGCACTCCATTGCAGGTCGGGCAACGCCGCCAGCCGCTCCTTCTCGGAGAGGCCGGGAAAGCCGACATACATCATCACCACGCCCGAGGCGAACCACATCGCGAACAACAGGCAGGTGACGATGCCGACCCAGCGGTGGCCGAGATACAGCCACCGCCGCGCCGTTCGAACGAACCGGCGGCGCACGCTCAGAACTTCAAATTGACGGCGAGCTGGGCCGTCCGCGGCTGGCCGAGCAGCCACTGCGTCGTCCCGCCCGACGTCGCATAGATCTCGTCGAACAGATTATAGACGCGCAACGAGACCGTGGTGTTGCGATCGGGCTTCCATTGCACGCCGGCATTGACGACCGTGTAGGCCGGCCGCGCCAGCGTGTTGGCGTTGTCGGCGTAGGTTCTGCCGACGATCTGGACGCCGGCATTGGCCGACCAGTTCGGCGCAAACGCCCAGGTCGCCCAGACGTTGGAGACCGTCTGCGGCACGTTGACCGGGACATTGCCGGCATAGTTGACGGCGGCGCCGCCGACCGACTGAACGAAGTCGTCATATTTCGCGTGCAGCAACGCGGTGTTGGCGTCGATCCGCCAGCCATGGTCGAGCGCAAGGCCGATCGAGGCTTCGACGCCGCGCGAGGATTGCTGGCCGACCTGAACCGTGACGGCCGGGTTGTTGGGATCGCGCGCGAGCAAATTGTTCTTGACGATCTCGTAGGCGGCGAGCGTCCATTCGCCCCGGCCGTCCCAGAACGACTGCTTGACGCCGAGTTCGACCTGCCTGCCGCTCGACAGCGCAAAATCCCGGTTGGCTGCCGACATCGTGATCAGGTTGCCCACTGGGTCGACCGCGACCGAATACTGGCCGTAGAAGGCCAGATCCTTGATCGGCGTATAGACGGCGCCGGCGCGCCAACTGGTGGCATGGTAGGATTTCTCATAACCGTTGCCCGGCGTGACATAGTCGGTGCGCGCGATCGTCGGCTCGTCCTGCCGGATGCCGCCGATCAGCGACAGCTGGTCGGTCACCGACAGGCGGTTCTCGGCGAACAGGCCGTATTGGTTGGTCGTGCTGCCGAAGCCAGGGACGGTGCGATTGGGGCTCGAGAACACGTCGGGATCGACGTCGTACGGCGCGACCGACGACGTGCCGCCATAGGGCGAGTTGTTGGTGTGGGTGAAGCTGATGTTGTTGACGTCGAAGCCGGCCACGAATTCGTTGGCCATGCCGAAGACATGGCCGCGGAAGATCGCATCGAAGCGGTCGCCGACCTGCTGCTGGTCGTGGAAGATCTCGATGTAGCTGCTGCGGTCGATGCGTCCCGTTTTGGCATTGTAGGCGTAGCTCTCCACGTCCTTCCAGTGCCGCCGGCTGTTCAGGTAATAGAGCGTGTTGCGAACGACGATGCCGTCGGCGACCTGCCACTCCGTCTTCACCTGATTCCAGCTGTCCTGATAGCGGATGCTGCTGTCGCCGACATTGTAGTTCTTGAAGCGCAGCGCCTCCAGGATCCGGCCGTCGACCAGCGGCGTGCCGAAATAGCGCGAGGGGCTGCGGTCGCCATAGTCCGTGGAAATCGTCCAGGTCACGTCCTCGTTCTGCTTGACCTGAACCGCCGCATGCAGCGCGACGTTCGAGGTCCTGTCGCGATCGACCCAGCCGTCCGACAGGTTGCCGGTGGCGGTGATGCGATAGGCCACGTCCTTGCTGACCGGGCCGCCGCTGTCGACGGCGATCCGTCGCGTCATGTTGCTGTCGAGCGACACCTCGGCCTGGTTGCGCTGAACCCATAGCGGCAGCTTCGAGACGACGTTGACGGCGCCGCCGATCGCGCCCTCGCCATACATCACCGACGCCGGGCCGCGCAGCACCTCGATGCGCTCGGCCGACCAGGTGTCATAGGGAAAGGTCAGCGTGCCCGAGCCGACGTAAAGACGCGTGCCGTCATAGAGCGTCATCACCGACCCGTTTCCAGTGAAGCCGCGGGTGTTGAAGGACAGTCCGCCATTGCCGGGCGCCGGACTCGCCGTGAAGCCGGCCGCGTTCTGGGTCACCGCATCGATCACGTTCTGCTGGCCGCGCTCGGCGATGGTCTCGGCCGAGATCACGTCGACGCTCGCGGGCGTTTGCAGACGTGTGAGGCCGAGGCGGCTTCCCGTGGATGTCGTCCCGCGGAGGTTCAGCGTGGGGGCGGCGAATCCCGTCCCGGCCCGTGCCGCGACAGCGGCGCCGGTCCGCGGCTGCGTATCACGCTGTGGGTTCGTTCGGGCCGCGCGCCCGGACTCGCTCTGCGCGGCCCGCCGTCCGCGGGGCGAGGTGAGCGGCGGTTGGACCACCACGGGATCCAACGTCCAGGCAGGCCGGGCGCTTTGCGACCAGGCCTCCGACGGCAGCGACAGGCAGAACGGGACGAGGGACGACAACACGAGGCTGCATCGCTTCGATGCAGGGAAGACGGCGGAGCTCATCAGGACGACTCGCGATAACGTGGCACGTCACCGCAAGCAAAAGACTCCTCCCGCTGCACAGCGGTCGAATGCTTCCACCAGGACACCCCGCCCGATGTGCTCACGTGTGACCACGACTAACGGCAGGTCTCCTGGCTCACGGGTCACCGCCTTGTCGCCGCCTTCCCGGACCGAGATCCAGTGGCTGATGGCGAAGGCTCACCGCTTACAGTTGCGGGGGCAGCCGTGGCTTCGGGTCTCCCCTCACCACGTTCCCGTTTAATCCCCTAAAGGAACCGTCGGCATTACCGTAGGGGGAGGACTGGCAAGCTGTCAACGCCGCTCGAGGCGCGCTCCACGTCACCGTTTGTCCACAGGCGTGCACGCCGATGTGCAGATACTGCCGTAATTCTACGGAAGCGAAAATTTACGCCGAACTCAGAAACCGACTCTTAATCTCCGGCCGTCCATCAGAAGCCGACACATAGCTGCGCGGGGACCATGCTGAACGAACTTCTCGTGATCGAAGATGCCGACGTCCATCTGTCGATCCTGCGCAAGATCGCCGTGCAGGCGGGCTTTGCGACGACCGGCGTGAACTCGGTGGAAGGCGCCATGAACGTGCTGCGCCGGCGCAACTTCGAGTGCATCACGCTCGACCTGAACCTCGGCGAGCGTTCCGGCACGGAGGTGCTGCAGCTGCTGGCGGATATCAAGTCGCGTACGCCCGTCCTGATCATCAGCGGCTCTGACGACCAGACCCGCGATGTCACGGTCCGTGCCGGCAAGATCCTCGGCCTCAACGTCTACCCGCCGTTTTCCAAGCCCGTCGATCTCGCGCTGCTGCGTCAGACCCTGCGCCAGATCGCTGCCGACACCGATCGGCAACGGATCGTCAAGGCCAGCATCCGCTAGCGCAAGCAGCCATCGTTCGGCCGTGCCCGCGGCCGGTTCGCCGGCGCCCATCGGCATTCGGCCCTTGATTCAAATCAAGGCGCCGGACGCCCGCCGCCTATTGGCTGCGCAGGGGCGAACGGAAACGAGATGGAATGACGGCAGCCAATTCAGCCAGCGACGCAGCCGTGGTCGAGGCCACGCCTTACGAGCTCATCGGTGGGGAAGCAGGCGTCCGGCGCCTCGCTGAGCGCTTCTATACGATCATGGACGAGGAGCCGGATGCCAGCCGTATCCGGGCCATGCACGATGCCGACCTCGGACCGATCAAGCAATTGCTGTTCGAATTTCTCAGTGGGTGGCTGGGCGGTCCGCCGCTCTATTTCCAGCGGACCGAGCATCGCTGCATCATGTCTGCGCACCGGCCCTATCCGATCGGCGAAGCCGAGCGCGACGAATGGATGACGTGCATGCGCCGCGCGATGTTCGATTGCGACATCACCGGCGACATGTACGACCTGCTCGATCGAGCGTTCCTGCGCATGGCGAACGCGTTCCGGACGAGACCTGTGGGCTGAACCTGCGGTTCAGTCGTTCTTCTCGGTGGATTCGCGCGCCAATCGCTCGGCCCGTAGGCGCTCACGATTTTTATAGAAGGCCCGCTGGGCCTCCTCGTGGTCGCGCATGGCCTGCTCGGCATCGGCCCTGCGCACGGCGTCGCGCGCCCGACGCTCTTCAGGCGTGAGGACGCGTGGCGGTCTGGCTGTGCTTTCGTAAGTCATGGAAACATAACGCCCCGCCCCCGGAAACGTTCCCGGGCAGCGGTCATTGATCTATTCGGCTTTGCGCGGAAACAGACGGTCGCGGATGTAGCGCGACGTGGGCGTCAGGCTGAGGCCGTAAGGCTTCTGCCATACCGCCCGGTCGATCTCCTTCTTGTCGCCGATCTCGAGCCGTCCCTTGGCATATTTGGCGATGAAGATGGCATCGCTCATCTTGCGCCCCGACCGCTTGTTCTTGGCGGTGACTTCCTTCCACAGCCGCAGCCGGCCGAGCTTCAGCTTCGGAAGCTCCTCCTTGATCTCGCGCTTGAGGCAGTCCTTCGCGGTTTCCCGCGCCCGCTTGCGGCCGCCCGGGAACATCCAGCGTCCGTCGACACGGCGCCGGACCAAAAGGACCTTTCCGCCCTTGGCGGCAACCAGCTTGGAGGCCTTCGTCATGGCTCCGGAAACTTTCACCTCAGACGTGCAATGAAGCGGAGCGTATCAGGATTCGTTCCAAGTCCCGCTCCGCACCTTTGCGGAGCTTCGGTCGTGATTCGAAATATGGCGCACACCGCCGCACGCGCCGGCTTGCGGAGCCGCGGCGATCCGATTGGATTCAGTAGCAGGAGCGCGGATCGACCGCGACATACTCTCCCGACGGGTACCGATAATAGCAATTGCCTTGCGACAGGTAATAGCCAGGCCGCGCTGCGGCGGTCGCGCCGGCGATCGCCCCCGTGGCCCCGCCAAGCACGGCGCCCGCGGCCGCTCCGCCCGCCTTGCCGGTCAGAATACCGCCGAGGACGCCGCCGATGATGGCCCCGCCCAGCGCGCTTGCGCCGGGATCCGGATCTGCCGGAGGCGGTGCCGGTTCATACGCGACCGGCGGCGGCGCGGCCTCATAGGCGGCGGCAGGCGCGTAGATGATATCGTCGGCATAGTCGTCCGAGACATAGGTCGGCGGCCCCTGCATCGGCTCAGGATAATAATACCAGACGCCGCCGACGTCCCACCACCAGCCCTGCCGGCCGTGATGGACCGCATGGTGCCAGCGACCGCCTTCCCAGCCGAGCCGGCCGCGATAGGGCTGCCCGCCATAGTCGCGCACACCGATCGCACCGCGGGCATAGCGCGCATCCGGTCCCCGGCCCATTGCGGCGGGTCCAGGTCCATGACCGGGCCCATGTCCGGATCCGGGCCCGCGGTCATAGCCTGCTCCCGGCGGACGTCCCTGCTGCTGCGCCACCGGCACCGGAGGACGGCCCTGAGGTGGCATTGCGGCCCGCGGCGGCGGTCCGCCCGGCTGTGCTGCAATGGGGCCCTGTTGGCGCGGCGCCGGTTGCGCCTGGGCTGCGGGCTGTTGCCCACCCGGCCCCTGACGAACGACGGCCGGCGGGCGACCAGGCACCGGATGGCCCGGACCCGCCTGGTGGTCCGGGCCGGGTCCCTGAGCGTGTCCTGGCGCCGGCCATGCGACGGCCGTCAGGAGAGCCAAGGCCGGCAGCCACGATCTGGTCTGGTCGAACAACGTCATGCCTGCCTACCCCTGCTCGCCCCGCCATCTGTCAACTTGCCGTCCAGGCCAGGGCATGGCTCGCCGTCATCGGCTGGACACCGTGCGGCGCTCTCGGCTGCACACTCTGCGCGACAAACCGGTAGAAACGCGACAATTTTGCGACCGGGCCGATTCTCGGCACTGAGGATACGCGAAAACGGTGCTGATTCGCCGCTACGAACCGACGCAGGGGCATCCAGCAGCCGCCACCGCCGGCATCAGCGCTCGGGCGCAATGACGTTGCAGTTGGTCCGGCCGGACATCAGGCAATCCTGCATCTTGCTCGCCGACGTCAGGCTGTGGGCCAGCCAGAGGCCGAATCCGACCATGATCGCCGCGAAGGCCAGCGCTGCGATCGCGCCGCCTCGGCTTCCGCCCTCGTCGTCCTGCCTGCTCATGCGGTCTCGCGCCTCTAGACGGGGCGCTGGTCTGCCGCTGCGCCATGCGGCTCCTGGTGGTGGCGCGACGCTGGCGTGATCGGCGCGACCCGCGTACAGCTCGTCACCCAGAACAGCTGTCCGCATTCCCATTCCGCCCCCAGCACACCGGTCGGAACCGGGGCAGGACGGGCGAGGACCGCGGTCACTACGCAGACGCTGACCACGAGACCAACCAGCGCGAGGACGAGCGTCATGCGCCCGCGCCCCCGAAACAGAGAGGTCATACCGTTAAACTCCGTTGGACGTCGCACCCGAATGGTGCGCCAGTGCCCGCGAGGTGTGAGGCAATTCACATCCGGCCGACCTTGGTCGGCGTGGCGGGGGCTGCTTACATAGCGCCGAGCGAGCGCCATGCAAGCACCAAGCATGCCCGATGTGGGGGAGTGGCGATAAAGCATTTGTCATCGACGTATGCGATCCTATACACACTGCCTCGCGTCATCCCCTCGCTCCTGTTCACGGTATCGTGGACGACCTGCCAGGCGGCGCACGCAGCCCCCTACGACCACACCCCGACGGGCTACACCCTGACGGACCACACTCTGACCGCCCGCACCCTGATCGACCACACAAGTAGCGAAGTGACGACGTCTCCATGAGAGGATTCAAGGAACCTGGATTTGCCGATCGGCAGAAGGCCGCGCAGCAGGCCCGCCAGAGCATCGTTCAGAAGTTCAAATCGCAGCCGGGACCGAACGATCCCGAAGTCGTGAAGCGCCGGCAGGAGCGTGAAGCCGCTGCCGCCCGACGCGAGCAGCAGCGCCTCGAGCGCGAGGCCGCCAAGGCCGAGCAGAAGCGGCTCGAGGAAGAGGCGAAGGCCGCCGAGGCCATCCGCCTCGCCCGCGAGGCGGAAGAGTTTGCCGCCCGACAGGCCGAGATCGAGGCCGAGCAGAAGGCCAAGCGCGATGCGCGCTACGCCGCGCGCAAGGCGCGTGGAAAGAAGAAGTAAGACCGAAGAAGTAAGACCAGAGGCGCCAGGGCGACGAGTTCGAAGCGAGCCGTCGCCATGGCGCCTTCGGTCGGTCGCGAGACGACCGGCCCAAACTCGGATGTGATCGCGACGACCCGGCTCAGTTCTTCTTCATCATGCCGTCGTCCTTCTTCATCCCGTCCTTGGACATCGCATCGTCCTTCTTCATGCCGTCCTTGGCCATCGTGTCCTTCTTCATGCCGTCGTGAGACATCGCGCCTTTCTTCATTGCATCGTCCTTGCCCATCTTGTCCTCCGCAAAGGCGGCCGGCGCAGCGGCGACGCTGATCGCGACAGCGGCGACGGACAAAGCGAGGATGAGGCGGTTGCGAGAAGTCATGATGATCGCTCCTTCGAGGTGCGGGGTTGGACGGCGATCGATGCGCCGCTCCTCGATATCGACGTTGCGCGCAGGGCGCTTGTTACGGCCCGCCGGAATTATTTCCATCGATCAATTTTAATTCGAGTTCTGCGGTGTTTGTAACCTCGACACAATTTTGCCCGGCAAGCCGACGTTAGTGCAACCGCTGCATGGGACTCAGAGGCCGACATTTGCGCCGCAGCAATATGTCGCTTCCCCTGCATTTGACCTCGACGAACTGAATAGTTCGGTTAGAGGTAAATCCGGCAGTTTGGCTCGCACACGGCATGCCAACGAACCGGGGTCGGGAACCCAACCAGAAGTTGTCCAGGGGAAGTCTCATGCTCTCACGCCGTCACGTCATCGCCTCCGCGCTCGCCGCGCCGGCCGTCCTGCACTTCGGAACGGGCACGGCCCACGCAGCAACGACGCTGAAGATTTCTCATCAATTCCCGGGTGGAACCATCGACAAGGGCGACTTCCGCGACCGGCTCTGCCGGGTGTTCTCCGAAGAGGTCGCCAAGCGCTCCGGCGGCGAGATCGCCACGGAAATCTACCCCAACTCGTCGCTCATCAAGACGGTCGCGCAGTTCTCCGCCATGCGGAAGGGGGCGCTCGACATCAGCCTCTACCCGATGCCCTATGCCGGTGGCGAGGTGCCCGAGACCAACATCGGGCTGATGCCGGGTCTCGTCACCACCTACGAACAGGGCATGCGCTGGAAGAACGAACCGGTCGGCAAGGCGTTGAGCGACTTCCTCGCCGACAAGGGCATCATCCTGCTGACCTGGGTCTGGCAGGCCGGCGGCGTCGCCAGCCGGTCGCGTCCGCTGGTCGGCCCCGACGATGCCAAGGGCCTGAAGGTGCGCGGCGGCTCGCGCGAGATGGACATGGTGCTGCAGACCGCCGGTGCCTCCGTGCTCTCGGTCCCATCGAACGAGATCTACACCGCGATGCAGACCGGAGCCTGCGATGCCGGCATCACCTCCTCGACCAGCCTGATCTCGTTCCGGCTCGAGGAGGTCGCCAAAGCCCTCACCTCCGGCGCCAAGGCCTCGTACTGGTTCATGCTCGAGCCGCTGATGATGTCGAAGGCCGCTTTCGACAAGCTGCCGAAGAACCAGCAGGACATCCTGTTGGCGATCGGCGCGGAGATGGAGGCGTTCGGGCGCAAGGGCGCGCAGGAGGACGATATCGAAGTCGCCAAGGTCTATGAGAAGGCCGGCGCCAAGGTTGCCGAGCTCGACGTCGAGACCGTCAGCAAATGGCGCGACATCGCCCGCGACACCGCCTGGAAGGACTATGGCGGCAAGTCCGCGAACTGCGCCAAGCTCCTCAAGCTCGCCTCCGACGTCGCGGCCTGATTGATGCACGCGCCCGTCTCCGATAGCGAGGCCACGCCGAGCAGCGGCGCCAGCGGACCGCTGGCGCCGCTTCAGCGTGTGATCTCCGTCCTCAACAGCATCATCGTCGTTCTGGCCGCGATCGCTCTCATCGCGGCCTGCATCATCCTGAGCTACAGCGTGGCCGGCCGCGCGCTGTTCAAGGCGGCGAACTACTGGCAGGACGAGGCTGCCGTGTTCCTGCTGGTCGGCGCCACCTTCATGACTGCTGCCTACGTCCAGGAGCATCGCGGCCATGTCAGCATCGAGGCCTTCGTCGGCCTGATGTCGCCTCTCGCCAACAGGATCAGACTCTGGCTGGTCGATGTCGCGAGCTTCCTGTTCTGTGCCTTCTTCACCTGGAAATCCTGGACGCTGACGCACGAAGCCTGGGAGGACGGACAGGTCTCCAATTCGATGTGGTCACCGCCGCTCGCCATTCCCTACGGATTGATGGCCGCCGGCATGACCCTGCTCTGCATCCAACTGCTGCTGCAGATCGTGGCGGCGCCGCTGAGTGGAGCGCGTCGATGAGCGTGTTCGGAATCGGGCTCTCCTATGGGCTGGCGACGCTGTTTGCGATGTTCGCGGGCATGCCGATCGCGTTCGCGCTCGGCGCCGTCGCCGTGGTGTTCATGGCGATCTACATGCCGGCCGCGTCGCTCGATACGGTGACGCAGAACGTCTACGAGGAAATGGCGTCGATCACGCTGCTGTCGATCCCGCTGTTCATCCTCAAGGGCGCCGCGATCGGCCGCTCCCGCGCCGGCCAGGATCTCTACTCGGCACTGCATGCCTGGCTGCATCGCGTGCCCGGCGGCTTGGGCGTCGCCAACGTGTTCGCCTGCGCGCTGTTTGCCGCCATGGCGGGATCATCGCCCGCCACCTGCTCGGCGATCGGCTCGGCCGGCATCCCGGAGATGCGCAAGCGCGGCTACTCCGGCGGCTTCGCGGCCGGCATCATCGCCGCCGGCGGCACGCTCGGCATTCTGCTGCCGCCCTCGATCACGATGATCCTGTTCGCGATCGCAGCCGAGAAATCGCTGGGACGGCTG
Organism: Bradyrhizobium oligotrophicum; assembly: GCF_051168495.1. Classification (GTDB taxonomy): domain Bacteria; phylum Pseudomonadota; class Alphaproteobacteria; order Rhizobiales; family Xanthobacteraceae; genus Bradyrhizobium; species Bradyrhizobium oligotrophicum_A. The sequence continues at coordinate 170,550 of NZ_JBNPVB010000013.1, read as the reverse complement.
TTCCTGGCCGGCATCGGCCCGGGACTGCTGCTGGTCACCCTGTTCGGCGTCTATGCCGTCGTGCGCTTCCGCCAGGAATATGCGCGCGCGAAAACGGTCTATGAGAAATCGGGCACCTGGTCGGACATCCTGACCAAGGACGAATACACGATGGCGCAGCGCTTTTCCGTGCTGCCCCGCGTGATCCCGTTCGTGCTGCTGCTGACCGGCGTCATGGTCGCGCTCTATGGCGGGTTGGCGACGCCGTCGGAGACTGCAGGCCTCGGCGGCATCCTCGCGCTCGCGCTCATCGCGATGATCTACGGCGTCTGGCGTCCGGCCGATCTTGCGCCGATCATGAAGGCGACCTTGCGGGAATCGACCATGCTGATGCTCATCATCGGCATGTCGCTGCTGTACTCCTACGTGATGAGCTACCTGCACATCTCGCAGTCGGTCGCGGAGTCCATCGTGGCGATGCATCTGCCGCGCTGGGAGTTGCTTGCCGCCATCCTGCTGATGGTGGTCGTACTCGGCTTCTTCCTGCCGCCGGTGTCGATCATCCTGATGACTGCGCCGATCATCCTGCCGCCGCTGCGGGCGGCGAATTTCGACATCATCTGGTTCGGCGTGGTCATGACCATCGTCATGGAGATGGGCCTGATCCACCCGCCGGTAGGTCTCAACATCTTCGTCATCCGCAACGTCGCGCCGGACATTCCGTTGCGCGAGGTGATCTGGGGCACCCTGCCCTTCGTGCTCTTGATGATGGTCGCAGTTCTGCTGCTCTGCTTCGTGCCGCAGATCTCGACGGCCCTGCCCGATCTCGTGATGGGGCCGGATCAGAGCCGGTGATGGTCGCGAATGGCGAATAGGGAGTAGCGAATAGGGATTGACGATGACCTTCCCTACTCGCCATTCGCTACTCGCTATTCGCTCTCTTTGCATTCAAGGCAGCCGCGACGCGGCTGACCGGCGGACGGCCGAGCAGACGGCTGATCTCGTTGGTGGCCGCCAGCAGCTTGGTCATGTCGACGCCGGTCCTGATACCCATGCCTTCGAGCATGTAGACGACGTCCTCGGTCGCGACGTTGCCGGTGGCGCCCGGCGCGAACGGGCAGCCGCCGAGGCCGCCGGCGGCGGCATCGATGACGCGGACGCCCTCCTCCATGCCGGCATAGAGATTGGCCAGCGCCTGGCCGTAGGTGTCGTGGAAATGCATTGCCAGATGCGTGACCGGCACGTCGTCGCACACCGCGCGCAGCATCTCCTTGGCCTTCACAGGCGTGCCGACACCGATCGTGTCGCCGAGCGAGACCTCGTAGCAGCCGAGATCCCACAGCGCCTTCGCCACGTCCGCGACCGCCTGCGGCTTGATCTCGCCCTCATAGGGACAGCCGAGCACGCAAGAAACGTAGCCGCGCACCTTGATGCCGTCGGTCCTGGCATGCGCGATCACCGGCTTGAAGCGCTCCAGCGACTCCCCGATTCCGCAGTTGATGTTGGCGCGGGAGAAGCTCTCCGAAGCCGCAGTGAACACCGAAATGACTTTCGCACCCGCGGCCCGAGCGGCCTCATAGCCCTTCACGTTTGGCACCAGCACATGGAATTCGCCGGGCAGCGCCGCCACGCTGCGCATGACCTCGTCGGAACCCACCATCTGCGGAATCGCCTTGGGCGAGACGAAGGCGCCGACCTCGACCGTCGTCAGGCCGGCATCCACCAGCGCACGGACGAAAGCGATGCGATCGGCGACGCTGACGGAGGCCTTCTCGTTCTGCAGGCCGTCGCGCGGGCCCATTTCGATGATGCGCACGCTCTCGCTCATGCTGCCCTCTTCGGTTGAAGGATCAGGCGGAGGGTTCGACCTCCGCCAGCTCGACGCCTTCCTGCACGATGTCGCCGACCTTGCACTTGATTGCCTTCAGCACGCCTGCGAACGGCGCCCGCAGGGTTTGCTCCATCTTCATCACCTCGAGCGTCAGGATCGCCGCGCCCTTCTCCAGCACGGCCCCCTCCTGCGCCAGCAGCGCCACGACGGTGCCCGGCAAGGGAGCGACGATCTTGTCCTCGCCGCTGTGCTCCTCGTCGTCACCGCCGAACGGATCGATCCAGTGCAGATCGAAGCGGCCATTGCGGGTGCGAAGGTAGAGCTCGTGGCCCTCGATGACGGCCACCACATGGGACTTGATGCCGTCGCGCACAAGGTCGAAGCCGCCGTCATCGGTCGGAATGGCGGAGAATACCGTCGTTCGTCCGTCGATCGACACAGTCTGCACGCCCGGACCATAGGTCAGCGTCACGGTCTGCGGCTCCGCCCCGCTCCCCTGGCGCAACGAGAACACGCGCTGCCGCAGGCCGACCGGCATCCAGCCGGAGGAGCGCCATGGCGAGCCCTGCTCCTTGGCGGCGGCCTTCTGCTCGTCGATCAGAATGGCCGCGACCGCAGCGCACAGTTCGAGGTCCCCCGCCGCCGCGCCCGCCTCCGTCAGATGCGACAGATGCCGCTCGATGAAGCCGGTATCGATCGCATTCGCCTGGACATCCGGATGCATCAGCAGCGCCGACAGGAACGGGATGTTGCTGACGATGCCGCGCACATCGGTGTCTTCGAGGCCGCGATTGAGCCGCTCGATCGCGACCTCGCGCGTCGGCGCCCAGGCGATCATCTTGGCCAGCATCGCGTCGTAGTAGGGCGAGACAGCATCGCCTTCGCGGTAGCCGGCGTCGATGCGCAGGCCGCCGGTCTCCGCCGGTGTTCGCCAGGTCCTGATGGTGCCGACCGAGGGCATGAAGTTCTTCGCGGGATTTTCCGCGTAGACCCGCGCCTCGATGGCGTGGCCATTGAGCGTGATCTGGTCCTGCTTGAGCGGCAGCGCCTCGCCGAACGCGACACGCAGCTGCCATTCGACGAGATCGACGCCGGTGATCAGTTCGGTGACGGGATGCTCGACCTGCAGCCGCGTGTTCATCTCGATGAAGAACACGTCGCGGCCGTCGGAGACGAACTCGATGGTGCCGGCGCCGACATAGTTGACCGCACCGGCCGCACGGCGCGCCGCCGCGCACACCGTCTCGCGCTGCGCCGGTGACAGCGTCGGCGACGGCGCTTCCTCGATCACCTTCTGGTGCCGGCGCTGCAAGGTGCATTCGCGCTCGACCAGCGAGACCAGATTGCCATTGATGTCGCCGACGATCTGCACCTCGATGTGGCGCGGGTTCTGGACGTACTTCTCGATCAGCACGCGATCGTCGGAGAACGCCGCCTTGGCCTCGCGCTTGGCGCTGGTGACGGCATCGGCGAGATCGCCGGCCGCATTGACCACCCGCATGCCGCGACCGCCGCCACCGGCGGAGGCCTTGATCAGCACGGGAAAGCCGATCCGCGCGGCCTCATGGGCGAGCGTGGCCTCGTCCTGCGCCTCGCCATGATAGCCCGGCACAAGCGGCACGCCGGCCTGCTCCATCAGGAATTTGGAGCCGGACTTCGAGCCCATCGCGGTGATCATCGCCGCCGTGGGTCCGACGAACACCAGCCCGGCATCGAGACAGGCCTGCGCGAACTCGGCGCTCTCGGACAGAAAGCCATAGCCGGGATGCACGGCCTCGGCGCCGGTCTGCCGGGCAGCCTCGATCAGGCGTTCGATGTTGAGATAGGAATCACGGGCGCGCGCGGGCCCGAGCAGCACGGCTTCATCGGCCAGCGCGACATGCAGCGCGTTGCGGTCGGCCTCGGAGTACACCGCGACGGTCTTCAATCCCATCGCACGCGCCGTGCGGATGACGCGCACGGCGATCTCGCCGCGATTGGCGATCAGGAGCTTGCGGAAACGGCGATACAATCCCGGACGAGTCATGGTCACATCCTGAACAGGCCGAACCTGGTCGGCTCGACCGGGGCATTGGCGGCGGCGGACAATCCGAGCCCGAGCACGAGGCGGGTGTCGGCGGGATCGATCACGCCGTCGTCCCACAGCCGCGCCGTCGCGTAGTACGGATTGCCCTGCGCTTCGTATTGCGCGCGGATGGGCGCCCGAAACTTCTCCTCCTCCTCGGACGGCCAGCTCTCGCCCTTGGCTTCGATACCGTCGCGGCGGACCTGGCTCAGCACCATCGCCGCCTGCTCGCCGCCCATCACCGAGATGCGCGCATTCGGCCACATCCAGAGGAAGCGCGGCGCGTAGGCCCGGCCGCACATGCCGTAATTTCCGGCGCCATAGGAGCCGCCGATCACGACGGTGAACTTCGGGACGGACGCGGTCGCGACCGCCGTCACCAGCTTGGCGCCGTCGCGCGCGATGCCGCCGGCCTCGTACTTCTTGCCGACCATGAAGCCCGTGATGTTCTGCAGGAACACCAGCGGGATGTTGCGCTGGCAGCACAGCTCGATGAAGTGCGCCCCCTTCAACGAGCTCTCGCTGAACAGGATGCCGTTGTTGGCGATGATACCGACCGGATGGCCCCAGATATGGGCGAAGCCGCACACCAATGTCTGGCCATAGAGCTTCTTGAACTCGTCGAACTCCGAGCCGTCGACCACGCGGGCGATGATGTCGCGCACGTCGAACGGCTTGCGGCCGTCGGCCGGCACCACGCCGTAGATCTCCTCCGCCTGATAGCGCGGCTCGCGGACCTCGCGCATGTTGAGCACGGTGCGCGCGCCTGGCGGCTTCAGCGTCCCCACGATGCGGCGCGCGATGCCGATCGCATGCGCATCGTTCTGCGCATAGTGATCGGTCACGCCCGACTGCCGCGAATGCACGTCGGCGCCGCCGAGCTCCTCGGCGCTCACCACCTCGCCGGTCGCGGCCTTCACCAGCGGTGGACCGCCGAGGAAGATCGTGCCCTGATTGCGCACGATGATGCTCTCGTCCGACATCGCCGGGACATAGGCGCCGCCCGCCGTGCACGAGCCCATCACGACCGCGATCTGCGGAATGCCCGCGGCCGACATCTGCGCCTGGTTGTAGAAGATCCGGCCGAAATGCCGCTCGTCGGGAAAGATCTCGTCCTGCAGCGGCAGGAACGCGCCGCCGGAATCGACCATGTAGACGCAGGGCAGATTGTTCTGCCGCGCGATGTCCTGCGCGCGCAGATGCTTCTTCACCGTCATGGGATAGTAGGTGCCGCCCTTGATGGTGGCGTCGTTGGCGACGACGACGCATTCGCGCCCCGCGACGCGGCCGATGCCGGTGACGATGCTGGCCGAGTGCACGTCGCCGCCGTAGAGGCCATGGGCGGCCAGGGGCGACAGCTCCAGAAACGCGGTGCCGGGATCGAGCAGCAGGTCGACGCGCTGGCGCGCCAGCATCTTGCCGCGCGACAAATGCCGCTTGCGCGAGGCCTCGCCGCCGCCCTCGGCGACCTGCGCGAGCTTGCTGCGCAGCTCGGCCACGAGTGCGCGCATGGCGTCCGTATTGCGCGCGAAATCGGACGACGAGGGATCGACGGAGGAATGAAGCGTCATGATCGGCGTCTTCGTTGCTGGGGCCGGAGGAGGAGCCGTGGAGCGCGCGTCAGACCGCACGCGGCCGGGGAGACCGCTGCGACAGCGGGTGTATCATCTTTGCCGGCACGCTGTCCCTCCCTGCCCCTCGGCGACCACTGAGGGCCGTCCTTTATTCTCGAATTAAACGATCATACGTTTTTAAATTCTATTCTCAAGCGATTTGTTGTAGAGTTCGAGCCAATGAGCTTCTCTTTGAGAAGACGAGTGTTTTCGTACCCAGCAGGATGACGGGCCGTGTCGGGCCGCCTTGATCGGCGCCCCTATGATCGCCCGGCGAGGATGAGATGGCGCGCACGATCGGGTCGCATGGTCCGACGACGATGGAGGCGATCCGCAAGGCCGGCCTGCGGTTGATCTTCGAGCACGGCTATGAGGCGATGAGCCTGCGGCAGCTCGCCGCCGAGGTCGGGATTCAGCCAGGGTCTCTCTACAATCATATCAGCACCAAGCAGGAGCTGCTGTCGGACCTGATCCAGGACCACATCAACGACCTCCTGCGCGAGCTCGATTTGGCGCTGCGCGACAAGCAGGGCCCGCTCGAAAAGCTGCGGGCGTTCGTCGCCTTCCACGTCAGCTACCACATGACCCGGAAGCGCGAGGTGTTCATCGCCAATTCGGAGCTGCGCAGCCTCGATCCTCGCAACTATGAGGCGGTGGTGGCGCTGCGCGGCGCCTATGAGCGGCAGCTCGCCGACATTCTCACCGACGGCGTTTCGGACGGCGTGTTCGACGTGGTCGATATCCAGGTCGCAACATTCGCCATCATTGCCCTGCTGACCGGCCTGTGCAGCTGGTATCGTCCGGGCGGCCGGCTGACCAAGGATGCGATCATCGCCGCCCACGAAAAGCTGGTGCTCTCCGGTGTGATGCCGCGGAGCGCGCCGACCGGCGCAGGCTCCAGCGGCCCATCCGAATAGGCATCAGGCGAGATGACGCAGCGCCCCGAGCTCGACGAGATCGACCGCAGCATCCTGACGCAGTTGCAGGCCGACGGCCGCATCCGCATCAACGAGCTGGCCGAGCGGGTCGGAATCTCCCAGCCGAACTGCCTGCGTCGTGTCCGGGCACTGCGCAGCCACGGCGTCATCAAGGCGATCCGCGCCACCATCGACGAGCGGCTGCTCGGCTATGAGGTGGTCTCGTTCGTCACGATCCAGCTCGACAGCCAGCACCAGACGGCGCTCGAGGCATTCGAAGCCGCGATCGCGCCCCTGCCCTGGGTCCAGCAATGCTGGCGGCTGTCGGGGGATGCGGACTTCCTGCTGAAATGCGTCTCGCCCGGTGTCGAGGGCATGAGCCGGCAGCTGCGCCAGTTCGCCGCGCTGCCCGGCGTCCGCGCCATCCGGAGCTTTCCGGTGCTCGGCCAGTCGAAGGACGGTCCGGTGCCGATCCCGACCGGCCACGGCGCACCCGGATAGGCGACCGAGGCACGGTATCCGTGGCGTGGCCAAGAGATCGATGCCCCCCGGGTCCGTGGGGCAAAATCAGTGCGTTTCAGTGCGTCCAGGGCTCGCCACGGCGGAACGAGAAATTGTCGGCGTAGGCGATCTGCCGCTTCACCGGCTCTTTCGGCTCGATGACCTGATAGGGAATGCCCTTGCGCTCGCAATAGGCGATCGCCTCTTCCTTACTGTCGAAACGCAAGGTGAGCTGCTGCTTCATGTCCGACGAGGACGTCCAGCCCATCAGCGGCTCGACCGCGCGCGGCTGCTCCGGCTCATAGTCCAGCTGCCAGTCCCGGGTCTTGGCCTTGCCCGATTGCATCGCGTTCTTGGCGGGCTTGAAAATGCGTGCGGTCATGGCTGGAAGGGCCCTCGAAGCAGCGGTCGTGATGCGTTTGGCGGAAGCGGCCGGGATGGGGTACAGGCAAGTTTCGGCACGAACGGTGATTCCCATCCTGGACGTGACCGTCTATCGTGCTCCGTATAGTCATTCTGCCGTCCCGTGACAATCTCGGTCGATTGCCGCGGCGCCCCTCTGCTCCCCGAACGTTTTCCATTCAAAACAGTGCGTTGAAGCGGCCATGAAAATCAATGCCACGCTGCCCGACAGAGGGCGCGACCTTCGGCTCGACCTGTTCCGCGGGATCGCCAACTGGGCGATCTATCTCGACCACATCCCCGACAATGTCGTGAACTGGGTCACGACCCGGAATTACGGATTCAGCGACGCCGCCGACCTGTTCGTGTTCATCTCGGGCTATACCGCGTCCTTCGTCTATGCGCGCATGATGATCGACCGCGGCTTCATCGTCGGCGCAACGCGCCTGACCAAGCGGGTGTGGCAGCTCTACATCGCCCATATCGTGCTGTTCGTGATTTACATCGTCGCGATCAGCTATCTGGCGACCCGGTTCGGGGTCTCCGAGATCATCGACGAGTTCAATGTCGCCGGTCTGGTCGACCATGCCAGCGATACGCTGGCGCAGGGCCTGATCCTGAAGTTCAAGCCGGTCAATCTCGACGTGCTGCCGCTCTATATCGTGCTGATGGGCGTCTTCCCGCCGGTGCTCTGGTTGATGCTGCGCCAGCCGGACCTGACCATGATCGCCTCGATCGTGCTCTGGCTCGTGGCGCGCCAGATGGGCTGGAATTTCGCCGCCTACCCGGCCGGCACCTGGTACTTCAATCCATACTGCTGGCAGGTGCTGTTCGTGTTCGGCTCATGGTGCGCGCTCGGCGGCGCCCGTCGCTCGATGGGCATCATCATGGCGCCGGCCACGCTGTATTTCTGTCTGGCCTATCTGCTGTTCGCCCTGGTCATGACCATGGCCGGCCGCTTCCCGGACCTCGGCGCGATGTTGCCGCACTGGCTCTATTCGGCGTTCAACCCGAACGACAAGACCAACCTCGCGCCCTATCGCTTCCTGCATTTCGTCGTCATCGTGATCCTGGTGATCCGCTTCGTGCCCAAGGAATGGTCGGGCCTGGAGTGGAAGGGCTTCGACCCGCTCGTGGTCTGCGGCCAGCAATCGCTCGCGGTATTCTGTGTCGGCGTCTTCCTGTCCTTCATCGGCCATTTCACCTTGATGCTCAGCTCGGGCTCGCTGCTCGCGCAGATCCTGGTGAGCGCGGCCGGCATCGCGATCATGACGACCGTGGCCTACTACATCTCCTGGTCGAAGCGGCAGGACAAGCCGCTGCCAAAACCGCCCGCGCCCAAATGAGACGGCCTTTGCGAGGCGCGTGCGCGAGGCGGCGGGATCGGTTGACCTGCATCAAGCCCGGCGCGATCGGGGCTGGCTAAGGTCCGCATCACGAATGGTGCCGCCTGTCGCGGCGCTCGCTGTCGACGCGCATGCCGCCACGGCGGCGATTTGCTGACGAGGACCAGATCATGCCGACCCATTTCCATGCCGTCGTGTGGCTCGATCACAGCGAGGCCAAGCTGTTTCACATTGGCCTGACCGGCTCCGACGAACTGACGCTGCATCCGCATCTGCAGACCAAACATCTGCACCACAAGGCGAACGCGACCGGCAGCGGCCACGCGGCGCCCGACAAGCATTTTCTGGAGGAGATTGCGGGCGCGCTCAACGATGCCGGCGAGATCCTGATCATCGGCCCCGCGAGCGCGAAGACGGAGCTCGCCAAGCATCTGCGCGAGAAACATCCCGCGATCGGACAGCGCATCGTCGCCGTCGAGGCCGCCGATCATCCGACCGATCGCCAGATCGTGGCCTATGCCAAGCAGCACTTCAAGATGGCGCCGCCCCGGGTGGCCACGGGCACCGCGGGCTGAGCGGAACCGCCCTCGCGCCACAGAACCGATGGCTTCATTGTTGTCGCACCGGCCGCTGATCGCGGCCGGTGTCGTTTTTTGAAGCGCGACCCTCGCACTGTAGCCTGCGCGCAACGCCGGCCGCGCAGCGCGCCGAGCGCGGTCGCGGCGCGCCCCCCGCGGTTGATTTGATTTAGCGCAAAGACGCGAAACCGGGATTGCGATGAGGTCGGGGCTCGCGGATGTTCCTTCCCCGGATTCACCCGCACCACTTCGGATGCTCCCGGGTTTTGCCGCTGCGGGAGCATCCGGATTTTTTTCGGGTGCGGCGAGCGCTCTCAGGCCTCTTGCACGGCCGACATAGCGACATCTCGTGTCGGCAGCTCGCACCAACGCCGCGGCGATTTCCGTGTTTCGATCGATTGGCCGCCCTGCCGGGCCTCGATACCGCGCCGCCACCCGGCGCGCTCGGGCATGTTCACCGTGAGAGACGATGGTCGGGGCAGCTGGATTCGAACCAACGACCTGCAGTACCCAAAACTGCCGCGCTACCAGGCTGCGCTATACCCCGATGTCCTCGAAAGACCACGGTCGCCGAAGGACGACTGTCCTGGAAGGACCACGTCACTACACGGTCGCAGCCTCCGCAGCAAGGCCGCGGGCGGTCCGTTTGCCGCCCCCTCGCCAAAAGCCCAGACCAAACAATGACAAAGCCCCGGCTCGCCGGGGCTCTGCAATCTCAGGCGATGCTCCGCTCAGTGCGACGACAGCGCCGGCGATCCCGTCTCGGGGTGGATCTCGGCCGCCATCATGCCCTTGGAGCCCGGCCCGTACCGCACCAGAACCCACTGCCCGGGCCGCAGCTCGGTCATGCCGAACCGGCGCAGGGTCTCCATGTGGACGAAGATATCCGGGCTCCCCTCGCCACAGGTCACGAAGCCGAAACCGCGCAGCCGGTTGAACCACTTGACCTGCGCACGTTCCAGTCCGCTGGTCGGGGTCACCGTCACATGGGTCCGCGGCGGCAGCATCTGCGCCGGGTGGATCGCCGTGGACTCGTCCATCGAAACGATCCGGAACGCCTGATAGCCCTTGGCGCGCTGGACGCACTCCACCACCAGGCGTGCACCTTCATAGGCGGTCTGGTAGCCGTCGCGCCTGAGCACCGTCACGTGCAGCAGCACGTCCGGCCAACCATTGTCGGGAACGATGAAGCCATATCCCTTCGAGGCGTCGAACCATTTGATGACGCCGCCGATTTCGACGAGATTCTCGCCGAGCCCCGCAAGCGCATCGATCGCCTGGTCGCGTGCGACGCCGCCTTGATACTCTGCTCCGAGCCGGTTTGGTGTAGTTGCACCAGTCACCGGTACTCCAAGCTTCTTGGACTCAAATCCGTCCGACCCCATAACCCCGGACCTCACAGATGAATTGTGAGCCGCCACCCCTGCAACGGCGCCTGCGCGTGCTCATCACCTATACCCAAGACGAGTCACGCGAATCTCTCGAATCAAAGATAACATTCCCTCGTGCCGCGCATAGACAAAAATCGGATTCAGTGAGGCATATGAACAGACTTGCCGACAAAAATGCATCAATTTCCGTTCAATTACGGACGAATGGTCCGAGTACTTCACCGATATCGAAGCGAATGACGAGGTCGGCGATGTCGTCCTGATCCGTTGGTTCCCGATTGATGATCGCAAGGCGCGCACCCGCCTGCTTTGCCATCAAGGGAAAGCCCGCCGCCGGCCACACCACCAGCGATGAACCGATTGCGACGAACAGATCGCAATGTTGCGCGAGCTCCGTCGCACGCCGCATTTCGTCCTCCGGCATGGCCTGGCCAAAGGACACCGTCGCCGTCTTCACCGGCGCGGCGCAAGCCGGACAATCCGGCGCGGCACCATGCAGATCGAAGCGCTCCTTCACCCAGCCGAGCGCATAGCGCTGTCCGCAGCCGATGCAGCGCGCATAGGTGGTGTTACCGTGCAACTCGATGACATGATCAGCAACAAATCCGGACTCCTGGTGCAGATTGTCGATGTTCTGGGTGATGACGGCCGGGATCTTGCCGGCGCGGTAGAGCGACGCCAGCGCGCGATGACCGCGCCCGGGCCGCGCCGCGGCAAACGTCTCCTGCACCGCGAAGCGCCGGCGCCAGGCCTCGTCGCGCGCGTCCTGGCTGGCCACGAACTCCTCGAAATGGATCGGCCGGTTGCGCGTCCACAGTCCGCCCGGGGATCGGAAGTCGGGGATGCCGGCCTCGGTCGAGATGCCGGCGCCGGTAAACGGCACGATGACCCTGGCGGCGGCGATCATGTCGCCCAGGCGGTTCACGCCCTCCTGCAGATCGGATGCAATCATTGGGCAGTGGCTCCGAACCATCACGCGTCGCGTCGTTGATCGCCTCTTCATACCACGTCCGCGGCGGCACCCGCCGGTGGCAGCACCTCGAGCCAATCGCACCGATGGCGATCGGACTGCAAGCGTTGCGAGTCTCGATCGCGGGCTCTACCGCAGGATGGCGGCGAGACCTCGCTCATCGGCCGGCCGCTCTCCCCAGCTTTGGGCGCGCTTCGCGCCCTGCCAAGCGGGGGTTTCCGCAATCACGCCTCAATCCGGCAGCCACATCGCGTCAGCGATTCGCCAGGAAGTTTGTCACGCGTCCCATGGCCGGACTCGCCCGATAGTGATCGACGCAGAGAGGCTTCGTGGGACACGACGAGACACAGGACAATCGGCGCACGCAGGAGCGCGCCGAGATCACGGCACGAATTGCGCGCTTCAAGACGACCCAGGAGAAGTTCGCCCGCGAACGCGAAGAATTTGCGCGGAAGGCCTGGAGAAAGGCCCAGCGTGGCGAGGCAGCGGACTAGAGCCGGGTCGCGCAGTGCATGAAGCAAGAGCCCGGGGCTTGCCCGGGCTCTGCATCGAACGACGCTGCATCGAACGGCTCGAGCGCGCTTACCAGTGGTGGCGCCAATAGTGAGGCCGATGATAATAGGGGCCGCCGTAATAGGCATATGGCCCGGGCCCGTAGGCGTAGCGCGGACCGTAGTAATAGCCGTAGTTCGGGCCATAATAGTAGGGCTGGGATGCCGCCAGCGCTCCCGCCGTCAGCGCCCCTGCGGCCAGGCCGAATGCGAGACCCGGCCCGATGCCGCGCGCCTCAGCCGGCGCCGGCGCGGCGAGTGCGGCGACCACGCCAGCGGTCGCCAGAACAGCCAGTGCTTTTCTCATGGTCATGTCCTCCGATTCGATTGCGTCGAAACAACGCAGGCACCGGCGGATTGGTTTCAGCTCAGGTACGCGCATACGCGCCGGAACGAAAAGCAGGTCCAAGAGTTGGACGACGTTGGGATGGATCGAAAATGGCGTCCTGGCTCGAGCTTCTGTTCAACATCATCGGCTATGGCGGTTTCGTCGTGATCGCGTCGCATCACAGCGGGAGTGACTCTGTCAGCGCCGCGCCGGACGCGCCTGTCGATCCCGCCGATCTCGGCGCCGACCAGGTGTGAGAATGCGGGCACCGACGCCCGGTTCTCCACAACCAATCCTCAGCCTGTCCACAGCCGCAGACCGTCGCCTCTAAGGCCGCGGGATCAATCACTTGCTGCGCAACAAACGCGAACTTGTCCCCAGGGGTGTCTGGGCGGCGCCGGCGCTGGCCGTTCTCAGAACGGAGGTTGCACCGTGCGGGATGAAATCGTCTCCGCTCAACAGTGATAGCCTTTGCCGCCAATTGGCGGTGCAATCGAAATCAATGCCGAAATCTCTTGAACCTTCCTGGGGCTGACCAAGACACATGATCACTGGGGATTTCAGGGCCCAGTTTTTTCGAGGGTGGCGCCAGGCGACGAACATATTCCGTCGTGCTGGCGCTGCTGTCGTTTCAGCGGATCGTTGCAGCTCGCGGTGCCGGCGCAGCCGCCCTCATCGGCAACGACACGAAATCCTTCCCAGAAATCCTTCCCACGAAAAAAGGCCCCCTCTGCAGGGGGCCTCTGATCGCGATCACGGCCGATGCGGTCGGATCAGGCGACGGCGTCCTTCGCAGCCTTGACCGGGCGGGCGCGCACGATCTTGCGGGCCGGCTTGGCCTTGAACATCATCTCCTCGCCGGTGAAGGGATTGGTGCCCTTGCGCGCCTTCACGGCGGGCTTCTTGACGACGACGAACTTGGCGAAGCCCGGCACCAGGAACACGCCGTTCTTCTTCAGCTCCTTGTGGCCGACGTCGGTGAGCGTCTCCATGACGTTCTTGACGTCACGCTTGGACAGCTCGGTCGTGGTCGCAATCTTCTCGATCAGTTGCGACTTGGAAAGTTGGGTAGCCATCGTATCTCCTTAGGATTGGTACCGATGAATGACGTGACGACTGCGCGGCTATCAGCGCATTGCTGCGCAGACTGGTCGGGGCTTTCTGGCTGCATTGCACAGCCGGGACTTCAGTCGTCTGGTGGCGTATCACCCCGCGATATTTCGGGATTCTCCTGCATTTCAAGGGGCCCCGAAGCACCCACAGCGGCGCCAAAATTCCAATGCAGCGAGGAGAAGTCAAGCTGCGATGCCGATCGAATGGAGCATGTGATTCATTTTCCCCTATATTTCCAGGCATTTTCGACTCTCCTGCGTGATTTTGGCCGCACCAGACCGCCGAAAAGCGCTGAAAAACCTGCATATGGCCGCATCGCGCCGTTCATCGGCGCCGCGAATCACTGCCAAAATAGCGATTCGCTGGCATACGGCGAACCCGCGTCCGCTGCACGGATCGCTTCCGACGGGCGATCGGACGAGCCACAATTCCCCGCGAGCAGGCAATCGTGTGCGACCAGGGCTGATGCGCGGGAGAGCCGATTGCTGCTATGGATCGAGGTCCGCAAGCGGCCGTTGAACACCCGCTTCACGTTCAGGGAGACAAGAAACGATGCGTTATCTCCACACCATGCTGCGCGTGCGCAATCTCGACGCAGCGCTGAAATTCTATTCCGATGCGCTCGGCCTCAAGGAGGTGCGCCGCATCGACAACGACAAGGGCCGCTTCACCCTCGTGTTTCTTTGCGCACCCGAAGATGAACACCTGCTGAAGAGCCTGCCGTCCACGCGCGGCGCGCCGCTCGTCGAGCTCACCTACAATTGGGACGAGGAGAGCTACGGCGAGGACCGCTTCTTCGGCCATCTCGCCTATGAGGTCGACGACATCTACGCCACCTGCGACCGCCTGATGAAGCTCGGCATCACCATCAACCGGCCGCCGCGCGACGGCAACATGGCCTTCGTCCGCTCGCCCGACCTGCACTCGATCGAGCTGTTGCAGAAGGGCGAGCCGAAGGCCCCTGCCGAGCCGTGGCTGTCGATGCCGAACACCGGGCATTGGTGAGCGACGGCCGTCCGCCCAACAATGCCGGAACATCGAGGCCATGCTCGCGTTGTCGCTGCGATCGATGAAACGACGAGAGTATGAGGAGGCCGCGATGGGTCGAGGACTTTTGCTGTGGTTGTTGGGCGTGCCAATCCCGGTGATCATTCTGCTGTGGCTGTTTTTCGGCCGCTGATCACCGAGAACTCACCGTTCGACCGAAAAGCCCCGCCCGCAGCGGGGCTTTTTGCGTGAGATGCAGTATCAATGACGCCCGTAGCGCATAGCAAGACAGGAGCCGAACGTGTCCGCCGACAACAGACTGACGATCTGGGGCCGTCCCAATTCGGTGAACGTGCAGAAGGTGCTGTGGTGTCTTGCCGAGCTCGGCGCAGGCTTCCAGCGCATCGATGCCGGCATGCAGTTCGGCCGCAACACCGAGGCCGACTATCTCGCGATGAATCCGAACGGCCGGATCCCGACGCTGGTGGACGGCGATTTCGTGCTGTGGGAGAGCAACGCCATCCTGCGTTATCTCTGCCTCGCCCATGGCGGCGAGGCGTCGCTCTATCCGCGCCAGCCGCGACAACGCGCCGCGGTCGAACGCTGGCTGGACTGGACGCTGTCGACGGTGCAGCCGATCGAGCGTCCGCTGTTCTGGGGCCTCGTCCGCACCCCGCCCGCGGCACGCGACATGAATGCGCTGCAGAAGGCCGCCGACGAGGCCGCATCGATGTGGCGCATCCTCGATACGCATCTGTCGACGCGGGCCTATGTCGAAGCCGAAAGCTTCACACTCGCCGACATCGCACTCGGTTGCTATGCGCGGCGCTGGTTCGGTGTGGAGGGCGTCGTCAAGCCGGAGCTGCCTCACATGATGAACTGGTACCGGCGAATCTCACAGCGCGAGGGATTCATTCACCATGTCGCCCCTCCGCTGTCGTGAGCGGGCCCGTGCTTCAACGCCCGATTGACCCGCCCGTCGCGACGCCCACCGCCCCGCCAACCTTGATGCAGGTGTCGGTGCCCTCGATCCGCCTGAAGTTGGCGCCGTAGGCCGCGCAGGGATTGGCGGTGGCGGCACCGGGACGAGGTCCCGGTCGGCTCGTTGTTGCGGCTTTCGGCGACAGCAAGGATTCACCCGGCGAGCCCGCCGATGCGATGGTCACGAGAACGAGCGAGGCGAGCGCGCCGAGGGCGATGGATCTGAGCATGGCCGCTTGTTAGCGCATCTTCGGCGGCGGCGCTCGCCGAAACCCGTCCGCTGCGCGCTCCGACCTTGGGTCAGCAAGGCCCTGTTTGCTATTTGCCGATGAACTTGACGCCGACCGAGGCGCCGCGGCGCCAGACCACTTGGCACAGCCGACCGGTGCGCGCATCGCGCGCAAAGGCGAGCCGGATCGTCGCCGGCAGCGCCGCCGCATCCTCCAGGGTCAGCTTGGCGCCGGCGCTGGAGATGTCCTGAACCAGGCAATGCCGCACCGCGAATCCGCCATCCAGCGTGATCCACGCCGGCTGCTTCATCGACTTGCGGGCTTCCCGCTTCTTGATCGCGGCCATCATCCTGCTCCTGCTCCCCCGCCGAAGTACGGCAAGGACCCTAATGGACGGTTGATTGGACCAGACAGAGACGGCGCTGCGTAGAGGTACGGAGACCACGGGCGGCACTAAGGATGAAGGTTCGACGTTCAAGCGATTGAGAATGAGCGGCGCGAAGTGGCGCTCCCTAGCGGAATCGAACCGCTCTCTCCACCGTGAAAGGGTGGCGTCCTAACCGATAGACGAAGGGAGCAATACGCACGACGTGACGGAGCACAACGCCCCGGCGCCATCGCCGCTTGCACGTTCTTGGTAAAACCTTCAGCAAAACAGCAGCTTGCGCCCATGCTTTGCGAGGTCGGCTGAACCACCCGACGGTGATTCCGTGCCGCGCGCGCCGAACGTATAGAGGCGTTTGCCCGGCCGGGCAAGCCGCCCGTGGCGGACTTTGCGGCCTCATGAGGCGAAGTTCAACGCGCCGCGAACAACGGCGAGATCCCGTCGGTGTCGACATAGACCACGCCGTCCTCGACCTTGACCGGATACTCGGCCAGGGCGCTCTCCGGCGGGTGCACCGGCAGGCCGGTCAGCGCGTCCCAGGTCCAGTTGTGCACGGGGCAGCTGAGCAGGCGGCCATCGAAACCCGCCTCCTCCATCGGCGCCGCCGTGTGCGGACAGACGCCCTGGAATGCCTTGAGCTCCCCCTCGTCGGGCCAGGCGAGGATGATGAGCTGTGCGTCGGCGATGACGAGCCGCATGCCGCCTTCGTCGATCGTGTCGGCCTTGCAGACGCGGGTGAACAAGCGCGGGCCCTCCTCGTGCTTTCGTTTGCGAATGACGAAGCAGGACGAGCAAGACCTGTTCCGTACGCCGGTCGGCCCGCAGGGGCGAAGCGCTGGCACCCTTCTTGCTGCCTCAGCCCGCAAAGATCTCGTTGACCGCGCCGTCCTGTCGCAAACGCGACAGAACGACCGGCACGCGGACGGGCTGCGGCGACGGAGTGCGACATGACCGACATGACGGAGCTGAGGACGCGCAAGGAGCCGCTCAATCTCGCGATCGTACATGTCGATCCCGATGCCTTCATCGCCAGCCTGATGGGGTGGCTGGAGATTACGGCCTTCATCAAGGCGCAGCGCGCCGGCGAGGCCGTGGTGCCCGCGGACGGCAAGACGCCGGCTCTGTCGGCCGCGCAACTCAAGAACGGCGGCGTCCACGAGGTCGGCAACGATGCGCTTTTCGCCTTTGCCATGACGGCGGCGCTGAAGGGCGACAAGGCCGCGCTCGACAAGGTCGAGACCGCCCTGCTCGATCGCTTGGGCCAGGATTTTCCAGGCTCGTTCGCGCTCTGGCACTTCCGCGCTGCAATCGATGCACCGACCACGCTCGATGATTTCGTCGGCCAGGCCGGCAAGAAGATGCTGGCAGGCGATCTGCCTCCGCCGCCGCTGCGCGCCAAGGAATATTGGAGCGCGGGCCTGCGCTTCTTCGAGAAGGCGCGCAAATCCAACTTCATTCACGAGATCATGTATCCGCTGGCGAAATGGACGCGGGCGCGCTGGACCGAGACCGCCGAGAAAGGCGTCGCCTTCCTGCATCACATCGAGGACAACGTCCCGGTGCTGCGCGAGGTGCTGGAAGAGCCGCGCAACGACCAGGCCTTCATTGCCAACGTGCTGCTGCGCCTGGCGCCTGCCGTCGACATGGAGCTGAACGAGGAATACCAGGGCTTCCTGCGCTCGCTGGCACGCCGCAACTGAGACGGCACGTGGGGGATGACGGGGCTTGGCTCGACCACGATACGCCCCGCCCCGCGCACGCAAGAAGGCCGGCGGGCGTTACGCCGCCGGCCTTTTGTCGCGACTGCCGGCTCCGGCGGTCCGGTTCCATCGCACTCCCTCGCGGGAGTATGCGAGGAGGGTCGCGCCGGCTGATTAATGACACGTTAGCGATCCGGGCAGCAAAACACCGGGCGAGCAAAGCGCGTACGCGGACTGCGAGCGGTTCCTTGCAGCGCTGAACGAGCATTCCCGGATCTGATGGCGACGGATCGGTCGTCGTCTGCGGCGTCGGACGGCGGCCGCGCCGTCAGCTCAGGACCAAGGCGCGCTTCTTCTCACGCCGGAGCGCACGCTCCTGGCAGCCCGACAGGCGTACGAACTCCTGCAGATGGATGTCGTAGCCGTGGCAGCCGAAGGCGCTTTGCTGCGACATCGGCGTCCGCGCCGGACTGTCGGCGGGATCGACGCCGCCCGCCAATGTCGCGGGGACCGGCTCGAGCCTGGTGGTCAAAGCGGTCATAGCCAACTCCGTGAAAGAAGTTACCTGCCCCTGATCGGGAATTATAGACGTCTGGCTGCCCGGCGCAATTGAGACAATGCGCCCGTGAGACATGGTGTCCGTCAGCGTCCAGCCGTTCGCGCCAGCTCCGCTTCCTGTTCCCACCGCAGAATGCTCCGCTCCAGATTGTGGAATTTCTCGGCCACGTCGCCGTCGAACAGCGGGTCCTTGCGGTCGGACATGCGGGCATCGATATCGGCCCAATCCTCCGCGTGCAGTGCACGCAGGGCGGCAGGAAACAGCAGCGTCTCCTCCTTGCGCAAATGCTCACGCTGGCTGTCGATGAACTGGTGCACCGCGGCGTGGAAGCTCTCGCGCAGGATTTCCTGGTCCGACAGCACCGCGTTCACCGCCTCGGCAAAGCCGCGCAGCCGCAGCGCCTCGGTCTCGTGCTCGTCGTCGACATCGCCGTAGGTCGCGGCGGCCGCCGGGT
The DNA here is from genome assembly GCF_051168495.1 of Bradyrhizobium oligotrophicum. Classification (GTDB taxonomy): domain Bacteria; phylum Pseudomonadota; class Alphaproteobacteria; order Rhizobiales; family Xanthobacteraceae; genus Bradyrhizobium; species Bradyrhizobium oligotrophicum_A. The sequence continues at coordinate 151,669 of NZ_JBNPVB010000013.1, read as the reverse complement.
CACGGATGCGCAGCTTGCCGAAGATCATCTCCTCCTTGGGATGATGACAGCGCTGCGGGTAGTCTTCGAAATAGGCGATGATGCTCTGCAGGATGTCGTAGTCGGGCCGCCGATTGTGATCGAACAGCTCCAGCTCGTGTTCGAGCACCGAAAGAAGCTTCTCGAGATTCTCGTGCTCCTGCAGCAGCGCTTCGATGATCTTTGCCATGGCTGCCTCGCCTGTGCGCCGGCCCGGCCGTGCCGAACCGGCCTGTCTCCTCACGCCGGAGACTACGCCCGCACGAGCGCGGGCGGCATTGCGGCAGATCAAACTGACAGGGCGGCGTGACAGCTCAGCGGGACAGGCTCATTCCGCCGCCAGCGCCTGCGGTGCCCGGTGCAGTCCGAGCCGGTCCCAGACGTCGACCAGCGCTTCGGCCAACGCATCGATCAGGCCGTCATCATGGTAGGGTGACGGGGTGATCCGCAGCCGCTCCAGGCCGCGCGGCACGGTCGGATAGTTGATCGGCTGGATGTAGATGCCGTGCTCGGAGAGCAGCAGATCGGAGGCCGTCTTGCACTTCTCGGGATCGCCGACATGCACAGGTACGATGTGGGTGTCGGACGGCATTACCGGCAGGCCGGCGGTGTTGAGCACGGCCTTCAGCCTGGCCGCCCTGTCCTGGTGCCGGTCGCGCTCCCATTGCGAGGTCTTGAGGTGGCGGATCGCCGCCGTCGCGGCGGCGCACACCGCCGGCGGCAGCGCGGTGGTGAAGATGAAGCCCGGCGCATAGGAGCGGACGGCGTCGATCAGATTGGCATTGGCGGCGATGTAGCCGCCGAGGCAGCCATAGGCCTTGGCGAGCGTGCCTTCGAGGATGTCGATGCGGGCCATCGCGCCGTCGCGCTCGGCAATGCCGCCGCCGCGCGGGCCGTACATGCCGACCGCATGGACCTCGTCGACATAGGTAAGCGCGCCGTAGCGCTCGGCCAGATCGCAGATGCGGTGCAGCGGAGCAACGTCGCCATCCATCGAATACAGGCTCTCGCAGACGATCAGCTTGGGGCGGTCGGGATCGGCGGCGCGCAGCAGCTCCTCCAGATGGGCGAGGTCGTTGTGACGCCAGATCTGCCGTTCCGCGCCAGACTTGCGGACGCCCTCGATCATCGAATTATGGTTCAGCGCGTCCGACAACAGCAGGCAGTTGGGCAGCAACTTTGCGATCGTCGAGATGCCGGTCTCGTTGGAGACGTAGCCGGAGGTGAACACCAGCGCCGCCTGTTTGCCGTGGAGGTCGGCGAGCTCGCGCTCCAGCTCGATCAGCGGATGGTTGGTGCCGGCAATGTTGCGGGTGCCGCCGGCGCCGGTGCCCATGCGCGCGGCGACGTCGACCATGGCGCCGATCACCTTCGGATGCTGGCCCATGCCGAGATAGTCGTTGGAGCACCAGATGACGACGTCCTTCGGACCCTCGGGCGAATGCCAGATCGCGCGCGGAAAGCGGCCGGCGAGACGCTCGAGATCGGCAAACACGCGATAGCGGCTTTCCCTGTGCAACTGGTCGAGGGCGCGGTCGAAATAGCTGTCGTAATCCATTGCCTGATCGTCCTTCCCTGCCCGTGGCCGAGAACCAGAGTTGCCGCGAGCCCATCGAGGTCTGTCGCAGGGTTGCGACCAAACCGCAGTTCCGCGAGCCGTTCGTTGATCCAGATCAGGGACTGCGCATGTTGCCGGGCATTCGCCGCCCGTCTTGCCCGAGGCAAGGCCGGCCGTTCTCGTGCCCGCTCTTCAAGGATGGCAGGGATTGGCGGCGTCGGCGACGTCGAGGCGCAGCGCTGCGCCGTGATCGAGGAAATCCGTCAGCGCCGCCTCGCAGGGCGCCGGATCGAGCCCGCGGGCAGCGAGCCATTGCGGCTCGTAATAGGTCTGGCGGTAGCGCTCGCCGGAATCGCAGATCAAGCTCACCAGCGAGCCGGCCACGCCGGCGTGCCGCATCTCGGCCGCGAGACGGCACAGCACCAGGAAATTGGTCCCGGTCGAACCGCCGACCGGCCGCCGCAGCCGGCGCGTCAGCACGTTCATCGCCGCGATCGAGGCGGCATCCGGCACCTTCATCATGCGGTCGACCACGCCCGGCACGAAGGACGGCTCGCAGCGCGGACGGCCGACCCCCTCGATCAGGGACGGCCGCTCGCAGGTCTGCGCGCAATCGCCCTTGCAGAAGGCGTCGAAGAACGCGGAGTGCTCGACATCGGCGACGCACAGCCGCGTCGGATGCCGGCGATAGCGCAGATAGCGGCCGATCGTCGCCGACGTGCCGCCGGTGCCCGCGCCCATCACGATCCATTCCGGCAGGGGGCGGCGCTCGCCCTGCAACTGGTTGAAGATCGACTCGGCGATGTTGTTGTTGCCGCGCCAGTCGGTGGCGCGCTCGGCGAAGGTGAACTGGTCCATGTAGTGGCCGCCGAGGCGGCTCGCGAGCGCCGCCGCCTCGGCATAGAGGAACCGGCCGTCGTCGATCAGGTGGCAATTGCCGCCGTAATGGGTGATCGCCGCGATCTTCTCCGCGGACGTGGTGCGCGGCATGACCGCGTAGAACGGCACGCCGATCATCTGCGCAAAATAGGCTTCCGAGACGGCCGTCGACCCGGACGAAGCTTCGACGACCGGCGTTCCCTCACGGATGTGGCCGTTGCACAGCGCATACAGGAACAGCGAGCGGGCCAGCCGATGCTTCAGACTGCCGGTCGGATGCGTCGACTCGTCCTTCAGATAGAGGTCGATGCCGGCCAGCGCCGGCACGATCAGGCGGATGAGGTGGGTGTCGGCCGTCCGGCACTGGTCGGCCTCGATGGCCGCGACGGCGTCGTCGACCCAGCCCCGGCGATAGCGAGGCAAAGCGGAATGATTCATGCCGCGAACCGATCATGATCGATGCGTGACGGCAAGCCCGTTCGTCCACCGGCCGAAACGTCGCGGCTGAACCTTGCGAGGTCGCCCACACGAACGCCCCCATCACGTGCAATGCGACGCATTTGCGCGCACGTCCTCAGCAGGAATTTTGAATGACGGCGGCAGATTGGCCAAACATTTGCACACTTTTGGGGCGAACCAAGGCGCGGCATCGCCCTCGACGTGATCGCGCCGAGAATTGTATGACGGGTCGCGTAGGAAGGATGGGCACCCATGAGAGTTCTTCTTGTCGTCGTTGCGTGCGTCGTCAGTCAGGCCGCCTTGGCCGAGGGCCTGGAATGCCGGCGGGTCGCCGATCCCACCCCGAGATTGAGCTGCGTGGAGACGCCCACAACGGCCCAGGCGCCAGCACCGTCCCGAACCGACGCCTGGACGCCGGTCCAGCCTCGCAGGGAGACGCCGGCACGTGACGGCGATGCTGCCGCGCCGAGATCCACCCGGACCTGGTGATGTCGCTGGCCTGCTCCGATCGGACAATTCCCGAGACGACGGCCGCCAGTGAGAACGTGTCGAGGCGCGACGGTCTCACGCAGCTGACAGATCCGATAGGCGTCCCCGCGCCGTCTTCCGGGTCCGATGATGCTTCCTGCGGCGTCATGGCCTGCAGGTTGGTCTTGCCGTGCAGCCGCAGACCGATGACAAATCAATGCCACGCACGGAAGGGGAACGCGGTTTCGCCGGCGGCATTGGACGATCGGACAACATGGCTTATCTGCCACCACAAATGAACCTGCTCGAAGCCCTCCCGACCGTCATCGGCACCGCCGCGATCGCGCCCGCGCTTCTGATCCTGTGGCTCGTGGTCGCCGCTGCGGACAATTCCGGCCCTCCGCTCAAGATCTGGACCGCCTTCCTGCTCGGCGCGGCCAGCGTCGTGCTGCTCGGCGTCGTCAGGATGCCGTTCCACAACATCGGCCTGTCGATCGACAATCCCTGGACGGCGCAGCTCAGCCGCGCGCTATTCAGCGTCGCGCTGCCCGAGGAGATCGCGAAGGTGGCCGTGATCGCCGCCATCTCGTCGCGGCGCCGGCAGTTCGGCAACGCCATGGACACGGTGTTCTACGGCGCGGCGGTCGGGCTCGGCTTCGCCGCCTACGAGAACCTCGCTTATCTGGTCCAGCATGCCGAGATGTGGCGCTCGCTGGCGGTGTTGCGCAGCGTGCTGACGGTGCCGTTCCACGGCGCGCTCGGCATCATCGCCGGCGCCTATCTCGCGATCGCCCGCACCGGGACGGCGCTCGGCGCCAACCGCCACAACCGCGACTGGGCCCGCATCTCGAGCTGGGCGCTCATGCTGGCTGCCCCGGTCGCGCTGCACGCTGCGTTCGATTATCCGCTGCTGATGCTGCAGCGAGGAACCGGCCTCGATCCGACGATGCGGCTCTGGCTCGGCGGCGTCAGCGTGCTGATCGGATTCTCCTCGATCGGGCTCGCCATACGCCTGGTCCGCAAAGTGGCCCATCACCACACGCCGCGAACGGACGTCGCGCGCGCCCGGCTGAGCCAGTTGCGCCGGATGTGGGCGTTGCTGCTGCTCGGCGGCGCGGCCGGCTTCATCGGGCTCGGATTCGTGCTGACCTCGGTCCGGCACTGGCTGCTCAACCCCGACCGCAACCTCGCCGGCGTGCTCGTTCCCCTGGGACTGACGGCCATGGTGCTCGGCGCCGCGCTGCTGATCGTCACGATGACGATCTACATCTTCGGCCGCAACCGGATGCGAACGACGGCGTAGCCTGGATGGCCGGACCTCGGCACGCCGCGCGGCCGGTACCTCGCCTGCCGTACTCTGCGCTTCCCGCGAATTTTGCTCACGATGCCCTTTCGCATCCGCCGTGCCGAGTGCTGCCACGAACTCTTCGTCCTTTGCGCTTGTCCAGGCCGCGGCGGCTCACCATCTCGGGGGCGTGTGGGCGCCACGTTCGGCGCTTCGAATTTGTCGGAGTTGGATCATGACCCTTCCCCAGGATGCCGTCCCGCCCGAGATCGAGCGCATGAGGTCGCGAATGAGCGCGGCGGTTCAGGCCCATTGGAAGGCTTTCCTGATCGAGGGCATCCTGCTGGCCGTTCTCGGCCTCGCCGCCATGATCCTGACGCCGCTGGCCAGCCTGGCCGTCACCATCTTTCTCGGCTGGATGTTCCTGATCTCGGGCATCGCCGGGCTCGCGCTCACCTTCTGGGTGCGCAGCATGCCGGGTTTCTGGTGGTCGCTGCTGTCGGCGGTTCTCGCCATCGTCGCCGGCTTCATCCTGGTGGCCCAGCCGGTCCAGGGCACGGTGACCCTGACCGTGGTGGTCGGCGTCTATTTCCTCGCCGAGGGCGTGGCCACGATCATGTACGCGCTGGAGCACCGGCGCGAACTGTCCGGACGCTGGTCGTGGCTGGCGATCTCGGGCGTCGTCGACATCGCGATTGCCGGCATCATCATTTCCGGGCTGCCGGGCACGGCGATGTGGGCCATCGGCCTGCTCGTCGGCATCAACCTGCTGTTCGGCGGGCTGTCGATGATCGGCATGGCGCTCGCCGCCCGCAACGGCTGAGCCGGCGTCGCAGGTTTTGACACGCGGCCGCGAGGCCGCTATAGGATCACCATGATCAACGCCGCCACCAGCTTCTATTGGTACTTTAGCTACGACAGCTCGCTGGCGGCGGGAGGATCGCGCTCAATCTGACACATTGCAGCAAGATATCCGAACAAGCCGCCAGACCGCCTGGCGGCTTTTTTTATGGCCGGCAGGAGCGCACAAGACCGCAGGAGCACGCCGTGCTGAGCACCACAGACGATCTTCGTATCAAGCAAATCGAGGAGTTGAGCCCGCCGGTGGAGGTGATGGGTGAAATCCCTCGCACCCTCACCGCGACCCGTGTCGTGATGGCCGCGCGCAACGCCATCCACGCCATCCTGACCGGCGCCGACGACCGCCTGCTGGTCGTCGTCGGCCCCTGCTCCATCCACGATCCCAACGCCGCGATCGATTATGCCGGCCGCCTCGCCGCCCTGCGCGAGCGCCTCGGTGACCGGCTGGAGCTCGTGATGCGGGTCTATTTCGAGAAGCCGCGCACCACCGTCGGCTGGAAGGGCCTGATCAACGATCCCGGTCTCGACAACTCGTTCGACATCAACAAGGGTCTGCGGCTCGCGCGCAACGTGCTGTCGGCCGTCAACAATCTCGGCCTGCCGGCGGGATGCGAATTCCTCGACATGACGACGCCGCAATACATCGCCGACCTCGTGGCCTGGGCGGCGATCGGCGCCCGCACCACCGAGAGCCAGATCCATCGCGAGCTCGCCTCCGGCCTGTCGTGCCCGGTCGGCTTCAAGAACGGCACCGACGGCAACATCCGCATCGCCACCGACGCGGTGAAATCGGCGGCGCATCCGCATCATTTCATGGCGGTGACCAAGGGCGGCCGTTCGGGCATCGCGGCCACCACCGGCAACGAGGACTGCCACATCATCCTGCGCGGCGGCAGCGGCCCCAACTACGACGCCACGCATGTCGAGCAGGCGTCCGCCGAACTGGTCAAGGCCGGCCTGGCGGCGCGGCTGATGATCGACACCAGCCACGCCAATTCCAGCAAGAAGCCGGAGAACCAGCCGCTGGTGGCGAGCGACATCGCGCACCAGCTGGCCCGTGGCGAGCAGCGCATCATCGGCGTGATGATCGAGAGCCATCTCGTGGCCGGACGGCAGGACGTCAAGCCCGGCGTGCCGCTGACCTACGGCCAGAGCATCACCGACGGTTGCATCGGCTGGGACACGACGGTCGAGGTGCTGGAGCAGCTCGCCGACGCCGTCGCGGCGCGGCGAACCAAGGCGAGCGACACCATGCGCGAACGCTCGGCTTGAGGCCGGATGAGTGGCTGATGGATGAATCGCGCGGCGCGTGTCTTGCGCGCCGCCGGGGATCGATCAGCAGCCGCGGCAGATGCTCTTGATCTTGCGGTCGAGCTCGCGGTCTTCCTTGCTCACGCCGCTCATCGAATTGTCCTCGGCCTGATCGGCCTTCGGCAGATCGGCCGGACGCGGTTGACGGTGGCCTCGCGGTGCTTCCATCGACGACGGCCCTTTGGCGGCGCCGGAGGAGCTGCCGCCCTGGGCCAGCGCTCCGCCATCGGCCACGAGAACCAGGAGCCCCATCGCGATCACAAGTCTATTCATGTTGCTCCTCCGTGTCAGCGGAATCGGCGCGTCAGATCATTCGCCCGCAGGCGGATAGAGGTGCGCCTCGCCGCAATAGTCAACCACACGATAGCGCGTTTGCGCAGCCGCAGCATGATCCTGCTCAACAGAATCCTCGGCACTGATGTATTGCGGCCCGACCGGCGCCTTGCCGTAGCCGCCGGGGATGTCGAGCACGTAGTCCGGCTGGCACAGGCCCGACACGCGGCCGCGCAGCGACCGGATCAGCGCCTGCCCGTGTGCCAGGGTGGTGCGCAGATGCGCCGTGCCCGGCGCGAGGTCGCCGTGGTGCAGATAATACGGCTTGATGCGGGTCTCGACGAACGCGCGCATCAGGGCCGCCAGCGTGGCCGCGTCGTCATTGACCCCGCGCAGCAGCACCGACTGGCTCACGAGAGGGATCCCCGCGTCGATCAGCCGCGCACAGGCCGCGCGCACCGGCGGGCTCAATTCGCGCGGATGGTTGGCGTGCAACGCGACCCAGGTCGCGGCGCCCGGCACCTGGAGCGCGTCGACCAGGGCCGGCGTGATGCGCTGGGGATCGGCGACCGGCAGGCGGGTGTGGATGCGGATGATCCTGACGTGGTCGATATCAGCGAGATCGGCCATGATCTCCTTCAGCCGCCGCGGCGACAGCATCAGCGGATCGCCGCCGGTGAGGATCACCTCCCAGATGTCGCCATGGCCGCGGATGTAGTCGAGCGCGCCGCGATAGGCCTCCTCCGACAGCGCATTGTCCTTGCCCGGCCCGACCATCTCGCGGCGGAAGCAGAAGCGGCAATAGACCGCGCAGACATGGACCAGCTTGAGCAGCACGCGGTCGGGATAGCGGTGAACGATGCCCGGCAGCGGCGCATGCGCATCGTCACCGATCGGATCGCCGCGCTCGCCGGGCGCTGCGTTCAGTTCGTCCACGCTCGGCACGAATTGGCGCGCGATCGGATCGTTGGGATCGTCGGCGTCGATCAGATCGGCCAGATGCGTGGTCACCGCGACCGCGTAGCGCTGCGCCACGCGCTCCAGCGCCGGCTGCTCGGCCGGGTCGGCGAGGCCCTGCGCGACGAGGTCGGCTGCGCTCCGCAGCGTCGTAGGACGTTCGATCCTGTTCATCTCTCTCCTGCCGGCGGCGTCCACACCACCTGATCGATCCTGACCGCGCCGGCCGCCAGCATGACCAGGCGATCGAAGCCGAGCGCGACGCCGCTCGCCTGCGGCATCTCGGCCACAGCGGCGAGGAAATCCTCATCGAGCGGATAGCGCTCGCCATAGCGCCGCTGCTTCTCCGCCATCTCGGCTTCGAATCGAAGGCGCTGCTCCGACGCGTCGGTGAGCTCGCCGAACCCATTGGCGAGTTCGACGCCGCAGGCATAGACCTCGAACCGTTCGGCAACCCGGGGCTCGCCGGCCTTGACCCGCGCCAGCGCCGCTTCCGGCGTCGGATATTCATATAGCACGGTCAGACGTCCCTGCCCGAGATGCGGCTCGACATGCTCGACCAGCACCTTGCTGAACAGGTCCGACCAGGTGTCGTCGTCGCTGATCCGGATCCGGCCATCGGCCGCGGCCGCCAGCGCGTCACGGTCGCCCGTGCGGTCACGGATCGTCGCCAGCAGGTCGATGCCGGCATGGCGGTCGAAGGCGGCGGCGACCGTCAGCAGCTCCGGCTCGGCAAACGGATCGGCGGTCCGGCTGCGGAAGGCAAACTGCCGAATTCCGGTCGCCTGGGCGGCATGGGCGATCACGACCACCGTGTCGGCCATGATCGCATCATAGGGCGCCTCGGCCCGGTACCACTCCAGCATGGTGAATTCCGGCAGATGCAGGTCGCCGCGCTCGCGGTCGCGGAACACGCGGGCGAACTCGAAGATTCGGCGCTCGCCGGCCGCCAGCAGCTTCTTGCAGGCGAATTCCGGCGAGGTCCTGAGATACCGCCGATGCCGGGTTCCATCCGCCCCGGTCAGTTCGGTGGCCGGCGCGTGCAGATGGGTCTCGTTGCCGGGCGAAACCTGCAGGATGCCGGTCTCGACCTCGGTGAACCCCTGCTCGTCGAACCAGGCCCGCAAGCCGCGCATGACGGCGGCGCGCGCCAGCAGGAATGGCCTGATGTCGGCGTGCCGCTGCGGCGACCACCAGGGGGACGGAGACGGCTCTCGGGACATCAGGGCATCGCCCGCGGGCGCCGCAAAAGACTGGCACCGCCGGACAAAATCAGTATGTTGCGCCCCGAAACCGCATTCCGCGCCGCGTGGCGCCCCGGCTCCGTCCGCGGTCCCCGTTCAATATCAGGAAAAACAGCTTTGAAAGTCATCGCCAGCTCTATTCGCAAGGGTAACGTCATTGAGCAAGACGGCAAGCTCTACGTCGTCGTGACCGCCGAGAACATCCATCCTGGCAAGGGCACCCCGGTCAGCCAGATCGAAATGCGCCGAATCAGCGACGGCGTGAAGATCTCCGAGCGCTTCAAGACCACCGACCAGGTCGAGAAGGCGACGATCGAAGAGCGCAACTTCACCTTCCTGTACGAGGATGCCGACGGCTTCCACTTCATGAACCCGGAGACCTACGACCAGGTCCAGGTGCCGAAGGACGTGGTCGGCACCCAGGCGGCCTATCTCCAGGAAAACATGACGGTCAAGCTGTCGATGCACGACGTGGTGCCGGTGGCGATCACCCTGCCGCAGCGCGTCACGCTCGAGGTGGTCGAGACCGAGCCGGTCACCAAGGGCCAAACCGCGTCGTCGTCGTACAAGCCGGCGGTGCTCTCCAATGGCGTGCGCACCGGCGTGCCGGCGCACATCACAGTCGGCACCCGCATCGTCGTCATGACCGAGGACGGCTCCTATTGCGAGCGCGCCAAGGACTGAGCCTGATGCGCGGGGCAGCGGAATGAACTGACGCCGGGGGGCGCTGAGGGATTGGGGGCACGGGTCACCATCGTCTTCGCCGCCCTGGCGGCGATCCACACGCTGACGCCGACGGCGCAGGCGGCCGATGCGTTCGCGACGCCCGCCGTCACCATCAACCGCGCCGACTGGCGCGCGGCGATGGACCAGCTCCGCTCCGAGCTCAACGCGGCGCCCGAGGTCGCCGCCGACTTTGCGCTCACGGCGCGCCGGCGCAGCGTCGCCGCCGATGATCCGCGCCAGCGGCCCGCGCTGGTCCAGCTCAACGGCGTGACCTCGGCGATTTTCACGGGGATCGGACGCAGTCCGGTCCCCGTTTTGCTGCCCTTCGACACCACGGCCTATCTCGCCGCACGCCGGAAGGGCGCAATCGATCCGCAAGCGCTGCCGCGCCATCAGGCGGACTTCCAGACCGATCTGTTCGATGCCGGCCCGTCCGGCTACGACGCCGTGTTCTCGCTGCCGACCGAGGCGACCTCGGGCCTGCCGTCGCGCGTCTTCGCAAGGCCGGTCGAAATCCAGATCACCGGCTCCGTCCTCACCTACGACGTCGCCGATCCCGCAGGCGGCAAAGGCGAGAGCGTCAAGGCGCTTGCCGCGCAATATCCGGATCTGCGCCGCTTCATCCGTGAAGGCTACGTCCGCTACGCCTTCACCCGCTTCGGCGTGCCCTATGTGGTCTCGATCCAGTGCCTCGACAGCGCGCCGCGACCGCGGCGACTCGCCTGCCGCGAGGCCAGTCCGATCGCCGAGCGCTTCCTGAAGGCGCTGCGCATCGCCGGCGGCCAGCCGCGGCGCCTGCCGCCGGAGATCGCGCCGGCGGCGATCGAACGGCCGCCCGCGCCCGATCCGGACTTCACCTATCGCCCAGCCGGCGACATCGTCGTCAACAGCGGCGCCCGCGGCCAGAGCGGACGCGCCGACCTCACCGCTTATTCGCAGATCCGCTATCCGCTCGACGCGCCGGCCTATGTGCATTCGCAATCGTTCGGCCGCCGCCGCGCGAGCGACAAGTTCGACCAACCGTGGAGCCAGTACCCCTGGCGCGACAATTTCTGCGAGGCCCGCAGCTTCAATGTCGGCCAATGCGCCAGCGGCTTCGGCCATCAGGGTCAGGACATCAGGCCCGGCGCCTGCCCGGTGCGCCGCGACGGCCCGGAGGCGTGCGACCCGTGGCGGCAGCGCGTGCTCGCCGTGCGCGACGGCGTCGTGATCCGCTCGACCCGGCAGCAGGCGGTGACGGTGCAGGTCAACACCGGCACCGAGCACATCCGTTTCCGCTACATGCACATGAACCCGTCGGCGCTGGATGCCGACGGCCTGTTGAACGGCCGCAGCCTTCGCGAGGGCCAGCCGATCGGCGTGGTCTCGAACTATCTCGACCACCCCAACGGCACCACGCGCCATCTGCATTTCGACGTCCAGCTGTTCACGCGTGACGGCTGGATCTGGGTCAATCCCTACATGACCCTGATCGCGGCCTATGAGCGGCTGATCGGCGGCCGCGGCCACGAGATCGGGACGGAGATGGTCTCCTCGTCCGTTGCCGCTCCGGCCATCACGGGCACGCTCCCGCCGGCCGCCGGCCCTCAGGCTGACGCCGTGCACGCCCCGAACTGACGGCGTCCCCGGCCCCCCGACAGGGCCCGGAACCCATTGCGTCCGCTCCGGGTTGTCGACCGACAGGAGGACGACGGATCGTGACAGACAAACCGCAAAGCAGAACCGGAGCCGCGCTGGTCTCGGCAGCGATCGCCTTGGGGTGCGTCGGCGCGCTGACGGTGCTGGTGCGCGACCGTTGGCATCCGCCGGAGATCAAATCCGCCGAACAGGCACGGCTCTCGACCACCGGCCAGGTCGCTCGTGCCGCCGGAGCCCGCGTGATGCCGACCGAGCCCAGCCTCGCTTTCGAACCCAAGCCGGAAGGGCCGAAGCGCGCACAGCCCGCCAATCCGTTCTGAGGGGACCACATGCGCGAGCGGAATACACAATTTATCAGCGAGCCGTCAGCGCTTCTCGCAGTTGCGGCTACAAGCGCGCTCTGAATGTCTGCGAAGCGCATTCCGGTTCAGCCGGACAAAACGTGCGAGCAGACAAGAATACGAAGCATCGCGGCTGCGCTCCTCTCCCCCGTCCTGACCAGAGCTATCGCATCTGACCAGTCCGAGTGTTTCGCGAAACGTTTCCACATCGTCATGCCCGGGCTCCGTCCCGGGGCATGACGACGTGGAGACAGACGAGCGCAACACTTCGATCGTCAAATCCGATAGCCCTGCCGACGGGTCAGGGTGAGGGCAGCCACGCGATCCGTCCAGGTCATTAGACAAGTAGTCGTTCGCCGCACGCTGCGATCACGCCGACCATTTGTCCTCTTCGCGGCGGTGCTCCTCGGCGTTGAGGCGATCGGCGATCTCCTGGGCCATCGCATCGGTGTTGGCGCGTGCGATCGGCTTGCCGTCCTGGCGGCAGACACACCCCTTCCCGGCCTCGAGCGGAAAATCATCGGGCTTGAGCGGCTCGTTCGGCTCCGTCATGCGCACCTCCTCTGCTTTGGAGGCCCAACTCGCATCTCGCCGCCCGGGTTCCCGCCGTTCAGGCAGGCCGTGCGGGGCGCTCCGCCGGCGTCCAGCGGAACGCGACACCGTAGCGGTTCCAGAGGTTGATCACGCCGATCGCCGAGGTCAGGAACACCAGCTCGGCTTCCGAGAACTCCGCGCGCGCCAGCGCGTAGACCTCGTCGCTCACCCCGCCATCCAGCTTCGTCAGCGCCTCGGTGAAGGCCAGCGCCGCACGCTCGCGGGCCGAGAATTGCGGCGCCTCGCGCCATACCACCACGAGATTGATCTTGTCGGCGGAGATGCCGAGCTTCTCCGCCAGCAGCAAATGATGCTGCACGCAGAACGCACAGCCGTTGATCTGCGACGCCCGGATCTTGACCAGCTCGAGCAACTGCTTGTCGAGGCCGGCCTTGGCCGCCTGCTGGCTCACCGCAAGAATGGCGTCATACAGCTCCGGCGCCTGGCTCCGGAACGTCGTGCACTCGCTGCGCGCATGTGACATGGGTCATCTCTTATGTTATCAGCCTTCTGATGACTTATCAGAGCTCTGATATCATGCGCAAGACGACCTCCCGCAAGACAACCCCTCGATCGGCGCCGCGACGCATCGCGCCATCCCTGCCGGTGCCCGGCGAGGGCAAGCGCGGCGAGGACGGCCACCTCGCCTATCTCCTGCGCCAGGCCCAGGCGGCGGCGCGGCTGTCGCTCGACCGCGCGCTCGCCTCGACCGGCCTGACCCATCCGCAATTCGTGGTGCTGACGATGCTGAAGGCCTATCCGGGCCTGTCCGGGGCCGACTGCGCCCGCGTCGCGCTGCTGACGCCGCAGACGGTGAACGTGATCATCGCCAACCTGGAACGCGACGGCGCCATCCAGCGAACGCCGCACCCCATCCATGGCCGGGTGCTGCAGTGGAACCTGACCCGTCACGGCCTCGCGCTGCTGGCCAAGGCGCGGCTGAAAGCAACTGCACTGGAGCGGCGGCTAGCCGGCGGCCTGGACGGGCGGGACCTCGCCATCATCAGGCGCTGGCTGGCGCAGGTGGCCACCGAGCTGCACGGCACGTGAGAGTTCCCGCCCGTCGCGGGCTTTGCCGGTCCCGGCCCGGAGCGGTTAGACTGCCGTCCATGACCCAGCCCGATTCCCTGACCCGCCGCGCCCTGCTCCGCTCCGGCATCGGTGCCGCCGCGCTGCTCGTCCCTGCCTTGCCGGCCTCCGCGGCGCCTGCCGAATTCGAGGCCTGGCGCGACGGCTTTCGCGCCCGCGCGCTCGCCAAGGGTATCTCGCAGGCCACCTGGATCCGCGTCATGGCCCGCATCGAGCCCGACATGACCGTGTTCAAGGAGATGCGCAACCAGCCCGAGTTCAAGGAGCAGCTCTGGCAATACATCAACCGCCGCGTCTCCGACTGGCGCGTCATCAACGGCAAGGTCGCGCTGCAGAAGAACGAGGCGCTGTTCGCGCGCATCGAGAAGGATTTTGGCGTCGAGCGCGGCACCTTGTTGGCGCTGTGGGGCGTCGAGTCCGCGTTCGGCGATCCCCTGGTGCAGCAGAACCACATGCGCCCGGTGTTTCCGGCGCTGGCCGCGCTCGCCTGGAACGAGCCGCGCCGTAAGGCCTATTGGGAAACCGAGCTCACCAACGCGCTCAAAATCGTCGACCGCGGCTGGAGCACGCCGGAGGAGATGCGCGGCTCCTGGGCCGGCGCGATGGGCCACACGCAATGGATGCCCGAGGTGTGGCTCAACGTCGGCTTCGACTACGATGGCGACGGCAAGATCAACCCGTTCGGCCGCCCCGACGACGCGCTCGGCTCGACCGCGCGCTATCTCGTCAACCGCGGCAAATATCATCGCGGCGAACACTGGGGTTACGAGGTGCGCGCGCCCGGCAACATGTCGGGCAGCCGCAGCTACGCCGCCTGGCAGGCGGCCGGCGTGACGCGTGCCGACGGCCAGCCGTTCCCGCAACCGAACGCCTCGGCGCAGCTGTGGATTCCGGTCGAGGGCGGCCCCGCCTTCCTGCTGGGTCCGAACTTCTATTCGGTGAAGTCCTACAATCCGGCGATGAGCTACGCGCTCGCGATCTGCCATCTCGGCGACCGCATCCTGGGCAGCCCGCCCTTCCTGCAGCCCTTCCCCGGCTCCGAGCGCGCGCTCACGCTCGCCGAAGTCCAGGAGATGCAGAAGCGCCTCACCGCCGCCGGCTTCGACACCGGCGGCACCGACGGCCGCGTCGGCAACGACACCATGAAGGCGATCCGCGACTTCCAGGCCAAGGCCGGCCTCCAGCCAGCCGACGGCTATGGCGGGCTCAAGGTGCTGGCGAAGCTACGGCAGGGTGGGTGAGCTGCGAAGAAAAGGGAGGGTGGGCAAAGGCACAGCGGTGCTCTCACGACCTCCGAACTCGTCGTGGCGCCGTGCCCACCATCCCACCGCTGAGCACGCCGCCCGAAGGTGGGCACGCTGCCGCCTTCGGCGGCGGCTTTGCCCACCCGGCCTCGCTTGTTGTCAAGAGCGCGACTATCAAGCTGACATCAACACGCGCAGGCAATATCACGACTTGGCCTGATCGCGCTGCCCCGCCTTCGGCGGCTTCGCCTTGGCGTGCGAGCCGCCCGCCGTCTTGACGCGGATGCGCACCGAGCCGCCGCCCTTGGTCTGCTCCTCGAACTCGAAGGCGCCGGTCTTGCGCACGAGGTCGCTCAGCTTGCGGCAGCCATAGGTCCGCGGATCGAAGTCGGACACGAGGTTGGAGAGTTGCGTCCCGACGACGCCGAGCGCGACCCAGCCGTCCTCGCTCTCCATCTGCGTGATCACCTTCTCGATGACGGGCGTGGCGGCGCTGATCGGCAGCAGCGATTTCGGTGCAGCCATGCTGTCGGCATCCTTGCTGCTCGCAGTGCCGCCACGCAGGTTCTCCGTGTAGACGAAGCGGCGGCAGGCCTGCCTAAAGCTCTCCGGCGTCTTCTGCTCGCCGAATCCGAACACATCGATGCCCTGCTCGCGGATGCGCGCCGCGAGCCGCGTGAAATCGCTGTCGGACGACACCAGGCAGAAGCCGTCGAACCGGCCGCTGTGCAACAGGTCCATCGCGTCGATCACCAGCGTGATGTCGGACGCGTTCTTGCCCGTGGTGTAGGCGAACTGCTGCTGCGGCACGATGGCATATTTGGCCAGCGTATCGGCCCACGGCTTCGAGCGCGGACTGGAGAAATCGCCATAGATCCGGCGCACGCTGGCCTCGCCGATCTTGGCGATTTCCTCGAACAGCCCGTCCACGATCTTGGCCGAGGCATTGTCGGCGTCGATCAGGACCGCAAGACGAGGCGAGCGCGTTTCGGATGCCATCACATATCCCTCAAGGTGACCTGGGTCTCGTTCCCTTATACGCGGCCCGCGATCGCTTCAGACAAATTTCCTGAGGAAAGGCGGAACGGCGCGGCGTGGTGTCGATTCGTCCCGACGAACGACCGATGGAAGGCGCCGGGAGCACGGCGAGGGCGGCCAACCATTCGTACACGAACAAAATCGGCGGTCCGGGTCGATTCGAACATCGGCTTTCACCTTCCCTTAATTCCCGCCCCACGACGATAGGCGGGACCCCACAGCGCGATCGACGGCAGATGATGAAGGACGGCACCTATTCCGCCTGGTTCAGGACCCCCAAGGGCCAGGGAACGGGCATCGTCGAACTCGTGGGCGGCAAGGTCTGCGGCGGCGATAGCGTGCTGAGCTATGCCGGAAGCTACGAGGCGCATGGCGATCGTTTTACCGCGATCATCACGACGAGACGTCACACCCCCGGACAGCCCTCGCTGTTCGGCCCGGACGAACTGACCCTGAGCCTCGAAGGCTGCTGCAGAGGCACGCCCGTCACCTGCGCCGGCTTTGCGGCCGAAGCTCCCGACGTGCCATTCGAAGCCATCCTGCTGTTTTCGGTGTCCGACGACGCCGTGCCTCCTCCCGTTCCGCGGCCGATCCCGAAGTTCAATCCAGCCCCGCTGCCGAAGCCGTCCTGGCGCTGAGCTTCAAATGGCCGTGCTCTGAGATATGCTTCGGATTATTTTGGCAAGCCACATCAACGACCTGTCTCTGACGAGTCGCCGACATCCATATTTTCCGCTTGCATTTATTCCGAAAATCGGAAATATTGCCACCATCTCGTCCTCATGAGAGGGGCGCTTCGCGATCGTCACGAACGTGGAGGGCGGGATGCGGTGGCCGCGATCGGTCGCAGCGTGCTGAGGCGCGCCGACGAACGGCAGGTTGCGGACGTGAAGTCGCGTGGTCCTGGCGCCCCGACGCTGGCGCCAAGTTGGTGGGTGATGATGATCACACCGACGACGGTGGCTATCAAGCCGGACACCGGGGAGATCGCGTATAATCGTGAAAACCATCGCGCAGGGAATGCCGGTTGAAACGGCTTTGCCTGTGGTGACTGCCGCCTGCTTTTTTTGATGCAGGCGGGCCATGGGTGGGGCCTTCACCCGGCATTCCCTGCGCCCTCTCTTATCAGGAGGGTCTTTGACGATGCATCACTCGGGCGCGAATGCGCGGCGAGAACGAACGGTCATGCTTGTACTTGGTCGTGTGAGGCACGATGCGCGTCACACGCTCCACTGTCGTCCCGGGCAAGCCGCGCGCGCGTAGCGCGTGGGGCGCCGACCCGGGATCCATACCCACAGGGAGACCTGCGTGGCACGATCGCAATGGGCATCTCGTCCTCACAACATCTGCTGCGGCGTATGGGTCCCGGATCGGCGCTTCGCCGACGCGAGCGTCGGCGAAGCTTGTCCGGGACGACACTGTGAGTGTGGCTCTACCTGATCATCGCCGGACCATGATCCGGCACGGCAACATCCAGCACGCGCAGTTGCACGCGCTCGACGCCCTGGTAGCGGTCGACGGTAAGGGTGCCGGCGACATGCAGGATCTGGCCGCGATGCTGTTGCAGCGCATTGCCGAGCTTCTGGCCGACCGAGCGGAACGCGATGGCGTTGACGGTGGCGCCGTCGCCGGACTTGAAGCGCAGCTTGAGATGCGCCTGCCCGACCTCGTCGGCATAGACGAGCTGATGCGACGGCAGCGCCACGATCGGCTCCGGATTGCCGCTGCCGAAGGGGCCGGCGCGGTTGAGCGTCGCGACCAGCTCCGGCGTCGCGGCGCGCGCGCTGATCGCGCCGTCGATCAGGATCTCGTTGACGTGGCGCGCCTCGGCGACGTCGGCGGCGAGCGCGCTTTCGAGATAAGCGCGAAACTCCGCCAGCCGCTCCTTGCGCAGGGTGACGCCGGCAGCCATCGCATGGCCGCCGCCCTTCATCAGGATGCCCTGCTCCACCGCATGGCGCACCGCCTTGCCGAGATCGACGCCGGGGATCGAGCGGCCCGATCCGGTGCCGATGCCGCCGGGCTCCAGCGCGATCGCGAAGGCGGGACGGGCGAACTTTTCCTTCAGGCGCGAGGCGACCAGCCCGACCACCCCGGGATGCCAGCCTTCCGACGCCGTCACGATGACGGCGCCCTTGTCCTCCAGACCGAGCGAAGCCAGCGCCTCGGCCTCGGCCTGCGCCTCGGCCTGCTGCTCGATGATTCGGCGCTCGCCGTTGAGCCGGTCGAGCTCGGCGGCGATCCGTGCGGCTTCCGAGACGTCTCCCTCCAGCAGCAGGCGCACGCCGAGATCAGCGCGGCCGATGCGGCCGCCGGCATTGATGCGCGGACCCAGCATGAAGCCGAGATGCCAGGCCTCGGGCGGGCCATTGAGCCGTGCGACATCCATCAGCGCGGTGTGGCCGACATGGTCGCGGCGGCGCATCGCGATCAGCCCCTTGGCGACGAAGGCGCGGTTGAGCGCGATCAGCGGTGCGACGTCGGCGACGGTGCCGAGCGCGACGTGATGCAGCATGCCGAGCAGGTCGGGCTCCGGGCGCTCCGCGGTCCAGAAGCCGCGGCCGCGCAGCTCCCTGTTGACGGCGACCAGCGTCACCAGGGTCAGCCCGACCGCGGCGAGATAACCGAGGCCGGAGAGATCATCAGGTCGGTTCGGATTGACCAGCGCCTCGACCTCCGGCAGCTCCTCGCCGCATTGATGGTGGTCGATCACGACCACCGACATGCCGAGCCGCCGCGCCTCCGCCAGCGGCTCGAGGCTGGTGGTGCCGCAATCGACCGTCACCAGCAGGGTCGCGCCTTTGTTTGCCAGCGCACGGATGGCGTCGACGTTGGGGCCATAGCCCTCGAAGATGCGATCCGGAATGTGGATCAGGGGATCGAGCCCGCAATGGCGCAGGTGCCAGGCGAGCAGCGCCGCCGACGTCGCGCCATCGACATCGTAGTCGCCGAAGATCGCGACCTTCTCGCCCCGCACTGCCGCATCGGCGATGCGGTTGGCCGCAGCTTCCATCTGCGTCACCGTGAACGGATCCGGCATCATCTTGCGGATGGTGGGATCGAGGAAGTCCGGCACCTCATCGATGTCGACGTCGCGGCCGGCCAGGACCCGCGCCAGCATCTCCGGCAGCTGATAGCGCTGCACCATCGCCAGCGCCTGCGCCGCGGCGCGGGTCCCGAGCCGGTCGCGCCACAATTTGCCGGTCAACGACAGCCGCACGCCGAGGAACGCGGGCGGCGCGCTCAGGGGCAAGGCGGTGGCGGATGGTGTCATGACGGCGTGAGCCTCGGGCGGCGCAACGATTCGGAAGTCAGCCTGCAAACTATCTGCAATTCGCCGGCCGCAGGGGGTTCCGAAGATGGAAACCACCGGAATTTCGCGGAACTGGTGCCCAATGCGCGTGATTGCCTAACATTTGAGCTATGTTTGAGAGAGTGCATTAAACAGCCGTTAGGCGAACTCCGTACAATTTCCATCAAATATTGAGCCGGCTATTTTCGCGGTCTCCACGCCGACGGAGACGCGCAGCAACATGGAGTTGATACCGATGCTGATTGCGCCTGATCTCAAGAATGCGCCCTCCATCGCGCCCGCGCAGCCCTCTCCCGACAATGACGAGACCGATGTCACCGCGCTGATCGCCCGGCTCACCGGCGAGGTCAACCAGATCGCCTGCGAGAAGACCAGGTCGATCCAGCAGATCACCAATCAGATGAAGATGCTGGCGCTGAACGCGCTGATCGAAAGCTCGCGCGTCGGGGCACAAGGCGCCGGATTCGCGGTGGTGGCACAGGAAGTGCGCGCGGTCGGCCAGCAGGTCGAGACCATCGCACGCGAGCTCGAAGGCCAGTTGACGACCCGCACCGGAAATTTGAAAGGCTCGATCGAGCGCATGACCGAGCGGGCGCGCGGCGAACGCATGGTCGATCTGGCGCTCAACGCCATCGAGCTGATCGACCGCAATCTCTATGAGCGGACCTGCGACGTGCGCTGGTGGGCGACCGATTCCGCCGTGGTCGATTGCGCCGCCGCGACGGACGCGGCGAGCGTCGCCCACGTGTCCGAGCGGCTCGCGGTGATCCTGTCGGCCTACACCGTCTACCTCGATCTGTGGCTGTGCGATCCCAGCGGCAAGGTGATCGCCAACGGCCGCGCCGACCGCTTCAACGTCGTCGGCCAGAGCGTGGCCGAGACCAGATGGTTCCGCGAGGCGCGCGGCCTGCGGTCCGGCGACGACTACGTCGCCGGCGACGTCGAGTGCCAGCCGCTGCTTGGCAATGCCCAGGTCGCGACCTACTGCGCGTCCGTGCGCGAGGACGGCAAGGCCCACGGCAAGCCGCTGGGCGTGCTCGCCATTCATTTCGACTGGGAAGCCCAGGCACGCGCGATCGTCCAGGGCGTCCGCGTCAACGAAGCTGACAAGGCACGCGCGCTGCTGGTCGACTCGGGTCTGCGCGTCATCGCGGCTTCGGACGGCCAGGGCATCCTGAGCGAGCGCGTGTCACTCAGGCTCGATGGCAAGCGCAGCGGCTTCTATCAGGACACGTCCGGACGCACGGTCGCATTTCACGCCACGCCGGGCTACGAGACCTACAAGGGCCTCGGCTGGTACGGCGTGATCGTGGCGGGCGCGTGAGGCAGGAGGATCAGCAAGGCGGATCAGCAGCCGAGCCGATCGGCGATACCGTTGAAGTCAGCGGCGACGATATCCCAGGCGCCGGTGGCCTCGAAGTCGCGGCTCTGCAACGGGCCGTATTCGGTCGGACGGGCGACGAAGGCGGTCTTCAGACCGTAGCGTTGCGCAGCTTCGAGATCGTTGTTGTGCGCGGCGACCATCATGACCTCGCCGGGCGCAAGCCCAAGCAGACGCGCGGCGCCGAGATAGGTTTCGGGATCGGGCTTGTAGTGCGCGAACAGCTCGGCGGAGAGGACGAGGTCCCACGGCAACCTCGCGAACTTCGCCATGTTGGTGAGCAGCGCGACATTGCCGTTGGAGAGCGGCGCGATGATGAATTTGGACTTCAGCCGGGTCAGCCCGGCGACGCTGTCGGCCCACGGATGCAGCCGGTGCCAGCCGCGTGTGAGATGATCGAGATCGACCTCGGTGAGACCGGTGATGCCGAGCTTCGCGACGAGCGTCTCCAGCGAGCGGCGGTGCAGCACGTCGAGGATGAGATAGCCGCGCGCCGGATTCTTGCGCACCTCGTCCATCGAGCCGACATAAAGCCCGCGCCAGCCGTCGACCAGCGCGGTCCAGTCGCCCTCGATGCCGCGGGTCTTCGACCACGCTGTGAAGTCGTCGATCAGGCTGGTGCGCCAGTCGACGACGGTGCCGAACACGTCGAACACCAGCGCCTTGACCATCGAGAGATCAGACATCGCGACGCTCCGCCGTCAGTCGAGGTGGAACTTCTCCAGCTGCCGGTGCTCGGCGCGGATGTAGCGCACCGTGCCGGTGACCGAGCGCATCACGACGGTCTCGGTCTCGATGACGCCGTCCTTGCGGAACTTGACGCCCGACAGCAGCGAGCCGGTGGTGACGCCGGTGGCCGCAAACAGGCAGTCGCCGCGGGCCATGTCTTCGATCCCGTAGATCATCTTGGGGTCGCCGACGCCCATCTTGTGGGCGCGCTCGCGCTTTTCCTCGGTGTCGAGGATCAGGCGGCACTGCATCTGCCCGCCGATGCAGCGCAGCGCCACGGCCGCCAGCACGCCTTCCGGCGCGCCGCCGGTGCCGAGATACATGTCGACGCCGGTGTTGTCCGGGTCGGCGCAGTGGATGACGCCGGCGACGTCGCCGTCGGTGATCAGCCGCACCGCAGCGCCGGTCGAGCGCACGGCCTGGATGATGTCGGCATGGCGCGGACGGTCGAGCACCAGCACGGTGATCGCGCCGGGCTCGACGCCCTTCGCCTTCGCCAGGCGGCGAACGTTGTCGACGGGCGTCGCGTCGATGTCGACGACGCCCTTGGCATAGCCGGGGCCGACGGCGATCTTCTGCATGTAGACGTCGGGAGCATGGAGGAGCGTGCCGCCATCGGCCATCGCCATGGTCGCGATCGCGCCCGGCATGTTCTTGGCGCACAAGGTCGTGCCTTCGAGCGGATCGACCGCGATGTCGACCTTCGGGCCGGCATTGAGGCCGACCTTCTCGCCGATATAGAGCATCGGCGCCTCGTCGCGCTCGCCCTCGCCGATCACGACCGTGCCTTCGATCGGCAGCTTGTTGAGCTCGCGGCGCATCGCGTCCACGGCCGCTTGGTCAGCGGGCTTTTCCTGGCCATGGCCGCGCAACCGCGCTGCCGACACCGCCGCACGCTCGGTCACGCGCACCAGCTCCAGCGTCAGGATGCGCTCGAGCAACAATTGCTGCGGGACGGAAATCTGCGTCGACATCGGTCAACTCCTCAAGGCGTCACGGCGGACATCCGCCATCAAATTCTACCGCTCAAACGTCGCCAGCACAGGCGGCGCACCGATCAGACGGCTGGCCCGGATGGCCGTTTCGCGCCTGCCGACTCCCCCGCTTTGAGCATGAAGTTTGGGCAAACGCCATGCGTTTGTTTGAGCAGGGACAAGCGGTTCCGTGGGCATCATGCCCTAGTTCTTCTCGATCCGGATGACCTGCGGCTTACCGCTGATGACCTTGTCGCGCTGCACCGCCTGCAGGGCCTTGTACACCGCGTCCTCATGGGTCGCATAGGTGATCAGGATGACCGGCACCGGCGCAGCCTTGCCGGCGGCTTTCGCCGGCTCGCTGCCGTTGGGATGGCGCTGCACGATCGACTCGATCGAGATTTTCTGCTCGGCGAGCCGGGTCGCAATGGTCGCCGCCGTGCCGGCATGGTCGCGTGCCAACAAACGGATGTAGTAGCCGCCCTCATGCCGCTCCATCGGCGCCTTCTCGGTCGCCTGCAGCTTCTCGACCGGTCGCCCGAATGGCGCGGCGCGGATGCCGCGAGCGACGTCGGCGATGTCGGCGACGACGGCGGACGCCGTGGCGGCGCCCCCTGCTCCCGGACCGACCAGCGTGATCGGCGGAATGCCTTCGCCGTCAATCGTGACCGCGTTGGTCACGCCCATCACCTGGGCGATCGACGAGGATTTCGGCACCATGGTCGGATGCACGCGCTGCTCGATGCCCTTGGCGGTCCGCATGGCGACGCCGAGCAGCTTGACCCGGTAGCCAAGCTCGGCGGCCGCACGCAGGTCCTCCGGCGCGATCGAGGAGATGCCTTCGACGTAGACGGCGTTCTGCGCCACCTGGGTGCCAAAGGCGAGGCTCGCCAGGATCGCAAGCTTCTGCGCGGTGTCGTGGCCGTGGATGTCGAACGATGGATCAGCCTCGGCATAGCCGAGACGTTGCGCATCCTTCAGGCACTCGTCGAACGACAGGCCCTCCTGCTCCATCCGGGTCAGGATGTAGTTGCAGGTGCCGTTGAGGATGCCATAGACACGGTTGATGCCGGTGCCGGCCAGCCCCTCGCGCAAGGTCTTGACCACAGGAATGGCAGCGCCGACCGCAGCCTCGAAATTCAGCGCGCCGCCATGCTTCTCGGCCGCCTTGGCGAGCTTCAGGCCATGCTTGGCGATCAGCGCCTTGTTGGCCGTCACCACCGACTTGCCGGCCTTGAGCGCGGTGTCGATCGCCGACAGCGCGGGATCACCGGCGCCGCCCATCAGCTCGACCAGGCAGTCGACCTCGGGATCGGCAGCCAGCGCCAGCGGATCCTTGGCCCAGGTGATGCCGGACAGATCGATGCCGCGCTTCTTGGCCTTCGACCGTGCGGTCACGGCGACGACGCGCACCGGGCGCCCTGTCCGCTCGGTGAGCACGCGCCCCTGCTGCTCGATCAGACGAACGACCTCGACACCCACGGTGCCGAGGCCCGCGATGCCCACTCTCAGGGGTGCGACCATGGAATCAAAGAACCTGTCGAAAGGAAAATACCGGAGGGTTCAGCGCCGATTGGCGATGGGAACGACGTTGTGCAACGTTTCGATGCCGCTTTCAAGGAAGCGGCGGACGCCGCGGGCGGCCTGCCGGATGCGCTGCTCGTTCTCGACCATCGCGATGCGAACATAGCCTTCGCCATGCTCGCCGAAGCCGACGCCGGGCGACACCGCGACGCCGGACTTCTCCACCATCAGCGTCGCGAACTGCATGCTGCCGAGGCTCTTGAACTTCTCGGGCAGCGGCGCCCAGGCGAACATCGAGGCCTCCGGCGACGGGATTTCCCAGCCGGCGCGGCCGAACGATTCGACCAGCGTGTCGCGGCGCTTGCGATAGACGTCGCGCATCTCGCGGATGCAGTCGTCCGGACCGTTCAGCGCGGCGGTCGCCGCGACCTGCACCGGCGTGAAAGCGCCGTAGTCGAGATAGGATTTCACGCGCGCCAGCGCCGCGATGATGCGCTCGTTGCCGACCGCAAAGCCGATGCGCCAGCCGGCCATCGAATAGGTCTTCGACATCGAGGTGAATTCGACCGCGACATCCATCGCGCCGGGCACCTGCAGCACCGAGGGCGGCGGGTTCTGGTCGTCGAAATAGACCTCGGCATAAGCGAGGTCGGAGAGAATGAGAATCTCGTGCTTCTTTGCGAATGCGACGAGGTCGCGATAGAAGTCGAGGCTCGCGACATAGGCAGTCGGGTTGCTTGGATAGCAGACGATCAGCGCCAGCGGCTTCGGAATCGAGTGGACGATCGCGCGCTCCGCCGCCTCGAAGAACTGCGGCGTCGGCTCCGACGGCACCGAGCGGATCACGCCGCCGGCCATCAGGAAGCCGAAGGCATGGATCGGGTAGCTCGGATTCGGGCACAGGATGACGTCGCCCGGCGCCGTGATCGCCTGCGCGACGTTGGCGAAGCCTTCCTTGGAGCCCAGCGTAGCGACGATCTGGGTGTCGGGGTTCAGCTTCACCCCGAAGCGGCGGTCGTAATAGGCCGCCTGCGCCCGGCGCAGTCCGACGATGCCGCGCGAAGCGGAGTAGCGGTCGGTGCGCGGCTTGCCCAGGGTCTCCTTGAGTTTCTCGAGCACATGCGGCGGCGCCGGCAGATCCGGATTGCCCATGCCGAGATCGATGATGTCGGCCCCGGCGTTCCGCGCGGCCGCCTTGGCCCGGTTGACCTGCTCGAACACGTAGGGCGGCAGACGGCGGATGCGATAGAAATCTTCCATGGGTCTCTCGGCTCCGGCAACCGGGGGCGGACGAGCCAGCATCGCTGGCTCTGCGGCGCCGCGGGTCATGCCCTGAAATCCGTGCTGAAACATGAGCTTAGCACGGCCTTACGGCCTGGTTGGCGGCGACACGCTGACGTGCGGTTGATTCCGACGTTTTACCATGGACGCCGCGGCGCGCCAGAAAATTACGTCATCGGGCTTGGCGGCTCAGCGGTCCTTGACGCCCGTCCCAGCCGACGCCTGCCGGTCGCGCGCGGCCTTCAGCTCCTTTTCGATCTTGGCGCGCTCTTCCGGCGAGATCATCGGTGTCTCGCGGTCGCGCGGGAGATCGTTCACGGGAAGGTAGCCGTCCGGCTCTCGCGGGCGGGCATTGGCGTCGGCCTCGAGCGACGGCATGTCGGCGATCGGGCTGGAACAGCCGGCGAGCAACAAGGATGCGCCAAGCGCCAATCCCGCCGCAAGGGCGCGTGCCCACGTCCGCCAACTCTGGTCCATCACCCCCGTCACGCCAAGGCTCCCCCTGAACTCCACCAACCGCCAATCGCAACACGGCACATTTTGCCGCAGCACAACCAATTGTCACTCGAAACATTGGCTGCTTGAACAGGACTTCCCCGTGCGCTGTAAACAAGGCCAAAGCAAGAGACTTTTTCGCAACGCAACACGCAGAAATCGAATTCGCCGCAAACTCGCGGATTATTGATCTCGCGCGGTGACGAAACGTCTTGGACGCGATAGTGTGAGGACGCCATGACCGACGTTCCGAACAGCACCGCCCAATCAACAAAAACATTCGACGCCGAAGCCTTCGCGACCAACATCGCGCGCGCGATGGAGACCAGTGGCAAGGCTCTCGCGGCCTATCTGAAGCCGCGGGAAACCGGTGAAGTTCAGGACCGGCCGCCGACCGAACTCGCCGAAGTCGTGAAGTCGTTCACGGCGGTCGCCGACTACTGGCTGTCGGACAAGGATCGCGCCAGCGACATCCAGACCAAGATCGCCAAGGGCTATCTCGATCTCTGGGGGTCCGCCTCGCGGCGGCTCGCCGGCGAAGAGGCGCCGCCGGCCATTTCGCCGTCGCCGCGCGACAAGCGTTTCGCCGACCCGGAATGGAAGTCCAACCAGTTCTTCGATTTCGTGATGCAGGCCTACCTGCTGACGACGCAGTGGGCGCAGGACCTCGTCCACAATGCCGAGGGGCTGGATCCGCACACGCGCAAAAAGGCCGAGTTCTACGTCAACCAGATCACCAACGCACTGGCGCCGTCGAACTTCGTCTTCACCAATCCGGAGGTGCTGCGGCAGACGGTGGCATCGAGCGGCGACAATCTGGTCCGCGGCATGCAGATGCTCGCCGAGGACATCGAGGCCGGCAAGGGATCCTTGAAGATCCGCCAGTCCGATCCGGCCAATCTCGAGGTCGGCGTCAACATGGCGACGACGCCGGGAAAGGTGATCTTCCAGAACGAGATGATGCAGCTGATCCAATACGCGCCGTCGACGGAGACGGTGCTGCGGACGCCTCTGTTGGTCGTGCCGCCCTGGATCAACAAGTTCTACATCCTCGATCTGCGCCCCGAGAAATCCTTCATCAAATGGTGCGTCGATCAGGGGCTCACGGTGTTCGTGATCTCCTGGGTCAATCCCGACAAGAAGCTCGGGACGAAGACCTGGGACGACTACATGAAGGAAGGTCCCCTCACCGCGATGGACGTCATCGAGAAGGTGACCGGCGAACTCAAGGTGCACACGATCGGCTATTGCGTCGGCGGCACCATGCTCGCGACAACGCTCGCCTGGCTCGCCGACAAGCGCCGCCAGCGGGTGACGTCGGCGACCTTCCTGGCCGCGCAGGTCGACTTCACCCATGCCGGCGATCTGCTCGTGTTCGTCGACGAAACCCAGATCTCGGCGCTGGAACGCGACATGCAGGCCTCGGGCGTGCTCGAAGGCAGCAAGATGGCGATGGCCTTCAACATGCTCAGGTCGAACGACCTGATCTGGTCCTACGTCGTCAACAACTACCTGAAGGGCCAGCCGCCGTCCGCGTTCGACCTGCTGCACTGGAACTCGGACGCCACGCGCATGTCGGCGGCGAACCACTCCTACTACCTGCGCAACTGCTATCTCGAGAACCGGCTGACCTCGGGCACCATGGTACTCGACAACACGCTGCTGGATCTCTCCAAGGTGAAGGTGCCGGTCTACAATCTGGCGACGCGCGAGGACCACATCGCGCCGGCCGATTCCGTGCTTTACGGCTCGCAATTCTTCGGCGGCCCGGTGAAATATGTGCTCTCGGGCTCGGGGCACATTGCCGGCGTCGTCAACCCGCCCTCCTCCGGCAAATACCAGTACTGGACCAACGACCAGATCCACGACATCTCGCTGCAGGACTGGATCAAGGGCGCGCAGGAGCACAAGGGCTCGTGGTGGCCCGACTGGCGCGAATGGCTCGGCCAGCTCGATCCGGAGGAAGTTCCCGCCCGCAGCGTCGGCAGCGAGGCCTATCCGCCACTCGAGGACGCGCCGGGGTCGTATGTCCGCGTCCGCGCATAGCGCTGGTCACCGCGATTGACTATAACCGCTCCGTCCCGCCGGGACGGGATGGGAATCAGTTGAGGGGATCTCGATGACGCGCGAACTGTTCTGGCTGACGCTGACGGTCATTCTGACCGGCCTGCTGTGGGTTCCCTACATCCTGAACCGCTGCCAGGTCCGTGGCCTCGGCGGCGCGATGGCCAATCCCACCCGCAACGACAAGCCGCACGCGCCGTGGGCGACGCGGCTGATGTTCGCGCACGACAACGCGGTGGAAAACCTCGTCATCTTCGTGCCGCTGGTGCTGATCCTCAGCGCCATCGACTATTCCACCAAATGGACGGTGCTCGCCTGCGCCGTCTATTTCTGGTCGCGCGTGGCCCATGTGATCGTCTACACCCTCGGGCTGCCGCTGTTCCGCACCGCCGCCTTCGTCATCGGCTTCCTGGCCCAGGCGGTGCTGGCGGTCGCGATCTTCGGCTGGCTCTAGGCCCCTCGGCTACGGCAGGTTGTCACGCAGAAAGATGTCGATGCGGATGCGCTCCTGGTCGGGGCTGATCGGCTCGCCCGAACAATGCGCGAGCAGGACACGCGCCGCCGACCGCGCCTCGTGGCCGGGATCCTGGTTGATGACGACATCGAGCGTGCCGCGAACCAGGAACCGCCGCGTGTAATCGGTCAGTTCGTGCGTGATCCAGACCACCTCGCGCGCGCGGCCCGAATCTTCGAGCGCATCGGCGATGCCGCGGTTGCCGGCGCCGCAGCAATAGATGCCGCGCAGATCGGCGTGGCGGGCGAGCAGCGCCGCCGTCAGCTCCCGCGTACGCTCGCTGTCGTCGCGGCCCTCGATGGTCGGCAGCGCGCGCAGATGCGGATACTCGCTGGACAGGATCTGGTGAAAGCCGAACTGCCGCTCGGAATGATCGCGCAGCGACAACGATCCCGCGATGACGGCGACCGTCCCCTCGCGGCCGCCGAGGTAACGGCCCATCAACGTGGCTGCGGTCCGTCCCGCCGCCGGGTTGTCGATCCCGACATAGTGCAGGCGCCGTGACGTCGGCGCATCCGAGACCAGGGTCACCACGGCGACCCCGCGCCCGGTGAGGTCGTCGATCGCGGCGCGCACCCTGGGGTGGTCGAGCGCGATGACGGCCACGCCCTGATAGACCGGCGACAGGTTTTCGAGCGCGCCGGCCAGCACGTCCGGATCGAACACGTCGACATGCAGAATGTCGATGAAGCCGCGCTGGCCCGCCAGCCACTCCGCCGTGCGCTGAACCTGCTCGGTCAGATGTGTCATGAACGTGTTGCCGCCGGTCGGCAGCACGAAGGCGAAGCGAAAGCTCTGGCCCCGTGCGAGCCGTGCGGCGGCGATGTCGGCGCGGTAGCCGAGCTTGGCGACGGCCGCCTCGACGCGCGCCACCGTCTTGGCGCGCACGCCCTCGCGCCGGTTGATGACGCGGTCGACGGTGGCGAGCGACACACCCGCCGTCCGCGCGACGTCCTCGAGCGTGGCGCGCACCGGCGACGGGGTCGCTGCGTCCGTCACTCGCGCGCCGCCCATAGCATGCCGCGGGTCATCAACGTCCGGATCTCCGGCACGTCGAGCTCATAGGCGCGATGGCCGAGTGAGGAATAGAATACCCTGCCCGCACCATATCGCTTCTTCCAGACCACCGGCATCACCACGCCCTCGATCCAGGGCGCGTGCTCGCCGGTGAAGGTCGTGGTCGCCAAGACCTCGTTGGCCGGGTCGACATGCATGTAATATTGCTCGGATCGATGCTCGAAACTCGTCAGGCCCTTCATGATGGGATCGTCCGGCCTGGTCAAGTCGACCCGGTAGTCGATGATGTTGCCGGGATGCGCAACCCACTGGCCGCCGCACAGGAACTGGTAGTCGACGGAATCGCGGAAGGCATCGCCCATGCCGCCGTGATGGCCGGCAAGCCCGACGCCGTTGCGGACCGCCGCGCAGAGATTGAGCGCTTCCGCTTTCTCAATCTTGGACATCGTGTAGATCGGGATGATCAGCGACAGGTCGTGAATCGCGGGATCGGCGAATGCCGCCGTCGTGGTCTCGATCCGGACCTCGAAGCCTTCGGCCTTCAGCCACCCGCGGATCATCGAGGCACAGAGATCGGGGTCATGCCCCGGCCAGCCGCCCCACACAATCATTGCCTTGCGCATCGGTCCGTCCTCAATCGATCTGTCCGGTTTCACATCCCACCGGCAGCATCGCCGGCCGCTCGACGCGGCTCTCGATCCTGACCCGCCGGCCTTCGTTCGCCGAGGTCTGGAACGCCTCCATGACCTCCAGCACATGGAAGGCCAGCGCGCCGCTGGCGCGATGCGGCCGGTCGTTCAGAATCGCGGAGGCCATGTCGGCGACGCCGATGGAGCGGAATTCACCGTCGACATGCCCGTGCGTCAGCGGCACCGTCTCCCATTCGCCGCCGGTCCTGGCGACCTGCACCTCGCCGCCGAAGCGGTTCGGGTCCGGCACCAGCATGCTGCCCGCCTCGCCATAGATCTCGATCGGCGCGTGCCGATGCTTGGGCACATCGAAGCTCA
This sequence comes from Bradyrhizobium oligotrophicum, assembly GCF_051168495.1. Classification (GTDB taxonomy): domain Bacteria; phylum Pseudomonadota; class Alphaproteobacteria; order Rhizobiales; family Xanthobacteraceae; genus Bradyrhizobium; species Bradyrhizobium oligotrophicum_A. Next base: position 121,387 of record NZ_JBNPVB010000013.1, on the reverse strand, counting down.
TCGTGATCGAGACCACCGCCCCGCTCTCGAATTCGAGCGTGCCTGCGACATGGGTCGCGACCTCGACCGGGATCAGCGTGCCGTTCATCGGCTGGCTGGTCACGAGGCGCTCGGATCTCGGGCGCGCGGTCGACCCCATCACGCTCGCGACCGGGCCGAGCAATTGCACGAGATCGGTGATGTAATACGGCCCCATGTCGAGCATCGGCCCGCCACCGCGCAGATAATAGAACCCCGGCGCCGGATGCCAGCGCTCGTGGCCGGGGCAGCCGAAGAAGGCGCTGCCCGCCACGGGCCGGCCGATCGCGCCGTCGTCGATCAGCTTGCGCGCGGTCTGGTGACCACCGCCGAGGAACGTGTCGGGCGCGCAGCCGACACGGAGGTTCCTCTCGGCGGCGAGATCCATCACCTTGCGGGCCTCCGCGACGTCGATGCCGAGCGGCTTCTCCGAATGGACGTGCTTGCCGGCGTTCAGCACCGCCAGACTGACGTCGGTGTGGGCGAGCGGCACCGTGAGATTGACGACGATCTCGACATCGTCACGCTTGAGCAACTGATCGACCCGCATCCCCGGCAGGCCGAACGCGGCGCCCTGGCGCTCCGCCGCATCGCTGCGCATGTCGGCGAGCGCCTTGATGTCCAGGACGGGAAAGCGCTGAGCGGCCTTCAGATAGGCGGTGCTGATGACGCCGCAGCCGATGATACCTATTCCTATTCGTCGCATTGTGATCTCCGTGAGATGCCGTTCATCCCTTGACCGCGCCCGCCGTGAGGCCGGCGACGATGTGCTTCTGCGCCAACAGGAAGAGAACGATCGTCGGCAGGATGGTCAGCGTGATGAAGGCCAGGATCAGGTGCCATTCGGCCGAATACTCGCCCTGATAGACCATGATGCCGAGCGGCCATGGATAGAGCGCATCGGTGTTGAGCATCACCAGCGGCAGCAGATAGGCGTTCCAGCTGTTGACGAAGGTGATGGTGCCGACGGTCGCCAGGATCGGCCGCGACAGCGGCAGCGTCACGTAACGGAAGAACTTGATGTAGCTGCAGCCGTCGACGAGCGCGGCTTCGAGCAGCTCGTAGGGAATGTCCTTGAAGAAGCGTCGCAATAGCAGCACGCTCATGGCGAGGCTGAAGGCGACCTGCGGCAGCGCGACGCCGAAATAGGTGTCGAGCAGGCCGAGATCGCGCACCTTGATGAACAGCGGCAGCACCGCGGTCGCCGCCGGAAACAGCAGGCCGAGCGTCAGATAGCTCAGCAGCATCGAGCTGCCGTAGAACCGCACATGGGCGAAGGTGAACGCCGCCATCGAGGCAACGATCAGCGTCAACGTCACGGTCAGCGTCGAGATGATGAGCGAGTTGCGCAGCAGCTGCCAGTAGCGCCCGGAGAACAGGATGTCGGCATAGTTCTGCCATTCCCAATGACGCGGCAGGCCGAACGGGTTGACGCGCAATTCGCCGAGCGACTTGAAGCCGCCGAGCAGGGTCGCGAGCAGCGGCACCAGCACGAAGATGGCGACAAGGGCGAGGAACACCGCCTTGAGCAGCACGGCGGGATCGAACGGCGCACGGGTGGTCTCGGCGTCACTCATCGCGCATGAACCATCGCTTGTAGGAGAAGGCAAAGGTCACGCAGATCACGAACAGGATGACGCCGATGGCGCTGCCATAGCCGACCCGCATCCGCGAGATGCCGTTGTTGTAGAGGAAGCTCACCATCGTGTTGGAGGAGTCGGCGGGGCCTCCGCGCGTCAGCGGCATGATCAGGTCGAACAATTGCAACGAGCCGATGATCGCAAAGAACACCGAAAGCCGGATCGTCGGATAAAGCAATGGGATGATGACGTGGCGCAGGGTTTGCGACCGGGTCGCGCCGTCGATGTGGGCCGCCTCGATCAGGCTCTTGTCGAGGCTCTGCAGCGCCGCGATGAACAGCATCATGTGGAAGCCGAAATATTTCCAGACGACCACGACCAGCACCGCGGGCATCGCCGTGTCGGTCGAGGCCAGCAGATGCGGCGGCTCGGCGCCGAAGCTGCGCCAGATCGAGGCAACGAGGCCGTAATCGCCGTCATAGACGAAGCTGAAGATCAGCCCGGTCGCGATCTCGGCCAGGATGTAGGGCATGAAGAACAGCATGCGCAGCGCCACGGCGCCGCGAAAACGGTCCGCCAGCATCACGGCCAGCGTCAGCGCCAGCGGCAGCTGGACGGCCAGCGAGACCACGATGATCATGCCATTGTTGCGCAGCGCGAGCCAGAACGCCCGCGTCTCCAGCACGAAGCGGTAGTTGTCGAAGCCGATCCAGTTGGTCGGCTTGTTGAATCCGTTCCAGTTGAAGCCGGAGTACCAGGCGGCCTCGCCGATCGGCAGCACGACGAACAGTGTGAACAGCAAGAGCGCCGGCGGCAGGAACAGGATCAGCACGGTGAAGCGGCCGTCCCAGCTCGGGCCGCGCACCGCATGCGAGGAGAGCGATGCCGGCGCGACATCCATCGCCGGCGACGTCGCGATCGGACGCACCACGTCAGTTGCCCTGCTTGCGCGCCGCCTCGATTGCCTTGGCCGCCTCCTGCGGACTCATGCTGCCGCCGGCGATTTCCGCGCTGACATCGTTGACGACGCGGCCGACCGACGGGCCGAGGCTCTGGTCATAGAAGTTCTGGTGATAGTTCGACTTCGCCAGGTTGGCCGCGATCAGCTTCATGAAGGCATTGTTGAGGCCGGCCTCCGCGCCCTGCACCACCGGAATGACGAAATTGCCTGCCGCGAGCCGCGTCTGGACGTCCTTCGAGATGAAGTATTTTAGGAAGTCGACCGCCTCCTTCGGTGAGCCCTTGGTGATCAGCCAGCCGGTGATGCCGCCGAGCGTATCCGTCGGCGCACCCTTGCCGCCGTCCACGGTCGGAAAATCGAACCAGCAGATCTTGTCTTCGCTCAACCCGACCTTGTCGGCCGCGAGCGCGCGCTGCAGGTTGTAGATGGAGCTGATCGCGAGCGTCATCGCCGCCTTGCCGTCGCCGAAATAACCGACGGCCTGCGGGTTCTTGAAGCCGAGGAAACCGTTCTGGAACGGCTGCAGATCGACGAGCTGCTTGAACAGCTCACCGGACTTGACGAAGGTCTCGCCGGCGAAGCCGCCATTGTCGCCGCGCAGCGCCGCCTCGAAAGCCGGCTTGCCGCCGATGCGCACCGACAGATGCGTCCAGTAGAAGTGCAGCGGCCATTTGTCGGCGCCGCCGACGACGATCGGGGTGACGCCCGCGGCCTTCAACGTCTTCACGGCGGCCAGCAGATCGTCCCAGCTCTTGATGGTGGCCGGATCGACCTTGGCCTTGGCCATCAGTTCCTTGTTGCAGACGAAGCCGACCTGCGAGAGCGAGATCGGCAGGCCGTAGACATGGCCGTCGCTGGTAAAGGCGGCGAGCGCCGCCGGCGTCAGGCCGTCGCTGTAGCCCTTGACCTGATCGGTGATGTCTTCGAGGACGCCGGCCTCGATCTGCGCCTTCAGGACGCCGCCGGCCCAGCTGTAGATGATGTTCGGCCGGTCCTTGGATTGCAGGATGGTCGGCAGCTTGGCCTTGTAGGCCTCGTTCTCGAGGAACTGCATCTCGACCTTGACGCCCGGATGCGACGCCTCATAGGCGCGGGCAACCTCCTCCCAGATCTTTACCTGGGCCGGATTGACCTCGATGTGCAGCCATTTGACGGTGGTGTCGGCTCTGGCGGCGTTGGCCCAGAGCAGGCATGCGGCAGCGGCGAGTCCCAGCTTTGCGAGCAGTCTCATCCCATTCCTCCCAACCGTCTTCTCTTATTCCGGTAATCCTGTCCTCATTTTCTGAGGTGCGCAACTATAATTCTGACCTGTACACCTCACACCTCGAACGATTAGGCTTGGGGAGCGAATTGGGCGGCCCCTCGCCCACAAAAATAAAAGTCGGGAGAAGCCCATGGCCGCCACCTATTCCGATCTCGCCCGCAAGGTCGTTCTCGTGACCGGGGGAGCATCGGGAATCGGCGCTGCAATCGTGCGGCGCTTTGCGGATCAAGGTTCCGATGTCGTGTTCTTCGACATCAAGGTCGACGAAGGCCGACGTCTGGAACGCGAGCTGTCGGATCGAGGTCTGAGCGCGCATTTCCAGTGCGTCGACCTCACCGATACCGCCGCGTTGCGCGCCGGCGTCGCCGAGGCACGCACGGCGCACGGCGCGATCAACATCCTCATCAACAATGCGGCCAATGACGAACGCCACAGCACCGAAGAGATGACGCCGGAATATTGGGACGACCGCGTTGCGGTCAACCTGAAGCACCAGTTCTTCGCGGCGCAGGCCGTGTTGCCGGACATGAAGGCCGCGAAGGCCGGCGCCATCGTCAATTTCGGCTCGATCTCATGGATGGCCGGACAAGGCGGCATGGCCGCCTACACCGCGAGCAAGTCAGCCGTGATCGGTCTCACCCGCTCGCTGGCGCGCGACTACGGCCCCTACAACATCCGCGTCAACGCGATCGCGCCGGGATGGATCATGACCGAGCGCCAGTTGGAAAAATGGATGACACCGGAGGGCGAGGTCGAGCTGATGCAGCGGCAATGCCTGAAGCGGAAGCTCATTCCCGACGAAATCGCGAAGTTCACCGTATTCCTCGCTTCCGATGAAGCGTCGGCCTGCACGTCCCAGCACTATGTCGTGGACGGCGGCTGGGTGTAGGGCGCAGCGGGTCTTGTCGCCGCACCAGCCAGCGGCAGGTCGACGCCTTGCAGCGCATATCCATCAGATGCACGGGCGGCGTCACCTCCCGTGCTCAACCATCGAGCGCATCGATCAGCGTCTCGTCGACCAGCGCACGCAGGCTGAAATCGTCCTTCAGCCGCGTGCGTCCGTACCATTCCAGCAAGGTCACCTCCTTGCCGAGGTAGCGCTGCATCGCGAGGCCAAACAGCGGATGATCCTTGTTGGCGATCGCAAAGCTCTTGCGGTCGAGATCCCGGCCCCGCTCCCAGATCGCCTCGATCTCATCGAGAAATCCTGACAGCATGCTCTTAAGCCGCGCCTCCACCTCGTTCACGGCGCCCAGATCGATGCCGACCTCGACCAGGTGACCCTTGACGTCGTCCAGCTCCTCGTTCAGCGCCAGCCACGCGATGTCACGCTCGCGCAGGAACGACAGACTGCGATGGATGCGCAAGTACCAGGGGCACTTGATCTTGACCATGTCGCCATTGGCGAACTGAACGACGTAGCCCTCCCTGCCCTGCATGTCGGCCAGCGAATCGATCGCGGCCGAGAGCGACAGGCCGTCGAAACGGTGGACCAGCGGGATGCCATGGCGGACGATCAGGTCATGAACGGCATGACCTCTGTCGAGCATGACATACTGGCCGGTAACGTTGTCGCGCACATGCAGTAGCCGTAGCTCCGGCTGATTCTGAGCGACGACGATCCGGGCGTCGGGATGAGTCAACTCGAAGATCGCCGTCATGCCGGCGCTCGCGACCTCCTTGGCAAAGGCGTTGATGCGGCCATGCTCCGGCTGATCCATCAGCTGCGTCGCCAGCTTGACGACATCGGAGTTGAAAGACTTCTTCGATCGCCATTTCAGCTCACCGTCCACCCATGCGGTTGCGACCATGCTGCCATCGAGCTTGTCATAGATGGCGACGATGTCGTCGCGCGAGGCCAGCCGGTCCGGCGCCAGCCATTCCTTCTCGCCGACATTGAAGAACTTGTGCAGTGGCCGCGACACGATGTGGCCGGTACGATCGAACGCGATGCCGCGGCACTCGATCGCCTCCGGCGAATCGAAGGTCTTGGAATCCATGAACAGGTAGCAGCCGAGCGTAACGCCGTGGGGCTGAGAGAGGAAACGGATTTCCTTCTTCCCGGCGACGGCCGGCTCGACGTCGGAGATATGCCGGATGGACTTGAACATCACCACACATCCATTTCCAGACTAAATTGGAGGGCACGCCACTCAGGTGCAGCGCGCCTTGAAATCGGCAGCCACGAGCTTCGCCATCACGTCGTTCAGATGCGCCTGGTCGCGCGTCTCGATCACCAGCTCCAGCAAGGTCGCCTTCGCCGGCAGGTCCGAGAAGGTGCGCTGATGCGAGACCTCGATGATGTTGGCGCCGGCCTCGCCGAGAAGAGTCGAGACGGCTGCGAGTTGTCCCGGACGGTCGACGATGTCGATCGACAACTGCGTCAGCCGCCCTTCGCGCGCGAGCTCGCGGGTCAGCACCGAGGCAATGAGGCGGGTGTCGATGTTGCCGCCGCTCAGCACCAGCCCGACATTGCGACCGGCAAACTGATCGTTATGGGCGAGCACCGCGGCGAGGCCAACGGCGCCGGCGCCTTCCACCACCGTCTTCTCGATCGAGATCAAGGTGGCGAGCGCACGCTCGATCTGCGGCTCGGTGACCAGCAGGATGTCGTCGACCAGATGGCGGATGATCTCGGTGGTGATCCGGCCCGGCGATTTCACCGCGATGCCCTCGGCCAACGTATCGCCGCGCATCGGCAGGCCCTTGCCGCCAACCGCGTTGTACATCGACGGGTAGAGCCCGGCCTGAACGCCGACGATCCGCAGGCCCGGCTTGAGCGCGCGCGCCGCCACCGCCATGCCGGAGATCAGCCCGCCGCCGCCGATCGGCACGACCAGCGTATCGAGTTCGGGGACCACCGCCAGCATCTCCAGCGCGACCGTGCCCTGCCCTGCGATGATCAGCGGATCGTCATAGGGATGAATCATGGTCATGCCTTCGGCCGCGCCGTGCGCGCGCGCGAACGCGCCCGCCTCTTCCAGGGTGGCGCCGGAGATGACGACCTCGGCGCCGTGCCGGCGGGTGTTCTGCACCTTCACCATGGGCGTGCCCACGGGCATCACGATGGTGGCGGGAATGCCGAGGCGCCGCGCATTGTAGGCCACGCCCTGCGCGTGGTTGCCGGCGGACATCGCGATCACACCGCGCGCGCGTTGCGCCGATGACAGCGCATTCAGGCGGTTCAGCGCGCCACGCTCCTTGAACGAGGACGTGAACTGCAGGTTCTCGAATTTGAGCCAGACGTTACAACCGCAGATCTCGCCGAGCGTTCGGCTCTGGTTGCAGGCGGTCGCCAGCACCGCGCCGCCGATGGTTTCGGCGGCGGCCCGCACATCGTTCACGGTGACGGGCAGCGCATTCAGGTCATAAGCGGTCATGGGTCTGCCCATCGATGTCTGTCATGCATCATTGCAAGACGACGCCGGCGGAGTGCCGGCCATCGCATGATATTGGCGATCGCGCCGGCCGCGCCTCGCGCTGCCGGGCGACGATGATCGACCTCAGCCGAGGTCGGGAAGCCCGAGCATCAGCCGCATGTTCTGCACGGCCGCGCCGGACGCGCCCTTGCCGAGGTTGTCGAGCCGGGCCACCAGCACCGCCTGATGATGCGTGTCGCTGGCGAACACGTAGAGCTCGAGCTGGTTGGTCTCGTTGAGCGCCTCGGGTTCGAGCCGGCCGCTCTTGGCGGCGGCGCCGTCCAGTGGCATCACCGACACGTATCTGCTGCCGGCATAATGCTTGGCCAGCGCGGCCTGCAGGTCTGCTCCATCAGGCTTGCCCGGCAGCGTGTCGAGCTGCAGCGGCACCGACACCAGCATGCCCTGCCGGTAGTTGCCAACCGAGGGAATGAAGATCGGCCGCCGCGTCAGTTTGGAATAGAGCTGCAGTTCCGGCAGATGCTTGTGCTCGAGGCCGAGACCGTACAGCTCGAAGTGGGGCGCCGTGCCGTTCTCGAAAGCCGCGATCATCGTCTTGCCGCCGCCGGAATAGCCGCTCACCGCGTTCACGGTCACCGGATAGTCCTGCGGCAGCAGGCCGGCATCGACCAGCGGCCGCAGCAGAGCAATGCCGCCGGTCGGATAACAGCCGGGATTGGAGACCTTGCGCGCGTTGCGGATCTTGTCGGCCTGGCCGGCGGCGATCTCAGGAAAGCCATAGGCCCAGTCTGGCGCGACCCGATACGCGGTCGATGCATCCAGCACCTTCGGCGCGGATTGGCCCATGCCATCGATCAGCGCGACGGTTTCCTTCGCCGCGTCATCGGGCAGACAGAGAATGACGAGATCGACCTCCGCCATCAGCTCCCGCTTGGCCGCGGGATCCTTGCGCTTGTCATCGGCGATCGTCTTCACGACAATATCGCTCTGGCGAGCCAATCGCTCGGCGATGCCCAATCCGGTCGTGCCGGAGCCGCCGTCGACGAACACGGAGCGCGTCGCCGGACCGGCTGCGGTATGAGCCTTCGGGTTGCTATCGATCACGGTCATGACGCGCTCCTTGAAATCTGGGTTTCGCCGGCAAAGGCCTCGGGCCGCGCCTGGCGCATGAGAGAGGAAATCTGTTGCGAGCCGATGTCGGGCTGCTCGCCGAGCCGGGTCGCGACCGCCGCGTAGTCGGCCTCGGATTTGTGCTGGTTGAGCTTGAAGCTGCCCTCGACCTCGTCGATCGTCATGACGATTCCGACGATCGCCTTGCGCATCGCCTCCAGCCGGCCGGCGGCCATCTTGTCCGAGGTCCACGGCGTCTTCGGCAGCAACCACTGCTCGAACTTGGCACTGACCGCTTCGACCTGCGCCGCGAGTTCGGCCTCCGACAGGACACGCGCCGTGCCGGTCAGGTGCACCGCTTGATACAGCCAAGTCGGCACCTGGTCGGGTGAGACGTAAAAGTCGGCGGACACATAGGCGTCGGCGCCGTTGACCGCGAGCAGCCACGGCGTCGCGCCGTCGGCAAGCTTTGCCAGCGGATTGCCACGAGCAACATGGAAGAACGCCTGCGGCGTGCCGTCGTTCAGCGCGCCCAGATGAAACGGCACCGGCGACGCGATCGGCTTTTGGCCATCCCACGCGCAGACCGTACCGAAGCCGCGCGTGTCCGCGAAGCCGAGGCTTGCGGCACGGTCAGGCTTGAAGGGCGGCGGCGTGTACATCGGAAACTCCTGCTGGTCGAAGGAGCCGCCTGATCAATCGCGCTGCAAGGGGAAAGATTGCCGCGGGATCGGATCCGGCGGCAAGGGCTGTGATCTCAGACGCAGATCATCGCCCGCACCGCGAGGGTACGGCGGCGTTCCACGGCGAACATGATGGTCGCGACCTTGATCATGGGCGCAGGCCTATAAGCCCCGCAGGTTCCTGCGTCAAGGTCGCAGGTTGCCGGCGCGCAGAAGCCACGCGTCACACCGTCCGCCACAGCCATTCGATGATTCGCCCGATCACGTCGCCGAACAGCAGCAGCACCGCCGACCACACCAGCGCCGAGACGAAATTGGCGACCTGGAACATCATGTACGGCATCTCGAAAATGCCGGCCGCCAGCGGCACCGACGCGCGCAACGGTCCGAAGAACCGGCCGATGAAGATGCTCGGCACACCCCAGTCGCGCACGAAGGCCTCGCCACGCGGCAGCAGCCCCGGATAGCGCGACAGCGGCCACATCTGGGCGACACGGTCCTTGTAGCGGTAGCCGAACCAGTAGGAAACCCAGTCACCCAGTGCTGCGCCGAGACCGCCAGCCAGCCACACCGGCCAGAAGCTGATCCCGGTCGCGCCGATCAGGGCACCGATGGCGACCAGGGCGCCCCAAGCCGGAATCAACAGCGAAATGAAGGCCAGAGACTCGCCGAAAGCCAGCAACAGGACGATCGGAGCAGCCCAGGCCTGATGGTCGCGCACGAAGTCAGCGACTGCGCGCCCAAAGTCTTCCATTATCTCCCAACCTTTCCCACTCCCGTAGCCCTAAGTACTTGATGGCTTTCGCGGTTCCCGTGGGTCCGACTGGTACGCCAGGGAAACCGGACACATCAAGTCACAACAATCGGGTGTTGCCCGTGAACGGCCCGCGGCAACGGCCGAGGGGAACACACCGGAGGACGCCCGTCCCGGATGGATCATTGTTTTATGCCGGGGCATGGCATAGTCAGGCGCAACGATTCGTTCCATCTTGCGCAAGCGCAACATCAGATTCCATGGGTAAGCCATTGAAATCAGCTGCAAAAGCCAAAGCCAAGGGCGTTCCAGACCCCATGGCGGCATTCGCTGCCAAGGGCAAGGCCGCCGCCAAGCCAGCCGCCCGTTCGGCGGGTGCGGAAGGCGATTACACCGCCCGTGACATCGAGGTCCTCGAGGGTCTGGAGCCGGTCCGGCGCCGCCCCGGCATGTATATCGGCGGCACCGACGAGAAGGCGCTGCACCATCTGTTTGCCGAGGTCATCGACAACTCGATGGACGAGGCGCTGGCCGGCCACGCCACCTTCATCGAGGTCGAGCTCGACGCCGAGGGCTTCCTGACGGTGACCGACAACGGCCGCGGCATTCCTATTGATCCCCACCCCAAATTCCCGAAGAAGTCTGCGCTCGAAATCATCATGTGCACGCTGCACGCGGGCGGCAAGTTCGACTCCAAGGTCTACGAGACCTCGGGCGGCCTGCACGGCGTCGGCATCTCGGTTGTGAACGCGCTGTCGACCCGGCTCGAGGTCGAGGTCGCGCGCAACCAGAAGCTCTACCGCATGATCTTCGAGCGCGGCCATCCCAAGGGCAAGCTCGAGGAAATCGGCAAGGTCGCCAACCGCCGCGGTACACGGGTGCGCTTCCAGCCCGACCCGACCATCTTCGGCGCCAAGGCCACCTTCAAGCCGCAGCGCCTGTTCAAGATGGCGCGCTCGAAGGCCTATCTGTTCGGCGGCGTCGAGATTCGCTGGAAATGCGACCCCGCGCTGCTCAAGGGCATCGAGGACGTCCAGCCCGAGGCGACCTTCCACTTCCCCGGCGGCCTCAAGGACTATCTGGCGGCAGCGATCCACGCCGACACGCTGGTCCATCCCGACATCTTCGCCGGCAAGTCCGGCCGCACCGGCGGCCATGGCGGCTGCGAATGGGCGGTCGCCTGGACCGCGGACGCCGACGGCTTCCTGTCGTCCTACTGCAACACGATCCCGACGCCCGACGGCGGCACGCACGAATCGGGCATCCGCAGCGCCCTGCTCCGCGGCCTGAAGGATCACGCCGAGCGCGTCGGCCAGGGCAAGCGGTCGGCCAACATCACCTCCGAGGACATCATGGCGGGCGCCGCCATCATGCTCTCGGTGTTCGTGCGCGAGCCGGAATTCCAGGGCCAGACCAAGGACCGCCTCGCCACTGCGGAAGCGCAGCGCATCGTCGAACAGGCCGTCAAGGACCCGTTCGATCATTGGCTGTCAGGTAACCCAGTGCAGGCGAATCGCCTGCTCGACTTCGTCATCGAGCGTGCCGAAGACCGCATCCGCCGCCGCCAGGAGAAGGAGACGGCGCGCAAGACCGCGACCAAGAAGCTGCGCCTGCCCGGCAAGCTCGCCGACTGCACCGATGCCGGCACCGAGGGCTCGGAGCTCTTCATCGTCGAGGGCGATTCGGCCGGCGGCAGCGCCAAGCAGGCGCGCGACCGCAAGAAGCAGGCGGTGCTGCCGCTGCGCGGCAAGATCCTCAACGTCGCCTCGGCCGGCAAGGACAAGCTGACGGCCAATGCCCAGCTCGCCGATCTCGTGATGGCGATCGGCGCCGGCACCGCCGCGTCGTATCGCGAGGAAGATCTGCGCTATCAGCGCATCATCATCATGACCGACGCCGACGTCGACGGCGCCCATATCGCCTCGCTGCTGATCACCTTCTTCTACCGGCAGATGCCGCGGCTGATCGACGAGGGGCACCTCTATCTCGCCGTGCCGCCGCTCTACCGGCTGACCCACAACAGCAAGACGTTCTATGCGCGCGACGACGCCCACCGGGACGAAATCCTCAAGCGCGAGTTCAACGCCAACGCCAAGGTGGACATCGGCCGCTTCAAAGGCCTCGGCGAGATGATGCCGGCGCAGCTGAAGGAAACCACCATGGATCCGGCCAAGCGCACCCTGCTGCGCGTGGTGCTGCTGGCCGACGATCGCGACGGCACCGCCGACTCGGTCGAGCGGCTGATGGGGACCAAGGCGGAGGCCCGGTTCGCCTTCATCTCGGAAAAGGCGGAATTCGCCAGCGACGAGTTGCTCGACGTCTAGCCCCAAGCTGATTTCGCGCCTCGATTGCAGGTTCCACGCTCTCGCGTGGAGCCTGTTTTCTTATGTAAGATCAAAGTATTATCAAAAACGCTCCGTTGCCCCACGGCACTTTCCGCTCCGGTGTGGTCAACCGGCAACAGCTTTTAGGCACCAATCGGCTATAGTTCGGGCACATCTGGCGAGGGAATCGCCGCAGCAATCCGGCACTTGCGCCACGACGATCTTGGGGAATTGACTATGAAAAAGCTTTTGCTTGCTGCGACCGCGCTGGTTGCGATCACGGGCACCGCCTCGGCTGCCGACCTGGCTGCCCGTCCTTACGCGAAGGCTCCGATGATGGCGCCGGTCGCCCCGAGCTGGACCGGTTTTTACATCTTCGGTGGCGCCGGCGGCGGCATCTGGGATGCTGACTCGCACACCAACTTCAACGGCGCGCCGGTGACGATCGATCAGCGCGTCGGCGGCGACGGCTGGTTCGGCACCGTTGGTATCGGCTACGACTGGCAGTTCAACCCGACCTGGGTCTTCGGTATCTTCGCTGATGGCCAGTTCGGCAGCCTGCGCGGTACCGTCCAGGATCAGTTTGCCGCCCTCACCGGCCGTATCAAGATGCAGGATGCCTGGGCCGCTGGTGCTCGCGTCGGTTATCTGGTCGCTCCGAACGTCCTGTCCTACGTCAATGCCGGTTACTCCGGATCGCATTGGTCGGGCACGGGTCTGACCACCCTCACCGGCGCGGCCTCCGGTTTCCATACCGACTCGTTCAACCGCAACGGCTGGTTCGTCGGCGGTGGCGTCGAGAACAACCTGAACATCTTCGGCATCTCGGCGCCGGGCTGGTTCATGAAGACCGAATATCGCGCCGCCTACTACGATCGGAAGGACATTGCCGTCCGCACCGACGTCGGCAACCTCGTGACGACGGACTCCGTCAGCTTCAAGCCGTGGGTCCAGACCATCAGCACCTCGCTGGTCTACCGCTTCAACTGGACCGGCCCGGTCGTCAAGTACTGAGCCGTCCCCACTCGGCATCTCGAATCTGTCGCGAAAAGCCCCGGTCGATCCGGGGCTTTTTGTTTTGGCCCTCGATCTGCTGGTCATCCGTCCTATCCGTCGCTAGCTTCCTCATCACAAAAATTCACAAAAAAGACGCCTGCAGCGTCTCCGATGCGGTGACGCCGGTCGATGAGGGAGGAAATTGGCCATGCGGAGATTCCTGATGATCGGCGGCCTGCTCCTGCTCGCCATCGGCCTGCTCTGGGTCGGTCAGGGCACCGGCGTGGTAGCCTGGCCGCGGACGAGCTTCATGGTCAACCAGCTGCAATGGGCCGGCTACGGCGTCGGCATGGGCGCGCTGGGCCTGGTGATGATCTGGCAGGGCACGTGCTGACCGCGCCAGCTTGCAACGGCCTGCTCGCTCACGAGGCGACCGGCGTCAGCGCCGGAAACTCTTGATCTCCGAGACGCTGCCGTCGCGGTAGGTCAACTCGACCGAGACGAACTGGGTCGATGGCGGCAGCTTCAGATACGGCGTGGCGTTCGAAGGAATCGCGATCGGATCCTTCATGTCGCAGCCCGGCATGTTCAGAACCTTGTCCGGGACCGCGGAGTCGATTCCGATGCGCACCTCGCGGATCGCGCAGCGATACGACATCAGATGCGTGTAGTAGACCAAGAGGCCGTTGAACTCGCGAAACGACAGCCAGCTCGTTGCGGTCATGTCGAGGATCTTGCGCTGGTCGCGCACCAGCGCGGCCTCCGGCTCGAACCGGATCGGAAACGGCCCCTGCATCTCGCCCGATGCATCGACATAGCGGACGTTGATGGTACCGGCCTGCGCATCCGCCGGCAGCTGGATCGAGGGATTGGGCATGCGCTTGCGGGTGCGCGGATCGAGCACGTCCATGAAGCCGGTCTCGCGGAAGTCACCCTTGTCGCCCATGCGCCAGGAGATGCCGAGCGTCGGATCGGCGATCGAGAACGTGACCGTCCAGCCGCCATTGTGGCGCGAGAACATCGCGATCGGCGCGTTCAACGTTTCGTTCGGCGGCGGGATGCGCGGAGCGGAGACCGGAGGCAATGCGGCCAGCTTCTGCTGCGGCTCGGCCGGCTTGTCGGCCGCGGCCGATCCCTTGACCATCCCGTTCAGAAAGACGTCGTCGACCATTTGGTCGAAATAGACCGGGATCTGCTTGTGGCGCACGGTCTCGGCGAGCTCGCTGACGACGCGGCGCGTGCGCTGCGCGACCTGCACGAGGTTCACACCGGGCTGCGTTAGCTCCTTGGCGAAGGTGCGCGTGAACACCGAGTTCGGGTTGGCGTCGTCGTTCGACAGCCGGTCGAGCGCGGTCTGCCGTGGGCCTGCCGAGAACACCGAGAACACGCCTTCGGGCAGCTGGGTCATCGGCGCCAGTCCACCCCCACCCGCGACTGCGCGCGTGCCCGAGCGCTCGAACGGATTGTTGCGGCAGGCGTCGAACACCAGGATCGACGTTCGCGCCTTCTTGTTCTGCAGCCGCTCGATGATGCGGTCCGCGAGAATCGAGGCATCGCGCACCAGTTCTTCCTGACCTTCGGTGGCAGCCGGCACGTCGGTCGGCAACAGGAAGTTCTGGCCCGCGATCTCGAAGCCGTGGCCGGCATAGAAGAAGAAGGCGGTGTCGCCCGGCTCGACGGCATTGTCGAACGCCAGCAGCGTCTGGCTGAACTGCTGGCGGTTGAGGTTCTCGGCCACCATCACGTTGAAGCCGAGCTGCTTCAGCGTATCGCCCATCGTGCGGGCATCGTTGACGGCCTTCTGCAGCTTCGGGACGAAGCGATAGTCGTTGTTGCCGACGACGAGCGCGACGCGCTTCTCGGCCTGCGCAGCCGGCGCCAGCACCATGCCCAGCACCACCAGCCCAGACGCCAACCACGTTCGCATCGATCTCATCATTCGTCCCCGTCCTCGTCGCGTGAGGGCGCCGCCATCGATAGTCGGCCACACGGTCGCGCCGGTTCATGCAACCGGTCGGCGCTCCCCTTCGATGCCGAACACGCGCCGCAATTCCGTCGACAATTCGACGAGACCGCCCTCCGAGGCACCTTCGGATACGGAGAAATGCGACGATGGGACGACAACCTGCCCGCAAATAATGCAAAAACATTAAGCTTTTTCGGTACTTCGTCCCCCTCTTCCATTGACTTTGCCGGATTCGCCCCTATCTTCCGCAGCAGCGCGGCCGGGATATGATCCGATTCCTGAGAGATTAGCCGCCGGTCAGCTTAAGTCAGAAAACCCCCAGCTTCCTTAGAGCATGCCGTTTCGGGGTTAAACGCGACCACAGCCTTTTACCCCTCGATTCCTAACGGCGGCGTCGAACAGAGGCCCCGTCGCCTGTTGGCGCGTGACATAGAGGCTCGATGTCTTTTTCCAATCTCGGCTTGTCCGACAAGGTGTTGGCTGCAGTTGCGGCCACCGGTTACACCACCCCGACGCCCATCCAGGAACAGGCGATTCCTCATGTGCTGTCGCGCCGCGACGTGCTCGGCATCGCCCAGACCGGCACCGGCAAGACCGCTGCGTTCGTTCTGCCGATGCTCACCATCCTCGAAAAGGGCCGCGCCCGCGCCCGCATGCCGCGCACCCTGATCCTGGAGCCGACGCGTGAACTCGCCGCCCAGGTCAAGGAGAACTTCGATCGCTATGGCGCCGGGCAGAAGCTCAACGTCGCCCTGCTGATCGGCGGCGTCTCCTTCGGCGACCAGGACACCAAGCTGACCCGCGGGGTCGATGTCCTCATCGCCACGCCGGGCCGGCTGCTCGACCATACCGAGCGCGGCGGATTGCTGCTCACCGGCGTCGAGCTTCTGGTCATCGACGAAGCCGACCGCATGCTCGACATGGGCTTCATCCCCGACATCGAGCGCATCTGCAAGCTCGTCCCCTTCACCCGCCAGACGCTGTTCTTCACCGCAACCATGCCGCCGGAAATCCGGCGCATCACCGAAGCCTTCCTGCACAATCCGCAGAAGGTCGAGGTCTCCAAGCCCGCCACGACGGCCGTCACCGTGACCCAGATGCAGGTGCCGTCGGGACGCGAGGCGCATCAGAAGCGCGACGTGCTGCGCAGGCTGCTGCGGGATGCCAAGGACCTGAAGAACGCAATCATCTTCTGCAACCGCAAACGCGACGTCGCCATCGTGCACAAATCGCTGCAGAAGCACGGCTTCAGCGTCGGCGCCCTGCACGGCGACATGGACCAGTCCGCCCGTACCGCCGCGCTCGACCAGTTCCGCAAGGGTGAGCTGCCGCTGCTGGTTGCCTCCGATGTCGCTGCCCGCGGCCTCGACATTCCCGAAGTCAGCCACGTCTTCAATTTCGACGTGCCTCACCATTCGGATGATTATGTTCACCGTATCGGACGTACCGGCCGCGCCGGACGGACCGGCACCGCCATCTCGATCGTATGCCCCGCCGATCAGAAATCGATGGTCGCGATCGAGAAACTGATCGGACAGGGCATCCCGACGATCGAAGGCGACTACGAAGTGCACGACAGTCCGCGCGATGAAGACACGCGCGAGCGCCGTCCGCGTGATGCCGCGCGCCGCGGCAGCCGCAGCAAGGCGCCTCGCGAGCGGGACGCGGCGCCGCGCGAACGCGCGACGGCACCACGTGAACGTGATACGACACCGCGCGAGCCGCGGCCGGCCGCGGCAGCGCCGCGCGCTGCACAGACACTTGCGCCGAGGCCGGCGGCGCCGAGCGCCCGCACAGAATCGCCTCGTAACGAACAGCCACGCAACGAGTTCCGACGGCCGCGGCGTGAGCACGACAACGAGCCGGCCGATCACTCGCATCTTCCGGCCTTCCTGCTCCGTCCTGTGCGGGCGCCGCTTCCCTGAGGAATGGAGTTGCCGGGCTGCTCCGACACGCGGTCGCCCGGACCTCCGCTCTCCCCACGGTCAGCCGCTGGGCCATCCAACATAAGTTATTAGATCGAACGCCGAGCGTCGCTCGGATGACGTGCCTCACGACGTTGTTCAGTGCGCGACAACACCGCGAGGCGCGTCGCATCGGATCACGGCCGATGATCTGCTTATGTAGCTCATTGAACATATGAAATGACGGCCGTTCCGTGAGTAGCACTCGACACGCATCCGTGACTCTACGGCCGTATTTACCCCAGGTTCACAAACGTCCTTTAGCTTGGCCGGCATTGTTTATGTCTTTGCTGTGACGGCAACGCGGGCGATTGGGGAGAACCTGTTGTGGTCAACGTGCTCGACGAACACGAACGCACCCTGGCCTTCGCCGAGGTTGCTCTCAGCCAGATCAGAACGCTCCGCCATTCGGCCAATCCGCGCAACTACGAGATATGGTACGTCTATGCGACGGGCTACAACGCGCCGCTGAACGAGATCATCAACGAGACGCTGTCGCGCAACGGCAAACTGTCGCAGTCCGAGCTCGAGCAACTCTACGAATCCTATCTCGCTCATCTCAAGACCTCGGATCGCATCGACAAGGTCGGCGCGCGCGTCGTCGGCGAGATCGACGACCTGATGAACATGATCACCGACGCGCTCGGCAGCACCGCCAGCTATGATGCAAGTCTCGCCGGCGCGGATCAGAAACTCGCAGCGGCCACGAGCCGCGAACAGATGGTCGACATCATCGAGGCCCTCGCCCATTCGACCAGGCAGATGCGGGAGACCAACCGCGTTCTCGAGGAACGACTGTCGCTGTCCAAGGATGAGATCAGCGGACTGCAGCACAGCCTCGAAGTCATCCGTGCCGAGAGTCTGACCGACCCGCTCACCGGCCTGGGCAATCGCAAATATTTCGACCGCATGATCGAGACGACGGTGCGGACGGGCCTCACGACCGGCCAGCCGTTGTCGCTGCTGATGTTCGACATCGACCACTTCAAGTCGTTCAACGATTCCTACGGCCACCTCACCGGCGACCAGGTGCTCCGCCTGGTCGGAATGACGTTGAAGCATGCGATCAAGGGACAGGACATTGCCGCACGCTATGGCGGCGAGGAGTTCGCCGTGGTGCTGCCGAACACCTCGCTGCGGCAGGCCCTGACCGTCGCCGACCAGATCCGCCGCGCCGTCACCGCAAAAGAGCTGAAGAAGAAGTCGACCGGCGAGATCCTGGGGCGCGTCACCATCTCGGTCGGCGTCTCCATGCTTCGCGCCGGCGACGACACCGACGCGCTGATCGAACGCGCCGACGGCTGCCTCTATGCGGCAAAGCGCAACGGCCGCAACAAGGTGGTGTGCGAGAGCGATCCCGAATACACAGCCACGACGCGCGGCCAGGTCGCCTGACGCGGCTCCGTCGTCGAATGGGCTCCATTCAACGCGATCGCCGCGATGGTGTCCCGGATTTCTGGCGCCCTGACACGGGCGTCGTGCGGCGTTTTGCGCGTCCGGCCGCGGGCGCTTTGCCGGCGGTGTTGGCCGCCTTCCGCTTGGCCGCCTTTTTCGTCGTGGCCGGCTTTGTCTTTTTGGCTGCCGTTTTGCCCGTTGCGGGCCGCGACCCGCGACGAACGGACCCCGGCGTGCCCGCGCCAGGTGACGCCACCCGTTTCCGCGTCCGCTTGCTCAGGGCCGCCCGCTGCGCGGCCGCGAACGCGTCCCGCGCCCACATCGCGAATTCGTCGGTGTCATCGAACAGATGCGCCGGCACCTGCCAGTACGACCGCACGGTCATGGTGCGCGCCCGCGTCTCGTAGGAGAACGGCTTGGATCCGGCGGCCTCGAACTTGTCGAAGCTCGTTTCATCGGCGCGCAGATAAAGCCCACTGCGCAAAGCCAGCGCGAAATTGATGCCGTCGGCAGAGATGCCGAAGCCGGAGAACATCGGCCGAATCGTGACCGGACCGAAGCCCGCGAACAGATCGACCAGGAATTCGCGATCCATCGCGAGACCCTCCCGCCAACACCACAGTTGTTCGGCGGTGTTTGTCGGTCGGGAGCGTGGCGCGTGTCAATGTCCGGAATGCGACAGGTCCGGAATCCGCCCTGACGCAAGGTGGACGATTACACCTCGGCCGGTTTGAGCTGCACCGACTCGCCGCAGCCGCAGGCGCTGATCTGGTTCGGATTATTGAAGACGAACTGGGCCTGCATCTTGTCGGCCTGATAGTCCATCTCGGTGCCGAGCAGGAACAGGACCGCCTTGGGGTCGACCAGGATCTTGACGCCCTTGTCCTCGACGACCTCATCGGTCGGCCGGACGTCATGGGCGTATTCGACCGTATAGGATTGTCCGGCGCAGCCACCATTCTTGACGCCGACACGCAATCCGATGATCTCGGACTCGGCGCGATCGGTCAGCTCGCGGATGCGATTGGCCGCCGCATCAGTGAGCCGCATCACCTGCGGGCGGGGGCGCGGCTTGGGCTTGGCGACAGGAGCTGTCGTATTCGTCGTGCTGGTCATGGCGTCATCCCGGCGGCGTATGTGATCCGCCCTTACTATTCAAACTTCGTGCCTGCTCGTCTCACCACATGTTCAGGACGAGGCGGGCTTCGTCGCTCATCCGATCCGGCGTCCACTGCGGCTCCCAGACGATGCTCACATTGACCACGCCGACTCCGGGAACGCTGGCGATCGCGTTCTCCACCATGGTCGGCAACTCGCCGGCCGCCGGACAATTCGGCGTCGTCAAGGTCATCAGCACGTCGACGCTGCGATCGTCCTTGATGTCGACCTTGTAGATCAGGCCGAGCTCGTAGATATCAGCCGGAATCTCCGGATCGAACACCGTCTTCAACGCCGCGATGATTTCGGTGGAGAGCCGTTCGGTCTCCTCCTGGGGCAGCGCCGAATGGGTTTCGACGGACTGAGTTTTGACGTCGGCGGTGTCGGTCATGCAAACAAATCCTGCGCCTTGATCAATGCCTGGGCCAGCTGATCGACCTCTTCCCTCGTATTGTACATGCCAAACGAGGCACGGCAGGTCGCCGTGACGTTGAATCTCTCCAAAAGCGGCATCACGCAATGCGTGCCCGCCCGCACTGCGACGCCCTGACGGTCGATGACGGTGGCGATGTCATGGGCATGTGCGCCTTTCATCTCGAACGAGATGACCGGCCCCTTGCCCTTGGCCGTGCCGATGATCCGCAGCGAATTGATCTCCCGCAGCCGATCCTGGGCGTAGGTGACCAGATCGTGCTCGTGGGCCGCGATCCGCTCTTTGCCGACCGAATTGACGTAGTCGATGGCGGCGCCAAGCCCGACCGCCTCGACGATCATCGGCGTGCCCGCCTCGAACCGGTGCGGCGGGTCGCCATAGGTGACCCAGTCGCGCGCGACCTCCCGAATCATCTCGCCGCCGCCGTTGAAGGGACGCATCGCGGCGAGCCGATCATACTTGCCGTAGAGCACGCCAATGCCGGTCGGCCCGTACAGCTTGTGGCCGGTGAAGACGTAGAAGTCGCAATCGATGTCCTGGACGTCGATGGCGAGATGCACGGCGGCCTGGCTGCCGTCGACCAGAACCGGAATGCCGCGCGCATGCGCCAGCCGCACGACCTCCTTCACCGGCACAAGCGTGCCGAGCATGTTCGACATCTGCGTGATGGCGACCAGCTTGGTCTTGTCCGTCAGCAGCTTCTCGAATTCGTCGATCAGGAAGTTGCCGTCGTCGTCGACCGGAGCCCATTTGA
Source organism: Bradyrhizobium oligotrophicum (assembly GCF_051168495.1). Classification (GTDB taxonomy): domain Bacteria; phylum Pseudomonadota; class Alphaproteobacteria; order Rhizobiales; family Xanthobacteraceae; genus Bradyrhizobium; species Bradyrhizobium oligotrophicum_A. The sequence continues at coordinate 100,647 of NZ_JBNPVB010000013.1, read as the reverse complement.
TCACGGCGCCCTGGCGCTCGCGCAAGAAGTGCCACGGCACGATGTTGGAATGGTGCTCCATGATCGAGAGCACGATCTCGTCGCCCTCGCCGATGTTGGGCCCGCCCCACGATGACGCGACCAGGTTGATCGCCTCGGTGGCGTTGCGGGTGAAGATGATCTCCTCGCTGCGCCGCGCGTTGAGGAAGCGCGTGACGCGCTCGCGGCCGCCCTCATAGGCCTCGGTCGCGGCATTGGCGAGGTAGTGCAGGCCGCGATGCACGTTGGCGTATTCGCTGGTGTAGGCCTGCGTCATCCGGTCGAGCACCGCACGCGGCTTCTGCGCCGACGCCGCGTTGTCGAGATAGACGAGCTTCTTGCCATAGACCTGCAGCGCCAGCGCCGGAAAATCCTCACGGATGCGAGCGACGTCGTAGGTGCCGTTAGTGACGGCCGGATGACTGCTCATGCGCGCCCCTCCAGCCAGTCCTGCGCTACCGCCATCACGCGCTCGCGCAATCCGTCGTCCTCGATCGGCTCGATCGCCTCGCCGACGAAGGCTTGGATCAGAAGCGCTTGCGCCTGCTTCTCCGGCAGGCCGCGCGCCTGCAGATAGAACAGCAGGCCGTCGTCGAGCGCGCCCGACGTCGCGCCATGGCCGCAAGAGACGTCGTCAGCGAAGATCTCGAGCTCCGGCTTCGAGTCGGCCTCGGCCTCGTCGGACAGCAGCAGCGCCCGGGTCATCATCTTGCCGTCGGTCTGCTGCGCGTCCTGGCGCACGATGATGCGGCCCTGGAACACCGAGTGGGCGCGATCGTCGAGCACGGCGCGAAAATGCTCGCGGCTGGTACAGCCGGGTACGGCGTGATCGACGACCAGGGTCATGTCACCGTGCTGCTTGTCGCGCAGCAGGTTGACGCCGTTGACCATGAGCTCACTGCCCTCGCCGGCCAACGTGAAGAACGCCTGCAGCCGGCTGACCGCGCCACCGCTGGTCATGTTGAACAGGCTGAGCTTCGACTTGGCGCCGACTGTGAACAGTTCGGACGAAACGTTCACGGCATCGGTCGCATCGCGCATCAGCCGGACATGCGACAGCACGGCCTCGTCGCCGACCCAGATCACGGCGACATCATTGGCCTGATAGGACGCAGTGCCGTCGGCGGCGATGGCGTTCTCGACCAGCGTCGCGCGGGCGCCGTGTCCGATCCGGACATGCGAACGGCTGTAGCGGGCGGCCTTGGATGCGGTGGCGACGTGAATGAGCTGCAGTGGCGCCGACAGCTGCACACCGTCGGCCACCGTGACAACGACGCCATCCGTCACGAGCGCCGCATTGAGCGACAGCATCGGATCGCTGACTTTGGTCAGCAGCAGATCGCCACGCGCATCATTGGCCTGTTCGCCCAACACCGCGCGCAAGGTCTGCACGGTGACACCGGATGGCAGCGCCGAGAGGTCGGACAGATCGGTCGAGACAGCGCCATCGACCAGCACGAGCTTCGTCGCACCTTCGATGGCCGTCACCGCGATCGCTGCCTTGGCGCGTGCGATCGCGGCTGTCTCGGGTGCGCCAGCGAGCGGCAGAACTTCGCGCATCAGCGCGCGCAGATCGGTGTACTTCCATTCCTCGATGCGCCGGTGCGGCAGGCCCGTGCGCTCGAAGGCTGCGAAAGCCTCGCGCCTGATCTCCGCGACCTTGCCAGCGCCGGGCAGCCGGCCCTGAGCGGCAGCAAGGATGCTGCTCACCGGAGCGCTGTCGTTCTTGACCAAAGCTACATTCATCACAGATCCATTCACGACAGCAGCATCAGGCCGCGTCTTCGAACTGGGCGTAACCTGACGCCTCGAGTTCGTGCGCGAGCTCTTTGCCACCGCTCTTCACGACGCGGCCCTTTGACATCACGTGAACGACGTCGGGCACGATGTAGTTCAAGAGGCGCTGATAGTGGGTGATCACGACCATCGAGCGCTCCGGCGAACGCAGCGCGTTGACGCCGTCGGCGGCGATCCGCAGCGCGTCGATGTCGAGGCCGGAATCCATCTCGTCGAGGATGCACAGCGACGGCTGGAACAGCGCCATCTGCAACACCTCGTTGCGCTTCTTCTCGCCGCCGGAGAAGCCGACATTGACGCCGCGCTTCAACATGTCCTGCGGGATGCTGAGCTGCTTGGATATCTCACGCACCTTCTTCAGGAAGTCCGGCGTCGAATATTCCTCCTCGCCGCGCGCCTTGCGCTGTGCGTTGAGCGCCGTGCGCAGGAAGGTCATGGTGGCGACGCCGGGAATCTCGACCGGATACTGGAACGCCAGGAACACGCCCTTGGCGGCGCGCTCGTCCGGCGCCATCGCCAAGAGATCCTCGCCCTTGAACAGCACCTCACCGCCGGTGACCTCATAGCCCGGCTTGCCGGCGATGACGTGGGACAGCGTCGACTTGCCGGAGCCGTTCGGCCCCATGATCGCATGCACCTTGCCGGCGTCGATCGTCAGCGTCAGGCCGTGGAGAATCTCGCGCTCCTCGACGCGGACCTGCAGGTTCTTGATTTCGAGTAGTGCCATTGTTTTCTCTTCTGTCTGTTCCTCGTCCTCTCGGAGCGCCGCAGGCGCGTCTCGAAGGACCGAGGCCCACAAAGCTGATGCTTGAGAAGGCCGCTCAGCGGCCTTCTCAGGATGTGGCCTTATCCCACCGAACCTTCGAGGCTGATCGAGATCAGCTTCTGCGCCTCGACCGCGAACTCCATCGGCAGCTGCTGCAGCACGTCCTTGACGAAGCCGTTGACGACGAGACCGACCGCTTCCTCTTGGCTCAGGCCACGCTGAATGCAGTAGAACAGCACGTCCTCGGAGATCTTGGACGTCGTCGCCTCGTGCTCGAAGGTGGCCGAGGAGTTCTTGGCCTCGATGTAAGGCACGGTGTGCGCGCCGCAGCGGTCGCCGATCAGCAGCGAATCGCAGGCGGTGAAGTTGCGCGCGTTCGTCGCCTTGCGATGCGCCGTCACCAGGCCGCGGTAGGTGTTCTGCGAGCGGCCGGCCGCGATGCCCTTGGAGATAATCCGGCTCGACGTGTTCTTGCCGAGATGGATCATCTTGGTGCCGCTATCGACCTGCTGATAGCCGTTCGAAATCGCGATCGAGTAAAACTCGCCGCGCGAATTGTCACCGCGCAGGATGCAGCTCGGATATTTCCAGGTGATCGCCGATCCGGTCTCGACCTGGGTCCAGGAGATCTTGGAATTGTTGCCACGGCAGTCGCCACGCTTGGTGACGAAATTGTAGATGCCGCCGACACCCTCCGAATTGCCCGGATACCAGTTCTGCACCGTCGAATATTTGATCTCGGCATCGTCATGCGCAACGAGCTCGACCACGGCCGCATGCAGCTGGTTCTCGTCGCGCTGCGGTGCCGTGCAGCCTTCGAGGTAGCTGACATAGGCGCCCTTGTCGGCGATGATCAGCGTGCGCTCGAACTGTCCGGTGTTGCGCTCGTTGATGCGGAAATAGGTCGACAGCTCCATCGGACAGCGCACGCCCGGCGGCACGTAGACGAACGAGCCGTCAGAGAACACCGCCGAGTTCAAGGTCGCATAGAAATTGTCCGAGGTCGGCACCACGCTGCCGAGATATTTCTGCACCAGCTCGGGATGCTCACGGATGGCCTCCGAGATCGGCATGAAGATCACGCCGGCCTTCTTCAGCTCCTCCTTGAACGTCGTCGCCACCGACACCGAATCGAACACGGCATCGACCGCGATCTTGCGGGTCTCCGGGCTGCCGGCGCCGGGCACCGGCTCGACGCCTTCGAGGATCGCGACCTCGCGCAGGGGGATACCGAGCTTCTCATAAGTCTTCAGGATCTCCGGATCGATCTCGTCGATCGAGGAGAGCTGCTTCTTCGGCTTCGGCGCCGAGTAATAATAGAGATCCTGGAAATCGATCTTCGGATAGTCGACGCGCGCCCAGGTCGGCTCGGTCATGGTCAGCCAGCGGCGATAGGCCTCCAGGCGCCATTCGAGCATCCAGGCGGGCTCGTTCTTCTTGCCCGAGATGTAACGGATCGTGTCTTCGGAAAGCCCCTTCGGAGCCTTCTCGGATTCGATGACGGTCTCGAACCCATAACGATATTGGTCGACGTCGATCCGCCTGACGCGGTCGACCGTCTCTTGTACGGCTGGCATTCAATCCTCCGCTCGCGGTTTCAAGGACCGCGGTGGACACGTTCTGGAACCGTCTTACGACGTTTCGGCGACGAAATCACGCCCTTAGAATCGCTCAAGCACGGTTTCGTCGCCTCCCTTAAGTAGGGTCATTGACAGCTTTCGCCAAGCCTCAAGGCAGCGATCGATGTCCGCCTCCGAGGTGGACCAGCCCAGACTGAGGCGCACCGCGCCCTGGGCCGCGGCGGAACTTGCGCCCATGGCTTCCAGCACGTGGGACGGCTGAACCTTGCCGGAGGAGCAGGCCGACCCCGACGATACCGCCACACCTTCGAGATCGAAGCCGATCACGGCCGTCTCGGCCTTCATCCCGGGTGCGGTGAACAGCGTGGTATTGGGCAGCCGCGCCGCCTCCGACGAAAAGACCGTCACGCCGGGCGTCCGGCGAAGGCCGGCTTCGAGACGGTCGCGCAGGGCGGTGATCTGGGCCCGATCCGCCTGCAGCGCCGCCAGCGCCGCAGCGGCGGCGGCACCAAAGCCGGCAATCCCGGCCAAATTCTCGGTTCCCGCCCGGCGCCCGCGTTCCTGGCCGCCGCCGCGCAGCATCGGAATCACCTCCTCGGCGCCGGCGCCGAGCACCAGCGCGCCGACGCCCTTGGGTCCCCCGATCTTGTGCGCAGAAATGGTCATAAGGTCCGCACCCATCGCATTGATATCCAGCGGTATTTTCCCGAACGCCTGGATGGCGTCGACGTGCAGCAGCCCGCCGGCCCGGTGCACGGTCTCAGCCAGTTGCGAAATCGGTTGAAGCACCCCGGTCTCGTTGTTGGCGGCCATGACGGAGACCAATGCGGGCGGCCCGCCGGCCAGCAGCGCCGCCAGGCGGCCGATATCGACCACGCCGCACGCATCCACCGCAATCGTCTGCACCACGGTCGGCGCGAACCGGCCGCCGGCCAGCACCGAAGCGTGCTCGACCGCCGAGACCAGCAGGCGCTGCACCGGACCGGCGGGCGCCTTCAGCCCTGGGCACAGGGCCAGCCCATTGGCCTCGGTCCCGCCGGAGGTGAACACGACGCGGCGGGCGACGGCACCCAGACCGCGGGCGATCACCGCGCGGGCGTCCTCCATCAGCCGCCGCGCCTTGCGGCCCTCGGCATGCACCGACGACGGATTGCCGACGAGATCGATGGCCGCGAGCATCGCCTGCCGCGCCTCGGGGCGTAGCGGCGTGGTCGCGTTCCAGTCGAGATAGACCCTGTCAGCCATCGGACCGTTCTAGCAAGTTGCGACAGGGCCAGCCATCGCGGCCGTCAGCCCCAGAATGAAGACGCTCAGCGATGCTGCCGTGCAGGCGCCGCCGTGGTATCGTTGCGCACCCGATCGAGATAGCGGCTGCGACGGCATGAACAAGATCATTGGCGCCGGTTTGAGTTCCGTCTTGAGTTCCACCCTGGGGTCCGTCTCGCGCCCAAACGACCGCACCTTCTATGCCGCGGTCGCCGCCATCTCGCTCGCCACCGGCCTGGTCAACGCGCTGTCGGCGGCCCAGGACGCTGCGAGGCATGGCGCGGTCTACGATATCCGGCTGCCGCTGCTGTGGGAGATGACGAGCATCCTCGTCATCGTGCTGCTCGCGCCGCTTCTGCTCGCCGCCGTTCGAACCCTGCTCGGGTCGTCCGCATGGTCGGTCCGCATCGCGGTCGCGCTCGGCGCGATCCTGGCTTTCTCCGCGCTCCACATCACCGGCATGGTGAGCCTGCGCAAGCTCGTGATGTGGACGGCAGGCAGCAGTTACGACTTCCGTCTCTCGCTCGCGACGCTGGTCTACGAGCTCCGCAAGGACATCCTGACGGCGACCCTGATCGGCGGCGCGATCTGGCTGTTCGACCGCGACCGGACACGCGCGACGGACCGGCCTGCGCCGCGGCCCGAGAGCCCTGCCCCAGCCGCGCTCTGGCTGCGCGACGGCGCGAGCCGCATCCGTATCGCGCCGGCCGACATCCTGTGGGTCGCCTCCGCCGGCAACTATGTCGAATACGCCCTGGCCGATGGCCGGCAGCATCTTGTCCGCGGCACCTTGGCGGCGGCAGAGACCGAGCTCGACAGCTTCGGGATGATCCGAATCCATCGCACCCGGCTGGTCAACATCGCCAGAGTGACGGCGCTGTCGGTGCTGCCGTCGGGAGATTTCGGCCTGACCTTCGACACCGGACAATCGGTCCAGGGCAGCCGCCGCTATCGGGGCGCGGTCGCCCGGTTGCAGCAGGCCCAGAGTCCGGACGGAAACGACAAACAAAACGCCAGCGTTTTCAAATGACTACAATGGCCTTCCGGCCGTCCGAGACGATCTCCGCTCGCCGCGCGCGGACCGAGAGGAAAGGCGAGGAGCCTGCGACATCCCGATCGCCGGCCGTTGAAAATCCTTGCTTTTTGCCCTGCGCTCCATGCTAGAAGGCCAACTTCAAGTCACGCCAGCGCTGCTCCGTCCAAGCGAACGGATGGTGCTCGATCACCACTTTTCCTGCTGAACTCGTCGGCGAGGCGCCAGATGAAGCACGGACGAAGTCGGTCGATGTTCTGCCAAGGATTCTCTGATGCCTGAAGTCATCTTCAACGGTCCGGCGGGCCGCCTCGAGGGCCGTTACCATCCGGCCAAGCAGAAGAACGCGCCGATCGCGATGATCCTGCATCCACATCCGCAGTTCCATGGCACGATGAACCACCAGATCGTGTACCAGTGCTACTACGCCTTCGCGCATCGCGGCTTCTCGGTGCTGCGCTTCAATTTCCGCGGCGTCGGCCGCAGCCAGGGCTCGTTCGACCACGGCACCGGTGAATTGTCAGACGCGGCCTCCGCGCTCGACTGGGCGCAGACCATCAATCCGGAAGCGCGCGCCTGCTGGGTCGCCGGCTTCTCGTTCGGCGCCTGGATCGGCATGCAGCTCCTGATGCGCCGTCCCGAGGTCGAGGGCTTCATCTCGATCGCCCCGCCCGCCAACCTCTACGACTTCTCGTTCCTGGCGCCCTGCCCGTCCTCGGGCCTGATCGTCCATGGCGAGAAGGACGCGGTGGTGCCGCCCAAGGACGTCAACACGCTGGTCGAGAAGCTGAAGACCCAGAAGGGCATCGTGATTGATCAGCAGATCATCCCCGGCGCCAACCACTTCTTCGACAGCAAGCTCGAGCCGCTGATGGAAACCATCACGGCCTATCTCGACATGCGCCTCGCCAACGTGAGGTGAGGTCAGCACGTCGGCGCCAAGGCCTCGATCTGTAGGGTGGGCAAAGGCGCTGCCGTGCTGTCGCCGCGTACGCACTGGTCGTCGCGCCGTGCCCACCATTCTAACCTTTAGCGCCGAGCCAACGGTGGGCACACGATGAGATCACCGCTTCGCGCCGATCTCATCGCTTTGCCCACCCTACGCTTTAAGGGGCTTCCTCACGCCGCCTGCTTCAACAAATACGCATCGTGCCGTGCGAGAAACGCGCGCAGCTGCTGCGGATAGTCGGCGCTGACGGCCGTCCTCACGCTCGGGCGCTGCGCGAGCTGATTGCGCCACGCGCGGACCTTCGGCGTTCCGGCGAAGATGCCGAGATCACCATACGCGTCGAACACGTCGAAGTAGCGGAAGACCGGTGCGAACACGGCGTCGACCAGGCTGAAGCGCGCACCATCGAAATACGGCCCCACGCCCAGCGCGTCCTCGACGCGGACGAACTTCGCCGTGAGCGCCTCGCGCTTGGCGGCGAACACCGCGCTGTCCTGCGTCGTCTCCAGGCCCCAGAGGTCGGCGAGGATCGCCGAGCCGAACTCCATCCAGGCCCGATCCTGGGCGCGCGCGAGCGCATCCTCCGGATGCAGCTTCGCGCCGGCTTGCGTCTCCTCGATGTACTCGCAGATCACGTTGCTCTCGAACAACGCCACCTCGCCTTGCGCTGATGGCACCACCAGCACCGGCACCTTGCCGAGCGGCGAGAGTTTCAAGAACCACTCGGGCTTGTCGGCGAGATCGATGTCGATCCGTTCGAACGCAACACCCTTCTCGGTCAGCGCGATGACGGCGCGTTGCACATAGGGGCAGAGCGTGTGGCTGATCAGCTTCAGGGAGGGCGACATGACATCCTCGGCAGTTTAATGCAGATGCATCAAACTAGATGCGCATGCATGCAACTGTCAAGGTCGATGCAACTGCATCGATCAGGGACGCGCGATCACCCCGCCGGTCATCGGGAACGGCACACCGGTCGTTGTCGGATAGCTCAGCGGCAGGCCCTTCATGCCGCGGACGGCCAGGAAGCCGAACGCCTGCGCCTCGATCGCGTCGGCCGACCAGCCCAGCGCATCAGCGGATTCGACCGTGGCGGGCGCGACGCGCTCGCGCAGCATCCGCATCATGGTATGGTTGCGGGCGCCGCCGCCGCAGACGATCCAGCTCGCCGGCGGCTTCGGCAACAGCGGCGCGACACAGGCGATCGCGGCCGCCGTGAATGCGGTCAAGGTCGCAGCGCCGTCGGCCGGTTTCACCTCGCCGAGCTTCAGCGCGGCAAAATCGTTGCGATCGAGCGATTTCGGCGGCGGCAGCGCAAAGAACGGCAGCGCCAGCGCCTCAGCGATCCACGCCTCGTCCGGCGTGCCCTGCTCCGCGACGCGGCCGTCCTGGTCGAATGCCTGCCCGGTCGTGCGGTGCATGAAGTCGTCGAGCAGCGCGTTGCCCGGGCCGGTGTCGCAGGCGATCAGCACGTCCTCGCCATCGATATAGGTGATGTTGGAGACGCCGCCGATATTGACTACGGCGATCGGCCCTTCGCGTGACAGCGACTGCGCCAGCGCGCGGTGATAGACCGGCACGAACGGGGCGCCCTGCCCGCCGAAATCGACATCCGCGGCGCGGAAATCATGCATCACCGGAATGCGGACGGCCTTGGCCAGCGCCATGGCATCGCCGATCTGCACGGTTAGCCGACGTTCGGGGCGGTGCAGCACGGTCTGGCCGTGGAAGCCGATAATGTCGATGTCCTCCGCGGCGAGCCGGTGCTGCGCCAGGAACGCCGCGATCGCCTCGGCATGGGCCGCCGTCACCGCGAGTTCGGCCTCGCGCACCCGCCCGGGACGGGCCTCCCGCCGCCCGATCTGGACCGCATCCGCCAGCGCCTCGCGCAGCAGGCTGCGCTCGGCGGCGCTGTAGGGCCGATAGCCGGAAGGACCGAGGCTCTTGATCTGACGCCCGTCGGTCTCGATCAGGGCCACGTCCACCCCGTCGAGCGAGGTGCCACTCATGAGGCCAATTGCAGTCAGAATCATAGCAGTCGAACCTGAAAATCCTGGCCTCGCCTGGAAGTGCGGCTGATTTGAGGTCCCGCCGGCGTCTTGCACATGACCTTGTACAAGCCGGGCGCATCTTATAATGCCACAACGCTCGGATCTGCGGCAGCCGCCCGTCCGTCCCGCGCCGCGGCAAGCGGCCAATACCGTAAACAAATGCTCAGAGTCGCCCGACAATGACTGGCTTCAAGTCTGATTTCCTGAACGTGCTGCAGAGCCGCGGATTCATTCATCAGTGCTCGGATTTCGACGGGCTGGATGCGCTCGCCGCCAAGGGCCAGGCGACCGCCTATGTCGGCTATGACTGCACCGCACGCTCGCTGCACATCGGCAACTTCCTGACCATGATGATGCTGTACTGGCTGCAGCAGACCGGCAACAAACCGATCACCCTGATGGGCGGCGGCACCACCATGGTCGGCGATCCCTCCGGCAAGGACGAGACCCGCGCGATGCGCACGGTCGAGGAGATCGAAGCCAACAAGGCCTCGATCCGCGGCGTGTTCGCCAAGGTGCTGCGTTACGGCGACGGCGCGACCGACGCCATCATGCTCGACAACGCCGACTGGCTGACGAAGCTGAACTGGATCGAGATGCTGCGCGACATCGGCCGGCATTTCTCGGTCAACCGCATGCTGACCATGGACTCGGTGAAGCTGCGGCTCGAGCGCGAGCAGGAGATGAGCTTCATCGAGTTCAACTACATGGTCTGCCAGGCCTATGACTTCGTCGAGCTGTCGCGGCGCGCCGGCTGCCGGCTGCAGATGGGCGGCTCCGACCAGTGGGGCAACATCGTCAACGGCGTCGAGCTCGGCCGCCGCATGGGCACCGAGCAGCTGTTCGCGCTGACCACCCCGCTGCTGACCACCGCCTCCGGCGCCAAGATGGGCAAGACCGCGCAGGGCGCGATCTGGCTCAATGCCGACCAGTGCAGCCCGTATGAGTTCTGGCAGTACTGGCGCAACACCGAGGACGCCGACGTCGTCAAGTTCCTCAAGCTGTTCACGACCCTGCCGCTGTCCGAGATCGAGAAGCTCGGAGCTCTGCAGGGCGCCGAGATCAACGAGGCCAAGAAGGCGCTCGCGGATGCAGCCACCACTCTGCTGCATGGCGAAGAGGCTGCGCGCACCGCGGCCGAGACCGCGCGCCGCACCTTCGAGGAAGGCGCGATTGCGGAGAACCTGCCGACGGTGCTCATACCCGAACACGAAAGCAAGTTCTTCTACGGGCCTGATGGTCTCTCGGTGATCATCGCCGCCCAACTCGCTAAGCTAGCTAAGTCAAATGGCGAAGCGCGCCGCCTAGTCGAAGGAAGAGGCTTGAGAATCAACGACATCATTGTGACCGAGCTGCTACGAACCTTAACTCCTGCCGATCTTCGAGATGGTGTGATCAAGTTATCCCAAGGACGCAAGCGCCACGTCCTAATTAAGCCCTCGTAGGGATTTCAATAGAAAGCTCGGACTGCCCTCGTCTCCCTTGGGCAGTCCGCAGCAAATGCTAGAATAGCCTCTGACGACTTGTGCCGTTCGATAGCACTAGGTGGGCGAGTTACTCGCCGCCCTGGGACTTTTGATAATTCGTCCAACACTCTCCAATTGTGGAGTTTTCTGTAAGTTTGTACGGCTCGACACTATCTAGGAGGCGCGCCAGCTCCGAAATTGGCTGCGGTACGCTAGAGCGAGGCCTCGTCAAACGATCGCGGATGTGATCTCGCCCCTCGCGAAGCGTAAGCGTCTGAATCTGTCGATGCTTCTTAGATCCATCTGAAAGACGAAATAGAACTGTCTTCGGGACAGAGAACTCATGAAACAACTCAAGTTGTGCCGCTGTTGAGCCCCCAGGGCGTACAGCACTAACGTGTCCCACGAGCTTCATCAGCGCTATACGAATAAGATCGAGGTTTTCCCTCGCAATAGCATCAGGATGATGTTTAATAAACGCACCAACGATCGATTCTGAACTTGCGCCCTTTGCGGCCATTTTAGCCTTCAGTGCAGCCAACAAATTCTGCACTTCAGGCGCGTGTCTCTTTCTCACGACTATGCCACTCCTGTGCGAATCGGGTCAGCCAGCATAGCGCATGTTCCAGATGCAAGCCAATTTTTTGTTCATCTAACATAACGCTTCCACCGGCGATCACATCTGCTGGATCGTCGTTATTCGCCGCTAGCGCCTCAAGAGCTGTTTGCAATCGAAGGATATGGTCGTAACGACGCGAAGCGGAATCGCGACGCTCTTTGATTCCTGCGAGCGCCATTCGATCGGCCTGATTGAGTGTAGGCTGCAGTGAGCCGTCTTCGGCCTCAACTCTGCCCCCCAACAACCGTCCGATCGCAGCGGCCTCTTTTGCCGACGGGCGCTTGTGGTGACGGAAAAGATAGTCCGAGTATGCATTCTTTCCGTGCTGTGCCTCCAGCGCTAGCGCTTCCGACACAAGTAGTCGGCGCGCTTGGTTCGCCTCTGAAGCGTTTCCAAGCGGAAGAAGTACAGCGCCTCGTGCGGCGTCTCCGCGGGAAACGACGCGAAACACCCTGTTTGGTGTGGTGGTGTTGCTCATGACGCTACCTCCCTAAATCCTTTTCTCTCAGAGTTCACCAACGCGCGTTGATCGGCAACAGTCCATTTCTCATCCCCTCCGACGGCAATACTTGGCTGCAAGCTCTGTGCCGTACCTCAAAGCTAGCGATGTTAATGGGTTAACCTGGTCTCGCAATGCGGTAGGAGTGAGTCGAATTTGCTCCCGCGGCAAAAACTACCTACCCCAGGCTTATCGAGCTGTTACTGACCCCTGCCGAGCTGACCAGCGAGGGCGTGATCAAGCTGTCGCTCGGCAAGAAGCGCCACGTCCTGGTCAAGCCTGCATAGGGGCATTCGCTTCTGCCCGCTTGTCAGGGAACGCCGAACGGCGCTCCCTGACGGGCATGACGATCGCTACTCATATTCGTGGCCGAAATAATCGTCATCCCAATTGTCCCGCCAACCGGGCGGCAGGGTGTCGTCTTCCCAATGATAGTCGACCCATCGCGGCAGGTCGCTGTAGAGCGGCAGCTCGCGGTAGTAATCGTGCCAGTACGTATCGATGTGGAAGGTCACGATCGGCATCTCGATGCGCGGTGCATAGGCCGGGACATAGACGCGTCGCGTCTCGTAGTTGAACTGAAGGTGGGCGCCTGAAGCCCAGCCGCGAATTCCGGACGCGCTCACGTCGCACCACCGATAGCCGGTCAAGCAGCCGTGGATCGTCAGCGTCGAGCCCGCTCCGAGCACGCCCACCGCTGGAAATCGCACATTCGGTCCGGAGCGAACGTTGAGATTGACCCCCGCATAGCCCTCGAAGCTGGCTGCCGCAGCCCCGTCGCTCAGGCCGACCATGATCAGGAGTGCGGCCAGGGAAAAGAGCGGTGTGTTTTTCATATGACTCCTCATGGATCATTCTTTCATGGCTTCGCACGCCCCGAGCCGGTGACGCCGGTTGCATCCCGGATGCCCCACGGGTTCGGTCGCGTGGCACACGATCGGGTCTGCGCGCGACCTTTGGATGTCTCGCCGGATGGTGCCCGGTGAGAACGGAGCCACTAACCGCCGGAGGGTTACGGCAGACTGACGGGCTCGGCGCCCTGCCTTTCGTCGAGCGATGCGCCCGCCAGAGCGCCATCGACCGGCGCGCGGCTCGATGAGCACCACGGCATGGCTGGAGCTGTGTGTCGCGCCGTGATCATACGCATGTTCGGCGGCAACCGTGTCCGCGTGCGCGAACTGACCGGCTCACGAAGCGCGTTGTGGCCCGGCGATCACCCTGCCAAACGGCTTGGCGGCATCTGTGGCACGATCACGATCGGCAGCGGGTTCGGCTCGCACTGGGATCATGGACGATCCGCAAACCTCAGTTGTTCGGCGGCATATCCGCTGGCGGATAGGGCTGCTTGCCGGTGTTGAACTGGAAGATATTGCGGAAAACGCCGGGGGCCATCGCCGAGATCGGATTGACGCGCATCACCGGCGCGCTCGGCGTCCCGACCACTTCGTAGGTCACACCGATCAGGCCTTCCTTGTTGCCGTTGCCGAGGATCAGACCGAAGAACGGAATCTGGCCGAAGATGTTGTTCAGCCCATAGGCGGGCACGATCGTGCCGTTCATCCGCACCTGGTTGGCGTTGTAATCGATGTTGCCCTCGATCGTGAGCCCGATCGTCGGTCCCTGGACGATGCCGTCCCTGAACGACATCAGGCCCGGCTGCCGGGTGAATTCGGCGCGCAGCGCCGTAAAACCGATACCGCCTTGGCCTGCGCCTTGCACGCCACCCGCCACGGCGCGGTCGAGCTGCTGCTCGCCTCTCACGCTGAAGTCCCGGATGTTGATCAGCCCTTCCTTGGGAGCGGGATCTGCGGTCGGCGGCTCCATGGCCAATTCCAGTTGTCCGCCTTGGACCTTCGAATAAGTGTCGGCGAAGCGCAGCAGCGCACCGGCATCGTTCGTCGAGAGATAAATGACCTCGCGGCCTTGACGTCGTCCGCGCTGATCCGCGGCGTCGCGCCCGACGCGCAGATCGGCGGTCACCGGCGTGTCGCGCCCCACCTTGCCGTTGAGGTTGAAGCTCTTGAAGGCGCCGCCGCGCTTGGAGAGCTTGAGGTCGACACCGCGTAGCGCCTCGCCGTTGAAGCCGGCGACCGCGCCGAGCTTGACCTCGGCGTCGAAGTCGAGATTGGAGCGCGCCTTGTTCTTGTCGGCATCCTTGTTGGTGCCTGAGATCGCCGACTTCAGGAAGCCGCGGCCGTCGAACACGTCGCCACGCATCGACAGCTTCAAGATGCCGTCCTGGCCGCGCTCGGCCTTGATCTGCGTCTTGTCACCTTCAGACGGCGAATAGGTCGGGAAGTTGGCGTTCATGAGGTCGCCGTTCTGGTCGACCTCGAGCGAGCCCTTGATGGCGACGCCGCCACCTTCGACGTTGATGTCCTCGAAGCGCGTCGATTGCGGCTTGGCCACCACCAGGAAGCTCGCCTTGCCCGCCTTGCCCGGATTCTTCACCCAGCCCGGCAGCAGATTGTCGAGACGGAGCTGGGTCAGATCGGCCTCGACGGCGATCCGGCTGTCGCGATCGCTGGAGCCGGCGATCTTGCCGTTGAGCTTGAGCGGAACGTTGCCGGTGATCACAGTACCCAGATCCATGCCGAGCCGCGCCCGGCTGGCATCGTCGAGGATCGCCTGCATCCTGAGATCGGCGTCGCCTTCGGTCGGCTTGCGATAGTCGAGCGTCGCCGGCTGACCGTTGATCTTGACGTCGCCCTTGACCTGATAGCCGGCCGTATTGGCAACGATCTTGAGCGCATTGGCCTCGAGCTTCTGGTTCATCACCAGCTTGTCGGCGGAAAAGCCGTTGAGGTCGGCCGTGACCGTGTAGTTGGTATCGGCCTTGGTCAGCTCGCCCTTGACCGGCATTGCCAGATTGACGTTGGCCTGGAACGTTCCCTTGGTCTGGTTGGGATCGAGCGGCATCGACGACAGGTCGTTGAGGCGGTCGGAGGCGAGGATTTCGGCGGCGGCCGCCACCTGTCCATCGACGCGCATGCGCACGCGCGAGGGCGACGGCTTCGGCGCCATGTCCGGAACTTCGAACACGACATCGGAGAAGTTGAGCTTGCGGCCGGCCGGCGTGTCGGCGACGCCCTGCCCGACGGTCACGGTCGCAGTGCGCCCGGTCACGTGCGCCTTCATGTCGGCATCGCGCACCGCCGGCAGGCCGTCGACCGGTCGCACCGTCACATTGGTCGCAACGACGTTGACGTCGAGGCCGTCGTCGGGAATCGGCGGCCCCTTGCGCGGCAGGTTGCGGGTCGGCGAATTGACCGCGATGTCGATACGCTGGACGTTGCCGCGCTCGATGCGGTCGATCATCCAGGCCCGCACCTCCGGCACGATCAGCGCCGGCCAGAGCCGCTTCATCGCCAGCGCGGGCATCGGCGTCGCGGCGAAGCCGAGCTTGAGCCGTGGCTCGCCAGCATAGTCGATGCTGCCGGTGCCGGCGACGCCGATCTCTCCGTTGGAGACCTCGGCCTGCGTCAGCACCACGCGCTTGCCTTCGGTATCGAAGCGGAAGTTGATCGAGATGCGGTTGAAGATCAGCGGCGGCTCGTTGGCGATCGCACCGAGGAGGATCGTGCCGCCGCTGAGGCCGAGCCTCCAATCATTGACGCCGTCATTCGGCGGCTCGAGATTCGCATTCAGCGTGACGCGGTTGGCCCCCGAGATCACCTTGAACGGCGCGACCAGCACGCGGCGGCCGGCATCCCACTCCATGTTCAGCTCGGCGGAGTCGATCGCCATCGGATAATCCGGCGTATCGGTATCGATGATGTTGCCGGCGCCGATGTTGACCTTGCCGCGCAGATAGGTCGGCAGTCCGTCACGGGCGAGTTCGCCCTTGATCTCGCCGGTGAGCGGCAGGTCCGCCATATAGGTCAGATCTTTCAGCCGCAGCGCCAGTAGAATGTTGCTGGTCGAAACCTTGTCGGCCTTGACGTCGATCGTGCGCACGCCATTGGCCGGCGGCCCCACCAGGACCCGCAACTGCCACGGCTTGGCGCCCTCCTCGCCCAGGCTCAGCGCAACACCGCCGCCGGACGGCCGGCGCAGGCTGAGGCTGATGTTCTCGAACGTCCACTTGTTGCCGCGCTGCTCATCGTCGACGACCAGCACGCCGTTCTTCAGGCCGATCTCGTTCAGGTTCTGGCCGTCGAGCCCGGTCAGGCTCAGGCTGTCCAGCCAATCGAGGCCGGCGAGCAGGCCGTTCGGAGTGCTGACCGGCACGGCGGGGACCGTTACGGCCGGTGTGGTCTGCGACGAGCTGCCTTGCGCCCCTGCCGGCGGCGGCACGGCAGCCGTCCCCGGACGCGGAAAGGTCGGCGGCAGGCCGGCGTCGCGCTTGGACGCGACCCCGGTGGCCAACGGCTTGCTGCTTGAACCGGTCGAGACGGTGACGGTGCCGTCCGGCGTGATCCGGACCGCGAGCTCGGCATCGACCAGCTTGAGGCTCTCGGCCCGCAGTTGGCCCATCATCAGCGCAACGCCGGACAGCCTCACCTCGGCCTTCGGCGCGCTCGCGACGACCGCATGATCCTGATCGCGGACGACGACATCGCGGACCCGCACGGCAATGTGAAGTCGGCCGGCGCGCTCGATCTGGGTGCCGCCGACCTCGACCGTGTTGCCGTGACCGATATTGTCCTCGATCGCGGCAGCCAGCCATGGCGTCGCCAGATCGAGGCTGATCGGTCCCGCGCCGAGCCGCAGCCACAAGGCGCCGAAGCCGACGGTCAGACAGAGCACCAGGACTGCGAACGCGATCACGCCGCGCAGCAACAGCCGTCGGCCCCGCCGGCGCGGACGCAGCGCGCCGTTGCGCGACAGGCCGGCCACGTCCGTATCGGAACGCGACAACAGGCGATGCGGCCGTTGCCCGCCCGCCTCGTCATGCGCGGCCGCCTCTTCGGACATGTCGGCGACGTCCCAGTCGGCGTCATCCCACTGTTGGCCCTGGGTGTCCGCTTGCAGATGGGGCCGGTGGGGTGATGTCTGTCTTGCCATTGCCTCTCGGTGCTGGCCGATGGTGTCCGATAAGTTGGTGACAATCTGGCGTCGGCCAGATTGGTCGCCGATGGTGCCCCGACCATTCACGGGGCGCGCCGTTCGCTGACGGGCATCGCCCGTTGGCCCGTCGATCCCGTCCCCCCGGACAGGCGCCGTCAAATCGTCCGACTCCGGCACGCCCGCGACGCGGAGCAGACGACGCAGGAAATCATCGCCACTATACCCCGCCGCCGTCTGGTTTGCCCACCCGCTCGTCGCGGTGGACTGCTGCGTCCCCACGGCCGATCGACATGCGTCGTGGGGAGGGCTGATCCGGAGACGGTACGAGAGTCGTCATTGCACTGCTGCTCACGCTTGCTGGTAGCCAGGATTTTCGCATCATCGCAAGAGGAGTCATTTCCCCCGGGGGAGTTGCGAGGCGCGGATACCAGATCGATCCCGGGACACCGGACAAGAACCGGGATACTTTCATTTTTGAGCCGCGGAAAGCGACGAAAGGAAGGCGCATGTCAAAGGAATCACGGAAGAAATCCTCTAACCCGGCGTCGTACGGGGCGGCGCCCGGGAATCGCTTGGCCACCGCGGCCAAGAAGGTCGCCCAAAAGACCGCCAAGCCGGCCACGAAGAAGCCCGTGAAAAAAATCGCCGCCAAAGCCGCGAAGGCGACCACCAGCGCCAGCACGCAGACCGCGGCCGCCAAGGCGGTGCCTGCCAGGGCCAAGGCGACCAAGCCGGCCGCCCCGGTTGCCGGCGGAACCGGACTCGCCGAGGGGGCAAAGGCGCCCGCCTTCAAGCTCCCCCGCGACGGCGGCGGAACCGTTTCCCTGGCGGATCACGCGGGACAGAAGCTCGTGCTGTTCTTCTATCCCAAGGCCAACACACCCGGCTGCACCAAGGAGGCGATCGACTTCACCCGGCTGTCCAAGGAATTCGCCGCCGCCGGCACCACGGTGCTCGGCGTATCGGCCGATTCGGTCAAGGCGCAGGACAGTTTCCGCGACAAGCACGATCTCGCCGTGCCTCTCGTCTCCGACGAGACGCATGGAATGCTCGAGGCCTATGGCGCCTGGGGCGAGAAGTCGCTCTATGGCCGCAAGTTTCTCGGCATCATCCGAAGCACGGTGCTGATCGGCGCCGACGGCCGCGTCGCCAGGATCTGGCGCAACGTCAAGGTCGACGGCCATGCCGACGCGGTGCTGGCGGCGGCGAAGGCCCTGTAGGATTGCGAGGCATGACGTTGGGGGAAAATTAACCATGCAGGGGTCAAATCCCTCCCGTAAATGACGCCGCTGGGAAATGATGAGCTCCGGCCGGCGCGGGAGTGCCGATGTCGTATCGTTCCGGCCATCACGCCGAATATCCCCAGCACCATTCTCACGACCGTGGGCACGCCCATCATCGGCGTGCGCCTGCGAACCATCCGGCGCCTGCCCCGGCCGCCGCCGCTGCGGCGTCGGAGAGCGACTACACGCTGGTCCATGCCGGCAAGCAGGTGCGCATCGGCCCGGTCGTGTTCTGGATCGTGATCGGCACCGTCAGCCTGCTCGGCATCTGGTCGGCGGCGACCGCCACCTATTTCGCCTTCCGCGACGACGTGCTGACGCGCCTGATCGCGCGCCAGGCCGAGATGCAATACGCCTATGAGGACCGCATCGCCGAGCTGCGCGCCAAGGTCGACCGCGCCACCAGCCGGCAGCTGCTCGACCAGGAGCAGTTCGATCAGAAGCTCGACCAGATCCTCAAACGCCAGACCGCGCTCGAAGGCCGCGCCACCGCGCTCGGCAGCATGCCCGACGTGACCGGCTCGATCCGTCAGCCGGCGCGCGGACCGGCCGCGATCGAACCGCCATCGGCGCCGGCCACGCCCAAGCCGTCGCCGATCAGCGATACCGTGATCTTCACCGCGCCGCCCGATCGCGAGGCGCGGCTCGAATCGCGCAGCCCGGTGATGGCCAATGCGCAGCCGAATCAATCCATGAAGCTCGCCGGCGTCGACAATGTGCTGACGCGGCTGACGCGCTCGCTTGACCAGGTCGAGGCGCGGCAGATCGCGATGCTGTCCTCGGCCGAGGAGACGCTGGAATCGAAGCTGCGCCGGATGCGCGGCGTGATCACCGATCTCGGCCTCGACATGGGCCAACTCGAAGCGGCCGCGCCAAAGGGCGGCATGGGCGGCCCGTTCGTGCCGGTCAAGCTCGGTGCCGAGTCCGGTCCGTTCGAGCGCCAGCTCTACCGCATCAGCATCACCCGCGCCCAGGTCGACAAGATGAACCGGACGCTGTCGCTGGTGCCCTACCGCAAGCCTGTGATCGGCGAGGTCGAGTTCACCTCGGGCTTCGGCGTGCGCTCCGATCCGTTCCTCGGCCGCCCGGCGATGCACACCGGACTCGACTTCCGCGCCGCCACCGGCGATCCCGTCCGCGTCACCGCCAATGGTAAGGTCGTGAACGCCGGCTGGGCCGGCGGCTATGGCCGCATGGTCGAGGTCGACCACGGCAACGGCCTCTCCACCCGCTACGGCCATCTCTCCGAGATCAACGTCAAGATCGGCCAGCAGGTGAAGATCGGCGAGGTCATCGGCGAAGTCGGCTCCACCGGCCGCTCAACCGGCCCGCATCTGCATTACGAGACGCGCATCGACGGCGAAGCCGTCGACCCGCAGAAATTCTTGCGCGCCGGCGTCCGGCTGAGCGCCGGATAGCTGCGACATACGATCGCGCTCTGCTGGCAACGACACCCTGGCTTGAGCGATCGCAACTTGCCGCCGCCCGAAGGCATGTTAATCATGCCGGCGGGGGTTCACGGGTCGTGCGTCGCAATCGCTTACATCGCAAGCATGTCATGGGCACGATCGCCTGTGCGATGGCCTATGTCCTCGCGCTGCAGCTCACGCTGGCCGTCAGCCTGAATGCGCTGTTGCCGCCCGGGCTCGCGTTCGGCTTCGGCGAGATCTGCCACGCGGAGGCGGGAGCGGGCTCCGCCGATCGCCAGGACGCTGCGCCGGGCGCCCCGGAAGCGGCCTCTGCCGCACATTGTCCGCTATGCGTGACGCCGGGCTTCGCGCTGCTCGCGCCGCCGGATGCGCCGGTGGTCACGCTCCGGCGCGTGCTCGGGATCAGGTTCGAACCGATTGCCGCGCCGCGCATCGATGTCGCCGACATCCATTCCGCGCACCGCGCCCGCGGGCCGCCCGCGCGCGCCTGAGCGGCACTGCTCCCTCCGACACATCGGATTCGCTGCCTGACGATCCGCGCCTGATCGCGCCGTGATCCGTCCGGCACGCACACCGTCCCTCGCATCACTGCCGGGCGCCGTACGCGCGCGCCCTGCTCCCGTCTCATGCGCACATGCTGCGCAAGCATCCTTTGCAGAGTTCATTCATGTCGAACCGCACACCACGCCAAAGACGGCGCATCTCGCCCGTCATCTCCGGGCTCGCGCCGCCCGCTTTGCTCGCGGCGGCCCTGCTTGGTCCCGTCACGGACCAGGCCATCGCGCAATCAAATCCGCTGCTGCCGACGGTGACCGTCGTTCCACCGCGTTCGCGCGCGGCCAAGCCGCGGCCTCAGCCTGCCGGACCGCAGGAGACCCGCGCGCCGGCGCAACGCGCGCCTGAAACCGCCGCCGAGCAAAAAGACGCCGCCCCGAACGCCGCGGTGCGCACGCTGCCGGCGCAGGCCGGCTTCGACCGCGCGCTGTCGTCGAGCGATTCGGCGAGCCTCGTCACCGATCTGCCGGGCGGCGCGGCGTGGGGCGCCGGCGGCGTCTCTAGCCTGCCCGCGATCAACGGCATGGGCGCCGACCGCCTGCAGGTCGCGATCAATTCGATGCTGATCTCGCCGGCCTGCCCGAACGAGATGAATCCGCCGCTGTCCTTCGTCAATCCGGCCATGGTCGCCAGGATGCGCGCCTATCTCGGCATCGGTCCGGTGTCGGTGGGTGGCGACTACATCGGCAGCCGCATCGACGTCACCACGGCCCCGCCGGTGTTCGCAGCCACGGACGGCTGGATCGCCAGCACACGGCTCTCCAGCTTCTTCCGCAGCAACGGCAACGCCTATGGCGTCGATGCCACCGCCACCGCCGCCAACCGCGACACCAGCGTGACCTATACCGGCGGCTGGGTCCGTTCCGGCAACATCAAGGCCGGCGACGGCTCGACCGTGAAATCGACGCTGTACGAGACGCAGAACCACGCCATCAGCATCTCCAAGCGCAGCTTCGGCAACCTGTTCACGTTCCAGGTCGGCGGCCAGTTCATCCCCTATCAGGGCTATGTCAACCAGTACATGGACATGGTCTACAACCGCGGCCTGTACGCCAACGGCCGCTACGAAGGCACGTTCGACTGGGGCATGCTCGAAGCCTCCGCCTTCGTGCATCAGATCCGGCACACGATGGGCTTCATCGCCCCCGACAAGGTCGCGTCCATGCCGATGGACACCAAGGGGCTCGACGGCGGCTACGCGGTCAAGGCGACGCTTCCGGTGTCCGGCCAGGATCTGCTGCGTGTCGGCAACGAGCTCGCGATGAACCGGCTCGACGATTGGTGGAATCCCGTTGCCGGAACGATGATGATGAGCCCGAACACCTTCATCAACATCAATGGCGGCCGGCGCGACCGCCTCGGCAGTTTCGTCGAATGGGAGCGGCGCTGGGACCGGCAGTGGACGTCGATCCTCGGCCTGCGCAACGACATGGTGTGGATGAACACCGGCAACGTCGCGGGCTACAATGCGATGATGTACGGCGCCGACGCCGCCGCGTTCAATGCCGCCGACCGCGCGCGCACCGACGCACATTTCGACGGCTCAGCGCTGGTCCGCTACGAGCCCGACGCGATCAGCCAGTACGAGCTCGGCTTTGCCCGCAAGACCCGCTCGCCCAACCTCTATGAGCGCTACGCCTGGTCTACCAACGCGATGGCGATGCAGATGATCGGCTGGTTCGGCGACGGCAACGGCTATGTCGGCAATCTCGACCTCAAGCCGGAGAAGGCGCATACGGTGAGCTTCACGGCCGGCTGGCACGACGCCGCGCAAAAACTCTGGGACGTCAAGGTGACGCCCTATGCGAGCTACGTGAAGGACTACATCGACGTCGACCGCTGCGGCACGGCGAGCTGCCTCGCCAGCAATCCCGCCAACCTGACCGCGAACACCGGCTTCGTCTATCTGCAGTTCGCCAACCATGACGCGACGCTGTATGGCATCAACGTCGAGGGCCGGCTGACGGTGTGGGACGATCTGACCTACGGCCACGGCCAGATCCGCGGCCTGATCGGCTATGTCAGGGGCCGCCGCACCGACGGCGTCGACCTCTATCACATGATGCCGATCAACGCGAAGCTCGCGCTCGACCATCATCTCGGCGGCTGGACCAATTCGGTCGAGCTGCAGCTCGTCGGATCGAAGACTGTCGTGAGCCAGGTCCGCAACGAGCTGACCACGGCGTCCTACGCGCTGGTCAACCTGCGCACCGGCTATGAATGGCAGCACGTGCGGCTCGATCTCGGCGTCGACAACCTGTTCAACCAGACCTACGACCTGCCGCTCGGCGGCGCCGATCTGGTCGACTACCAGGTGGTGTCGATGATGGGCTCGTCGGCCGCCTACGGCTATTCCGTCAAGGGCCCGGGGCGCTCGCTGAACGCGCGGCTGAGCGTCAGCTTCTGACGCGACATCGACGAGCCCGCGGTGCAAAGCTGCGGGCTCGTCACGTTCGGTCGATGCTTACGCAGCGACCAGCGCATCGAGAAAGCGCGACAGATCCTCCCAGAGTTCGCCGGGCTCTTCCAGGCCAATGCTGAGCCGCACCAATCCCTCCGCCGCATTCCACGGCCGGATCGTGCGGTCCGCCATGACGTCCATTGGCGCGATCAGGCTGTGGGTGCCGCCCCAGGAGGCGCCGATCGCGAACAGCCTGAGCTGCCCGAGCGCCGGAGTGATCCGCGCCGTGAACTCCGGCCTGATGACGAGGCTGAACACGGTGCTCGCGCCCTTGAAGTCGCGCACGAACAGCTCATGGCCCGGACAGGACGGCAGCGCCGGATGCAGCACGCGCGCGACCGCCGGCGCGGTCTGCAGCCGCTCCGCGAACTCCAATGCGACGCGGCCGGAATGCGCCATGCGCACGCCCATGGTCTCGAGGCCGCGCAGCGCCAGTGCCGCCTCGTCCGGCGAGACGCCGATGCCGAGCACGCCCAGCACCTCCTTGAGCGCCTTGCGCAAGGCCAGATCCTTGACCGTGATCGAGCCGAGCAGCAGGTCGGAATGGCCGCCGACATATTTGGTCAGCGCCTCCACCGCGAAGTCGACGCCATGCGCCAGCGGCTTGAACAGCAGCGGGCTGGCCCAGGTGTTGTCGCAACCGGTCAGCACGCCCCGTGCCCGCGCAGCACGCGCGATCGCCGGCACGTCCTGCACCTCCATCGTGCCCGAGCCCGGCGACTCCATCCAGATCAGCTTCGTGCTGGCATCGATGAGATCGGCGATGCCGGCGCCGATCAGGGGATCATAGACCTGAAACGCGATGCCCCGCGAGGCGAGATAGCCCGTGCACAGGCTGCGCACCGGCGGATAGACATGATCCGGGATCAGCACCTTGTTCCCGGGCTTGAGCACAGCGAGCATCGTGATCGCCACCGCGGCCTGCCCGGACGGCACCAGCACCGTGCGCTCGCCGCCATGCAGCGCCGTCAGCTGCGCCTCCAAGGTGCGCGTCGTCGGCGTGCCGTGCAGGCCGTAGGTATAGCCGTCGAGGCCGCGCGCGGCACGGCGTGCGAAATCTTGCGGATCGTCGTAGACGATGGTCGAGGCGCGATGGGTCGGAACAGCGAGCGACTTGAAGCCGTCATGGGACACTGCGGGATGCTGAACGCAGCGGGTGAGATCGTGCATGGGAACCTCGTGAAGGGACGCGACGCTCATCGTAGCGCAATCCGTCGACCGCGAAAGGCCGCACGCACAGAAGACCTCCAGAGCGCCGACAGCAGCGGTTCAGCCGGGACGGATCACTGCCCTGCCCCCGCGATCGCCTTCAGCGTCTCCGATACCCGCTGCAGCGCCTCGTCGAGGTCCGGCAGCGCGAGCACGCCGAAGCCGAGACGGCACACGCGCGCCTCGTCGCCGAACCAGGGGCCCGGACCGAGGCGGGTCTCGCGCAGCGCGAGCTCATGATGGAAGCGCGCCACCCCGGCGTCGTCGAACACCTCGCGCCGGAGCCTGACGCAGCACAGCGCGCCGGCATCCGGCCTGATCCAGTCGATCATGCCGGCATGCGCCTCGACGAAGGCCGCGACGCGCTCAAGCCCCGCCGCGAGATGGCGGCGGCGTTCGCCCATGATGCGATCGAGATCGCGCAGGATGCGCAGCGCAATGGCCTCGTCGACGACCGAATTCGAGATCGTCGTGTTGAACTTGGCCAGTTCGAGCTGCGCGCGCAGCGCACTGTCCTGTGTGATCACCCAGCCGGTGCGGATTCCCGGCGCGCCATGGCATTTGGAGAACGACGCACAACTGACGACGCGGCGATCGCGCCCGACCAGGCTGGCACGCACCTGCGCGTCGCCATACACGGCCTCGCGGTAGGTCTCGTCGACGAGCAGGACCGCGTCGGGACAGATCCGATCCATCGTCGCGAGCACGTCACGCACCTCGCTGTCGGACAGCGCGACGCCGGACGGGTTCTGCGGAGACGCGAGGCTGACCAGCCGGGTGCGCGGGCTCAGCAATGAGCCGAGCCGGTCGACATCGAGACGATAGCCGTCCTCGAACCGCATCGGCAGTTCGACGAGGCTCATGCGCACCGCGTCGAGCACGTTGCGCGCATTCGGAAAGCACGGACGTCCGATCACCGCCTCGGCGCCCGGCTCGCTCAGGATGAAGGCCAACAGAAACAGCGCCTGCATGCTGCCGGCGGTCGTGATCACGTCGTCAGCGTCGACACCATGACGCGCGGCGATCAGCTCGCGCAACGCGACATGGCCCACGGTCGGACCGTAGGCCAGCGCGAGTTCGTCCAGCGCGTTGCCGAGGCCGTCCGCGAACAGCGTGCCCAGCCTGAGATCGGGACCGACACTCTCGGCAAGGTCGTAACGCACGTGCTGCGACGTCAAGCTCATGATGTCGTTGTGCGGGAAACGGCTGGGGACGTGGGGCATGGCAACTCCTCGACTGAGCTCGCCCACACGCTAACGCCGCCAGCGGCGCGAATGACAGATACAGACGAACTCAATTGTCACCAGAACAGATTTGCTGTTGGATGGGCTGTATGGACCAGCGCACGCCAGACCCGCCGCTCTACGAAACCCTGGCGGCGCAGATCGAGACTCTCATCGAGAGCGGCGTTCTCCGCGTCGGCATGCGCGCGCCGTCGGTGCGCGCCTTCGCCGCCCAGCATGGGGGCAGCCTGACGACGGCGCTGCAGGCCTATCGGCTGCTGGAGGATCGCGGCGCGCTCGAAGCCCGGCCGAAATCCGGCTTCTACGTCACGCCCCGGACGCACCAGGACCGCGCCTTGCCGGCGCCCTCGCAGCCGCCACAGCGCGCGACGCAGGTCTCGATTTCCAATCCGGTGTTCAGCGTGCTCGCCTATGCCAGCGACCCGTCCTACGCGCCGCTGGGCTGCACGATCCCGAGTACAAGCCTGCTGGCAGCCGAACGCCTCGACCGTCATCTCGCCCGCTGCGCCCGCGTCCATGGCCGCAACTACAACATCTACGCCGATCCGCATGGCGATGCCGAGCTGCGCGGCCAGATCTCCGCGCGCGCGTTGCGGCTCGGCCATGCGGTGCCGCCCGACGGCATCCTGATCACCAATGGCTGCACCGAGGCGCTGAACATCGCGCTCAGCGTCACCACAAGGCCCGGCGACACGGTCGCGATCGAATCCCCGACCTATTTCGGCCTGCTGCAGGTGCTGGAAGCCCGCGGCCTGCGCGCACTCGAACTGCCGACCGACCCGGCCAGCGGCGTCGACGTCACGGCGCTCGACAAGGCGCTCGGCGCCCGCCGCGTGGCCGCCTGCCTGCTCGCGTCGAGCTTCAACAATCCGCTGGGCACGCGCACCAGCGATGCGCGCAAGGCCGAGATCACAAGGGTGCTGACGCGCCACGGCGTGCCGCTGATCGAGGACGACATCTACGGCGACATCAGTTTTGGCGCGGACCGGCCGCGCCCATTCGCCGCGATCAGTCCCAAGGCCGACATCATCCTGTGCAGTTCGTTCTCGAAGACCATCGCGCCCGGCTACCGCATCGGCTGGCTCGCCGCCAACCGCCGTCACGATCAGATCCTCGCCGCAAAATTCGCGCTGTCGCTGAGCGGCGCGGCGCTGCCGCAGAAGGCGATGGCCGATTTCCTGACATCCGGCGGCTACGACGCCCACCTGCGGCGCATCCGACAAGCGTTCGCCGACAATGTCGACCGCATGCGCCGCACCGTCGACCGCAGTTTTCCCAAGGCGACACGGATGACCGACCCGAAGGGCGGCTTCGCGCTGTGGCTCGAACTGCCGCGCGGCTTCGACGCCGATGCGCTCTACGTCAGAGCCATCCGCGAACGCATCTGCTTCGTCCCCGGCAGCCTGTTCACCGCCAGTGGCGGCTATCGCAACTGCCTGCGCCTGAGCTGCAGCACCGAATGGAGCGCCCGGATCGAGCGGAGCGTGGAGCGGCTGGGGGAGATGGCGGAGGAGATGCTCGGGTAGTCCTCCTGGAGGGCGCCCGCGGGTCCATCGATTCCATCGTCGGCTTCTTACGACCGAGCTACCAACGTCGGCATTCAGCCCATTACGGACGTTGGTCAGTTGCTGAACCACCTGACGGGATATTTCATAGCGGAGCCTTCCCTGGCTTGGCCGCACGCAGCAGGTCTTCCCTGATGCCTTCAAGATAGCCATCGCGTTCATGGCTCAATGATGTCCACAACCGGTGAGCCTCACCCAAGCCGCTAGCGGACATGGCGGGTTTGTCCAGATTCTCGAACTGATCGAACTGGGCTGTTGGCATGAGGCTGTTGAGCCTGCCACTCGCAAGCAGGATTTCAGCTGATACCGCCTCGGTCGCGCGCGCCAGTTCACGGATCGCGTCTGTAATTTTGTTCGTGGTAACCATGAGGCCTGCTATGCCTTCCCGGCGTTGCGGCGTGCCTGCGTGGGCGAGATAGGCATGGCTCCACTTTGCGAGATCGTCAGCACCGCTTTGATCCAGCCAGCATTCTACGGTTTTGATGAGCGCTATTGGAAGACGATCCTCGCGGCTTCGCACGGTGGGATCGGTCCCTGACAGTCGGTCAAATTGCTCGTGCATCATCTGGGAGGTGCCGTACGCTTCGGGGCCGGTCGTCGGCAACCACATAGGACCGGGCCCCGCCTGCGCCATCATTGCCTTCGTTTGCGCGGCTTCGTAATCGAATGGCAGCCCGTCATGGCAAACATAGTTTTCGCGGGTGAATAGGTCGAAATTGCTGCGAACGTCCTTTACCAAGCGGCGCAAAGACATGACGCCAGAACCACTGTTATCCATCAGCCGACGAATGCCGAGAACCTGTGTCGCGACGTGTCCGTTGATAAGGGCTTCTGCGATCAGTGAGTTACTCAGACAGCTGTTTCCATTGTCGGTCGCAAGCTTAGCCATCGTGCGGAATGAAACATCCGTCCAAACCATCGCCGATATGGTTGTCCAAATTGCATGATGCTCGTCGTCATCGATCCATTCGATCCATGAGGCCCGCTTTGCTCGAAATGCTTCCAGCTTGGGCCGCCGTTCTGGTGGCACATTGCACTGCGCGATCGAATATTGGTATCCCATGGTCTTCACCTCTATTCTCGCCCGCTGCCATACGGTCGCGACGGCACGATCAGCCCATTGCGGACGCGGGCTTTCGGTCAAGGGCGGCTGTGCTCGGTCGGCTGGTGGTGCAGAACGCGGCAGCGACTCGCCGCAGCTGCATCAATGAAAGCACGCGCTAATTTGTTCGCGAGTGCGCTTTACGACGTAAGCTGCCAACTTGTTTCCCAAACCTCTAGCATAGCCTTCAAGAAGAACGTGCGTAGAGGTCTCTGACACTGCCTTAAGCGTAACGAAGACCAAGTATGATCCTCCCGCATACCCCAGAGCGGAATGGACCACGAGAACAGCGAATGTGGCAGTCGGAATATCAAAAACCGCTGGGTCTTTGAGTGTATAGCTCTCCTTAGTGAGCGCATTTTTGTTCTCACTATTGAAAACTTCCGAAATGATAGAGAGAGCAAGGTCACGGCCGGCCGAAACGAGGATTTGATCTGTTGCAGTCTCAAGCCGCACAAAATTCGAGAGTAGGAAAGCAGCTGCCTTATGACCGGGGCGCGCAAACATGGCGCCAATGGCCGAAAACCGCTTCATGGCGTTTTCTTCTGCTACTTCTTTTAGAAAACTATCGATCTTGTTCTTGTTCATGCGCGCAACCTCTCTCTTTTAGAGCTTGCTGTCAGTAATGAGCGCACCTAGTACCCACTTTCCTTGAGAAGTGAGTCATGATTCAACATCGGGATGATACCCGAAGCAAGAGAAGTCCGCCTGTCGCGGAAAGATCGCCTGGCACTCGAGGAACGTTGCCGCTCGCCGGTGACGCTGCAGCGCGGTTTGAGGCGGGCAAAGATCGTTCTCCTGGCAGCGGCCGGGTGCAGCACCCGATCGATCGCCAAGGAGGTTGGGGTCCAGCCGCGGATCGTCAGCCTTTGGCGGCATCGCTATGCGGATCATGGCCTTGCCGGTCTGCAAAGCAAGCCGCTGCCGGGCAAGCAGCCGACCTACACGACGGACACCGACAAGGGGATTTTGAAGTTGCTCGATAAGTCGCCGCCCGCCGGGTACGCGCGCTGGACTGGTCCCCTGCTGGCGCGGGAACTTGGCGATGTCGATGTACAATATGTCTGGCGGTTCTTGCGCAGCAGCAAGATTGATCTCGCTGCTCGCAAGTCCTGGTGCGAGAGTGACGATCCCCGGTTTGCGGCCAAAGCCGCCGATGTGGTCGGCCTCTACGTGGCTCCGCCAAAAAAGGCGATCGTTCTCTGCGTGGACGAAAAACCGTCGATCCAGGCCTTGGAACGAGCGCAAGGCTACCTGAAACTTCCCAACGGCAGATCCCTGACCGGGCAAAGCCACGACTACAAGCGCCACGGCACGACCACGCTGTTCGCAGCGCTGGAAGTCGCTACCGGGAAGGTCCTCGCGACGCATTCGAAACGACGTCGCCGGGTTGAGTTTCTCGAGTTCATGGATCGCGTGACCAAATCGTTCCCGAACCGCCAGCTTCACGTCGTCCTCGACAACCTCAGCACCCATACGAACAACGACGAATGGCTCAAGGCGCATCCCAACGTGAAATTCCATTTCACGCCCACTAGCGCGTCCTGGCTTAATCAGGTCGAGGTCTGGTTCTCGATCCTGCAAGGACAATCGTTAAGCGGCGCCTCATTCACAAGTCTCAAGCAACTTGAACAGCACATCGATGCCTATATCAAAGCCTACAACGACAGCGCCGAACCCTTCGTATGGACGAAGAAAAAGGTACGTCAGCGCCCCTTCAAGGGGCGCCGTATCACTTCCCTATGATTCCGGGTACTAGAGTTTACGGCGAAGGCTCTTAGCATCGTTGAGCCTGTCTTCATCTTCGTCGTCTAAACAATTTTGGAATGCCCCGCCCTGTGCAATCTCGGGCAGCTTGAGGCATTCTATGACGAAACGCGCGCAATAGCCCTCCGTCGCACGCCGTGTGGCTAAAACGCCAGCGATCGACAGGTCTAGACCTTGCTGTTTGTAGCGCTCTAAATTGGCTTGGTTGGACTCTTGCTTGGCCTTAGCGGCGCATTCGGTCACGGCTTTGTCGTTCGCAGTCTGCGCAGCGAGCGCCGTGTTTGACGTGCCGATCAACAGCGCGGTCGTCATGAGATGGCGCATTGCTCCTTTTATCAAGGCTGCTCCAACGTGCACCCAAAGCCCGACCAATAGGCCGCCTTAGTGCATCTGGTCCAGGTGTTGCAGTATGACGCGTTGTTCTCTGATCAACCGCTCATAGTGCGCCAAGAGCGACCGCTTGCCGTCCATTGGCGGGCCACTAACACCGTTTCCACGCCAATACATCGTGCCCGTAGAACGTATGTGCAGAGCGTTCGCGTACTTTTCCTCAAGGTCGCGCAATTCAGCTAGCCGCTTAGCACGGATATCTTCGATGGTAAGCATTTGAGTCTCCGTGTTCGTGCTTGACTATCGCACAACTCGGATGCGTCGAAAATACCCAGACACCCGCTCAGTCATGAGCACCCACTTACGCCCGTCATGGACTTTCGACAGCCCTTGGATGCACCGCAGAACACTCTTCGGCGAATGCTCGCATCTTATCTATATCAACCAAAGGGTTAGGTGTCGATGGCCGACATTTGCGTAACGTTTGGGCTTGAGTGGGGGCGCACCAAGTCATGGGATTTCTGGGCGTCGGGCCGGTAAGCCCAGGTCAGTCAAGGGTCAGGGGCAGCGCTGGCCAGCAAACTGATGGCACAGCCGATCTACCCTTCACGACGCAATCTGACCGCCCGGTCATGTCCGCAATTCGCCCTTAGGCGACATTCGCGGACTCAGACGAGCGGCGCATTGTTGGCCCGTCGCGAAATTTTGCGGCGATACAGATCTCGATTGCTCTGAGGTGCCGACATCGAGAGCCGTACAAAATCACGGCCGACACGACAAACACCGGCCCTCGTCCGAAGTGCATCTCGTCGAAGCCCGGACAGTCTCCCGAACGTCTTCCATCAACCCGCCGAAGCTACGACCTATCTCTTCGCCGGCAGCACGAACACCTGCCCCGGATAGATCAGATCCGGGCTGCGGATCTGCTCCCTGTTGGCCTTGTAGATCACGGCATAGCGCGTGCCGCCGCCGAGCAGGCGGCGGCTGATGTGCCACAGGCTGTCGCCGCGCGAGACGGTGATGGTCTTGGCGCCGGCGCGGACCGGCGGCGTGCCCATCTCCTTCAGGTCGGCGCCCGACGCCGACGCGATCTGCGTGCGCGGGGCGGCAGCACCGGTCCCTTGGCCTGTCCCCTGCCCGGCCGTTGCCGCGCCTGTCGCAATCGACGCCGTCGCCGCATCGTCGGGACCATTCAACGGCACCTCGGCGCGGGCCAGAACGGCGCCGGCCGCATCGACCTCATCGAGCCGCAGCCGGTCCTTGGCAGACCAGGCGATATCCTTGAGCGTCGCAGTGAGACGGCCATCGGCGGCGGCCATGGCCGAGCCGACGAGGCGGTCGTTGAGATAGATCCGCACCGCCGCGCCGGGCCGCGCACGGCCGCTGATCCGCAGCGTCCGGTTTGGCTCGATGTCGACCGCGTCAATGGCGACGGCCTGCGGCGACGACGCACCGGGCTTCGACAGCACGCGTGTCGGCTGGTCCGGCGCCAGCAAGGCGACGGTCGGCGGCCGCTTGCCGGCCTCGACCACGACGGCCACGCTCTGCTTCGAGGTCGCCTCGCGGCCATCCGGCTGCCGCGCCCGCAGGGTCAAGTCGGAGGCGCCGGCCGGCAGCTTGCGCGGGACCATGGCGAACTGTCCCGATGCATCGGCCACGACACGGTCATGCGGCTCGCCATTGCGCAGCAATTCGACCGTGGCGCCCGGCGCCGCCCGGCCCGCAACGACGGTCTCGCCCGAGGGATCGACGTTGACGACGTCGAACGACGGCCCGTCGCTGTCCGGAGCCGGCGGCGTGACCGGCGCCAGCAGCGCAGCCAGACTGCTGGCCTGCTGCTGCGCGCTCGCGAGCGCGCCCGCGGCCTGATTCGAATTGCCCGTGTCGGACGTCGCCTGCGCCGGCGCGGCCCCTGCCTGACTACCGCCAAGCGTTGCGCCCGGTCCGCCAGCGCCACTCGTGCCGGCCATCGGCTGTCCGCGCTTGAAAATCACCGCATCGAGATCGATGCCGGCGAAAAGGACGATCGACAGACCGACAAGCGCCAGCCCCGCCGACGCACCACCCGCCCAAAACAGTCGCTTGCCGCTCACGGTGGTCATGCGCAGTCTGTCCTTGGTCGTCGCGGGCCCGGAGGCGACGGCTCCGTCAGTACGATCGCAGGCCTTGGTGATATCACCCTGCCCGAGGAAACGCCATCACGCGGGGCAGCCGCCCGCCCGCGGTTACGCAAAGCGTTTTCGCGACGTGCCGTGCAGCCGCTCGCCACGGCTGTCGAACCTGCATTCCGCTGTCGTGAGCGGCTCTCTCGCGTCCTCGGCCCATGTCTGCACCTCGACTCCTCGCGGCGCTGCGGCACGACGCAATCCGACCAGAACTCAGCGCAACGGCTTGTGGGATTTCTTGGCCCATGCAGGGGTGGTGTAAGGTGTGACAGACTTGGCTGCGGGTCATCGGCCACGCTCCGCCCGAAGATGTGCCGTTGTCGGAGCGCGCGAGAGTGATTGGCATGATAGCTCACGCGGAACACCTTGCTGTCGTTTCCGACGTCCCCCACGACACAAGGGATGATCGCGAGCGCGATGTGTCGCATGGTCAATCTCCTGCTGCCTCCAAGGCGGTGGTGACGCTCCGGTGATCGAGCGCCCGCCAATCGCAGACCGCGCCGCCAAACTTTTCTCTTTCGCTTTTTCGGAATTCGTGTATGATCCGCGTCGTCCTGCCTCGCCAGAGGGGCGTACGCGTCGTCACGGACGTCGGGGTGGGATGCGGTGGACGTGGAGGCGCAGGTGGACGACCGGCGTCGACGCGGACGTCGAAGTCGCGTGGTCCTGGCGCCCCGACGCTGGCGCCAAGTTCGTGTCGATGACGTCGCACGAATGACGGGGGCAAGACAGCCCGGTCCCCGGGGAGATCGCGTATAAGACGTAACCCATCGCGCGGGGAATGCCGGGTCGATCGGCTGAACCTGTGGTGACTGCCGCCTGCTTTTCTTGTTGCAGGCGGGCCATGGGTGAGGCCTTCACCCGGCATTCCCTGCGCCCTCGCTGCGAGGGTGCGCTGCCGAAAAAGCCCGGGTGCGAAGGCGCACCGCGGGACGTGTTTCTGCATGTCGGCCCAAAAGCTTAGATGCCCCTTCGGCGACGATCTCTCGCGATCCCGCGATGCACAACACGTAGTCCTACGGTGCGCAGTTTTTACGCAACATTTAGCTAGTCCCGGCCCTCTAGGCGCAGGCTCGCGGCTCCGCATTCAACGCCCGCATGCAGCCTGAGAGAATTGGAGATCGCTCGTGCGCAAGAACCTGCCCGTTACGAACAACGAATACCCGATCACCGACGAGACGCTGATCGTCTCCCGCACCGACCTCAAGGGCAAGCTGACCTATTTCAATCAGCAGTTCGTCGACGCCGCAGGCTTCACGCCCGACGAACTCATGGGCCAGCCGCACAACATCATCCGCCATCCCGACATGCCGCCGGCGGCCTTCGCCAACCTCTGGGATACTTTGAAGGAGGGCAAGCCGTGGGCGGGCGCGGTCAAGAACCGCCGCAAGAACGGCGACTTCTACTGGGTTCTCGCAACCGCATCCGCGATCGTCGAGAACGGCCAGATCACCGGCTACACGTCGATCCGCACCAAGCTTCCGGCCGACCAGCGCGCCGAGGCCGAGAAGGTTTATGACCTGCTCAACCAGGGCAAGGCACAGGGCTATGCGATCAGCGCCGGCGTCATCCGCCGCCGCTCGGCGTTCGACAGGCTGTCGTTCTTCAACGGCACCGTGAAGGCGCGCCTGACCACGCTGGCCGCGGCGCTGAGCCTGTTCATCCTGATCATCGGCGCGGCGGGCCTGCTATCGACCCGCACCAGCAACATCGGCATGAGGTCGATGTACGAGGAACGCACGATTCCTCTCTCCCAACTGTTCGAGATCAACGACCGCAACCTGCAGAACATGTCGTCGCAACAGTCCGCGGCCGCAAACGGCAGGGCCGGAAAATCGATCGACGGCATCGGCCCCCTGATCGACGAGAACAGTGCCAGGATCACGAAGCTCTGGGCCGACTACATGGCGGGCGAGCTGACCCCGGCGGAGCGGAGCGTCGCCGATGCCTACGCGATCAAGCGCAAGACCTATCTCGAGGAGGGCATCAAGCCGGCGCTGGCCCTGCTTCAGCAGCACAAATATGACGAGGCCAGCCAGCATATCGCCAACAAGGGGCACGATCTGTTCGAGGCCGCGAAGCACGAACTCGACAAGCTCGTCGCCATCCAGGTCAAGGAAGCCAAGGCGCTCTATGAGGAAGCCGACAGCCGGTACCACGTCATGCTCGCACTCGTCTCGGCGCTGATGCTGGCCGGTCTCGGAATCGGCGCCCTGTTGAGCGTGCAGAGCATCCGCGCGGTGCTGCGGCCGATGAAGATCCTCAACGAGGCGATGAGCAACATCGTCCAGAACAAGCTCGACAACCGCATCCCGGTCGAGAGCGACGACGAGATCGGCGAGGCGCTGCGCAACCTGCAGACCGTGCAGTCCATCGTCCGCTTCAACAGCGAGGAGGTCAAGGCGGTGCAGCGCTCCGCCGAGGCCAAGCGCAAAGCCGAGATGGACAAGCTCGCCAACGAGTTCGAAGGCGCCATCGGCGGCATCGTGCAGACGGTCTCGACGGCCTCGTCGCAGCTCGAGACGTCCGCCGGCACGCTGTCGTCGACCGCGACCCGTTCCCAGGAACTGGCCACGACCGTCGCCGCGGCGTCCGAGCAGGCCTCGACGAACGTGCAATCGGTCGCCTCGGCCACCGAGGAGCTGACCTCGTCGGTGACCGAGATCAGCCGGCAGGTGCAGGAATCGGCGCGGATCGCCACCGGCGCCGTCGATCAGGCCCGCATCACCAATGACCGCGTCAACGAGCTGTCGAAGGCGGCGGCGCGGATCGGCGACGTGGTCGAGCTGATCAACACCATCGCCGGCCAGACCAATCTGCTCGCGCTCAACGCCACCATCGAGGCGGCGCGCGCCGGCGACGCCGGCCGCGGCTTTGCGGTGGTGGCCTCCGAGGTCAAGGCGCTGGCCGAGCAGACATCGAAGGCGACCGGCGAGATCGCCCAGCAGATCTCGGGCATCCAGGCGGCCACCCAGGAATCGGTGACGGCGATCAAGGACATCAGCACGACGATCGAACGCCTGTCGGAGATCTCCTCGACCATTGCGGCCGCCGTCGAGCAGCAGGGCGCGGCGACGCAGGAGATCTCGCGCAACATCCAGGAGGCCTCGCGCGGCACGTCCGAAGTCAACAGCACCATCGTCGACGTCCAGCGCGGCGCCACGCAGACCGGATCGGCGTCCGGCGGCGTGCTGTCGGCGGCGCAGTCGCTGTCGCACGAGAGCGACCGGCTGCGGCAGGAGGTCAACCGGTTCCTGAGCAACGTGCGGGTGGCCTGAACCGAGGCCGCCTACCGGCCGCCCGGCCTGATCGGGCGGCCCTGGCTGATGAAGGCGTAATGGCCGGCGCCGATGCCGCCGACCATCAGCGCCTCGACCACGGGCTCGGCGATCTCGCCGGTCGCCGCCCAGTCGATGACGAAATTGGCGCCGGTGCCGCCGCGAACGTCCTTGGTGGGCACGAAGATCTCGATCGTGGCGAACGGCTTCAGCGCCACCGGCTCGCGCAGATGGGCCTCCACCAGCGCGCCGGCCGTGTCGTAGTAGTTGATCCGCCGGATGATCAGCGGCCGCTGCTCGGAGGCGTTGTGAATGCTGAGCGTCACCGAGAAATCGGCCTGGATCCTGCCGGGCGTCATCGCGACGCTGGAATAGACCGGGACATAGACCGCGCCCGAGACCGTGGCGGCATCAGCCGGAACCGGCATCAGCGACGCCGCGAAGGTCGTGGTGAGGCCGTCGGCGGCGAGCGCTCCGTCCGCGGCACCACCGCCCGCGAGCAGCAGCGCGAGCATCGCGGCCCAGATGCGACAGATTCCGGGTTTCCTTGCGCGGCGGCGCGACATAAGTTGCCGCCCCGGGGGTTGCTTCATGCATGAACTGATCGGCGATATCACGCTCTGCATCCTGTTTGCGTGGGTGCTTGGACTTGCGGCGCACAGATGGCGCCAGCCCTCGATTCTCGCATATCTGGTCGCGGGCTTCGCCATTGGCCCGTTCGGCACCGGCTGGGTCAAGTCCCAGGAATCGATCTCGGTGATTTCGGAACTCGGCCTGATCTTCATGCTGTTCATGATCGGGCTCGAGATCGACCTGAAGAAGATCATCCGCGCCGGCCCGGTGATCCTCATCGCCGGCGGCGTCCAGCTGCTCGGGGGTGCTGCGCTCGGCATCCTGTTTTTCGTCGCGATCGGCATGCGGATGGGCGCCGAGAGCTACGACGCGCTCTATCTCTGCGTCGCCTGCGCGCTGTCATCGACCGTCATCATCGTCAAGGTGCTGTACGAAAAGCGCGAGCTCGACACCCTGCCCGGCCGGATCACCCTCGGCGTTCTCGTGCTGCAGGACGTGTTCGCGATCCTGTTCCTGGCGGTGCAGCCGAGCCTCGACGACCTCCATGTCAGCGTGATCGTGCTGTCGTTCGCCCGTGCCGGCGCGCTGGTGGCGATCGCCCTCCTCCTCAGCCGCTACGTGCTGCCGCCGGTCTTCCACCGCATCGCGCGCACGCCGGAGCTGATTCTGCTGGGCGCGCTGGCCTGGTGTTTCCTGATCGGCGAGATCGCAGAAAGGCTGCATCTGTCGCGCGAGATGGGCTCGCTGGTCGCCGGCGTCTCGCTGTCGACCTTCCCCTACGCGCTCGACGTCACCGCCAAGGTCACGACCTTGCGCGATTTCTTCATCACCCTGTTCTTCGTCGCGCTCGGCATGACCATCCCGATTCCGACGACGTCGGTGGTCGGGCTGGCGCTGGTGATCGCGCTGTTCACGGTGGCGAGTCGCCTCGTCACCACCTTCACCCCGCTCTACATGATGCGGCAGGGCCTGCGCGCGAGCCTCCTGCCCGCGCTCAATCTCGCCCAGATCAGCGAGTTCTCACTGGTGGTGATCCAGACCGGCGCCGCCGCCGGTCATCTCAAGGCGGGCACGTCGAGCGCGGCCTCGTTCGCCTTCGTGCTGCTCGCGGTGCTCTCGACCTTCGTCATCGTGCGCTCCGATCCGATCGCGCGCCGGGCCATCCCGCTGCTCAAGCGCGTGGGCTTGCGTGACCTCGATGACGCCAAGGACGGCGAGGCGGGCCACGAAGGCGGCCACGGCGCCGCACGGCCGATCGTGCTGCTCGGATTCTTCCGCACGGCAAGCGCCCTGCTCAGCGAGATCGAGCGCAACCAGCCGGCGCTGCTGGAGCAGATCGGCGTGGTCGATTTCAACCCCGTCGTGTTTCGCACCTTGTCCGATCGCGGCATCCAGGTGACCTATGGCGACATCAGCAACGTCGACACGCTGGTCCATGCCGGGGTCGGCCAGGCCGAGCTGATCATCCTGAGCATCCCGGATTCACTGCTCAAGGGCGCCAACAACGAGAAGCTGGTGCGGCACGTCCGCAGCATCAACGCCACGGCCAAGATCGTAGCCACCGCCGACCTGCTCGCCGACGTCAACGACCTCTACGACGCCGGCGCGGACTATGTGACGGTGCCACGGCTCAGCGATGCGCAGGTGCTGCTGAACCTGATCCAGGACGCCAGCGCCGGGCTGCTGTCAGAGCGCCGGAACCAGGCCGAGGCCATGCTCGCCGACCGCCGCGAGGTGCTACCGTGACGCACGCGCTTCCGCGACCCATCTGGAACGAAACCTCCAAGTCGGCTAGACCAGGGCCATGACAAGCAGCCGCGTTCACGTCGTCGATCATCCGCTGGTCCAGCACAAGCTCACCCTGATGCGCGAGCGCGACCGCTCGACCAAGGGGTTTCGCGAGCTGTTAAACGAGATCGGCATGCTGCTGGCCTACGAGGTCACGCGCGACCTGCCGATCGAATTGGTCGACATCGAAACCCCGATCGCGCCGATGAAGGCACCGAAGATCGCTGGCAAGAAGCTGACCTTGGCGCCGATCCTGCGCGCCGGGGTCGGCTTTCTCGACGGCATGCTGGCCTTGATGCCGTCGGCCCGCATCGCCCATATCGGCCTGTACCGCGATCCCACCACGCTCCAGGCCGTCGAGTACTACTTCAAGGCGCCGCAGGACCTGACCGACCGCACCGTGATCCTGATGGATCCGATGCTGGCAACCGGCAATTCGGCCTGCGCCGCGGCCGAGCTGCTGAAGGCGCGCGGCGCCCGCGACATCCGCTTCGTCTGCCTGCTGGCGGCGCCGGAAGGCATCGCGCAGTTCGAGAAGGAGCATCCGGACATTCCGATCTGGACCGCGGCGATCGACGAGAGGCTCAACGACCACGCCTACATCGTGCCCGGCCTCGGCGACGCCGGCGACCGGATGTTCGGCACGAAGTGATCGCGATGGTCAGGAGGTTCGCGGAGACAGACGCAGCAGATTGAAGACGCGCCCATCGATCACCAGCAGCGCACTCCCGATCACGAGCGCGCCGCCGATCTCCCGCAACGAGACGCTTTCGCCGAGCACGAGCGAGCCGAGCACGATCGTCGTCAACGGGATCAGCAACGTCACCAGCGTCACGTTGGTCGCGCCGGATCGGCGCAACACCTGAAAGAAGACGATGTAGGCGAAGGCCGTCGAGAGCGCCGCAAGACCGATGACAGCAAGCCACGTCTGCAATCCGGGGACCGGCAGACGCCAGGGCTGCTCGATGGCGCAGGCGATGACGAGCATCATCACGCTCGACGCCGACAGTTGGAACGTGGCGGTCGCCAGTGGTGGCGAATGGGCGAGATGACGGCGCACCAGCAGCGCCGCAATGCCATAGCTCAGCGACGCACCGAGGCCGAACAGGAGGCCGGTGCCGCCTCCGAAGCCGTCGAGCCCCGGCCCGCCCCGCAGCATCACGACCCCGATCAGGCCGACGATCAGACCGGCGACCCGCCGTGCGGACAGCCTCTCCTCTCCCGCCGCAGCCATCACCACGA
The DNA here is from genome assembly GCF_051168495.1 of Bradyrhizobium oligotrophicum. GTDB lineage: Bacteria > Pseudomonadota > Alphaproteobacteria > Rhizobiales > Xanthobacteraceae > Bradyrhizobium > Bradyrhizobium oligotrophicum_A. Next base: position 61,601 of record NZ_JBNPVB010000013.1, on the reverse strand, counting down.
TCGTGAACAACGGTGTGGTGGCATTGAGGACGGCGGCGAGACCGGAGGTGATGAAGGTCTGACCGATCACGATCAGACAGAACGGCACGACATTGTTGAACAGCGCGACAGCAAAGAACGGAGCCCAACCGGCCATTCCCTTGGGAAAGCCGAGCCCGCGCAGGCGCAGGATGGGCAGCAGAATCGCGGCAGCCAACACGATGCGCAGCAGCACGAGCGTCAGCGGCGGCAGGTCCTTCAGAGCCAGGCCGTTGAAAATGAACGACCCGCTCCACAACAGCGACAGCAGGCCGAGCAGCCACCAATCCTGTGCATCCAGCTGGTCCTTCGGGGACGTCATCACTGCAAATTGCCCTTAGATCGCGGGCACCATGACCACGGAGCGACGCGCCATCCACCCGCTTTCCGTTGGCCCGGGCGCGAGCGTCAGGGCGCGACTTTCGGCCGTGAGACCAGCTCGATCATGCGGCCTTCGTCCTCGTCCGGCAGCGCCGCCTTGGCGCGGGCATAGGCATCGACGGCGGCCTGGGCCATCACGGGACGCTCGCCGAGCAACTCTTCGGCGAGGCGCAAGGCGTAGGCCGCATCCTTGTGGCGGAGCGCTGCGGTGAAGCTTGCATCGGCAAAGTCGCGCGCGATCATGCGCGGCGCGTGCCTCAGCACCTGCGGGCTCGCCGCGACGCCGCTCTGGATCGCCTCCAGCACGAGGTTCATGTCGAGCCCGGCCTGCTCTGCGATCGCCAATCCCTCGGCGAGACCCGCGATCTGCATCGCGCCGAGCAGGTTGTTGATCAGCTTGTAGACGGTGCCGGTACCGACCGGACCGAAATGACGGATGGTGGAGCCGATCGGGGTCAGATAGGGCCGCGCGCGGTCGAGATCGGCGGCGTCGGCGCCGACCAGCAAGGTCAGCTTGCCGCTGCTGGCAGCGTCCGGCAGCCCGGTCACAGGGCAATCGAGATAGGTGACGCCGCGCGCATTCAGTTCGCGCGACAGCCGCAACGCATGATCGTGCGAGACGGTCGAGCACTCGATCGCGATCGTGCCGACACGCATTGTCGCGGCAGCCCCATCCGGGCCGAGCCACACCGCGCGCGAGGCGTCGTCATCGGCAACCATGGTGACGACCGCATCGGCATCGATGGCGGCGTCGGCCGGCGAGGTCGACCAGCGCGCACCACGCGCGATCAGGTCCTCAGCCTTGCTGCGGCTGCGATTCCAGACGGCGACGGAATGACTGGCGTCGAGATAGCGGCCGGCCATGCCATGGCCCATGCGCCCGAGCCCGATGAAGGCAACGCGGGCCACGCTCAATCCACGTCATCGATTGCGGCACCCGGCGTCGTCCCGAACGCGCGCTGCGCCAGGGTGGCGGCCATGAACTCGTCGAGGTCGCCGTCGAGCACGCCGGACGTGTCGGAGGTCTGCACGCCCGTGCGCAGGTCCTTCACCATCTGATAGGGCTGCAGCACATAAGAGCGGATCTGGTGACCCCAGCCGATCTCGGTCTTGGCCGCCTGGTCAGCCGCCGCCTTCTCCTCGCGCTTCTTCAGTTCGATCTCGTAGAGGCGCGCGCGCAGCATGTCCCACGCCTGGGCGCGGTTCTTATGCTGCGACCGGCCGGCCTGGCAGACCACCGCGACGCCGGTCGGGATATGCGTCAGCCGCACCGCGGATTCGGTCTTGTTGACGTGCTGGCCGCCGGCGCCGCCGGACCGCATCGTGTCGGTGCGGACGTCGGATTCCTTGATATCGATCTTGATGCTGTCGTCGACGACCGGGAAGATCTGCACCGACGAGAACGAGGTGTGCCGCCGCGCGTTCGAATCGAATGGCGAAATGCGTACCAGGCGATGAACGCCGGCTTCCGTCTTCAGCCAGCCATAGGCGTTGTGGCCGGAGATCTGGATGGTCGCCGACTTGATGCCCGCTTCTTCGCCCTGGGTCTCTTCGAGATATTCGATCTTGAAGCCGTGGTTCTCCGCCCAGCGCGTGTACATGCGCAGCAGCATCTGCGCCCAGTCCTGGCTCTCGGTGCCGCCGGCGCCAGCATGAACCTCGAGATAGGTGTCGAACTTGTCGGCCTCGCCCGACAGCAGCGCTTCGAGTTCGCGGCGCGCGACGTCCTTCTTCAGGGCCTTGAGGGCGTTCTCGGCCTCGGTCACGACACCGGCATCATTCTCGGCCTCGCCGAGTTCGATCATTTCGATGTTGTCGTTGAGCTCGCGCTCGACCTTGCCGATGCCGGTCAGCGAATCCTCCAGCGAGGTCCGCTCCTGCATCAGCCGCTGGGCTTTCTGGGGATCGTTCCAGAGGTTGGGATCTTCGGCGAGCTTGTTCAGCTCCGCCAGCCTTGCCGTCGATGCATCGACGTCAAAGATGCCTCCTCAGCAGCCCGACAGACTGCTTGATCTCTTCTACGATTTTTTCGATTTCGGCGCGCATGTCGCTCTCTTCGGGCTGCGGCCGAACTGCCGCAGCATCAGGTCTGGCAGGGATGTAACGGCGCGCGGTGCAAAGCGCAATCGCCCTGCCCCGCGCCGGCGCGAGTTTCGCCGGTCAATCCCGCCTAATAGAGGCTGCCCGTGCCCGGACGAATGATGAAACTGCCGGCATCAGGCTGGCCGCCGCTCTGCGACGGCATCATACGTCCATCGGCGTCGGCGACGCCGATGACCGAATAGTTGTCCGGCGGCGCCGTGCCTGGCTTGAAGGCTTCCATGATCGTACGGCCGCCGTCGCCGGGGCTCGCGCGCATGCCGGTCTTGGCGTCGACGCGGACCAGCTTGATGCCGGCCGGGATCTTGAACGGCGTCGCCGGCTTGTCGGCCAGTGCGAGCTTCATGAAGTCCTTGGCAATCGGCGCAGCCAGATGACCGCCCGTCGCGGCATTGCCCTTGCCGAGCGGACGCGGCTTGTCGTAGCCCATGTAGATCGCCACCGCGAGGTCCGGCGAGAAGCCGACGAACCAGGCGTCCTTGGCCTCGTTGGTGGTGCCGGTCTTGCCTGCGATCGGCTTGCCCACCTCCTTGAGGACGGTCGCCGTGCCGGCCTGCACCACGCCCTCGAGCATCGAGGTGATCTGGTAAGCCGTCATCGAATCCAGCACCTGCTCCCGGCGGTCGACCAGTTGCGGTTCATTCTGGTTCTTCCAGCCGTCCGGCGCGTCGCAGCCGCGGCATTCGCGGGCATCATGCTTGAAGATCGTATGGCCGTAGCGATCCTGGATCCGGTCGATCAGCGTCGGCTTCACCCGGCGGCCGCCATTGGCCATCATCGAATAGGCCGTGACCATGCGCATGGCCGTCGTTTCGCCCGCGCCGAGCGCGTAGGAGAGATAATTCGGCAGCTCGTCATAGACGCCGAACCGCTTGGCGTATTCCGAGATCAAGGGCATGCCGACGTCCTGCGCCAGCCGCACGGTCACGGTGTTCAGCGACAGCCGAAGCGCGTTGCGCAAGGTCGTGGGCCCGAGATATTTGCCGTTGGAGAAATTGTCTGGGCGCCAGACCTGACCGCCCTGCCCCTGGTCGATCTCGATCGGGGCATCGACGACCTGGGTCGACGGCGTGTAGCCGTTGTCGAGCGCCGACGAATAGACGATCGGCTTGAATGACGATCCCGGCTGCCGGTAGGCCTGCGTGGCCCGGTTGAACTGGCTCTGATCGAACGAGAAGCCGCCCACCATGGCGAGCACGCGCCCGGTGTTCGGGTCCATGGCGACCATGGCCCCCGACACTTCAGGCAGCTGCTCGAGGCGATACTGGCCTTCGACCGGATTGCCTTCCTTGAACAGCGGATCGGCATAGATCACATCGCCCGGCTGCAGAACCTGGGCGACCGACGTCGGCACCTTGCCGCGGCCATTGCCGGTCGCGGCCCGCGCCCATCTGACGCCGTCGAGCGTGATCAGACCTGTCTGGCGTTCCTTGCTGACCGCGCCGCCGAGTTCGCGCGACGGCTGAAAGCCGATGCGGGCGGACTGGTCGCTGGTCTCCAGCACCACGGCCATCCGCCACGGCGAAATGTCGGAGAGCGATTTGACCTCGGCAAGCTTGAATCCCCAGTCGCCGGAAATGTCGAGCTTGGACACGGGCCCGCGATAGCCCTGCTCCTGGTCATACCTCACGAGGCCCGCGACCATGGCCTTGCGGGCCATCACCTGGACCTTCGGGTCGAGCGTCGTGCGGACCGAGAGCCCGCCCTCGTAGAGCTTCTTCTCGCCGTAACGCTCGAAGATGTCGCGCCGCACTTCCTCGGCAAAGTATTCGCCGGCGAAAATGTGGGCACCGGTGTTGCGGCTCGCGATCGTCAGGGGATCCTTGCGCGCCTTGTCGGCGTCGGCCTGCTTGATCCAGCCGTTCTCCAGCAGGCGGTCGACCACGTAGTTGCGGCGCTCGATGGCGCGGTCGCGGTTGCGGATCGGATGCAGGCTGCCCGGCATTTTCGGCAGCGCCGCCAGATACGACGCCTCCGCAACGGTGAGTTCGTTCACCGACTTGTCGAAATAGACCAGCGAAGCCGCGGCGATGCCGTAGGCGCCGGACCCGAGATAGATCTCATTCAGATACAGCTCGAGAATCTTGTCCTTCGAATAGGTGCGCTCGATGCGCATCGCCAGCAGTGCTTCCTTGATCTTGCGGGCGAACGACACCTCGTTGGTCAGAAGGAAGTTCTTGGCGACCTGCTGCGTGATCGTGGAGGCGCCCTGCGGACGACGATTCGAGCCGAAGTTCTGGGCATAGACCACCGCGGCGCGCGCCATGCCGGTGAAATCGATGCCGCCATGCTCATAGAAGTTCTTGTCCTCGGCGGCGAGGAAGGCGTTGATGACGAGCTTGGGAACCGCCTGGATCGGCAGATAGAGCCTGCGCTCTCTGGCGTATTCCCCCACCAGCGAGCCATCGGCCGCGTGCACGCGCGTCATCACCGGCGGTTCGTAATCCTGCAGCTGAGAATAGTCGGGCAGGTCCTTGGAGAAATGCCAGATCAGGCCGGCCGCCGCCGCCACACCGACCAGGAAGACAACGGTACCGGCGGCGAACAGGAAGCCCAAAAACCGCACCAGAAAGCGCATCGGCGAATATCCGTTCCAACTCTTGTTCGTCTCTCGGCCTGGACGCGGCGCACCCGAGGGACGCTTCCGCCCAAATCACGCGGTCGGCTGCAATGCCGCGTAACCCATGCCGGAGAACCCGCATGGTCAAACCTATCAGCGGTCAAGCCTACCACAAGTCTGCAGAGAGGGAATCTCTCACCTGATTCCGGGTGCCTCGCAGCACGTTTATACGGATGTTGCTGTGGCCAAACTAGGGCTTTGCACGTGCCGCGGCGGGCTTGTCTGCCCGCTCAGCGCCCGCATTGGCAACGCGCTTGGCCAGGAACACGTCGATCGACCGGGCCATCGCGTCGGCCGTACGCGACCGCCACGCCTCGGAAACCAGGTTCCCCATGTCGCCCTTGTTCGAGACGTAACCGAGTTCCACCAGCACGGACGGCACGTCGGGGGCCTTCAGCACCCGGAAGCCCGCGGATTTCAGCGGCCGCTTGTGCATGTGCACGGCGGTCTTCATGTCGTTCATCAGCAGGCGGGCAAACCGGTTGGAAAACGTGCGGGTTTCTCTCCTGGCCAGATCGAACAGGATGTCAGCGACGTCCGCCGGTTCCTCGGTCAGGTTGACGCCGCCGATCTGGTCGGCGCGGTTCTCGGCCTCGGCCAGGCGCTCCGCCTCGACGTCCGACGCCTTGTCCGCCAGCGTGTAGATCGTGGCGCCCTGCGCGGTTCCCTCCCCCCGCGGCAGCGCGTCGGCATGGATGGACACGAACAGGGCCGCAGACTGCTTCTGGGCGATTCGCACGCGGTCGCCGAGCGGAATGAACGTGTCGTCGTCGCGGGTCATGACCACGCGGTATTTGCCGGACCGTTCGAGCCGGTCGCGCAGCGCCTGACCGAAGGCGAGCACCAGATTCTTCTCCGGGACTTCGCCGCCCTGGGTGCCGTAGTCGATCCCGCCATGACCGGGATCGATCACCACGACGGGCCGGCTGTCGGGCGCCCCGCCGGACGGCGGGACGGCCACCGCGACCGTGGTCGGCGGCGGTCTGACCGCGGGTGGCACGACGCCACCCGGAGCGGCCGGCGACGCCGTCGAATCGGCCTGCCCCGATGGCGTTCGGCCATCGGTCCCGATGGAGCGGGCGAAAGTGGCCTCGTCGACCTCCTCGAGTTCCAGGACCATCCGTGTCGGCTGGCCATTGGCGGCGTCGAGAACCGTGGAGTTGGCGATTCGGGCGGGACCTGTGAGATCGAAAACGATGCGCGACCCGCCCGGCATCACCAGCCCGTAGCGAAATGCCTTCACCAGTCCACGACCGCCGCTGCCGGCCCCCGTCGGCAAATGAAAGCTGACCTGGGGGAGATCGACGACCACGCGATAGGGGTCACCGAGCAGGAACGCCCGAAAGGGCACCGTCCTGTCCAGATCGAGCACGAATCGGGTCTGTCGGGAATCACCGGCAAGGCGCGCATCCGTGGCGATGGGAAATGCCGGACCGACCGCGGCAGGCGGGACCTGGCCGGCCGGCCCGCTCTGGGCCAGCGCCGGCGCCAACGTCGTGCATAACATTTGCGTGACGCACAGCGCCGCACATCTCAGCAAAGAAAGGTAATATGCCCGGCCAGCTGCCAATTCCGTGCCTCCGCGGGACCGTCTTACCGCAACCAATCCCAGGGGTTAATCGCCTAATTTTGTCATTTTCGTTAAAGGCCACCGATTGTTGCGGTTCCGCGACGCTTCCCTTGCACCGCCTGACCATTCCTCGTATGTACGAAGGGCTGAAGGCTATTCCTTACTGCCGGTTGTGTCGCGTTCAACCTCCCGGTGAAACGCCGGAAGCTTCGTGATCGGGTTCTCATTCTCGGGTTCCTCGATCGTTGCGGAGATTCCTGCGCCTTTCCGACGCTCCACAAAGCCTGCGCGATCCCGCGCGGCCGCAACGGAGAGCCGGTCACGAGCCGAGTAGCGCCTCTTCCTGGGCGCCGTCTGGCCGAGACCGCCCGGGCACGAGGTCAGATATGGCCAAGGTCAGACACGGCGTAGCCTGATACCACATTCCTGACGGGGTGGTATTTGATCCCAGGGCAAGCGTTTCGGCGCGATCTGGCCTTCAGCAAGAGAGAAGGCGGCACCCGCTGCCGCCCACATATTCCAGACGGGCCGACGCTTGATGCGCCAGACTGAGTTGCCAACCATGACCAGCGGACGATCCGCGCCGATGCGGGGCTTGACCCCCGCCCGGCCGATCACCCCGCCGGCCCCAGGGTTGGCGCGGCGCGACCAGCTGCGTTTAGGCCTTCCCCTCACCCCCGAATCAGGTGGACCGTCGCGTCATCCGACAGCGCGCCACGCGCTCGCGGCTGACCGCGCCCGTCGCCTCCAAGAGTTCCAATATGCCCAACAAGATGTTGATCGATGCTACCCACCCGGAAGAGACCCGGGTCGTTGTCGTCCGCGGCAACCGCGTCGAGGAATTTGATTTCGAAACTGCCCAACGCAAGCAACTCCGGGGCAACATTTACCTGGCGAAGGTCACCCGCGTTGAGCCTTCGCTCCAGGCCGCGTTCGTCGAGTACGGCGGCAACCGCCACGGCTTCCTGGCCTTCAGCGAAATCCATCCCGACTACTACCAGATTCCGGTCGCCGACCGGCAGGCGCTGATCGAGGCCGAGGAGCGCGCGCACCGCGAAGCCGAAGAAGAGAGCGAGAACCGGTCCAACCGCCGGCGCAACCGGCATCGCAGCTCGCGCCGCCGCGGCGGCGGCGAGCGGGTGCAGAGCGAGATCGTCGAGGCTGCCGATGGCGGCCAGTCCGCCCATGCCGAAGGCCATGATGCCGACCACGAGGCGCATGAGCACCACGCCTACGCCCCTGACGATCATTCCGATCAGCCGCATTACGAGGCGGCCGATCACGCCGAGACGCACGGTTTCTCCGAGGCATCCGTCGAGTCCCCCGGCGACGAGGCGCCGACCGCGGCTCATCAGGGCGCGGACGACGAATCGCGTGACCATGGGGACGCGCATCATGCGGCCGTCGCCGCGCACGAGCCCTGCCATGCCGGGCACGGTGAAACCGCGGAGCCCGTCAGCGAAGATGCAGAGACGGCGGTCGCGCAGACCGGCGGCGCTCCGGCGGCCGAGGCGGCCGGCGATGCTGCGGACGAGCACGACGAGGACGAGCACGACCATGAGACGCATGGTCATGACGATCACGGCCATGATGACCATGACGAGCACGAGCACGACGAGCATGATCATGACGATGAGGTCACGCCCGTAGCCGAGCATGAAGGCAACGGCGTCACCATCGTGCCGGGCGACGACAACGGCACCGAAGCCGGTTCCGGCGACAATGAGGATGACGACGAGGACGGCGACGAGATCGAGGAAGAGCTCGTCGAATCCGTCGGCGGCGACGACGTGCTCGAGGAAGTGCCGGAGCGCACCTTCCGTCCGCGCCGCCAGTACAAGATCCAGGAGGTCATCAAGCGCCGCCAGGTGATGCTGGTGCAGGTCGTGAAGGAAGAGCGCGGCAACAAGGGCGCGGCGCTGACGACCTATCTGTCGCTGGCCGGCCGCTATGCCGTGCTGATGCCCAACACCGCCCGCGGCGGCGGCATCAGCCGCAAGATCACCTCGGCGCAGGACCGTTCGCGCCTGAAGGAAGTGGTGCAGGATCTCGACGTGCCCGAGGGCATGGGCGTCATCCTGCGCACCGCCGGCGCCAACCGCACCAAGCCCGAGATCAAGCGCGACTTCGAATATCTGCTGCGGCTGTGGGAAACGGTCCGCGACATGACCTTGAAGTCGCAGGCCCCGACCCTGGTCTACGAGGAAGGCTCGCTGATCAAGCGCTCGCTGCGCGACCTCTATAACAAGGAGATCGACGAGATCCTGGTGGCCGGCGAAGCCGGCTACCGCGAGGCGCACGATTTCATGAAGATGCTGATGCCGACCAACGTTCGGGCGGTGAAGCAGTATCGAGACGGCCAGCCGCTGTTCTCGCGCATGGGCGTCGAGAGCCAGCTCGACGCGATGTTCACGCCGACCGTGCAGCTGCGCTCGGGCGGCTACATCGTGATCAACCAGACCGAGGCGCTGGTCTCGATCGACGTGAACTCCGGCCGCGCCACGCGCGAGCATCACATCGAGGACACCGCGCTCAAGACCAACATGGAGGCCGCCGAGGAAGTGGCGCGCCAGCTCCGGCTGCGCGACCTCGCCGGGCTGATCGTCATCGACTTCATCGACATGGACGAGAAGCGCAACAACCGCTCCGTCGAACGCAAGCTGTCCGACTGCCTGCGGCAGGATCGCGCGCGCATCCAGGTCGGCCGCATCTCGCATTTCGGCCTGCTCGAGATGTCGCGCCAGCGCATCCGCGCCAGCGTGCTGGAAAGCTCGACCGAGCCCTGCGCGCATTGCGGCGGCACCGGTCACGTCCGCTCGGTATCCTCGGTGGCGCTGCAGCTCTTGCGCAGCCTCGAAGAGGCGCTGATGAAGGGCGCCACCCACAATCTCGTGGTCCGCACCCGGACCGAGGTGGCGCTTTACGTGCTCAACCACAAGCGCGGCCATCTGCGCGACCTCGAGAACGGCTTCAAGGTGTCGCTCGCGGTCATCGCCGATCCGAATGTGAGCGGCCAGCAATCCTTCATCATCGATCGCGGCGAGCAGGTGCATACGCTGGAGGCGGCCAAGGCGCTGCTCGCAGCGCAGGCCTCCGCGCCGCCGCTGGTGGCCGAGGAGATCGACGACGAGGACGAGGTATTCGACGTCGAGACCGAATCCGAGATCGAAACCGAAGAGACCGAAGGCCTGTCCGATGACGCGGCCGAAGGCGGCACGGCTGAGGGCGAACGCGAAGGTCCGCGCCGCAAGCGGCGCCGGCGCCGGCGCGGCCGTGGCAGTGAGACCCGCGAGGCCGAGCTGCCGGAGGGCGCCGTCGGAGCGCCCGTTGCCGAAGCAGATTTCGCGGCCGAGCAGCCCTCCGAGGAGGCCGACGGCGAGGATGACGAGGCCGAGGAACAGACTGCTTTCGCACAGGGCGAGCAGACCGATCAGCCCGGCGAGCGGCGTCCCCGCCGGCGTGGACGCCGCGGCGGCCGTCGTCGTCGTGGTGGCGCTGAGGATGGTCTCGCCGCGTCGATCGGCGACGAGCTTGCGCCGACATCGGCCTCGGAGGCCGAGGCTGCCGTGGCCGACTTCGACGGCAATGGCGGTGCCGGCCATGACGAAGAGCCGGCCGAGCATGAGGCTCCGCTCCATGCCACGGCTGTCGCGGAGGTCGATGAACCCGTTGCCGTCGCCGCTGCGACGCCCGCGCCTCAGTCCCCTGCCCCCGCCGTGCAGGAGACAGAGGCCCCAAAGACCGAGGCTCCCAAGAGCGAGTCTCCAAAGACCGAAGCCAACAAGGCCGAGTCCGAGAAGGCCCCGCGCCGTTCGACGGTTCGCGAGAAGGTCAGCTTGTTCACGGAGCCCAAAGCCGACCCCAAGCCCGAGACCGCGATTTCAGCCGTGAACGTGGCCGAGAGCAGCGCAACGGCCGTGGACAGCGCAACGCCTGAGCCGGTCGCAACCGAGCCGTCGTCCGCGGAGTCCACGACGTCCGAGGCTCCGCGCCGGGCCGGCTGGTGGTCCCGCCGCTTCGGCGGTGGTCAGTAAACGGCTAAACGGCCCGCACGCGGGACTGAACACCTCAATGCAAAACGCCCGGCCAGATGGCCGGGCGTTTTTTGTTGCGACCTGAAGCGTCTCGACGGCCGCTCAGCCGGTCGTGACCGCCGTCTCGACGTCGGACGGGTCGATCTCCTGGTTGAGCCGCCTCTGCAGCAGATCGTGGTCGAGCTCGCCCTCCCACCACGACACGAACACGGTGGCGATGCCGTTGCCGGTGATGTTGGTGAGCGCGCGCACCTCGCTCATGAACTTGTCGATCGAGAACACGATCGCCATGCCCGGCACCAGCGCCGGATTCACGACCGACAGGGTCGCGGCCAGCGTGATGAAGCCCGCCCCGGTCACGCCGCTGGCGCCCTTGGAGGTCAGCATGGCGACGATGAGGATGGTGACCTGCTGGCCAAACGATAGATCCACACCCAGCGCCTGCGAGATGAACAGGGTCGCCAAGGTCATGTAGATGTTGGTGCCGTCGAGGTTGAAGGAGTAGCCGGTCGGCACCACCAGGCCGACCACCGGCTTGGAGCAGCCGAGCCGCTCCAGCTTCTCCATCAGCTGCGGCAGTGCGCTCTCGGACGAGCTGGTGCCGAGCACGATCAGCAGCTCATCCTTGATGTAGGCGATGAACTTGAAGATGCTGAAGCCGACGAAGCGGGCGATCAGTCCGAGCACGACCACGACGAACAGGCCCGCGGTGACGTAGAACAGTAAGATCAGGCCGATCAGGTTGCCGAGCGCGGCGGGTCCGAACTTGCCGATCGTGTAGGCCATGGCGCCGAACGCGCCGATGGGGGCCGCCTTCATGACGATGGCGATGACGCCGAACACGGCATGCGCCGCGTCGTCGATCACGTCCCGCAGCCGATGGCCGCGCTCGCCCAGCGCCATCAGTGCGAAGCCGAGCAGGATCGCGAACAGCAGCACCTGCAATATGTCGCCGCGCGCGAGCGCGCCGACGACGCTGTCGGGAATGATGTTGAGGACGAAATCGACCGACTTCTGCGCCTCGGCCTGCTTGACGTAATTCGCCACGGCCGCCGCATCGGGCTTGGCCGCAAGGCCATGGCCGATCGGGATCAGGTTACCAACGATCAGACCGAGCACCAGGGCGAAGGTGGAGACGACCTCGAAATAGACCAGCGCCTTGACGCCGACCCGGCCGACCTTGCTCGCGCTCTGGATGTGGGCGATTCCGGACACCACGGTGCAGAAGATGATCGGCGCGATCACCATCTTGATCAGCTTGATGAAGCCGTCGCCGAGCGCCTTGATCCACTCGTTGGTGGCGAGGTTCGGGAACAGCCAGCCCACCACGACGCCGATGACGATCGCGATCAGAACCTGGACGTAGAGAACGCTGTACCAGGGCTTGTTCCCCGTTTGCGACGGAACGCCCTGCGTCCCGATTTCAGTCGCTGCCGCCATTGGCCTCATCCACCTTCGTTGTGTCGGGCCCGCGTGTCCCGCGCCCTTGCGGGGCGCACCTCAGACAAATTGTCGCGGCCAAGTCAATGACGACGAAGGGCGGACGCCTGCTGCAATCGGCCTAGCCGAGCCAGCGGGCGATCCGGGCCACCGCCTCGCGCATGTCTTCAGCCGAGCGTGCATAGGAGAAGCGCACGAAGCTGCGGCCATGGATCGGGTCGAAGTCCACGCCCGGCGTCGCCGCGACATGGGTCTCCGCCAGCATGCGCTTGGCGAAGTCGAAGCTGTCGGAGGTGAAGTCGGAGACATCGGCGTAGAGGTAGAAGGCGCCGTCGGCCGGCAGGAACCGCGTCAGGCCGGCCTTCGGAAAACCCTCGATCAGGATGCGGCGGTTCTCCTGGTAGCCGTGCTTGATGGCGTCCATCTCGGCCCGGCCGTCGAATGCCGCTTCCGCCGCGATCTGCGACAAGGTCGGCACCGAGATCGCGAGGTTCTGCTGCAGCCGCTCGATCGGGCGCACCAGCGCCTCCGGCACCACCATCCAGCCGATCCGCCAGCCGGTCATGCAGAAGTACTTCGAGAACGAATTGATGATAAGGGCCTCGGCCGACAACTCCGCCGCCGTGACCGCGGGAAAGGCGTAGTCGAGCCCATGATAGATCTCGTCGGAGATGAAGCGGATGCCGGCATCGCGTGCGGCCGCGATCACACCGCCCAGGGCCTCGCGCGACATCATCGTCCCCGTCGGGTTGGCGGGGCTCGCGACCAGGACGCCCTTCAGCGGCGTCTTGCGATGGGCGGCGAGCAGCGCCTCGCCGGTCAGGGCATGGCGGTTCTCGGCGGTGGTCTCGATCAGCACCGGCTCGCAGCCGAGCGCCGTCAGGATGTGGCGATACGGCGGATAGCCCGGCACCGTGACGGCCACGCGATCTCCGGGCTCGAACATCGCCAGGAACGCCAGAATGAACCCGGCCGACGATCCCGTGGTGATCACGATTCGCGCCGGATCGATCTCGCAGCCATGCGTCTCGCGATAGTGCCGCGCGATCCGCTGTCGCAGCGACGAGATGCCAAGTGCGGACGTATAGTCGATGCGCGCCCGGTCGAGTGCCGCGTGCGCCGCCGCGATCGCGGCGCGCGGCGCCGGCGCAGCCGGCTGGCCAACCTCCATATGAATGACATGACCACCATCAGCCTCGATCCGCTCGGCCGCGGCCATCACGTCCATCACCATGAACGGCGGAACATTGCTGCGTCCGGACGGCGCGGTCAGGGCGGCGATCCTCTGTTCCAATGTCGGTATCACTGTCGCATCCACCATGGAATTCTGCTATTGACCCCCGCTGTTCGGACCCGCTCTCTGAACCGGCAGGCGTGAGCCTCATTCGCCGCAGATGAGCCGCATTCCGCAGTTTGGTGGGCAATAGCCCGTATCGAGCCTCGCGCCAATTGCAAAGATCGCCTGATGTTGCTCCCCATCGTGCTTCGCAAGAAATGGTCCGGCGGACTTGCCGCAATCGTCGCGGCGGCCGTGGCTCTGGCGCCGCTGGCGCCTGTTTCGGCGCAGCAGGGCAAGGGACCGCCGATCCTGCGCGACACCGAGACCGAGATTCTGCTGCGGGAATATACCCGGCCGATCCTGCGCGCTGCCGGCCTCGAGAAGCAGAACATCCAGATGGTCATCATCAACGATTCGTCGTTCAACGCCTTCGTCGCGGACGGCCGTCGGATCTTCGTCAATTACGGCGCGATCATGCAGTCGGAAAACCCGAACCAGCTGATCGGCGTGCTCGCGCATGAGACCGGGCATCTCGCCGGCGGCCATCTCGCCAAGCTGCGCCAGCAGCTCGCCACGGCGCAGACCCAGATGATCATCGCCACCATCCTCGGCGCCGGTGCACTCGCCGTCGGCGCCCGCAGCGGCAGCAATAGCGGTCTGGCCAATGCCGGCGCGGCGACGCTCTCGGCTCCGGGCGAAGTCATCCGCCGCTCGCTCCTGTCCTATCAGCGCCAGCAGGAGGAGAACGCCGATCGTGCCGGCGTCAAATTCCTTAGCGCCACCGGCCAGTCGCCCAAGGGCATGTACGAGACCTTCAAGCGCTTCACCAACGAGAGCCTGTTCGCGGCCCGCGGCGCCGACCCCTATCTGCAGTCGCATCCGATGCCGGCCGACCGTGTCGAGGCGCTGGAAGGCCTCGCGCGGCAGTCACCCTATTGGGACAAGAAGGACGATGCCGCGCTGCAGCTGCGCCACGACATGGTCCGGGCCAAGATCTCGGCCTTCATGGAGCGGCCGGACACGGTGGCCCGGCGCTATCCGCTGTCCGACAACGGCATGCCGGCCCGCTATGCCCGGGCGATCTCGACCTACCTCCATGGCGACCTGCGCAGCGCGCTGAGCCAGATCGACGCCCTGATCCAGGTGCAGCCCAATAACGCCTATTTCTACGAGGTCCGCGGCCAGGCCCTGCTCGAAGGTGGACGCCCCAGCGAGGCGATCGCGCCGCTGCGCAAGGCGGCGCAGCTCTCCAATAACGCGCCGCTCATCAACATGTTACTTGGCCAGGCCTTGGTGGCATCCGAGAACAAGGCCTACACAGAGGAGGCCATCGCGATCCTGCGCGCGGCCGTCGCGCGCGAGTCCGAGGCGCCGCTCGGCTATTCCCAGCTTGCGATGGCCTATGGCCGCAAGGGCGACTATGCGGAGGCGGATCTCGCCTCGGCCCAGGCGGCCTTCCTGCGCGGTGACAACAAGACGGCGCGAGAACTCGCTTCGCGTGCAAAAACCCGCTTTGCCGTGGGCTCTCCCGGATGGGTGAAAGCCGACGACATCGTCGCCTCGAAGCCGCTTTCGAACCAGTAGACCGGACACAATACTGCTATCATCTGCACCGAATTACCAGACTACCGACAGACCCGCGACAAGGACCCGATCATTTTGACCAAGAGGACCTCCTTCATGCCGTCATTCCGCACGCTCCTCCCCGCGGCGTTGCTCGCGCTCTCGCTCAGCGGGGCCCCGCAGGTCGCGTCGGCAGAGAGCATCTCCGACAGCCAGCGGAGCGAGATCGAGACGATCGTCAGGAACTACCTGATCTCGCATCCCGAGGTGCTCGAGGAGGCCATGGCCGAGTTGCAGAAGCGCCAGACGGCGGCCGAGGCGGCCAAACACGAGGCGGGCATCGCCAAGAACGCGGATGCCATCTTCAACTCGCCGCGCGGCGTCGTGGTCGGCAACAAGGACGGTGACGTCACCTTCGTCGAATTCTTCGATTACAATTGCGGCTACTGCAAGCGTGCGATGCTCGACATGATGGAGCTGATGAAGAGCGACCCGAAGCTGAAGGTCGTGCTCAAGGAATTCCCGGTGCTGAGCCAGGGCTCGGTCGAGGCGGCCCAGGTCGCGGTCGCCGTCCGCATGCAGGCGCCGCAGAAATATCTCGACTTCCACCAGAAGCTGCTGGGCGGCCGTGGCCAGGCCGACAAGGCCCATGCACTCGCCGTCGCCAAGGAGATCGGGCTCGACATGGGCCGCATCGAGAAGGACATGGCGAGCCCCGAAGCCAAGGCGACCATCGAAGAGAACTTCAAGCTCGCCGAGGAGATGGGCATGAACGGCACGCCGAGCTACGTGATCGGCAAACAGGTCGTGATCGGCGCCGTCGGCGTCGAGGGTCTGCGCGAGAAGATCAGCACCGCACGCTGCGGCAAGGCGAGCTGCTGACACGGCCTCGCCGACGACGTCGACATCATGGACATCAACGAAAGGCCGGCTGGATCAGCCGGCCTTTTGCTTGGGCAGGACCAGCCGAACAGGACAAGCCGGCCCCTGAGGATACAGACTGCGCCCTCAGAGCCTTCGGGGCCTTGGGCACCGTTGAAGATCGTTGGGGATCGGACTGCGAACTCTGCGCCAGATCCCCCTCGCCCATTCCGCATTCGCCATCTTGCGCTCGCCCGCCTCCAATTCGTCATGGCCGGGCTCGTCCCGGCCATCCACGTCGTTCGGCATGCGCGGCTGAACGTGGATGCCCGGCACATGACGATGTGGAAACAGCGTGACGAAAAACTCAGAGCATGCTGGCGGAGTGCTGAGTCGCCCGTCGGGCACGCCTTTTCCGAACGGAAGGCTTGGCCGCCCCGTTCGGGCATCAAACGGCGTGCGCCCGGAAACTGATTTCGCGCGCGCGTTCAAGCCGATCACCCCTGTCCAGTCCTCTCGCGAAAAACATTCATCTTTCGCCTTATCGTAATTCGTGATTTTCTGTCGCCGTCCCGTCTCGATCAGAGGGGCGCTTCGCGGTCGTCACGGACGTTGAGGCGGGATGTGGTGGGCGTGTTGGTGCTGCAGCGTGGTTATCCGCGCGGACGAACGGCACGATGCGCACGGTCAAGTCGCGTGGTCCTGACACCCCGACGCTGGTGTCAAGGTCGAAGGGCTGGACGAGTCCTGCGGCCGACGGTGGCCAACAAGCCCGGAGCACCGGGGAGAACGCGAAGCAGCCGTTCCAACCATCGCGCGGGGAATGCCGGGATGTCTCGGCTGAACCTGTGGTACCTGCCGCCTGCATTTTTTTCTGCAGGCGGGCCATGGGGGCGGCCAGCTCCCGGCATTCCCCGTGCCCTCTTCGAGGAGAGGGCATGTCCAGAAGTCAAAGCTCGGACGCGATTGCGCCGCGAGGCAGCGGTGGTGCGTCCCCGAGGCGAAGAGCGAGCAACCCTCATGTTTCAGCCGCGCATGTTCAGCATCGAGAGCAACGAAGGGCTTCCCCGCTCTTGCCCTGGGCTATCTCGACCTCATGCCGAGCCGGGTGCGGAGCGCTTCGCGGATGTGGCTCCGCGCGATCGTCTCGGCCCGATCCGGATCGCGGGCCGCAATCGCCTCGATCAGCTCTCCATGTTCCGCCGCGGCTGTCGCCGGACGTCCCTCGGCAGCGAAGGTCGTGGTGCCCAGCAGCGCCGTCGCGACGTGCATGTCTTCGAGCGCGGCATCGAGATAGCGGTTGCGGGCGGCGCGCTGAATGGCGCCGTGCAGCAGCCGGTTCAGACGTGCGAGCTCGATCGCGCCGTCTTCGCCACTGGCAAAGCGGGCATGGATGTCGCGCAGTGCGGCGAGCTCGGCCTGCACCGCATATTGCGCGGCCAGCCGGGCCGCGGCGCCCTCCAGAATCTCCCTCATCGCGTAGAGCTCGAGGATCTCGTTCTGGTCCAGGCTGCGCACGATCAGGCCGCGGCCGCCGGCCGGCTGCACCCAGCCCTTGGCTACCAGCTTGCCGAACGCCTCGCGAACCGGCGTGCGGCTGACGTTCAGCTTCTGCGCCACCTCATCCTCGCGCAGCCGGTCGCCGGAGCGATAGAGGCCGTTCTCCAGCGCCTGGCACAGAGCGCGGAACACCGCCTCCCCGAGAGAGACGTTGTCGCGATCGATGGTGAGGGCCGGGCCTTCGGAGGACATGGCGGCAATGTCTCACATGCGCGCGCGGAACGACAGCTTCTCTTGCATATTTTTGTATACAATAGTATACGAATTTCCATGTTCGAATTCGGCACGCACGTTGATGGCTTCCGTTCTTGCGACTGCGCTCTCGGCTGCGTGAGCGCGCACGGCAGGACGGATCGGTCATGACGGCTGGGGACGACCTCGCTCACCATCCCGGTTCCTATGACGTCGTGGTCGTCGGCGGCGGCAACGCAGCGCTGTGTGCCGCCATTGCCGCACGCCGCGCCGGCGCGTCGGTGATCGTGCTGGAGGCGGCGTCGAAGTTCTATCGCGGCGGCAACACCCGCCACACCCGCAACATGCGCTGTGCCCATGACGCGGCAACGGCGACCTTGAGCGGTCCCTACACCGAGGACGAGTTCTGGGACGACCTGCTGCGCGTCACCGAGGGGCAGACCAACGAGCAGCTGGCGCGGATGATGATCCGCGAGTCCAAGGCGATGCTCGACTGGATCGCCGAACAGGGCGTGCGCTTCCAGCCCTCGCTCGGCGGCACGCTGAGCCTGGGGCGCACCAACTCGTTCTTCCTCGGCGGCGGCCGCGCCATGCTCAATGCGCTGTATCTCACGGCAGAGCGGCTCGGGGTCGACGTTCTCTATGAGTCGGAAGTGGTGGGGCTGGAGATCGAAGATGATCATTTCCGCGCGGCGATCGTGCAGCAGAGCAGCGGTCGGATGCGCATCCGCGGCCAGGCGCTGGTCGCCGCCGCCGGCGGCTTCGAATCCAATATCGACAGACTGGTCGAGGGCTGGGGCGAGATCGCCCGCAATTTCCTGATCCGCGGCACGCCGAACAACCGCGGCACGGTGCTCGACATGCTGCTCGGCGCCGGCGTCGACAGCACCGGCGATCCCACCCAGTGCCATGCCGTGGCGATCGATGCACGCGCGCCGAAATTCGATGGCGGCATCATCACCCGGCTCGACTGCGTCGTGTTCGGCATCGTGGTCAACAAAGACGCGCTGCGCTTCTATGACGAGGGCGAGGACGTCTGGCCGAAGCGCTATGCCATCTGGGGGCGGCTCGTGGCCATGCAGCCGGACCAGATCGCCTACATCATCTTCGATGCCAAATCCGCCAAACTGTTCATGCCTTCGCTCTACCCGGCGATCGAAGCGGCTGATATCGGCGAACTCGCCGGCAAGCTCGGCCTCGATCCCGACAGGCTCTCCGCCACCGTCGCGCAGTTCAACGCATCGGTGCGCGACGGCAGCTTCAATCCCGACATCCTCGACGATTGCCGCACCGAGAACCTGACGCCGCCCAAATCGCATTGGGCGCGCCGCATCGACACCGGTCCGTACTACGCCTATCCCGTCCGCCCCGGCATCACCTTCACCTATCTCGGCGTCCGCGTCGACCACGAGGCGAAGATGATCATGAAGACCGGCGGACCGGCCGACAACATGTATGCCGCCGGCGAGATCATGGCCGGCAACGTGCTCGGCCGCGGCTATGCCGCCGGCATCGGCATGACGATCGGCAGTGTGTTCGGACGCATCGCGGGCCGTGGAGCAGCAAGACATGCAGCGCAGTGAGGCGTTGACCGAGGCGGATCGCCTGATGACGATCTGCAATTCCTGCCGCTATTGCGAGGGCCTCTGCGCAGTATTTCCGGCAATGGAGATGCGCCGCGCGTTCGGCGGCGGCGACCTCAACTATCTCGCCAATCTCTGCCATTCCTGCGGCGCCTGCTACGTCGACTGCCAGTTCTCGCCGCCGCACGAATTCGACGTCTGTGTCCCCTCAGTGCTCGCCCGGGTGCGGCACGAGAGCTACGCCGACTATGCGTGGCCACGGGCGCTGGCGCCGCTGTTCCGGCGCAACGGACTTGCGGTGTCGCTGATCGCCGTCGTCAGCATCGCCGCGTTCATCCTCGGCTTCGTGGCAGTCAGCGATCCCAAGGCGTTGTTTGCGAGCCGGCATGGCCCGGGATCGTTCTATGCCCTGATGCCTCACGGCGCGATGGCGCTCTTGTTCGGCGCGGCCTTCCTGTGGGCGACCGTCGCCTTCATCATGGGAGCGCGGGCATTCTGGAACGACATCGGCGAGCCCACCGCGACGCTCGCGGAGCCCCGTCCGCTGTTGCAGGCGGTGCGCGACGCGGCCGGCCTGCGCTACCTCGATGGCGGCGGCGTCGGCTGCTACAACGCGGATGAGCGACCGAACGACAGCAGGCGGTTCTATCACCATCTGACGTTCTGGGGCTTCATGCTCTGCTTCGCCTCGACCAGCACCGCGACACTCTATCATTATCTGTTGCATCGCGAGGCGCCCTACCCGCTGTGGGATCTGCCGGTCGTGCTCGGCACCCTCGGTGGACTCGGCATCGTGATCGGCCCGCTCGGCCTCCATGCCGCGAAGCGCAGGCGTGATCCGGCCATGATGGATCCCGGCAGCCGTGGCATGGACGTCGCGTTCCTCGCCATGCTCATGCTGACCGGCGCCTCCGGCCTTGCTCTGCTTCTCCTGCGCGAGACCGGCGCGATGGGCCTGCTGCTCGCGCTGCATCTCGGCGCCGTGTTCGCGCTGTTCGTCACGTTGCCCTATGGCAAGTTCGTGCACGGCCTCTATCGCTTCCTGGCGCTCGTCCGCTACGCAAAGGAGCGCCAAGCGTAACGAGAGCAGATCGTCATTCTTCATTCATGTCTCTGAGCGTCGGTTCATAAAGTCGCGAGCCGCGACATTTTGCAGGAACGAACGGACGCAAACGGAACGACTCCAACCCCCTGCCGTTGTCGGCGCGGGCAGTGCCAATACAGAGGAGGATAAAGAATGACCAATCGCTTGATGGTATCAGTTGCTGCAATCGCGCTCCTGGCGGGTGCAGGTCTCGCTCATGCGCAAGGCGCGGGCGGTGCGGCCGGTCAGTCCGGCGGCGCTGCCATGCAGGGCGGCGCAGCGGGCGGCGGCGCACCGATGAACCGGGACAGCGCCGCGCCGTCAGCGGGCGGCTCGTCCGAGATGCGCTCGGGCCAACCGGGCCAGAAATCCGGCGCAGAGATGAAGTCCGGCGCCGAGATGAAGGGGCAGCGCGCTGACGAGGGTATGAAGGGCCCGAATTCGAAGAGCATGAGCTCCGAGACCGACAAGAGCGGCGGCAAGAACATGAAGGCCGAAGGCCACGAGGGCCGTGACAACAACATGAAGGCCGAGGGCCGCGACAGCAAGACCGGCACCAGCACCAACGCCGAGACCAAGACTGGCGGCGATCGCTCGCAGACCACGACGGGACAGGCCGGCGCCAGCGCGAAGCTCTCGACCGAGCAGCGGACCAAGATCACGACCGTGATCCGCAGCCAGCGCGTCGAGCCGGTGACGAACGTGAACTTCAACATCTCGGTCGGCACCCGCGTGCCGCGCGACGTCCGTTTCTACCCGCTCCCGACCGAAGTCGTGACGATCTATCCGGAATGGCGCGGATATGACTACGTCCTGGTTCGTGAGCAGATCATCGTGCTCGATCCGCGGACCCACGAGATCGTTGCAGTCCTCGACACCTGATCCCCGACCAGGCAGGTGACGCGAAGGGGGCGGGCCGCAATGCCCGCCCCCTTTCTATACGGCCGGATCACACGCATGGCGTGCAGGGTGCATTCCACGGTAGTTAATGAGCCATTTCCGGGACTTGGCGCATTTTTTTCGTGTGACGGATCGGGCCGCCTATCCCCATCGGCAGTGCCGAAAGGCTTTCCCTTGGCGGCTTTGTTACCTATAACGCCGGCCACCGTCGTCACCACCGCCGGAACGGGAATGGCCGAAGACGCAAACAAGACGATCTATGTGCTCAATGGACCCAACCTTGACCTGCTGGGTGCCGGCGAGCTGGACCACCATGGCCACGCCACGCTGGCCGAAGTCGAGCGTCTGTGCGGGGAGACGGCAGCCCGCTTCGGGCTGACGACCGAGTGCCGCCAATCCGACAACGAGGGCGCACTGGTGGGGTCCATTCACGAGGCCCGGACCAAGAGCGTGGCTGGCATCATCCTGAATGCCGGCATATACTCGAATACCTCTCCTGCGCTTCATGATGCGCTCACGAGGGGAAAGATCCCTACGGTCGAGGTGCACGTCGGCAACATCCATGCCCGCGCGAGCGGGCGGCACCACGCTTTCGCCGCCAAGGCCGCTTTTGCGTCAATTTGTGGCTTTGGAATCGATGGCTACCGATTGGCCATCACCGGCCTCGCGGCAAAAATTGGTGCCAACAGCTCCGCAAAGACCGACGTCAAGGCGCTCGCCTGACGTTCCTCGTCCTCACGTCACACAAGGTTTCTGGATCACGATCATGGCGCCCCAGCCCGACGAAAAGACCACGGCCAAGTCCGAAGACAGCCAGCTCATCCGCGAGCTGGCGGCGTTGCTGGACGAGACCAGCCTGACCGAGATCGAGCTCGAGCGGGCCGGCTTGCGCATCCGCGTCGCCCGCAATGTCACCATTGCTGCGGCCGTCCCTTCGGCCGTTTCGGCAGCGGCCGCCGCCATGCCGGTTGTCGCCGCCGCCGCGGCTGCCGGCGCCGATCTCACCAAGCATCCGGGCGTCGTGCCCTCGCCCATGGTCGGCACTGCCTATTGGGCGCCGGAGCCCGGCGCCAAGCCGTTCGTTGAAATCGGCTCCAAGGTCACAGTCGGCCAGACCCTGATGATCATCGAGGCCATGAAGACGATGAACCAGATCCCGTCGCCGCGCGCCGGCACGGTGACGCAGGTCCTGGTCGAGGACGGCCAGCCGGTCGAGTTCGGCGAGCCGCTGGTGATCATTGAATAACTGCGAATAGCCAATGGCGAATAGCGAATAGCTGTCCGTTCCCTATTCGCTAATCCCTATTCGCTACTCGCCCCCGAGGCCCCATGTTCGACAAGATCCTCATCGCCAATCGCGGCGAAATCGCTCTCCGCATTCTCAGGGCTTGCAAGGAGCTCGGCATCTCCACCGTCGCGGTGCATTCCACCGCAGACGCCGATGCCATGCATGTGCGTCTCGCTGACGAAAGCGTCTGCATCGGCCCGCCACCGTCGAAGGACAGCTATCTCAACATCCCGGCGCTGCTGGCCGCCTGCGAGATCACCGGCGCCGACGCCGTCCATCCCGGCTACGGCTTCCTGTCAGAGAATGCGCGCTTCGCCGAGATCCTGTCCGACCACAATTTGCATTTCATCGGACCGAAGGCGGAGCACATCCGCCTGATGGGCGACAAGATCGAGGCCAAGAAGACCGCCAAGCGGCTGGGCATCCCGGTGGTGCCCGGCTCGGACGGTGCCGTGACGCCCGATCAGGATGCGATGGTGATCGCCAAGAAGATCGGCTTCCCGGTGCTGGTCAAGGCCGCCGCTGGCGGCGGCGGCCGCGGCATGAAGGTCGCGCACACCGAGGCCGACCTGCAGCTGGCGCTGACCACCGCGGCCAACGAAGCCAAATCGGCCTTCGGCGATGCGTCGGTCTATCTCGAGAAATACCTGCAGAAGCCGCGCCACATCGAGATTCAGGTGCTCGGCGACGGCCGCGGCGGCGCCATCCATCTTGGCGAGCGCGACTGCTCGCTGCAGCGCCGCCACCAGAAGGTCTGGGAGGAAGGCCCCTCGCCGGTGCTCGACGCGGCTGCCCGAGCCAAGATCGGCAACACCGTCGGCAAGGCGATGCAGGAGCTGAAATATATCGGCGTCGGCACCGTCGAATTCCTCTATGAGGACGGCGAGTTCTACTTCATCGAGATGAACACCCGCATCCAGGTCGAGCATCCCGTCACCGAGATGATCACCGGCATCGACCTCGTGCTGGAGCAGATCCGCATCGCTGCCGGCGGCGACCTGCCGACGACCCAGGACGCTGTCGTCATCAACGGTCACTCCATCGAGTGCCGCGTGAATGCGGAAAACCCCGTCAGCTTCCGGCCCTCGCCGGGCAAAATCCTGCAGTACCACCCGCCGGGCGGCCTCGGCGTGCGCATCGATTCGGCGGTCTACCAGGGCTACGTGATCCCGCCTTATTACGATTCGCTGGTCGGCAAGCTGATCGTCCACGGCAAGACCCGCGTCGAGTGCCTGATGCGGCTGCGGCGGGCGCTGGACGAGATGGTCGTCGACGGCATCGAGACCACCCTGCCCCTGTTCCGGGCGCTGGTACGCGAGCCCGCCATCATCGACGGCGACTACCACATCCATTGGCTCGAGCAGTATCTCGTCGGCCAGAAGGCGGACTGACCGCCTTGTGCAATAATTTTACCTCCATCGCCGGAACTCTTCGGCCGGCGACGCGTTCTGCTGTGTCGGCGGTTCCGCTGAGGGGGACAGATTCTGATACACAAGCGAGTACGCGGTGGCGCCTGAGATCAGACATCGGCGCACACTGGGGCAGATCCTGCTGTTATCGGCGGGCTTCGTGGTGCTGGTCATCATCAGCACGGCCTCGGCGCTGCTGGTCAACAAGGCCCGCAGCGACAGCGCCTGGGTGGTGCACACCATCGAGGCCGAAAACCAGATCAATGCAGTGCTGCTGGAAGTGCGCCGCGCCGAAAGCGGCGCCCGCGCCTATCTGCTGACCCTGAGCCCCGATTTCCTCAGGGATCACGAAGCCGCCGTCGCCGCGATCCGGCCCCTGCTCGACAAACTGGCGACGCTCGTTGCCGACAACCAGGCGCAGCTGGAGAACCTCGCCAAATTGCGCAGCGTCATCGAGATGCGGCTTGCGCAATTCGATCGTGAGAAATCCCTGGTTGCGGCGGGCGATCTTCCCGGCGCCGTGGCGCTGGTGCGCGACGTTGGCTCGACCGACAGCAGCACGACGATGCGCATCACCGCCGAGGCGATGCGCGGCGAGGAGGAGCGCCTGCTGGCGCTGCGAACCACCAATGCCGACAAGAGCCAGCAGCTGGCGACGATCGTTACCGTCACCGGCTCGACGCTGGTCGTCGTGCTCGCCGTCATCTCGGTGCTCCTGGTCCGCCGTTCGACCCGCGCCCGGGACGAAGCCGAGGCGCAACTGCGCGACAGCAATCTCAACCTCGAAAGCACCGTCGACGAGCGCACCGCCGACCTGCGCGAGGCCAATGAGGAGATCCAGCGGTTCGCCTATATCGTGAGCCACGATCTGCGCTCGCCGCTCGTCAACATCATGGGTTTCACCAGCGAGCTCGAGGAGCTGCGCAACGACATCTTCCGGCGCATCGCGACGCTCGCGAGGGTTGCATCGGACGCGCCGCCGCCGGCCGAAGGCACTGAGCCGGAGCTGGAAGGCGCCGACCGCCAGCTGTCGGAGGATTTCTCGGAAGCGCTCGGCTTCATCAAATCCTCGATCGCCAAGATGGACCGCCTGATCACGGCGATCCTCAATCTGACCCGCGAAGGCCGCCGGGAATTCGTGCCGGCGCGGATCGACACCCGCGAGCTGATCGAGGGCATCGTGTCGACGCTCGCCCATCAGGCGGCGGAGACCGATACGACCGTTCGCGTGGAACCGCTGCCCGCCATCGTCAGCGATCGTCTGGCGCTGGAGCAGATCTTTTCGAACCTGATCGACAACGCGATCAAATATCTCAAGCCGGGAGTCCCCGGCGACATCGCCGTCCGCGCCCGCACCAAGCTCGGTTTCGCGATCTTCGAGATCACGGATAATGGCCGGGGGATTGATCCCAGGGACCATCAACGTATCTTTGATCTGTTCCGCCGCGCCGGGACCCAGGATCGCCCGGGTCAGGGGATCGGTTTGGCCCATGTCCGCGCCCTGGTGCGCCGGCTGGGTGGAACCATGTCGGTCGCGTCGGAGCTCGACCAGGGCAGCACGTTCACCATCACGCTCCCGATCAACTGGAACGCCTCAAACCGGAACTCAGACCGATGACCATGCCCGTGACGATCATCATGATCGAGGATGACGAAGGCCACGCCCGCCTGATCGAGCGCAACATCCGCCGCTCCGGCGTCAACAATGAGATCAAGCCGTTCACGAACGGTACAGACGCGGTGAAGTATCTGCTGGGCGCTGACGGCACCGGCCTGGATCACAAGGGCAATGCCCTGCTGATCCTGTTGGATCTCAATCTGCCGGACATGACCGGCATCGACATCCTGAAGCTGGTCAAGCAGAACAGCTTCCTGAAGAGCGCGCCCGTGGTGATTCTGACCACGACCGACGACTCCCAGGAGATCAAGCGCTGCTACGAGCTCGGTTGCAACGTCTACATCACCAAGCCCGTCAACTACGAGAGTTTCGCCAACGCCATTCGCCAGCTCGGCCTGTTCTTCTCCGTCATCCAGGTTCCGCCCGCCGCATGAGCTCCGCCGCACCCACGCTGCTCTACATCGACGACGACGCGGCGCTGGCGCGGCTGGTGGATCGCGGGCTCAAACGGCTGGGCTTTACGGTCGAGCATGCCCCTGGCGGCACCGAGGGGCTCGCTCGAATCGCGCTCGGCGGCGTCGATGTCGTGGCGCTCGACCAATACATGCCGGGGCTGGACGGGCTGGAGACGCTGGAGCGCATCATGGCCCTGCCCGATGCTCCGCCGGTCGTGTTCGTCACGGCCTCGCAGGATTCCAAGATTGCCGTCACCGCCCTGAAGGCCGGCGCCGCAGACTACCTGGTCAAGGACGTCCAGGGCGAATTCATCCCGCTGCTGCAGGTTGCCGCTGAGGGCGCGCTGCGCCAGGCGCGGCTGCAGAAGGCCCGCGACGAGGCAGAAGCCGAGGTGCGCGCCTCGCGCGACCGCTACGCGGCACTGGCTGCCGAGCGCGAGGTCCTTCTGCGCGAGGTCAACCACCGCGTCGGCAACTCGCTGCAGATCATCGCCTCGCTGCTGCATCTGCAGGCCAATTCGAGCACACAGAACGACGTCAAGGCCGCCCTCACCAATGCCATGGGCCGGGTCGCCGCGGTGGCCCAGGTGCATCGCCGCCTCTACACCTCGCACGACCTCAACAGCGTGCTGCTCAACCAGTATCTCGACGCCCTGCTCGACGACCTCAGGCGTTCGGCCGAGGGCAACCGGATGTCACGACTGACCTTGAGGGGCGAGGCGATCGAGATCGACCCGGATCGCGCCGTCGCCATCGGTATCGTCGTCAACGAGCTCGTCATGAACGCGGTCAAATACGCCTATCCCGACGGGCCCGGCCCCATTCACGTCGAGCTGAAGCTGGAGGCTGGCGACGTCGTGCTGTCGATCGCCGATGACGGCGTCGGCCTCAACGCCACCAGCGATCCGCGGTCGACCGGCATGGGGCAGCGCATCGTCAGCGCCATGGCGACCAAGCTCGATGCGATCGTGGGACCCGATCCGAGCCATGGGGGCACCAAGATCGTCGTCCGCTTCCGCCTCGTCAAGGACATGCCGAAGCCGGCCGCAGCCGCGCTGGGCTGAGACATACGCTCCACGGGCCGGGTGTGACCAACGGACCATCGCGCCGCCCGCGGCATCCTGCTAGACTGTTCCGATGAATTCGCGCGACTCCGCAGCGTCCGAGATCACGCCCGAGGTCCTGCTGCGTGCCTATGCCTGCGGCATATTCCCGATGGCCGAGAGCGCCGACGACCCGACCTTGTTCTGGGTGGAGCCGGAGCTGCGCGGCGTCATCCCGCTGGAGGGCTTTCGGGTGGCATCGCGGCTGGCCCGCACCGTTCGCTCGGAGGCCTTCACCGTCACCGTCAATCAGGCCTTCAAGGCGGTGATGGATGGCTGCGCCGCGCCGCAGCCTGGCCGGGAGGACACCTGGATCAACCGGCGCATCCGCGAGCTCTACAGCGGCCTGTACGCCATCGGCCACTGCCACAGCGTGGAATGCTGGCAGGACGGCGAGCTGGTCGGCGGCCTCTATGGCGTCAGCCTGGGCCGCGCCTTCTTCGGCGAGAGCATGTTTCACCGCACGCGCGACGCGTCCAAGGTCGCGCTGGTGCATCTGGTGGCGCGGCTGATCGCCGGCGGCTTCGAGCTGCTTGATACGCAATACGTCACCGAGCACCTGAAGACCTTCGGCGCGGTCGAGATCCCACGCCGGCGCTACACGGCCCTGCTCGAAAAGGCGCTGACCGGCCCCGCGGCCAATTTCGTCCGGCTCCCTGTCGAGCGGCCGATCTCCGGGGACGAGGCCCTGGCGATCATCGCCCGCCGCGGCTGAGGCCCGCTATCGGAACACCCCGCCGAACGGTCCACCGGCCTGGGGCGGCGGAGGTGGCGCCGACTGCTGGCTCTGGTATTGCGGCGGCGGCGCCGACGGCCGCGGTGCGGCCTGCTTCTGCTGCGGCGGCCGCTTCTGGGCCGGCTGAGCCTGGGCTGCGGGCTTCTGATCGGGCGCTGCGCTGACGACCGTGGTCTGCGGCTCTTTGCAATCGACCAGCCAGATATCGTAGATCGGGTGCTCGACGCCGTGCAGGCCCGGGCTGGCGGCGAACATCCAGCCCGAGAAGATTCGCTTCACCTCGCCCTGCAGGGTGATCTCGTCGACCTGCACGAAGGCGTCGGTGTTGGCGGCCTCGGTGGCCGGCCGCGTGTAGCAGGCGTCGGTCTTCACCCTGAGCGCGCCGAACTGCACGGTCTCGCCGATCTCCTCGTCGAAATTGATGATCCGGCCGGTGATCTTGTCGAGCCCGGAAAAGCTCGCCTTCTTGTTCACGATCTTCTGCGCCGGCGGCTCGGTCACGACCTCGTCGCCCGGCTGAATGGTGGCGGGCGTCTGCGGCACCGCGCCGTTCGGCGGGATCGCCGCATTCTGGGGCGTACCGCGGGGCGGCACCTGGCGCTGGCCCGGTTGAGCCGGCGCAGCCCCCGGCTGGCCGGGCGGCGGCGCGACCGCCACCGGCGGATTGGTCTGCGGCACGACCGTCGTTCCCGGCGGCGGCGCCAGCGGCTGAGACTGGACCGGACCCGGCAGCGCGGCGCCCTGCCCTGGCGGCGGACGGGTCGGCGCCGGCAGCACGCGGCCCTGCGGCAGCTCCGGGATGTCTTCCTCTTCGTCAGGCGGCGGGATCGGCTCTCCGCGGCGCGGAATGTTGCCGGGCGGGCGCGGAACCGGATCCGAGAAAATGGTGCCGATCTGCGCGCGCGCCGGCACGGCCAGCGCGATGGATGTGGCGGCCAGCAATGCCGCGATACCGGTCAGGACGATTGTTCGGTGCATCTCGCGCGGCTTTATCAGGCGAATCGGGGTTCGGGACAATCAAATCGCGTCATGACCCATCCGCCGCTCTCGATCAGCCCTCCCGTTAACATGCCGAATACGGCGGGGGAAGGGCGACCTGCCAGCACACCGCGAGGTGGCCATCTGGTTCATCCAATGAGATAGTTGCATGATCGGAAGATAGCGTGAAACCAACACGCAACAAGGCCACGGCCACCAGAAGCCGGGGCCAAGGGAAGGACGCACATGACCGATTCGATCCGCCTCGACGGCCGGGTGGCCGTCGTCACCGGCGCGGCCGGTGTGATCGGCACCGCGACCATGCAGACGCTGGCGGCGCGCGGCGCCCGCATCGTCGCCGTCGACCGGCGCGAGCAGGATCTGGAGGACGCGATCGCGCATCTGCCCGCCAGCGCCGAGGCGCTGGCCATCGCCGCCGACGTCACCGACGAGGACCAGGTCGCAGCCTATGTGCGCCGAACCTGCGAGCGATTCGGAACCATCGACGTGTTCTTCAACAATGCCGGCGTCGAAGGCGAGATCAAGTCGATCACCGACTATCCGTTGGACGCGTTCCGTCGCGTGCTCGACGTCAACGTCGTCGGCGTGTTTCTCGGCCTGAAGCACGTGCTGCCGGTCATGCTGAAGCAGAACCGCGGCTCCATCATCAACACCGCCTCGATCGCCGGCCTGATCGGCTCGCCGCAGATCGCCGTCTACAGCGCCAGCAAGCACGCGGTCATCGGCCTGACCAAAAGTGCGTCGTGGGAATGCACCGGCACCAAGGTACGCGTGAACTGCGTCTGCCCCGGCCTGATCGACAGCCGCATGCTGAGCGCGATCATCGAGGGCCGCAGCGGCGCCCCCGTCCCCGTCGACAAGGTCGTCGACCGCGTGCCGGCGCGCCGGCTCGGCCAGGGCTCGGAGGTCGCCGCGATCGTCGCCTTCCTCGCCTCCGACGATGCGAGCTACGTCTCCGGCGCCGCCTACACCGTCGACGGCGGCCGCACCGCCGCTTAAACGTCCTTCAACCGCAACAGGTCCCTTGCCAATGCCCGTTCAACTCGATGCCGATGCCGCCGCCGTCTACAAGGCATTCCAGGAGGCCGGCCGTCCCGCCTATGAAACGCTGACACCGGCGGAGGCGCGCGACTACTATCTGGCCGCGCGCGCCGTCAGCAATCCCGAGCCGCCGGAGCTGGCCGAAATCCGGGAGCTCGCCATCCCTGCCCCGCATGGCGTGATCCCGGCCCGGCTGTATCGGCCGAAATCCCTGCGTCAGGTCGGCGGCCTCGCGCCGGCCCTGGTGTTCTTCCACGGCGGCGGCTGGGTGATCGGCAATCTGGACTCTCACGACGTGGCCTGTCGCGCGCTCGCCCACGAAGGCGAGCTGATCGTGATCTCGGTCGACTACCGCCTTGCGCCCGAGCACAAGTTTCCGGCCGCGGTCGACGACTGCGTCGCAGCGGCGCAATGGGTCGCCGACCATGCGACCGCGCTCGGCATCGACGCGTCGAGGCTCAGCGTCGGCGGCGATTCCGCCGGCGGCAATCTCGCCGCGGTGGTCGCACTGTCCGCGCGTGACGGCAAGGGACCGAAGCTGTCCGGCCAGGTGCTGATCTATCCGGCCACCGACTTCACGATGAGCCATCCCTCGCACAGCGAGCCGGAGACCAGCGTACTGCTGACGCATTCGGTGATCCGCTGGTTTCGCGACCACTATCTCAGCAGCGCCGCCGACATCCACGAATGGCGCGCCTCACCCGCCAAGGCCGAGACGCTGGCCGGCCTGCCGCCCGCTTACGTGCTCACCGCCGGCGCCGACCCGCTGCGCGACGAAGGCGACGACTACGCGCGGCGCCTGCGCGAGGCCGGCGTGCCGGTGACGCACCGGACGCACCCCGGCCAGTTCCACGGCTTCTTCACCATGGGCAAGCTGCTCGACCAGGCCAACGTCGCCGCGCGCGACATCGGCGCCTGGCTGAAGCAGCTCGATCGCTGAGCGCGGCCCCCGCGAACCGCGACGGCCTCAATGACCACGCACGACGCCACGGCAGGATGAACATGGAAGAAAGCGTTGCGATTGCCCTCGCTTGGTACCGGCCTGAGGAATGGGACGAGCTCAAACTGATCTGCCCGGATCTTCAAGATACCTACGAAGAATGGCTGAGCAGCCTAGGAAGCCATCGATGGCCTTGCCAGTAATAATTATCAGGTCGTGAAAGTCGTTCTGACGGCCAGCGAGCTGCGGAAATGGAAGCGCGCGACCGGACGAAAAGTCGATGGCGCGGTCCGCTCCCGGCTTGCCATCAAGCGCGCGAACAAGATCGGCACCGCGCCCGATCAGCCGATCGACGGGCCCGATCTTGGCTCGGGGCGTAACCGCTGAGCTTTGTCGTGCAGCTTGTTCGGCCGACGGCGATCGGCATTGCCGACGCAGCGGCGCGACGGATCTGCGCATTCGCCGGACGGAGCCATGCATTGCGAAAAATCCCGCTGTCTTTGCACTGCAACCGCGATAGGGTCCGACCGCCCACGACGACGGCGAATGGTCGGCTCGTGGGCTGACCGCCACCAGGAATGCTGCAATGTTCGAACGACTGAGCCGCCAGCCCGATGATCCGCTCCTTGCCCTGATCGGCATCTTCAAGGCCGATCCAAGGGCCGACAAGGTGGATCTCGGCGTCGGCGTCTATCGCGACGAGGCCGGCAACTCGCCGATCTTCCGCGCCGTGAAGGCCGCCGAGCGCAGCATCTGGGAAAGCCAGACCAGCAAGGCCTATGTGGCGCCAGAGGGCGACCAGGCCTTCCTCGACCTGCTGTGGTCGATGGTCGGCGGGACCGCCTCCCCGGTCCATGCCGCGGGCGTGCAGACGCCGGGCGGCTCGGGCGCATTGCGCCTGGCAGCCGATCTCATTCGCCAGGCCGGCACCGGCAGGATCTGGCTTGGCCTGCCGAGCTGGCCCAATCACGCCGGCATCTTTGCTGCGGCCGGCCTCGAGATTGAGACCTATCCGTATTTCGACGTTCCGTCGCAGACGCTGCAACTCGACAGCATGCTGGCGGCGCTGCAGCGCGCCCAGCCGGGCGACGCGGTCCTGATCCACGCTTCTTGCCACAACCCGACCGGCGCTCCTCTGAGCGCCGAAGACTGGACGCGCATCACGACCGCGATTTCCGCACGCGGGCTCGTGCCGCTGATCGATTCCGCCTACCAGGGGTTTGGCGCCGGCCTCGACGGTGACGCCGCCGGACTGCGGGCCATGATCGCAGCCGTGCCCGAGGCGCTGGTCGCGGTCTCCTGCTCGAAATCCTTCGGCCTCTATCGCGAGCGGACCGGCGCGCTCTACGCCGTCGCCTCATCGCAGGTCGCGGCCGAGACGGCGCGCTCAAATCTCGTGGCCATCGCCCGCACCAGCTATTCGATGCCGCCGGACCACGGCTCGGCGATCGTGAAGACCATCCTCGGCAGCCCCGATCTGCGAAAGGACTGGAGCGAGGAGCTGGAGTCGATGCGCGTGCGGCTTGCGACGCTGCGTCGTTCCTTTGCCGAGGCGCTGGGCGGACGCTGGTCGAACACGATCGCCATCGGCATCCAGGAAGGCATGTTCTCGGTGCTGCCGGTGACTCCGGCCGAGGTGATGGCGTTGCGGGAGAAGCACGGCGTGTACATGCCGACCTCCGGCCGCATCAACGTCGCCGGCCTGAAGCTGTCGGACGTGACGCGCGTCGCCGGCCTGTTCAAGGCGCTCTGAGCGCTCGCGGGCGAGGATCGACGCCGTGACCGAGATGGTGTTGCAGGAGCGGCACAAGCTCTACGAGGACGCGATGGCCCTGACCCTGGGCACGCTGTTCGTTTCGCTGGGCATGCTGATCTACAGCAAGACGGTGCTGCTGGTCGGCAGCACCGCCGGCCTGTCGCTGCTCTTCAGCTACATCAGCGGCTACGGCTTCGGTCTCTGTTTCTTCCTGCTCAACCTGCCCTTCTATGTGCTGGCCGTCAGGCGCATGGGCTGGCCGTTCACGGTCCGCACCTTCGTCGCGGTCGGCCTGGTCGCGGTGTTCTCACGGCTGACGGCATCCTGGGTCGACATCAGCCGTATCGATCCGCTCTATGCCACCGTGATCGGCGCCGGCCTGACGGGGACTGGGCTCTTGATGCTGTTCCGCCACCGCACCGGACTCGGCGGCATCAACATCCTCGCGCTCTATCTGCAGGAGCACTGGAAGATCCGCGCCGGCTACTTCCAGCTCGCGGTGGACGTCCTCATCATGATCGCCGCCTCCTTCGTCGTCCCGGTCGACCGGCTCGCGCTGTCGATCCTGGGCATCGTGATCGTCAACGTCATCATCGCGATCAACCACAAGCCCGGTCGCTACATGGCGCTGAGCTGAGCGCCTGCCGCTTCATCGCCTCCCCTGCCTCTGCCAACCACCGTCAAACCGCACCCGCGGCGGATGCCGCACGGGTGCACCGCACCTTGCCAGACTGCCCGTTCCGTGGGATGAAAGCTCTGGTATGCCAGCAATCAAGGCAACCGAATACCGCTTCCATCCGCACACTTGGACGTCCGACGGACTCTTCGGTGGGACTGGATCGCCAATCAAAAAAACACGCACACAAACCAATCTCGAGGGACGACCAAGGTATGGCACGCAACATTCTGATTCTCGGAGCCTCCTACGGCTCTCTCCTCGGCACCAAGCTGTTGATGGCCGGCCACAACGTGACGCTGGTCTGCCGCAAGAAGACCGCCGAGCTGATCAACCGCGACGGCACCGAAGTCCGCATCAAGCTGCGCGACGAGCCGGCGCATCGCTCGATCTTCTCGCGTGACCTGCCCGGCAAGCTCGACGCGGCCTCGCCCGACGCCGTCGACCTGTCACGCTACGACCTCGTCGGTCTGGCGATGCAGGAGCCGCAATACGCCAACCACACCATCCGCGTGCTGATGGTCAAGATCGCCGAGGCCCGGCTGCCGTGCCTCTCGATCATGAACATGCCGCCGCTGCCTTACCTGAAGCGCATCCCGGCGCTGGCGGGCAGCGATCTGGAAGAGGCCTACACCAACGCCCAGGTCTGGGAGCGCTTCACGCACGGACTGGTGACGCTGTGCTCGCCGGATCCGCAGGCCTTCCGGCCGCCGGAGGAAGCCGCGAACGTGCTGCATGTCGGATTGCCGACGAACTTCAAGGCCGCCGCCTTCGAGGACGAGAAGCACACCGCGCTGCTGCGCGAACTGGAGCGCGACATCGACGCCGTCAGGCTCGACGGCCACGACGTGCCGGTCAAGCTGAAGGTGTTCGACTCGCTGTTCGTGCCGCTGGCGAAATGGTCGATGCTGCTGACAGGCAATTACCGCTGCATCACGCGCGGCGAGCCGCAACCGATCCGCGACGCCGTGCACGGCAATCTCGCGCAGTCGAAGGCGATCTACGAGCACGTCGATGCGATCGCGCGCAAGCTCGGCGCCGATCCGAGCGACCAGGTGCCGTTCGAGAAATACGCCAAGGCCGCCGAAAGCCTGCTCAAGCCATCGTCGGCGGCCCGCGCCGTCGCCGCCGGCGCACCCTTCATCGAGCGTGTCGACCTCCTGGTGAAGCTGATCGCGCAGCAGCTCGGCATGCCCAACACGGAGATCGACCAGACCGTGCAGACCGTCGATTACAAGCTCAACGAGAAGATCGTGGTGGGCGGCTCGAGCGCGCAATGATCCCGGGCGCGTCAAGCGCCGACATCGTCCGTAACCAGATGTGACTTTGCAGGAAAGCGCGGCCAACGCATGGTTCGCGCGTTCTTTGATTCACATCGTTTTGGAATACTGATGCCATCCTTCGGGCCTCTCGCCTTTCCCCTGCAGGCCCTGAGCTGGCTCGGCAATCAGGGCACACGCGCCATCGTCGCGGTGCTGCTGGTGGCAATCGCGGTGCCGCCGCTCGGCGAGCTGACGCGGCCCTACGTCACGCACGCGATCTTCCTGCTGCTCTGCATCTCGTTCATGCGCGTCGACGTCGCAATGCTGCGCGCGCATCTGCGCCGACCTGCCCTGGTGCTCGCCGCGACCGCCTGGACCACGATCGCCGTTCCGTTCCTGGCCGGCACGCTCATGCGTGTCACCGGCCTCGATACCGCCGACCCCGACCTGCAACTCGCGCTGATGCTGCAGGCAACGGCATCGCCGATGATGGCCTCGCCTGCGCTCGCCGCGCTGATGGGGCTCGATGCGACGCTGGTTCTGATCACTCTGGTGACATCGACCGCGCTGGTGCCGCTGACGGCGCCGCTGTTTGCCTACGCCTTCCTGGGACAGGCACTATCGCTGTCGCCGGCCGCGCTCGGGCTGAAGCTCGCCGCCATCCTCGCAGGAGCGGTGGCCGTGGCCGCCGCAATCCGCTTCGCCTTCGGCATCACGGCAATCCGACGGCACCGCGCGCCGATCGACGGCTTCAACATCCTCATCCTGTTCGTGTTCGCCTCGGCCATCATGGCCCATTTCCTGGCCGACCTGGTCGCAAGTCCGTTCCATATGTTGGGACTGGCGGTGCTGGCCTTCGCCGTGTTCTTCCTGCTGCTGGGAACTACGATCCTGCTGTTCCGCAGCGCCGGCCGCGAGCGCGCCATGGCGCTGGGCATGATGGTCTCGCTGCGCAACATGGGACTGATGCTGGCCGCCACCGAAGGCGCGATCCCCGGCACCACGTGGCTGTATTTCGCGATGAGTCAGTTTCCAATTCACCTCGCGCCACAGCTGCTGCGGCCGCTCGTTGAGCGCCTGCGTCCGCAACCACGTTCATCTGGCGAGACCGACCACGGCTTGATCAGCCCTGCACCGGAATGAGGCAGCCCCGCATCGCAACGCCTCCGTCCGGTTCGATCTGCATCCCGGCGCGGCCGCCTGCTATCACGTCGGATATGCTTGTTGCTGGCACGCACGGCCAACGCTACGCTCATCGCCGATTGGTGCAGGAGGATTATGTGACCACGTCAGACGATCAGACAATTTCCGAAGACCGCCGTGAGGCGCTGCGCTACGCGCTCGCGATCGGCTCCGGCGCCGCGCTCGCGTCAGCCATGACGACGACGCCCGCGTCGGCGCAGGCGGCGGCCGACAACACGCTCGACCGCGTCCGCGCCAACAAGGTGCTGCGCATCGCCGTGCTGCCGGGCGAGCTGCCCTATTTCAACAAGGACCTCGCTTCCGGCACATGGTCGGGCTTCTCGATCGAGATGGCCAACGACATCGCCAAGCTGCTCGACGTCAAGCTCGAATATGTCGAGTCGACCTACGGCAATTCGGTGCTCGACCTGCAGGCCGGCAAGATCGACCTCGGTTTCGCGCTCAACCCGACGCCGCAGCGCGCGCTCGTCATCGACTTCTGCGGTACGGTGTTCCCGCATCCGTTCGGCGCCATGCTGAAGAAGGGCCTCGAGGCGAAGACCTGGGCCGACATCAACAAGCCCGAGGTCAAGATCGCCGTCGACGTCGGCTCGGCCAACGAGGCGGTGGCCCGGCGCTTTGCGCCGAACGCGACCATCAAGTCGCTGAAGTCGCGCGACGAGGTGATGCTGGAGATGGCGTCCGGCCGCGTCGACGTCGTCGTCAACGCGCTGATCCTCGGCCTCACCGCGATCGCCAAGAACCCCAATCTCGGCAGCTACAAGATCCTGACGTCGCCGTCGGTCGCGATTACCTCCAGCATGGGCGTGCGCCGCGAGTCCGACAAGCGCTGGCGC
Source organism: Bradyrhizobium oligotrophicum (assembly GCF_051168495.1). Classification (GTDB taxonomy): domain Bacteria; phylum Pseudomonadota; class Alphaproteobacteria; order Rhizobiales; family Xanthobacteraceae; genus Bradyrhizobium; species Bradyrhizobium oligotrophicum_A. Next base: position 25,094 of record NZ_JBNPVB010000013.1, on the reverse strand, counting down.
GACTTCCTCGCGGTCTGGATCGACTACAACCGCGGCATCGGCCAGATGCGCGAATGGTTCGTCAAGGGCCTGGGACTTGCCGGCGTCAAGGCCGAGGACGTGCCGGTCGAGCTGAGCATCTGACGGCAAACCCCGCCGTCATTGCCAGCGAAGCGACGCAATCCAGGGTCTCGACGTAGCTCTAGATTGCTTCGTCGCTTCGCTCCTCGCAATGGCGGCTGCAAATTACCGCCTCACGCCTTGTCGTAGCTCATGCCGCGCTCGAACCGCCGGCTGAGCAAGGTCGCCGGAAACAGGATGGCGAAATAGATCAGCGCGATGATGGTGTAAACCTCGAGCGGCCGATAGGTGTCGGCGTTGATGAGAGTGGCGTTGTAGACGAGATCGGGCACCGCGATCACCGACACCAGCGAGGTGTTCTTGAGCTGCGTCACCGACTGGTTGACGTAGGGCGCGAGCATCGGCTTCAGCGCCTGCGGCAGGATGACGAGCCGCATCATTCGCCACGGACGCAGGCCCAGCGCCCGCGCCGCATCCCACTGGCCGCGCGGCACGCTCTCGATGCTGCCGCGCACGATCTCGGCGTAGAAGGCACCGGCATAGAGCGACAGCACGGTCACGGCGGCGACATGGGCCGGGATATTGATGCCGATCACGACCGGAAACGCGTAGTAGAACCAGATGATCTGCACCAGCAGCGGGGTGCAGCGGAACAGCTCGATATAGGCGATCAGCAGCCAGTCGATCACGACCAGACGGCGCAGCCTGACGATGCCGACGAGCAAGCCGATGATCGACCCGAGCAGGATCGTGCCGAGCGTATAGGCCATGGTCCAGGCAAGCCCGACCCAGAACAGATGGCTGTACTTGGCGAGGATCGCGAAATCCCAGGTGTAGTTCATCGCAGCCCCGGCGCGGTGTGATCGCGGCGCATCACAGATACCGGCCCGGAGCGAACGCCGACGCGTCGAACGACGGCGCCTCGCCCGCGATCATCGCGGCGATCGCCGCCCCCGTGGCCGGCCCCGTGGTGAAGCCGATGTGCTGGTTGCCGAATGCAAGCCACAGGCCGGAATGCCGCGGCGCCGGCCCGATCATCGGCAGCGAGTCCGGCAGGCTCGGCCGCGCGCCGCGCCAGGGCGCCGCGACGGCGTCGCCGAATTCGACCACGCCACGCGCCAGCGGCACCACCTGTTCGAGCTGGGCGAAATTCGACGGCGCGTCGCGGTCGGTCAGCTCGACGCCGCTCGTCACACGCACGCCGTTCTCCATCGGCGTCATCAGGAAGCTGCCCTCGGCATCGTGAATCGGCCGCTGCAGCGTGCGAGCGGGGTTCGGCGCGAACTCCTGATGATAGCCGCGTTCGAACGCCATCGGCACCCGATAGCCGAGCGGCCGCAGGATGTCCGGCGACCACGGCCCAAGCGCGACCACGACGTGGCGCGCGCACAGTTCGCCGTCGCCGAGCACGACACGCCAGCCCTCGCCGTCGGCCAGCAGCGCCCGGATCTCGGATTGCCGCAGCACGCCGCCGGCGCCCTCGAACATCCGTGCATAAGCCTTGGTGACGTTACCCGGCGAGTCGACCGACGCCGTCTGGCTGTGCAGCAGCCCGATCTTGTAGACCGGAAGCATGTTCGGCTCGAGCGCCGAGATCGCCTGCCGGTCGAGCAGCTCGCTCTTGATGCCGTACTCCGCCAGCACGTCCTGCTCGGCCTTGGCGGCGGCCAGCGCATCGCTGCGCCACGCCTTGAGCCAGCCGGTCTCGCGAATGCGCTGCGGCTCGCCGGCGCGGACGATCCAATCGCGATGCAGGGACAGCGAGGCGCCGATCAGCCCGTGCAGCGCAGTCGCGCGCGGCTTGACGCGGGACTCCACGGCGTTGGCGAGGAAGCGCAGCACCCACTCGATATTGCGCAGGGTCCATGACGGATCCCAGCGCAGCGCCGCGCTCCTGTTGCCGAGATAGGACGGCAGCGCCCGAAACAGCGACGGCTTGTTGAACGGCAGGATCGAGCCGGAGGAAAGAATGCCGGCATTGCCGTAGGAGGTCTCCTCGCCCGGCGCCTTGCGGTCGACCAGCACCACCGAAAGGCCTCGCTCCCGGATGGCGTAGGCCGAGGAGACACCGACGATCCCCGCGCCCAGCACGACCACGTCGGGGGTCTGTTGTTCATTCTGCATCACTGCACGATCCATTTACATCAGGGTCAGGCCGCCATCGACCGGCAGCACGGCGCCGGTGATGTGGCCGGCTTCGCGCGACAGCAGGAAGCCGACGGCTGCGGCGATGTCGTCCGGCTCAGCCAATCGTGCTTGCGGATTGGCCTGCGCCGCCCGCTGCCAGGCCGCCGGATCGAGCGAACCGAGTCGCCCTTCATCCTTGCGCGTGTAGCCGGGCACGACGACGTTGGCGGAGCCACCGTTCGCGGCCAGTTCGATCGCCAGACATTTCACCAGCGCCTCCAGCGCCGCCTTGGCGGCGGCCGAGGCTGGAAACGTGCCGCCCGGCACGAAGCGATGCGCGACGAAGCTGGAGATGGCGATGACGCGCGCCTGCGCACTCTGCATCAGGTCCGGCAGCGCCGCACTCGCCAATTCATGAAACGCCGCCGGCATGACCGCCAATGACCGATCGAGCCCCTCGCGCGGCAGATCACGGAAGCTGCGGCGATCGGCAAAGCCGGCGGCATGCACCAGCGCATCGATCCGGCGGAACGTCTTGCGGGCTGCCTCGACCAGACCTGCCGCAGTTCCGGCCTGTGCGAGGTCACAGCAATGAAACCCGACCTCGGCTCCGGCCTGCCGGCACGCCGCGGCGACATCCTGCAGACGCGCCTGCCCGGCCGCATCGGCGCCCTGCCCGTGCAGCATGATGGCCTGTCCCGGCGCAGCGACACGGCGCGCCACCGCAGCGCCGATGCCGGACGCGCTGCCGGTGATGAGGGTGACGCGCATGCGACCTGATCTGCCCCTGAGTTGTTGCGGGGCGGACTATAGGTCTCACGCCTACGGATGCCAACACGCGGACGGGCATGCGCCGATGTCCGCCGCGCGGGACTGCCTCTCGGCTCGTCCGTCGAGATGACCCGTGCCGGGCCGCCCGATCGGGCCGCTCAGCACTTGGCGCCGACCCTGCACTTGTTGGTCGATTGGGAGATCTTGCCGCCGGCCGCGGTGCACGCCGCGGCATTGGCGTTCACGCAGGCCACCTTCACGGAGGTGCAGCCGGCATGGTCGTTCTTCACGCATAGCGTCTCGCTGTAGGTGTTGAGAACGCTGCTGCCCTTCTTGCAGACGCACATCCCTGTGACGTCCGCCTTCGCGGCGAAGGCGCTGTCCAGACCGCCGATCGAAACCGCAACAAACAAAATCAGAGAGAGAAATACGCGCATCATATCCTCCGTTTGCAGTGGCAATCGGCAGACTATGCGCGCTTCGCGCGGGATGGACAACTTAAAATTGCTTCAACTCAAATCAATCGTTGGCGTCGAGAACTGCCACCGTGCGCCGATAGAACTCGGCCGCGCGGTCATGGGTCTGGCCGATGCAGACGACGCCGAGTTTGCCGAACTCCGACAGCGCGCCGATCAGATGAAAGGCGACACCCTCGCCGGCGGCGGCGTGGAAGTGCAAGCCGTTGACGACGGCAATGTCGACGAGGTCGTCGGGCGTCAATCCGCGATAGGCCTCGCTTTCGAGATTGTCGGAGGCATAGTAGCAGCGCGGCTGGCCGGCGGGGGTGAGGAATTCGCCGCTGCCGGAATCATAACGGCCGTCGGTCAGGAACTGCAGCATCAGGAACGGATGCGTGGTGCCGCCCTTGCGCAGATTGATCTCGATGGCGACATGGCGCCAGTCGGGTCCGTCGCGAACCGAGATGAAATCGACGCCGAGCCGGCCGATGACCCCCTTGCGCGCAAGCGCCTCCGCGACCGCGACGCCGCGAGCCTGGATGTCCCGGCGATAGGCGTCGTCGGCGGGAAACCGGCAGCCGAGAAAGATCTGGCCGTTCGGCCCGCCCAGCACCTGGTCATGGGTCGAGATCGGCTCGACCCGGCCGAGCGGATCGATCCGCAGTTGCGCCGAAGGCGACTGCTTGACGGCCCCCGGAATGAACTCCTCGACGATACCACCCATCACGCGAAGCTTGTCGGCAAACACCTCCCAGCTCATCCCCCGCGCCTCGAAGGCCATGACCGGCAGGCGATCTTGCAACCAACGCCGCAGCCCCTGATCGTCAGGTGCCGCAGCGAGATCGACGATCGCGTTTCCCTCGCCGGAAAAGCCCTCGTTGAGCTTGACGACGGCCTTGCGCAGCTCCGGTTTGCGGCGCTTCAATTCGGCGAGTGCTTCGGCCAGCATGCCGGCATCGAACAGATCTTCGAACCCCTCCGGCAGGTCGATCCCGACCTCCTTGAAGATGCGGCGCGACCCGCTCTTGGAGCCCCATGCCCGCAGCGCGGGATCGCAGCCATAGATCGGCAGCCCCAACGCCAGCGCCAGCCGTCGCTCCGGCTCGGTCACCGTGTAGCAGCTCATATGGGCCGGGCCGCCCTGCGCAAGCGCGGCGCGGAGCCGTGCGAGCAGCCGCGGTCGTGCGAGGATCTTGTGCGTGAGCGGCGCCGCGGAGGCATCGTCGCAGGACAATAGCGTCAATCGCGCACGGGCGTGTCCGCCCGGCACGCCTGGCAAGAGATGCAGGTAGTAGTCGATGATGGTCTCGGAGACCGCCGTGCTCGTCACGTAGATCACGCGCGTGCGCGGCATGCGCAGCAGGAGCAGCATGCACAGCATGCGCTCTTCGTAGTGATGCACGCCCGAGACCTTGGCGAGCACTTCGGGATCGAGGCTCAGGCTAGGCACGATCACGACCGTACGCGGCAGGCCGGGATCGTCGAACAGTGCCGTGTAGGAGGCCGCAAACTGCGCCTGCAATTGCTCGAACCGCGCGCGCTCCGCATCGCTGACGCCATCCTGCGATAGGGAGGCATCGGCGGTCATCGCGCTACCCTCCGGTCCCGGCCAGCCGCCGGCCATCGCGGCCGATCCGGTGCATGAGATAGCCGAGGCAATCGAGCCTGACGGCGTTGGGATCGAGCGTCAGCATGGCCGGGATGGCGCGTTGCGCCAGCCGGATCTCGCCGTCGCTGTAGTCGAAGTACTCCGCATGTCCACCTTGCGATGTGACGATTTCGAGTCGCCGCGTCCCGGCATGCGTTCCGAACGACACGCCCGCTTCGAGCTCGGCAAAGTTCAGATGATCGAGATCGGAGCGAAAGCAGAAGTCCGCGTCGCTGCCGTCATAGGAGAAGGTGGCATCCGCCGGCACCTTGACGATGGCGAAGGTGCGCATCAGATCGATGTCGGCGTCGATGACGGCATGATCCGGAAAGTGCTGCAATGACAACGCGGCTTCGATCAGCTCGACCGCATGCGCCACACCCGCCGCGACGCCGGGCCGTCCGCATTCGACAGTCACCGCCGGACACAGCCGCGACAGCGCCGCCGACTGCACGCCGACAGGCTCCTCGAAATACACGACGGTGCGGCCGAACAGCCCCGCCAGCTGCAGATGATGATCGTCACAGCTGTTGACGCAGGCATAATGCGGATTGTTGGCGGTGTTGTTGTGAATGTCGATGCTTGCAAACAGCGGCGTGCGTTCTGCGATCGCCACGACCTCGCGCATGACGGCGGCTTCCGGAGTCTGCGGATGCGCGGTGCCCGGCCAGGCGCGATTGTAGTCGTGCTGGCTGGGAAGCGTACGGACACCGGCCTTCGCCGCGGCGAGGTTGCCGACAAACAGCAGGATCGAACGCGGCAGCGGGCGTCCCCCTGCACGCTTCAGGACGCTCTGGACGGCGCGCCAGCCGGTGTCCTCGTTGCCATGCAGCAGCACGCTGAGAAACAGCGTGCTGGCGTGCCGCCCCGGCAAATGGACCAGCGTCGGCCCGGGCAGATGCCGCCACAGCTCCGGCGCCGGCACATCCAGCAGCGCATCCGGCAGGTGATCATACCTTGCCAGCGCGAGCGGACGATCGACACACGGACTTGCCGCGAGTTCAGCGCTATCAGCCGTCAATATGCCCTGCTCCAGGAACTGTCAGCCTATGGCCCAGGATAATCCTGCGCGGTTGCTCGCCTGCTGATTCAGATCAACCGGCGGCGACGCTGCGGGCTGCGCGCCGCAACGCCTGCGGCGGCTGGCCGAAGGCGCGGATGAAGGCGCGGCGCATCCGCTCGGGATCGCGAAAGCCGGTGGCTTCGGCTACCAGTTCGATCGGCTGATGCGAGGCCTGCACACGGTCGCGCGCCACCTCCAGCCGCAGACGCTCGATCGCCTTCGACGGTGTGGTGCCGGTCTCGGCGACGAAGGCGCGGGTGAAATGGCGCGTGCTCATGCCGGCACGCTCGGCAAGATCGTCGACGGTCAGCGGCGCATCGAGATGCTCGCGCGCCCAGGTCAGGAGACCGGCGAAGCGGCCGCTCGGCGCCTTCAGCTCCAGCAGCGAGGAGAACTGCGACTGACCGCCGCTGCGGCGATGATACAGCACGAGCTGGCGCGCCGTTTTCTGCGCGATCTCCTCGCCGTGGTCCTCGGCGACCATCGCGAGCGCGAGATCGATGCCGGCGGTGATGCCGGCCGAACTCCAGACCTGGCCGTCGCGGACATAGATGCTGTCCGGCTCCAGCTTCACGTTCGGATAGGCGCGCAGGAATTGCCGCGTGCGCTGCCAATGCGTGGTCGCGCGCCGTCCATCCAGCAGGCCCGCTTCGGCGAGCACGAACGCGCCGGAGCAGATGCTGGCGATGCGGGTGCCGCGACATGCGACGTTCCGGACGAAATTCAAGGTGCAATTGTTGCGGCTCGCCGCTTCGACGCCGTCACCGCCGGCGATGAGCAAGGTCGAGAACGCCGAAACCGGACCGAATTTCCGCGCCAGCATCTCGGCGCCGGAGGACGAGCGCACCGGTCCGGGGGTGGCAGCGACCACCCGGAGTCTCGGCGCTGCGCTCGCATAACGCGCGGCGACTTCGAACACCGAAATGGGACCGGCCGCATCGAGCAGTTGGAAGTCCGGATAGATGAGCACGCCGATCATGCCGCAAGGCTCCGCGAACCGCTTGTCCGAAATTGAGGGAACTTTGGCATATGAGACAGGCAGCGGATCATGCAGGATGGCCGCCGTCAACCCATCATCCAGGAGCACGCCCATGGCCGAACCGCTGTCGATCGCTCTCGTGCTGTTTCCGCAGGTGACGCAGCTCGATCTGACCGGTCCGGTTCAGGTGTTCTCCAGCGTGCCCGGTGCGACGCTGCATCTGGTGTGGAAGAGGATCGAACCCGTCACGACCGACTCGGTTCTCACGCTGCTGCCGACCACGACCTTCGCCGATTGTCCGCAGGCCGACGTGATCTGCATTCCCGGCGGCTTCGGTGTCGACGCCATCCTCGATGACGCGGAGGTGATCGGCTTCATCCGCCGCCAGGCGGAAGGCGCCAAGTACATCACCTCGGTCTGCACCGGCTCGCTCGCGCTCGGCGCCGCCGGCCTGCTCGACGGCTATCGCGCCGCGACCCATTGGAGCGCGCGCGAGTGTCTGCCGCTGTTCGGCGCGACCGTCAGCACCGAGCGCGTCTGCATCGACCGCAACCGCGTGACCGGCGGCGGTGTCACGGCCGGCATCGATTTCGCGCTGACACTGGTGGCACATTTGGTCGATCGCCAGACCGCCGAGGCGATCCAGCTCAGGCTCGAATACAATCCAGCGCCGCCGTTCACGTCCGGCTCGCCCGACACCGCGCCGCCGGAGGTGCTGTCACGCATGCTGGAGCGGATCGCACCGTTCCGGAAGCGGCGGGTCGAGGCCGCGGAGCACGCTGCGGCGGCCCTCAGGCGGAGCGCCACGTAGCCGGCTGGCAGCACGCGAGTGCCAGAATTCAAAGAGGCCGCCCGGAACTCCGGACGGCCTCTTTTGACACCATGATCCACAAGAAAATCGAATCAGCTTCCGGGCGTCCAGGGCTGATAGTCCCCCGTCGCCTTCGGCCGGCGGCCGCTGGCCAGAGTCGAACCCGACGGACGATACGCGAGCGGCGTGCCGGTCAGGTTCGGCTGATGCGGCTTTTCCCATTCGCGCGGCTTGTAGCCGTCCTGCGTCGGCGGCACGTCGACCGTGTGATGGATCCAACCATGCCAGTCGGGCGGAATGCGGCTGGCTTCAGCGAGGCCGTTATAGATCACCCAGCGGCGTTCGAAATGCAGCACCGGATCGATCTTGCCGCCGGCGGTCCGGTAATAGCGGTTGCCCTGCGCGTCCTGTCCCACCAGCTCACCGAAACGCCACGTCCACAGCTGCGTGCCGAAAGTCTGGCCGTTCCACCACGTGAAGAGCTTGAGGAAAAACTGTTTCATGCGCTTGAGGCCGGGTGTTGTGAAGGTCCCGGCTCTGATGCCACCCCGCCCGCCACTTGTCCAGTGTTCCCGCCTTCGGCGTACGGAGGCTCCGGCCGCGCGTTCATCACACCTGTTGGCCACGATGGGAACGACCTCCTTTGCCTGCGGTTAGGTCACTTTCCCCTGATGGAGTCACATCGATGACCAGACTGAAGACACTGAGCGCCGCCGCTGCGGTGGCGCTGATTCTGCCCCTCGCAGCGGCAACGACGAGCTTTGCCCAAGGCCCAGGCGGCGGCGGACGCGGTCCCGGCGGTGGCGGAGCCGCAATGGGCGGTGGTGGTGGTGGCGGCGGCGGTGCGGCCATCGGTGGCGGCGGTCGCGGCGGCGGCGCGATGGGTGGCGGCGCAGCCATCGGTGGCAGTCGCGGCGGATTCTCCGGTGGCCCAAGCGCCGGCTTCGCCGGTTCGCCGGGACGTGGCGGCGGCGCCGCCTTCGGCGGTCGTGGCCCCAGCGGCGGCCAGGTCGCAGCTAATCCGGGCGGCAACTTCAACGGTGGCCAATGGCGTGGCGGCGGGCACGGCGGCTGGCACGGTGGGCATGGCGGCTGGAACCGAGGTGGCGGATTCTGGCCTGGCTTCGCCGCAGGCGCAGTCATCGGCGGCGTCGGCAGTTCATATGCCTACTACAACAGTCCGTACTACTACGGCCAGGACTACTACGACGGCGATTATTCCTACTATGATGACTCTGCACCGGTCGCGGTCGTCGGAACAGAGGGTGCCGACCCGAGCTACTGCGCGCGGCGCTACCGCTCCTACGACCCGGCTTCGGGGACCTATCTGGGCTATGACGGCCTGCGTCATCCCTGCCCGTAAGGCAGCGCGCTCGATGATGTGATTGAGGAGGCGGCGAGGTACGTACCTCGCCGCCTTTCATTGTTTCATGAATGTCGAATTGTTGACGTTTCTGTGTCAGATCCGCCACGTTACAGACTGATTTTAGCCGAATTTCGAGAATGTGCCCCGCGACGTGCAGATGTATCGCGGATTTCAGTCCATGATGAATCGCATCATGATTCTGCTTCGAGACGCTGAACGTGGGAACGTGAGCGTGGTTGATTTCTACTGATGGACATTTGGATCGCGCAGAACCGCGCAGTGCAGACCACAGCGCTCCGAAGGTGGTGTCTGCCGCTCTTGAACGCGCCAGAAAGTTCGAACAAGGAGGCGCGCCTTGCCGACATACCGTCAAGCCTTCGACGCAGTTGCATCAGAACGGTGGTGCTTCAGGCTGGCCGTGGCGGACAGCAGGCGCACCATGTCGATGATTGAGAAACGCGGATGACTCGTCAGCGTCTCGCCCTGGGGCTCGGCCTTGGAATTCTGCTCGCGATCGGCGCGGCGTCGACGGCGCTCGATATCAAGTCGCGCCACGACGCAGCCTGGGTGACCTCGTCGCTGAACATCTTGCAGAGGACGTCCGAGCTGCGGCTGCTGCTGAGCGAAGCCGAAGCCACTTCGCGCGGCTTCGCGCTGATGGCGGGCGAGCCGTTTCGCGCCGAGTTCGACGAGGTTCGCGCCAAGATTCCCGCCGCCGTCGCCGATCTGCAGCGCGCCGTCGCCGACAGCCCGACGCCGACGCAGCTTCTCGGTCAGACCGAAGCCCTCATCACCCGCAGGGTCGAGATCGCTGCCGAGGTGATCCGTCTGCGCGCAGCCTCCGACCGTGCCGGCCTGGCGCTGCTGGGAAGCAGGGCCGAAGGTCCGGCCACCATGAGTGCGATCACGGCCAATCTCGACCGCTTCGTGACCGAACAGCGCGAGCTGCTGGCGCAGCGTTCGGCAACCTCGAAAGCCACCGGCTCGCTGCTGCTCGCGATCGACCTGTGCGGCCTGGCGCTGCTGCTGATCATCGCAGGCTACCTGATCCGGCGCGCCTATCTCGACGACCGGGCGCTGCGCGCCTCGCTGGTCCGCTCCGAAGCCGAGGCCATTTCGCTGGCCGAAAGGGCCGAAAAACAGCATCTCGACCTTGTCGAGGCCCATGAAAAGCTGCGCCACTCCGCCGAGATCCTGCAGAGCACCTTCAACAGCATGGCCGAAGGCGTGCTGGTGATCGATGCCGCCGACACGGTGGTGTTCTCCAATCCCGCGGTCGAGCACCTGCTCGCCTATCGTCCCGGCATGAAGCTGTCCGATGTCCGGGCTCACCTGCGCGTCTATGAGAGCGACGGCGTGACGCCGATTGCAACGTACGACCTGCCGACGCCGCGGGCATTGCGCGGCGAGTCGTTCGACCGGCGCGAGCTCATCGTTCACCAGCTCGACAGCGACGCGACGCTGCGCCTGATGGTGAGCGGCCGCCCGCTGCGCGATGCGGCCGGCGGCATCACCGGCGCGGCGATGGTCTATCACGACATCACGATGGCCCATGAGACCGAACGCCTGCTGCAGCAGGCGCAGAAGCTCGACGCCATCGGCAAGCTGACCGGCGGCGTCGCCCACGACTTCAACAACATGCTGACGATCATCACCGGCACGATCGAGACGCTGGCCGACGAAGTGAGGGACCGCCCGGCGGCCGCGGCGACCGCCGCGCTGATCGGACAGGCAGCCGATCGCTGCACCGAACTCATTCGTCATCTGCTGGCGTTCGCCCGCAAGCAGCCGCTGCATCCGCGCGACAGCGACGTGAACAGTACGATCCTCGACATTGCCAAGCTGTTGCGGCCGACGCTCGGCGAGCAGATCGAGATCGACTCGATCCTCGCGGAAGAGACGGTGATCGCCCACATCGATTCGGCCCAGCTCGCCAATTCGCTGGTCAACATGGCCATCAACGCCCGCGACGCGATGCCGAATGGCGGCAAGCTGCTGCTGGAATCCCGCCGGATCATGCTGGACGAGGCCTATGCCGCCGCCAATGCCGGCGTGACACCCGGCCCCTATGTCATGGTGGCGGTGAGCGACACCGGGACCGGCATGTCACCCGAAGTGCGCGACCGCGCCTTCGAGCCGTTCTTCACCACCAAGGAGGCCGGCAAGGGCTCGGGCCTTGGCCTCAGCATGGTCTACGGCTTCGTCAAGCAATCCGGCGGCCACATCAAGATCTACAGCGAGGAAGGCCGGGGCACCACGATCCGGCTCTACATCCCCGTTCCCAAGGCCCAGGCCGCAAGCCCTGCCCCGCCCGAGCCGCCGCCGCCACGCGGCGATGAAACGATCTTCATCGTCGAGGACGACCTGCTGGTGCAGGACTTCGTCGTCTCGCAGCTGCAGAGCCTCGGCTACAAGACCATCACCGCGTCGACCGGCGTTGAAGCCCTCGCCAAGATCGACTCCGGACAGTCCTTCGACCTCCTGTTCACGGACGTCATCATGCCCGGCGGCGTCAACGGCAATGAGCTCGCGGAGGAAGCGCTGCGACAGCGGCCCGGAACCAAGGTGCTCTACACCTCAGGCTATACCGAAAATGCCATGGTCGAGCACGGCCGCATCGATCAGGCCGCGCTGCTGCTCACCAAGCCGTATCGCAAGTCGGAGCTAGCCCAGATGGTGCGGCGCGCCCTGCTCGGTCCCGGCGACGAGACCCCGGCCTTCCGATCGACTGACCTCCGGTCTGCAGACCACGCCCGCACGATCTGAGCGGGTCGCTCGACAACGCAGGAACGGGCTTAGTCAGGAGCAATCCACATGCAACGGTTAACGGCCGGTTGGCAGCAGTCCGCGCATTGCTTACAACTCATGATATTCCTTGAAAATCTGTTCGCCTTGGCGGATAGGCAAATTCATAATCGCAATGCCATTTGAAGAACCGAGCGCATCGTGCGCCATCAGGACTCAGAAGTGATAGGCCGGCGTGTGGCCATCGCGCTCGGGCTTGGAATCCTGCTGGCGATCGGTGCAGCATCGACCACGCTCGACATCGCTGCGCGCAGAGATACGGCCGCCGTCGAGCACACCATGGAGGTGCTGGAACAGTGCTCCGATCTGCGCGTGCTGCTGCGGCAGGCCGAAGCCACCTCACGCGGGTTTGCACTGTCGGGCGCTGATCACTTCGTCACCGAGTTCCAGGAGGCGAGCGGCCGGATCCCACCGGCCTTGGCCGACCTGCTGCAACTCGTCCAGGACAACCCGGTCCAGGGCGAGCGGCTGAAGGCGATCGAGGACCCGATTCGGCGGCGCATTGCTCTCGCTGACGAGCTCATTCGCCGCCGTGCGGCGAACGACCGCGCCGGCCAGGAGGCACTCGCGAGGAGCGCGGCCGGCCCGGCGGCGATGGCGGCGATCAACGACATGCTCGACGCCTTCGCCGAAGAAGAACGCCGGCTGCTCGCGGTTCGCGCCGCGACCTCCCGGCGGACGGGCACCTGGCTGTTGGCGATCGATCTCGCCGGCATCAGCCTGCTACTCATGATTGCCATCTATCTCGTGCGCCGTACCTATCTGTCGGACCGGGCTCTGCGTAGCTCCCTCAGCCTGTCACAGGCGACGGCAACGTCGCTCGAAGCCCAGGCGCAGCAGAATCGCGGCGATCTCGCAGCGGCCTATGACGAGTTGCGCCGCTCATCGGCAATCCTCGAAACAACCTTCAGGAGCATGGCGGAGGGCGTGCTGGTGGTCGATCCGGCAGGCATGATCATGCTGTCGAACCAGGCGGTGGGACGTTTCCTCGGGACCGGCGTGGGCAAGACCTTCGCGGAAATGGTCGTCGAGAACAAGTTCTACGAAAGCGACGGCATCACGCGCATCCCGGACGATGAGCTGCCGATCGCGCGAACCCTGCGCGGGTTGTCGTTCGACCGCCGCGAGGTCGTCGTCAAGCCGACCGATGGCCGGCCGCAATTCCGCCTGATGGTCAGCGGACGGCCGTTGCGCAATTCGGAGGGCGCGATCCGCGGCGCGGCGCTGGTGTATCACGACGTGACCGAGGAGAGCGAGATCGAGCGCCTGCTGCAGCAGGCGCAGAAGCTGGACGCCATCGGCAAGCTCACCGGCGGCGTCGCGCACGACTTCAACAACATGCTGACCATCATCACCGGATCGATCGAGGTGCTGATCGACGCCGTCCACGACCGGCCGGCGGCGGCCGAACTCGCCGCGCTGATCGGCAAGGCCACCGATCGCTGCACCGAACTGATCCGCCATCTGCTGGCGTTCGCGCGCAAGCAGCCGCTGCGCCCGCGCGACATCGACGTCAATGCCACCGTGCAGGACATCGCCAAGCTGCTGCGGCCGACGCTCGGCGAGATGGTCGAGATCAGGACCCGGCTCGCAGACGAGGATCTGGTGGCCCATGTGGACTCGGCGCAGCTCGCGAACGCGCTGGTCAACATGGCGATCAACGCGCGCGACGCGATGCCGGAGGGCGGCAGGCTGCTGCTGGAGACGATGAGTACGACACTCGATGAGGCCGATGCCGCCGCCAATCCCGGCGTCGTGCCGGGCCGCTATGTCGTGGTCGCCGTCAGCGACAGCGGCACCGGCATGCCGCCGGAGGTGCAGGACCGCGCCTTCGAGCCGTTCTTCACCACCAAGGAGGCCGGCAAGGGATCCGGCCTCGGGCTCAGCATGGTCTATGGCTTCGTCAAGCAGTCCGGCGGATACGTCAAGCTGTCGAGCGAGGAGAACCGCGGCACCACCATCCGGCTCCATCTGCCGGCGGCGCAGGCGCTGCAGCCGATCGAGCCGGAGCAGGAGCAGGCCTTGCCGCGCGGCCGCGAGACGATCCTGATGGTCGAGGACGATCCGCTGGTGCGCGACTTCGTGCTCAGCCAGCTGCAAGGCCTCGGCTACACCATCCTGGCCGCCTCGCAGGCCGCGGAGGCGCTGGCGATCGCGCAGGCCCAGCCGTTCGATCTGCTCTTTACCGATGTCATCATGCCCGGCGGCGTCAGCGGACGGCAGCTCGCGGACACCATCACGGCGACACGGCCCTCGCTGCGCGTGCTCTACACCTCGGGCTATACCGACGATGCGACCATCGACAACCGGCAGCAGGAGGCCGACGCGCTGCTGCTGACCAAGCCCTATCGCCGCGCCGAACTGGCGCAGATGGTGCGGCGGGCGCTGGACGGCCCGGCCGCGGCGCTGCGACCGGTCAGCCCCGCGTCGCCATCGCCACCGCCGCCAGCGTGAGGGCCAGCGCCGCCACCTGCCCTGCCCCGAGCGGCTCGCGCAGCGCCACCGCGGAGGCGACGACGCCGATCACCGGCACCGCCATGGTGCCGATCGCCGCCACCGACGCCGGCAGCCGCGACAGCGCGGCGAACCAGGCGACATAGGCGACGCAGAACTGGATCACGGTGGAATAGACCATCAGCGCCCAGTCGAGCTGGTCGAGCTTGGTCCAGTCGGAATGCTCGAGCGCGAATCCCGCCAGCACGATCGGCACGCAGCCGATGCCGATCTGCCAGGCCGCCGCCGACAGCGGCGGCAGCCTGATCGGCAGCTTCTTGGCCATGACCGTGCCGAGCGCGAAGCCGAACGCGCCGCCCAGCACCATCAGGATGCCCGGCAGCTTGTCGCGGCTCGCCGGCAAGCCGTTGGCGCCCATGATTGCGCCGAGCCCGGCGAACGCCAGCACCAGCGCCAGCACGCGAAGCCACGTCGGCCGCTCGCCCAGGATCGGCCAGGCCAGCAGCGAGGCCCACACCGGCATGGTGTAGGCGATCAGCGCCGCCTCGCCCGCCGGCAGCCACAGCAGCGCCAGCCCCATCAGCACCATCCAGACGGTGACGTTGAGCAGGCCCGCCAGCACCAGCCGCGGCCAGACCTCCGATGGCACGGCCAGGCTCTGGCTGCGGATGACGGCCAGCAGCGCCAGCAGCAGCGCACCGACCACGCCGGTGGTGCCGCGCAGGGTCAGCGGCGGCAGCACGCCGACGAGGTGCTTGGTGACCGGCCAGTTGAAGCCCCAGCCGAGCGAGGTGATGGCAAGGAATATCAGCCCGGCGGGCGCGATGCGCCCGCTGGCCTTGTCTGGTTCTGGCATGGAATCACCGGCCGCGTCCGTGGGAGAGCCAGCTTGCCGGCGTTTCCCCGGCCACACCAGGGATTGTGGGGCATGCCTGCCCCGCGCCGCTCCGTAGGCGCGCGTGAGTCCCGCCGATGCAAGCAAAACACACCATTCGCAGACGAATAAATTCCTCGCCTGTGAACAGCGGGACGAAGCCCTGTGGACAGGCTGTCGCACAAAATTTTTCGGTTTCGAATCCGCGAGGACTCGCCGATAGTTACGGCCATCACGATACCGGCACGCGCCCTGGTTATCCCGTACTTTCCCCCATATTTAGTGTTTGGTTAGGGAACCCCCACTAGTCCTTGACGGGCGAAGCGGAGTCGTCCTAGCTTCCGGCCCGGTTCGGCGCACTGTCATGTTTCGGGTCTGGCCGGCCGCTTCCCAAAGGGGTTCGAGGACCATCACGCTTCCGGCCATCCGGCCCGGCGTGGGCGGCCTCGTCTGTCCCGCGCGGGGAGTGCCATGCAACCATCGTCCGCCGGGGAACCCACTAGATGTGGGGGCTCCCCTGCAGGGACGACGGAGCAGGATGGCACGCGTGACGCGTTGAGTGTGGTGTGTTTGCGAAACAGGCGGAGCGGGCAGCGGACGGGCTGCACGCGCCGGCAGGGACGACGGGGCGGGACGCCGGACAACGGCGCCGAAAGCGTCCGCCGTCCGAGGCTGAACAGATGGACCGGGCGACCGGTTGAACTGCGGCGGCAGGTGAACTCCCCGAGAGCGTTCGGGACTCGCAAGCCGTCGCCCTTGGATGCAATGATACCGGCCGCAACTGACGCGGTCCGGCAAGAACAATTGGGGCTCGCGATGCGGATTGAACGGCGCAACACCACCGAAGGACAGTCGCCCTATGCAGGGATCGACTTCCGCCTGACCACGTCCGAGATCAAGAATCCGGACGGCTCCGTGGTGTTCCGGCTCGAGAATGTCGAGGTGCCCCAGGTCTGGTCGCAGGTCGCCTCCGACGTGCTGGCGCAGAAATATTTCCGGAAAGCGGGCGTTGCCGCGCGCCTGAAGAAGGTCGAGGAAGAGTCTGTGCCGTCCTGGCTGTGGCGCTCGGTGCCCGACACCGACGCGCTCGCCGCGCTGCCCGAAAACGAGCGCTACGGCAGCGAGCGCTCCGCCAAGCAGGTGTTCGACCGCCTCGCCGGCTGCTGGACCTATTGGGGCTGGAAGGGCAGCTATTTCTCGTCGGAGGAGGACGCGGTCGCGTTCTACGACGAGCTGCGCTTCATGCTCGCCAAGCAGATGGTCGCGCCGAACTCGCCGCAATGGTTCAACACCGGACTGCACTGGGCCTATGGCATCGACGGCCCCGGCCAGGGCCATTATTACGTCGACTACAAGACCGGCAAGCTGACCAAGTCGAAGTCCTCCTACGAGCACCCGCAGCCGCACGCCTGCTTCATCCAGGGCGTCGAGGACGACCTCGTCAATGACGGCGGCATCATGGACCTCTGGGTGCGCGAGGCGCGCCTGTTCAAGTACGGCTCCGGCACCGGCTCCAACTTCTCCAGGCTTCGCGGCGAAGGCGAGAAGCTGTCGGGCGGCGGCCGCTCGTCCGGCCTGATGAGCTTCCTCAAGATCGGCGACCGCGCCGCCGGCGCGATCAAGTCGGGCGGCACCACCCGCCGCGCCGCCAAGATGGTGGTGGTCGACGCCGACCATCCGGACATCGAGGCCTATATCGACTGGAAGGTGAAGGAGGAGCAGAAGGTTGCGGCGCTGGTCACCGGCTCCAAGATCAACCAGAAGCATTTGAAGGCCGTGATGAAGGCCTGCGTCAATTGCGAGGGCTCCGGCGACGACTGCTTCGATCCCGAGAAGAACCCGGCGCTCCGCCGCGAGATCAAGCTCGCGCGCCGCGCGCTGGTGCCCGACAACTACATCAAGCGGGTCATCCAGTTCGCCAAACAAGGCTACAAGGACATCGACTTCCCGATCTACGACACGGACTGGGATTCGGAAGCCTATCTCACGGTGTCCGGCCAGAACTCCAACAATTCGGTGTCGCTGAAGGACGACTTCCTGCGCGCGGTCGAGACCGATAGCGACTGGAATCTCGTCGGACGCACCAACAAGAAAATCGTCAAGACGCTGAAGGCGCGCGACCTCTGGGAGAAGATCGGCCACGCCGCCTGGGCCTCGGCCGATCCCGGCCTGCACTTCAACACCACGATGAACGACTGGCACACCTGCAAGGCGTCCGGCGACATCCGCGCGTCCAATCCGTGCTCGGAATACATGTTCCTGGACGACACCGCCTGCAACTTGGCCTCGGCCAATCTGCTGACGTTCTACAACACCCAGACCAAGCACTTCGACGTCGGAGCCTACGAGCATCTCTGCCGGCTCTGGACCATCGTGCTCGAAATCTCCGTGCTGATGGCGCAGTTCCCGTCCAAAGCCATCGCCGAGCTGTCCTACGAGTTCCGCACGCTCGGCCTCGGCTATGCCAATATCGGCGGCCTCCTGATGACCATGGGCCTGTCCTACGACTCCAAGGAAGGCCGCGCGCTGTGCGGCGCGCTCTCGGCGATCATGACCGGCATCGCCTACAAGACCTCGGCCGAGATGGCCGGCGAGCTCGGCCCCTTCCCCGGCTACAAGAAGAACGCCGCGCATATGCTGCGCGTCATCAAGAACCATCGCCGCGCCGCGAAGGGCGAGGCCACCGGCTATGAGGCGCTGTCGGTCAACCCTGTCCCGCTCGACCACACCCACTGCCCGCAGGTCTCGCTCGTCAGCCACGCCATCCAGGCCTGGGACGACGCGCTCGCGCTCGGCGAGACCAACGGCTATCGCAATGCCCAGGTCACCGTGGTCGCCCCCACCGGCACCATCGGCCTCGTCATGGATTGCGACACCACCGGCATCGAGCCTGACTTTGCGCTGGTGAAGTTCAAGAAGCTGGCCGGCGGCGGCTACTTCAAGATCATCAACCGCGCCGTGCCGGAGGCGCTGCGCGCGCTGGGCTATCGCGAGAGCGAGATCGCCGAGATCGAGGCTTATGCCGTCGGTCACGGCTCGCTGTCCAACGCGCCCGGCATCAATGCCTCGACCCTGAAGGCCAAGGGTTTCACCGACGAGGCCATCGCCAAGGTCGAAAAGGCGCTGCCGACCGCGTTCGACATCAAGTTCGTGTTCAACAAGTGGACGCTCGGCGAGGAGTTCATCACGAAGCAGCTCGGCGTCTCCGCCGAGGCGCTGGCGTCGCCGACCTTCGAGCTGCTCGCCGCCATCGGCTTCACCAAGCGCGAGATCGAGGCCGCCAACGTGCACATCTGCGGCGCGATGACGGTCGAGGGCGCCCCGCATCTGAAGGCCGAGCACTATGCGGTGTTCGATTGCGCCAATCCCTGCGGCAAGATCGGCAAGCGCTATCTCTCGGTCGAGAGCCACATCCGCATGATGGCGGCGGCGCAGCCGTTCATCTCGGGCGCGATCTCCAAGACCATCAACATGCCGAACGACGCCACGGTCGAGGACTGCAAGGCGGCGTATCTGCTCTCCTGGAAGCTCGCGCTGAAGGCCAACGCGCTGTACCGCGACGGCTCGAAGCTGTCGCAGCCGCTCAACTCGCAGCTCATCAGCGACGATGAGGACGAGGACGATGCGGTCGAGTCCTTCTACGAGAAGCCGATGGCGGCGCGCGCCACCCAGGTCTCGGAGAAGATCGTCGAGAAGCTGGTCGAGCGCATCGTGGTGATGCGCGAGCGCGAGAAGATGCCGGATCGCCGCAAGGGCTACACCCAGAAGGCGGTCGTCGGCGGCCACAAGGTGTATTTGCGCACCGGCGAGTATGATGACGGCCGCCTCGGCGAGATCTTCATCGACATGCACAAGGAGGGCGCGGCGCTGCGCTCCTTCATCAACAACTTCGCCATCGCGGTGTCGCTGGGCCTGCAATACGGCGTGCCGCTGGAGGAGTATGTCGACGCCTTCACCTTCACCCGCTTCGAGCCGGCCGGCCCCGTGCAGGGCAACGACTCGATCAAATATGCGACGTCGATCCTCGACTACGTGTTCCGCGAGCTCGCCGTCAGCTACATGTCGCGCTTCGACCTCGCCCATGTCGACCCCTCCGAGAGCAATTTCGATGCGCTCGGCCGCGGCGTCGACGAAGGCAAGCCGTCGGAGGACGGCCCGAGCCAGCAGGCCGCAAAGTACGTCTCGCGCGGCCTGACCCGCTCCCGCACCGACAACCTCGTCGTGATGCGCGGCGGCTCCTCGTCGAGCACGGCGGCGGTCTCCACCCCGCATGACGCCGGCCCGTCGGGCCGCGTCACCGCCCTCTCCTCGTCCCGCGCCGGCGACGCCATCGAAGGCGCCGTCGCCCTGAAGCAGGAGGCGCAGCACGACCTCTCGCCCACCGAGAAGCTCGAGGCCCTGCAATGGAGCAAGGCCGGCACGGCCGCGACGCAAGTCGCGTCCAAAGCCGAACGCCGCGCCGAAGCCAAGGCCAAAGGCTACGAAGGCGAGATGTGCTCGGAATGCGGGAATTTCACGCTGGTGCGGAACGGGACTTGTATGAAGTGCGATACTTGCGGAAGCACGACGGGATGTTCGTGATCATCGAGAAATAGGCACGTCAAACAGAAAGGGGCGACGAGATTTCGCCCCTTTTTCGCAACCCAAACAACAACCTTTAATTGCCCCACATGACCCAAACAATTTCGAACGCTCAGCGCGGCACCGATTTTGAAACCTACGTCGCACGTCTATTTCGATCATCGACGGGGCATAGAAATGTACGCGAACAACAACATATCTGCGGGAAAAACGTCGACATAATCTTCGAGAAGCAATGGAACCCGCACAAATACCGCACCATCGCCGTAGAATGCAAGAACTGGCGATCAGGCCTGGATCGGAACGCAGTCGGTAAGATCTATTTCGACTACAAGCCTCTATTCGATCAAAAGATGATCGACGAACTTTGGATTGTGACACCCAATCCTGTATCACCAACGGTTCAGGAACATATCGATGCCTTTGTGGGCATCGAAATATTGCACCTAAGCGAACTTGAGAGAGATATTATCGACTTCACGTTGTACGCCACATATTTGCGTGACAAGTTTGAAAAGGACCAGCTCTCAAATTACTATATCCCTTCGAGACTTGAAGGCTCCAACACGACAGCACACGCGGTCATAACCGACTGGCTCACTCAACAATCACCGAAGCCGATCGCGATCTGGGCCGGATACGGAATGGGCAAAACTAGCTACGCCACCTTCCTTGCTCATGAACTTGCGCTGAATTTTCTCCGGGATCCAACCGGAAGAATCCCTATTTTGATCCCACTCGGAGATTTCTACACAGCACCACGCCTCGACGGCCTTTTCGCTAACGTCCTTACGAAGGACAGCGGCGTACACGGGTACAACTTCAACACGTTCTGGAATTTACACGAAGCTGGCCGCTTCGTCATCATTCTTGACGGGTTTGACGAGATGAAGCACGCAATGACGCGGGCTGAATTTGCCAACATCTCTCGTGAAATCCGCAAGCTTTGTCTACCAAATTCTCGCGTTTTGCTGCTCGGGCGACCTGACGCAATTATTTCCGGCGAAGAACACAAGATACTCACTAAAGGAACACGCACCGTTGCCGATTTGGAAATTTCGGACAATTTGACTTCGGAGTTCACCGAACTTCGGCTCGATTTCTTTTCTGAACCCGAATACCGTGAATTCCTCCGCAAGTACTTAGAATGCTTTTATAGCGGCCCAGATCGAGAGTCATTCATTGAAGACCGCCTAAGTCAACTTTCGAGTCTAGGACTAGAAGACCTGATAAGGCGCCCCGTACAAGCGCGAATGCTCGCCCAAATTCTTCTGAATCCGAAAAATTCGCTAGAGAACGTCTCCAAGTACGACCTCTACAACATGTTCATAGACGACTGCTTCGCCAGAGAGGAAGAAAAACCTGAACGCCGCAAGACCGAACGATCCGTAAGAAGAACATTCATGCAAGACATTGCTTGGTGGCTTTGGGCAATCAAGCGAACAAGAACATTCACGGTGAATGATATTCCGCTTAAGTTGGCGAGGGACTTCACTACAGAGGGAGATCAAATTGGACAACTAAGAGAGCTACTCATTGGCTCCGTCGTGGAGGAAAAGTCAATCGGCTCCTTACTCACTGAGAAGGATGCAGGTACGTTTTATTTTCCCCACCTTTCATTTACAGAATTCCTGGTAGCCGAGTACATCATTCAGCGAACACTTGGCAACGAAGACATTGAAAATATCGCTCAACTGTTCGACCCGGAAATTAGAGAGTTTGTTGAGAGTTATAAGGAAACAGATGGACTCTATAAACTTTATAGAGATCTACGTGGCTATACTGGAGAACTTCCATACTACGTCATAGCCGCACTTGCCACGTCGCGCACGGTGAGAGCAAACGTTGAAATCTTCAAGCAGACGCCAGTTGACGCATTTTGGCAGTTTTCCGTTGAGTTTATGGTACTACTCGAAGATGGAAATTCAACAGCGACGTTGAGGCGGTGCGGCAGATTGATAAATTTAGCCGATCCACGATCAACCGCCATAGCGTCTCAATTGCTGCTCAAAACCTCACTCGATCGCCCAAATATAAGGAGTGCGGCCGCAACTGTTCTCATGCTCCGAATATTCCAGAACATCAACCTTGATAAGCTCAATAGCACCGTACGACATCCATTTGTAGACTTCCGCATCTCAGCACCCGCCGAAAGATTTTTCGTGACTTTATTGTCATCGGTATCCATCGACCACAAAGATGAAACAGTCTCGATGGACTTATCAGTCATGTACAAACATTCCTTGGCGGTTCCTCACTCCATTGTAGATGAAAAAGCCTACGCATCGACAACGATAAAAATTCAAAGGAGCGACATCGCAAAAAGTCTTACCACTGCGGATCGCCGCAAATTTGAAAGTTGGTTTGAAGCGGCCAGAGATGGCTTGATCTTCGACAGACAGAACGTCATTGGAGAGAGTGTGCGTTCTCGTCCCCGATTTGTTTAGATCTATAGCTTTATAAGCAAGCGCAATCCCCCGCTTGGCCGGGGCGGCGCGTTACGCTTCGCTAACGCGCCCTACGCACCGAGCTCTTGGCTCCACCTCCCTCCCCCCATGCACCTGCACATCTTCTCCGATCTCCACGCCGACATGGCCGACATCAAACCGATCGACGCCCTGCCCGGGGTGGATGTGGTCGTGGTCGCCGGCGATGTCAGCGAGGGGGCGGTGAACGGGTTTGCGCGGCTGCGCGAGATCGTGGCCGACGACGTGCCGATCGTCATGGTGATGGGCAACCATGAATTCTATCACCGCATCTATCCCGAGGAGCTGAAGCAGGCGCGCGCCGAGGCGGCGCGGTTCGGGGTGCATCTCCTGGAGAACGAGGCGGTCGTGCTCGCGGGCGTGCGCTTTGCCGGCTGCACGCTGTGGACCGACTATGCGATCTTTGGCCCCGGCTCCGAGGTCCACACCATGGCGGTCTGCCGCGACCGCATGAACGACCATCGCCGCATCACCTGGCGCAAGCAGCCCTGGCTGCGCTTCCGGCCGCAGGAGGCGCTCGGCCTGCACCGGACATCCCGCACCTGGCTCACCGGCCTGTTGGAGACGCCGTTCGACGGCCCGACAATCGTCGTCACCCACCACGCCCCCGGCTGGGGCTCGGTCGCCGAGCGCCATCGCAACGACCGCGTCACCGCCGCCTACGCTTCCGATCTCTCCGCGCTGATCCAGGCCACCCAGCCGGCGCTCTGGGTCCACGGCCACATCCACACGCTCTCGGACTACCGGATCGGGTCCACCCGTGTGATCTGCAACCCGCACGGCTATGGCCGCGAAAACCCGGACTTCGATCCGGCCCTGGTGGTGGAGGTCACGTAGGGTGGGCAAAGAAGCGCTCGCGGCGCAGCCGCGTCGCATCGTGCCCACCGCCGGCGTGGATGATGACAATGGCGGGCACGCGCCGCCTTGCGGCGGCGCTTTCCCTACCCCACGGCCTCCACGGCCGACAGTGCGCGCCACCTCTAACGAGTGGAGCGCAAATGCTTAGCGCATGAGGCGCGCCTACGCGCTTTTGATTCGCGGAACGACCCGCACTTTTTCAATCCTCATCGGCGTGTGCTCATACCATACGCGTCGGCAATCCTGCGCGATGCTCGTGATCGGCGCCCCGCCGAAACCCGTGGGGTCAAATACGACCTGAATGACCAGAATTTTCGAGTGGCTCGCGTCCGGCTCATATTCCCTCTCGATCCAAGCGCGATGGACTCCCGGCACGGTCTGCTCGATCAACTCCAGAACTGTTCGTCGATCCGAACTCACACAGTCCTCCGAAACGGTTTGATAGACCGCAAAGTCTCCTCGCGGCGGGTTATCGCGCCGCATCGCCAGGGCTTCGCACCAGCGGCGGAACGCCCTGCCCTAGCGCAGTCCCGTTCCGTGGCAGCGCTGGCATTTCACCACCTTGTCGCCCTTCTTGAGCATGCCCTTGCCTTCGCAATTCTTGCACTTGGCTTTCTTCTTGATGTTCGGGCCTTTTTCGTTGGCCATGGTGCTCTCCCGGATGAAGTTGGTCCGATGCGCCGCGTTTAGCCGCTATCGCCGCCCCAAACAATGGCATGGCGGCTCAGCGGCGGCATCGCATCGTGACAACGGCGGCGCGGAGGGTGGCGATGCTGGGCACGCGCCGCCTAAAGGCGGCGCTCGTAATGAGGCCTCACGGTGACAGTGTTTCGCGCGTGGCCGCTGAGCATCTGTGACGGTCAGTCCCACCTGGGATCGTTGATATGTCCGTCGTCGTGATCGTCGGTGCTCCACTCGCGGATATGGACCGAGCCGTCGCGTGCGACTTCGATCAACTTGTTCACGAGATCGGCATTGCGCACCGAATAAAGATCGAGCGCCTTCTGAAACAGGGTCATCTGCTGATCCCGAGTGCCTTTCGGGATCAGGATGATCAACCCGGCATGCACATCCAGCTTGGCATATTCTTTCAGGACGTCTCTGCGATTGTCGGTGACGATGATGTAGTCGTTCGCGCTCGCGAACCGGACCAGATTCCAGTCCTGCCAGCCGCTCTTTCCGAGATGGGTAACGTAGTCGGCCTGATAGCCGCGCGCCTTTGCGACTCCGACCAGGGCGCCGCTCAGGCATTCGTCAATCAGAAATCGTTCGCTCAACGATCGGCTGCCGCTGTCTCCGGCGACCGCCAATCAGCGCCATAGGTCGCCTCGGCCCAGCGGATCACGGCGTCGATGCCATCGATCGGGAGGCTCGGATAGTCGGCAAAGATTTCCTGCGCTGGATAGCCGGCGCGAAGGTAGGCCAGGATGGTTTCGGCGGGAACGCGTGTTCCCCGAACCACCGGATCACCGCTCATGACCGTGGGATCACGAACGACTTCTGACCTGACGGCAACCTTGATGGTCATGACAGCCCTTCTTGGTTGGAGCGCCCATCATAGCGCGACCGGGACCCGGTGGCGAGCGGGAAGGAGCAGCCGGGGCGAGCTCAATCCCCCGCAACGCCCATGACGCGCTCCGCCGGTGGCGATGGTGGGCACGCGCCGCCTGAAGGCGGCGCTTTGCCCACCCTCATATGGGGTCTTGTGAGTCAAGTCTCGTTTGATAGGTCGGGTTGTTTTTTCGAGGGGCGG
>NZ_JBNPVB010000012.1:0-253001 GCF_051168495.1 Bradyrhizobium oligotrophicum | reverse complement strand
GCTGCGCCGAACGCCGCGCCCATGTCGCGGAACGTCACATAGGTGATCTCCCATTCGCCGTCCCACAGCAGGGTCGGATGCTGCTCGTCCTTGGGCTGGCCATGGAAGCCGATCGAAGGCTTCGGCAGCTTGCCCCAGTCATGCGCATCGATGCGGTCGGCGACCGCGAGCATGCCGTAGAGCGGGGCCTCGAAGCGGCCGGCGAGCTCGGCCATCACCATATCGGCGAAGCGGCCGTCGCGGCGGAAGATCATCGGCGAGCCGTCTTCCATCGTCGCCTTCACGACCTGGCCGAGCTCGACCACGGTCTTGCTACCGGGCACCGTGTTGGCCGGCACCGGCGTCGAGGCCAGAGCCTGACTCCAGCTCTTGTCCTGCTTCGGCAGCTTCACCGCGATCTCGATCGGGTTACGCTCCTCACCGCGATGCGAGTAGCCGACGGAGACGCCGCCGAACAAGGTCTGAATGGTGTCATAGACGTCGCGCTGCTCGACCCCGAAATATTCGAGACTGTCCTGGTCGATCGACAGCCGCAGCCGCGGCCGCGGCTTACCGATCGAGTCGTCGATGTCGACGATGAAGGGCACGTCGGCGAACACCTTTTTCAGCTCGGTGGTGACCGCGCGCCGGGTCGCGGCATCCGGGCCGTAAATCTCGGCGAGCAAGGTCGCCAGCACCGGCGGCCCGGGCGGCACTTCGACCACCTTGATGCTGGTGCCCGGGGGCACGGCGACCGTCTTGAGCCGCTGCCGCAGATCGAGCGCGATGTCGTGGCTCGAGCGCTTGCGGTCGCCGCGCGCCGCGAGATTGACCTGGAGCTCGCCGAGCTCCGGGCGCTCGCGCAGATAATAGTGCCGGACGAGGCCGTTGAAGTTGAAAGGGGCGGCCGTACCGGCATAGCTCTGCAGATTGGCGATCTCCGGCAGTTGATGCGCGATGTCGGCGGCGGCGAACAGCGTCCGCTCGGTATCCTCCAGGCTCGCGCCTTCCGGCAGATCGACCATCACGGCGATCTCCGACTTGTTGTCGAACGGCAGCAGCTTGACGGTCACGGACTTGGTCGCGAACAGCGTCATCGACAGCAGCGTGGCGATGCCGACGCCCAGCAGGAAGATCCACGCGGAGCGCTTGCTGGCGATGACCGGACGCGCGACGCGGCGATAGATCCGGCCGAGCCGGCCCTCGCGATGCGCGTCGTGATGCGCGCCGGCCGCGTCGCCGGTCTGCTTCGGCGCCAGCCGCAGCATCAACCACGGCGCCACGACCATGGCGACGACAAACGAAAACAGCATCGCGGCCGAGGCGTTGGCCGGGATCGGCGCCATGTACGGGCCCATCAGGCCCGAGACGAACAGCATCGGGAGCAGGGCTGCAACCACGGTCAGGGTGGCTACGATCGTGGGATTGCCGACCTCCGCCACCGCTTCGATCGTCGCCTGCAATCGCGGACGGCCGTCGCGCATGCCCCAATGGCGGGCGATATTCTCGACCACGACGATGGCGTCGTCGACCAAAATGCCGATCGAGAAGATCAGCGCGAACAGGCTGACGCGATTGATGGTGTAGCCCATCAGATTGGCGGCGAACATCGTCAGCAGGATCGTGGTCGGGATGACGACGAAGGTCACGAGCGCCTCGCGCCAACCGATCGCGATCGCAATCAGAACGACGATCGAGATCGTCGCGAGGCCGAGATGGAACAGGAGTTCGTTGGCCTTTTCATTGGCGGTCTCGCCATAGTCGCGGGTCACCGTGACCGCCACGTCGTTGGGAATGAGTGTGGTCTTCAGTCCTTCGAGCCGTTGCGCGATATCGTGCGACACCACCACCGCATTGGCGCCGGCGCGCTTGGCGAGCGCCAGGCTCACCGCAGGCACGCGGTGCCAGTCTCCCTTGTCGTTGCGTGCGTCGTCCCAGACGCGGTGCTCGGCGAGATTGGGGCCGATGACCACGGTCGCGACATCGCGCACATAGACGGGGCGGCCGTCGCGGGTCGAGATCAGCAGCAGGCCGATGTCGGGAATGCCAGTCAGGGTCTGGCCGGCGGTAACGTTGCGGACGATACCGCCGTCGCGGACGTCGCCAGCGAGGAAGGAGCGGTTGGCATCCTTAACCTTGGCGACGAGCTGCTGCAAGGTGACGCCGAACAGCGACAGCTTTTCGGGATCAGGCTCGACGCGGATCTGCTGGGCGCCGCCGCCGGAGATGTAGGTCAGGCCGATATTGTCGACCTTGGTCAGCTCGGCACGCAGCTTGTCGGCGAGCTCATACAGATCTTTGTCAGTCCAGCGCTCGGCGGCCTCCGGCTTGGGCGATAGGGTGAGCACGGTGACAGCGACATCGTTGATGCCGCGTCCGACGATCAGCGGCTCGGGGATGCCCACGGGGATGCGGTCGAGGTTGGCGCGGATCTTCTCGTGGACGCGCAGGATCGCATCCTCGAACTTGGTGCCCACCAGGAACCGCGCGGTGACCATGACGCGGTCATCCTCGGTCTGGCTGTAGACGTGCTCGACGCCGTCGATCGCCTTGACGATCGTCTCCAGCGGCTTGGTGACCAGCTCCACGCCGTCGGGCGCGCGCAGGCCGTCGGCGTTGACGCGGATGTCGACCATGGGCACGCTGATCTGCGGCTCCTCCTCGCGCGGGATCATCACGACGGCGATGAGGCCGACCACGAGCGAGGCGAGCAGGAACAGCGGCGTCAACGGCGAGGCGATGGTCGCCTGGGTCAGCTTGCCTGAGAGTCCGAGTTTCACGGCTGCACCAACTGGTCGCCGGCGCGCAGGCCGGACAGGATTTCAAGTCCGTCGGGAAGATCGGCGCTCGGCAGCGCGCGGCCGCGCTGCACAGGAACGCTCACCTGTTGCGAGCCCTGCTGCAGCTGGACGTAGTCGATGCCGAAGCGGGTGGTGACGTAGCTGATGGGGACGACATAGGCGTCGCGCTGGCCGCCGGAGATCCACACCCGCAGCCGGTCGCCGACGAAATACTGGCCGAGGCCCGGGACGATCGCGTCGGCGACGACGCGGCCTTCCTCGATCTGCGGATAGACGAGGTCGATCACGCCCCATTTGTCGCCGCTCTCGCCGAACTCGGCGCCATCGATGCGGATCTTGTCGCCCGCCTTCAGGAACAGCGCACGGCGCTCGGGCACGCGCAGCCGCAGCTTGAAGTTCTGCTGCGCTACGGTCACCACGGGATCGCCGGGCAGGACCACCGAGCCGACCGTCACCAGCTTCTTCAGCACGCGCCCGTCATCGGGCGCCAGCACCTGGCCTTCGCTCATTTGCTGGTTGACCACGGCCCGCTCGGCGGTCTTGGCCCGCAGCCCGTTCTCGGCGACGTTCAGCGCAGTGCGAGTCTCGTCGAGCTTGACGCGGGGCAGGGTGCCGCGCTCGACGAGACCCTCGGTGCGGGTGAAGTCGATCTGTGCCTGGTTGGCCTGCGCCTGCAGCGCCTCGATCTGCGCGTCGAGAGATTTCAGTTGCAGCGCCAGTTTCTCGTCGCCGATCAGGGCGATCGGCTGGCCGCGCTTGACCGGATCGCCTTCGCGCACCGACAGCTGCGCGATGGTGCCGCCGATGCGACCGCGCGCCGGGACGACGCTGACGCTTTCCACGGTCGCGAACACAGCCTTCTCGTCGGCGACCTGACGCGGGGTCACCGTCAGCGTTTCCGCGTGGGCCGTCGCCGCCGGCCAGGCGATCTGCGAAGCCATCGCAGCGATCAAGCTCAGGAGCGGTATTCTGCGCATCGGCCTAGTCCTGTCTGTTTCGATTCAAATCGGGCGGAGCTGCGCAATAGACCTGATAGAGCGTCTTCAGAACTTCGCGCGCAGGCTCGCTGGCGATCGAATAATGGATCGTCTGCCCGTCTCGCCGGGCGGTCACCAAGCCGTCCTTGCGTAGCAGGGCGAGGTGTTGCGAGACGGTCGAGTCGCGCAGCCCCAGAAACGCAGCAAGTTCGCCGACTGACCGTTCGTCGTCGACCAGCTGGCAGATGATCAGAAGACGGTGCCGGTTCGACAGCGCCTTCAACAGGTCACTGGCCTGGTCGGCTGCCACTTCCATGATGTCAGCATCAAATTTCATATTTGCGTAAATACGCATATACGAATATATAGTCAAGACCGGTGCCGCGCGGATCTCGGGTGCGATGGACTCGCAACGAATCGTCGCCTGGACGCTGTCCGGCCTGCGGCAGTGATGCCGCGGCCCGGCTTGATCACGCTCAAATGCAACCATGAGGGAAAGTGCCATGAACGTCGACAAAGCTGTTCTCGCCTTCGCAGGGGCCGTCGTCCTGCTCGGCGTCGCGCTCGGCTGGTATGTCAGTCCGTATTGGTTCCTGCTGACGGCCTTCGCGGGCCTCAACATGATCCAGGCCTCGTTCACCGGATTCTGCCCGGCGGCGATCGTGTTCAAGAAGCTGGGCTTGAGAAGCGGCAACGCGTTCTCCTGAACCGGCGGGAAGGTGGGGTGAGATGAAGATGAAGCGAGGGCATCATGGCTGACCAGGACGAAACCTACATCGTCGGTCCGCTCTACAAGGCGCGCGACAAGGTCTATCCGGCAGCCGTGCACGGCCGCTTCCGGCGTATCAAGTGGACGATCCTGTGCATCACGCTCGGCATCTACTATCTGTTGCCGTTCGTGCGCTGGGATCGCGGCCCCGGGATGCCGAACCAGGCGGTCCTGGTCGACTTTCCGCACCGCCGGTTCTACTTCTTCTTCATCGAGCTGTGGCCGCAGGAGGTCTATTACTTCACCGGCCTGCTGATCCTCGCCGCCGTGACCCTGTTCCTGATGAATGCGGTCGCGGGCCGGCTGTGGTGCGGCTATCTCTGCCCGCAGACGGTGTGGACCGACCTGTTCTACGCGGTCGAGCGCTGGGTCGAGGGTGACCGCCGCGAGCGCATGCTGAGCGACAAGCGCGGCTGGACCTTCACCCACATCCGCCAGGTTGCGCTCAAGCACTTTCTCTGGATCATGATCGGCTGGTGGACCGGCGGCGCGTGGGTGCTCTATTTCGACGACGCCCCCACGCTGGTGAAGGAACTCGCCACCTTCCAGGCGCCGTTCGCCGCCTATCTGTGGATCGGCATTCTCACGGCCACGACCTATGTGTTCGCCGGCCATGCCCGCGAGCAGGTCTGCATCTACATGTGTCCCTGGCCGCGCATCCAGGCGGCGCTGACCGACGAATGGGCGCTCAACGTCACCTACAAGGGGGACCGCGGCGAGCCGCGCATGTCGGTCAAGAAGGCCGAGGCGGCGCGGCTGCAGGGCGCGCCGGCCGGCGACTGCGTCGACTGCCATCAATGCGTCAACGTCTGCCCGACAGGCGTCGACATCCGCCACGGCATCCAGCTCGGCTGCATCCAGTGCAGCCTGTGCATCGACGCCTGCGATTCCGTGATGACGCAGATCGGCCGCCCCACCGGCCTGATCGGCTACGACACGGATATCAATGTCCAGCGCCGCAAGGAGGGCAAGCCGGAGATCTACCGCATCGTCCGGCCGCGGACCGTCATCTATGCGAGCTTCATCGCCATCGTCGGCGGTGTCATGCTGTACACGCTGGCGACGCGCGGCACGATGGGCATCAACGTGCTGCACGAGCGCAATCCGCTGCTCGTCCAGTTGTCGGATGGCGGCGTGCGCAACGACTATACGGTGCGCCTGCTCAACAAGCGCGGTGCGCGCGATTTCGTGCTCGACGTCGTCGGCCTGCCGAATGCCAAGCTCACGGTGGCCGGGGAGACGCGCGAGGCCGATGGCCGCATGGTGATCGACGTCGGCCAGGACCAGACCCGCGAGATCCGCATGTCGATCGAGGCCAAGGGGGCCGACCTTCCGTCGGCGCCGGTCGACATCGAAATCAGGATCACCGATCCCGCGACCGGGACGTCGGTGAGCAAGCACGATCATTTCGTGCCGTCGACACGGTAGGACAGCCGTGGCTGGATCGACGGCTGAGGCGGCCGCAGCAATCGGCGCGAGCCGATGATGGAAAGAGGGGGGTACACCTGCTCCTCTCTCTCCAACCGCAGAGGCCAGCCGCGTGACAGGCGCGCGTGCGTTCGGAGATGTTCACGGGATCAAACAGCGCATTGAACGAACGGGCAGGAGCCGGACGTAGCAAACCGTTCTCGCGGCGCGGATGCGCCCGAGCTGTTCCATTTCGTTTCGCCCTGTCGAAGACGAGGGCGCAGGGAATGCCGGGAGCTGGCCGCCCCCATGGCCCGCCTGCAGAAAGAAAGCAGGCGGCAGTCACCACAGGTTCAGCCGAGACATCCCGGCATTCCCCGCGCGATGGTTTTCACGCTTATGTCGCGCTCTCCCCGGTGTCCGGCTTGATAGCCACCGTTGCCCTCGGGATCATCATCACCTGAGGACTTAGCGCCAGCGTCGGGGCGCCAGGACCACGCGTCTTCACGTCCGCAACCAGCCGTTCGTCCGCACGCCGTCAGAGCGCGCTGCGGCATGACCGCGGCCACCGCATCCCACCTCGCGTGCCGTGACGATCGCGATACGCCCCTCGTGACGAGGCAGGATGGCGGTACTCAATCATGAATTCTGTAAAAGCGAAACAAGAATATTTTCGGCGGAGCGACTGGACAGGGGTGATCTCGTTGAGTCCGCACGCAAACCGGCGCTTTTCGCGCAAAGGCCGTGGCGGCGGAGGCGCGTGGCGGACAGCTCCCGGACAGTCGTCTTGCCAACGACCGCCGACGCCCGATTTGCCCGTCGGGTCGACGCGAACCGTTCTGCGATGAGCCAGCCTCAGCCTTCGCGTTTGGCCGGCACCATCTTGTCGTAGACCTTGCTGCCGAGCAGGGCGGCGTGGCTGACGAACAGCAGCGACGTGAACGTGCCGTCGATCTGCGGCATCGAGGTCAGCACCGAGGCATTCTGGACGGCGGCGAAGACGATGCGCACCGCATCGATGTTCGAGACCACGTCGAACAGCACCAGCAGATAGCTGATGGCGAGGATGCCGGTGATGGCGACATGCTGGACCCGGTTGATGTCGACCATGTCGCTGCGTCCTTTCACCTCCTGCAGCACCATGTCGGACAGTGCGGCCTTCTCGGGGCCGGCCTTGTCGGCCAGATATTTCGGCGCCTGCGTCGGCGCGGCCGTATCGGGCGCGGTCTGGTCCTGCGTGCCGACGAGGGTCGAGTTCGAGATCAGGCGCGACAGGAACGGCGTCGCAACTGCAAAACCGCCGACGAGACCGAGATAGAACGGGATGCTCGGGAACAGATTGTAGGCGTCGAGCGCGATCTTGGCGTGGTTGGGCGTTTCCTTGGCGGCCGTCGCGGCCGCGGCCTGCTGCTGCAGCTCGGTGATCAGGAGTCCGCCGAAGCCGTAGTTGAAGAGGCCGCAGACCAGCAGTCCCGACAGCAGGATGATCGACCAGATCGCGAGCTGAGCCAAAGTGAGGCTCATTCGGTTGCGTTCGTCGATGATCGGCCCCAGCGCGCGCCCGGTGATGCCGAAGCCGCAGGCGATGAAAAGCAGCGAGAGAGATGCGAGCGCAAGCCAGAACGGGACCACCAGCGACATCGTGCCGTTGATCACGCTCGACCACTCCAGCGCCTGGCTCGCAAACCATTCCGGCCAGGTGGTCTTGCGGACGGCGTGGGTGCCGGGCTTGGCCTCGGGGTCGGGATATTGCGCCGACGCGACGATGGACTGCGCCGCGGTGAACTGCGTGCGGCAATCGCTGGCCTTGTCGACATTGGGCCGCCATTTGACACTGTCGAGCACGCTGGGCTTTTCGGTTGTGGCCACGGTGCAATCCAACCCGCCGCCGGTGCTGCCGGTCGCGATGCGCGCGCTCTGCACGAACTGGCCGAGCGACAGCCGCGCGCCGACGCCGATGCCGTAGGAGCCGAGTGCCGAGAGCACGAACAGCCCGAGCGCGACCACGAACAGGAGCACGCCGGTCTTCGGCATCGCCTTCGACGTCGCGCGCGGCTCGGCCATCGGCGCGCCGCCGCCGGGCACGCCGGTGCCGGTCGTGGCGTTGACGATGATGGCCGTGCTTCCGGAGCCTCCATCGGTCGCCGCATCGCGCGTAAAGACGTCGACGGTCTGGCCGTTGGCGAGGCGCTGATGCAGCTGATGCGTGATGTTGTCGGGTGCAAGACCGGCCCATGGCGCGGGCGGCGGCGGGGTCGTCGCCGTGTTGAGCCGCAGCGTGTCGCCATCAGCCTCCCAGATGATGATGCGGCTCTGCGGCGCGGTCGCGCCGCGCGCATCCTCGGCAATCGACAGGATCGCGCGCACGGTGTCGCCGAGCTTGCGGTCCTGCACCGATGGCAACTGATCGCGCCGCTGGAAACCGGCGCCATCGACGGATGCCGCAAGCTGCGCAATGAGTCGCCTGACGCCGTTGACGCTGCCGCTGCCGTCGGCGGGCGCGGTGCCGAGCGCCTTGGTCTCCGCCCAGACGATCTGGGCCAGTTCCCCTGATGAGAGCGTCATGATGTCCTCCCGGGCAATATTGATCGGTCGTTCTCCGACCGTCGTGTTGCCGATCGGTCGATCGGCCGTACTACTTTGACAGCCAATCCTGCAGGAATTTGCGGGTGGCTTCGTCGTTCTTCGGGTCCTTGCCGAAACCGAAATCCTTCCACATCTCCTGGCCGCGGTTCGGCGCATGACAGTTCGGGCACACCGTGCCGAGCTGCTCCTGGACCGTCGGGAATGCATTGCGGTTGGGATCGGGCGGCTTGTAGCCGGGCGGGCTGGGATGGGCGTTCGGATCGCGGGGCTGCACCGGCTGAGGCTTGGCCGGGGCCGGCAGGTTCCGTGGCCGCTGCGGCAGGTTCTTGACCGCGGACCGCAACGCCGCAAGCGCCTGTCCGGTGACGCTCGAGCAGGTCGGAATGCGGTTGAGGGCTTCGACCTCGGCCGGCGTCATTTTCGGTCCGGGCAGGTCCTTCGGCAGCCGCCCGTGACAGGAGGGGCAGACGTCGTCCCTGCCTGCGTACGACGTCGGCGCCGGCAGGCGTGCCACGGGCGGGACACCCTGAATCGATGCGTCGGCAAGCTGCGCCGCGATCAGCACCGTCTCGGCGTCCGTGACATCTTCGGGGAAGGCGCGCATGAATTCGGTCACGAACGCCGCGTCGACGCAGCCATCCGACCCCATCCTACCGATCAGGATGTTGTAGATGCCGATCTCGTTCGGCCGCTTGCCTCCGAGCTGCTTGTAGGCGCGGTCGAGCTCGGTCTCGGTGGCGGCGTCGTAGGCAGCCTCGCTCCCCTTGCTACTCAGATATCCGGTGCCGCCGCCGACGATGAGGCCGCAGATCAGGAGGCCCCATCCCGCCGTCTCGATGTCGAGCAGGAGATTGCAGACGACGTAGCTTCCGAGCGCTCCGCCGGCGAGCCCGCCGGCCGCGCCAGCGAGCACGCGCGGGCGCTGTTTCGGCGTCGCCGTATAGAGCTGATAGCCGGTGATGATGGTGAAGGCGGCGATGCCCCCGATCTTGAGGCCCTTGAACAGCAGCGCCATCCGGCGCGCGCTGTTGGCGGCGGCTGCCGCCCCCTCCGCGGCGCCTTCCAGGGCGCCTGCTTCGCCGCTTGCGCCCGCGAGTGTCTTTTGCGCCAGCGCCTCCACCAGCGCCTGCGGCTCGCCCGACAAGGACTCCACGGCGGCGATGCTGCCGTCGGCGTTCTGCGTGATCCTGATCGTGATCTCCGCGGGCACCTTGGCGCCGGCCGGCGCCGACGTGTTGACCTGCTCGAGGTTCTTGCCGAAGCTGTACCTGACCTCCGACACCGTCGTGCCGTTGGCGTTGCGGACCGAGTTGACGACCTCGACCTTGGTCTCGACCTGCACCGACGTGGCCTGGTTGCCCGACGGCGCACCGGATACGGCCTGTGCGCCTTCCGCCGCGGCGACGGCGGTCTCTGAGCCTTTCAGGACGGTCAGGCTGCTGCTCTGCAGGTTCTTGATCTCGAAGGTGAGCTCCGGATATTTCAGGCTGAGCTTCTTGAGGACACCGGCGGCGGTTTCGGCGTTGGTCGCGCCCTGGCCGCAGGTCGCGCACACCTCCTGTTCGATCAGCATCCAGACGCGGCGGCCCTTGAGCTGGTCGCGCGGGATCTTGGCGAGCGCCTCCTCGAGCTGATCGGCGATGTGCTGCTCGGCATGACCATGCGTGTGCGGCAGCGTCTCGGGATTGGTGTGGGGCGGGAAGTTGGATTGAGCATTGTAACCCGGGCCGCCCGCCAGCTTCGACTGGCCGACGAAGCTGCGGTTTTCCAGGCCGGGAATGTCGGTGCGGGCCGCGCCGACGGTGCCGCCCTGGACCTCGATGTCCGGCGCGACGGCATGGGGTTCGACACGGGTGATGCCGCTGGCGGAGCGATTGGCCCTGATATCCTTGGTCAGCACGTCCTGCATGCCGTTCTGCGAGAAGCGGCCTTGTCCGGCGGCGTCGGTCGGCTTGATCACGCGGCGGGCGTATTCGTGCGCGGCCAGCTCATCGGTGCCCTTGGCATATTGGGCGAGCTGGCCGTCGCTCATCGCCGCGTAGCGGTTCTGCAGTGCTTCCACCGCTGCCTTGTCGCCGCTGCTGACCAGCTTGCGCAACTGGTCGATGGACATCTTGTCGTAGTCGGGCGCGCGCCGAAGCACGGTGCGCTCGCCGCGCTGCTGCACCACGTGGGCGAGCTCATGGGCCAGCAGGCGCTGGCCCGCGCTGGAGGCGGGCGAATAGTGTCCCGCGCCGAACACGACGTTGTGCCCGACCGTGTAGGCCCGGGCGCCGACCGCGCGCGCCGACGCCGCTGCACGGGCATCGGTGTGAATGCGCACGCCTGCGAAACTTTGGCCGAAGCGGCTTTCCATCGTGCTGCGTGCCGCGCGTTCGAGCGGCTGGCCTGGCGCGCGCAGCACCTCGTGCACGATCGGCGGCGCGATGCCGGCCGGCGTGCTGACATCGCCGCCTTGCGTCGCCTCGCGCCGCAGCTTCTCGTCCCGGCACGAGGCGCAGGTGCCGCCGCATTCGCATTGGCGCTGCAGCGCCGGAGCGCGCCGCGCCGCGGCGGCGCCGGCCGTGCCGACACGCGCCGCCGCCGCCGGCCCGTCGGCGACGGCATGCGCCACCGCCTCGGCCTCGCGCTCGGCGGGATCGTCGACCGCGCCGATCTCGAGCCGCGGCTGCAACGGCTGCAGAAGCGGTGAGGGCGGCTGCAGTGCGACGCCCATGCCCGGCCGCTGCGCGGATGCGGTCGATTGGGGCGTGGCGGCTTTCGTAGCGGCGGCTTTCATTGCTGGTCTCAGTTCGTGAAGATGCGGTAGGTGGCAGCGCGGCCGGGGTTGATCAGGAACGGCTGCTGTCCGTCCGGCGCGATGTTGATGAGCTCGGCATTGGTCGTCTTCAAAGCAAACCGCAGCAGCGTCTTGCCCTTGTATTTCGCATCGGTCTCGGTCGTCGGCGCGCCTGCCACCTGGTAGGTCAGCTGATGGTAGTAGTTCTTGCCGTCGTCGCCGATCCAGGTCAGCGTCATCAGCACACGGTCGCCGTCCTTGGTCGCGGTCGTGATCGGCGCATTGGTGACGAAGCTGTAGTCGCGCTCGCTCGTCTTGCTGCGATCACCGGTGAAGCTGCGGGCCAGCGTGTAGCCGCCGGATTTGCCGAATGACGGCTCGGTCTGCTTGCCCTTGGGGGCGGGAGGCGTCTTCTCGCCCGTTCCCTTGTCGCCCTTGCCACCCGTGCCGCCCGTACCTGCCGTCCCCGACTTGCCGTCGTCCTTCGGGGCTGCATTGGGCTGCGCAGCGGCGTCCTTCGCGCCGCCCGAGCCTTGGTGACGCTTCTTCAGCGCCTCGACGATCTGCTTGCGCAATTCGTCCGGGGGCAGGTGACCGGGCTTCCAGTCGAGCGTCTTGAGCAGAGCGAGATCGTCCGGCGTGATGTCGGCGGTGATCTGCATCATCGTCTCGACCCATTGCGCCGTCGGCACGCGGAACTGCTTGTCGGAGGAGGAGTCGATCAAATGCTGCATCAGCGCGATCTGGCCGGGCGAGGCTTTGCTCAGCATCAGCGCCACCTTGGCGGCCTCGGCCTGGGCCATGCGCTGCTCCGCCTCGGTCGCGTTCGGCGACGTCAGCGGAATGACCATGCCGCCTGGTATCGGCGTTGCGCCGGTCGTCGCATTGCCCGGCGTCGCCGTCGCCGACGTGCCGGGCACGGTGCCGGCGGTGCCCTTGCCGGCGTCACCGGCGGTCTGCTGCTTGCCGCCGGGTGTTGCGCCTGGTGCTGGCACGCCGGTGCCTTGACCCGTCGGAGCCTCGCCGGTCTTGGCATTGCCGGTCTTGGTGCCGCCGGTCTGGGCGGTCGAGCCGCCGGACCCCGTGCCCGGACTCTTGCCGCTGCCGCTTCCGGTCGTGCCGGGCTTGTCGGCGTTGCCCGTGCCGGTGCCTTTGCCTTGCGCGGCGGCCTGTCCTTGCGGAGCGCCGGCCGTCGTCTGGCCCTGCGTGCCCTGCGTGGCTGCACCCGGCGTCGGCGTGCCGGTCGGCGCCTGTCCTTGCGGCGAACCGGGCACCGGCGCGGCCGGTGCGCCCTTGGGCGGCGAGCCGACGCCGGCGCCGACGACGTTCTCGGCCTTGCCCGAACCTGCGCTCTTGGCGACTGCGACGACATTGTCCTTCGCTTCGCCCTTGGCGGCCGTCGCTGCCGATGCCGAGAGATTGCCTTCGCTCTTGCCGGCGCCGGCAGTGGCCGCGCCGACGCTGGTGTTGTCGGAGGACTTGCCGGCACCCGCGGTCGCGACGGAAGCGCCGAGCGAATCCGAACTCTTGCCGGCGCTTGCCGACAACGCCGTCGCGCCGGTGTCGTTGGTGGAGATGCCTGCGCCAGCTGCGCCAGCCGCAGCGCTATCGGAGAACCAGCTGACCCCGGCGCCAGCGGTGCCGACTGCGGCGCTGTTGGAGCCGACGGAGACGCCGACGCCGGCATTGCCGCCGCCGACATTCGAGCCGAATAGCGAGATGCCGAAGCCGACATTCGCCGCACCGGCCTTCTTGCCCGCTTTCTCCTTCTCCTTCTCTTTCTCCTTCTCCTTCTCCTCCTTCTCCTTTTTCTTCTTTTCCTGGAATTTCTCGCAGTTGCAGTCCGGCCGCATCTCCTGGAGCGAGGCGCGCGGATCACAATGGTAGAGGTAGAGACCATGCTCCGCGGGCCTGACAAAGAGTTCCTGCTGGCAGGTCAACGGCAGTCCTCGGGTGTACAGCACACCGATCGGTCTGCCGGCCGGATTCCAGTGCTGGGCGGTGAGATGGCGATGGTAGAAGCTTTCGTACCAGCGATCCGTGGCGACGATCATGCGATAGAAAATCTGGTCGCTGCGGCCGACCGATTGTCCGCGCGCGTTGTCGGGCTTGACCTCGGCGGTGTAGATCGTGCGTTCGGGTTCGCTGACGAGCGCGAGGTCGAGGCGACCCCTGCCCATCGGGGCGAAGATCGGCTTTTCTCTTTGGCCCCGGTGGACGTCGTTCACGAACACGGCCCCGATCTCGAGGTGCGCCGCAAGGCCGGCATGCATCGGCTTCTGACACACGCCGCAGCCGCCGGCGGGTTCACCGACGCCACCAGTGCCTCCCGGTCCTCCCGGTCCGCCGGATCCTCCTGATCCTCCCGGCTTGCGCGCGAGCCGCTGCGGCGCGCCGCGGCCCTGCTGCACGACATGGGTCAGCTCATGTGCGAGCAGCCGGCGGCCGGCCGGCGATTGCGGCGCGTAGTGGCCGCTGCCGAACACGACGTTGCGGCCGACGGTATACGCCTGCGCGCCGACCGCGCGCGCCGAGGCCGCGGCTCGTGCATCGGTGTGGACGCGAACCGCCTCGAAGCTCTGGCCGAAGCGCGGCTCCATCTCGGCGCGCGTGGCCGCATCGAGCGGCGTGCCCTGCGATCTCAGCACGTCGTGGACGACGGGCGGCGCGACCGCGGCGCTCAGCGCCGCCGTGCCGCCATGCGCCTCCTTGCGCTGCATCAGATCCTTGCGGCAGTCGGGGCAGGTGCCGCCGCAGGTGCATTGACGCTGCACGCGCGGCGCCGCTGCGGAGATCGCGCCCAGCGAGGCCGGCATTGCGCCGGTCACGGGACCATCGACGACCCGGTGGGCCATCGCGTCGGCCTCGCGCTCCAGGGGATCATCGACCGGGCCGATCTCGAGCCGCGGCTGCAGCATCGCCAGCGAGGGAAAGGCGAGGGGCGGATTCAGAGCGACACCCCGGCTCGGTCGCGCGCTCCGGTTCTGCGCTGAAGGGGTCGCGGCGCGCGTCGTCGTCTGCTTCATGCCGCCCTCCCTTCCTTGATCATCTCGCTCCGGATCGCGGCGACCACATCGTCGCGGCCGATCGGACGGCCATTGTCCTTGAGCGATTGCAGCGAGGCGAGGCGGATCACGTTCATGATCGAGCCGCCCGACAGCGTGTAGTCGCGCGCGATCTTCGACAGATCGAGGTCGCCGGCGAACTGCGCCTTGGCCGAGAAGCCTTGCCGCCACAGCAGCTCGCGCTCCTCGGGGCGCGGCAGCGGGAAGTAGATCACGGATTCGAAGCGGCGCGCGAAGGCGTCGTCGATGTTGTCGCGCAGGTTGGAGGCGAGGATGGCGATGCCGTCGAAGCTTTCGATCCGCTGCAGCAGGAAGGCGATCTCCTGATTGGCGTAGCGGTCATGCGCGTCGCGCGTCTCGCTGCGCTTGCCGAACAGCGCGTCGGCCTCGTCGAACAGCAGGATCCAGTTGCGCCCCTCGGCCTGGTTGAAGACGGCGGCGAGGTTCTTCTCGGTCTCGCCGATGAATTTCGACACCACCATCGAGAGGTCGACGCGGTAGACGTGGCGTGCGGTGGTCTTGCCGAGCAGGCAGGCGGTCATCGTCTTGCCGGTGCCGGGCGGGCCGTAGAACAGGCTGCGATAGCCGGGGCGCAATTTGGCGGCCATGCGCCAGTCGTGCATCAAGGTGTGGCCGTGCGCGATCCAGGATTCGATCTGGCCGAGGCCCTGGCGCGTCGCCGGATGCAGCACGAGGTCGCTCCATTCGAGCCGGGTCTCGATCAGTTGCGCGGGAAAATGCGCGCCGAAACTCGGGCGGCGCTGCTCGCCGCGGGTGAACAGCGACAGCGCGTCCTCCGACAGCGCGAGCCGCGCCTTCATCGCCGGCTCGTCGCTGCCCGACGTTGCCGCGCGCAGGATGCCGCGTCGCGCGAACACATGATCGGGCTCGAACAAGGCCTGCAGCCGGAAGCGCGTGGCGAGATCCGTGCCGCCGAGGAGGAAGGCGAGCGTTTCACCGGTCGGCCAGAAATCGCCGTCGGCCTCCTTGCGCACGCCGCCGAACTCGGTGAAGCGGCGGTCGAAGGTCTGGTTGCGGGTGAAGAACACGTCGAGCAGTTGCGGCCGCAGATGCGGCGCGAGCGCCAGCACCAGCGCGGCCCGCTC
Organism: Bradyrhizobium oligotrophicum; assembly: GCF_051168495.1. Lineage (GTDB taxonomy): Bacteria > Pseudomonadota > Alphaproteobacteria > Rhizobiales > Xanthobacteraceae > Bradyrhizobium > Bradyrhizobium oligotrophicum_A. The sequence continues at coordinate 237,532 of NZ_JBNPVB010000012.1, read as the reverse complement.
GGCGAAGTCGCAATTGGCCTCGCGCAGGAAGGCCGCGTAGGGCGAGGACGAGCGCGACAGGTCGGGCGGCTCCGGGTGCGCGCTCGGCTCGGCGCCGTCCAGGTTGAAATAGAGCTTGAAGCGCGCATCGATCAGCTGCGCGAGCCAGCTCAGCTCGGCGTCCAGATCGACGGCGTTCTGCTCCAGCGTGCTCACCATTCCACCCGCATCGCCGCCTGCATCCATGGCAATCGCAGCCATTGCAGCGTCCAGGGAAGCCGCTCCAGCAGCACGTCCGCGCTGCGCCGTTCGAGCCGCAGCAGCCAGGCGCCGTCGCGCGTGGACAGCAGGCCCGGCCGCATCAGGAAGGTCTCGCGCAAGCCTGCATGCGAGATCGTGCCGAGGCAGTTCGCATGCGCGATCACAGCGTCCAGCACTTGCGCGGCCTCGGCCCGCTCGGTGTCGGTGACCGGCTCGGCGATCTCGCAAGGGTCGAATGGCGGCACGCCGCACAGCACTTTCGGCAGCAGCAACGCAAATTCCGGCGCGTCTTCGTCGCCAGTCGCGAGGTGATGCAGCAGCAGCACGGCGCGCTGCTGCGCGGCCGCGCTCACAAAGCCGGTTTCCTTGGCGTCGAGCAGGCCGCGGCGCGCGAAGAACCGCGCCAGGAATGGCCAGAGCAGGCAGATGCCGGCGGTCATGACCGCCTGAGACTCGTCGGGATCGCTGCGCTGCTGCTGACGCGTGGCAGCGGCCGCGGCACTGCGTGCAAGCCGCGCCTGCAGACGTTCGGCCTCGGCCGCCGTGATCAGGCCGGCCTGCCGGAGGGGCTGAAGCACGGCTGACAGCGCAGCGTCGAAGGACGACCCCGCCGGAGCCTGCGCAAGACGCGCGAACGTCTCCGTCCAGGCCGGCTGATCCTGCGCGGGCAACCGGGCCGCCATTGGCGCGAGCTCCGCATGCAGGGCCGCCATCCTCGGGTCTTGCGACCAGCTCCGTGGCGCGCGCGGCGCAGACGCGACCACGGCATGAAGGCGCTTCAGCGCAGCGATGCGATCTGCGATTCCGGTCGACGGCGGCAGCGTTGCGATGGCAGTCGCACAGGCCTCCAGCAGCGCAGCCAGTGGTATGCCCGCTGCGATGGCGGTTGCCGTCAGCGCGGTCTCGACGAGGTCGGCGCGTGGACCGGCACAGGCCGCCTGCAGCAGGCCGCGCCAGACAGCGATGCGGGTCTGCCGTGGTGCCAGATCTTCGATCGAGACGCTCGCCAGCAGCGTTGCCAGCTCGCGCAGAATCGCGGCGCCGTCGGGCGCGAGTGCAGCGACGATGCGTTCGAGCGTGGCGTCGGAGACGTGCGTGATTAGGCGATTGAGGGCGGTCGGATCGCCAGCAAGGCCGCGCAGGCTGTGGGCGAGGCTGGCGGGAGAGCGCTGCAATGCCGCGCCGGCCGCGCGGTCGAGCAGGTCGCGGCCGCGGCCGTCGCACCACCATGGCAGGGTGCCGGTCGCTGCGAAGTGAGTGATCACGAGCAGCGCCGCCGCGTCGGCGTCGGGCTTCCGTCGCGCGGCCTGCGCCGACGTTTTCGCCGGATCGTCTGGACTGCGGGCGAACGCCGCCGATTGCAGCAGTGCGGCCGGAAGCCGTGCCGCGATCCGGGCCGGCAGCTCCCGCGCCAGCGAGGCCGCATCGAGCCGGCCGAGATCGAGTTCGAGCCGGTCGATGCGGATCACCTCGGCATGCGGCGTCAGTTCGTCGAACATGCGCTCCAGCAGCGGCGTCACCGCATCGCGCATCACCTCGGAGACAGCGGCGCTGATGCGCTCGGCGGCCGACGCGCTGGCGACGGTCACCTCGACGATCTCACGATGAATGGCGTGACGCTGGGACATGGCTGAGCGGTCGACGGTCCTAGTTGGGTTTGAGCGTGACGGCCGCCGTTGCAGCCAGCGTTGCGGTTGCGGCCGGCGGGGTCAGGCGCGTGGCGGTGACGGAGAAAGTGGTGGGGGCGGTGATCGGATCGGTGCTGAAGACGATCGTATCGCCGGTGCCCTGCTGGGCGGCGCCGACCGGAGCGCCGGCAACCGTGAGCTGATAGCTCATCTCGACCTGCGTCTTGTCGACGAGGATCTTGGTGGCGTTGCCGGCGGGGACTGCGGCCTCGCTGGCGCGGACCGGGCATGACGGATCGGGGCGGACCGCGACGGTAAACCGGAGCCGCCGCCGCACCGGAATCGGCGCCTTGCTCGTGACCGCCAGCACCAGCACGGTATCGTTGGCGATGGCCGCGGAGGCAAAATCGAGCGCCTGTCCATTGCCGTCACGCGGCGCACCGATGGCGACATCGTCGGGCGCGGCTTCCTGGAACAGGGCGTAACTGTCGGTTGCCGCGCTGGTCGGCACCACGACATGGGCGACGCTGCCGCGATCGACCAGGCCGGCATTCACCTGCGCGGCAGGGACGGCGGCGATCACGACAGGATTCGGCAGGTCGATGCCGACGCGGCTCTGCGCCATCATCGCGCCGATGGCCAGGGACGTTCCGACGGCGACCGCGGCGGTGTCCACGACCGGCGGCAGCGGCGGCTGGCCGTCGCGCGTCACCGCGAAGTCGACCTCGAGCTCCAGCTGGCCGATGCCCTTGTTGGCGTTGGCATCGTCCGGATTGCGCTGATGCACATAGGCCGGGAGGATGGCGGGACCGGGAGGTGTGGTCCGCGGCGTGTAGTAGACGCCGCGCTGGCCACCGGCGATCGTCATGGCGCCGTCAGTCGTTGCTCCGGTGAGCGTCACGGTGACGTTGAGGCCCGGCTGCGGATTGGGCCGCACCAGCACCGCAAGCATCTGGCGCAGCCAGATCCAGGACGTGAAGGACGCCGGTCCCGTCGCATGAACCTTGCGCGCGGCGATCGCGACGACGCTGTCGGCGGTGGCCTGCGGCAGCGTGAGACGCAGATCGGCGTTGCCGCCAGCCTGCCAATCCGCGCCGATCGTGAAGCCTTGCGGCACGGCGGCCGGATCGGCCGCGGCCAGCGACGGCAGGCGGATCACCACGTTCGGCTGTCCCGGCACCGGCACCGCGAGCAGCCCGGGACCGGGAGCCGCGCCTTGCGCGAACGCCGCGTCGGGGAGACGCAGCACGACCGCGCGATAGTCGACGCCGCTCTGGGCGGCGGCGAGCTTGATCTTCGGTGCCGCCTGGAAGTCGACGATCGCGCCGGGCTCCGGCGTCAGCACGAGATCGGGATTGGCCTTGACGTAGACGCGCAGGCGGATCGCGAGAATGTTGGTCTGCGGCGGACGCGCCAGCGCGGCATCGAACGTCTTGGTGGCGCGGATCCTGATCTCGGTATCGGCCTGCAGCGGCTTGCTCGGCAGCGCGATCGGCCCGCCGGTGCCTCGAACGGTCTGGTTGCCCACCGAGACGATATCGTCCTGTGCCGCCGCCGCGACGTCGTCCGGATGCGCCGGATCGCCATTGGCAAAACGCACGAGGCGGTAGTCGACGCCGTCCTGGCTGGACGGAAGCCGCACCGTCACGGTCGTGTTGTAGTCGAGGATGCGCGGCGATGGGCCGTCTTCGGGCAACAGGATGGCCGCCAGCGACAGGTCGAGGCCGACCTTGACGCCGGCCGTCGTCAGCAGGTCGGCCTCGCGGCCGTTCGGCGCACGTGCATGGATCGTGAAGGTGACGTCGTCGCGGATCGGCGGCGTCGTCAGGGCGATCGTGTCGCCGGTGCCCGTGACGATGGCGCCGACCGCATCGCCGGTCTTGGTGCGCAATCCGTAACCGACGCCCCTTTCGCTGGTCTCGATCTTGATCGTCGCGGTGTCGTTGAAGGCCACCGTCAGCCGCTCGTTCGGCACCACCAGATCGCGCACCGGATAGGTCTCGCCGAGCTGCAGCGCGCCGATCATGCGGTTGCGGGCCTCGCGCAGGCGCAGCACCGTGGTCGTACTGGTGATGGCGGCGCTCACGACGACGGCTCCGCGTTGCCGGCATCGGATTTCAGGCCGAGCCGGTCGGCAAGACAGTGCTGCCGCAGCGCCAGCAGCAGATCGTCGTAGGTCGCGGCAAACGCGGTGAAGGCATCAGTCTCCAGCCACAGCAGATAGGCCGTCAGATGCGCCGGCGTTTCCTCGCGAACGATGCGCTGAATCAGGCTTTCGAGTTTGTCGAAACGCGATGGAAATACGAAGGTGAGCTGGGCGGTCCAGGGGTCCTTGCGCCCGGCCGCGGCGAGCAGCGGCAGCGCGTTGATCTCGTCTTCGGGCAGAGCGCGCAGCAGGATATGCTCGACGAGCAGAAAGCGCGTGTCAGGATCCGCAGGCCAGCCGAGCCTGAGACGGACGCGGTCGACGAGAGCGGGCGATGATCCGGACGCGAGAATGTCGACGCCGGTGCCGCGCGCCGCTCCGAGTTCGGGCACATGCTCGAGGAATTCGCTCTTGGCCAGCAACAGACGCGCCGTCGCGGCATCCGCATCGAGCGGCGTCGACCCTCCCGACAGCTGCGGATCGTCGGTCACGGTCTCGCCGAAACGTCCCAACAGATGGTTCAGAAGCCGGTTGCGCCGCTGCAGCGCCTGCGACGAGTCGTCGGGCTCGATCAGCCTGGCCAGCTCCTGCGAGTCGAAGTCCAGATCGAGGATCGGGTCCTGGTCCGGATCGTCGCCGACGAGCTGTGCGGCATAGGTGCGCGGCGAGTTTCGATCGAGACTCAGCAGCGAAGCGACGTGGCCGAGCTGGGCGAACTCGTTCGCCAGCAACTGATCCACGATCCTCAGATAGCCGCGGAGCTGGTTGGCTTGGGCCTTGCGCGCGTCATCGGCGGAATCGGGCAGGGCGCCCGGACCGACGCCATAGATCCGCGGCAGGTCCGTCTCCAGCGGCAGGTAGTTGGCGACGTCGCGCGGCTGCCCCGGGCGCGGGACCAGATCGCGATCTGTCGTGGCCAGTTCCGGGAACAGGCGGGCGGTGCGCGCGCGCATGTCGTAGGCGTCGATCACGCTCGCGGTGTCGACGATGACGGTCTGCCGGTCCTTGACGAGCTCGATGCTGCTGGCGGTGAGATCGAGGCGCGCGGCGCCGCTCTGGTCGAGCGTCAGCGACCACGGCTCGCCGGACGCGCTTCCGGCGCGAACCAGCAGGATCGAGCGCACCGCGCGGACGCCGGGCACATTCATGATCTCGCGGATCACATCCGACGTATGCAGCGCGACGCGCCGCTCGGCCTGCGGCAGCGTCGCTGGATCGACGAAGCCGCGCAGCAGCGGCGGACCTTCGAAGATCTCGTCGGTGCGCGCGCCGCGCGCCAGCGCCTGGTCGAGCCTCAGGAAGCCGACCGACGGCGAGACCAGCGCGCTGACCCGCTCGAAGATGCCGAGCAGGACGTCGGCACCGTTCTCGGTTTCGCCGATCTCGACGGAGGCGCGCACCGCGACCGGCATCGGATCGAGCATGACGATGTCGTCGAAATCCTCGCACAGCGGCCGGTTGGCGTAGAGGCGCCGTGCGACCGCGAGCCGGACGATCGAGGCGTCGATGTCCTGCAGCTCGGATTTCTCCACCAGCACGCGCCACAGCCCGCCGGGGCTCACCGGCTCGGTGTTCGCAGCCGGGGTCGGATCGCGGTCGATCACGATCGTCTTGGCTGCGGGATCATATCTGAGCGGCGGCGATGTGCCGTCCGCCCTGACGATCCAGGCGTTCTTGACGCCGGGCACGTCGAGCGCGATGCGCCTGAGATCATCCGGGGTGACGGCCCTCGTGGTCAGCGCCTGCGCCGGCGTGAACAGGCAGGTGTCGCCGCCGGCACCGGTCTCCGCGAGCAAATCGGGAATCGGGTGGAAGGTGCGATAGCCGAGATCACTGAGCGCGTAGCACGCGGCTTCGAGCAGCGTGATGCCGGGATCATGCGCGTTGAAGTCGGTCCACTGGTCGCCGGCAAGGCGTTCGAGCTCGGACAGACCCTGCCGCAGCAGGGTCGTGAAGTCGAGCAGCGGATGCTCGGGTGGACCGGTGGAAATCGATATCGCGTCCACGGCCGTCAGTCCTCCTTGGTCTCGCCGAGCTCTTCGGACAGCACCTGGATGGCGCCGCTGATGCGCAGCAGCGTCTCGCGCAGGTCGCGCACCCGCGCCTCGGCCTGGACCAGCTGGGTCTGGCCGCCGGCGAATTCCTCACGTAGTTGAGCCAGCCGTTCCTTGAGGCGATCTTCCATCGTGGCGTTCTCGACCATTGTCATCGTTCTACGATTGCTCCCATCAGTGCAGCATGACGAAGATTTCGATCACGCCTTCGTCGGCCTCATGCGCTCCGAGCGCCTTGCCGATGATCGTTCCGGCGCGATAGATGCCGTCGGTCGTGGCCGGAGCAGCTCGCATGGCGTAGCCGGGGCGCGATGCTGCCGTCAGAAGGTCGCCACGCCGGATCGGCCCGCCTTCGTCGGTGACCTTGCAGGGCACGCAACCGGACAGCGCCACTGGGTAGCCGGTGCTGCCATCGGTCGGAAGGTCCTCGCGGTTCATCAGCGAATTGAGCAGCATCCCTGGTTCGGTCGAGATCACTCCGATCACGCGGCTGCAATTGGATCGCGGCGCGAGCACGATATGTTCGGAGTCGGGGTCGAGGCTGACGACGTCTCCCGGCGCGAGCGCGGCCCGCGCGAAGTAGATCTCCGCAAGGTCGCGCGGTCCGGTCTGGACGGGTCCTCGGGACCAGACCGTCCCCTCGGCCTCCAGATCGAACGTGCGCATGCCGCCGCCCCAGCCCGGCGTGAGCGGATTGGGGCCGCGGTTCATGCTGCCGATGCGCCCCGTCACGAGCAGGTCGCCGTTGACCTCCAGATAGTCCCAGACCTTGACGACGCGCCGCAGCGGCGAGGTGGTGACCGTCCGTCCCAGGATCATCAGGCCGCCATAGTTGGCGCCGTTCTCGATGGCGGCGTTGCCGAGCTTGTTGCCGATGCCCGTATGATTGTGGTCCGTCTTGGTGAAGTAGAGATCCGAGCCGCCGATCGACAGGCTCTTTTTGACGTTGAAGTCGCCGCTTTTTTCGAGCTCCGCGTAGCTGGTGTTGTTGATCCGGAACTGGATCGACTCCGGCGAATTCAGGAACGTCGTGCCAGGATCCCCGCCCGTCGCGCTCTGCAGCAGCGCGTAGTTGCCAGCCTGCGCCTGGTTCAACGCCGTCGTGCCGAAATGGACGTAGTCGTTGTTGGCCGGCCAGGGGCCGATCGACACCGGGCCGAACCTCGCGACGCCTGCGACGTCGAGCGGGGCGGCGGGCGATGTCGTTCCAATGCCGAGATTGCCATTGGCCGCAAAGGTCGCGCGCTGGACATTGTTGACCCGGAACGAGATGTCCTTGCCGTTCAGCGCCGTTCGGCCCAGTTGGGCGCCCGAAATGCCGACGGCCAGCGCGTAGGTCGTGGTGAGGTCGCCGGCCGCGCTGCCGCCGACATAGGAATAGTCGGTGTTGACGTCGGGCGCGCCGATCGTGAGCAGCCCCGTCCTGATGCGCCCGCCGACCTCGAGGCGCTCGTTCGGCGCGACGACGCCGATGCCGACACGGCCCGTCGCAGCATCGACCGCGAGGCGGCTGTTACCGTTCGGATCGTTGATCGACAGGCCCGGCCGCCCGGTCTGCGGGTCGGCCGGATTGGACCGCGGCCGCAACGACAGCGTCCAGGACGGACTGGCGTCGGAAATCTGCATGTAGAAGTTGATGGCCTTCTCGAAGTCGCCGACGGCTTCGATCGAGAGCGGCTCGCCGCTGCCGGGCTTGATGACGCCGTCGTCGCGCTGGTTGAGAAGGCTGTCGATCAGCTGAGAGAACTGCTGCTCGGTCGGAATCGCATTCTTGACGAAATAGGATTTGAGCGTCGCCCGCGATTTCTTGTTGTCGTCGATATTCATCGGAACCTCGCATCCGCCAGAGACAAATTAGCCGACGATGAAGTCGAGCTCGATCTTCATGTAGTTGATCCCCTTGAACTGATCGGCCGGGAAGATCTCGTCGGCGATCAGGTCGATCTCATGCCGTCGCGCGGCCACCAGCACCGCGTCCGGCCGCTCGGAGCCGACGCTGTCGCCGTCCGGCCCGCCCGGCGGCGCCAGCGTGAAGGTCTCGCCGTCCTCGCTGGCGAACAGCTTGATGCCGGCGACGTAGTCGACATAGGGCCGCTGGTCGATGAAGTTGACGATGCTGCTGGCATAGATGCGCCGCCCGATCATGATGTCCGCCCCGTCGTCGAACGCCCATGGCGACAGGAAGCGGTTGAGGTCGTCGTTCAGCCGCTGTTTCCACAGCGCCGGATTGTTCTGATCGTTGAAGCGGACGCCGACGCGGATGCGCACCTGGACGTATCTGGCGTTCTCGACGCTGAGCCGCGCCGATCCGGGCAGCAGCGGCGCCAAATAGTCCGCGATGTCCGACAGCAGCGCCGAGGAGGCCTTGGGCTCGAACGGATCGAACAGGCTCTTGCCGCGGATGTCCGGAATCACGATCAGCCTGACGAGGCCCAGCGCGTCACGCCGGTCCATGGCGGCCTCGTTCGACGTCGCCGGCAGGCACTTCACCTTGTAGACCTCGGGAAAGCGGCGCAGCACCAGCCGCTCATAGTCCCAGGCGGTGACCGCGCGCTGCTTGTGCCGCAGCCGCTCGCTCGACGAGGCCTGGAAGCCTTCGGGCTTTTCCGCCGGCCGTCCGCCGAACGAGGGGTAGGGTTGGCGTACCGCGGCGACGCCGGGCACGGGCGCGAACAGCGACTTGATCGCCTTGGGCGGCAGCGGCGTCAGATCGACGGTCGGGCCGTCCAGTTCACGGCTGGCGAGCGCCGCCTGCGGATGGATCGCGATGGTGTCGCACACCGCGCCGGCGCCGACCGGCACGCTGGCGCGCAGCCAATAGGGACCGGCGGGAAGTCGTGCGTCCGGAGTTGCCTGCGGCAGGGCGAAGGTGATGATGCCGGAATTGATCAGCCCGCGCGTGCCGTCCTGCAGCACCGCCTCGCCAGGCAGTTCGGCCCAGCCGTTGCGATCGAGCACGCTCCAGCGGATCTGCGGATGCTCGACGTCGGCATCGGCGCTGCCTTCGGCCATCTGGAACAGCAGCGACAGCGTTTCCGGCGGGCGCAGGCCGTCAAGGCCGATCAGCAGTTCACCCTCGTTGCCGTAGTCGGCCAGCAGCGGAAAGCCGGCCGCGGCCGCACTCACTTCCGCAATGCCGAACGGGTGCAGATGAAACACCATGTCGGACGACGCGCCTTGCTGATAGGCCTCCATGCGGATCTCGTGCCCCGCGAGGAGATCGAGCGTCAGCGACTTCAGCTTGGGTGTGTAGGGCTGGCCGACGGCGTAGCTCGCCGCGTTTATCGTGCCGCCGTTCTTGGCGAACACGGCCGTATCGACCGCCAGCGCGATCGCCTTGGTGGCGGCAAGCCCGGGATAGTCGCGGTGGCCGAAGCCGACCGACAATTCCAGCCGCAGCGCGTGCGGGAGGTTGCGTGCCGACGCGGACGCGGTGGCGGGCGAGGGGACGGCATAGGCTTGCACGGCATCGGCGAATGCTGCGATCTCGAGCGTCTGCGGTTTGCTGGCGTCCTGCGTCCGCCTCGTCCGGTCGGTGACGAACAGCGCGGCGGCCGCACCTTGCGCCGTGATCATGGGGCCGTCGACCAGGCTCACCTTGGTCGTGAACGGACCGGGGAGCTGATAGGCCGCGTAGATGCCGTTGAGATCGGCCGGACCGCCCATCCAGTCGAGCCGCAGCTTGACGGCGCGCAGCCGCTTGTTCTGCAGATCGGGATGCGCGACCCACAGCGTCGCTCCGGCATCCGGCTGCGGCCCGAACGGCTCGAACGGCCGCTTGCCGTCGAGCGGGCCCAGATCGTTCTCCAGCACCAGCGGTCCGAGCGGCTCGCCGGTCTGTGCCGGCTGAACGTAGGATCCGACGGCGGCGCGCATGTGGATGCGTGCGAGCTTCAGCGAGCGCAGCCGCGCATAGCGGATCACCCAGCGGCCGAGCGTGCCGTCCCAGATCTGGCGCAGCGTCAGCCGCACGGCCGGCCACGGACATGCAGCGGGCGCCTGATCGGGCGGCAGCGGCGCGATTGCCGGCATGGTCGAAGACAGGGTGAGGCGGACGCGCAGGCCGGTCAGGGTGGTCGTGCCGGGGATCGGCGCGATGTCGTCGAGCTTGCTGTAGTCGATGGTGGCATCGCCCGTGATCTCCACCTTGTCGGCGCCGAGCGAGACCCAGCCGTCGGCGGTGCTGACCTGGACCGTGAACGGCTGTTCGGGAGCGGCGACGATCGGACCGCCGCCATCATCGTAGAAGCCGAAGGTGAGGGTGATCTGCCGCGTGCCCGCGCTGAGCGCGAACAGCGGCGAGCCGATCACGAGGCCGATGGTTTCGGGCGGCGGCTGGTCGGCCGACGGCGCAGGCGGTGCCGCGCCAAAGGTCTTCCAGCGCGACTCCAGTTCGGGGCTCGGGTGAACGGCCGGAGCGTCCGCATAGGCATAGAGGTTGAGCCAGTCCTGGCGCTGCGGCTTGGGATCGGGCAGTTGCGTGCGCTTGCGCGAGGCGCGTTCGAGAATGTCGTAGGTCTGCGCCCACTGGTCGGCGCTCGCGGTCTTCGGCGCATCGGCGACGCCCTTGAGGATCTGCATGTCGGTTATGGAAACCCAGTCCTTCAGCTCCTCCAGCAACTGGAGCGTCGTGGTGCTGGCCGATGCGCCGGCGGCATCGGCCAGGATCGACTGAAGCCCGGCGGAGGGATCGGCCGCAGCCTCCCGCATCTTGCGCAGCGTCTCGCGCCGCGCCGCAAACACCTTCGCCCGCAGCGCGTCGCCGAGATTGTCATAGACGAGCTGCCAGCTGTGTTCGGACACGTTGGCTTCGGGCTGCTCGGCGGTCGCCATCATGGCACCGAACGCTTCGGCCGGCATGAAGACATAGGCTTCGAGGCTGCGCACCGCGGCCGCATAGGTGTCGATCGAGGTCGTGCCGGTCGGGGCGTAGTCGATGGCCCCGATCGCCTCCTTCATGTTGGCCGCGAAGTCGGCGGGATCGGTCACCTTCAGCCGGTAGCTCGGGTCCTTGCGCTTGTCCTGGCCGGCGTGTTCGAGCAGCCCGTTGATGACGCGCCAATCGGCATCGGAGGCGCGCTTGAGGTCCATCATCGTCACGAAGGTCGCGACGCTCATGTGCAGCTTCTGCAGAATCGCATCCTGCACGTCCTGGCGATAGCGCTGGACGTAGAGGTCGTCGACGGTCGTGATCTCCGGCAGGCCCGCGAGATTTGGCGCCCCATTCAGCGCGGTCACGAGATTGGCATTGAAGTCGCGCGGATTGGCCGGATTGAGGACGAAGTTCGGATCGTGGCGCGCGTCGCGGCCGGCCGCCTGCAGGATCGCATTGATCTTGACCCAATCGCCGCCGGCATTGTCGCGCGTGCGCTTGCGTTCGATCAGCTCGCGCAGCTCGTAGTGCTGCAGATGCAGCGTCGCAGTCGCGAACGCGACCAGCGCGGCGAGCGATTGCAGCAGCGGATAGGTGACCGGCTTGCCGCCATAGGGCGGCAGCGGACCGCCCGGGGCCGGCTCGCCGAGCGCGAGCCGGAGCATCGCGATGAAGCGATCCTCCTTGGTGCCGAGTGCGCCTTTCCGGGGATCGCGCGCCTGCGCCAGCCCGATCAGGAGCTTGTCGGTGAAGACGGACGCGAGGCGGCTGATCGTGGCGCGGTTGACGACGACGTCGCCGTCGGTGCGGAAGAAACGCTCGCGCTTGGCGGCGTCGCGCCCCGCCGGCAGCCGCATGCCCGCGGGAATCTGGACCGCCTGCGCGCCATTGGCGAGGTCGAACAGCACGAAGACGCGATCCGGCACCGGCGGCTTGGGCGCAAGGCGCAGCACGTCGCGATAGTAGTAGTCGAGATGCCGCGGCACGAGACCGTTCAAGCCGTCCCGTGCAGTGCCGAGCAGCTTGAACAAGGCGAACAGCAGCACGAGATGCGGCCGCCGCAGCCTGTCGTCCGCCGCCGCCGACGGAGTGTCGATGAAGGCCAGGATCTGATCGTCGGTGAGGTCGCCGAGCAGGCCCGACCAGTCGCCGGCCGGCTCGTTGTCGGCGTCGTAATAGGTCAGCTTCTCGACGTAGCTGCGCAGGAAAGTCAGGAGGTCGCGCGTCGTCCGCTCGTCGATGCCGACGCCGTCGGGATAGCGGCCGGAGATGATCCGGGTCGCCTGCAGGCGCGCGAACTGGCTGGTGCCGTCACGGCGCGGGATGGGGATTTCGCTGGGAGGCTGCGCCGCCATCGTTCATCCCGCCTTCACGGTGGTGTCGGTGGCGACGAAGCTGCCCTTGCCGCTGTAGGACGGTGTTGGATCGGGGATCGGCGATCCCGGGCCGGGCGGCGGCTGCATCGCAGGCACCGAGACGGTGAAACGCGCGGTGAAGTTGCTTCCCTTGAGCAGCAGCTTCTTGCCGCCGGTCTGGCTCGTCCCGGCCTGCTGGTCGCCTGCGAGCGCGGCGATCGTCAGCGTTCCCGTGCCTGGGATCGAATAGGGGCCGGCGGTGTACATGCAGCCCGCGACCGAGACGCTGGTCTCGTCGCCGGCGACGCAGGCCAGCTTGCCGGTGACCTTTGCCTTGCCGCTCGCCGTGATCGGACCGGGGCGCACGACCACCGTCGCCGCGCCGAAGCTCGGCTGGAAGGTGGCCATGTTGCCGTCGATCACGATCACATCGCTCATGGTGTCGCTCTCGCCGCCTCGTTGAGGTAGTAGGGATAGACCATGTTGAAGCGGGAATTGTTGGCGCGAACCGTGTAGCGGACGCCGATCAGCACGAGGCCCGGGGTCTGCCCGTCGGTCGTGACGTCGACACCGTCGAGGCGAATCCGAGTCTCGTGGTAGAGGATCGCGTCCGACACCGCCTCGCGGATCGAGGTCAGCAAGGTCTGGTCGATCTCCTCGAACATGTAGCGCGAGACGTCGCAGCCGAAATCCTGCCGCATCACGCGCTCGCCGAGCGCCGTGCCGAACAGGATGGTCAGGCTCTGGACGATGTCGTCCTCGCCAGCGACCATGGCGACGTCGGCGCCGTTGGGGCCGAACTGCGGCGGAAATGCCCAGCCGCGTCCGAGATAGCCGGCCGATGCCGTCATGTCCGATCCTCGGGGTGTGAAGTGAAGCTCCGCATGTTGCCTATCCCGTACGCCACTTGAAGCGGTTCAAATCAGTTCAGGTCGATCGTGCTGCCCTTGATCGTGATCGCGCCTTTGGCCTGGATGACGAGGTCCTGGCTCGAGTCGATGGTGATGCCCTTCGCATTCAGGATGAGCTTGTTGTCGTTCTTGTCCGACAGCGTGATGCTCTCGCCCTTGTCGTCCAGGATGACGGTCCGGCCGCCCGGCGTGCTGATCGTGATCGCCGGCTTGTCGGCTTCCGACAGCACGATTCGCGTGTCCTTCCTGCCGACGAGGCCCTTCTGCTTGGCATCGGTGAATCCGTCGGGCAGCTTGTTCTTGCTGCCCCACAGCCGCCCGAGCACGATCGGGTGGCGCGGATCGCCGCCGAGGAAACCGACCAGGACCTCGTCGCCGGGCTCCGGCCGGACGCAGAAGCCGCGCTTGTCGCCGGCATCGGGACTGGCGATGCGGGCCCAGAGCGGCTTCGGCGGATCGGTGAAAACCGAGGAGACGTTGACCTGGATCCGGCTCTCACCCTCCGGATCGTCCTCCGCGGAGTCGGCAATCGTGCCGAGGTGAAGCCCCGAGATCGGCGGCAGCAGCCCGCCGGCGTCCATGTTGGCGAGTTCCGGCAGGCGCCCGGCGGGATCGGGCGACAGGCCGAATTGCAGGTCGGTCGAGAAGCCGTGCGAGTCCAGCCGGTGACGCACGCCGGTGACGAGCACCTTGCCGTTGAGCAGATCGCCGAGGCCATCCAGCTTGGCGATATCCATCGGTTTGGCGTTGGGGAGGCCCGCCACCGACATGCGGCCGCGGATCAGCGCCAGACGGGCGCGGGCTGCGCGCGCATTCGTCCAGGCCTTCACTTCGTCGGGCTGCAGCGGGACCATATGGCTGAGACGAACCGGCCCCATGCCGAGTTCATCGCCGACCGAGGCGGTCCCGATCTCACCTTGCGGCAGGTTCAGCGTTTCGGCCGTGGCAGGATCTGCCGGCGCGAGCTGCTTCGGATCCCACGCCACGCCATTGACGCTGGAGGCCTGGCTCGCTGCGTCCAATTCGAAATGCAGATCGGTGATCGGATCGAGCCCGAGCGCGAAGCTGTGCGCCGCCTCGCCATCGACCGCGAGTTGCTTGAGCGACACCGCGCCGTCGAAGGCGACGACAGCGAGCCCCTGCGCATCGGCGCGGGTCAGGATGAAGTCCCAATCGGTGCAGTCGTGCTGTACCAGCGTCGTGTGCGCCGGCGTCGTGTCGGGCGCGTCATCCACCGTGAGCTCGGCGTCGGTCATGATCGAGCGGATCGCGTCGCTGTCCGTGGTGTCGGTCCAGATCCGGCTGTGGCGCGCGCCGGTCAGCTTCATGGTCTTGTCCTTGACCACGACATCCAGCGTCGGCAGGCCCGCGCGGGTGTGGACGAAGAACGCGGTGACCAGACCCTTGAACACGCTGACATCGTCCTCGCCGGCGCGGCGCAGCTTGATCTCGACCTCGGCCGCAGGCTTGAACGGGCCGCCGGCCATCAGCGGCGTCTCGTCGGCCACCGCGCCCTTGGCATGGATCGAAATCGTCGCCGTCGGAATCCGGTTCACCGCCCGTGTCACGTCGATCGACAGCGGCGCGAAACTCGGCGGCAGTGCGCTGCCGGCGACCAGGATCGTGGGAATGGTGAAGCCGTCCGGCACATCCGGCTCCTAGCGCGACAGCGGCGGAAAGATCAGCGTCCGGCCGGGTTCGAGGCCGCGCAGATGGTCGAGCCCGTTGGCGCGCGCGACGCGCGGCGTGTGCACCGTGCTGCCATAGACGGCATGGACCATCAGCGGCAGCGTGTCGCCGCCGCGCACCAGCCGCGCATGCGACACGTCGGGCGAGGTGAAGGCGAGCTTGGACTGCTGCTTGGCGACATCGTCGTCGGCGGTCAGCGACAGCACGAGCTCGGCGCGCAGCGGCGAGCCGTCGCGCTCGAAGCTGGTGTAGTTGATGGTCACGGCGGTGAGCCGGCAGTTGAAGCTGAACTTGCCCCATTTCAGGTTCAGATAGCTCGGCTCGTGGGTCTTGCTCTGCGGCTGGTAGGCGATGGCGAGGAAGCCGTCGATGCGACTCTTCACCGTCTCGATGCCCGCGAACAGATTGACGAGCCCCATCTCCTCGACACCGGTGCCGTCGAGCAGCAAGGTGAGTTCGATCGAACTCGGCTCGGTCCGGATGAAGGTCGCGACCTGCTCGGCGCCGCCTGCAGCCTTGCCCGGTTCGAACAAATTGCTGTTGGTCTGGCTCAGGGTCTGCGGATTGAACATCGCCACGAAGGGCGAGCCTTCGATCTCGTTGCTCTTCTGCCGCTTGGTGTCGGTGAAGGCGGAGATCTGCAGCTTCTCCAGCTTGAACAGGTCGGGAAAGCCCATCGTCAGCGCTCCTTCTCGCGGCGCAGGATGCGCAGGGTCTCGTCGACGCAGGCCTGGACCAGCGCGTCGCGGTCGAATGCCGGCGCATTCGCCGCAGGGCCGCGCTCGCCCGCCTTGTGCGGATCGACCACGGCGCGGATGATCAGCTCGCGAATCTCGACGGGCATCGGTCAGAGCCTCATGATCTGCATGCGGGTATAGGCCAGCTCCATCGTGTCGATCACGACGCCGTTCTGTCCGGCATCGAGATCCGACGTCGCCCAGCGCACCGGATAGGTGTTGAGGAACATCCAGCCCGCCGTCGGCGCGCCGCCATCGTCGAACAGCGTCACCAGCACGTTGGAGGCGGAGAACTTGAACAGCGACAGCGAGATGTTGAACTCGATGTCGAGCGGCGAGATCAGCGGCGCACTGCGTTCCAGCACCAGGTTCTGATAGCCGATGGTCTCGGGAAAACGATGCGTGTAGAGGTTCTGCCCGCCTTCGGCATGCGTCTTCAGCGCGACGGTGGCCCCCAGGCCCGACACCTTCTGGAAACGGATGTCGATCGGGTTCGGCACGAGGCCGCCGACGAAGAAGAACACGCCGAAGCGGAAGCTTAAGGGGAGGTCCTTGACCGGCATGTCACAGATACTCGACGGAGATTCCGCTTGCGAGCAGGTCGACCGTCTCGACGGCGACCTGGGTGCTGTTGACGTCGAAGCTGGGCGCAGAGAGCTTGACCGGGATCGCCTCCTTGACGTGCCAGACCACGACCGGCGCACCCGCCTCGTCGCACAGGCTGATCGCGAGCGCGCGCGCCGACGGCGGATCCGCCGTCAGCCATTGCGACAGGAACTTGCCGCCCGCCATCACGCCCTTCTTCAAGGTCACGGTGCTGTGGCTGCGCTTGGGAAAGCGCGTCACGTCCTCGCCTTCCCAGCGGCTGAAGCCGTGCCGATAGCTCACCGTCTCGTATTCGGCGGCCAAGCCCGACACTTCGGTGAAGCTCGCCGAGTCGGAATCCACCGCGACCTGGAAATTGTAGCCGGGCAGCGGATAGAGCAGCTTCTGCGTCGCCTTGTCGTCGGGCATTGCCGGCCTCAGCCTTCGGTCATGGTGATGGCATCGGCCCGCAGCTCCAGCGATTCCACCGCGATCTCGTTCGACTTGGCGTCGAAGGCGGGGCCGTCGAGCTTGGTCGGGAAGGCGTTGATGACGGTCCAGCTGATGACCGGCTTGCCCTGTTCGTCGCACAGCCTGATGACGACGTCCTTTTTCTCGACCTGGTTGAGCGAGACGGTCTTGATCCAGCTGTAGAGCGCGGAGACGCTGGCGCTGCGCGCCACGCCCTTCTTGAGGGTCACGTTCACCGGCTGTGGCTGCGACGGCATGTGGACCACCCGCGGACCGGCGCTGCCGCCGCCGGTCGGGCTTTCCTTGAAGGTCGTGACCTCGTAGTGGATCGACAGTCCCGACACTTCCGAGAAGGCCACGGCATTGGGGCCGATCTCGACCCGGAAGTTGTAGACCGGCAATGGATAGGTGGCCTTGATTTCACTGGCGCTGACAGCCATCGGTGCGCTCCCTCAATCTATCGATTTCGATCAGGCTTGTTGCAGCTTGTGCATGAAGCGCAGCACGATGAATTCGGCCGGCCTGACGGCCGCGATGCCGATCTCGACGATCAGCCGGCCTTCGAGCACGTCCTGCGGCGTCATGGTCTTGCCGAGGCCGACATTGACGTAGTAGGCCGCCTCCGGTGTCGAGCCGGCGAGCGCGCCGCGTTCCCACAGCGAATACAGATAGCTCTCGATCATGCCTCGAACCTTCAGCCAGGTCGTGGCATCGTTCGGCTCGAACACGGCAAAGCCCGAGGCCTTGCGGGTGTTCTCCTCGATGGTGATGAACAGGCGCCGCACCGGCACGTAGCGCCATTCGTTGTCGTTGCCGGCGAGCGTCCGGGCGCCCCAGACGACGGTGCCCTTGCCGGTGAAGTCGCGGATCGCATTGATCGACTTGCCGGCGGTCGGGTCGACGTTGAGCAGCTCCTGGTCGGCATCCGTCATCTTCTTGTCGACGCTGACCATGGCCATCACGCCGACATTGGCGGGCGCCTTCCAGACGCCGCGGTCGCGATCGACGCGGGCATAGATGCCGGCGATGGCTGCGCTCGGCGGCAAGGTCACGCGCTGGCGGCTGAGCGCGTCCTTGATCTGATTGTAGCGCGCGGTGTCGCTGAGCTTGATGTCGACGAGGGCGGGCGCGGGCGGCGCGCCGCCGCCGACCTTGACGAGATCGGCGCCGTCGCCGGCCGGCGTCGGCTGCAAGGCGGCCGAGCCGTTGCCCTGCTGGCGGATGTCGAAGCCGGCTGTCGCCAGCCCGGCCTTGACCGCCGTCCAGCGATCGACCACCTGCTTGGCGGTCTTGCCGCCGGCGACGTTGCTGATCACAAGCGTGGGCTTGCCGTTGACGACGGTGATGTCGATCGCCTGCGCGTTGTCGCCGCCGACGAGCTGAACCTTCGGCGTGGTGGTCGGGTCGCTGCTCTGGAACGAGACGACCATGCCGTTGGCATCGTTGGCGGGAAACTGGACCTCCTTGATCGTCGGCGGCACCTGCGCGTCGGTGATCTTGACCTGAATCTTGCTTTCGTCGATCGCGAAGTTCAGCGATGTCCGCAGGTAGGGGTGATAGGCGGCGGCATAGGACAAATAGTCGGTCCCGATCTGGTTGCGGAACGCCGTGACGTCGCCTTTGGGCACGTCGAGGATAGTGAAGCGATCCTTCAGCCGGGCGCATTGGCTGAGCGCGGCCTGGGCGATCTCGAAATAGTCGCTCGCAGCCAGCAGCACCGCGTCGGTGAGCACGATCAGGGTCGGTTCATCCTCCAGAGCGAGAAGGCCGAGCGCCTTGCTGAAATCGGCCTTGGCGAGCGGGGCGGAATAGTCACCGAGCGAGAAGATGTAGCAGGGGCCGCCGCCATTGGCGAAGTAGTGACTGACGGCGTAATAGAGCAGCCGGTCGGGGCTGGGTCCGTTCGCGGCGGCGGGATCCACCAGATCGATCGTCGGCAGGCCGGTGGCCGGATCGGTCTTGGTCGAGGCGACGAAGGCGGTCGGCTTGGCGCCGCCGAACGTCGCCATGTATTCCAGCAGCGAGCTGATCCGCGCCATCGCCGGACCCTTCTCGGTGTATCCCAGGAAGGCGGGGATCGCGGTCGATACCTCGGCCACGGATGGCGGCAATCGGGAGATCTCTTCGACGTAGACGCCCGGAGTCTTGTAGATCGGCATGACAATGCACCTTCGGAACGTGGTGAGGAGAGGTGGAAGCAGTCAGTTCGTCAGCAGCGATAAGACCTGGTAGCGGACCGTCTGGCGCGGCGCAGCCGCATCGGTTTGCAGCAGCACGAGGCGATCGAGCGGAGGATTGGGCAGGCGCGTCAATAGCGCGGCGTTGTTGAGTCGCAGCTCGAGCGCGCCGAGCGGCGCGTCGCGCGTGGGGATGGTGGCGTCCGATATCAGGCGCACGACGCGCTGGCCCGGATAGCGTCTGAGCAGATCCGCGCCGACCGGATCGAGGCCGACCGTCGCCGCAGTCAATTCGATCCGGCCGGCACCGGACACGCTTATCGCACGCGGGCCGTTGCCGGGGGTGGCATCGACGATGCCGAGCGTCGAGAGGTCGCCGGAAAAATCCGTCACGACATAATAGGCCCAGCGCGCGTCGGCGGAATTCAGCGGGATGACGAACGCCCGCGGCGCGGGCATCGGCGTCAGCAACTGCGCGTTCAGCGTCAGGGCGATCTCCACAAGTGCGCCCCGCGACATCGCCGCGCGCACCGGGTAGGAGATCTGGAATGCGGTGCCGGCCGGCACGGCGGACGTATCGATCGTGACGCGCTTGGAAGCGGGAATCACGCTCTTGACCGCGCCGGCGCCGACCACCGTGACGTCGGCCGGCTTCGTGCCGTCGAGTGGCGTACCGGCGAGCACAAATGGCTCCGCGCCGCCCGGAGTCGAGACGACCAGATTCTCGCGCGCCGTGGCGCGGCGCGTCGTCAGGCGAAGCAGCGAGGAATCGGCCGGCGCCACCCCGTCATTGGTGAACAGAGGCGCGGGCTGCTGTGCCAGCTCGCTGAGCCTGGTGATGGCGGCATAGCCGGATCCGCGTGGTTGAAGGGCAAACGCCAGCGACAGCGGCGCGGCTGCCGCGGCGATGACGTCGCCCTTGGCGTCGAGCTCGGCGAAGACGCGGATGCGGTCGGCGTAGCTCTTGTGGGTGAGCCGCAGCCGCGCCATGGCGGACTCCGTCACCGCGTCCGGAACGATCGCAAAATCGCCGCAGCGCAGGTCGGCGTAGTAGTCGTGCGTCACGCGCAGGTCAAACAGAGGGGCTGATGGCATGTTCCAGCCTCCGTTCGGGCGGGCCGGAGACCGGCCGCGTCATCTCTTCCTGACGATCCTCGAACACCAGCATGCGCACGCGATAGAGCAGCGAAGGTTGGAAGGCGGCGCGCAACGCGTTCCAGAGATCGTTCTGCTCGTTGAGCGGAAGTGTCACGAGTTCGAGGGCCAGCTGCGGGATCCCAGCCGGCATGGTTGGCATGGTCTGGCGGTCGAGCACCGGATGTGACTGGAAGAAGGCAATGATCTGCGACAGCCGCGACAGCGCCTGCTCATATTGCTTGAAGCGCGCCACGAACAGGACGCGCATGTTCAGGCGGACGTCCGGCTGGACGCGATAGGCCGTGCCGTCGGAGCCCAGCCGTTGATAGGGATTGGCTGCGCGCAGGATCGGTTCCTGCTCGACATTGATGAGCATGGTGGTGACGGCGCCCATCCGGAACGAGATCGGGTCGGTCTTGTCGCCGTCGAGGAACATGACGGCGTCCTCGGCAGGCACGGCATGCCCCGGAACAGCGGGCCCGATCAAATGCGCATTGAGCAGATCGCGGAGGAAAATCATCGCTTGATCAATCACGTCTCGCTCCGCAACTCACAGGCCGGCAACGACGTAGCGAAGGGTGTCGCGACCTGGCGGTCGCGACATGATGCTCATAGCCGCACTCTCGTCGGCTCGATCAGGTCAGGTGTCGCGCACAGCGTGGTCATCAAGTGTGTGTGCGGACCGCTCGATATGGTTCAGGTCGTCGGTGAGAATTGCGTCAAAAACAAAAATAGAAAGTATTGCAATGTTCAACCAGGATAACTTCTAGCGTAAAGCGCGTCAAGCTGATGAGATGCCACCTGAGGATGATCAGCTCGAATCGTTGTCGAGCTCGCTGCAACGGGGATCGCCCGTCACAGACTGTGTGCGCGATGGACGATCGTGCGCGCCGGTGTCATGCAACCTGCACGGAAGGGGGCGTAGCGCATTGTTGTGATGCGCGATGAGGCGGTCACCTGACGCTCGTTGCCGAGAGCGCTCACGACGTAAGGATTTCACGAGATGTCACGCTCGGGAGCCGAAGCGTCTGCGACAATTGTGCTGTCGCATCTGCCGCGTTCAAAGTGCGCCGCGGGGATCCCGCTCCTGCAGAAGCCTCGGCAGCGCCAATCGTGCGCCGTCCATGAACAGCAGGATCGCGTCGCGCACGGTCTGTTCGAGATCGGCCGGAACCGGCGTCTCGTAGATGAACTTCCGGATGGCGAGATAGAAGATGCGGCCATGCAGGCCCCAGAACATTTCCGCCTCCCGGCTTCCGAGCGGCTGCGCCTGCGTGTCCGGCAGTTGCAGTTCGTGACGCAATTCGATCGCCGCAGGCTCGATGATCTCGCGGCGGACGAGGTCGAGGTAGCGCCCGGTGATGCCGAACGACTTCATTCCGGAGAAGATGAAGATCCGGACCCAATTGTATTCGAACACGCGCGCGACGTAGTCGAGATAGAAGCTCGTGAGCCGCGCCTGCAGCGGCTGGCTGCGATCCCGGATCAGGGGCGCCCAGTCCTGCGACCAGCGGCTCAGATAGACCTCCTGATAGACGCGCTCGATGAGCGCCTCCTTGCTGGGGAAGTGCCGGTAGATCACCGAATGCGCGACGCCCACGCGCTTGGCCAATTCTCTCGTCTGCCCCTCGAAGCCGCGCTCGGCGAAGAAGCGGATCGCTTCATCCACGATCAGGCGTTCGCGGTCCGCCGCGCGCATGTTGCGGCGGCGCGTCGGCGGGGGACTTTCGGGTTGGCGTGCGTGTCCGGCACGGCCGCGGCCGGCTGCCTTGCTTGCGCTCGTTGTCGTCTGAGTCCTGGCCATGTCCTGAAATCGATTGTCGAAGGGAGGTGTGTGATAGCCGAAAGCAGATTTGTGACCAATCGTTCGTTTCTAGTTGACCGCGGAGGTATGGTTGTGCAACTGTTTTGAGACCAGATGGTCACAAATCTGGAACTTCGGGCTGGTGAGCCCTGGCAGCGGGGAAATGGATGAAAGCGAGGGCTTTCAGCTATTGTCGTGCACGGACGATCGACGAGGCGCTCGACGCTCACGCGCTGAGCGGCGAAGACGCGCGCTATATCGCCGGGGGGCAGAGCCTTGTCCCCGCGTTGGCGTTGCGTCTTCAGGCGCCGCGCGTTCTGATCGACATCAACCACATCGCCGAGCTGCGCGGTGTGAGATGCGAAGGCGAATGGCTGCGCATCGGCGCGCTGACGCGCCATTGCGAGATGCTGACCGAGCCCCTCATTGCCGAATTTGCGCCGCTGCTGCGTGCAGCGGCTCCGTTCGTCGCCCATCCCGCCATTCGCAATCGCGGCACGCTGGGCGGCAGCGTCGCGCTGGCCGACCCGGCGTCCGAGTTTCCTGCCATGATGCTGGCGCTCGGTGCCGAGATCGAAATTGCGGGCGCATCCGGCCGGCGCCGTGTCGCGGCCGACGACTTCTTCGTCGATCTGTTCGAAACGGCGGTGGGGCCCGGCGAACTCGTGACGGCGATTTTCGTGCCGTTGTTCCGCTCTAACCAGCGCATCTGCTTCGATGAACTGGCCCGCCGTCGTGGCGACTACGCGCTGGTCGGCTGCGGTATGCTGGCGACCTGCAAGGATGGTGTGATCGAGGCCATCCGCATTGCGTTCTTTTCGGTCGGGAACGTGCCGACCCGGGCCAAGTCGACCGAGTCCGTCCTGAGCGGTGGCCGTATCGATGCCGAGCGGATCGCGGCGGCGCAGGCCGCACTCGATCGCGATCTCGCGCCGCCGGAGAGCGACGAGGTGCCGCCGGCCATGCGCCTGCATCTGGCGCGCGTGCTGCTCGGCCGGATGCTGGGACAGATGGGCGAGAAGGCATGAGCAGCGACATCGACGAGGCCGAGGACATCGTGCCGGTCCGCTTCGTGGTCAACGGCCGCAAGGTCACGTGCGCGGTCGCGCCGCGGGAGACGCTGGTCGATTGCCTGCGCAACTCCCTCGAACTGACGGGGACTCATGCCGGCTGCGAAATGGGGGCGTGCGGCGCCTGCCTGGTGCAGCTCGATGGTCGCGCCGTTCATGCCTGCCTGATGTTCGCCGTGCAGGCCGACGGCGCGCGCATCGACACCATCGAGGGGCTGTCCGAAACTGGCGTGATCGCCGATCTGCAGGCCGAATTTCATCGGCGCAATGCGCTGCAGTGCGGGTTCTGTACGCCCGGCATGCTGATCAATGCCCAGGAGCTGCTGTCCCGCCTGACCGAGCCGAGCCGCGCGGCCATCCGCGATGCGCTCTCCGGGAATTTCTGCCGCTGCACCGGGTATGAGGCGATCGTCGATGCGATCGCCGCGGTGGCCGACGCCCGCGCCGCAAAGGCGGCGCAGGAAGGCTCGCCGCAATGAATCCTCTCACCTCGCTCGACCGTCCGAACTCCTATATCGGCCGCTCCGTGCCGCGTCCGAATGCCAAACGCCTGCTGGCCGGGCGCGGCCGCTATGTCACCGACATTCGCCTGCCGCGCATGCTGCATGCGGCGTTCCTGCGCAGCCCCTATGCGCATGCACGGATCGTTGCCATCGACACCGAACAGGCCCGTGCGCTCGCAGGCGTCCACCTCGTGGCCACCGGCGCCGATATCGCGACGATCTGCACGCCCTGGACCGGCACGCTCGATCATTTCAAGGGCATGACGTCCGAGCCGCAGCTGCCGCTGCCGCTCGACCGGGTGGTCTGGGCCGGGCAGGCGGTCGTCGCCGTCGTTGCGGAGAGCCGGGCGCTCGCCGAGGATGCGCTGGAGCTGATCGCGGTCGACTATGAAGAGTTGCCTGCGGTGGTCGATCTCGATGCGGCGCGCGAGCCCGGTACGCCGCGGGTCAATCCGGCCGGACAGTCCAACGTCTGCTTCCGTGCTCAGCTCGACAGCGGTGGCGTCGACGAGGCCTTCGCGGCTGCCGCGCACGTGATCGAGCAGGAGTTCAGCTTCGGCCGTCACACGCCTGTCACGCTCGAGCCGCGGGCGATCGTCGCGGACTACGATCCAGAAGCCGGCACGCTGACGGTGCATCATGCCACGCAGACGCCGTACCAGTTCCAGGATCTCTACGCCCGGCACTATGGCATCCCGGAAGCGCGCGTGCGCGTGATCGCGCCCGACATCGGCGGCTCGTTCGGGCTGAAGCTCCACGTCTATCACGAGGATATGGCCGTCGTCGGGCTCTCGATGCTGCTCGGACGTCCGGTGAAGTTCGTCGCCGACCGCATCGAGGCGTTCGTGTCGGATATCCACGCGCGCGATCACAAGGTGCGGGCGCGCATGGCCGTCGATGCCGAGGGCAAGATCCTCGCGATGGACGTGCACGATGCCACCGCCATCGGCGCGTTCTCGACCTATCCGCGCACCAGCGTGGTCGAGGGCAACCAGGTGATCCGCCTGATCGGCGCGCCCTACGATTTCAAATCCTATCGCGCGGCGCTGGAGGTCGTGTTCCAGAACAAGGTGCAGACCAGCCAGTATCGCGCGGTCGGCCACCCGATCGCCTGCGCGGTGACCGAGCGGATGGTCGATCTCGCCGCCATCCGCATCGGCCTCGATCCGTTCGCGATCAGGGCGAGGAACGTCATTCCTGATGACGCCTATCCGACGGCGTCGCCGACCGGCTACAAGTTCGAGGCGCTATCGCACCAGGTCTGCCTGAAGCGGTTGCAGGAGATCATGAACTACCACGCGCTGCGTGCCGAGCAATCGGTGCTGCGCCAGCGCGGCATCCATCGCGGCATCGGCATTGCCACCTTCGTCGAGATCACCAATCCGAGCCCGGCCTTCTATGGCGTCGGCGGCGCCCGCATTTCCTCGCAGGATGGTGCGACCATCAGTCTCACGCCGTCCGGAGAGGTGCGTTGCGCGATCTCGGTCACCGAACAGGGGCAGGGCACCGAGGCGATCATCGGCCAGATCGTCGCCGACCAGCTCGGCCTCGCCCAGGAGCACGTCAAGATCATCACCGGCGACACCGAGGTAACGCCGCATGGCGGCGCGACCTGGGCCTGCCGCGGCGCCGGCATCGGCGGCGAGACTGCGCTGCAGGCGGCGCGCAAGCTCAAGGCCAACATCCTGGAGATCGCGGCGCTGGTGCTGCAGGAGCAGCCGGCGGCGCTCGACATCGTCGACGGCGAGGTCGTCAACGCCGCGACGCGACAGCCGCGACTGCCGATCGCCGAGATTGCGCGCATCGTCTATTTCCGCTCCGATACCCTGCCGCCCGGCACGCAGGCGCAACTGACGGTGAGCCATCATTTCGCGCCGCAAGGCTATCCTTTCGCCTTTACCAATGGCATCCAGGGTTGCTACGTCGAGGTCGACGTCGACACGGGGTTCGTCAAGTTGCTGAAGCATTTCGTCGTCGAGGATTGCGGCCGCATCATCAATCCGATGCTCGTTGACGAGCAGGTGCGCGGCGGCGTCGTGCAGGGACTGGGCGCCGCGCTGTTCGAGGAATGCCGCTACGGCGAGACCGGGCAGCTGCTCAACGGATCGCTCGCCGACTATCTCGTGCCGATGGCGATGGAGATGCCCGATATCGTGATCTCGCATGTAGAGACGCCGACGGCAGACACGGCGCTCGGCGCCAAGGGCTGCGGCGAAGCCGGCACCGCCGCGGCATCGGCCTGCGTGCTCAATGCGGTCAATGATGCACTCGCGCCATTTTGTGCCCCCATCAATGCCGTGCCGATCACGCCCGCGCGGGTGCTCGAGGCGCTCGGGCGATTTTGACAAACAACATCAGGGAGAACATCATGCCAACGCGCGACACGAAGCTGCGACGAACGGGAGTGTCCCGCCGAACGGCGCTCATGGGAATGTCGGCAGGGCTCGCCAGCCTCGCGATGCCGCGCCTGGGGCGCGCCGCCGACGACACCATCCGCATCGGCTTTCCGACGCCGCTGACCGGCCCGTTCGCGGCCGAGGCGCGCGACCAGGTCAAATGCGCCGAGCTGGCCGTCAAGCTGGTCAATGACAAGGGCGGCATCGCCGGCCGCAAGGTCGAGCTGCTGGTGCGCGACGACAAGCTCAATGCCGGCGAGGCGGCGACGCGGACACTGGAGCTGATCGAGAAGGACAAGGTCCACGCCGTCGTCGGCGCGCTCTCCAGTGCGGTGCAGCTCGCCGTCAACGAGGTGACGCGGGCGCGCGGCGTGATCTACGTGTCGATCAGCCAGTCCGACACCATCAACGAGGTCAAGGATTTCAGCAAATACACCTTCCATGAGGCGCTGAATCCGCACATGACGACGGCCGTTGTGTCGCGCCAGACCATCAAGAAGGGCATGAAGGTCGCGCATCTCGCCGCCGACTATGCCTATGGCCACGAGATGCTGCGCGGCTTCAAGCGCGCCCAGGCCGCGATCGGCGCCGACAGCGTCGGCGAGATCCTGCATCCGTTCGGCGCGGCAGACTATTCCACCTTCATGCCGCGCCTGATGTCGATGCGCCCCGACGTGCTATGCATCAGCAATTTCGGCCGCGACCAGGCCAACGCGATCAAGCAGGCGGTGGATTTCGGCATCAAGCAGCAGATGAAGATCGTGGTGCCGGTGATCCTGCACAACCAGCGCCTTGCGGTCGGTCCCGACGTGTTCGAGGGGGTCGTCGGCGGCGCCAACTATTACTGGGGGCTCGAAGCACAGAACAAGACGGCGGCCGAGTTCAACAAGGCGTTCCGGGCCGCCAATGGCGGCGCGATCCCGACCGACTACGGCGCCTATGGCTATTCCGGCGTCGGCTCGCTGCTGCAGGCCATGCAGGCCGCCGGCGGCACCGAGACGGACAAGGTCGTCACAGCGCTGGAAGGCCTGCAATACGACATCACCAAGGGCCCGCAGCACTACCGCAAATGCGATCACCAGTCGGTGCAGTCGGTGCTGGTCCTGGAATCCAAGAAGAAGTCGGCGATGGCGAACGAGAACGACCTGTTCGCGATCCTGGCCAGCGACCCCGGTGCGGACGAGATGCTGCGGAGCTGCAGCGAACTCGGCCACGCGACCTGATCCACGCCGTCGCATGGACCTCTCGCTGATCATCATGCAGCTGTTTTCCGGCATCGCCCTCGGGGCGGTGCTGGTGATTACGGCGCTCGGCCTCACCATCGTGTTCGGCATGCTGGGCGTGGTCAATTTCGCTCATGGCGCGCTGTTCATGATCGGCGCCTATGCCGGGCTGTATCTGGCGTCGCTGACCGGCAGCTTCTGGTGGGGGCTGCTGCTTGCGCCGCTGCTGGTCGGTGCCTTCGGTATGCTGATCGAATTCGTCCTGGTCCGGCGTCTGTACGGGCGGTCGATCGATGATCCGCTGCTGCTCACCTTCGGCCTCAGCTACATCCTGGTCGAAGGCGTGCGCATCGTGTTCGGCAGCGACGGCATTCCGTTTCCGACACCGTCGCAGCTGATCGGCGTGGTCGATCTCGGCGTCGGCTTCTTTCCCAAATATCGCCTGTTCGTGATCGCGCTGGTCGCCCTCGTGCTGCTGGCGCTGTGGCTGACCCTGGAGAAGACCCGGGTCGGCCTCATCGTCCGCGCCGGCGCGCGCGATCCGCAGATCATGCGCGTGCTCGGCGTCGACATCGGCAAGGTGTGGCTGGCGATCTTCGGCCTCGGCGTCGGCCTTGCCGCGCTCGGCGGCGTGCTGGCGGGGCCGATGCGCAGCGTCAACCCGGAGATGGGCACGCTGGTGCTCGCGGAGGCCTTCGTCGTCACCGTGATCGGCGGTCTCGGCTCGATCGTCGGCGCCGTCGTCGCCGGACTGATGGTCGGCATCTGCATCAGCATGGTGGCGCTGTTCGCGCCGGAGATGGCGACCATCGTGATGTTCGCGCTGATGGCCGCCGTGCTGTTGGTCCGGCCGCAGGGCCTGTTCGGGCTGAAGGGGAGAGCATGATGACGGTGCAGTCGACCGACGAAGCACCGCCGCTTCATCAGGCGCAGCGCCTCTTCGCGGTGCTGGCCGATCACCGCGTGCTGGTCTCGCTCGTCGCCCTGGCGCTGCTGCCATGGCTGCTGCCGTCGAAGGCGCTCGCGGTCAACGTCCTGATCTACGGCGTCGTGGTGATGGGCTACAATCTGTTGTTCGGCTACACCGGGCTGCTGTCGTTCGGCCATGCCGCGTTCTTCGGCACCGGCGCGTATCTGACCGGCATCGCCATCGGCCGCTGGGGACTGCCGTGGTTCGCCGCGGTGCCGCTGGCGATCGCCGCCAGCACTCTCCTCGGGGCTGCGATCGGCACGATCTCGACGCGTACCCGCGGCATCTACTTCTCGATGGTGACGCTCGCGCTGGCGCAACTGGTCTATTACGTCGCACTGCAGGCGTCGTCCTTCACCGGCGGCGAGAACGGCCTGCGCGGCTTCACGGTCGATCACATCAACCTGCTCGGCGTGCACGTCAACTTTCTCGATCCCATCAATAAATACTACGTCCTGATGGCCTTCGCGGCGGTCGCGATCTGGGTGCAATCGCGCATCCTCAACTCGCCGTTCGGCGCCGTCATCGAGGCGATCCGCGAGAATGAGCAGCGGGCGCGAGCCTGCGGCTACGACGTCGAGCGCTGCAAGCTGATCGTGTTCATGCTGTCGGGCGCGATCTCGGCGGTGGGCGGCTGCATGTCGGCGCTGCATCTGTCGATCGTCCCGCTCGACATCCTGCATTACCAGACCTCCGGCATGATCGTGATGATGGTGCTGCTGGGCGGCGCCCGCAGCTTCTTCGGGCCGTTCATCGGCGCCGCCAGCTTCCTGATCCTGGAGGACGTCGTCTCGCTGTGGACGCCGCATTGGCAGATCGTCGTCGGCGCGATCTTCGTCGTGTTCGTGCTGTTCCTGCCCAAGGGCATCTGGGGCACGCTGCTGGACATGCTCCCGGTCGCAAAGGAGCGGCGATGAGCACCGAATTGTTGCAGGCCGAGGGCATCGGCCGCCGCTTCGGCGGCTTCGTCGCGCTTGAAGGCATTTCGGTGTCGTTCGCCGCGGGCGAGCTGACCTCGATCATCGGCCCGAACGGCGCCGGCAAGAGCACGTTCTTCAACATCCTCTCCGGCACCTTGCCGCCGAGCAGCGGCACCTTGCGATTCAAGGGCCGCGCGTTGAACGGGCTGCCGCAACACCGCTTCGTGCATCAGGGGATCTCGCGGTCGTACCAGATCACCAACATCTTTCCCGACCTGTCGGTGCACGAGAACGTCCGGGTCGCAGCGCAGGCGATGCACGTGGCTTACGACATCTGGCGCAAGCGCGCGGATCTCGTCGAGCTGAGCGAGCAAGCCGATGCGGCGCTCGCGTCCGTGGGCCTGATCGGCAAGCGCAGCGAGCTGGCCAAATTCCTCGCTCATGGCCAGCAGCGCGCGCTGGAGATCGCGATTGCGCTGGTGTCCGAGCCGGAACTGCTGTTGCTCGACGAGCCGACCGCGGGCATGGGGCCCGAGGAGACCAAGGAAATGGTCGCACTGCTGGAGCGGCTGGCCGAGCGCCGTACGGTGCTGCTGGTCGAGCACAAGATGAAGATGGTGCTCGGCCTGAGCAAGCGGGTGCTGGTGCTGCATCATGGCCGGCTGCTCGCCGACGGCAAGCCTGAGGACATCCGCAGCAATCCCGACGTGCGCCGGGTCTATCTGGGACAGAGTGAAGGCTATGGCTGAGACCGCGTTGCTCGAACTCGACGGCGTCCAGGCCTGGTACGGCGCCAGCCATGTCCTGCACGGCATTTCCCTGCGCGTGAACGAGGGCGAGGTGGTCGCGCTGGTCGGCCGCAACGGCGCCGGCAAGACCACGACGCTCCGCACCGTCATGGGGCTGATGCCGAGGGCTGCAGGCCGCGTCCGGTTCGCCGGGCAGGATCTGCTGCCGCTCGCCGCGCATCGCCGCTTCCACCTCGGCCTCGCCTATGTGCCGGAGGAACGCCGCATCGTGCCGGGACTTTCGGTGCGCGAGAATCTGCGGCTCGGGCTGGTCGCGGCCAAGGCCGAGATCGAGGAACGCGCGGCGTTCGCCGAGATCGCCGAGACCTTTCCGCGCCTGCGGGAGCGGCTGGATCAGGAAGGCGTCACGTTGTCGGGCGGCGAGCAGCAGATGCTGGCGATCGCCCGCGCGTTGATCGCGAAGCCCAAAATGGTCCTGCTCGACGAGCCCTCGGAAGGCATCATGCCGGTGCTGGTCGAGGAGATGGGCGTGCTGTTTCGCCGGCTGCGCGACCAGGGCAAGACCTTGCTGCTGGTCGAGCAGAACGTCGAATGGGCGCTGCGGCTCGCCGATCGCGCCGTCATCATCGACCAAGGTGAGGTGGTGCATGAAAGCAGCGCCGCCGCGTTGCTTGCCGACAAGGACATTCAGGATCGCTACTGCGCCGTGTAATGGTCTTGCCTTTGTCGGCATCATGACTGGCCATCGTTCTCCAGTGCCGGCGGTTGCGGCAGACGCGCAAGGCTGACGCCTGCGGCCTGATGGCGGAACATGCGGTCGATCAGTTCGGCGGCCTGCGCCGCGGCATCTGCGGGCGCCAGTCCGCCCTGGCGGACATTGGAGATGCAGTTGCGCTCGGAATCGACGCGGCCGCGGCGCGGCATCCAGGTGAGATAGAGGCCAAGTGAATCCGCCGCGCTCAATCCCGGCCGCTCGCCGATCAGCATGATCGAGGCGGACGCGCCGAACAGTTCGCCGACATGGTCGGCGAGGGCGACGCGGCCTTGCGAGGCGACGATGATCGGCGACAGCCGCCGGCCGGTCGTCGCCAGGCGCGGCATCAGGGCATCGAGCACGGGCAGGGCGTTGACCTGCACCGCGCGGCTGCTTAGGCCATCGGCCACCACCAACACGATGTCGACCGGCGCCCGCGGCTCGGACAGCAGCGCTTCTGATTCAGGAGATAGCAGGCGACCTTCGTCCGGCCGCTGCAGATAGGTCGCGCGATCGGTGGCACGGCTGTGGACGGCGAGCGTGGGCCAGCCGCGCGCGGTCACGTCAGCCGCAAAGTGCTCGGCATCGAACGGCTTCCGCACGGCATCGCGCGCCTCGGCATGCGCGGCCTGGAAGCCAAGATGCGCCGATGTCGGCAGGCCCGGGCCGCACCGTCCCAACGCGATGCGCGCCTCGGTGAAGCGCGACAGCCAGATCCAATCGTCGGATGACGTGGTGGGGGCCTTGTCGTCCGGGCCGCTCATCACTCGGCCTCCAGCAGCGGCAGCGAAGGCATCAGTCGCGCCGGTTCGAAGCGCAACTCACCTTTGATGTCGCTGATCCCGGTCGCCGCCAGCCACGCTTCGAATTCCGGCGCCGCGCGCTTGCCCAGCACCTTCCGCACATAGAGCGCGTCATGGAACGAGGTGCTCTGATAGTTCAGCATGATGTCGTCGGCGCCGGGCACGCCCATGATGTAGGTGCAGCCGGCGACGCCGAGCAGCGTGAGCAGCGCGTCCATGTCGTCCTGGTCGGCCTCGGCATGGTTGGTGTAGCAGACGTCGCAACCCATCGGCAGGCCGAGCAGCTTGCCGCAGAAATGATCCTCCAGCCCCGCGCGCATGATCTGCTTGCCGTCGTAGAGATATTCCGGGCCGATGAAGCCGACCACGGTGTTGACCAGCAGCGGCCGGTAGCGCCGCGCCACCGCATAGCAGCGTGCCTCCAAGGTCTGCTGATCGACGCCGCAATGACCGTCGGAGGAGAGTTCGCTGCCCTGGCCGGTCTCGAAATACATCACGTTGCCGCCGGCCGGACAGCGCCCAAGACTTTCGGCCGCTGCGAGTGCCTCGTCGAGCAGCGACAGCGTGATGCCAAAACCGCGGTTCGCCTCCTCGGTGCCGGCGAGCGACTGGAACACGAGATCGACCGGCGCGCGGCGCTCGATCGCCTTCAGCGCGGTCGTGACATGGGCGAGCACGCAGGACTGGATCGGTGCATTGGAGGCGAGCCGCAAGGTCTCGATCATGTCGAGCAAATGCATCATGGTATCGACGTCGTCGCTCGCCGGATTGATGCCGATGGTGGCATCGCCCACGCCATACATCAGTCCGTCGAGGATCGAAGCGGCCACGCCCTTGGGATCATCCAGCGGATGATTGGGCTGCAGCCGCGTCGACATCCGCCCCGGCAGGCCGATGGTGCAGCGGAAGCGGGTGATCACCTCGCATTTGGCGGCGACCGTCACGAGATCCTGCAGCCGCATGATCTTGCTGACGGCCGCGACCATCTCCGGCGTGAGGCCCGGCGACACAGCGGCGAGCATCGTCGCGTCGGTCGTATCCGACAGCAGCCATTCGCGGAACGCCCCGACCGTCAGGCTCGCCACGGCTGCGAACGCGCGGCCGTCGTGCTGGTCGACGATCAGGCGTGTGACCTCGTCGCTCTCATAGGGAATGACGGCCTCGTTGAGAAAATGCCGCAGCGGCAGGTCGGCGAGCGCCATGCGCGCGGCGACGCGCTCGGCCGCATCCTGTGCCGCGAGCCCGGCGAGCACGTCGCCCGAGCGCAGCGGCGTCGCCTTCGCCAGCAGGGTCCGGAGATCGTCGAAGCGATGGGTCGTGCCGCCCAGCGTGTGTGAAAAACCCATTGGCGTCTCTCTGCCTCTCAACTGCCGGCGACCGGAATCGCATCCGCACCGATATCAGCGGCTGATGTCATCATGGCAACCTCGCCGCCCGTGTGCGCGGTCAGTGCCTGCAAACCACGTGCGAGCGCGGCGACAGTTGCGACGAGCGCTGCGCTGCGATCGATGCCTTCGATATAGGCAATTGCTGATTTGCACGACATATGCGCAATCATCGTAGACGCGCTTCCACAAATTTGCAAATAATCACTCAAATCCACATTCGATCGGACGGGATCGGGCCCGCGCCGCAGCTCACGAAGGACATGACGATGTTGCAGCTGTTGAAGGGTCTCTCGGCAAGTCTGGCGCTGGTCATGCTCGGCGCCGTCGCACAGGCGGGCACGGTGACGGTGTACACCGCGCTGGAAGAGGACGAGATCGCCGACTACGTGAAGGCGGCCAAGACCGCGCTGCCCGACGTCGATCTCAAGGTGCTCAGGCTGTCGACCGGCGATCTCGGCGCCCGCATCATCGCCGAATCCGGCAATCCGCAACACGATGTGATCTGGGGCTGGGCCGTCACCAACATGCTCGATCCGCGTATCACCGCGTTGCTCGAACCCTATGAGGTGAAAGGCGCCGACAAGCTGCCGGCCTCCGCCAAGGGCGCCGACGCCAGCTGGTTCGCCGCCACCGGCTACGTCACCGCGTTCTGCGTCAACACCGAGGTGTTGAAGGCGAAGAATCTGCCGATGCCGACCTCGTGGAAGGATCTCACCAACCCCGTCTACAAGGGCGAGGTGGTGCTGCCGAACCCGGTCTCCTCCGGCACCGGCTACATGCAGATCGCCGGCATCCTGCAGTCGCAGGGCGAGGAGAAGGGCTGGCAGTTCCTCAAAGCGCTCGACGGCAATGTCGCGCAATACATCAAGTCCGGCTCGCGGCCCTGCAAGGCGGCACGCGGCGGTGAGTTCGCGATCGGCGGCTCGCTCGCCTTCGCCGCGATCAAGTCGATCGAGGAGGGCTTTCCGATCAAGATGGTGATCCCGACCGACGGCGCGGGCTATGAGCTCGAGGCGTCCGGGCTGATGAAGGCGGCCAAGAACAAGGCCGATGCCAAGCGCTTCCTCGACTGGACCTTGTCGTCCGAGGCGGCTGCGCTCTACACCAGCTACAAGGAGCTCGTGACCATCTCGGGCACGCCGCCGTCGAAGGCCGCGCAGACCGCGGGCTTCCCGGCCGACGCATCCAAGGCCGTCTATCCGATCGACTTCGCCCGCTCGGCGAGGGAGCGCGACGGCATTCTCAAAACCTGGCAGACCAGCATCGGCCGCTGAGCGGGTGTCGTCATGACGCTGGAGCTTGACCGGCTGCACAAGACGTTCGACGACTTCGTCGCGCTCGACCACATCTCCTTGAAGGTCGAGGGCAGCGAGTTCGTCTGCCTGCTCGGGCCGAGCGGCTGCGGCAAGACCACCTTGCTGCGGATCATCGCGGGCCTGCTGACGCAGGACTTTGGCCGGCTGCTGCTCGACGGAAAGGATCTCAGCGCGGTGCCGGCGCGCGAGCGCGGCTTCGGCATCGTGTTCCAGTCCTACTCGCTGTTCCCCAACATGACGGTGGCCGAGAACATCGGCTACGGCATGCGCATCCGCAAGATCGGGCGTAGCAAAATTGCCGCGCGCGTCGCCGAGCTGTTGGAGCTGATCAAGCTGCCGCATCTGGCCGACCGGCTGCCGTACCAGTTGTCCGGCGGCCAGCAGCAGCGCGTCGCGCTGGCGCGCGCCGTCGCCGTCGATCCGCGGCTGATCCTGCTCGACGAGCCGTTGTCGGCACTCGATGCCAAGGTGCGTGCCGATCTCCGCGTCGAGATCCGCGAGCTGCAACGCCGGCTCGGCATCCCCACCATCATGGTCACACACGATCAGGAGGAGGCGATGATGCTGTCTGACCGGATCGTCTGCATGAATGCAGGCCGCATCGAGCAGGTCGGCGCGCCCCAGGATCTCTATCTCAGGCCGGCGACCAAGTTCGTCGCCGACTTCATGGGCAGCAGCAATCTGCTGCCGACCGACTGGGTGCGCGACGCCATGCCGGCGCTGATGACTTCGCGTCCCCAGGGCGCCGATGCGGATTATCTCGCCTGCCTGCGTCCCGAGCATGTGCGGCTTCAACCTCTCGACGCTGGCGAGGCGAGGGTGGTCGACGTCACCTTCCTCGGCAACATCAGCCGCACCCGCGTCGCCTGGAAGGGCCGCGAGCTGTTGGTGCAAACCGGCCATGTCGACGGTGTCGCGCCGGGCGCTGCCGTAGCGGTGTCGGTCGACGCCGCAGGCTGCGGCTGGGTGCGCGCGTGATCATCGCCGCCGTCGAGGTCGCGGAACGCAGCGGCTTCCGGCTGCGGCGGGCCGGCAATGACCGGCTGCTGATCGCTTCGGCGATCGCGCTGCCATGCCTCGCGCTGCTCATCTTCTTCGTGTTCCCTCTCGCGATGATGCTGTGGCGCAGCCTGGTCGCCGATGACGGCGGAATCGGCTTTGCCAACTACGTTGCGTTGGCGCGCACCCCCGGCATCCTCAAGGCGACGCTCAACAGCCTGACGCTCGGGCTCGCCACGACCGTCTTCTGCCTGATCCTCGGCTTCGTGCTGGCCTATACGATGACCCGGACCCGCGTGCCCGGATCGCGCGTCATCTCCGCGGTGCTGGCGTTGCCGATGCTGGCGCCGTCGCTGGTGCTCGGCCTCGGCCTGATCTTCCTGCTCGGCCGCAACGGCCTGATCAGCGGCATGCTCGGCAAGCGCATCGACATCTACGGCCTGCCGGGCCTTTTGATCGCCGACGTGCTCTACGCGCTGCCGCAGGCGGTGCTGATCCTCAAAGCCGCGCTCGCCCATGCCGATGCGCGCTATTACGACGCCGCCGAGGTGATGGGCGCCGGGGGCTGGCGGCAGTTCTTCGATATCACCTTGCCGAACGTGAAGTTCGGCCTGCTTAGCGCCGGCTTCGTCGTGTTCACGGTCACCATCACCGATTTCGGCAACGCCGCCGTCATCGGCGGCGACTATGCGGTGCTCGCGACCGAGATCTACAACCAGGTCACCGGGCAGATGAAGTTTGGCATCGGCGCCGTCGTCGGCCTCCTTCTGCTCGCGCCGACGGGGATTGCCGTCTATATCGAGCGGGTCGCCGCGCAGCGCCAGTTCGGCGGCGGCGCCGAGGGGGCCGTGCCGCCGCAGCTCAGCTTCGTCCCGGCGCGCGACGTGCCGCTGTCCATCGTCACGGGTCTGGCGACCCTCTCGGTGCTCGCCGTCATCGGCGTCGTCATCTATGCGAGCTTCATGCGGTTGTGGCCGTACCGGCTGACCTTCACGCTCAAGCACTATGACATCACCCTGAGCGGCGGCTATGCGCCGCTGTGGACATCGCTGCTGGTCTCCGTCGTGGCCGCGAGCCTCGGCACGTTCCTGCTGTTCGCGCTGGTCTATGGCATCCGAAGGCTGCCGTCGTGGCTGGCCAAGATCGTCTATCTCGTCGCGGTGATGCCGGTCGGCGTGCCCGGCCTCGTGCTCGGCCTGTCCTACATCTTCGCCTTCAACATCGCGGGATCGCCGCTGTCGGTGTTGTACGGCTCGGCGCTGCTGCTCGCGCTGTGCAACTTCTATCACTACCACAGCCAGGGCTTCCTCACGATGGTGACCGGCATGCGCGCGGTGCCGCCGGCGCTGGAGGAGGCCGCGACCTGTCTCGGCAGCGGCGCTGGCGAGGTGCTCGCCAATGTCATCATTCCCGTGATGTCGCCCACTCTGGTCTCGGTGTTCTTCTTCCTGTTCATGCGCTCGATGGTGACGTTGTCGGCCGTGATCTTCTTAGTGACGCCGTCGCTCGGCATCGCCGCGGTGTCGGTGATGCGGCTCGACGAGGCCGGCTTCGTGTCGCAGGCCGCGGCGTTCTCGACCTGCATCATGCTGGTGGTCTGCGCCGCGGCACTGGCGATGCAGCTGGCGCTGAAATGGCTCGCCGCGCGCGGCGGACGCCGATGATGCTGCAGGAGGACCGCCACCAGCGCATCCGCGCGCTGCTCGCCACCGTCGGCCGCGCGACCACCGATCGCATCGCCACCGATCTCGGCGTCTCCCGCGAGACCGTGCGCCGCGACGTGCTGGCGCTGGAGGCACGCGGCGAGCTGCGCCGCGTCCATGGCGGCGTCGCCGCGATCGCGCCGGAAGCCGAGCCGCCGATCACGGTGCGCGCTCGGGTGCGCCTTGCCGAGAAGACGCGGATCGCGCAGGCCGCGGCGCGTCTCGTCAGCCCAGGCCAGACGCTGTTTCTCGACGTCGGCTCGACGGTCTCGATCCTCGCCCGCGAGCTGGCGACGCTGTCGGGCCTGACCATCGTCACCAATTCGTTCGAGGTCGCGACCATCATCGGCGGCGCTTCCGGCGAGCGCAGCAATCGCGTCATCGTGCTCGGCGGCGAGCTCGGCAGCACCCTGCCAGCGACGTTCGGCTCGACCACGGTGGCCGAGATCCAGCGCTGGCAGGCCGACGTCGCGCTGCTGTCGCCGGTCGGCATCGATCATCGCTATGGTGCGACCAGCTTCGACATCGAGGAGGCGAACGTCGCCCGCGCGATGGCGGCTGCGGCCAAGCGCGTGCTGATCCTCGCCGACCACAGCAAGATCGGCCAGACCAGCCGCGTCGCCACTTGCGCACCCGACCGCATCGACAGCCTGATCACCGATGCGCGCGCCGCTGACGATGCTGCGCTCGGCGCGCTGCGCGGCGTGGTCGGCGACGTCGTGATCGCCTGAACTCTGCATCGGTTGCGCTCTGCGGCGATGGCGCTAAGGTCGCGCAACAAGTGACCAACACCAGGTGAGGGAATCCCGACATGGCGCGCATCCGCTGTATCACCGAGATGGGCATGGGCGTCGACGTCCACGGCCGCGATGCCACCAAGGCCGCCAAGCGCGCGGTGTCCGATGCGATCCGCCATTCCAGCCTCGGCTTCTTCCGCATGGTCGGCAAGACGCCGCAGGACATGTTCGTCGATGTCACCATCGCGGTGCCGAATCCGGAGGCCGTCGACACCTCCGCGGTGGCCAAGGAACTGCCCTATGGCACGGTGACTGTCACCGCCGTGAAGGGCGGCCTGGAGATTCCCGCCGAGGCCGGCAGCGATGCCATCATCATCGCCAATGCGGCCGTGCTCGTCCATCTCGATGATGGGAACTAGACCCGCGCACATGCATCATGTGCGTGTCGTTCAAACAGCTGTGTGCTATGACACGGCTTCGAAATGCCGCGGCCGCAGCTTATGATGGCGCGCGACGGAGCCCCAGCCATGAACGGCGGAGTGGCCTGAGCGCCAAGGCCGCGCACCACCGACCGGGACGATATGGTATCGCGCACCGAGATCAAACGGCAGAACGACTATCTGTTGCGCCAGCAGCACGACTTCCGCCGCGCCGCTGACATCGTCACCGATGCGCTGGCGGCGTTCGAGGAGATCGAGGCGATCGCGATCATCGGCTCCGTGGCGAAGCCGCTCTGGAAGGAGGTGCCGCGCTTTCGCGATTTTCGCGAGGCCGGCATCGAGGTCTGGCACGAATGCAAGGATCTCGATCTCGCGGTGTGGATCCACTCTCAGCATCGGCTCGGCGACATCCGCCGGGCCCGCGATGGCGCCATGGCCGCGGCCTACCAAGCCGGGACCGGCCCGGGCACGGTCGGCCACCAGGTGGAGATCTTCCTGATCGAGCCGGGGACGGATCGCTATCTCGGCCGGCTCTGCTACTTCAACAGCTGCCCAAAGCACAAGCGGGACTGCGCCACGCCAGGCTGCGGCGCAATCGCGTTCAACAAGGTCGTCGACGGCTTCGTGCCGCACGATGACCTGCTGGCGGCCGCGAGCTATGCGACCCTGTATCGCCGCGGACAGGGACGCCTGCGCTCGGCCCAGGACCTGCCGGGGCCGGTCGATCGCGATTGACGCGCGGGCTCGGCGCTGCCGCGCTTGCGGCCTCACCGCGCGCCCTCACTGACCCAGCGGCTCAGCCCCTCCGCCAGCCCGTCGAACATCGCGCGAATCGGGGCTGAGTCCTTCTGGTCCTCGTGCACGGCGAGCCAGCAGTCGAGTTCGAACGCGACCTGGTCGGCGAGCACCGGCACCAGCGCCGGATTGCGGATCGCCATCGCCTTCTGCATGCCGCCGATGCCGAGGCCGGCTTCGACCGCCATCACCTGGGCGACGTCGGAGTCGGTGCGATAGGAGAAGAGTTCGCGCGAGATCGGCAACTGTGAACTCGCCACCGAGCGCGCGGAATGATCGTCGCGGTCGAAGCCGATGACATGATGCGCCGCCAGCGCCGCAATCGTGTCCGGCAGGCCGAACCGGGCGATGTAGTCGCGGTGCGCGTACAGCCCAAGCGGAATGTGCCCGAGCCGTCGCGCGACGAGGCCGTCCTGCTTCGGCCGGATCATCCGCACCGCGATGTCGGCGTCGCGCCGCAGCAGGTCGTCGGTGCGGTTGTTGAGCACCAGCTCGATCACGATGTCCGGAAACCGGCCGCGGATGCCGGCGAGGATCGGCGGCAGCACGAAGGTGCCGACGATCTCGCTCGCCGAGATCCTGACCACGCCGCGCGGCTGCAGCGGATCGCCGCCGGACTTCGCCGCGCGCACCAGCGCCGCGAACGCCGCCTCCATCGCCTCCGCATGTGGCAGCAGCGCGGTCGCGGCCTCCGTCGGCAGCAGGCCGGCCTGGGAGCGGGTGAACAGGGCGGTGCCGAGGCCGGCCTCCAACTCGTCGATGTGACGGCCGACCGTCGGCTGCGTCAGCCCGGTGGCGCGGGCCGCGGCGGACAGGCTGCCGCGCCTGGAAACGGCGAGGAAGGAGCGCAGCAGGCTCCAATCGGCGAGGTCGTTCATACGAAAACGTATAGCGGATAAAGAATGTTTGGCAATTTTCGTTTTGTGCGGGCCGGTCCAGATTGCTGGAAACAGCAAGGAGATCAGCCATGTCGCGCCCATCAGCCACCCCCACCGCCTTGGTCCTCGGCCTGACCGGGGCCATCGGCGGCGCCATCGCCGCGGCCCTGGCGCGGCGCGGCTTTGCCATCCGCGCGCTGACGCGGCGCCCGGCGGGGTCGCGGCCCGCTCCTGGCTTTGCGGTCGATTGGCGCGATGGCGATGCCCGCGATGCGGCCGCGGTCCGGGCCGCTGCGGAGGGCGTCAGCCTGATCGTTCATGGCGTCAATCCGCCGGGCTATGCGCGCTGGCGCGAGGACGCGCTGCCGATGCTCGCCAACACCATCGCCGCCGCAAAGGCGGCCGGCGCGACGATCCTGTTTCCGGGCAACGTGTACGTCTATTCGTCGGCGTCGCCGGCTCTGGTGAACGAGACCACGCCGCGCCGGCCGACGACGCGCAAGGGCCAGGTGCGGCTCGAGATGGAGGAGATGCTGGAACAGGCCGCGCGCGACGGCGTGCCCGTCATCGCCATCAGGGCCGGCGACTTCTTCGGTCCCGGCGTCGGCAATTCCTGGTTCGCGCAGGCGCTGGCGAAAGGCGGTTTGCGGGCGAAGGCCCTGCAGCGCCTGACGCAGCGCGGCATCGGTCACGCCTGGGCGTTCGTGCCCGATCTCGCCGAGACCTTCGCGCGCCTCGTCGACATCGGCGCCGGTCTGCCCGCCTACACGGTGGTGAATTTCGCCGGCCACTATGATGCGAGCGGGCACGACATGACCGACGCCGTCCGCCGCGTCACCGGCCGGCCCGATTTGCCGGTGAAGCCGTTCCCCTGGATCATGCTCTGGCTCGCCGCGCCGTTCGTGCGCTTCATGCGCGAGGCGCTGGAGATGCGGTGGCTGTGGAAGCAGAGTCTCGCGCTCGACAATCGCAAACTCGTCGGCCTGCTCGGCACGGAGCCGCATACGCCGCGCGATGAGGCGGTGCGGGCGGCGCTGGGTGCGGCTGGCTGAACGATGTTTAATCCCGGGCGCGCATCTCCACGGACTATAGTCACGAGAGGGACGATTGCGCAGCCGCGCCGTGATCGCGCGATGCGGCGATCCCCGAACGGCGCAAGTGGAGGGCGGACGTCGGATGAGGCATGGGCGATGACGCGCAGCTGGATCGAACATGCCATCGTCTGGCAGGTCTATCCGCTCGGATTTGTCGGCGCCGAGCGCGAAGCGCAGGCCTGCGATGGCGTCACCCATCGCCTCGGCCATCTCACCTCCTGGCTCGACTATGCCGTCGAGCTCGGCGTGTCTGCGGTCCTGCTCGGACCGATCTTTGCGTCGTCGACGCATGGATATGACACCACCGACCACTTTCGGATCGACCCGCGGCTGGGCGACGAGAACGATTTCGACGCGCTCGTCGCGGCCGCACGGGCGCGCGGCCTGCGCATCATTCTCGACGGCGTCTTCAACCATGTCGGCTGCGCATACCCAGCCTTCCAGCGTGCGCTTGCCGGCGGACCCGGATCGCCGGAGGCGTCCTGGTTCAAATTGAACTGGCCCGCGGGTGGGGGCGACGGACAACCGCCGGACTACGCGACGTTCGAAGGGCATCGTCATCTCCCGGTGTTGAACCATGACGACCCGGCGGTCGCCGATCACGTCGTGGCGGTGATGCGGCATTGGCTCGGCCGCGGCGTTGCCGGCTGGCGGCTCGATGCCGCCTATGCCGTCCCCAGGGCATTCTGGGCCAAGGTCCTGCCGCGCGTTCGCGCCGACTATCCGGACGCCTATGTCTTCGGCGAGGTCATCCATGGCGACTATGCCGGCTTCGTCCGCGAGACGGGCGTCGACGCCGTCACCCAATACGAATTGTGGAAGGCGGTCTGGAGCTCGCTGAACGACGGCAACTTTTTCGAGCTGGCATGGGCCTTGAAGCGTCACGACGCGATGCTGGACACATTCGTTCCGCAGACGTTCATCGGCAATCACGACGTCACCCGCATCGCGAGCCAGCTGCACGACGAGCGTCATCTGGCCCATGCGCTCGTCGTCCTGATGACGACGGCCGGCACGCCCTCGATCTATGCCGGCGACGAGCAGCGTTTCCATGGACTGAAGGAGCATCGCATCGGCGGCGACGATGCCATCAGGCCGTCGTTTCCCGCCAAGGCGTCCGATCTGGCCCCTTACGGCTGGCCGACCTATCGTCTGCATCAGCAGCTCATCGGCCTGCGGCGGAAAAATTCCTGGCTGCATCGCGCCCGCAGCAGGGTCATCGAGATCAGGCGTTCGGACCTCGTGCTCGAGATGTCCGATGACGCAAACCGGCTCTGGGTGGTGCTGAACCTCGCCGATGCGGAGGTCGGACGCGTGATCGAGGCGGCGGCCGATCGGATCGCGGGCGACATCCAAGTGTCTCGCCGCGGCGTCATGACGAACATCGTCATTCCCCCGCACGGCTGGGGCGTTCTCGCCGAGGGCCGCTCCGACGGTCGGGCTGCCTGATGCGCGCTTGCCATGCGGGAAAACGTCAGCTCCCGGATCGGGGTGGTGGCTGAGAGCCGCTGACGCAGGCAGGAGCACGTGTCGCCTCGTTCTCGCGGCGCGCATGGCGTCCGAGCTTTGCCAATCGGGGCGCCCTCGAAAGACGAAGGCGCAGGGAATGCCGGGCGCTGGCCGCACCCATGGCCCGCCAGCTCAAAAAATGCTGGCGGCAGGAACCACAGGTTCAGCCGAGACATCCCGGCATTCCCCGCGCGATGGTTGGGCGGCTTATACGTCCTCTCCCCGGGGACCGGCTGTCTTGCCCCCGTCACGAACGGCTCATCATCACCATCCGCTTGGCCTCAGCACCGGGAGGCCAGGACCCTACGATTTCGCCGGCGCATCGGAAACGTTCGTCCGCATGTCGAGCATGCTGCGCTCCGACGCGCCCACCGCATCCCACCCCGCGTGTCGTGACGATCGCGAAACGCCCCTCGTGCCGAGGCGGGACGAGGGTAGACAACCACGACTTCCGGAAAAAAGAAATAGGAAAATTTTCGCCGAAACGACTGGACAGGGGTGATGTGGTTGAGGCGTCGGATGAAAAAAGCCTCCCGGCGCATCGCGACTTTGCCCGCGGCCGACGAAGGAAACGGCGTGCATCGCAGATCGAGTCGCCCGTCGGGTGAGCGACGCCAGGCTTGGGATAGCCATCCATCTGAGGATTGA
Organism: Bradyrhizobium oligotrophicum; assembly: GCF_051168495.1. Taxonomy (GTDB): domain Bacteria; phylum Pseudomonadota; class Alphaproteobacteria; order Rhizobiales; family Xanthobacteraceae; genus Bradyrhizobium; species Bradyrhizobium oligotrophicum_A. The sequence goes on along the minus strand of NZ_JBNPVB010000012.1, from coordinate 194,830 downwards.
CGCCGGCGGTAAAAAAACGGAAACACGCATCGGACGCATGGATTAATTTGTTCGCTCGACAAGTGAATTGCAGGGGCGGGGACGGGCATTGACCAGCTTCTACGAGCGGCCGATTCTCAATTCGCCCTATGCGGCGCTGAAATGGCATCATCCGTTTGATGATCGCGGCCAGCCGCTGGACGGTGCGCCGCGGTCGGGGCGGCGGCCGTCCAATCGCTCCGGTGTCCCCAGTAAGGACGAAACATCGGATGGCGCGCCAGACCGAGATCAATCTCGCGACTTGTTGGTCGACGTCTAAATGCAGAGTCTACAATGGCAGAACTCTATTTGGCCAATACAGACAACGCGTGGTTTGATTTTCTCAAGGCGCGCTCTCCGCTCGAAGACGTAAATTTTTGGAAGCCGACTGCTCAGCCCTTTAAGGCCATCGAAGAGGGGCAACTATTCGTATTCCGACTTAAATCTCCTAGGAATAGAATTGGTGGCTATGGAATGCTCGCCAGCAGTATCAACGTTCCAATCCAGTTGGCCTGGGAGTCGCTAGGAGAGCGAAATGGTAGTTCATCAATTGCGCAAATGATTGATACTATCAGTCGGTACCGCAATGGTGAAAGAGTTACGGCGCAAACAGTGATTGGGTGCCGCGTCCTGACCTCGCCGGTATTCTTCGAGCCGCACGAGTGGTTTCCCGTTCCCTCCGACTGGTCGTCAAATATTGTTACGGGGAAAGTCTACAGCACTGAGACAAGCCATGGCGCCAGCCTGTTTGCTGAATTGGAAGCTCGAACGAGGATCCCCGCAGATTTACAAAGTGGCAAGCGCTTGATCGGAGAGGGCGGTTTTTCGTCGACCGAGCAGGCGCGCTATGGTTCGCCGGGCTTGGTTGCGCCTCGTCTCGGACAGGGGGCATTTCGGATAAAAATTGCGCAAGCCTACGATTTTCAATGCGCGTTGTCCGACACAAAAGTTCTCCCAGCACTGGAGGCTGCTCATATACGCCCGTACTCTGATGGTGGGGTTCATACGTTGCCGAACGGAATCTTTCTCAGAAAGGATATTCACAGCGTTTTCGATGCGGGGTTTGCGACCTTAACGGATGATCTGCGTTTTCACGTTAGCAGCAAGATCACGCAGGTATTCAACAACGGTAACGAATACAAGCGCTTGCACGGCCAGCAGATAAAGATGCCAATTCGTGAGCAGGATAAGCCATCGATTGAAAGTGTCCGCTGGCATCAGACGGAGCGATATGTGGGCGATTGAGTGGGCGCGATCCATCGCTTGAGCCAGCTGACGTGAGATCTGCGTCGACTGTGGTCTCAGCCGAGGTCTGACGGTAGCGCTACATGGAACCCGCTTACTTCAGAATCCGAGTTTCAGGTTCGGATCAACGAGGCCACGGGACGCCTTGAAGGTGTCTGCAAACGCACGCGGCTTCGGGCGAACAACCAAAGTGGACCTGATTGGCGCAGCGTCTCCGTCAACCTCTGGCATGCTCGGCGCTGGGCTCTCCGGTTCGGAAGGTTTCCGCTCGGCTAGCTCGTGACTCTCGTCCACTTCGTCTATCGGTCGACTGCCTCGGCTTGCTGTGTTGGTCTTGCTCATTGGATCTCACCGCTGGCCAGCGTTCGTATTCAGGATCATGATGATTTAATGGCTCGCCTTCAAGGCTAGGCCACGCCCCCTCACTCCACCGCATCCTTCTTCGCAATCCGATGCAATTGCTCGAACAGATCGGCCTGTTCGCTCGTGCACAGACACACGCCCTGGGCGGAGTCTGCCTCGCCGGCGTTGAGGTAGGCGTGGCCCATGGTGCTGTCGAGGTAGATGCCGTCCCCTTCGTTGAGGATCTCGGGGGCGTAGAACTCGGTGTGGACGGCGATGGTGCCGCGGGTCACCAGGAAGTATTCCTCGCCGCTGTGGCGGAGCAGGGGGCCGAACTCGTCGAGCGTGCGGGCGCGGACCTCGGTGATCATCGGCACCATGCGTTTGCCGATCAGGTCGGTGCATTGATAGGTGTAGGTGTAGAAGCGGGTCGCGACCACCTGGCCCTGGCCGGCGCGGCTGAGGCTGCGGCGGGCGGTCACCGGCCGGCCCGGTTCGGGCCGCGGCGCGGCCGGGCTGAACAGTTCGGCGATGTCCATCTGCAGGCCGGAGGTGAGCTGCAGCAGCTTGTCGTAGGTCAGCGACATCAGGCCGTTCTCGACCTTGGACAGGGTCGACAGCGCCATCCCGGTCTTCTCCGCCACCTGTTTCAGGGTCAGCCCGCGCGCCTGCCGGGCGGCCTTGAGGCAGTGGCCGAGCTGGGAATGGGGGCCTTCGGCTGAAACGCTGACGGCGGTGTCGGTCACGAGGGTCTCCGGAAAATCCATTAGCGGATCGGGTGGGTCGCGGGCCGTGGCAGGCCCGGCAATCTTGCGCGAAATGGCTGCAGTTACAATCGGCTGTCCGGCCGCCTCACGGTCATGCATGAGGAGCGGTGGAACATTGCATTTTCAAGTCGTGCATCATCTTTCTTATATGCTAAATAGTTTTCTGGAACGGAAAGAGAAGTACCCGTGGATTCGATTTGCGACAAGACGGCCGTCGATCTGGTCAAGCTCCTGAAAACAAAGGCGATCTCGCCGGTGGCGTTGCTCGATTCGTGCCTGTCGCGGATCGCTGCGGTCAATCCGGCCGTGAATGCGGTCGTGACCCTGGACGAGCCGGGCGCCCGCGCCGCGGCCAAGGTGGCCGAGGCCGAGCTGATGGCGGGCGCGGACAAAGGGCCGCTGCACGGCCTGCCGGTGCTGATCAAGGACACCCAGGATACCGCGGGCATGCGCTCGACCTATGGCAGCCCGATCCTGGCCGACAACGTGCCCGTGGCCGACCAGGCCTCGGTGGCGCGGTTGCGCGCGGCCGGCGCGATCATCTTCGGCAAGACCAACACGCCGGAATGGGCGGCGGGCGGCAACACCCGCAATCCGGTGTTCGGCGCCACCGGCAATCCGTTCGATCCGCAGCGCTCGGCGGCCGGCTCTTCCGGCGGCTCGGCGGTGGCGCTGGCCTGCGGCATGGCCCCGCTCGCCTCGGGCTCGGACACCGGCGGCTCCTTGCGCAATCCGGCCGGCTTCTCCGGCATCGTCGGCATGCGGCCGTCCTACGGCCTCGTCGCCAGCGAGAAGCGGGCGCATGGCTGGTCGTGCCTGTCGACCGACGGGCCGATGGCGCGCGATGTCGCCGACACCGCGCTGATGCTGTCGGTGATGGCGAGCGACGATGCGCGCGATCCGCTGGCCTACACGCTGCCGGGCGAGGCGGTGCGCGGTGAATCTTCGCGCTGGGCCACACCGCCTGCGGTTGATCTCGGCAAGCTCAGGCTCGCCTTCACGGAGGACTTTGGTTTCGCGCCGACCGAGCAACTGATCCGCCGCGCCTTCCGCGCCCGCGTCAAGCGCATCGCGCCGCTGTTTGCTGGCAGCGAAGACGCTTCGCCGGATTGCAGCGGCGCCGACGAGACCTTCGCGGTGCTGCGCGCCTCGCTGTTCCTCACCCAGCACGGCAAGAATTATCGCGAGCGCCCCGAGATGATCGGGCCGAACGTGCGCGCCAATGTCGAGGAGGGGCTGTCCTACAGTCTCGAGGATTTTTCGCGCGCCAGCGCCAACCAGACCCGCATCTACCGCGCCTATCAGAGCTTCTTCGCCAAGCACGACGTGCTGATCAGCCCGACCATCACGCTGAGCCCGCGGCCGTGGGCGGAGCTTTATCCGGCCGAGATCGACGGCGTGCCGACCAAGTCCTACTTCCATTGGCTGGCGCTGGCCTATGCGGTGACGCTGGCGGGGCATCCGGCGCTCAGCCTGCCGCTCGGTGTCGACGAGAACGGCCTGCCGTTCGGCTTGCAGATCGTAGGCCCCCGCGGCGGCGATGCGCTGGTGCTCGGCGTGGCCGCGGCGCTGGAACAGGCGTTCGCCAGCGATGCCGAACTGCGCCGTCCGCAGCCCGATCTCGCAAGGCTTTCCGCGCTGCCGCCGCTGGCGCAGACGCCGGGATTCATGGCGTGGGATTGACCCGCGCCGACCTGATCAACATCTTCTGGAGCTATTGATGTCCGACGCATCCTCTTGGCCGTTCTCGCTGGTGCGCCGCGCCGGCGGCCTCGTGTTCCTGTCCGGCGAGGTGCCGGTCGCCGATGACGGCACGATTCCGGAAGGCATCGCGGCGCAGACCGACCTCGTCTTCAAGCACATCTCGGAGACGCTGGCGGGCGAGGGCCTGTCGCTCGACGACGTCGTGTCCTGCATGGTGCATCTCGCCGACAAGGCCGACTTCGCTGAGTACAACACGGCCTATCGCAAGCACTTCAAGGATCCACTGCCGGTGCGCACCACGGTGCAGGCGCAGATGATCGCGGACGTTCGATTAGAGGTCACCGTCGTCGCGGCGGCGCGGACCTGACAGGAGGCATGACGATGCGAAGCGCAATCGTTCTCGGCGGTGGCATGGTCGGCGTCGGCACGGCGCTGCACCTGCAGAGCCGCGGCTGGTCAGTGGCGCTGGTCGATCGCCGCGAGCCGGGACGCGAGACCAGCTACGGCAATGCCGGGATCATCCAGAGCGAGGCCGTCAGGCCCTATGCGATGCCCTACGATCTCGCCGGCGTGCTCGACATTGCGCTCGCGCGCACCAACGACGTGCACTACGGGCTCGCGGCCTTGCCGTATCACATGAAGCCGCTGCTGCGCTATTGGTGGAATTCGTTTCCCGCGCGCCACGAGGTGCTGACGCGCACCTATGCGCAACTGATTGCCCGCGCCGCGCCCGAGCACGAGCCGCTGATCCAGGCTGCCGGCGCCGGCAATCTCGTGCGCCGCGACGGCTTTCGCGTGCTGCACCGGACGCAGGCGCAGTTCGACAAGGAGGCGAGAGAGGCCGAAGCGGTCGGCAAGGCGTTCGGCGTCAAGTTCAAGCTGCTCAGTGCTAGCGAACTGGCGAAGGCCGAGCCGGGCCTGACCGAGAGCGGCATCGGCGGCCTGCATTGGCAGGAGCCGTGGACGGTGTCCGATCCCGGCAGTCTGGTCACGTCCTATGCGGACTTGTTCGTCAAGCGTGGCGGCAAGCTGTTGCGCGGCGATGCGACGACCTTGTCGCCACAGGGCAGCGGCTGGGCCGTAACGACCTCCGAAGGACGCATCGAGGCCGAGGCGGCCGTGGTCGCGCTCGGGCCGTGGTCGCCGGAATTCCTGAAGCGGTTCGGCTACGACATTCCGATGGTGCGCAAGCGCGGCTATCATCGCCACTACAGCGGCGGCGCGCCGCTCGACCTGCCGCTGCGCGACGCCGCGTTCGGCTATCTGATGAACCCGATGGCCAAGGGCGTGCGCATCACGACCGGCGCCGAATTGTCGTCGCCCGACGCGAAGCCGACGCCGGTTCAACTCGGCAAGGCGGAAGCCGCGGCACGCCAGCTGATCGATCTCGGCAAGCCGGTCGAGCCCGAGCCGTGGCTCGGCACGCGGCCCTGCATGCCCGACATGCTGCCTGTCGTCGGTCCGGCGGCGCGGCACAAGGGTCTGTGGCTGCATTTCGGGCACGGCCATCAGGGCTTCACCCTGGGGCCGGCGACGGGCCGCATCCTCGCCGAGCTGATGAGCGGCGAGGCGCCGAGCGTGGACGTCGCGGCCTGCGCGCCGGCGCGGTTCGGCGCCTGATGCGGGAGCTGCTGCAGGCCTGCAATTACAGGCTGTAGCAGCTCGCGCCCCGGTGCAGGCCCTTGTTTACCAAGGCGCCCGTTCCGGCGGTGCAAGATATTCCGCTTCACGAATTCGCAAGCCGGCTCGCCCTACGGTGACGCCGGTTGGACCCGGACGCGGGGGCGAAACGCGTTTCGTGAGTTCTGTGGTCGGCCGGTGATCCGAACTCATGTGGGGGAATAGATGAACTTTGCGGGTCTAGCCTACCGCTTCGTCTCCAACTTCGTATTTCTCGCGGCGGTCTATCTCAGCCTGAACTACATCGAGAACTACCAGAACCGCGCCGTGCTGGCGCTGGTGGTGCTGATCTATGCGGGCATGCGTGCGGTGACGGTGGTGCGCACGTTCCATTTCTTCGGACGGATCGAGAAGATGGAGGCCGACGTCCGCCGGCTGGCCGGCATGCTCGGCGACGGGCCGGTCGGTCAGGTCGTCAGCAAGCAGGTGGTCGCCGATGTCGGCTCGCTGCGCAAGGACGGCGAGAAGACGTCCTATATGGATCTGTTCTTCCTGGCCGCCGCCGTCATCCTCTGCGTCAGCAAGCTCGTCACCAACTGATCGCGCAGGCGATGCGCGCCGCACATCAGGCCGCGCAACGACACGGCCGCCGGTCTCGCATTCGAACGCCGATGTCCTGACGCTCAGCGCTTCCTGAGGCTGGCGAGGCGCAGCGGGCGCTGGGCCGGCTTGGCTGCTGCGGCCTTCGCAGGGGCCTTTGGCGAAGTCGTGGCGCGTACCAGTTGGTGCCGCTGCGATGACAAGGGTGCCGCGGGCGGCCAGGCAAACAGCGATCCGGACGGTGCCGGCAGCGCCGGCGCCGTGGCCATTCGCCGGCCGGGCAGGGGTCGCGGCCAGGCCGGCCGGGGCAGACTGCGGGACGCCGTGGGCGGGACATCGAGAATTCCGAAATCGTCCAGCGTTGCGCGGATGCGCGTGTCGGCGCCGGCCAGATTGGCGGGCGTGATCGCCGGCCAATGCGCGACGGGCGTTTCGTCCGACGGCCGGTGCACGAGCCAATCCTCGGGCTCGGTCGGCGTTGCCGGGCGGTCCGCAGTCGCGGCCACGACGTGCACGATCCGGTAGTTCTTGGCCTTCAGATCGGCGAGGATCTTCGGCAGTGCCGCCACGGTGCGCGCCTGGATGTCGTGCAGCAGCAGGATGCCCTTGCCGCGCGCCTCCAGCCGCTTGATCGCGAGCTCATGGACCTTGGCTGCGGAAATGCTGCGCCAGTCGTCGGCGAGGAAATCGGCGCTCCAGACCTGCAGGCCGAGTGACGCCGCGTAGGTCTCCACGGCATCACCGCGGAGCAGGCCGGGCACGCGGAAGAACGGCGACAGCGCCGACGGATCGGTCAGCGCGGCCGTGGTCCAGGCGATGCCCTGATCGACCTCCGGCTTGACCTGGTCCAGCGTCATCCGGTTGAATCTGAGCGGATGGTTCTGGCTGTGCGTGCCGATGGTGTGGCCGGCGGCCGCGAGCTTGCGCACGCCTTCCGGATCGGCCTTGGCCTGGCGGCCGATCGTGAAGAACGTCGCCTTGACGCATTGGTCGGCGAGGATCTGCAGCACCTGATTGCTGTATTTCGGCAGCGGGCCGTCGTCGAAGGTGATGACCACCTCGTGATCCCGTAGCGGCAGCGTCTCCTTGTACTGCATCGCGCCGAGCCGCGGATGCTCACGCGGGTCGACCACCAGGATGCGCGACGTGCCGAGCGCGTCGGGATGGCCCGGGCAATCGGCAGCCGATGCGCCGGACGATCCGACGCTCGAGGCGACGCAGCCGAGAACTCCCAGCAGAACCGCAAGCCATGATGGCCGTCCGACGCAAGCCCACCCATGATCACGCATCACGCTGCTCACATTCCCTTCAGCCATCACCGCACGCTTTCGGCCAAGCGCTCCGGCTATTCACGATATATCGCGGCCGCACTGCTGCGCCCATGACGGGGAACACATAGCAGGGATGGGCTGGCGCCGCGACATGGCATCGGTTCGGGTTCCGGTTTGCCCACGGCTGTTGCCGGATTGCAAGGGCAGTCATGTGCCGCGGGTCGAGCGAGCGTAGCCGCAGGGCCTGAACGGCGGATTAACCACCTTCGTGGGGTGTCGCGGCCGTTTCTGCCGGGCTTTCGCTGTGATGTTCCGGCTGTCCGCCCCGCGCGGCCGGCACGACATGGACGACGCGGTAGCCATGCTCCTTGAGATAGCGCAGGAAGGCCGGCAGCATCGCGACCGTACGCGGCTGCGGGTCGTGCAGCAGGATGATTCCCTTGCGCGCCTGGTTGAGGCGGCTGGTCAGCAGCTTCAGCTCCTGCTGCGGCGCCATCGGGTTCCAGTCGCTCGCCCAGAGGTCGGCGCCGAACACGGCGATGCCGCGCGACTGCAACAGGTCGAGCGCCGCCGGCGTCGATTCGAAATAGGGGAAACGGAAGAAGGGCGTCGACGGCGTGGTCGTCTCGACGCCGTTGAGCGCTTTCTCGTCGGCCGCAATGCCGCGATCGATCTCCTCCACGGCAGCTTCCGGCGAGATCTGCCCGAGATGTGCATGGGTGAAGCTGTGATGGCCGACCGTGTGGCCCTCGGCGGCGATCCGCTGCACCAGGGCCGCGCGGCCCGAGGCCGGCTTGCCGACCAGGAAAAACGTCGCGCGCACACATTCGCTGGCGAGCGCGGCGAGCACCTTGTTGGTCATTGGCGGCGAGGGGCCGTCATCGAACGTCAGGATCACCTCGCCGTCATGCAGCGGCAGCGTATCGGGGAAGCTCTTCAGGCCGACGCGCGGGTACTGCTTCGGGTCCACGCTCAGGACGCGCGACGTGCCGAGCGTGCCCTCGCGCGGACAGCCGGCCGGTGCGGCGGAAGCGCCGTGCGCCACGAGCAGCGCAGCCGCTGCGCAGGCCGCGTTTACCCATCCTGTCGTCCGCCGCGGCTGAGGCATCTTTTCCCGTTGCGCTCGCTGTGACCGATTATGTAATGCGTCAAAACACAAATCAGACCAGTCGTCTGAAGAGCTCGTGAGGCACGTCATGAACGAGACGTTGGACGTTGCCCCCGTCGACGCTACTCTAGCTGATCGCGCGGTGATGCGCACCGACTCCGGCGCACTTCACCCTGATTTCATTGCCGCGATTACCGCCGCCATCGCCGCCGAGGACGAAGCGTTCCTGCGCGCCCAGATCGCGGAACTGCACGAGGCGGATCTCGGTGACCTGATCGCGGCGCTGACGCCGGAGCGTCGCGTCCGCCTGGTCGAGCTCACCGGCACCGATTTCGACTTCTCGGCCCTGAACGAGGTCGATGACGCGGTCCGCGAGGAGATTCTCGAAGAGCTGGAGCCGGCCACGGTCGCCGAAGGCGTTCGCGAGCTCGAATCCGACGACGCCGTCGAGCTGCTGGAGAGCCTCGACGAAGAGGACAAGGAGGAGATCCTCGAGCGGCTGCCGCCGTCGGAGCGCGACGTGCTCGCGCGCAGCCTCGACTATCCCGAGGGCTCGGCCGGCCGGCGCATGCAGAGCGAGTTCATCGCGGTCCCGCTGGCCTGGACGGTCGGCGAGGCGATCGACTACATGCGCGAGACGCCCGACCTTCCCGAGCGCTTCTACGAGATCTATGCGGTCGACGATTTGAGGCATTGGCAGGGCGCGGTCGCGCTCGATGCGCTGCTGCGCGCCCGCCGTCCGGTGCCGCTGGCCGAGCTGATCGACGAAGATCGCCGCCGCGTCAGGGTCACCGACGATCTCGCCGAAGTGGCGCGGCTGTTCGGCAAGTACAATCTGGTGGCGGCGCCGGTCGTCGATGCCGAGAACCGGCTGGCCGGCGTCATCACCATCGACGACGTCGTCGACGTCATCGAGGAGGAGGCGGACGAGGATCTCAAGGCGCTCGGCGGCGTCTCGGGCGACGAGGAGCTGTCCGACCGGGTCTGGACCATTGCCAAGAGCCGCTTCAACTGGCTGCTGATCAATCTCGCCACGGCGTTCCTGGCGTCCTCGGTGCTCGGCCTGTTCGAAGACCAGCTCCAGCAGATGGTCGCGCTCGCGGTGCTCGCGCCGATCGTGGCCAGCCAGGGCGGCAATGCCGCGACCCAGACCATGACGGTCGCCGTGCGCGCGCTGGCGACGCGCGAACTCGGGCCGAACAATGCGATGCGCGTCGTCATGCGCGAGGCGCTGGTGGGCCTCGTCAACGGGCTGGCGTTCGCGCTGATCACCGGCATCGCCGCGGTCGCCTGGTTCAAGACCCCAGGCCTCGGCATCGTGATCGGGCTGGCGATGATCTCGAACCTCGTGGCCGGCGCGCTCGGCGGCATCCTGATCCCGATGGTGCTGGAGCGCGTCCGGGCCGACCCGGCGGTCGCCTCGGGCACCTTCGTCACCACGGTGACCGACGTGGTCGGCTTCTTCTCCTTCCTGGGCATCGCGACGCTGTGGTTCGGCCTGAAATAACTTCAGGCTCACAACGACTTATATCGTTAATCCGGCCTTAACGCGGCTCGGCGACACTGTTGCACCGAGACGGAGTCGGACCATGCAACGCTTGCGGCTGAAGGCAGACGGACGAATCGTGGAATTGCGCGATGGCGGCGAATTTCCGCTGGCGCCGTCGGCCGCTGCGCCGGTCGCTCCGCTCGAGGTCCGCGACCTCAGGCGGCGGGTGCAACTGACGCAGCAGGAGTTCGCCGCCAAGCTCGGCGTGCCGGTCGAGACCATTCGCAACTGGGAGCAGGGCAAACGCATGCCGCGCGGCCCGGCGCGCGCGCTGCTGACCGTGATCGCGCACGCGCCCGATACGGTATTTGCCGCCTTAGCTAAGACTTAAGCTAAAAAACCGGCCGTGCGTTGGCAACGGCCTGCGTGTGGCTACATAATGTTGCACGCGGACTGGAGTGCACGGCCATGCTGATGATCGAGGCCAACGGTGCCAGGATTCCCGCCCTGGGTCTCGGTACCTGGGAATTGCGCGGACGCACCTGCGCGCGGATCGTCGAACAGGCGCTCACGCTCGGCTACCGGCATATCGACACCGCCCAGGTCTATGAGAACGAGCAGGAGGTCGGCGAGGGCCTGCGCGCCTCGCGCGTCAGGCGCAACGAGGTGTTCCTGACCACCAAGGTGTGGACGACGCATTTTGCACCCCATGATCTCGAACGCTCGGTCAAGGACAGCCTGGTTCGCCTGCGCGTCTCCGAGGTCGATCTGCTGCTGCTGCACTGGCCGAATTCGCATGTGCCGCTGGTCGAGACGCTCGGCGCCCTGGCGCATGTCAAGACGCTGGGAATGGCGCGCCACATCGGCGTGTCCAATTTCACGGTCGCCCTGCTCGACGAGGCGGTGGCCCTCTCGCCGGAACCGCTGGTGTGCGACCAGGTCGAGTATCATCCTTATCTCGACCAGACCAAGGTCCGCGAGGCCTGTACGCGCCACGGCATCGCAATGGTGGCCTACAGCCCGATCGCCAAGGGCAAGATCAAGAACGATCCGACCTTGACGCGGATCGGCCGTGCCCACGGCAGGAGCCCGGCGCAGATCTGCCTGCGCTGGCTGGTGCAGCAGAACTCGGTGGCGATCCCGCGGACCTCGAAGATCGAACGGCTGTCCGAAAATCTGGACATCTTCGATTTCGAGCTGTCTGAGCAGGACATGGCCGACATCTTCGCCATGGGCAGCCCCGAAGGGCGGATGACCAACTTCGCCTTCGCGCCGAAATGGGATTGAGAGCGGCGCCCGCGCCGTTATGCTAGGGGTGTGAGCGGGCAGGTGACCCGCATTCGACCCCGGCGATGATCGCCGCGATGGCGCGTTCCCTGCGTCAGGTCGCAAGCGGCGCAAACGAAGCAGCATGGAACGTTGGCAGTTCATAGGTTGGGGCGTCGCCGCATCCGTGCTCGCGCATTTCTTGATCGTGGGCAGCGTCGTGGTCTCGACCTCGGTGCGTCCCTACGAGATTGCAAGGACGGACGAAATGGCGGTCGACATCGTCGACGCTGACGAGCCAAAGAAAGCGCCCGAGCCCGTCGTGACCCCTTCGCCGTCCCCGACGCCCGAACTGACGTTGCCGCAGCCGGCCCCGAGCGCCACGGCGGCGGCCGCCGCGCCGCCCGTCCCGGAGCCATCGCAGCCGCCGGTCCCCGAAGCCAAGCAGCCTCCGACGCCTCCGCCAGCTTCACCGTCTCCATTGCCATCGGCGAAATCCGCAGCGAAATCGGCGACCAAGTCGGAGTCCAAGGCAGAGGCCAAGGCAGAGACGAAGTCGGCTGCCAGGCCGGTGACACCGCCCGTGCCGGTACCTACGCCGAGCTATGTGCAGCCCGAGCCGGACATTACTGTCAAATACGGCGTCATGCTTGGTCTGCCCGCGCCGCTGTCGCCCTTGCCGCCGGCAAACGGCCCGGAGGACGGCCAGGACACCGGAGCCATGGCGACGACGAATCTCGCCGCCAATCTGGAGGCGGCGCTCCGTCAGCGGGTCCGAAGCTGCGCGCGTCTGTCGACATCGTTGTCGCCCGCCGATCGCGTCCTGGTCAGGTTGCGCTTTGCGATGACGCCAGACGGCAGGCTGGCATCGGAGCCGGAAGTGAGAGAGGTGATCGCACCGCTGAAGGCGGCGCAGCTGAAGGAGGGCGCGGTCGAAGCGCTGAACGCCTGTCAGCCCTATACGATGCTGCCGCCCGATCGATACGATGAGTGGAAGGTGATCGAGATGTCGTTCACGCCGCAGGATTTCAGCCGCTGATTGCGCTCGCCTTCAGCGCCGGCACGGCGGTGGCAGCATCGCAAGGTCGAGGACATCCCTGTCGACGCTGCCGCCGGTCATCCTGTATGCGTTGCCGGCAGCAAGGCTGCTCCAGGCCGACGGCACGCGGGCGGGGCGGCACGAACACGGAGATACGGCCACATGACCCTGAAGCTGGTGATCGGCAACAAGAACTATTCCTCCTGGTCGATGCGGCCGTGGCTCGCGCTACGCGGCTGCGACATCGCCTTCGAGGAGATCGTGATCCCGCTCTACACCGATGATCCCGCCGACAAGGCGCGCATCCTCAGCCATTCTCCCGCCGGCAAGGTGCCGATCCTGATCGATGGCGCCGTGACGGTGTGGGATTCGCTGGCGATCATCGAGTATCTCGCCGAGCGCTTTCCGGAAGCCGGTCTGTGGCCGAGCGATCCGGCGGCACGGGCCCAGGCGCGATCCGTCTCCGCCGAGATGCATTCCGGCTTCCAGGCGCTGCGCAACGAGTGCCCGATGAACCTGCATCGCGAGATCAGGCCGGTGGAGCTGTCCGCCGACGCCAAGGCCAACGTCGCCCGGATCGAGGACATCTGGCGCGATTGCCGGGCGCGCTACGGCGCCGGCGGTCCGTTCCTGTTCGGGCGCTTCAGCGGCGCGGACGCGATGTTCGCGCCCGTGGTCACGCGGTTCCACAGCTTCGCGGTTCCCGTTACGGCCGAGACCAAGGCCTACATGGAGGCGGTGATGGCGATGCCGGCGTTCGCCGCCTGGGTGAAGGAGGGGCTTGCGGAACGCTGGATCATCGACCGGGTCGAGAAGGTCTGAGTGGTCGGGCCCGGCCGCGATGTCGCGGCTGGCGTGGCCTGTTAGTCCAGGAGTACCGGTCGCGGCTCCATCCCGTTGAAGAATCTCGCAATCTCGCGTTTGGGAGGGCATGAGTCCGCTGGTCAGAACAGCCGGCGGCGTGCTATAGGCGTGTTATTTATAAAGACACGCCGGCCCGAGCAGCGGGACCAGGGGCTCTTGCCGGCATGCGAGCAGGAGAGGGCGTTGAAACACAAGTTTCCCATTGGGACGACGGTCTATTTCACCGCGAGCAACGTCTCGCGTCCGGCGGCCACCGGCACTTATGAGATCATCCGCCAGCTTCCGACGGAGGGGGACGACTGCCAGTACCGGATCAAAAGCTCGACGGAAGCCTTTGAGCGGGTTGCAAGAGAGAGCCAATTGGCCTTGTCTTAGGATGTCGGCGGCGCGGGCGGCGGGGACATCCGGTCTTCGGGAGGCTTGCAGCGTCGGCGGACGCCGCCGGTCGAATGAGAAGGGATTGACCGGAGGAGAATTGGCGGCGGTCGTCGCGGGGCAGAGAGCGGTTGCCCGACCGGGGTACGAATGCTTGCGCGATCCCTCTGGGGATAGCGGGTCGTTCCACGCCATCCTGTGCCCGCAGGGCGCATGGAATCGTCGTATTGTCATGGGGTGGGGCCGTTGCGGATTTGGGTGATCGTTTGAATTTGATGATCGTTTCACGGGCGTCTTATGTCGGGACGCCATCGGGGCCGTTTGCGTTGGCCCGCGTCAGGAATCAGCGCGCATGAATTCGACCTTGAGTTCGACTCTGAATTCGACCTGGCCCGCGTCGCTCGACCAGCTCTTGAACTCACCGGCGTTCCCGATGTGGCTCACCGTCGCGGCGGCGGGTTTCTTTGCGCTGATCGTCCTGATCACCCTCCTCAGGGCGGAGAAGTCTGTCGCCAATGGTGCCCTCACGGTGATCACCTTACTCGCCGTCGGGATCGCGGTCGCCTCCATGATGCGCAGCCAGGATCCCTCGCAGCGGGCCGCAGGCGGTGATCCCGCTGTGACCGCGTCGATCGGCTCGTCGCCACCCGCTCTGGCCTGCGTCGATGATCTGGCCGGCGATCTCGTGCTCTCGAATTGCGAAAAAGGCCTGTTCGGATCGCCGGAGATGACCGCGGCGGCGGTGAGCTATGCTGCAACGATGCTGAGCCGGTTGTCGCAAGTGGGCGACGTTGCCAGCGCCAACAAGGTGATGACGGCCGAATTGCTGGCGCTGCGCCGTGCCGTGGAGCGCGATCGTTACGGATTGATGGCCTATGTGCTGCTGACCCGCGACCGCTGCACGCCGACCGATTGCGTGATGTTCCGCGCCGTGGGCGATCGCCAGCAGCTCGTCAACAACATGGAAGGGCGCACCTATGAGGGGCTGGTGACGCGCTATGCCTCGCAATGGAACGCGCCGCCAGCTCAGCCGGGACAGCCCGTGGTCGGAACGTTTGCGGGCCTCACGCCGTCGGCGCCGACCGGCAAGCCGACCACTGCGGAATTCCCCAGTTCGGCCAACACCCCGCCGGTCAGCATCATGAACCCCGAGCCGACGGCCTCGACGCGCTCTGTGGCCCCCGGGGCGGCGGCTCCGAAGCCGCCGACCCAGCTCGCGCCGGCCGCGCCGCCGACCGTTGCTGCCAGCCATGCGCAGGCGCCGCCGGCGGCCAAGAAGGCCGCCGCGCCGAAGCCGAAGCCACCGGCTGCCGCGCCGCCGGCGCCGCAAGCGGCGCCCGAGGCGGCAGAGCCCGCCGGCAACGAGTAGGTCGCGGTCGAAACGCCATCATGCCTCTGCATCTGATCAAGCTGGCCGTGGGCTGCGAGTCGGTCAAAGAGCTCAAGGACTGGATCGGCGAGCGGATGCTCGCGGCCAAAAAGAAGGGCCTGCCGCAGCAGCACGTCCACGTCACGCGGATGATGCCGAAGCGGGTCGAGGACATCCTCGCCGGCGGTTCGCTGTACTGGGTGATTCGCGGCGAGATCGCCGCGCGCGAGAAGATCGTCGGGCTCGAGCCGTTCCGTGACGGCGAAGGCATCGGACGGTGCCGCATCATCATGCAGCCGAAGGTGATCGCCGTGTTGCCGCGGCCGATGCGCCCGTTCCAGGGCTGGCGCTATCTGACCGCCGAGGACGCCCCGGCCGATTTCGGCAAGGGCACCGCCGCGGGCGTCGAAGCGATGCCCGAGCCGCTGCGCCGCGAACTGCGCGATCTCGGGCTGCTGTAGTTCGGCGTCATCGACGTCTGCCGGCTCGCGGGAGCCGATCCGTCGGGGCGGTGGCCTCGTGTTTCGCAAGCGAGCAGCGGCTGAACGGTTCCGTCGAGCTTGTCGCAGCGCTTACCCCGCGACATTGTCGATCAGGCGCGTGGTTCCGAGCTTGGCGGCGACCAGGATGCGCTTCGGTCCGGGCTCGTCCGGGGCGAGGGGCGCCAGCGTTTCGGCGTGGCGCACTTCGAGATAATCCAGCGCGAAGCCGGCATCGGTGATCTCGGCGGCGCCGTCACCGATCGCGGCCTGCATGTCGTCGCCGGCCCGCAGGCGTCTTGCGAGTTCCTTCAGGACACGCTGGAGAGTCGGCGCGACGCGCCGCTCGTCCGCACTGAGATAGACATTGCGCGAGGACATCGCGAGCCCGTCGCGTTCGCGCACCGTACGGGATCCGACGATGCGGACGCCGAGATCGAGGTCGCGCGCCATCTGTGCCACCACACGGAGCTGCTGATAGTCCTTCTCGCCGAAGATCGCGACGTCGGGCCGGCATTGCGTGAACAGCTTGGCGACCACGGTCGCCACGCCGCCGAAGAAGTGGGGGCGGAAGCGATCCTCGAGTCCCGCCAACGCGGCGCCTGCGGGAACGATCCGCGTCGCGAAGCCGTCCGGATACATCGCCTTCGCATCGGGATGCCAGATCAGATCGACGCGCTCGGCCGCGAGCTTCGCAACATCCTCCTTCCAGGTACGCGGGTAAGAGCCGAAATCTTCCGTCGGCGCGAACTGAGTCGGGTTGACGAAGATCGAGACGACAACCTTGTCGGCGCGGCGCTTCGCCAGCCGGACGAGCGAGATGTGGCCTTCGTGCAGCGCGCCCATGGTCGGCACGAGCGCGACGCTGGCTTTTCTCGCGCGCAAGGCATCGAGCTCGCGGCGGAGGACGGAAACGGTACGAGCGATACGCAGGCTTCGTGACATTTTTGCTCGGTCTCACGGCGAAAAATCGCGGTTTCTCTGTTCGGCCTTGACGCTCGGGCGACCACCTTTAACAAGGACGCGACGAGCCGCTCGGCCTACTCGAATACGTCTGTTAGCACGTCTTCGGATCGACTGCAGAGTTGGTAAACGTGCGCGCGCATCAAGTAGTAGCGGAGGATGCATCCCCCGTGGATTCACGATGATGATGCATTTCACTTGACCGCGGACGACCGTGACTCGAAGATGATCGTAAGGGGTCGAAAACATGCTGGTGCAGACTAGCCAAGGACAATCGGGCTCGGCCCACGTGGTTGTGCTTGGAAACGAGAAGGGCGGGTCGGGCAAGTCGACCACCGCCCTGCACGTCGCCGTTGCTCTACTGAAGGCGGGCCAGCGCGTCGCCACCATCGATCTCGACTGCCGCCAGCAGAGCTTCACCCACTACATCAGCAACCGCAGCGCCTGGGCGCGCCGCACCGGCCTGCGCCTCGAGCTGCCGACCCACTACTGCATCAAGCTCGGCCAGACGCTGCAGATCGACGAGAACGAGAACGCCGAGTTCCAGCAGTTCATGGAGGCGGTGAGCGCAGTGGAGCGGTCGTTCGATTTCATCGTCATCGATACGCCCGGCAACGACAGCTATTTGATGCGTCTGGCGCACTCGATGGCAGATACGCTGGTGACCCCGATCAACGACAGCTTCCTGGACTTCGACGTGCTGGGCACGGTCGATCCGGCGACCTACGCGGTGACCGGCGAAAGCCATTACGCCGAGATGGTGCGCGACGTCAGGCGCAAGCGCCGCCAGGTGGACGGCGCCATGACTGACTGGATCGTAGTCCGCAATCGTTTGTCCATGCTCGGCTCGCGCAACAAGCAGTTGGTGGCCGACGGTCTGAAGGACCTCTCGTTGCGGCTCGGCTTCCGCGCCGTCGACGGCTTTGCCGAGCGCGTCGTCTATCGCGAATTCTTCCCGCGCGGACTGACCGCGCTCGACGACATCGACGAGGCGACCCTGGGCACCCGGCCCAATCTCGGCCATGTTACGGCCCGGGAGGAGGTCACGAGCCTGCTGCGCCAACTCAAGCTGCCGCTGGACGAGCGCGGTCGCCGCCGCGCCGCCAACCGTGCGGAATGGTTCGCCCAGGTCGACAAGCCGCTCGACCTGCACGACATCATCAGCGCCTGAGCAATCACCAACCGGTTCGGACGGCCTGCTTCGACGCCTTGTCGACCCGGCCGGATGACGCCCGTCCTGGCAGGCGAGGTGGCCCGAGCGAAGCGTCACTGAGACATTGTGCGCCTTGAATACGTTCCGGCGCCTTCGCTAACAAATTGGCCGACGGCGCCTTGTGATGTGCCCGGCCGTTGTCCGGCCGCGTTTTTGCCTGGACTTGTTCCAGGTCAAGGCCGGAGTCACAGTTTTCGCTAGATTGCCGTCAAATTCGCGACTGATTTGAACCGGACGTTCAGGGTTCAGCTCTCATGGAGTGGGGGTGAATCCGAGTCCATGTTGCACAGCAACTAGGTGCGCCGCACAACGAACGGGCGCTGGATACACAACATTTAGCCTTCCAGTCACACCGCCGTTACATATATTAAACACAACAGGTCACGAGAGTCTTACAGGTTTCCAACTACCGGCGATTGTAGCCCTCGAGGGACGAACATGAAGCGTGGAATAACCGTACTTGTGTCTGTCAGCGTTCTGGCGGCCGTCGGCTACTTCACTGCGAGCAAGTGGGCGATCCGCCACGAGACCGTCAGGTTCTATGATGCGTCCCGCGACAACCGTCTCGTGGAGGTCGCCGTGGCCGTTCGCCGCGACAAGGAAATGCAGGCCGAAGCCGGCATGATCAAGCTTCCGGTCGCGATCCTCAATCACGGCAACACCGTCAAGTTCACCGAGTACTCGTTCGTCGCCAACGTGTTTGCTGCGCGCGGCTACCTGGCGGTCAGCATCCAGCACGACCTTCCGACCGACGCGCCGATGGTGACCAAGGTCGGCGAGCCCTATGTCGGCCGCCTGCCGCAGATCCAGCGCGGTGTCGCCAACATCAGGTTCGCCGTCGAGCAGATGCGCCAAGTGCAGCCGAATGCGGACTACGACCATCTGACGATGGTCGGCCATTCGATGGGCGGTGACATCTCGATGTATTTCGCCAAGCAGTATCCCGACGACGTCAGGAAGGTCGTCACGCTGGACAATCTGCGCGTCCCGTTCGTGACCGACGGCAAGTTCAAGATCCTGTCGTTCCGCTCCAAGGATCCGCAGTTCAAGACCGATCCGGGCGTCATCCCGGATGACGAGATCTGCGAGAAGACCGGCATCACCGTGGTCAACACCGACTTCCAGCACAACGACATGCGCGATACCGGACCGGATGACGCCAAATCGTCGATCCAGGCCATGCTCGACAAGTTCCTCGCCGACAGCGACACCACCAGCGACATCGGGCCGGTCAAGACCAAGGCGCCGCTGCTCGATCCGGGTCCGGTCGCGCCCTACGCGCCGGTCGGCAAGACCACGGCGTCTGGCAAGGCGCTGACGCACTAGGTCTGCAGAGCAAGAACGCCTGATCGTTGGCTGCGGCGGAATTGCGAGGCGGATCCACCGGCGGCGCGCAAGTCATTGAAGCTCGTGTCGGGCCTGCCCACATGACGCTCATCCGAACAGGTGTGCGTTATGGTCGATGGTCCTTCCAAGCTCCGTTCTGGTGCAATCACTGACGATGGCGCGCGCGATCCGCGGCCGCTGGCCCCGGAAAGGTCCACGGCCGACGCGATCGCCGCCTTCGTCGCGCATGCCAAGGCCACGGCCCCGGCGGCGCAGGGCACCAGAGGTCGTCTCGTCTTTGCCCTCGATGCGACCTTGAGCCGGCAGCCGACCTGGGACATGGCCTGCGCCCTGCAGGCCGACATGTTCCGCGAGGCCGCAGCCCTCGGCAGTCTCGACATCCGGCTGGTCTACTATCGCGGATTCGACGAGTGCCGCGCCACGGGCTGGATCTCCGACAGCGCGGAGCTCGCACGGCTGATGGGCAAGATCGATTGCCGCGGCGGCAAGACCCAGATCAGCAAGGTGCTTGCCGAGGCCCGCCGCCACGCGACATCGGCGCACATTCGCGCCGTCGTGTTCGTGGGTGACGCGATGGAGGAGAATGTCGACGAGCTCTGCGCCAAGGCCGGTGAGCTCGGGCTGTTGAAAGTGCCATTGTTCCTGTTCCAGGAGGGCAACGAGCCGGGCGCCGAGCAGGCATTTCGCGAGATGGCCCGGCTGTCCGGAGGCGCCTGGTGCCGCTTCGATCCAGGCGCAGCCACGCAGCTTCGCGCGCTCTTGCGGGCGGCCGCGGCCTATGCTGCGGGCGGGCGCGCCGCGCTGCTCCGGCTTGCGGGCTCCGAGGCCGGTGCCGCACGGCTGATCGGGCAGATGGGGTGAGCAGCCGCGTCATCGATCGTCGGGCGCGCACAGGCCGACGCGCCGGCTGTTGACGCCACCCGTTGCACGTGCCGCCGATCATGCTTTTTGATCCGGCCCGCCCTATATTGGGCGCATGACCCTGATCGCTGGCGCCGTTGCCGTCATCACCCTCTATCTGCTGCTGCAGATGTTCCGCAACGCGAACCCGGCGGCGCTCGCGCGCGCGATCAAGTTTGCCGGCGGCATCGGCTGCCTTGCCGTTGCAGCGTTCACGGGCCTTCGCGGCGAGCTGGTGGTGGCGATCCCGATCGGCCTGTTCGGGGCGGGGCTGCTCGGCTGGTCGCCGGGTGGGCTCGGCTCGTTCGGCACCATGTTCGGGCTCGGCGGGCAGCGCACGTCGGGGCAGACCTCGCAGGTGCGCTCGCCGGTCATCGAGATGAGGCTCGACCACGACAGCGGTCAGCTCCAGGGCCGCTTCGTGGCGGGGGTCCATGCCGGCCGGTCGCTGGACGAATTCGACCTGCCGCAACTCGTGGCGATGGCGCCGAGCCTCGACGTCGACAGCCTGTCGCTACTTGAAACGTATCTGGACCGCCGGTTTCCCGCTTGGCGTCAGCACGCGGAGCGCGATGCGGCAGGGGGGCAGCGCCGCGCGGCGTCGAGCACCAAAATGACGCAGGAGGAGGCCTATCAGATCCTTGGCCTGCAGCCGGGCGCGGGGCGAGACGAGATCGGCCGTGCCCACCGTGCGCTCATGAAGAAACTGCATCCCGACCAAGGGGGGTCGACGTATCTCGCCGCCCGGGTGAACGAGGCCAAGGATACTCTGCTTCGTACGCATCACGGCTAACTCCGGCAACGCCACCAACGCCACACGACCGAACCTGCTTTCGACGGCAGCTTCATCAATGCCTGCGGCACTCGCCTTGGTCAGGCACGATCGTTCGTCATGGTGAAAGAGTTCTAGCGGCAAATCCTTGACGAGTGGTTTGCACCCGCGCGCGCCGCAATTGATCGCGTGAACCAAAAACGAAAAGGCCCGCGCTGTGTCGCGCGGGCCGCATCGGACGAGGATCGTTGCCGGAGTTGGTTAGTTGCGCACGGTCATGCAGGAGATGTCGGCGCGCTTCAGCTTCTTGCAGACTGCCTCGGCCTGATCACGATCGAGGCCGGCGAAGCGGGCGCGGATCAGAGTCTTGTCGCCCTTCGAGACGGTCTCGGTGAAGGGATCGGCCTTGCTCAGGAGTCCCTGCGCCGAACTGCGCGCCGCCTCGATGCGCTTCTGCGCCTCGGTCTCGCTGTCCAGCGCGCCGACCTGGATGATCCAGCCGCTGTGCGTCACGGCCGGGCGGGCCGATGCTTCCGGAGCGGGGCTCGCCGAAGCCAGCTGGGTCGCCGGCGGCGACGGTTGCGCGGCGTAGGCCATCGCCTGCGACGACGCGGGCGGCAGGCTGGAGGCCGGCAGCACGCCGAGAATGCCGTTGCCGGTGCCGTGGCCCGGCGGCTGCGGCGGCATGTCGGGCCGAGCGGCCTCGGCGCGGGCGATCGGCGGCGCCGGCTCGATCGCCTCGACGCGCTGCGCGAACGGGGCGGGAGCCGGGGCCACTGGCTGCGGTGCGGCGGTGGCGAGCTTGACGGCGCCGGCCTTGACCTGGACCGTCCTGACCTTGACCGGCTTCATCGGCTCGGTCGAGCCGGGAACGAGGGCCATCGGCGGGCTCTGAATCACGCCGGAGGTCATCGGCGCGGGCTGCTCGATCTTGGTCTCCTTCGGCGCCGCCGGCGGCAGCGCCGCGGTCGCTTCCGAGAGGGTCGACATGATCTTGGCGGCGCGGCTGGGCGCCGGGACCTGCTCGGGCGCGGCCGAGGCGAGCTGGACCGGGCTCTGGTCGGCACCGTCGCCGCCGTCGGATCCGCCGCGCTCGCCGATCGCCGCCACGGTGCGTCGGGTGGCACCCTTGTCGAGATTCTCAGCCAGGAGGTTGCGCATGATCGCGTCGCGCGAGCCGCCGCTGCGACCGCCGAGGACGACGCCGACCAGATGGCGGTTGCCGCGGCGGAGCGAGGTCACGATGTTGAAGCCGGAGGCGCGGGTGTAGCCGGTCTTGATGCCGTCGATGCCCTCGACATTGCCCAGCAGGTGATTGTGGTTTCGGATCGACTGGCCGCGGTAATTGAAGACCACGGTCGAGAAGTAGCGATAGTAACGCGGGAAGCGGTCCTGGATCGCGCGGCCCAGAATCGACTGGTCGCGCGCCGTGGTGATCTGCGCGTCGGCCGGAAGTCCGGAGGCGTTCACATAGGTGGTGCGGCTCATGCCGAGCGAACGCGCCTTGCGCGTCATCATCTTGGCGAACTCGTCCTCGTCGCCGCCGATCGCCTCTGCAATCACCACCGCGGCGTCGTTGGCCGATCGCGTGACGAGGCCCTTGATCGCATCCTCGACGCGGATGCTCTGACCGGGACGCAGGCCGAGCTTGGTCGGCGACTGCTCGGAGGCGTGCTCGGACACCGGCATCTCGGTGTCGAGCTTCATCTTGCCGGAGTCCAGGCGCTCGAACAGCAGATACAGCGTCATGATCTTGGTGAGCGAGGCGGGGTGTCGCAAAGCGTCCGGGTTGGTCGCGGTCAGGGTCGCGCCCGAATTGCCGTCGACGACGATCGAGGCGAATGCCGGGCTGTAGCTGCCCTCGTCATTGTGGGGGGAGTGACGCGCGTGATGCTGTCGATGACGCCGGCGCGCTTCTGCGCTGTCGACCGTGACCACTGCCGCCACCGTGAGGGTGAGCAGACCGTATACGCCAACCCGCAGCAGGCGCGAGGAAGCCAGGTTTTTGCGAAGCATGAAATCCCCGTCCAATTTCTGACGTGATCACCGGCCGGTAAGGCGAAATTGTGCCAAAACGTCCCCTGATCTTGCCTGTCGGACCTCCCGATCGCGCCTTGACGCGATCCCGCATCGAAGGCCTCGAACTGAGGTTTTGTTAAGACGCTGTTTTAGAACAGCTTTACGGTTCGGCCGACGCTGGCCGGGACCACAGGGGAGGTTAGGACGGTCGAGTTGCCAAAAGATTAAAGAAACCTTGCGCCGAGGGTGTGGATTTCCGTCATTGTGGTCCGACTTGAGGCGTTCTGGACCGAATCCAGCGCCAATGCCCGCGATGGTGCATTGCACAAGATTCTTGATTTTTTTGTGCGTTGCACTATGTTAGTGAGGCGTCAGGGAGCCGGGGGCCTCCCTGAGGGCGCTCAAAATCAGGGAAAGGAATGCCACGTGTTTAAGGTTGAAGACTTTCAGAACTACGGCAAAGAGCAGTTCGAGACCGTCGTGAACTCCGCGACCACGGTTCAGCACGGCCTCCAGGCGATCGCCACCGCCTATGGCGACTACACCAAGAAGTCGTTCGAGGACACCAAGTCGTTCGTCGAGAAGCTGCAGGGTGTGAAGTCGCTCGACAAGGCGCTCGAAGTTCAGACCGAATACGCCAAGTCGGCCTACGAGACGTTCGTCGCCGATTCGCAGAAGATTGCGGGCCTGTATTCGGACCTCGCCAAGCAGGCATTCAAGCCGCTCGAAGGTTTCGCTGCCAAGTTCACCCCGCCGGCCGCGCATTGATCGCTGCCATCGTGCGATAAAAGCAGAAGCCCGGCTTGCGCCGGGCTTTTTTGGTTGGTTGAACGCCGCAGGCGGCCGCGGCCTCGTCGCTGCTATTTCGCCACACGCAGCTTGGACAGCGCGGTGCCGATCGAGTTGAAGGTGGTCACGATCTGGCTCGAGCTCGTCAGCATGTAGAACTTGTCGGGACTGCTGGCGCAGTTCTTCAGCACGGTCGACGTTGCATCGGCAGGCGTGCTGGTGTTCACCTGGATCGTGTAGATCGTATACATCGAGTTGCCCTTCGAATCCTTGGTGTTCTTCAGGGTCGAGCAGAGCAGGGCCTGGCGCGCATCGATCGGATTGCCCGAGGCCTGTGACGAGCCGTTGCCATATTCCGGCCAGCGGTCCTCGGTGTTGAGGCCGTCCGACAGCAGGATGATGACGCGGTTGTAGGTGGTGCTGGCATCCTCGACCGGCGCGCCCAGTACGCCGTTCGGGATCAGTGACTGCACCGCCCAGGCGAGGCCGATCGCCTGGTTGGTGCCGCCGGTCGGCTGCATGGCGTTGACGGCCGTCTTCAGCGAACTCCAATTGTAGCTGAGCGGTACGATCTGCGCGAGCTTGGTCGAGGCACTGCTGCTGCAGTACTGGACGTTGTTCTCCATGTGCTGGTTGGCCGGGAACAGCGTCGTCACGTCGGAGGTCGCGGGGGAGACGCCGTTGGCGTCATTGGGCTGGGTACGGTCCACGACGCAGCCGGTCCACGTGCTCTTGGTGTTGGCGATCCAGGTATGCGTGAAGGTATTGACCTTGCAGACGGTGCTGGAGCCGGATCCCGTGCAGCTGCACGTGCTGTTCGGAATATTGCTGCCGCTGGTCGGGCAACTGCAGGAGCTGCCGGTGCACCAGTTCACCCGCGTGCTGGTCTGCACGCTGTTCCAGCAGCCATTGTAGTAGCTGTGCGACGCGGAATCGTAGCCCGGGCAGATGTATCCATTGTAGCTCCCGCTCGATGGAATCCTCGTCGCGCTCGCGCTTGCCGTCGTCGGGCCGCTGGTGCAGGAGAAGTAGGGGAAGCCGTTGCCGGACTTGAATGGGCAGGTGGATCCCGGTCCCACCATGTCCCATTGTGCCTGGGTGAAGCTGCCGTTCGGGATTGCGGCCTGATAGGAGCCGTTGTTGGGCTGGATCGTGGGCGGGTTCTGCCAGTCGGTCCAGTCGAGCCAGTCCTGGGCGTAGTTGCTGGCGCCGACATTGACGACCTTGGCGAAGGGAACCACGGAGATGTAGACGTCGCCGGGGGTCTTGGCGAGGGCGCTGAGCTGGTCGATCAGCCCGCCGCTGCCGGCCACGGCATTCTGCAGCGCGGTCATCTTGCCGCTGGAGGACATCGAGCCGGTGTTGTCGAGCGCCAGCGCGACGCGCATCTTGACGTCACCCCAGGTCGTCGTCGCCTTGGCGTTGAAGTCCATCGTCGGGAAACCGGCGAGCTTCATGAATTGCGTGACGATCTGCCCGGTGGCGGTGAGCTGGATGTTGGAGGCCGAGGAGGTCGTCGATGCGGTATAGTTCGCGGTCACCGCGACGCTGCTCGTATCCGTGCTGGTGTAGAGCGCCTTGAAATAGTTGGATGCCTTCGTTCCGATGTCCGCTGCGGTGATCGTTCCCTGGGCGAGATCGCGCGACAGCATCAGCGCGGTCGAGTCCAGGGCGGCCTGCATCGACGATCTCGCCGCGTTGGCCCGGCTATAGTCGATGCCGGCCCCGACGAAGGCCAGAATCGGCAGGAGCGCGATGGCAAAGGTCACGGCAATGTTGCCCCGGCGGTCGCGGGCGAAGCGTCGCACGGTCCGGCGGCAGAAGCGGGCGAAGGTCTCGGCGGTCATGTCGCTCACCAATGATGATTGCTGCGGCCATCTCGGGCCGAGTTCGTCAAGGGCAGGTGAATCGAAACCTCAAAAAACACAGCAAATACCGCAGCATGGCACCGCATTCGCAACAGCGCGTGTTTCCCGTTAATGCGCTGCGAATGGGCTTTGTAAAATGCGGCTGGTTTGATTAACCTCCTGCTTCATCGCCGGGGCAGGGAATCGGTCCTGCCGGAGCGTCGGACCCCGGTCGGGGACGTGCTTGCGGCAAACCGGCCGCCGACCCATATTCGTGGGGTCGGTCCGACCGGACCGGTCGGCTGGGACAGGCGATCTGGAACGCAGGACCGGGTGGCGGAAGCGGCCCGGTGGGGACAGTGCGGGAAACCCTTTATTGGGAGCCTCGCCGCAATATCTAACGCGTGCAAGATGTCGCAACCAACTTCCAGATTGAACCGATCCGCGCCTAGGATGAGCAATAGCAACGACAACAAGTCCGGTGGCACCGGCGGTCCGGTCACGTCCGTGATCACCAAGGTCAAGCCGAAGACCAAGCGTCCCAACCTCTATCGGGTCCTGATCCTGAACGACGATTACACGCCGATGGAGTTCGTCGTTCACGTCCTGGAAAAGTTCTTCAACAAGGACGTCGAGGCCGCGACCAAGATCATGCTCCACGTGCACCATCACGGCATCGGGGAGTGCGGGGTTTTCACCTATGAGATTGCCGAGACCAAGGTGACGCAGGTGATGGATTTCGCCCGCAAGCACCAGCACCCGCTGCAGTGTGTGATGGAGAAGAAATAGCGCCGTTGCCGCGCGGCTGGATCCGGCAGGGCACAGGCTCGCCGCAGTCCCGTCGCAGATCATCATGCGCGGAAATTACGGGCGGAAATCGCGGCGGATTGCCGGCCGGCAATAATGGCGGGCCGTCGCCCGGAGAAATACGGCCGAGGCGCCTGAATGTCCTGCGGTCGGGGCGTTCCGTGACGTTCGGCTGTCGCAGGCGGGTTTGCCGTGATCGGAACGGGTCTTGCATTGACGATCCGGTGAACCGCGTAATCGAGGCACTCGGCCGGTCTTTTGTCGCACTCGGTTATAACTATATTTAACGAAGGTTGTTGTTGCCTGACCGGGCGGCGGCGATCATGATGGCAGGGGGCCACAGAGGACGCGCATGCCGACTTTTTCTCAAAGCCTTGAACAATCCCTGCATCGTGCGCTGGCGATTGCCAACGAGCGTCATCATCAATACGCGACACTGGAACATCTCCTGCTGTCCTTGATCGATGACTCCGATGCAGCAGCCGTGATGCGCGCATGCAGCGTCGATCTCGACAAGCTGCGCGGCAGTCTTGTGAATTATCTCGAGACCGAATTCGAAAATCTGGTCACGGACGGCAGCGACGACGCCAAGCCGACCGCCGGCTTCCAGCGGGTGATCCAGCGCGCCGTCATCCACGTTCAGTCATCGGGCCGTGAAGAGGTGACCGGCGCCAACGTGCTGATCGCGATCTTCGCCGAGCGCGAGAGCCACGCTGCGTATTTCCTGCAGGAGCAGGACATGACGCGCTACGACGCCGTCAACTACATCAGCCACGGCATTGCCAAGCGGCCCGGCGTGTCCGAAGCGCGGCCGGTGCGTGGCGTCGATGAAGAGACCGAGACCAAGGGCAGTGAGGACTCCAAGAAAAAGGGCGAGGCACTGGAAACCTATTGCGTCAATCTCAACAAGAAAGCGCGGGACGGCAAGATCGATCCGGTGATCGGCCGTAACTCCGAGATCAACCGCGCCATCCAGGTGTTGTGCCGCCGCCAGAAGAACAACCCGCTGTTCGTCGGCGAGGCTGGCGTCGGCAAGACCGCGATCGCGGAGGGCCTCGCCAAGCGCATCGTCGACAGCGAGGTTCCCGAGGTGCTGTCGGCTGCGACCGTGTTCTCGCTCGACATGGGCACCTTGCTCGCGGGCACGCGCTATCGCGGCGACTTCGAGGAGCGGCTGAAGCAGGTCCTCAAGGAGCTCGAAGCGCATCCAAACGCGATCCTGTTCATCGACGAGATCCACACCGTGATCGGTGCCGGGGCGACGTCGGGCGGGGCGATGGATGCGTCCAACCTGCTCAAGCCGGCGCTGGCATCCGGTTCCATCCGCTGCATGGGCTCGACGACCTACAAGGAATATCGTCAGCATTTCGAGAAGGACCGCGCTTTGGTGCGCCGGTTCCAGAAGATCGACGTCAACGAGCCGTCGGTCGAGGATGCGATCGCGATCCTGAAGGGCCTCAAGCCGTATTTCGAGGATTATCACCGCCTGAAATATACCAACGAGGCCATCGAGGCCGCGGTTCAGTTGTCGTCGCGCTACATTCACGACCGTAAGCTTCCCGACAAGGCGATCGACGTGATCGACGAATCCGGCGCGGCGCAGATGCTGCTGGCCGAGAACAAGCGCAAGAAGACGATCGGCATCAAGGAGATCGAGACCACGATCGCCACGATGGCGCGGATTCCGCCGAAGAGCGTGTCGAAGGACGACGCCGAGGTGCTCAAGCATCTCGAGCAGACCCTGAAGCGCGTCGTGTTCGGCCAGGACAAGGCGATCGATTCGCTGTCGGCCTCGATCAAGCTGGCCCGGGCCGGCCTGCGCGAGCCGGAGAAGCCGATCGGCTGCTACCTGTTCTCGGGTCCGACCGGCGTCGGCAAGACCGAGGTCGCCAAGCAACTGGCGTCGACCCTCGGCGTCGAGCTGCTGCGCTTCGACATGTCGGAGTACATGGAGCGGCACACCGTGTCGCGCCTGATCGGCGCGCCTCCCGGCTATGTCGGCTTCGACCAGGGTGGCCTGCTGACCGATGGCGTCGACCAGCATCCGCATTGCGTGGTGCTGCTGGACGAGATCGAGAAGGCGCATCCGGATCTGTACAACGTGCTGTTGCAGATCATGGACCACGGCCGGCTCACCGACCACAACGGCAAGCAGGTCAACTTCCGCAACGTGATCCTGATCATGACCACGAATGCCGGCGCCGCCGACATGGCCAAGCAGGCGTTCGGCTTCCATCGCTCGAAGCGGGAAGGCGACGACCACGAGGCGATCAACCGCCAGTTTGCGCCGGAATTCCGCAACCGGCTCGACTCCATCGTGTCGTTCGCCCACCTCAACGTCGAGGTGATCGGAATGGTGGTCGAGAAGTTCGTGCTGCAGCTCGAGGCTCAGCTCGCCGATCGCGACGTCACGATCGAGCTGTCGGAGCCGGCCAAGGCCTGGCTGATCCAGCACGGCTATGACGAGCAGATGGGCGCGCGTCCGATGGGCCGCGTGATCCAGGAGCACATCAAGAAGCCGCTGGCCGACGAGGTGCTGTTCGGCAAGCTGAAGGGCGGCGGCCACGTTCGTGTCGTGCTCGTCAAGGACGAGTCCGGCGTTGACGAGAAGATCGGCTTCGAGTTCGTCGAGGGCCCGGTCACGCCGAAGTCGGAAGTGCCGGCCGCGCGCAAGCGCAAGCCGAAATCCGGCGGCGGCTCGAAGGGCCCGGCCTCGAAAGGGCCGCTGGTCAAGGCCTGAGGCCTCGACGATCGCCATGCGTACGAAAGGCCGGCCTCGCGCCGGCCTTTCTGTTTTGGGCAGGGCGATTTCCGGCCAGGGCGATTGCCGAACTCACGCTGGCTTGATGAAGAAGTACACCGTCAGCCCGCAGCCGACTGCGATGACGAAGCGGCGCACATGGGCCGGCGGGATCACCTGGCCGAGTCGCGCGCCGACGAAGCCGCCGAGCATTCCCGTGCACATCATCGTCAAGGTCTCCAGCCAATGCACACGGCCCGAGAACGCGAAGATGATCGAAGCCATGATGTTCATCAGCGCTGCCAGCCAGATCTTCAATCCGTTCATGACGCGGATGTCGCGCATGCCATAGAACACCAACGCGGCCAGCATCAGGATACCGATGCCGCCGCCGAAATAGCCGCCATAGATCGCGATCACGAACTGCACGGTCTGGATCGTCAGCGGCCCGAACCAGCGCGCGCCGTCCTTCGGCGTGAAGCGCATGCCGAAGGCGAACACGGCGGTTGCGAACAGCAGCAGCCACGGCACCAGCCGGCTGAATGCCGCCGACGGCGTCACCAGCAGCAGCACCGCGCCGAGCGTGCCGCCGATCAGGCTGATGATCGACAGCCGCACGAGGTCGCCACGCCACGGCGCCTTCGCATCGTTCAAGATGTCGCGCGACGCGAAGGCGCTGACGAACTGGCCTGGGCACAGCGCCACCGTGCTGGAGGCGTTGGCGTCGATGGCGGGGATGCCGGCCGCGAGCAAGGTCGGGAAGGTCAGGAACGCGCCGCCGCCGGCGAGCGCGTTGACGATGCCGGAGCCGAAGGCGGCGAGCGTGAGCAAAGCGAGCATCGTCCAGTCGATCATGTGACCCGTCCGTTTATTCGCCCTTGAGCCGCTGGCCGTCGTGGATCTGCACGCGCTCGGCGCCGCGCGAGCCGGCCGGCGACAGCCGCAGCATGCTCAGGAACGCACCGGCCAGCGCGAAGCCGACGCCGGTCAGCAGCGACAGCCGCGTGCCGTCGGCCGGGTCGAGGGCAAGGAACATCGCGACCAGCGCCGCGCCGGTGGTCTGGCCGAGCAGGCGCGCGGTGCCGAGCATGCCGCTGGCGCCGCCGGCGCGCTCGCGCGGGGCAGCCGCGATCATGGTGCGGTTGTTCGGCGTCTGGAACAGGCCGAAGCCGCAGCCCGCCAGCGCCATGCGCCAGACGACGTCCCACGCTGCCGGCTCGCGCGGCAGCAGGCCGAGCGCGCATAGTCCACAGGCGAAGATCACGAGGCCAATGCCGCCGAGCAGACCGGCGGGCACGCGCTCCACCAGCCGGCCGGCAAGCGGCGCGGTCAGGCCGACCGCGATCGGCCATGGCGTGATCAGCAGGCCCATCTGCACCGGCGAGTAGCCGAAATGGCTTTCGAGATAGAACGGGATTGCGACGAAGGCGAGCATCTGGCCGCAGAACGATGAGATCGAGGTCGCGATCGACAGCGCGAACACCGGGATGCGCAAGAGGTCGAGCGGCAGCAGCGGCGACGTCATGTGGGTCTGGCGCCAGACCAGCCAGAGGCCCGCCACGACGGCGACGGCGAACTCGATGGCGCAGGTCACCAGCGCCTCGCCATGGCCGAGGCTGTCGACCGCGGCGATGAGAAAGCCGAACGTCACCGCGCTGAGCGCGGCGCTCTGCCAGTCGAACATGTGCGGCGCGCGTGGCGTGTGCGGCAGGAAGCGGAAGCCGAACGCGAAGGTGACGATGCCGAGCGGCACGTTGATCGCAAACAGCCAGGGCCAGCTGCCGAAGGCGAGAATGCCGGCCGCGATGGTCGGGCCGACTGCGGCCGAAACCGCGACCACCATCGCATTGATGCCGATGCCGCGGCCGAGCAGGGCCTGCGGATAGGTGAAGCGCACCAGCGCCGAATTGACGCTGAGGATCCCTGCAGCACCGAAGCCTTGCAGGATGCGCGCGAGCGTCAGCAGCGGCAGGCTGTCGGCGAGCGCACAGAACGCGGAGGCGGCCGTGAACAGCACGAGGCCGGCGAGATAGACCCGGCGGTAGCCGATGATCTCGCCGAGCGAGGCCAGCGGCAGCAGCGAGATCGTGACCGCGAGCTGGTAGCCGTTGACGATCCAGATCGAAAAGGCGGGGCTGGCATTGAGATCGCGGGCGATCGTCGGCAGCGCCACATTGGCGATGGCGCCGTCGACCACCGCCATGATGATGCCGAGCGCGATCGTCACGACCGCCCAGGTCCGCTGCGGCAGCGGCAATCCGTCGGCGTGCAGAACCGGGGTCGTCGACGTCATGGTGCGGGCTCCGGCCGCAGACGGGCCGCGGACGATGGATCGGATCGGGCAACCCCGCCCGGGTAGCGGCGTTCCCAGGCGGCCGGAGACGCCGGCGCGTCATTTGGGTTGGGGGTGGACCTGAATCGTCTTGAGATAATTGACCGCGGCCTCCGCCTCGGCGCGATCGAACCGAAAGCTCGGCATGTCCTTGTGGATGGTCGAGAGGCCGGTCTGCAGCCGTTGGGAAAAGTCGTCGTCGTAGAGTTTGCTGTCACCAAAGGTCCGGAACGGTGGCGCATCGGGATGCCGGCTCGCGCCGGTTAGACCTATCGCATGGCATCTGCTGCAAAGCCTTTGCAAGAGCGCTTTTCCACGCTTCTGCTCGCTGTCCAGCGCATGGCTTGGTGCGCCGAGGGCGCACAGCAACACCAGCCCAGGGACCAGTCCAAGTACCAGTCGAAGGCCCGCTCGCGTCATAAGGCCTGCTCGCATCATCAAGGGACACTCTCTCACCGGTTTTGGCCTACCAGCGGCCGCTCGCCTTCCCATAGGCGTAAAGCGCGACCAGGCCAATGGTCACGATCGTCGAGGCGATCAGGACGATGCGGTCCCAGCGCGGCGGATCGTCATCGTCGCGTTTGAAGGTCAGCAGGGCGAACAGGGCCTTGAAGGCAAAGCGGCGCATGGCATCATCCGCACGCCAGCGCATCGGGCCGGCGCGTGGCCGGGAGCTTAGCGCCTCACGGCGCTGCGCCGCCACTCGCGTGGCGACAGGCCGAACTGCTCGCGGAACACCCGGCCGAAATGCGAGAGGTCGTTGAAGCCCCACGAGAAGGCGATCTCGCTGATCTGACGTTGCGCCAGCGCCGGCGAGCCGAGGTCACGCCGGCACTGCTTGAGCCGTTCGGCCAGCACGTAGCGCTGGAATGAGGTCTCTACGTCCGAGAACAGGTCGTTGACGTAGCGCGGCGAGAGGCCGAGCGCGCGTGCGACCTCCGGCAGCGACAGGTCGGGATCGGACAGGCGCATGCGCACATGCGCCTTGATGCGATAGAGCAGCGCCGCGCGGTGGCTGGAAGCGGGCAAACGCTGCGTGCGCAGCCGCTCGGCCAGGGTCATGGCGAGCAGGTCGGCGGCCTGGTCCGACAATCGGTCGGCATGTTCGGCGCCGATCTGATCGGCCTGCTCGCAGAGCTTGATGATGAAGTCATGGGCGAGCGGCTGCAGCGGGCTGTCGGCGCCGAAGGTGATCGCCGTCACGGCTTCGGTCGCGCCGATCCTGCGCCGCAGCATCTCACGCGGCAGCTTGAACACGGTTTGCCGGAAGGCCGCGTCGAACTGCAGCTCGTAGGGACGGGTCGTATCGTAGATCGCGAACTCACCTGGGCGAATGACCGTGTCACGGCCATCCTGGACCACGCCGCCGATCCCCTCGCGCCCAATGGCAACAAGCACGTAGTCCGCATCGGCGCGGGCGATTCGCTGCGACGTCCGGTGCACCCGCTGCCGGTCTGAAGCGACCTCGGAGCACACGGCCCGTCCCAGGGCGGTATGCGTGAGCGAACCGCGAAACGCGCTGCCGAGATCGGACGTGCAGTCGAGCCCGACATAGACGTCGCAGACGATGTCCTGCCACAGCGCCAGCCGGCGATGCCCGGGGCTTCCATCCGTGGTGAACAGGATCGGCATCGGTCCGTCTCCCTTTGCACCTCTTGCGATTGGATATCCGGCAATGCAGCAAATTCCGGGCCGGCCAGCTCGCGACCGGCTGCCGAAGTCGAGTTTTCGTTCCCTGCAAGACGAGCGCGAACGGCGTCCGGCGTCAATAGTGAGCCTGACGCGGCGCCGCGCGCCGCCATCGGCAGCAGGGAGCTCACGCAATGGGAATCGCACATCCGAAATACAAGGTCGCGGTGGTGCAGGCGGCGCCCGCCTGGCTCGATCTGGACGCCTCGATTGCAAAGGTCATCGCTTTGATCGAGGAGGCGGCCGACAAGGGCGCCAAGCTGATCGCATTCCCGGAGGTGTTCATCCCCGGCTATCCCTGGCACATCTGGATGGACTCGCCGGCCTGGTGCATAGGGCGCGGCTTCGTGCAGCGCTATTTCGACAATTCGCTGGCCTATGACAGTCCGCAGGCCGAGGCGCTGCGCGCCGCGGTGCACAAGGCGAAGCTCACCGCCGTGCTCGGCCTGTCCGAGCGTGACGGCGGCAGCCTCTACATCGCGCAATGGTTGATCGGTCCCGACGGCGAGACCATCGCCAGGCGCCGCAAGCTGCGGCCGACGCATGCCGAGCGGACGGTCTATGGCGAGGGCGACGGCAGCGATCTCGCGGTCCATGATCGGCCGGACATCGGTCGGATCGGCGCGCTGTGCTGCTGGGAGCATCTGCAGCCGCTGTCGAAATATGCGATGTACGCGCAGAATGAGCAGGTGCATGTCGCGGCCTGGCCGAGCTTTTCGCTATATGATCCGTTCGCGCCGGCGCTCGGCGCCGAGGTCAACAACGCCGCTTCGCGCGTCTATGCGGTGGAAGGCTCGTGCTTCGTGCTGGCGCCGTGCGCCACCGTCTCGCAGGCGATGATCGACGAACTGTGCGACCGCCCCGACAAGCACGCGCTGCTGCATGTCGGCGGCGGCCACGCCGCGATCTTCGGTCCCGATGGTTCTTCGCTCGCCGACAAGCTGCCGCCCGAGCAGGAGGGACTGCTGATCGCCGAGATCGATCTCGGCATGATCGGCATCGCCAAGAACGCCGCCGACCCGGCCGGCCACTATTCGCGGCCCGACGTCACGCGGCTGCTGCTCAACAAGAAGCCGTTCAACCGGGTCGAGCAGTTTGCGCTGCCGGTCGATGCGGTCGCTCCTGGTGAGGCGCCGTCTGCTGCCGGCTGACGGCCGGCTCGGCGGGCGCTAGGTCCCGGCCTCCGGCTGTGCCGGCGGCGGGGCGGAGCGGCGCGGCGGGCGCTGAGCACGGCCTGCGGGCGCCGCCATGCGCGGCTGCAGCGTGACGATGACGGGGTTCGGCTTGTGGTCGGTGGCCGCGCCGGTCGCCGCGTCGACGCCCATTCCGATTAGCCCGCCTGCGAGGATGTTACCGGCAAAGCCGGCCGCGCCTGCGGCTGGGATGTCCTTCGTCAGCGGGATGATCTGGGTTTCATAGCCCGGCTTTTCGACGGTGACGGAAATGTCGGCGCTGCGCTTGGCGACGAACGAGCAGGGAGTGGTGCAGGTCATCGGTGCTTCGAGGCCTGCAATCGTCGCCTCCGCGCCCGAGGGAGTAGATGCCACACTGATCGTCTCGGTCGTGCCCCGCGTCACGGACGCGCATCCCCCCAGCGTGGCGCACAGCGCCACGAACGCTACAACTCTCATTTGGTAGTGCCCCCTTGAAACGCGGGAAACTCAAGCGCAACTTGAGGGGGACGGCAAGTGCAATCAGCATTATCCGAAGAAATTTCAGGCCGAGTTTCCCGCGAGTGTGTCTTTCACACCTGCCTTGTACGGACCTCGCGCGCGATCGCCTTCTGCGCATCGAACTCGGCCCGCCGCCGTGCCAGCTCGTCGGGAGCGAGCATGGCCGGATTGCTGTAGTCGCGCTTCCAGCCGTGATCCCCGCTCCATTGCAAGGGCGATTGCACGGTCGTTCGTGCGGCTGGCGAACTCTCGAGAACACGCAGCGCGAGTTCGAGCGTAAACGCCTGTGACGCGGTATCATGCGGCTTGCCGGCGGAGTTGCCGAGCGGAAAATCCGAAAACAGAAAGCGCGGCGCGGCCGCGTGCTCGACGATGTCCTTGGCGCAGCCCATCACGACGGTAGCGATGCCATTGGCTTCGAGATGCCGCGCCACCAGGCTGACGGTCTGGTGGCACACCGGGCAGTTCGGCACCAGCACCACGGCATCGATGGCGTCGGCGCGGCAGCGCGCGAGAATGTCCGGCGCGTCGGTCTCGATGGTCACGCGCTGGCTGCGGTTGGTCGGCGCGCCGAAGAAGCGCGGTCCGACCGCGCCGATACGGCCTTCGCTGGCAAGGCGGATCAGCTGCGGCAGCGGAAACCACGTTCCGGAATCCTCGGCCGTCGTATGCGTGCGGTCATAGGCGATGTGGGAGATGCGCAGATCATGTGGCGCCGAGGTATCGCCATCGTAGACGGAGTGGAATTTGGCGCCGCCATTGTAGGGCGCACCGGGGCCCTGATCGCCCCTGGCCGGATCGAACGGCGCAGCCGTGGTGATGATCGTGACGCGCGACTGCGCCAGCGGCTTGCGCAGTGGCTGGAACGGCGCGGATGTGTAGTGAGCCCAACGGTAGGGCGCGTCATAGCCGATCGCCAGATAGTAGTCGCGCGTGCGCGCCATGTAGGCCAGCGGCGCATCGCCCTCCGGCGCGAAGCCGAGTCTGTCGCCGGTTGGTACGCTCATCCGTCGCGCTCCTGCAAGGTCTCGACGGACGATTGCTAGCGCGCGGCGGCCCTGTGTCAAGGCGCCGCGACTTGGAACCGAAGCGGCGCTGAAGCTTTGTCTGTCTGGAAACCGTTTCTCCGGCCAGGCCGGCTGTTTTTCATCGTTTTCATGCGCGTTTCGATCTCGGCAGCCTTACGCTCTCTCGGTGTCGTTGCCTGTCTCACGCTGGCGACGATCAGCATCGTCGCCGCCAATGAGGGCGAGACCGTTTCTCCCGTGGTCGACGGGCCGCCTCTGGCCGTGGATGCTCCGAAAACCGACGGCGCCAAGCCGGAAGCAGCGGCCAGCGGCAAAGCCACGGACGAGCCGAAGGAGAGCGGCACGCGCGAAGCGATCTGCCTGATGATCGAATCCGCCGCCAGGGCCAACGATCTGCCGCTCGAATTCTTTGCCCGCGTCATCTGGCAGGAAAGCCGTTTTCAGAGCGATGCCGTCGGTCCGGTGACCCGCAGCGGCCAGCGGGCGCAGGGCATCGCCCAGTTCATGCCGGGCACCGCCAGCGAACGCGAACTGCTGGATCCGTTCGATCCGGTGCAGGCACTGCCAAAATCAGCGCAATTCCTTGCCGAGCTGCGCAATCAGTTCGGCAATCTGGGGCTCGCCGCAGCGGCCTACAACGCCGGCCCGCGCCGGGTGCAGGACTGGCTCGCCGGCAAGGGGCAGATGCCGTGGGAGACGCGCAACTACGTCTCGGCCATCACCGGTTCGTCGATCGATGATTGGGCGGCGGCCGGCAAGGGCGGCAAGACGCCGCCGAGCCCGCCACCGACCTCGTGTCATCAGCTGATGGCGTTGCTGAAGCGCGCGCCCAATCCGTTCGTCACGCAACTCGAGCAGCATGTCGCACTGTCGGCCGCGAAGCCCTGGGGCGTGCAGCTCGCTGCCGGGTTCGACCGCAACCGGGCGCTGTCGATGTATGCGCGCGCCATCAAGGGGCTGGGATCGGTGATCGGCGATCGCGATCCGAGCCTGCTCTCATCGGTGATGCGCTCGCGCGGCAACCGGGCCTTCTACCAAGTGCGGATCGGCACCGAGACCCGGCCCGAGGCCGACGAACTCTGCGGCCGTATCCGCCGCGCCGGCGGCGCCTGCTTCGTGCTGCGCAACCGGGCCTGACGACGAGCGGATTGCGCCGGGTGCAGGGCCGCATCTGCGCGATGGCGGTTGACGTGAGATGCTTTCGTCCGCCTTATCGCGGTCCGTTCCGCTGGGCCGCTCGCTTCCGTGACACTTCCTCCCCTCGATTCTCCGCATTGGCATGGGTCTGTGCGCGCCTTCGGCTGGGGGCTACGCGCGACGTCGGCGACGATCCTGTCGGTCGTGCTGTTCGTCACCTTCATCGGCATCGGCGCGCTCGCCCATGACAGCCATTTCAGCATGCTCTGGGCGATCCTCAGCACCGTGCTGGTGTGGGCCGGGCCGGCGCAGATCATCCTGGTGTCGACGCTCGGCTCCGGCCAGACCATCCTGCAGTCGGCGATCGCGGTCACCATGAGCGCGATCCGGCTGTTTCCGATGGTGGTGGCGGTGCTGCCGCTGATCCGCTCGCGTGACACCAAGCGGCGGCATCTGGTGCTGATCGCGCATTTCACCGCGGTGACCTTGTGGGTCGAATGCTATCGCTTCCTGCCGCATGTGCCACGCGAACGCCGCATCGCGTTCGTGCACGGGCTCGGCTCAGGCCTGATGGGCGTGGCGCTGGTCGCGACCGTCATCGGCTATCTGCTGGCCGCCAACCTCTCACAGACTTTCGGCGCCGCGGTGCTGCTGCTGACGCCGCTCGCGTTCCTGTTCTCGACCCTGCGCAACGCCAGGGAGCTCGCCGACGTGCTCGCGCTGGGCCTTGGCCTCGTGCTCTATCCCGTGGCCGCGCAGCTCAACAGCGGCATCGACATCCTGGTCAGCGGCGTCGTCGCCGGAACGGTCGCGTTCGGCGTCCACAAATGGCGCGAGCGGCGGGAGGCGGCATGAGCGACTTCGTCGGCGATTGGCACGCGCTCGTCGTGCTGCTGGTGGCGGGCATCATTCCGAACCAGATCTGGCGGTTGCTGGGCCTGTGGTTCGGCAGCGGGCTCGACGAGGGCTCGGACCTCCTGATGTGGGTCAAGGCGGTGGCGACCGCGATCCTGGCCGGCGTCATCGCCCAGATCCTGGTGCAGCCGCCGGGCGCGCTCGCCAGCGTGCCCTGGGGCCTGCGCTATGGTGCGGTCGTGGCCGGGCTCGCCGCCTTCATGGCCGCGCGCCGCTCGATCTTCGCCGGCGTCGTCTGCGGCGAGGCCGTCATGCTGGCCGGCAAATGGTGGCTCGGCTGAATTGCGCGGCCGCAATTGCCGTGCGGCCGCATTCGGCTAGATTGCCAGGCAGATTTGAGGATTCCGATATGACCGCCGACACCGATCTCCGTCCGGGTGAAGTCGCCATCGACGCGCCGCAGCCGCGCGACGCCGCGCTGCATTTCATCGGCCGCATCCGGACGCCCTGGACCTCGCGGCTGGAGACCCCGCGGCAGGGCAGCTTCGAGGGGCCGGTGTGCCGGCTCGAGATCTTCGAGCCCTGGGTGCCGGCGCTGCAGGGCATCGACGCCTTCAGCCATCTCCAGGTACTGTACTGGCTCAACCGGGCGCGCCGCGATCTCGTCAAGCAGAGCCCGCGGCACCATGATGGTGAGACCCGCGGCACCTTCGCACTGCGCTCGCCGGTGCGCCCCAATCCGATCGGCGTTTCCACCGTTCGCTTCGTCGCGCTGGAGGGTAGCACCGTGCTGGTGCGCGGCCTCGACTGCCTCGATGAGACGCCGCTGATCGACCTGAAGCCGGATCGCTGCGTGTTCACGCCGGCGGCGGCCGACAACGACAAATAGGATCGACGATCCGGATGTCGAACGTGAACAAGCGGCCACAGAACACCGTGACGGCTCTGGATACGATCACTGCGGACCTCGTCGCCGTGCTGGTGGCGGTGACCGAGAGTGATCCCCGGAT
The DNA here is from genome assembly GCF_051168495.1 of Bradyrhizobium oligotrophicum. Classification (GTDB taxonomy): domain Bacteria; phylum Pseudomonadota; class Alphaproteobacteria; order Rhizobiales; family Xanthobacteraceae; genus Bradyrhizobium; species Bradyrhizobium oligotrophicum_A. The sequence goes on along the minus strand of NZ_JBNPVB010000012.1, from coordinate 156,153 downwards.
CATGACGATCGACCATGCCGCGGCGCTGCCGAGCGGGCCGTTTCAGTTCGCACATCGCTCGCTGCAGATGGGCCTGCGCGCCTGGGTCGAGGCGCAGACCGGTCATCCGCTCGGCTATGTCGAGCAGCTCTACACCTTCGCCGACCGCGGCCGGTCAGGCGATCCCGGCGCGCCGCACCGCATCTCCATCAGCTATCTCGGTCTCACCCGCGAGGAGGAGGGGCGCGAGAGCGCGGATGCGCAATGGTCGTCCTGGTACGACTACTTCCCGTGGGAGGATCATCGCGACGGGCCGCCGGCGATCCTGGCGAAGATCATCGCGCCGAAGCTGAAGGTCTGGGCGCGAGCCGCCGACGAACCGGCGCTGCAGAAGACGAGATGGCGCCGTGCCGCCATCACCTTCGGCCTCGACGGTCGCGAGTGGAACGAGGAACTCACCTTGCAGCGCTATGAGCTGCTGTATGAAGCGGCCCTGATTCCCGAAGGGGTACGCGAGACGAGCGGCAGCGAGGCGATCGTCCCCGGCCGCGCGATGACATCCGATCATCGCCGCATTCTCGCCACCGGCATTGCCCGCCTGCGCGCCAAGATCAAATACCGGCCGGTCGTGTTCGAGCTGATGCCGGACGAATTCACCTTGCTGCAATTGCAGCGCAGCGTCGAGGCGCTGGCCGGCCGGCTGGTCCACAAGCAGAACTTCCGTCGGCTCATCGAGCAGCAGGAACTCGTTGAAGAAACAGGCGCAATGGCCCCGGACACGATCGGGCGCCCGGCCAAGCTGTTTCGGTTTCGCCAGGGCGTGTTGGCCGAACGCGCCGTCGTCGGCACCAAGCTGCCGCTCTCGCGGTCGTGATCCCGCGGCCTTGACAAGGCTTATGCTCAGGATAAGTATAAGCCATCTTATGCTCATGGAGAGTATAAATGGCCGAGCTTGTTCTGCCTGCGATCGCATCGAGTTCACCGCGCTTCGAGCGCCTGAGGCGAGTGATCCCGCCGCCGGAATGGGCGGTCTTCGAAGACGATGTCGAGGCCATCCTGGCGCTGAAGCGCCAGCGCAACGCGGTGGTGCTCGCCCACAACTATCAGACGCCCGAGATCTTCCACGGCGTCGCCGACATCGTCGGCGACAGCCTGCTGCTCGCGCGCGAGGCGACCAAGGTCGATGCCGACATCATCGTGCTCGCGGGCGTGCACTTCATGGCGGAGACGGCCAAGCTGCTCAATCCCGACAAGACGGTGCTGATCCCGGACATGGATGCGGGCTGCTCGCTCGCGGAATCCATCACCGCTGACGATGTCCGGCTGATGCGCGCGCGCCATCCCGGCGTGCCGGTGGTTGCCTATGTCAACACGTCCGTCGCAGTGAAGGCTGAGTCCGACATCTGCTGCACCTCGGGCAATGCACTGGAGATCGTGGAGTCGCTCGGCACGGATCACGTCATCATGCTGCCCGACGAGTATCTCGCGCGCAATGTGGCCGCGCAAACCAAGGTGAGGATCACGGCCTGGAAAGGGCATTGCGAGGTTCACGAGCGCTTCAGCGCCGAGGATGTGCGCACGCTGCGTGACAATCATCCAGATATCACCGTGCTGGCGCATCCGGAATGCCCGCCCGAGGTCGTGGCGGAAGCCGACTTCGCCGGCTCGACGGCGGCGATGTCCGACTTTGTCGGCATGAAGCGGCCGGCGCGCGTGGTGCTGCTGACGGAGTGCTCGATGAGCGACAACGTCGCGGTGATGTACCCCGATATCGAGTTCGTCCGGCCCTGCAATCTGTGCCCGCACATGAAGCGGATCACCTTGAAGAACATCCGCGCTGCGCTCGAGACCAACACGCACGAGGTGACGATCGATCCCGCGATGGCCGAGCGCGCGCGGCGTTCGGTGGAAAGGATGCTGGCGCTATGAGCATCGATCTCTCCGAATTTGCCGGCCGTCCCGTGATCATCGGCGGCGGCGCTGCAGGCCTGATGACGGCGCTCCATCTCGCGCCTCAACCGGTCGTGCTGCTGTCGAAGTCGCCGCTCGGCGCGGAAGCCTCCAGCATGTGGGCGCAAGGCGGTCTTGCTGCTGCGGTCGGCGACGATGACGATCCGGCGCTGCATCTCGCCGACACGATCGCAGCCGGCGCCGGCCTTTGCGACGAGGCCGCCGCGCGTCGCATCGTCGATGAGGCCCCGGCCGCGGTCGAACGCCTTTCGCAGCTTGGCGTCGCGTTCGACCGGCATGCCGACGGGCGCTGGCGGCTCGGCCTCGAGGCCGCACACAGCCGCAAGCGGATCGTGCACGCGACCGGCGACGGCACGGGACGCGAAATCATGCGCGCGCTGATCGCAGCCGTCAGGCGGTGTCCCTCGGTGACCTTGCTGGAAGGAGTCGAGGCGCGGCGGCTGATCGTCACCGACAATGCGGTCCGGGGCGTGGTCGCCGTGCGCGGTGAGGAGCCGATCGTTCTCGCCACGACACGTGTCGTGATCGCAACCGGCGGCATCGGCGGTCTCTTTCTCGACAGCACCAATCCCTCCGGCTGTTTCGGCCAAGGCCTCGCGCTGGCGGCGCGGGCCGGGGCCGTGCTGTCCGATCTCGAATTCGTGCAGTTTCACCCCACCGCCTTCGACGGTCCGTCGCGGCCGCTGCCGCTGCTCACCGAGGCGATCCGCGGCGACGGTGCTGTCCTGATCGACGAAACCGGCACGCGCTTCATGGCGGATGAACCGGGGGCCGAACTCGCGCCGCGCGACGTGGTCGCGCGCGCGGTCTGGCGCCGCCGTGCGCAGGGCCATCGCGTGTTCCTCGATGCGCGGACCAAGCCGGGCAAGGCGTTTGCCGCGCGCTATCCGGTGATCAGCGCGTTCTGCCGCATGGCGGGCATCGACCCGGCCACGGATCCCATCCCGGTGCGGCCGGCGGTGCACTATCACATGGGCGGCGTTGCGGTTGATCATGATGGCCGCAGCTCCGTCGACGGCCTTTGGGCCTGCGGCGAGGCCAGCCGTACCGGCCTGCACGGTGCCAACCGTCTTGCCAGCAACTCGCTGATGGAGGCGATCGTTTGCGCGCAATGGGTGGCCGAGAGCATCGCCGGCACCGCGCATCGCGCAGGCCAGCCGGGCGAGCTCGCGGCGATGCCGTCTGCGTCCGATCCATCGGCCGTGCGGCCGCTGCTGTCCGACGCGCTCGGCGTGTTGCGAGATGCCAGCGGGATCGCGGCCGCGATCCAAGACCTTCTCCCGCTTGCGGAGGGGGCAGGGGCCTCGGCCGATCCGGCCCTGGTCGGCCTGATGATATCGGTTGCCGCCCATGCGCGCGAGGAGAGCCGCGGTGCGCATTTCCGCAGCGACAACCCGGACACGTTGGTCGTTGCGCAGCCGTCCAGCCTCACGCTGTCGTCTGCGATCACGGCCGCGCGGGAGATCGCGGAAAGCGAGCGTCCATCCATCAGGAGCGTCGTGTCATGAGCCTCAATGCTCTCTCGCCTTTGCTCCATGAGCCGCTGGTGCGCATGGCTCTGCTCGAAGATCTCGGCCGTGCCGGCGACATCACGACCGATGCGATCGTGCCGCGCGAGCAACACGCGTCGCTGAAGCTGCGGGCGCGCCAGCCCGGTGTGATCGCAGGCCTCGACGTCGCGCGCTGCGCGTTCCAGATGGTCTCGTCCGAGGTCCGCATGGAGATCGTCCGAGGCGACGGGAGCGCCGTGACGCCCGGCGATGTCATCGCCACCATCAGCGGCCCGGCGCGGGCGCTGCTGACCGGCGAACGTGTCGCGCTCAACTTCCTCTGCCATCTCAGCGGCGTCGCCTCGGCGACGGCCTCGCTGGTCGCGGCGGTGAAGGGCACGCGGGCGCAGATCGTCTGCACCCGCAAGACCACGCCGGGGCTGCGCGCGCTGGAGAAATATGCGGTGCGCGCCGGTGGAGGTGGCAATCACCGGTTCGGGCTCGATGATGCCGTGCTGATCAAGGACAACCACATCGCCATTGCCGGCGGCATCGAGGCGGCGATCACGAGGGCCAAGGCTCATGCCGGCCACCTCGTGAAGATCGAGGTCGAGGTCGACAATCTGGCGCAGCTCGAGGAAGCGCTGGCGCTCGGTGTCGATGCCGTTCTGCTCGACAACATGACGCCGGCGGACCTCGAACGCGCCGTCGGCATGGCCAGGGGCAGGGCGATCACCGAAGCGTCTGGCCGGATCACGGTCGACACCGCGCCGGCGATCGCGGCTGCGGGCGTCGATCTGATCTCGGTCGGCTGGGTCACGCATTCATCGGCCGCGCTCGACATCGGGCTCGACGATTCCTGATCAGCCCTTCAGCGCCGCGATCAGCTTCGCGGCGTTGTCTTCCAGCACCTTCGGATCCTCCTTGCGGCTCGCTGGCGGCAGCAGGGAATCGCCGTTGTGGCGGGGCATGATGTGGACGTGCAAATGGAACACCATCTGTCCGCCGGCATGCTCGTTGAACTGCTGCACGGTGATGCCGTCGGCGGCAAACGCTGTCTTGGCGGCGCGGGCGATGGTGCGCACGGCGCGGCCGACATGGAGATAGTCCTCCTCGGTGATATCCAGGATGTTGCGGGCCGGGGCTTTCGGGATCACGAGCGTATGGCCGGGCACGCGCGGCATGATGTCGAGGAAGGCCAGCACGTGGTCGTTCTCATAGACCTTCACGCAGGGGAATTCGCCGCGCAGGATCTTTGCGAACGGATTGTTGGGATCGTAGGCGGTCATCGGCAGTCCCTCGGCGGTTCCTCGTTGTGCGCCTTACTCTCACCGGCACGCATCGGAGGTCAAGACGGCTCGTCGCCGCCCTTGCGGAACGGCGCGGCCTCGGCCAGCTCGCGGCCGGCCTCCTCGACATAGGCGCGTTCGCGCTTGAGGTAGTCGTCGATGGCGCGGCGCAGGCCGCGGTCGGCGATGTAGTGCGCGGAATAGGTGGTCTGCGGCAGGTAGCCGCGCGCGATCTTGTGCTCGCCCTGGGCGCCGGCCTCGACCACGGCGAGCTTGCGCTCGATCGCGAACTCGACCGCCTGATAGTAGCAGACCTCGAAATGCAGGAACGGGTGGTGCTCGATGGCGCCCCAGTTGCGGCCGAACAGCGTGTCCGAACCGATGAAGTTGATGGCGCCCGCGATCCAGCGGCCGTCGCGCCTGGCCATCACCAGCAGCACGTCGTCGGCCATGGTCTCGCCGATCAGCGAGAAGAACTTGCGGTTGAGATAGGGCCGGCCCCATTTGCGCGAGCCGGTGTCCATGTAGAAGTCGAAGAACGCGTCCCAGGCGTCCTCGGTGAGGTCCTTGCCGGTCAGCCGATGGATGGTGATGCCTGCGCTCAGCGCGTCGCGCCGCTCGCGCTTGATCGCCTTGCGATGGCGCGAGTTCATGGTGGCCAGGAAGTCGTCGAAGGTCGCAAAGCCCTGGTTGTGCCAATGGAACTGCTGGTCGGTGCGCTGCAGGAAGCCCTGGGCGGCGAGCAGCTGCCACTCGGACTGCCGCGCGAAGGTGACGTGGACGGACGACGCTTCGCTGATCCCGCACAGCGCCTTCAGGCCCTGGGCGAGCGCGTTTCCGATCACATCTCGGTCCTGGTCGGCGCGGATCAGCAGCCGCGGGCCCGTGGCCGGGGTGAAGGGAACGGAAACCTGGAGCTTCGGATAATAGCGTCCGCCGGCGCGCTCATAGGCATCGGCCCAGCCGCGGTCGAACACGTATTCGCCCTGCGAGTGCGACTTCAGATAGCAGGGCACCACGCCCAGGATTTCCTCGCCCAGCTTCGCCACCAGATGGCGCGGCGCCCAGCCGGTGCGCAGGCCGGCTGAGCCGGAGGCTTCGCAGGCCGAGAAAAAGGCATGAGAGACGAACGGGTTATAGGCCGGGCCGGAAGCCTCGCTTGAGCCGGGGGGGATGCGTCCTCCGGGATTGGCACAGGCGTCCCAGGCGCCAGCGGGGATGTCGCTGATCCCGGGAACGGCTTCGAGCGTGATCTCAGGTGAGGTCATCGAACCCTTGAAAATCAGACTGGCTGGGAACGCTCAGCGGAGGCGTCTGGATTGCTCCCCCCAAGATCGTGCATTGCAACACCGACTTCAAGGCTGACCTCATGCCTCCGGCGTAAAGCCCTCGAAGATCATCTGATCGGCGTGGCGCGCCGCGATCGCGCGCTGCTCGGGGGTGCGGACGGTCCAGCTCAGCAGCGGGCAGCCGAACACATTGCGCGCGATCCACGGCGCGGGCGCGGGCAACTGCTCGACCCAATAGGCGACGAAATGCGGCTGGGTGCTGAAGCCATGCTTGAGGTGCAGCATGCCGTCGCGCTGCTCCCGGGTCAGCTTGGCCCAATAACCGTCGTCATAGCTGCGCTGGGCGACGATGCCGCGTGTCAGGTTCGGCATGGTCTCGCGCAGCGCGCGCACCTGGTCGGGATCGAACGACATGCCGACCACTGGGCCGGTATAGGACGCGAGCACCTCGGCCATGCGCCGGACCAGCCCGCGGTCGCCCTGGAACGTGCTCTTGACCTCGACCACCAGCGGCACGCGCCCGGCGACAAGGCTGCAGAGGTCACCGAGCGTCATCATGCGCTCGTCGGTCTGCTTGAATCTGACCGCCTTCAGTTCGGCCGCCGTCTTGTCGATCAGCAGGCCGGAGCCTTCGGTGAGGCGCCCGAGCTCGTAGTCGTGATGCACCATCGCCTCGCCGTCCGCGGACAGCTGGATGTCGCATTCGATGGCGAAATTCCCGGCCACGGCGCCGCGCGCGGCGGCCGGCATGTTCTCGATGATGCCGCTGGCCGCATCGTGCAGGCCGCGATGGGCGACGGGGCGGGCCGTCAGCCAGTCAGGTGCGCGCATTCGCCCCGTCCATGCTCTTCCAATCCGATCTCACTCGACCTCGAACACGCCTTCGACTTCGACCGCCGCATCGGACGGCAGCGACGACACGCCGACGGTGGTGCGGGCGTGGCGGCCCTTGTCGCCGAAGGCGGCGACCATCAGGTCGGAGGCGCCGTTCAGCACCTTCGGCCCGTCGAGGAAGTCGGGGGCGGAATTGACGAAGCCGCCGAGCCGGACGACGCGTACGACCTTGTCGAGGTCGCCGACCGCCGCTTTTACCTGGGCGAGCAGGTTGACCGCGCAGCCCTTGGCGGCGGCGTAGCCGTCGTCCAGCGACACCGGGCCGCCGAGCTTGCCGGCCGCGATCAGTTTGCCGTCGCCGCCGAGGCAGACCTGGCCCGATACGAACAACAGGTTGCCGGTCCGCACGAAGGGGACATAATTCGCCACCGGCGCCTTGGGTGCCGGCAAATTGATGCCCTGTGCCGCCAGATTCTGTTCAACCGTTCCTGCCATCTGAAGTCCCCGTCCTGTCGCCTGAAAGCCGGTCCCGTGCCGGACCGCGGTCCTGTTTGGCGCAGTTGCCAGGGACATGCAAGCCGCAGCGACCGGCGCGAATTTGGTGTGTCGAGCGCACGTTTCCGTGAGGCAGCCGCAGTTGCGACGTAATGCAGCGGTCTCTAATGTGACGCTTTGACGATACGTCCCCCGAGGAAAATTCATGGCTCATTCGTTTCGACTGTCGATGGGAGCGCTGGCCGTCGCGGCGATCGCGTTCGGTCCGGCGCAGGCCGAGGCCGCGGTGCCGTTCCTTCCGCATCAGGCGCTCTATGAGCTCAGCCTCGTCAAGTCGCGCGGATCGAGCCCGGTCAACAGCGCGCGCGGCCGCATCCTCTACAATTTCTCCGGCAACGCCTGTAACGGCTACACCTCGGAATTCCGCCAGGTGTCCGAGCTCGATCTCGGCGAGGGCAAGGTGACCCTGAGCGACCTGCGTTCGACCGCCTGGGAGGACGGCGCCGGCAAGAGCTATCGCTTCAAGATCGATTCGCGGATGAACGACCAAGCCTCCAGCCCGGTCGACGGCATGGCCGAGCGCACCGGCGATCACATCACGGTCAAGCTCAAGCAGCCGGAGGCGAAGACCTTCACGCTCGACGGCTCCACCGTGTTTCCGACCGAGCAGATCCAGCGCATCATCGCTGCCGCACGCGAAGGCAAGTCGCTGCTCGAACTGTCGGTCTATGACGGCTCCGACAATGGCGAGAAGGTCTACAACACGCTCACCGTGATCGGCGCGGCCGTGCCGGGCGACAAGACGGTCGCCAAGCCCGATGCCTCGACCGCCAGCGACGAGATGAAGACCCTGACGCGCTGGCCGGTCACCGTCAGTTATTACGACCGCGATGCCAAGCGGGCGGAGGGTGAGCAGACGCCCGTCTATGCGATGTCGTTCGAGCTCTACGAGAACGGCGTCTCCCGGTCGCTGGTGCTCGATTACAACGACTTCGTCATCGCCGGCGCGCTCGACAAGTTCGACGTCAAGGAGGCGAAGGACGGCAAGCCCTGCAGCAATTGACGGTATCGTCATTCCGTCGGCTCCGGGCCGTCATAGGCGATGCCGCGGATCACCGCGGCCTGACCGAATTTCTTGCGCAGCGCATCCATCGCGCGCTCCGCTGACGCCGAGCGGCGGTCGAGCATGTCGGTGTCGGAGGCCTCGGAGCCCGGGCGCAGCGCGCTGACGCCCGTGCCCATCAGGCGAAACGCGGTGCCGTCGGTCTCGCGCGCCAGCATCTCCTTGCAGATCGAGAAGATCTTGCCGGCGAGTTGCGTCGGCGCCGCGATCGACTGCGAGCGGGTGCGCTGGCGGAAGTCCGCGGTCTTCAGCTTCAAGGTGATGGTCGAGCCGGCGAGCTCGCTGGCCTTCAGCCGCGACGACACCTTCTCCGACAGCCGCCACAGCGTCTTTTCCAGGGTCGTATAGTCGCGGATGTCGGTGTCGAAGGTGGTCTCGCTGGAGATCGTCTTGGCGCCGCGGTCGGCCACCACCTTGCGATCGTCGATGCCGCGCGCCAGCCGCCACAGCCTCCGGCCGTCGCCGCCGAACTGCTTCATCAGCTCGATCTCGTCGGCGCGCTGCAGGTCTGCGATGGTACGGAAGCCGTGCTGCGCCAGCCGCTGCTGGGTGGCGGGGCCGACGCCGAAGATGAAGCCGACCGGCTTGTCCGCCAGCATCTGCCTCGCCTCCTCCTGGTCGAGGGCGGCGTAGCCGCGCGGCTTGTCGAGATCGGAGGCGATCTTGGCGAGGTACTTGTTGCAGGACAGCCCGACCGAGACGGTGATGCCGACCGTCTGCTCGATCTCGCGGGCGAATCGCGCCAGGACCTTGGCCGGGATCATGCCGTGGACGCGCTCGGTGCCGGCCAGATCCAGGAACGCCTCGTCGATCGACAGCGGCTCGACCAGCGGCGTCAGCGCCTGCATCGCCTGCCGCACCTCGCGGCCGACACGGACATATTTCGCCATGTCGGGGCGAATCACCGCAGCCCCGGGGCACAGCTCCAGCGCCTTGAACATCGGCATCGCCGACCGCACGCCATAGGTGCGGGCAATGTAGCAGGCGGCCGACACCACGCCGCGCTTGCCGCCGCCGATGATCACGGGCCGGTCGGCGACCTCCGGGTTGTCGCGCTTCTCGACCGTGGCGTAGAACGCGTCGCAGTCGATATGGGCCAGCGTCAGCGCGGGCAGGGAACGATGACGGACCAGCCGGGGCGAGCCGCAGGCGGCGCAACGGCGTGCGCCGACATCCAGGTCGGTCAGACAGTCGCGGCAGAAGCAGGTCGGCCCCTTGGCCGCGCGCGACCCTCCCTCTGGCGCTGTCGTGGTCACGGCACGTCGCGCTCCCACTGTCGGTCGCCCAATACCTGCCGCGCGGCCATGATATTGGTCGGATGTAACTTGGAGTGGGCGGCAAAAGCCTTTACGCTCTCGTCGTCGCGCAGGACGAAATCGAGCACGCTGACCAGGAAATTCGGATCGGCCGCCGAGGATCGCAGCGTTTCCGGCCCAATCCCGGTCTCGGCCAGGAAACGGCCCAGCCGCTCCGGCTCCCCGGCCAGGAAAGAGAGGGCCTGAACTGCAACGATTTCAGCGACTTCGCGCGGATTCCGAACGGGCTTTTTCAACGGTGCATTTGCCTTTCCATTAACTTGTCGTGTCTACCTTGCATCCACCATGCCCGAGTCTTCGGAGCGGGTTCAAGCAAGTGGAAACCATCTCGGGCAAAGATGGAATACCGACTTAACTGCTTTGAACGAATCTAGGGCTAGTTTGAATTAGATCGGTTGCGGTGGACAGGCGTCCCCCGGAGGGCAGTCGGGTGTCAGTGATTCGGAGGGGCGGATGGGCAAGACCGTCCTGATCGTGGAGGACAACGAGCTCAACATGAAGCTCTTTCGCGATCTGTTGGAGGCCCACGGATACCAGACGTCGGGCACCTCCAGTGGCGTGGAGGCGCTCGACATCGTGCGCCGGACCCGTCCTGATCTGATCCTGATGGACATCCAGCTGCCGCAGGTCTCGGGCCTGGAGGTCACGCGCTGGATCAAGGACGATCCCGACCTGCGTGCCATACCGGTGGTCGCAGTGACGGCCTTTGCGATGAAGGGCGACGAGGAGCGCATCCGCGAGGGTGGCTGCGAAGCCTATCTTTCTAAACCGATTTCGGTCGGAAAATTCATTGAAACGGTACGACGCTTTATTGGCTAAGGAGTATTTCCAGTGTCCGCGCGCATCCTCGTCGTTGATGACGTCCCCGCCAACGTCAAGCTGTTGGAGGCGCGTCTGTCGGCCGAATATTTCGACGTGCTGACCGCTTCGAATGGTGCCGAGGCGCTGCAAATCTGCCAGCGCGCCGAATGCGACCTCATCCTCCTCGACGTCATGATGCCCGACATGGACGGCTTCGAGGTCTGCCGCCGGCTGAAGTCGAATCCGGTGACGCATTTCATTCCGGTCGTCATGGTGACGGCGCTCGACAGCCCGTCGGATCGCGTGCGCGGGCTGCAGGCCGGCGCCGATGATTTCCTGACCAAGCCGGTGTCCGACGTCGTGCTGATCGCGCGCGTGCGCTCGCTGACGCGGCTCAAGATGATGACCGACGAACTGCGCATGCGCGCGCTCACCTCGCTCGAGATCGGCGTGCAGGCGCCCGAGCGCAATGCCGTGGCCGACACCGGCCGTGGCGGCAGGATTCTGCTCGTCGACGACCGCGCGTCGTCCTACGAACGGCTGGGGCCGATGCTCGCCACCGATCACACCGTCGACGTCGAGATTCATCCGGCGGAAGCCGTATTCAACGCCGCCGAGGGCAACTACGACCTCGTCATCGTCTCGCTCGATCTCACCGATTTCGACGGCCTGCGGCTGTGCAGCCAGTTGCGCTCGCTGGAGCGCACCCGTCACGTGCCGATCCTCGCCATTGCCGAGGCCGAGAACAATTCGCGGCTGCTGCGCGGCCTGGAGATCGGCGTCAACGACTATTTGCTGCGGCCGGTCGACAAGAACGAACTGCTCGCGCGTGCGCGCACCCAGATCCGCAAGCGCCGTTACACCGACCACCTGCGCGACAACGTGCAGAACTCGATCGAGATGGCGATCACCGACGGGCTGACCGGCCTGCACAACCGCCGCTACATGGAGACGCATCTGGCGACCCTGGCCGACCAGGCCGCGAGCCGCGGCAAGCCGCTGGCGCTGATGATGCTCGACATCGACTACTTCAAGTCGATCAACGACAATTACGGCCATGATGCCGGCGACGACGTGCTGCGCGAGTTCGCGGTGCGCGTGCGCAAGTCGATCCGCGGCATCGATCTCGCCTGCCGCTATGGCGGCGAGGAGTTCGTGATCGTGATGCCCGAGACCGACCTGCACGTCGCAGGCATGGTCGCCGAGCGGCTGCGGCGCTCGGTCGCCAACGAGCCGTTCTCGGTGCACAAGGGCGAGAAGCGCATCGAGGTCACGACCTCGATCGGGCTGTCGACCCTGGAGCAGAAGGGCGAGCCGATCGCCGACGTGATGAAGCGCGCCGACGTCGCGCTCTACCGCGCCAAGAACGAGGGCCGCAACCGCGTGGTCGCGATCGCCCCGGTGCATCCGCCGGCGCCGTTCCTGCCGCAGGCCGCCGGCCGCGGCCGCTGAGGGGCAGGGCGGCTCTGTGCTTTCCTTCGTTGGCCGAAGTTGCCGCCCGTGCATCCCCTGCGTCTGCCATCGTGCCATTCCGGGCCTCGTGCTTCGAGACGCGCCGCAAGCGGCGCTCCTCAGCATGGGGGGCAAAAGCCGAGGCACTGCACACCGGACCATGAACACGCCGAGAGGCGTGTTCATGGAGAGGGGTGAGAGCTGCGCCAAGCTCCATCTGAGCTCTCTCAAGATTTCACCATGACCACAGCCCTCGTCCTGAGGAGCACGCCGGAGGCGTGCGTCTCGAAGGACGGCCGCGGGCGCTGACGGGCGGGCGAGTCTGACGTTCGCGACGGCTGGGCATGAGACCCTCCGCTGTCATGACCCGCGAAAGCGGGTGATCCAGTATTCCAGAGACATCGCGGTTCACCGAGGCGCCGCGGCGTACTGGATCGTTCGCTTTCGCGGACGATGACAGCTATGGGTGTCGCATTCACCGTCGGACCCATCGAAGCGAGCTCATTCGTCCTCGCCGCGCATCCGCGCCCGAGCTTTGCCGGTCGAAACCCTCTTCGAGAACAGAGGGCGCAGGGAAGGCCGGGTGCTGGTCGCACCCATGGTCCGCGTGCAACAAAAAGCACGCGGCAGAACCACAGGTACGAACCGGACATCCGGCCCTCCCTGCGCGATGGCTTTACGGCTTACTCCGCGCTCTCCCCGGGGACCGGCGTTCTTGCCCCCGTCGTCAGCACGCTCGTCGCGGCGCCGACTTGGCCTCAGCGTCGGGAGGCCAGGACCACACGGCTTCACCGTGCGCACCAGGATGTTCGTCGGCGCGGACAAGCCACGCTGCATCCCGACACGCCCACCGCAGCCCACCTCTCGTTCGTGACGATCGCGATACGCCCCTCATGGCGAGGTGGGATGCAAGGGAGATAGCATGATTTCCGAAAATACGAAAGAAGAATTTTGCGCCGCCGCCTTCTGACGGAAGAGATCCGGTTGAACGAGCGAGACAAATGAGTTTTTCGGCAGCGCTGCGGTCGTCCGCCCGGCCTTGTCCGGCGACTGAAATTGTGGGCGTGACGCGACGGCGCGCCCTGCGAATGGCAGACCGAGACCGGCGCCTTGTGTCATGCGGCAATTGCCAGCCGATTTCGTGACCGAAACGAGGCGAACTCACTTTCGATGAGGTTCGATCGAGCGAACGGCCGTCGTGCTAAGCTTCGGGCGAAGATCGGGAGCATGGCCATGGCTTGGTGGGTTTTCATGATCGTGTCGATCGGATCGCTTCCGCTCGCATCGGCCATGGCGGCCGAACGCAACAGATCATCCCGGCGATGGTTGTGGGCCGCCGCGATTGCCGGGCCACTCGCATTGTTGGCCCTGCTGATGCTGGGTGACGCGCGGCGCCAGGCTGAGGCCAACTAGGATCCAGAGGAGGGCATGATGAAACCGCTATGCGTGGCCGTAGTGACCGGTGTGCTGATTTTTGTCGGGGTCTCGATCCTTGAGGCGCTCGACGTTCGGGTCAACGTTCTGGTGATGGGAAGCCTGGGAGGGGTTTCGGCATTGTTGGCTGAGTTCGTTTCAAGTCGTTTCATGGCGGCTCGAAGTGCGTAGGCGGATCAGCGCAGCGTGATCCGCCAGCTTGTTCGTCGTTCGTGGTAGGCGGCGGATCGTGCTCGCGCCATCCCGTCCGACGAGTTCTGTCCAAACAGTGGGGATGTCGCCAGAGCGATCCTCCCTGCTGGCCAAGAGGTCAGTCCTCATTTCCGGTGGCCACTTCCAGTTTCGTCCGCAGCGCCGCCATCACCCGGCGCGCCGTCTCGATGTCCTTGAGCGCGAGACCCTCGGTGAGCGACTTGATCCTGGGCTCGTAGAGTCCGATGGCCGCCTCATAGACCTTCCGGCCCTTCGGCGTGAGCACCACGAGCTGTGCCCGCTTATGATGCGGATTGGGTTCGAACGCGACCAGGCCTTCGCTCGCGAGATCGTTGACGATGCGCTGCACGTTCTGGCGGTTGGCGCCGAGGTCCCGGGCAAGCCACGCCACGGGTTCGGCCCGGCCGGCATAGACGATCGCGCCCAGGATCTGCCATCGGGCGCTCGTCAGCCCGAGCGGGGCGACGAGGCGGTCGCCCCAGACGAGGGTGAGATTGTTCGCGCGGAACATCTCGAGGATGAGGTTGGTCACGGCGTCGATCATGCCTCGGTTATTGTTGCTCATATGGAACCATATATCTAACTTGACATCATAATGTCAATTGTGCAGTTTGGAGACGATCGGATCTCATAAGGATCTTCCGGGTCAAAGCAAACGCCGAAGGTGGCCCCGCGGCCACGTGGCGGATTGTGCGCCCGGTGGAGCCACCCGATCGCCTCTGTCCCCGTCCGCGCACCGGCCGTTCGGTCTGCCTGCCGCAGCCGTCGGCGCGACCGCGTGCGCCTGATTGAAAGGTTCCGCTCGTGAAGAAGATCATTCATCCCATTGCCGGTACCCTTGCCATCCTGACCATCGCGACGTTCTGGACATTCACGGCCCTGAGCGAGCTGTTGGGATCGAAGGCGCTGATCGTGGCCGTCAAATCAGCCATCCCCTGGGGCTTTCTCCTGCTCATTCCGGCGCTGGCGGCGACCGGAGGGTCGGGCCTCGCGCTCGCGAAAGGCGTCCGAACGGGCCGCGTCGGCACCAAGCTCAAGCGCATGCCCTTCATTGCCGCAAACGGGCTGCTCGTCCTGATCCCGGCTGCGCTGTTCCTTGCGTCGAGGGCGAAGGCCGGCGAGTTCGACACGGTGTTCTACGCGGTGCAGGCGATCGAGCTGCTCGCGGGGGCGGTCAATCTGGTCCTGCTCGGTCTGAACATGCGTGACGGCCTGCAAATGACCGGGCGGCTGCAGCGCGCGGGGCAGGCGAGCTTCGACGTGCCGCTGATCGGCAAGGAAACGGTGGCCAAGAACACCACGGCCTTTCGTTTCGCCAAACCGGCGGGCTTCACCTTCGTGGCCGGCCAGTCGGCCGTCTTCACCCTGGCGGGCCAGTCGCGCACGTTCACGATTGCGAGCGCGCCCGACGAGCCGGACCTGTTGATCGCGACCAGGATCGGCGACAGCGCGTTCAAGCATAGCCTGAAGGCGCTGTCGGAGAACGGCGTGGTTCGCGTCTCCGCCGTGGGCGGCCAGATGACCCTGCATGCCGACCCGGCGCGGCCCGCGGTCTTCATCGCCGGCGGCATCGGCATCACGCCATTCGTGGCCATGGCGAGGTCCGCCGCGCGGGCGAGGCTGTCACGCGACATCACGCTGTTCTATGCAAACCGGCGGCTGCAGGACGCCGCGTTCCTTGCCGAAATGGGGGAAATGGACCGGACGATCCCGGGCTTCCGGCTGGTGGCGACAATCACGGAAGCCACAGCAAACGACGGGGTTTTCGAAGCCGGACCGATCGATGAAGCGATGCTGCGCCGGCACATTTCCGATCCGCTCGCTCCGATCTACTACGTCGCCGGACCGGCGGCGATGGTCGACGCGATGCTCAAGCTGCTGGCGGCGGTCGGCGTCCCCCGACAGGCGGTTCGCTTCGAGGAGTTTCTCGGCTACTGATCGGAAGATGGCCGATCAGCGCAGCGTGATCCGCCATCTTGTATCTGTTCGTGGTGGGCGGATGACGCTGACGTCATCTGCCCGCGCATCTACAAGCTTTGTTTGATCGCGTACGCCGGCAGGGACGCGAACGACGCCGGCGCGTGTGGCGGAAAATCAACAACTCGCCTTCAGGATGCGTGACGCCGACATGTCGCTTGCCGTTGTATGCGCGCCGTGGTATCTCCATGCCATGACGAAATCCTCGTGCGTTTTCATTCTCAACCACATGACCCGCTTCGGACGGGCCGTGGAAGGAGTCGTGCGCTAGGATCTCGACGACACGATTTCTCACCAGGCCCCGCCGGCATCGGACGGGGCCTTTTGTTTGGCCACGCGTCCTGCCGGCACAACAGCAGGAGCGATAGATGCCACCCCACCAGACTCATTCGACGATCGATGCCGGGCACGTGTCAGGGGTCAACGTCGATCTCTCGATCGCGTCAGTCACGGGCGCGATCGGCAGCTTGCAGCCAGTGACGCAGTCCGAAGCGTCGATCGCTGCGTTGCGCGAGGTGTTGTCGGAAAAGGACGCGGCCGGCCCGCCGGTCACGCCGACATGGCCGATCATCCGCCTGATCGGCCGGTGCTGGCGGGCCATCCAGGCGCGGCAACGCCGCGAGCATGTGCGGGCAAGCCTGAACGAGCTGAGCGAACGCGAGCTCACCGACATCGGCATCACCCGTGCCGAGATCGAACACATCGCCGCGCTGCGGACGCTCGATGGGTTGAGGGATGATCCATATCCGGGCGGCGTCTTGCGTCGGGGAATGTAGTCGGTCACGGGCGTGGCGACGCCGGGACAGTCGACCAAGAGGCCAAGATCGTCGCCGCGACGTCATTGCGAGCGTGAGCGAGGCAATCCAGGGTCCCGCACAGGACTCTGGATTGCTTCGCTGCGCTCGCAATGATGGCGGTGAGATCGCGCTTCTCTCCGGAAACCATTCTGCCGGAAACGTCGTGTGCGCAGAGTTTGGCAGAACACAAGCCTCGCATAGGTGCCCATCTGCGAGCGCAGGAACTACATGCCTTGATCCGGCGCAATCTCCATGGTACATGCTGACGATGATCAACGTCGTGCGCAACTCCAACCGCAAACATACGGCCCGCCGCAATCGGGGCGTGGGAGGAGTCGTGCGCTAAGTCTTCGACGACACGATCATTCCACAGGCCCCGCCGGCATCGGACGGGGCCTTTTGTTTGGCCATGCGTCCTGCCGGCACCATCCAGCAGGAGCATGCGATGCCGCCCCAGACCAATCTCCAGGCCAACCTCACTGCCGAGATCGTGCGCGACGCCGCGCGTCTCGGTCTCGATCACCCCGTGGACGCTGCGACGAACGCCGTTCGTAGCGCGCCAGCCGCGCCGCGACCGGCTCCGTCCGTCGCGGTGCCGCGTGACGCCGTGTCGGAAAAGGACGCCGCCGGCCCGCCGGGCGGAGCAGCGCCGGGATTGCTCGGCTGGCTGAGGCGATATTGGTGCGCGGTTCAGGAAAGTCGCATGCGCAGGCGAATGAGACTCGATCTGGCCGATCTGAGCGAGGCGCAACTGAAGGATATCGGATGTAGTCGAACTGATATCGACCACATCGCCGCGCACCGCGCGCTTCAACGGCTGAAGGAAAGCACGGCGTATCTCATGACGTCGCGCGGCTTGATGTAGTTGCGCGAAAGCATCGCACATCGTGGCGATCGTCGGCAGGGCGGATCAGCATGAGCCGCCCTGATGATGCCGCAATCTGTCCCGAGTGGCGTGCGTCATGCTGGCGATCATGCGGCAGAGGCTTGCGATGATACCGTCCGGGCGTCGGGCAGCATTGATCGCTGCTGTCCTCCGTTAAAACTCCGCCGGAACCGACCGGCGCGGCTGGCGTTTGTCTGGTCCCAAGGAGGAACCCCGATGAAGAAGCTGATGTTCGCGTTTGCAGTGTCGCTGTCCGTTCTGCCGTCATTCGCGCTGGCCCAGGGCCACATGGGTACGCCGCAGGAGCAGAAGGCGTGCGCACCCGACGCCAAGCGCTTCTGCCGCAGTCAGCTCGGCGACGATTTCGCGGTCCAGAACTGTCTGACGCAGAACCGGGCGAAGCTGAGCAAGAGCTGCTCGGCGGTGTTCTCCAGCCACGGGATGTAGTTTCCCGTCCGGTATGGCACAGGGCGGATGCCGCAGCGCGATCCGCCCTGTGATGACTGAACGCAGCTAGGCTGCGCGGACCTTGCGCAGGAACGCGTCCAACTCCGCCTTCAGCCGGTCGCTCTCGCGCGACAGCGAATGGGCCGACTCCAGCACCTGCGAGGCGGCGCTGCCGGTGGCGTTGGCGCCCTTGCTGACGTCGCAGACGTTGCCCGCGACGCGGGCGGTGCCGCCGGCGACCTCCTGGACGTTGCGCGAGATCTGCCCTGTGGCGGCGCCCTGCTGCTGGACGGCCGCGGCGATGCCGGCGGCGATTTCCGAAATCTGCTGGATGGTGCCGCCGATCTGCTTGATCGACGCGACCGAGGACTGGGTCGCGCCCTGGATGCCCTCGATCTGCTGGCCGATCTCCTCGGTGGCCTTGGCGGTCTGCGACGCCAGCGCCTTGACCTCGGAGGCCACCACGGCGAAGCCGCGGCCGGCATCTCCGGCGCGGGCCGCCTCGATGGTGGCGTTGAGCGCCAGCAGGTTGGTCTGCGCGGCGATCGAGGTGATCAGCTTCAACACGTCGCCGATGCGCTCGGCGGTGCGCGACAGCTCGCTGATGCCGACGTCGGTCTGCTCGATCTGGCGCACGGCCTCCTTGGCGATCGATGTCGATGCCGTGACCTGGCGGCCGATCTCGTGGACGGAGGAGGTCATCTCCTCGGCGGCCGAGGCGACCGACTGCACGTTGGACGACACCTGGCCGGAGGCCGAAGCCGCGCTGCTCGACAATTGCTGGGTCTGCTCGGCGGTCTTGGTCAGGGTGTTGGCCGAGACCTCGAGCGCTCGCGCGTCGCCATGAACCTTGTTGATGATCTGGCCGACGGTCGCCTCGAACTCGTCGGCCATGCGCTGCATGACGACGTGCTGCTCGGTCTTGGCGGCGTCGAGATAGACCGAGATCGCCAGATCCATGTCGATCATCGCCGCCTTGGTGATCGCGGCCTGCAGCGCGGCCTTCTTCTCGCGTGCCGCCTGTCCGCCAAACCAGCCGTCCGAGACCTCGGTCTCGATCGCTCTCTGCAGGCCGGTCATGATCAGCGAATAGCCGGCGATGTACCAGCGCGGCTCCAGTCCCATCCGGTTATGGGCCTGGCCGATCCGGGTCACGGACTTCACATAGGCATCGTCGAACTGGGCGGTCGCCAGCGACATCCAATGGTCGAGCTGGGCCTGCTTGGCGTGCCGCATCGCGGCCTGGCTGGAAAACATCTGGGCCAGATGCGGGTACTTGCCGACATGGGCATAGAACTGGTCGAGCAGGCCGGGCAGCACCTTGCCGATCAGCGGCCGCAGCTCCCGCAGGCTCTCCCGGGTGGCATGGTCGATGCCGATGAAGTCGAGACGGGATTGCAAAGTCTGGAGGTCGGTCATTGCTGGGGCCCGGTAAGCTGGGTGAACACGGAGGAGGCGCCCCTTTCGGATGGGTGCTTCGCTACCCCAAAATTGCATGGCTTTGGTTGATGGTTCCTTACGACGGGAACCCAAATTCAACTGATCCGCGAATATTACCGGTGTGAACGGATCGCTTGTAGGGACGAAGTGCCCAATAAAAAACGGGGCCGAAACGGCCCCGTTGAAGTCGCAGCAGACCGCGATCTTACTTGATCTTGGCTTCGCGGAATTCGACATGCTTGCGCGCGACCGGGTCATACTTCTTCTTGACCATCTTGTCGGTCATGGTGCGCGAGTTCTTCTTGGCGACGTAATAGAAGCCGGTGTCGGCCGTCGACACGAGCTTGACCTTGATGGTGACCGCTTTGGCCATGTCTTGAACCTCTGGAATCGGGATCGGGGTGGGCACCGGCCAAAGAGGGGGCGCCGTTGGCCGGCAACCTACCCAGCCGGGCCCCAAAGTCAAGGTTTGCCGGCCAGAATCTGCGCTCCTAGCCCTCGAAGAAGCGGTTTTTCGGCCGGGGCAGGCCGAGATTGTCCCGCAATGTCGGCCCCTCATACTCCCTTCGGAAGATCCCGCGGCGCTGCAGCTCGGGAATCACCTTGTCGACGAAGTCGTCGAGGCCGGCCGGCAGGTACGGGAACATGATGTTGAAGCCGTCGGAGCCGCGGCTCTCCAGCCAGTCCTGCATCTGGTCGGCGATGCTTTTCGCCGTGCCGACGAAGGACAGCCCGCCATAGCCGCCGACCCGCTGAGCGAGCTGGCGCACCGTCAGCCTGTCGCGCGCGGCGACGTCGACCAGACGCTGGCGGCCGCTCTTGGAGGCGTTGGTCTCGGGGATATCAGGCAGCGGCCCGTCCGGATCGAAGCCGGAGGCGTCCGTGCCGAGGATGACCGAGAGCGAGGCGATGGCGCTGTCGTAGTGCACCATGCTGTCGAGCAGCGCGCGCTTCTCCTTGGCCTCCTCGACGCTGTCGCCGACCACGACGAAGGCGCCGGGCAGGATCTTCAGATGCTCCGGATCACGGCCGATCTTCTCCATGCGGCCCTTGATGTCGGCATAGAGTGTCTTTCCATCGGCTAGGCTGCCGCCGCCGGTGAATACGGCCTCCGCGGTCTCGGCCGCGAGCTGCCTGCCGTCCTCGGAGGCGCCGGCCTGCACGATCACCGGCCAGCCCTGAACGGGGCGGGCGATGTTCAGCGGGCCGCGGACCTTCAGATATTTGCCCTTGTAGTCGAGCACATGCATCTTGTCGGGATCGAAGAACAGCCCGCTCTCGACGTCGCGCACGAAGGCATCGTCGGCGAAGGAATCCCACAGGCCGGTGACGACGTCATAGAACTCGCGCGCCCGCTTGTAGCGCTCGGCATGCTCCATGTGATCGTCGAGCCCGAAATTCAGCGCGGCATCGGGATTCGACGTGGTGACGATGTTCCATCCCGCACGCCCGCCGGAGAGATGGTCGAGGGAAGCGAAGCGGCGGGCGACGTGATAGGGCTCGTCGAAGGTGGTCGAACCCGTCGCGACCAGGCCGATGTTCTCGGTGACCGCCGACAGCGCCGAGAGAAGCGTGAACGGCTCGAACGAGGTCACCGTGTGGCTGCGCTTCAGCGCGTTGATCGGCATGTTCAGCACGGCGAGATGATCGGCCATGAAGAAGGCGTCGAACTTGCCGGCCTCCAGTTTGCGGATCAGCTGCTTGATGTGCTGGAAATTGAAGTTGGCGTCCGGCCAGGCGCCGGGATAGCGCCACGCGCCGGTGTGGATCGAGACCGGGCGCATGAAGGCGCCGAGCTTGAGTTGACGGGGAGGCATGGAGGATCGTCCGCGATGATTACGCTGGAAGAAATAGATGGGAACTGTGCGTGACTGCGCCAGTCACGATACCCAGAACGATTTGCTGATTTGGCCCGGACTGAGAGACAAACTCCGTCATTGCGAGCGCAGCGAAGCAATCCAGGGCTGCGCGAGGACTCTGGATTGCTTCGTCGCTGCGCTCCTCGCAATGACGAGAGCTGTGTCTTTTCGCTCAATGCCCCCGGGTGCGCGCATCGAACGCCGACAGCACGGCGAGCGTCATCGCGGTGACGCCGGTCTCGATGGTCGGCTTCGGCACGGGTGCGAACAGGGGCGAGTGGTTGGACGGCAGGGGCGGGCCGCCATTGCGCGCGGCGACGACGCGGTCGGGATCGTAGACGCCGATGTTGAAGAACATCGAGGGGACGCCGGCCTTGACGTATTCCGAATAGTCTTCGCTGGCCGTTCCGGGCGGCGACGTCCTGAACTTGTCGCCGAAGGCCGCCTTCAGCACCGGCTCGGCCGCCGCAACGACCGCGGCGTCGTTCATGACCGCCTTTGCGCCTTCGGTCAGATCGATGTCGGGCGGCGCTGCGCCGGCCATCGCAGCCACGGCCTTCGCCGTTCGTTCGACGCCGGCGAGGATCTTGGCGCGCACCTCCGGCTTGAAACTCCGGATGGTGCCGACCACGATCGCCTCGTCCGGAATGATGTTGCCGGCGGTGCCGCTGTGGATCGCGCCGACGGTGACGACGCCGAACTCGGTCGGGTCCTTCTCGCGGCTGATCACGCTCTGTACGTCGACGACGAAGCGCGCCGCCATCATCACCGGATCGATGGTGGTCTGCGGCGCCGAGCCGTGGCCGCCGCGGCCGTGGAAGCGAATGAACAGGCCATCCTGGTTGGACGAGCCGATGCCGACGCGATAGGCGACGTAACCATGGCCGAAGCCGCCATCATGCAACGCAAAGCCGACATCGGGCTTGGGGAAGCGGGTGAACAGCCCATCGTCGATCATCGCCTTGGCGCCTTCGACGGTTTCCTCAGCCGGCTGGGCGATGAACATCAGCGTGCCCTTCCACTTGTCCTTGAGGCCGATGAGCGTCCTGGCCGTGCCGATCCAGCTCGCCATGTGCACGTCGTGGCCGCAACTATGGGCGACGAAGGTCTCGCGTCCGTTCCAATTGGCCTTGTCGCGGCTCGCATAGGGCAGGCCGGTCTTCTCCTCCATTGGCAGCGCATCGAGCTCGGTGCGCACCATGATGGTCGGTCCGTCGCCATTGCGATAGAGCGCCACGAGGCCGGTCTTGCCGACCTTCTCGGTGACCTCGAAGCCGAGGCTGCGCATCGCCTCCGCGAGCTTCGCCGCGGTCTTGACCTCCTGGAAGGCGAGCTCGGGATGAGCGTGCAGATCCTTGTAGAGCACGTCGAGCGCCGGGTAGTCGCGTTCGAGCGAGGCCGCGATCGTCGATTTCAAGGCAGGGACGTCGAGATCGGCGTGAGCCGAGGGCGAAGCCAGCGTGAACAATGCGGCAGAGGCGAGCAGAAGGCGAAGTGACTGCTTCATGGATGGGCTCCACAATGAACGCAGTCAGTCTAATACCTCTCAGCTCACTCGCCCAGCACGTCCTTCTGCATCTTGCCGCCGTAGAAGTGGAAGAACGGCACCGGGGCGTCGTGGCGCAGCGGGCCGGTGGCGAGGCGGCGGTCGAGTTCGTTGAGGACGTTCCTGGTCATCGGATGCAAATCGGCCAGCGGTTTTGAGCCGAGTTCGACCCAGACCAGCTCGACCAGTTCGGCATCGGCATGGATGACGCCCTCGACGCGATGCGTGATCGCGGAGGCGTCGGCAGTGAAGAAGCGGGTGTCGAAGCGCTTGATGCGGCCGGGCGGGGTGATGGCGCGGGCGATCAGGTACAGGCCCGAGGGATCGGGCAGCAGGCCGGCCTCGGAGAAAGGCGTCCATGGCCCGTCGAGCTTCGGGGCGGGGCCGTCGACCTTGCGTCCCAGGCAGAGACCCGTCTCTTCGCAGGCCTCGCGGATCGCTGCGACGGCCAGCGATTTCGCGCGCGACGCCGTGGTCTGCGGCTTGCCCTTGAACAGGTTGGCTTCGAGCTCGGCCGGCATGGGGGCCGCGACCGGAATGCGATGATCTGATTTGTCGACGCGGCCGCCGGGGAACACGAACTTGCCGGGCATGAACACGACCTTGTCGTGGCGCTTGCCGACCAGCACCTTCGGCACCGCGCTGCTGCGATCGACCAGGATCAGGGTCGCGGCATCGCGCGGCTTGGTATAGGGGTGGTGGTCTGCTTCCTTCTCGGCGGGCTTGCCCGCCGGCGCGCTGGTCGCCTGTGCCGTGTCGCTCATGTCCTCCCCGCTTTTTCTTGTTCGTTGATCGCCCGATCGCTCACACCGGCGGAATGCCGTCCACTGGAGCGTCGTCGAAGCCGTGCATGCGGAAGGCCCATTGCAGCCCGACGACGGCGCCCTTGACCGGCTGCAGCAAAGCGAGCGACGAGATCAGGGTGACCGGCAGATAGATCGCAAGCTGCAGCGCCACCGGCGGCGCGTAGTTGGTCTCGACCGAGAGCACCAGCGGCACGATGATGTGGCCGACGATGACGATGACGAGATAGGCGGGAAGATCATCGGCGCGGTGGCCGGAAAAATCCTGGCCGCAGCGATCGCACTTGTCGGCAACCTTCAGGAAGGCGCGGAACAGTCTGCCCTCGCCGCAGCGCGGACACCGGCCGCGCAGGCCGCGCTTCATCGCGGTCCAGACGTCGCGCTTCTCGGCGGCGCCGGCGTCACGCGTCCAAGTCTGTGGTAAAGGTTGCGGCACTGCGCGGGGCGTTGAACTCATGGCGTCCATGATCTGCCTTTCTTCGATGTGCCGGGCTTGCGTTTTGCCCCTGCCTTCGAGCTTTTTTCCTTGCGCGTCGGCCGGGCTTCGGACCTGCCCGGTTTCGACGCCTTGCTCTTCGCCTTGATGGTGGTCTTGCTCTTCGACCGGTCGCGGCGGCCGTGGCGCGACACCAGGACGTCGGCCTGCGTCAGCAACTCGAAGCGCAATGCGCCGGCGACTGGCTGAGCTTCTACCAGACGCACGTCGACGACGTCACCCAGCCGGTGCATGGCACCGCTGCGCTGGCCGATCAGCGCGTGGCGCGTCTCGTCATAGTCGAAATATTCCGTGCCGAGGGTGCGGATTGGAACCAGGCCGTCGGCGCCGGTCTCATCGAGCTTGATGAACAGGCCGGCGCGGGTGACGCCGGAAATGCGGCCCTGGAAGGTGGCGCCGACACGGTCGGCGAGGTGATGGGCGATCAGCCGGTCGGCGGTCTCGCGCTCGGCTTTCATCGCACGGCGCTCGGTCACCGAAATCTGCGCCGCGACCTCGGCGAGATGATCCGGCGTCTCGCTGTCGGGCAGGGCGCCGTCGCCGAGGTTCAGCGCGCGCAATAGCCCGCGATGCACGACGAGATCGGCGTAGCGGCGGATCGGCGAGGTGAAATGCGCGTAGCGGCGCAGGTTCAGGCCAAAATGCCCGTAATTGTCGGTCGAATATTCCGCCTGCGCCTGCGAGCGCAGCACCACTTCGTTGACGAGATGCTCGTAGTCCTGGCCGGCGACGAGCGTCAGCACGCGGTTGAACAGCGACGGCCTGAGCGCGCCTGATTTGGCAAAGGGCACGTCGAGCGTTTTCAGGAACTCCTGCAGCGCATGGATCTTCTCCACCGTCGGCTCGTCATGCACGCGGTAGATCAGCGGCAGCGCCTTCTTCTCCAGCAGCTCGGCCGCGGCGACGTTGGCCGAGATCATGAACTCCTCGATCAGCTTGTGCGCGTCGAGGCGCTCCGGCACGACGACGCGATCGACGGTGCCGTCTTTCTTCAGGAGGATCTTGCGCTCGGGGATGTCGAGGTCGAGCGGATCGCGGGCGTCGCGGCCCCGCTTGGCGACCTCATAGGCGGCATAGAGCGGCTTGAGGATCGGCTCGAGCAGGGGGCCGGTGACGTCGTCCGGCTTGCCGTCGATCGCGGCCTGGGCCTGCGCATAAGACAGTTTCGCGGCCGAGCGCATCAGCACGCGGTGGAACGAGTGCGAGCGCTTGCGTCCGTCGGCCCCGATCACCATGCGCACCGCGAGCGCGCCGCGCGCTTCGCCGGGAACGAGAGAACAGAGATTGTTGGAGATGCGCTCCGGCAGCATCGGCACGACGCGGTCGGGGAAGTACACCGAGTTACCGCGGACCAGTGCATCGCGATCGAGCGCCGAGCCCGGCCGGACATAATAGGCGACGTCGGCGATCGCAACGTGAAGGATGAAGCCGCCGGCATTGCCCGGATCGGGATCCGGCTCGGCATGAACCGCGTCGTCATGATCCTTCGCATCGGGCGGGTCGATCGTGATCAGCGGCAGCTCGCGCCAATCCTCGCGCCCCTTCAGGTTCGCCGGCTGTGCGGCTTCGGCCTCGGCGACGGCTGCGGCCGAAAAGTCCATCGGGATCTCGTGGGCATGGATCGCGATCAGGCTGATCGCCTTCTCGGTCGCGACCGAGCCGTAGCGCTCCTTCACGCGGCCGGCGGGCAGGCCATAGCCGCGGCCGCGCAACAGGTCGACGCTGATGAGATCGCCGTCCTTGGCGTCCTTGGTCTCGCCGGGCGCGATCGCGAGCTCGCGTCCAGCCTGTTTCTTGTCGACGGGGATCAGGCGGCCGCCGCCATTGGGGCTGCTCTTGAAGATCCCGAGCACACGGTTGCGCGCCTGGTCGAGCACCTTGAGCACGCGGCCGCGATAGGCAACGCCCTCGGCGTCCTTGATCGGCTCGACGCGGAGTAGCGCACGGTCACCGACGCCGGCGGTGGCGCCTGGCTTGGCGAGGCGAGAGGCGTAAATACGGATGCGCGGCGGCTCGGACTGCTCGGCCTCGTCCCATTCGGCGGGCTTGGCGATCAGTTCGCCGTCGCTGTCGCGCCCGGTGATGTCGGCCACGAGTGTCGCCGGCAAGGTCGCGGGCTCCACGATCTTCTTGCGCCCGCTCTTCTTGACGGTGCCGTCGGCCACGAGCTCGCGCAGCAACTGCTTGAGCGCGACCCGGTCGGCATTCTTCAGGCCGAAGGCGCGGGCGATGTCCTTGGTGCCAACCTTGCCCGGATTGGCGCGGATGAAGGCGACGATGGCCTCCCGCGGGGGGAAGCCGATGTCGCTCTTTTGGGTCATTTTCTCATCCGCGGGCCTTGCCGGCGCTCTTCTTGGGCGTGGGCTTCGCCGCAGGCTTGGCCGAGGTCTTGGCGGCCTTGGCGACGGGCGCACGCGCCTTGCTGGTGGAGTCGGATTTCGGCTTGGCCGCGGCCTTCTTCACCACGGCCTTCTTGGCTGGCTTCGGCGAGTCGTCGTCGCCGCCAGCCTTGGGCTTGGCCGCTTTCTTGGCCGGCTTCGCAGCCTTGCCTTTCGCCTTGCCGCCGCCCTTGGCGGCGCGCTCGTCGAGCAGGGCGATCGCCTCGGCCAAGGTGATCGTGTCCTTCTCCTTGTCGCCGGGAATGGTGGCGTTGACGCCACCCGCGGTGACATAGGCGCCGTAGCGGCCGGCCTTGACGGCGACGGCGCCGAGCGACGGATGGTCGCCGAGCGCCTTGCCGGGATCGGCGCCGAAGCGCTTGCTCGGGCCCTTGGCGATCTTTTCGGCGATCAGCGTGACCGCGCGGTTGAGGCCGATGTCGAACACCTCGTCGCCGGCCTCCAGGCTCGCATAGGTCTTGTCGTGCTTGACGAACGGCCCGAAGCGGCCGAGGCCGGCGGTGATCGGCAGGCCGCTCTCGGGATGAATGCCGATCTCGCGCGGCAGCGACAACAGTTTCAGCGCCAGTTCGAGATCGACGTCCGAGGGCTGCGTGCCCTTCGGAATGCCGGCGCGCTTCGGCTTCTCGCCTTCGGCGTAATCCTTCTGCTCGCCGAGCTGGATGTAGGGGCCGAAACGGCCGGCCTTGACGGCGACGTCGCGGCCGGTGTCGGGATCCTGGCCGAGAATGCGGTCGGCCGTGGCCTCGCTGTCGGCGGCCAGCGGCCGGGTGTAGCGGCACTCCGGGTAGTTGGAGCAGCCGACGAAGGCGCCGAACTTGCCGGCCTTCAGATTCAGCCGCCCGGTGCCGCAGGTCGGGCACTGCCGGACGTCACCACCATCGGTGCGCGGCGGATAGATGTGCGGCCCGAGCATCTCGTCGAGCGCGTCCAGCACCTGCGCCACGCGCAGATCCTTGATGTCGTCGACGGCGCCGATGAAGCCGGTCCAGAAATCCTTCAAGACCTGCTGCCAGGCGATCTCGTTGTTGGAGATGCGGTCGAGCTGCTCCTCCAGATCCGCCGTGAAATCATACTCGACGTAGCGGCGGAAGAAGTTCTCCAGGAAGGCGATGACGACGCGGCCCTTGTCCTCGCCGTGCAGCCGCTTCTTCTCCAGCTTCACATAGCCGCGGGCTTTCAGCACATCGAGGATCGAGGCGTAGGTCGAGGGCCGGCCGATGCCGAGCTCCTCCATGCGCTTGACCAGCGACGCCTCGGAGAAGCGCGGCGGCGGCTCGGTGAAGTGCTGGGTGACCGCGAGGTTCTGACGCTTCAGCGCCTCGCCCTGGCTCATCTGCGGCAGGCGGCGGCCGTCCTCGTCCTCCTCGTCGTCGCGGCCTTCCTGATAGAGCGCAAGGAAGCCATCGAACTTGACGACCTGGCCGGTGGCGCGCAGCTCGAGCGTGCGCTCGCCGGCCTTGGCCGTGATGTCGACCGTGGTGCGCTCGAGCTCGGCGGATTCCATCTGGCTCGCAATCGTGCGGGTCCAGATCAGCTCGTAGAGCTTGGCCTGGTCGTCATCGAGCCGCTTGCGCAAATCGGCCGGCTTGCGCGACAGGTCGGTCGGGCGGATCGCCTCGTGGGCTTCCTGGGCGTTCTTGGCCTTGGTCTGATACTGGCGCGGGCTCTCCGGCACATATTTGTTGCCGTAGATCTCGCCGATCACCTTGCGCGCCTGGGTGATCGCCGAGCCGTCGATCTGCACGCCGTCGGTTCGCATATAGGTGATGAGACCGGTGGTCTCGCCGCCGATGTCGATGCCTTCATAGAGACGCTGCGCGATGCGCATGGTGTGCGCCGGCGCAAAGCCGAGCTTGCGGCTCGCCTCCTGCTGCAGGGTGGACGTCGTGAAGGGCGCCTGGGGATTGCGCCGCGCCGGCTTGGCGTCGACGGTCGCGACCGTGAAGTTCGCCGCGTTCAGCGCGTTCTTGAAGTCTTCGGCTTCGGCGCCGGTGCCGATGTCGAGCCGCTGGATCTTCTTGCCGTCGGCGCCGACGAGGCGGGCCTCGAAGGTGTCGCCGCGCGGCGTCACCAGGGTCGCCACCAGTGACCAATATTCGCGCGCGACGAACTTCTCGATCTCGAGTTCGCGATCGCACACCAGCCGCAGCGCGACCGACTGCACGCGGCCGGCCGACCGTGCGCCCGGCAGCTTGCGCCACAACACCGGGGACAGCGTGAAGCCGACGAGGTAGTCGAGGGCACGGCGCGCCATGTAGGCGTCGACCAGCGCGCCGTCGATCTGGCGCGGATGCTTCATCGCCTCCGAGACCGCCTGCTTGGTGATCGCATTGAAAACGACGCGCTCGATCTTCTGGTCCTTGAGCGCGCGCTTCTCCTTCAACACTTCGAGCACGTGCCAGGAAATAGCCTCACCCTCGCGATCAGGGTCGGTGGCCAGAATCAGCCGGTCTGCGTTCTTGAGCGATTTGGCGATGTCGTTGAGGCGGCCGGCCGCCTTAGGATCGACCTCCCAGATCATCCGGAAATTTTCGTCCGGATCGACGGAGCCGTTCTTCGCCGGGAGGTCGCGGACATGGCCGAAAGAGGCCAGGACCTCATAGGAGGAGCCCAGATATTTATTGATCGTCTTGGCCTTGGCAGGCGACTCCACGATGACGATGTTCATGTATTTCCAATAACTTAGTGGAAGGATTGAAGCTGGTTTCGCGGGATTCGCGCCTGCCTCGTTGACCCGAACATGGGTGGTGAGGCGGTTCCTGTCAAATCGAGGGATGTTGAAAGCTGATTGCGTTGAATCGGCGAAGTACCTATCAGGTTGTAAGGAGAGCTACAGGAACCATGCTCTCTATATATTGGTTTTCCTCAAATACCGTCGGATTGAGTTGTTGGCCAAGACAGCGGACGACAGCGACCTGGACGTCGAAGTGACGGTGGAGGACCCCGATGCCGCCGCGGCGCTGATCGCCGAGGTGACGGCGGGCCTGTCGCAGCTTGCCCAGCGGCACAATCTCGACATGCTCGACTATCTCTTGCGCATGGCCAACCTGGAAGCCGAAGAGCATCTCAGGCTGCGCAGCCGGCGCAGGCTCTGCTGACGCGGTCTCCCTGCGCGCCTAGCGCGGCGCCAGGGTCGTATGTTCCGGCGCCAATGGCGTGCCGTCGTCGGCACACAGCAGCAGCTTGCGCACCGGGCGGCGCCGGGCGCGGTCCACCAACACGGTGGCGATTTCCTCGGGGTGCTCGTCGAACTCCTCGCTCCACTGACGCAGCGCGACCAGGATCGGAAACAGGCCGCGGCCTTTCGGCGTCAGCACATAGTCGCGATAGGGGCTGCCATCCGAGGCCGGCTCGGTGGCGAGGATGCCGCGCTCGACCAGCGCGCGCAGGCGGACCGTGAGAATGTTCTTCGCCATCCCGAGGCTGCGCTGGAAGGCGCTGAAGCGGCGGACGCCGAGAAACGCGTCGCGGATGATGAGCAGAGACCACCAGTCGCCAATCGCATCCAGCGACCGGGCGATCGGGCAGGGGTCGTCTTCGAAGCTGGTCCGTTTGACCATCACATCGTCCTTCGTCTCGTCACGGCGACTGCGACCGCGCTCGTATCCGCCTGCGGCGGGTCACGCATTTGTGTGGTTGCATTATAGAACCAGTTGGCCTACGTCGTCCATGCGGTTTAATAATGCAACCATATGGAGACGGACGTGAGGCTTGCAAACAAGACGGCACTGATTACCGGCGGCAGCAGCGGCATCGGGTTTGCGACCGCACGCCGCTTCATCGCGGAAGGCGCCCGGGTGGTGATCACCGGCCGCGATGCCGGGCGGCTGGAGGCCGCGGCGCGCGACCTCGGCCCCAGCGCGCTCGCCCTGGTGGCCGATGCGACGGACATTGCCGCCACGGAAGCTGCGGTCGCGCGCGCCGCGGAGCGCTTCGGCAAGCTCGACATCCTGTTCGCCAATGCCGGCATTCCCGGTGCGACGCCGGCAGGAGCAACCAGGCTGGAGGTCTTCGAGCAGGTGATCCGCACCAATCTGACCGGCGTGTTCTTCACGGTGCAGGCGGCGCTGCCTCATCTCAACGACGGCGCGTCCATCATCCTCAACGGCTCGGTGATCTCGGTACTGGGCAACCCGGGCTATTCGGCCTACGCCGCCAGCAAGGCGGGCGTGCGCGCGATGGCGCGGGTGCTGGCGTCGGAGCTGTCGCCCCGCGGCATCCGCGTCAACGTGGTCGCGCCCGGCGCCATCCGCACGCCGATCTGGGGTGCGGCGATCGCGACACCCGATGCAGAGAAGGCGTTCGAGGCACGGATCGCAGCGACCACACCGCTCGGCCATATCGGCGAGCCCGAGGCCATCGCAAGCACCGTGCTGTTCCTGGCCTCGGACGATGCCGCGCACATCCAGGGCCAGGAGCTGTTCGTCGATGGCGGTGCGACCAGCTCGCCGGCCGGCGCGCCGATCTATCGCTAGTGGGTGGCGCCGACCGTGGCGGGGCGTTGGACCTCGCCAGGGCCGGAAGCAAGGGGCGGCCGGCGGCAGCCCCTTTTCCGTCAGGCGGCGAGGCCACCCGCAGTCTGGAGCGCGTTCGCGAGCGCCTGCTCGCGCTGCTCCGGGCCGATCATGATGCCGTCGGCGGCGACGAATTCGGGCGCGGTGACGCCGATGAAGCCGAAGACGCCCCTCAGATAGGTTTCGAGATGTTCGAGCGCGGCCATCGGCGCTGCGCCGTAGTAGCCGCCGCGGGACACCGCCACGATCACGCGCTTGCCGGCCGCCAGTCCCTCGGGACCGTTGGCGCCATATCTGAAGGTCTTGCCGGCGACCACGATGCGGTCGATCCAGGCCTTGAGCTGGCTCGGGATCGAGAAATTGTACATCGGTGCGCCGAGCACGACGATGTCGGCGCGGAGAAACTCCTCCAGCACCGCCTGTCCGGTGGCGACGTCGGCCTGCACCGCGGGGTCGTCGACCGGCGCGCCATGGGCGACGGCGAGGTGTGCGCCTGACAGATGCGCCAGCGGCGCTGCTGCCAGATCGCGGTAGGTGACCTCGAGCCCGGGCGTGATCTGCCGGAGCCGTGCGACGATGGCAGCGGACACCTGACGGCTGACGGAGTTGGGGCCGAGCACGCTGGAGTCGATGTGGAGGAGTTGGGTCATGGGTCAGTCACCTCGGTATTGGTTTGTAACTGGCGCACTATGAGTGACTGTGCTGTAACCCCACAAGAACGCACATTCTTGAAACCCGGGCACAGCCATGACACTTGCTGACAGCGATGATCCCGACCTGCAGGCGCGGCCGAATCACCATGATTGCCGGGGCGTCGCCTCGATCCTGGCGCGCGTCGGCGACAAATGGAGCGTGTTCGTCATCATGATGCTGCAGGACGGGCCAAAGCGCTTCAACGAGCTGAAGCGCCTGGTGGGCGGCATCTCGCAGCGGATGCTGACCTTGACCCTGCGTGGTCTCGAACGCGACGGCCTGGTGACGCGGACGGTGTTTCCGACCATCCCGCCGCGCGTGGACTACGAATTGACCGATCTCGGCCGCGGCCTGTCCCAGCCGGTTCAGGCGCTCGGGCAGTGGGCCATCCGGCACCAGGAGCAGATCGAGCAGGCGCGCTCACGCTTCGATGCGCGCCGAGGCGTCGACTGAGCCCGACGCTACAGCAGCGAGACCATCCCGCCGCCGTGCCGTTCCAGCCGGCCGGCCAGCTCCAGTTCGAGCAGCACCATGCGCAGAACTGCCGGCGACAGGCCGCTGATCCGAATGAGATCGTCGATCGAGACCGGCGTCGGACCCAGCAGGGCGATGATCTGATCGCGGTCATGGCGCTCGGGATCGGGCGCGAACAAATTCTCATCGGGCTCGCGCAGCGACAAGGGCAGCGGACGTTCCAGGATCGGGCCGACGGCCTGGATCACGTCGGCGGCTTCGGTGACCAAGGTGGCGCCCTGCTTGATCAGGTCGTTGGTGCCGGCCGAGCGGGGATCGAGCGGCGAGCCCGGCACCGCGAACACCTCGCGGCCCTGTTCGCCGGCCATGCGGGCGGTGATCAGCGAGCCTGATTTATGCGCGGCCTCGACCACGACGACGCCGAGCGAGGCGCCGGAGATCAGCCGGTTGCGACGGGGAAAATCCCGCGCGCGGGGCTCGTGGCCGAGCGGCATCTCCGAGATCGCGGCGCCGCTGCCGCCGACGATGGCGCCGAGCAGGTCGACATGCTCGGGCGGATAGATCCGGTCGTGGCCGCCGGCGAGCACCGCGACGGTGCCGCTGGACAGGCTGGCGCGATGGGCGGCCTGATCGATGCCGCGCGCGAGGCCGGAGATGATGATGAAGCCGGCCTGGCCGAGCTCATGCGCGATCTGGCCGGCGAATTTCAGCCCGGCGGCGGAGGCATTGCGCGAGCCGACGATGGCGATCATCGGTCGCATCAAGGCGTCCCGGGCGCCGCGCACGCCGAGCAACGGCGGCGCATCCTCGCAGGTCGCGAGGCGAGGCGGATAGCCGTCCTCGTCGGGCGCCCGCAACTGGACGCCGTGTCGTTTGCAGGCGTCGAGCTCGGCCTCGGCTTCAGCGATGGTGCAGATCCGGCCGGCCGCGGCGGCGCCGCCGCGGCGCGCCAGATCGGGCAGCCGCTCCAGCGCGGCCCGCGCGGTGCCGAAATGGTCGAGCAGCGAGCGGAAGGTGCGCGGCCCGACATTGTCGGAGCGGATCAGGCGCAGACGGTCGCGCCGCTCGGTCTCGCTCAGCTCGATGGTCGTGTTGATCGCGTCCACGCCAGCCTCCTCGAAGAGGGGCTAGCATGGAGCAACCCGGAGACGCAGGGAAGAGGGGCGCTATGCCGGCGTCGCGTCGAGGACGTCGTCCGCGGGGATCTCGATCCGTCCGTCCTGGACGGTGAGCGTGGTGCCGATGGGCGCCTGGCGCAGCCAGCGGTCGGCGGCCTCGCGTCCGCGCTGATACAGCATCGCGATGAAGTCGCTGCCGAGGTCGGTCGCGTCGCGCTGCGCCAGCGACTCGATCGTGTCTTCGGCGGCAAGCCGATGCACGCGCGGCGGATGCAGACCGTCGCTGCGCGCCCATTCGAGGGCCGCAAGTTCAGCGTTGAGCACGGCATTGGCGGCAATCTGGTCGAGGCGGCGGTCGATCGCGGCCGAGGTCACGGGCACGTAGCCGTCGCGCGCCGGCGTTACCTGCACCACCAGCAGGTCGGCCGCGCTGGACTCGTGGGCAATCTGGATCAGCGGCGGATTGGCGGCGTAGCCGCCATCCCAATAGGCGTCGTCGTCGATGTCGACGGCAGTGTGCAACTGAGCGGGGCAGGTCGAGGCGAGCAGTACGTCCGGCGTGATCTCGCCGTTACGGAAGATCTGCGGCTGGCCATCGCGGACCCGGGTCGCCGCAATCAGCAGGCGCGGTGCGCCTGCGCTCTGCACGGCCGCGAAATCGATCGTCGCCGCGAGGATGTCGCGCAGCGGTTCGAGGTCAAGCGGATCGGCGCGCCCGCCGCGCAGTCCCGAACCGAACGACACGGCGCTGCTGGCGGGCGAGTAGCCGCCGATCAGCATCAGCGAGCGGAACGAGGCTTCATCCCAGAGTCCGGTCCAGAACTCGGCCAGCCGGCCGCGCGCGTCGTCGCGCCCGCCATTGGCAAGCCCGCTGGCGAGCAGCGCGGCATTGATCGCGCCGGCGCTGGCGCCGCTGATCGTGTCGAAATCGCACCCCGGCTCCTCCAGCAGGCGGTCCAGCACGCCCCATGTGAAGGCCGACAAGGTGCCGCCACCCTGCAGCGCCAGCGACAATTTGCGCGGCGGCCACATCCGCGGCGGCGGCGGCAGGGTGGCGCTGGCGATGGTCTCGGCGAGCGAGCGCTCGGTGGTTTCGGAAAGCTTCGGCTCGGTGCTCACGCCGGTCGCAGCAATGATCATCTCCACGACGGCC
Organism: Bradyrhizobium oligotrophicum; assembly: GCF_051168495.1. GTDB lineage: Bacteria > Pseudomonadota > Alphaproteobacteria > Rhizobiales > Xanthobacteraceae > Bradyrhizobium > Bradyrhizobium oligotrophicum_A. Next base: position 121,862 of record NZ_JBNPVB010000012.1, on the reverse strand, counting down.
GTCGTGCTCTCGGCTGGCGCGCTCGCGATGGCCGGCATCGCGACGTCGGCGGTCCCGGTAATCGGAACCTGAGCCGTGGCTGCGCTGATCGTGGGCAACGGAGTGCTAAGCGCTGCCGGCGCGGCGGCCGCGCCGAACGGATCGTTGGTTGACCAGATTTGGGCCGCGGAAAGGAGAACGCTGGCGCTCGAGCGGATCGGGGTGGACATGTGCTGCGCCGACTCCTCATCAGTGCGGGGCATCGCGTATCGTCGATGCGCCGCGTGAATTGGTCTTGCGAAATCAGATGCCAGAATCATGACAGGCAATCATGATTCACGCCAGAGTCCTGGGTAAACTTATTAGCTGATCACACAGCGGTGTTGCCGCGCCGCCTCTGTGAGTTCAGCGCGCAACACGGCTTTCCGTATTTGTCCGGAGTGACTACTTCTTTGCGCCGATCTTGCTCTCGGTGCCGGCCTGCAATCGCTTGATGTTTTCGCGATGCATGTAAATGAGCAACAATGTGAGCAGGGCAAACAAGGCGGCCAGCGCAGTGTGACCGAAAGCCCACAGCCCGATCGGCGTCAACACGCTCGCGACGAGTGCAGCAGCTGATGAGTAGCGGAGCGCGAAAGCGGTGGCGAGCCAGACGAGGCAGAAGAAGATCGCGGCCGGCCAGAGCAGGCCGATCAGAATGCCGATATAGACGGCCACGCCCTTGCCGCCACGGAACTTCAGCCACACCGGGAACAGGTGCCCGAGGAAGGCGCCGAGGCCCGCGATCATCGCGGCATTCGGACCACCGAACGTGCCGGCGATGATCACCGCCGCCGTGCCCTTGAGCGCATCGCCGAGCAAGGTCGCGGCGGCGAGCCCCTTGCGTCCGGTGCGCAGCACGTTGGTGGCGCCGATATTGCCGGAGCCGATGCTGCGCAGATCCTGCGTGCCGGCGAGCTTCGTCAGGATCAGGCCGAACGGAATCGAGCCCAGGAGATAGCCGATGATGAGGGCGACAGGCAGGAAGGCTTCGGATGACATCACGCGACTCCTTCCACGCCTTGGCGTGCGTCAGACATGTTCGAACACGGTGCGGCCGCCGACGATGGTGCGGACCACGCGCCCGGTGAAGCGGGCCTCGTCGAACGGCGTGTTCTTGCACAGCGATTTGAGGTCGGCCGGATCGAGAATCCAGGGCACGTCCGGATCGATCACGACGATGTCGGCCGGCGCACCCGCGCGCAGGGTGCCGCCGGGCAGGCCGAGCAGCTCTGCCGGGCGGGTCGACATGGCGCGGATCAGGGTGGTCCAGCTGAGCTCGCCATTGTGCACGAGGCGCAACGCCGCTGGCAGCATCGTCTCCAGGCCGACCGCGCCGCTCGCAGCCTCCGCGAACGGCAGCCGCTTGACCTCGACGTCCTGCGGCGTGTGATCGGACATGATGACGTCGATGAGCCCCGAGGCCAGCGCCTCGACCAGCGCGCGGCGGTCGGCTTCGGTGCGCAGTGGCGGCGTCAGCTTCAGGAAGGTGCGGTAGGGACCGATGTCGTTCTCGTTCAGGGTGACGTGGTTGATCGACACCGACGCGCTCACGGCAAGGCCGGCCTCGCGCGCCCGCCTGAGGACGTCGAGCGAGTCCACCGAACTGAGCGCAGCCGCGTGATAGCGGCTCCTGCTGAGCGCCACGAGACGCATGTCGCGCTCGAGCACCACGGCCTCCGCGGCCGGCGGAATGCCCTCCAGGCCGAGCCGCGAGGCGAACTCGCCCTCGTTCATGACGCCTTCGCCGACGAGGCTCGGGTCTTCCGTGTGATGCACGATCAGCGCGTCGAAATCGCGCGCATAGGTCAGCGCCCGGCGCATCACCTGCGCGTTCATCACGCTGGTGTGGCCGTTGGAGAAGGCGACGGCGCCGGCGGCGCGCAGCAGCCCGATCTCGGTCATCTCCTCGCCGCGCAGGCCCTTGGTGAGCGCCGCCATCGGCTGGATGTTGACGATCGCGGTGTCGCGCGCCCGCCGCAACACGAAATCGACGGTCGCCGAATTGTCGATGACGGGCTCGGTGCCGGGCTGGCAGATGATGGTGGTGATGCCGCCGGTGGCGGCAGCCTGGCTCGCGCTGGCAAAGGTCTCGCGATGGCCGAGGCCTGGCTCGCCGACGAAGGCGCACATGTCGATCAGGCCGGGCGCCACGATCTTGCCGGCGCAGTTGACGACATCGGTTCCTTCCGGAACGCCGGCTGCGCCGATGCCGCGCTTGAGGTCGCGGATGACGCCGTCGGCGATCAGCACGTCGCCGGGGCCGTCGAAGTCGCGGGAGGGGTCGATGACGCGCGCATTGGCGAGCAGAATCGGGCGGCGGTCGGTCAGCATGGCGTTTGGTCCCGACTTCTCTATCACGCGTTGGGCAGGTTGCGGGCCAGCGCTTCGAGCACGGCCATGCGCACGGCAACCCCCATTTCGACCTGTTCCCGGATCAGCGACTGCGCGCCGTCGGCGACGATCGACTCGATCTCGACGCCGCGGTTCATCGGACCCGGGTGCATCACCAGCGCGTCGGGCCTGGCGTAGGCGAGCTTCTTCTGGTCCAGCCCGAAATACTGGAAATATTCCGACGACGACGGCACGAACGAGCCGTTCATGCGCTCGCGCTGCAGCCGCAGCATCATCACGATGTCGGCACCGTCGAGGCCCTCGCGCATGTCGCGCGCGACCTCGACGCCCATGCGCTCGATGCCGGGCGGCAGCAGGGTAGAGGGCGCGACCACGCGGACGCGGGCGCCCATCGTGTTCAAGAGTAGGATGTTGGAGCGCGCCACGCGCGAATGCAGCACGTCGCCGCAGATCGCGATCACCAGCCCCTCGATGCGGCCCTTGTTGCGGCGGATCGTGAGCGCGTCGAGCAGCGCCTGGGTCGGATGCTCATGCGCACCGTCGCCGGCATTGATCACGGAGCCGTCAACCTTGCGCGCCAGCAGTTCCACCGCGCCCGAGGCGTGGTGGCGGACCACCAGGATGTCCGGATGCATCGCGTTGAGCGTGACCGCGGTGTCCATCAGGGTCTCGCCCTTGCGCATGGACGAGGACGACACCGACATGTTCATGACATCGGCGCCGAGCCGCTTGCCCGCGATCTCGAACGAGGACTGCGTCCGCGTCGAGGCCTCGAAGAACAGGTTGACCTGGGTGCGGCCGCGCAGCACCGTGCGCTTCTTGTCGACCTGACGGTTCAGTTCGACATACTCCTCGGACAGGTCGAGGAGACCGGTGATGTCGTGGGCGGAAAGGCCCTCGATTCCCAGCAGATGCCGGTGCCCGAGGACGAACGTCGATTTCGGAGAGGTTGCCATTAAAGCCAGAGCTATAGGGGCGGTTTCCATGGGGGGCAAGGCCCAATGGCGGGGTTCCGAGTTATCCCCCGTTCCGTGCCATGGGCCGGGATACGCGGCGATTCGGCGGGCGCGGCGCGTCGATCCGGCGGGGCAAGGCTTTGTGAACTATGCGGGGGCGTGCCGGTATTTTTCCGCTGCCGGGCGGCGGCGAGACCGCCTATGATTTTCAGGTTCGGCCGCGCCGATGATCTCTCAGCACAGGGCACGATCATAACCCGCCTTCCACCGCCACTCCCGAACCCGCCGATATCCGTGCCTTGCTGGAGCGTGCCCTGCCTTGACCGAGTCTCCTGAAGCCGCCGTCGTCGACTCCCTCGATCCCGCCAATCCGCCGCAGCAGGTCGCGCCGGCGCAACGCGAGCTGCGGACGCTCGGATTCTGGCGGACGGCGCTGTGGGGCTTCGTCATCATCGCCGCGTTCTTCATCGGCCAGCTGACGCCGATCGTTTATTTCCTGCTGCAGCATCACGACGCGCTCGATAGCCCGGCTCAGTTTCAGGCTGCCTTGATCCAGATCGCGAGCCGGTCGCTCACGGTCTCGCTGTCCGCGATCATGGGCGTGCCGGGCATGTTGATCCCGGCCTATTTTGCCGTCCGGCACACCCGCACGCCGTTCGCCGACTATATGGGCCTGCGCTGGACCACATGGAAAAACGTCGCCTTTGGCGTCGTCGGCATGGTCGTGATCCTGGGGTGCTGGGAGGTGGTGGCGCAACTGACCGGTCGCGGAGAAACCTCATCGAGCTTCATGACGGACATCCTGAAGACCGCGCAAGGCGACGGCGTGGTATGGCTGCTGGTGATCGCCTTCTGCGTCGCGGCGCCGATCTCGGAAGAGCTGCTCGCGCGCGGCTTTCTCTATCGCGGCTGGTCGGACTCCTTCCTGCGGGTGCCCGGCGCAATCGTGCTGTCGTCATTGCTCTGGACCATGCTGCATCTGCAGTACGACTGGTTTGCCCTGCTCAACGTGTTTTCGCTCGGCGCTTGGTTCGGCTATCTGCGCTATCGGACCCACTCCACACTGCTGACCATCGTGCTGCACGGCCTGAACAACCTCGCCGCCACGGTGCAGACGATGTGGCTCGCGAGCGGCCACTCCTGAGCGAGGCCGTCAGCTCACCCAGGCGATCGCGAGCGGCATCGTCAGCGCCGCCAGCACGGTCTGCAGCGAGATGATCTGCGCCAGCAGCGGCGCGTCGCCGCCCATCTGCTTGGCCAGCACATAGGCGCTCGGCGACGTCGGCACCGCGCCGCAGATCGCCACCACCACGAGGCTCGGGCCGGTGACGCCGAACCATCCGGCGAGCCCGATCGCCAGGATCGGCATCAGCACCAGCTTGAGCAGCACGCCGAGGGCGGCGGCCGGTCCCGCGCGGCGCAACCCCTCGAAGTGCAGGCCCGCGCCGGTGACCAGGAGGCCGATCGGCAGCGAGGCCTGCGCGAGCGCATCGGCGACATCGTGCCAGAGCTTTGGCGGCCGCACATGCGCAAGATTGAGAACGAGCCCGATGACGCAGGCCCAGATCAGGGGATTGCGCACGATCGTGGCTGCGATCTCGCGCATCGATTGGCGGGTCGGCGACGCATAACGGGCGAGCACGGCGACGCTGAAGACGTTGACCATCGGGATGATCGCGATCATTCCGACCGAGGCGGCCGCAAGCCCACTCGGGCCGAACAGGCTGCCCGCGACGCTGAGCGCGACATAGGTCTGCCAGCGCGTCGCGCCCTGGAAGATCGACGTGAAGGCAGGGCCATCGACGCCCGCGCGCGTGAGCAGCGGCCGCAAGGCGAGGCAGAGCAGGGACATCACGAGCGCGGCGAGCAACAGCGCGCCGCCGACGCCGGCCACCGGCACCTTGGCGAGGTCAGCCTTGACCAGGCTCTGCACCAGCAGCGCCGGGAACAGCACATAATAAGTGAGCCGCTCCAGCCCGTGCCATTGTGTGTCGAGCGTGATGAGGCTGCGGCGGAGGCCGAAGCCGGTCACGATCAGCAGGAACACCGGCGCCAGTGCTGCGACGACGGCGCCCATGCTACTGGCCCGAGCGGCGCAAGGTCGCCAGCCGGTCGAGCGCGCCCTGCAGGATGAAGATCGCCGCATGGGTGTCGATCACCTCGGCGCGCCGGGCGCGGCTGACGTCCATGCCGATCAACTCGCGCTCGACCGCCGCCGTCGACAGCCGCTCGTCCCACAGGCCGATCGGCAGGTCGGTGAGGCCGGCGAGGTTGCGCGCGAACGCCCGGGTCGATTGCGCCCGCGGCCCCTCGCTGCCGTCCATGTTGATGGGCAGGCCGAGCACGAAGCCGACCACCTTGCGCTCGGCCGAGATGGCGAACAGACGTGCCGCATCGGCCTTGAAGGCCTTGCGCTGGATGGTCTCGACGCCGGCGGCGAGCTTGCGGTCCGGGTCGGAGACGGCGACGCCGATGGTCTTGGTGCCCAGGTCGAGGCCGACCAGCGCACCGCGCTCGGGCCAAAGGCCTGCGGCTTCGATGAGGGGAAGGATGGGAGCGGGCATGGCGCGCCGCTTAGCACGAGCACCTCCGCCGGGCCAGCAGATGCGATGGACGCACGGGTTGTCGCTGCGCTGCGCTCATTCTAATATGCAGCATCGTACCGTGAACAGGAGGGCTGCCGTGGATCGCAGGACCAACATTGCCCGCCGCTTTGTGTCCTCTGCCATCACGGTTGCTCATGCCCTCCTTCCTGACGCTCGACGCGGTCGCCGCTGCGACACCTGACCACCATCGTCTGTTCGCCAATCTCACGCTCTCCATCGGTGTCGAGCGCGTCGGCCTGGTCGGCCGCAACGGCTCCGGCAAGTCGACCTTGCTCCGGATCGCGGCCGGTACATCGGAGCCGGCTGCGGGAGATGTGACGCGAAGCGGGACGCTCGGCCTGCTGGCGCAGCACTGGGATGCCGGGCTGCGCGTCGACGAGGCGCTCGGTGTCGCCAGCGATCTTGCAATCATCGACCGCATCGTGGCCGGGACGGGGGACGATCATGACCTCGCTTGCGCCGATTGGAGCCTGCCGGGCCGGGTCGATGACGCGCTGATGGAGGCGGGCCTCGGCGGCATCGCGCTGGATCGCCCGATCGAGTCCTTCAGCGGCGGCGAGCGGACGCGGATCGGCATCGCGCGGCTGCTGATCGAGGCGCCGGATATGCTGCTGCTCGACGAACCCACCAACAATCTCGATGCCGACGGCCGCGCCGCCATCGGCCGGCTGGTGCAGCGCTGGCGTGGCGGCGTGCTGGTCGCAAGCCACGATCGCGCGCTGCTCGAACTGATGGACCGGATCGTCGAACTGACCCCGGTCGGCGTCCACATCGTCGGCGGCGGCTGGTCGATGTTCGCGCAAATGCGGGATGACGCGCTGGCGCGGGCGGCCGCCGCGCTGGAGCGTGCCGATGCTCGATTGCAGGACGTCGGCCGCGCCGTGCAGCGCCAGCGCGAAGCCAAGGCGCGCAAGGACAAGGCCGGCCGTGCCGTTGCCGCGCGTGGCTCGGCGCCGAGGATCCTACTGGGCGCGCGCGCCTCGCAGGCCGAAAATACGAGCGGCCGTTCGCAGCGGCTCGCCGAACGGATGATCGCCGAAGCGACCGAGCGGGCGGAGCAGGCGCGGCAGCACGTGGAGATCCTGACGCCGCTCTCGATGGTGCTGCCGCCGACCGGCTTGGGCGCCGGCACTGAATTGCTCGCCATGGAGGATGCGGTCGTGAAAGCCGGCGATCGGACCTTCGGCCCATGGACGCTGCATGTCAGGGGCCGGCAGCGCATCGCCATCGCCGGGCGCAACGGCGCCGGCAAGACGACGCTGCTCCGAACCGCGATCGGCGCGCTTCCCCTGGCGGGCGGGATGGTCCGGCGCGCCGAGGGACGCATCGCGCTGCTGGATCAGCACGTCCTATTGCTCGATCGCACAGACAGCATCATCGGTAATTTCCGCCGTCTCCATCCGGCGCTCGGCCTCGAGGCGGCGCATGCGGCCTGCGCGCGCTTCGCGTTCCGCAACCGCGACGCCGAGCAGACGGTGGAGACGCTCTCCGGCGGCGAACGGCTGCGTGCGGGCCTTGCCTGCACCTTCGGTGGCGAGCAGCCGCCGTGGCTCCTGCTGCTGGACGAGCCGACCAATCATCTCGACATCTCTTCCATCGAGATCCTGGAGCAAGCGTTGCGCGGCTTCGACGGCGCGCTGCTCGTCGTCAGCCACGATCCATCGTTTCTTGCCGCGATCGGGATCACGCAGGAGTTTGCGGTGGAAGGCTGAACGGGCGCAGCGCGATACGCCTTGCCCGCAGCGCGGAGTTGAAAGTCGAACGGATCGCTTCCACCGCCCAATTGTCGGCCCCGACGAATAGCTGGCCTGCGTTCGGCAGTGTGGGGACTCTCGACTGTCACGCAGGCTCGCGCCGCGGTATTGTCGGGCTCGCATGCGTGACGCAAGTCCGATCGCCGCGTCCTCGCCAAGAACAAGCCCAAGAACAAGCGCCAAGAACAAGCACAAGGAGCAGACCATGTGGCCCGTTCGCAAGTTTCTCGATCTCGTCAAGACCGAACATCCGATCGTGCTGGCGCCGATGGCCGGCGTGATGGACGCCGATCTCGTCATCGCGGTCGCGCAGGGCGGCGGGCTCGGTTCGTTGCCCTGCGCGATGCTGAGCGCGGACAAGGCGCGCGAGCAGGTCGGCATCATCCGCCAGCGCGTATCGGCGCCGCTCAACCTGAACTTCTTCTGCCATAAGCCGGTCGAGGCCGATGCCGTCAGTGAGGCCGGCTGGAAGCAGCGGCTCGCGAGCTATTATCAGGAGTATGGCGTCGATCCGGCGGCGCCGATCACGGCGGCCAACCGCGCGCCGTTCGATGCGGCGATGTGCGCCGTGGTCGAGGAGCTGAAGCCCGAGATCGTCAGCTTTCATTTCGGCCTGCCCGAGCCGGGCCTGCTGGCGCGCGTGAAGGCAATCGGCGCCATCGTGATGGCGTCGGCGACCGTCGTGCGCGAGGCGGTGTGGCTGGAGCGGAACGGGGCCGATGTCATCATCGCGCAGGGCGCGGAGGCCGGCGGCCATCGCGGCATGTTCCTGACCGACAAGCTCGCCGAGCAGATCGGCACGTTTGCGCTGGTGCCGCAGATCGTCGATGCCGTGAAGCTGCCGGTGATCGCGGCCGGCGGCATCGCCGATGCGCGCGGCATCGCTGCGGCCTTCGCGCTCGGTGCGTCCGGCGTGCAGATCGGCAGCGCTTTTCTGCGCTGTCCCGAATCCAAGGTCAGCGTGCCGGCGCGCGCCGCGCTCGCCGCGGCCGATGACGAATCGACCGTCATCACCAACGTCATGACCGGACGGCTCGCCCGCGGCGTCGCTAACCGCGTGATGCGCGAGGTCGGGCCGGTCTCGCCGGATGCACCGGCGTTTCCGCACGCCGCGACCGCGCTCGGGCCGCTCAAGGCGGCCGCCGAGAAGCAGGGCAGGGTCGATTTCACCAATCTCTGGGCCGGGCAGGCGCTGCCGCTCGGGCACGAAATCCCGGCGGCCGAGCTGACGCGCACGCTGGCCGAACAAGCCCGGGCAAGGCTGCGGAGCATGGCAGGCTGACATCGCGGGCAGGGCGCTGCCCCGGGAAAGTCGCAGGGCTGCCGGTTGCGGCGCGAAACCGGCCTCTGCTATAGGGCGGGTTCACTGTTTCCCGTGAGGCCCTATATAATGTCGGTCGATGCCGCCACCGTCCGCCGGATCGCGCAATTGGCGCGGATCGCTGTCACTGACGCCGAGGTTCCGCATCTGCAGGGCGAGCTCAATGCGATGCTGGACTTTGTCGAGCAGCTCTCTGAGGTCAATGTCGAGGGGGTCGAGCCGATGACCTCGGTGACCCCGATGGCGATGAAGAAGCGGCAGGACGTCGTCAATGACGGCGAGATCGCCGACGACATCGTCAAGAATGCGCCGGCGACCGAGAACCATTTCTTCCTCGTGCCGAAGGTCGTGGAATAGCCCAGGGTGCCGGATGGCGCGCTCGTTGCGCCTGATCCACCCTCAAACCGACAAGCGAGCCAACGCCGATGTGCCTGCTCTGCGACGATGAAGCGGCCTACAAGGCCTATATGGATTATCTCGACGCGATGGAGCGGCAGGGCAAGGCCGCCGATCCGGACAAGGCTGTCAACGAGATCCTCGACCAGCTCGAAGTGGCCGTCAAGGCCAACAAGGCCTCGCCTGCGAAGAACAAGTTCTTTGCGGACGATGCGGCCGACGACAAGACGCTCTCCCCGTTCTTCTGCAGCCCGATCAACAAATGACCGATTTGACTTCCCTGACGCTCGCCGAGGCCCGCCAGGGTCTCGACAGCAAGACCTTCACGTCGCTCGAACTCACCGACGCCCATCTCGAGGCGATCGAGCAGGCCCGCGCGCTCAACGCCTTCGTGATGGAGACGCCGGACCAGGCGCGCGCGATGGCGCGCGACGCCGACGCGAAGATCAATAAGGGCGAGGGCGGTCCGCTGGCCGGCATTCCCCTGGGGATCAAGGACCTGTTCGCGACCAAGGACGTCCGCACCACGGCCTGCTCGAAGATTCTCGGCAATTTCGTACCGACCTACGAATCGACAGTGACCTCGCAGCTGTGGCGCGACGGCGCGGTCATGCTCGGCAAGCTCAACAATGACGAGTTCGCGATGGGCTCGTCGAACGAGACCTCGTGCTTCGGCCCGGTCGGCAACCCGTGGCGCCGCGAGGGCTCCAACACGACCCTGGTGCCGGGCGGCTCGTCCGGCGGCTCCGCCTCGGCGGTGGCGGCGCTGCTCTGCATGGGCGCGACAGCGACCGACACCGGAGGCTCGATCCGCCAGCCGGCGGCGTTCACCGCCACCGTCGGCATCAAGCCGACCTATGGACGCTGCTCGCGCTGGGGCATCGTCGCCTTCGCCTCGTCGCTCGACCAAGCCGGTCCGATCGCGCGCACCACGCGTGACGCCGCGATCCTGTTGCGCTCGATGGCCGGCCACGATCCGAAAGACACCACCTCGGTCGACATCCCCGTGCCGGACTACGAGGCCGCGATCGGGAAGTCCGTGAAGGGCATGAAGATCGGCATCCCCAAGGAGTATCGTCTCGACGGCATGCCGGCCGAGATCGAGAGGCTGTGGAGCGAGGGTGCGGCCTGGCTGAAGGCGGCCGGCGCCGAGCTGGTCGAGGTGTCGCTGCCGCACACCAAATACGCCCTGCCGGCCTATTACATCGTGGCGCCGGCGGAGGCGTCCTCGAACCTCGCCCGCTACGACGGCGTCCGCTATGGGCTGCGCGTGCCCGGCAAGTCCATCGGCGAGATGTACGAGAACACCCGCGCCGAGGGCTTTGGGCCTGAGGTGCGCCGCCGCGTCATGATCGGCACCTATGTGCTGTCGGCCGGCTATTACGACGCCTATTATCTGCGGGCGCAGAAGGTCCGCACGCTGATCAAGAAGGACTTCGAGGACTGCTTCGCCAGGGGCGTCAACGCGATTCTCACGCCCGCGACGCCGTCGGCGGCGTTCGGTATCGGCGAGAAGGGCGGCGCCGATCCGGTCGAGATGTATCTCAACGACATCTTCACGGTGACGGTGAACATGGCGGGGCTTCCCGGCATCGCGGTGCCCGCCGGCAAGGATGCGCAGGGGCTGCCGCTGGGCTTGCAACTGATCGGCCGTCCGTTCGACGAGGAGACGTTGTTCTCGCTTGGCGAGGTCATCGAGCAGGCGGCGGGACGCTTCACGCCCGTTCGGTGGTGGTAGGCTTCACCGTATTCAAGGACAGCCTCGCGGGCGACGCGCCCGCGGCCGGCCTGACGCCGGTGCTTGCCGGCCTGTGGTGGCTCGCGAAGGGCGACTGGGACCGGGCGCACAGGATCGTTCAGGACGAGACTGGCCGCGACGCGGCCTGGGTCCACGCACATCTGCATCGCGTCGAGGGCGATCTCGGCAACGCCGCCTATTGGTACCGCCAGGCGGGCCAGCCCGTGGCGACCGATGCATTGGATATCGAATTTGAGCGGATCGTCTCCGCGCTGATGGGGAGTTCAGAGCCATGACGGCAACCAGCGGCAAGCTGATCAAGGGCGCCACCGGCGACTGGGAGGTCGTGATCGGCATGGAGGTCCATGCCCAGGTCACCTCGAAGTCGAAACTGTTCTCGGGCGCCTCCACCGCGTTCGGCGGCGATCCCAACAGCCACGTCTCGCTGGTGGATGCCGCGATGCCGGGCATGCTGCCCGTCATCAACGAGGAGTGCGTGCGCCAGGCCGTACGCACCGGGCTCGGCCTCAACGCGCAGATCAACCTGCGCTCGGTGTTCGACCGCAAGAACTATTTTTATCCGGACTCGCCGCAGGGCTACCAGATCAGCCAGTACAAGTCGCCTGTCGTGGGCGAGGGCGAGATCACGGTCGAGCTCGACGGCGCCAGGACCGCGACCATCGGCATCGAGCGGCTGCATCTGGAGCAGGACGCCGGCAAGCTGCTGCACGACCAGTCGCCCAGCCTGTCGCATGTCGACCTCAACCGCTGCGGCGTCGCGCTGATGGAGATCGTGTCCAAGCCGGATATCCGCGACGCCGAGCAGGCCAAGGCCTATGTCAGCAAGCTGCGCTCGATCCTGCGCTATCTCGGCACTTGCGACGGCGACATGGAGAAGGGGTCCCTGCGCGCCGACGTGAACGTTTCCGTGCGCAAGCCGGGTGGACCGCTCGGCACCCGCTGCGAGATCAAGAACATGAACTCGATCAACTTCATCGGCCAGGCGATCGAGTACGAGGCGCGGCGCCAGATCGAGATCATCGAGGATGGCGGGGTGATCGAGCAGGAGACCCGGCTCTACGACCCCAACAAGGGCGAGACGCGGTCGATGCGCTCCAAGGAGGAGGCACACGACTACCGTTATTTCCCGGATCCGGACCTGCTGCCGCTCGAGTTCTCGCAGTCCTTCGTCGACGAGCTGAAGGCCGATCTGCCGGAACTGCCCGATCAGAAGCGGGCGCGCTTCGTCGCCGATGTCGGCCTGTCGCCTTACGACGCCAGCGTGCTGGTGGCCGAGCGCGAGAGCGCGGCGTTCTATGAGAGCGTGCTGGCGGCGCTGTCCGACCGGGCGCGCGACGGCAAGCTCGCCGCCAACTGGGTGATCAACGAGCTGTTCGGTCGGCTGAACAAGGAGGGGCGCGACATTGCGTCCTCGCCGGTGTCGGCGGCGCAGCTCGCCGCGATCGTCGCGCTGATCGGCGAGGGCACCATCTCCGGCAAGATCGCAAAGGACCTGTTCGAGATCGTCTGGAGCGAGGGCGGCGATCCCCGCGCGCTGGTCGAGAGCCGCGGCATGAAGCAGGTCACCGATCTCGGCGCGATCGAGAAGGTGGTCGACGAGATCATCGCCGCCAATCCGGACAAGGTCGCGCAGGCCAAAGCGAAGCCGCAGCTGGCCGGCTGGTTCGTCGGTCAGGTGATGAAGTCGTCGGGCGGCAAGGCCAATCCGCAGACGGTCAACGATCTCTTGAAGAGCAAGCTCGGCATCTGAAACGACGATCGCTCGTCTTCGTTCCTGCGGCGCGCACATGGTGCGCGCCGTTTTGTTTGGCGCTCGCGTCCGGCGAATCGCCGCCTGCGATTCGCAAAAAAGCCACCTTTGCCGAGCGTTCGAACGCGCACGGCGGTGTGTGCAATGAAAATTTTTTCGTTGCCAATTTTTGCGACTCGGAGTCCGCGCGCCGGCCCCTCGATGTGAGTCTGCGCGTCGCCATACTCACGCGATCGCTCTCGTCTCATCTCGCTGCAGTTCAGGAAAATGCTTGCAGCATAGGCTTTTCCTGCAATCGCGATGAGTAGCAAGCGCGCCGTCGCGCGTGGGCGCGTCGGCATTTTCGATATCGATCGTCGCGTTGCTTCGCGCGTTGCGTCGGATGAACACGCGCGCGCCTGTCAACACTTCCTTAAGCCGGAAGCTGTTTTTTTTCACTCGTTGGTGTATCGATGAGGAGTGCATCTCGATTCCCGAGTGCACGCATCGACTAAGCCAACTCATATCGGAGGGCAACATGGCCAAGAAAGCGAAGAAGGCGAAGAAGGCAGTGAAGAAGGTCGCGAAGACCGCGGCGAAGAAGACTGCCAAGAAGACCAAGAAGGTCGCCAAGAAGAAGTAACTCTCGCAGTCCTCTGCGAGATCCAGTCCGGCAGATCGATGCCGGCACGTCGTTGGAACGCAGGAGCGCCCGGCTCTCACCGAGCCAGGAAGTTTCTCCTCAAACTCCAACAGACGATAGAGGGTGTCGGCGAGACATCAGGTCAACGGTCGGATCGAACTCAAGGCGGCTTTGCTGCCGCGGGCCGGTCCGGCAGAAGAAACGGGATTTCTTCGTTCGGTGCAGATCGCTGTTCGGTCTGCAATCTCACGAGCGGCCGATCGCCAGAGTGAGATCTGATCCTGACGTGTTCGCCGACGCCCTCGATCCCCCGAGCATCACGCCTCGGGCGACAGCGTCTTCCTGATCTCCTCATCACTGAACGCATCACCGCCGGCCGCCGCCAAGTGAGTCGAAGCGCTGGAGCCGTCGTGCGCGCTCGCGCCTTGGCGAGCGGATCCCCCAGCCATTCACGCCACGCGCTCATGGTCCGCGCGCATCACGCGCGCCGCGCCATCGCGCGCCCGCGGCTTTCCGGGATGGTTAGAGGTTTGCCAAACAGAACGGTAAACCGGTCTTTGCCGGGTCGGAAAATCCAAGGCGATTCAATGCATTGCGGCGCGGCCCGGAAAATCCGGGGGGCCGCGTTCAGGGCTCGTTCAGCACGATGTTTAAACTGCCTTTCAAACTTGATCGGTCATCCTTCGCGCATAAGCCGCGAGACGGCACGGGGACTAACCAGGCGTTGAACAGTTGGACGGGGGCTGTGCTCGGTTGACGGGCCGCCTCCTCGAGTGAAGGAGAGCGACGATGTTTCAGGGACAACTCAATCTCGATGACGTGACGACCGCGGAGCTGGGCGCCAATGGCGACGTGCTGTTCGAGCTCGGCATGCTCTATGCGAGCGGCCGCGACGGCGTGGTCGATCTGATCGCCGCGCACAAATGGTTCAACCTCGCCGCCCTCAGGGGCCGGGTCGACGCGGTGGCGATGCGCCGCGAGGTCGCCGAGCAGATGTCGGACGCCGAAATCGCGGCTGCGCAGCGCGAGGCGCGGGCCTGGATGAGCGCGCGCTGATCATTGCCATGCTGCGCGGCCGTTCCGGCGCTGCGCCTCGGTCTTGCATTCGTGCCGCGAACAAGTCTCGTCGCGCGGCCATAAATCTCCTATCTGTCGTCGCATGGACGCAGGCAGCGGGATCGATGGCATGGGTCAGGCGCAGCGGCGACAAGCGAGACGGCAGGAACTGATCGACTGCCATGACTGCGGGAACGGCGTGTCCTTCAGTGCGACCGCGTGTCCGCATTGCGGGTCGACCGAGCCCGCTGGGCCGGCGGTGCAAAACCGGCGCGAGTTGAAGCGGCTGCGGGTCGAGGCTCACAATGACCGGCGTCTCATCGTGGTGACGGCGCTATGCGCAGGTCTCGGCACCTTATACGGAGCGGTGATGGGAGCAGGGGGCGCGGCGTCGTGGTGGTCGGCGCTCGGCTACGGCTTCGTCGGCACTGTCATCGGCGTGCCCGCTGCCTTCGTGATCAACATCAGCCGCAGCCTGTTCGATTGAGCCGCGCAGGCTCGCGCTGCAGCGGTGATCGCGGCGGGGCCCATGTTCATCGATGCCCGGCAGGCGCAGGCGCGGCCCGGGGCGTCGATGCTCGTCATTGGCAGGGAAGAAGGGAGCGGTCCGTCGCGCCAGCGGGCGTCTGGCGGAGACGGAGGGATTCGAACCCTCGATAGGGCTTTACAACCCTATAACGGTTTAGCAAACCGCCGCCTTCAGCCACTCGGCCACGTCTCCGGCTAGGGTCGGTATGCCCGACGACGCGCTGAGCCGCAAGCGGCAGATTGCATGCGGTTTCGAAATCCTCACAGGCCAGCCGCTTTGGGGCGGCGCCGTGCTCCGCGGTGCTGTCCGGAGAGGCTCTCTTCCTGTGGAGCGTCATCATGGAGCGCATCCGAAAGCGGAGAGCGGCTGTCACCCGGCGATGCGTGATGGGTCCCGATCGGCGCGAATCTCGCCGAGCGCAGGGCAGGATTCGACCTTGGCCGGCGCCTGACTTGCGGCCGGTTCCTGGCGGGCGAGTGCGAGGCGCGGAGGTCACCCAAGATTGCGTTGTTGCAAAATCATAACATCATCAGCAGCTTAGGTGTTCCCGTAGAACCACGCTTTCGTGCCTTTTGTGCAACACCGCTCCGAAAAGGCGCCTCCCGGGCGCCGCAATGATGGTTCCTTTGTTGCGTGTGCAAAGGCCTTCGGTAATTCTGCTCACACGACGAAGGGGGGCATCCCGACGTCGTCCCGTTTAGGTCGTTCGCTCAAGTCCCTCGCGTTCATGCGGGTGTGTCCGATAGCGCGACGCGGCTGAGCGACGGGTCGAAGAGGGATAACGGGTCCAACCCCAAGGGTGTCTCACACCCGGCGGGAGGCGGAACCTTCCCTGACTGAGCAACTTGGAGGTTTAACACTATGAACATGATCAAGAGCCTTGTCCTGGGCTCGGCGGCCGCTCTCGTCGCCATGTCTGGGGCTCAGGCAGCTGACCTTCCGATCAAGGCCAAGGCGGTCGAGTATGTGAAGGTCTGCTCGCTTTACGGCGCCGGCTTCTATTACATCCCCGGCACCGACACCTGCATCAAGCTCGGCGGCTATCTGCGCGCCGAAGCGTCGTTCGCCTCGAACGGCCAGTTCAACAACGCTGTGAACGGTTCGGCTGGCGCCAACAACCGCCTCAGCAACTACTACTACAGCCGCGCTCGTCAGGACCTCAACATCGACACGCGCACCGCGACCGAGTACGGCGTGGTCCGCACCTATGCCGACCTGACCTTCACCTGGACCACCGGCAACACCGCGGGCTCCGCTCCGTCGGCCTACACCGGTGACGGCGTCGCCGGCGGCACGCTCGGCGTCTACTACGCCTTCATCCAGTTCGCCGGCTTCACCCTGGGTAAGGCTGTGTCGCAGTTCGACACGCCCTGGACCAACTATCCGGGCAACAACTTCGACGGCCTGTGGGGCGGCGGCGGCACCGTGACCGGTGTCAACCAGTTCACCTACACCGCCGACTTCGGCTCGGGCATCACGGCTGCGATCTCCGCTCAGGATCAGACCGCCTACACCCAGACCAACATCTGGAACACGGCTGGCTTGACCGCTGCGAACGCCGCGACCGTCATCGGTTCGTACGGCACCGCCAGCTACGGCGGCAACGTCGCTCCGGACATCGTCGGCATGGTCCGCGTCGACCAGGCTTGGGGTCTGTTCCAGGCGTCGTTCGCGGCGCATGACAACCACACCGCCTACTACGGCGCGAGCGAAGCCACCGGTCACCCGGCTGACAAGTGGGGCTGGGCTGCCCAGCTGGCCTTGTCGATCAAGAACATCCCGACCGGCCCCGGCGACACCATCAACATCCAGGGCGTCTACACCAACGGCGCAAGCCGCTACAACGCTCAGAGCCTGGTGCCCACGTCGTACGCCATTTACGGAGGCGGCAACACGCTCGGCTTCGCCAACCTGGGTGACTCGGTCTTCACGACCAATGGCGACCAGCAGCTGACCACCACCTATGGCTTCCGTGGTGCCTATACCCACAACTGGAGCCCGACCTGGAACTCGGCGATCTACGGTTCGTGGGCTGCCGTGTCCTACAACAACACCGCCAAGGGTCTGATCTGCGGCAGCGCCGCGATTACGACGCTGGCTGGTCCGGGCTTCACCTGCAATCCGGACTTCAACATCTCCTCGCTGGGTGTCATCACCCGCTGGACCCCGGTCAAGAACCTGACCTTCTCGGCCGACGTTGCCTGGACCAACCTGGACCAGAAGCATTCTGGTAACATCGTGATCCCGGCCACGATCGCCTCGGTCGCGAAGCCGGCTGGTACCTACCAGCTCAAGGACCAGAACTCGGTGTCCTTGCTGCTCCGCGCTCAGCGCAACTTCTGATCCTGATCGACAGATTGGGTTCAATGACCCCCGGCAGGCAACTGCCGGGGGTTTTTGTTTGCCTCGGGAAGACAGCGGATGGTCCAGTCCGTGTGCCTCATTGGTGCATCGCCATAGCCGGGGCGGGACCTCGCTTCGTTGCGCGTGTGCCGTCGCTCTCGATAGCTGTGCAACTGCGCTCGGCAGGTCGGCCCGCTGTGCGACTGGCGAACGCAGGATCGGGCGCTGATTCTGAAAGTTGTTTTCGGAGGGCTTTGCCCGGCTCGCCGCGCGGGACGTTCGGGGGGGCGAGGGCAGTTCCCGGCCGGACAGTCCGTGGCCGACGAACGGGAAAATCGTTATCGAACGGCTGCTTATAAGAAAATTGTCGATTCCGAAGATTTGGTATTGAAATTAGATGAGTTGATAAGATAATTTTGTAAGCGTGCAGCTTAGGGATGAGTGTGCGCAGGCTAGATGAAACTGTTCAAGGTTGACCTCCGAAACCCTCGACGATGCCCCGTCGGGGGTTTCTTCATTGCAGAGCGATTTTTTCGCGTCCTGGTGCCGCGCCGAAAACCGTGACCCAGCCCACCATTGAGTACGGATAGGGACCAGCGTGGCCGGATCCCCAGAGCTTCCATCATCTAAACTGTATTTGGCCACCTTCCGAAAGCACGGCATTTGGCAGACGGGCGCAAAAAAGTCTCGGCCTGACTTGACCGCAAATTCGCGGTTCATCACAGTCTAACGAACAGATGACGGACACAAAACGTCACGGGTCGAGGAAGCGGTGCAAGATGAGGTCGGAAGGCTTTCTGAAGGCGTTGGGACCGTGGTCTGAAAGAGAAGAGCTCTCCGACGCGTTCGAGCGGTTGCTGGACACGACGCCGAAAGGTGAGGGAGAACTCGCCGAGTGCCTGGCGGTTGTCCAGCGCATTTGCCACGGCGACGAGGAGTCCTGGTATCGGGAATGGGTGCGGTCTGCTGAAATGATGCGGATGGCCGCGCTTGCCGTCGCCGACGCAGGGGCGCTCGAAGCGGGGCGGCGGAAATGGCTTCGTGCGATCGAATATTACGATGTCGCCGCATCTCCGATCGGAACCTGTGTCATGCGGCGGCAAGCCATTGCGGCCGGCATCCGCGCATGCGCATCGGACTATCTCGGGCTCGCCGTCTCCCAAGGCGAGGTTGTCACGATTTCCTGGCGGGACGACTATCCGCTCGAAGCCTACTTCCTGCCGGCATCCGATAGGGACGGGCCGGTGCCGACCGTCATTTGCGTTTGCGAGCCCGGGCAACGCAAGGAGAGGTCGTTGCTCAGGCTTGCCGGGCATGCCGCGGAGCGCGGGCTGTCCTTGCTCGTCGTCGATCTGCTCGGACCCGGCCCCGACAGCCGATTCGACGAGATCGTCGGGCATCATGACCTCGAGTCTGCGATCGGCAGCGTGATGGACTATGCTTGCGATCGCGACGATGTGGATGACCACAGGATCGCGATCCTGGCCGACGATTGGTGCTCGTCCTTCGTGGCTCGCGGCATCGCGTGTGATCCGCGCTATGCGGCGGCCGTTTGCGATGCCGGCCTATGGGACATTCACGAGCGTGTCTGTCTTTCGCATCGGCTGACGCCTGACGAGCGGGCCGGCCTGCCGGGTGCCAGTGACTGCCGCGTCGCGCGGCAGATCATGTGTCCGCTCCTCGTCGCGCTGCCGAAAGCAGGATGGCTGCGTGCCGACATCGCCTCGCGTCTGGTCGCTCAGATGAAGCGCGAGCATCTCGACGTCACGCTCGAGGTCGTTGCCAGCCATCAGGGATGCGCGGCTGACAACGCGCAGGCCAACGCTGCCGTCTTCGACTGGATTGCGGCCCGTCTCGCCTCCTCGCCGCAACTGCGGAGTTGACGGCTTCAAGGCTAAGATCCCTCAAGGCTGAGATTCCCGAGGCGCGGCCGGTCGACCGCGGCTTGACGACTCAGCCATGAGTTCGCGTGCCTGATCAGACCCCGAGCGACACGCGGGCGCTGGCTTTTTCGAAGCGCTCCTTGAGGGCAGCGAGCTTGTCCGTGAAGATGGACAGCTCGCGTGCATCAAACTCTTCGAAGATGAATCCGAAGATCTGCGCCTGATGCACTTCGAGCTCGGCAAAATGCTCCAAGGTCTTGGCCGACAGCGACATCCTGACCACGCGCGCATCGTCCGCGGCGGGCTTGCGCTGCACGAAGCTCTTCTTCTCGAGCAGCTTGGACTGAGTCGTGACAAAGGACGGGTCGACGTGCAGCCGCTTGGCCGCTGCATTCACGGCGACACCCTCACCCTGATCGAGCTCGGCGATCGCCATGAGGATCATCCATTGCGGTCCGCTGATACCGATGCGCTTGGCCCAGAAGTACCTCAACTCCTCAAGATGGACGTTGATGGTGACGATCTCTCGGGCGAAGCGCAGAACGGCGTCGCGATTCTTTGGCAGACGTTCGGCCATCTGCTCTTGCTCGGCCGCTTCCACAGGTGCGGCAGACATATTCTGGGAAGGCGGCATTGCTCAACACAGTTCATAATCGAAGTCCGACCCTAATGAAAAAAAATCCGTAGCAAAATCACTTATCTAGGAGGTGGTCGGTCAGGCCCCTCGCGGTGCACAACAAGCTGCCTCGGTGTTGCCCTCAAGACACATTTCGGCTTCATTCAATTACCTGACTGCATAAACTATTTTGATTACCGAATGAGCGAAGGCATAGTTCCTGACGACGGTGGGGGGTTACTCGATCGTCCCGTGACAGGTGGTTCGCTTAAGTCCCTCGCGTGATGCGGGTGTGTCCGATGGCGCGAAGCGGCTGAAGCGGTTTTTCGGGAGCGGAGGAAGCGGGTCGTCCTGGGGGATTTTGATCCGGTTCTTCTCAAAAGAGCAACTTGGAGGTTTAAATGAAGACGGTTAAGAGCCTTGTCCTCGGCTCGGCGGCGGCTCTGCTCGCCATGTCCGGGGCTCAGGCGGCCGACCTTCCGATCAAGGCCAAAGCGGTCGAGTATGTGAAGGTTTGCTCCCTGTATGGTGCGGGCTTCTACTACATCCCCGGCACCGACACCTGCATCAAGCTGGGCGGCTATCTGCGCGCTGAAGCCGCGTTCAACACCAACAGCGACTTCAACGGCGCATTCAGTGGTTCGGGCGGTGCCCGCAACCGCCTCAGCAACTACTACACCTCTCGCGCTCGTCAGGATCTCAACATCGACACGCGCACCGCGACCGAGTACGGCGTGGTCCGCACCTTCGCCGACCTGACCTTCTCTTGGACCTCTGGTGGCTTCGCCGGCTCGGCTCCGTCTGCCTACGGCGCGACGGACAACGGCATCGCCCAGGGCTCGCTCGGCGTGTACTACGCCTTCATCCAGTTCGCCGGCTTCACCATGGGTAAGGCCGTGTCGCAGTTCGACACGCCGTGGCAGAACTATCCCGGCAACAACTTCGACGGTCTCGCCGGCGGCGGCGGCACGGTCACCGGCGTCAACCAGTTCACCTACACGGCGGACTTCGGTTCGGGCATCACGGCCTCGATTTCGGCTCAGGAGGCGACGGCCTACTCCCAGAACAACCTCTGGAACACGACCGGCAATACGGTTGCCAACTACGTGACCGGTGTGTACGGCACCGGGAGCTACGGCGGCAACGTCGCTCCGGACATCGTCGGCATGGTGCGCGTCGATCAGGCCTGGGGTCTGTTCCAGGCGTCGTTCGCGGCGCATGACAACCACACCGCATACTACGGCGCCACCGAAGTCACCGGTCATCCGGCCGACAAGTGGGGCTGGGCGGCCCAGCTGGCCCTGTCCATCAAGAACATCCCGACCGGACCTGGCGACACCATCAACATCCAGGGCGTCTACACCAACGGTGCAAGCCGCTACAACTTCCAGAGCCTGCTGCCGACCACTTACGCGATGTACGGCGGCACCGGCAATCCGGCGGCCTATCAGAGCCTCGCGGTGGCTGGTATCGCTGACTCCGTCTTCGCGACGGGCGGCGACCAGCAGTTGACCACGACCTACGGCTTCCGTGGTGGCTACACCCACAACTGGAACCCATATTGGAACACTGCGGTGTATGGGTCTTGGGCCGCTGTGCGCTACAACAGCACGGCTCAGGGTCTGATCTGCAGCGGTGCCGTGCTGGCTGCTTACGGTGCCGGTTCGACCTGCAACCCGAACTTCGATCTGGCGACCGTCGGCGTGATCACCCGCTGGACTCCGGTCAAGAACCTGACCTTCTCGGCTGACTTCGCCTATACTTGGCTCGACCAGAAGAACTCCGGCACCATCGCTGCGCCGGCGGTTGCCGCGGTGGCCAAGCCGGCCGCTGTTTACGAGTTCAAGGATCAGCAGTCGGCCGTGTTGCTGCTCCGCGCTCAGCGCAACTTCTGATACAGATCGTCTGACGACGGTTTGACCAGCCCCCGGCAGGCAACTGCCGGGGGCTTTTTTTAGGCCGAAGCGTCCAGCGATGCGTCCAAGCGTGAGCATATCGGACTCCGCGACTTTCCTCCGAGAGCGTTTCGTTCGCGTCTTGATATGGCTTTCCCGGCGAGGTGCGCTCGTATTGGCGCGATGAGCGTCGATGCGCGCCATCGGAGTGCGGTTTCGCGTCCGGCTCGTGGCGACTCGGCTCAAAGATCCGTGATGTTGCGATGAAGAGGATCTCATGCGGAGGGTCTTCAGCCGTCGGTTTGCGGCTCTGCTGGAAAATTGAGCGAAGCCGGCCGCGATGCGGGGACAGCAAGGCGGCTTTGGTCTCGAGTGCGGCTTGCCACACGTTCGCAAGAGCGAATGGTTGCTCCTGTCCCGCTTCATTCCTGCCACCACATCGGCACCCCAGCGACGCCGTTGATCGGTCCAGCCTCTCTATATGTGCGGCTTGGCCGACGTCCGGCTCGCCATCGTACCGCCACAGGCGCGGTACGGCCCCGTCACGAGAATGGTCCGATAAAACACCAAAATGGCCCTGCGATCGTTCCGACTGCAACGCTATGCGCGGGCACTGTTGATCGGCTGGTGATGAGCTGACTCGTCGAATGCGGACAATCGTCCCGATTCAGGTCGTGTCCGACGTGAGCAATTTGGAGGTTAGTATGAAGACTGTGAGGAGCCTTGTTCTGGGCTCAGGGGCGGCGTTGCTCGCCATGAGTGGGGCTCAGGCAGCCGACCTTCCGATCAAGGCCAAAGCGGTCGAGTATGTGAGGGTCTGCTCCATGTACGGCGCCGGCTTCTTCTACATCCCCGGAACCGACACCTGCATCAAGCTCGGCGGCTATCTGCGCGCCGAGGCGGGCTTCGGAACGAACACGATCTTCCAGAATGCTGTGAATGGCCCCGCCGGCGCGCGCAATCGCCTCAGCAACTACTACACGACGCGTTCGCGTGCCGACCTGAGTATCGATACGCGCACCGCCACCGAATATGGCGTGGTCCGCACCTTCTTCGACGGCGTGTTCCAGTGGACCGGCGGCAGCACGACCGGTTCCAACCCGTCGACCTACACCGGTGACGCGATCGCCGGCGGCACGCTCGGCGTCTTTTATGCCTTCATCCAGTTCGCCGGCTTCACCATGGGTAAGGCCGTTTCGCAGTTCGACGCGCCTTGGGCCAACTATCCCGGCAACAATTTCGACGGTCTGACCGGCGGCGGAGGCACCATCACCGGCGTCAACCAGTTCACATACACTGCGGACTTTGGCTCTGGCATCACGGCGGCCATCTCGCTCCAGGATGCAACGCAGTACTCGCAATCGCAGATCTGGAACACGGCCGGACAGAACGCTGCCGGCGTGATCACGGGCGCCTATGGTGCATCGAATTTTGGTGGCAATGTCGCACCCGACATCGTCGGCATGGTGCGCGTCGACCAGGCCTGGGGCCTGTTCCAGGCGTCCTTCGCGGCTCACGACAATCATGCCGCCTTCTTCGGCGCCAACGAAACCACCGGGCATCCTGCCGACAAATGGGGCTATGCCGGTCAGCTCGCGCTGTCGATCAAGAACATCCCGACCGGTCCAGGCGACACGCTGAACGTGCAAGGCGTCTACACCAACGGCGCCAGCCGCTACAACTTCCAAAGCCTCTCACCAATCAACTACGCGATGTATGGCGGCACGAACGTGGCCGGCGCTTTCCAGAGCCTTGGCTTCGCCGGCGTGTCCGATTCGGTGTTCGGAGCAAATACCCAGCAGCAGCTGACGACGACCTACGGTGCCCGCGGTGCCTTTACCCACAATTGGGATCCGTTCTGGAACACGGCGGTTTACGGCTCCTGGAGCGCCGTCAGATACAACGCAACGGCGAAGGGCCTGATCTGCAACGGCGCCGGCATGGTTGCGCTCGGCATCGTCGGCGCGAACTGCAACCCGGACTTCAACATCTCGACGTTGGGCGTGATCACGCGCTGGACCCCGGTCAAGAATCTGACCTTCTCGGCGGACGTCGCCTGGACACGGCTGGATCAGAAGTTCGCGGGCGTTGCCAACGCGCCGGTGGCTGCGGCCGTCGCCAAGCCGGCCACGACCTATCAGCTGAAGGACCAGGACTCGGTCTCGCTGCTGCTGCGCGCCCAGCGCAACTGGTGAGTCCGGCGAATGGCGAATAGGGAGTAGCGAATGGCGGTTGACGGATAAGCGAAAGCTCGTTTCGCTACTCGCTACTCGCTACTCGCTACTCGCTACTCGCTACTCGCTACTCGCTACTCGCTACTCGCTACTCGCTACTCGACAACCGCACCGCGGCGCAGATCGGCCTCGATCTGTAGCCGCGAGCCGCCGCCGAAGCGGGCGCGGTAGACCTGCAGGTTCTCCATCACGCGCTGCACGTAGTTGCGGGTCTCCGCAAACGGGATCAGCTCGACCCAGTCCACGGCATCGACCTTGGGATCGCGCGGATCGCCGTAGCGTTCGACCCACTTCCTCACGCTGCCGCGGCCGGCATTGTAGGCCGCGAACGTCATGATGTAGGAACCGCGATAGTCCTCGAGCAGGCCGCCGAGTTCGGCCGCGCCGAGCTGGGCGTTGTAGACCGGGTCGGTCTTCATGCGATTCAGGTCGAAGCTGACGCCGGCACGCTTGCAGACATAGCGGCCCGCATCGGGAGTGACCTGCATCAGTCCATAGGCCTGCGCCGGCGAGACCACGGCCTGGTTGAAGGCGCTCTCCTGGCGGACGATCGAGAAGATCACGCTCTGCTCGACCTCCGGGCCGAGTGACCGGAACGCGGGGATTCCGGTGATGGGATAGGCGTAATGATCGAACGGCAGCCCGCGATTGAGCGCGGCCTTGCCGACCAGCAGCATCGCCCGCGCGTCGCTGTTGCGGCCCGCGATTTCAGCGAGGCCCACCAGCATGTCCGGATCGCCATTGTCACCCATATCGGCGAACATCGGGATCGCGACCGCGCCCTCGTCGAGTTCGTAGAGCAACTGCGCCGCACGGACCACTTCCAGCCGTTCGACGCCGCGTCCGCGGCCGGTCGGCGCAGCGTTGAGGCCGAGCTGCGGCAGCCCGAGCTTGGCCCGCGCCAACTGTCCGTAATAGCTCGTGGACTGCTCGGCCGCCGACACATAGGCCGCGCGCGCCTCCTGCATGCGGCCCAATGCCTCCGCGGCGCGGCCCTGCCAATAGCCGGCCCGCGCCAGCGTCGTCGGGTTGACGCTGCCGACGCCGATGCGGGCGAAGTGCTGGGCCGCGGTCGCCGGGTCTTTCAGGAACCGCAGCGCGATCCAGCCGGCGGTGAATTCCTGCTCGGTCTTGTAGATGTCGCGATTCGGCAGCGCGGCGTCGCGGGCGATCAGATAGGCGCTGCGGTATTCGCCGGTGTCGATCATCTTGCGCGCCAGCAGCCGGCGCTCGATCCACCATTCGTCGAGATTATAGAGCCGGCCCGGATCCTTCGGCGCGCTCAGCATCAGCTGCGCCGCATCCGTGAATTTTTCGTCGCGCCGCAGCAGCTGGATGCGAGCGAACACGTAGCCGGCATCGCCATGCAGCTCGCGCGGCACGGCGTCGAGCAGCGCGCCGCTGTTGGCGGCCTTGCGATAGACCGCGATCCGAGCCTTGGCCAGCGCCACATGGCCCGAGCCGAGCCGCTTGGCCGCGCGCATCGCCGCCTCGTGCTCGCTGCCATAGAGCAGCGTGTCCATTCGCGCCTTGTGGTCGCCGCCGGAGAGCAGGGCGCCGAACTGGTCGAGGATGGTGTTCTCGGTGTCCTCGGACATCGTGTCGTTGCGCCAGGCTTCGCGCACCAGGCGCTCGGCATTGGCGCGGTCGCCGCGATTGAGCATGACACGGGCGAGGGCGAACCGGCCCTTCGCCGACAGGGGCGATTCGTTCTCGAACCACGACCAGACGACGGCGTCGTCACGCTTGTCGTCCCACAACGCAGCTTCGAGGCGGCGGCGCAGGAACGTCTGCGACGGCCAGCTCGGATTGGCCGTGATGAAGGCGCGGTAGCGCTCGACGGTGGCATTGTTGTTGTCGCTGCGCAGGATCACCCATTCGGCGAGCTTTCGGGCCACCGGGTCGGAGATGGCCTGCTCGACCTGGGTGGCGTCATCCGGCTTGCGCTTGCGCACCAGCTCGATCACGTTTTCGAGCGCGTCCTTGTCCGATTGCGAGGTCGACGCCGTCGCGGCGATGGCCGCAGGGGTGATCGATTTGCGGGAGGCGGGAAGGGCGGCCTGCTGGCGCGGCGGCAGGCTCGCCGTCGCGGCCGGCGTGATGTCGCGGGGGGCAGCCCGGGAGGATTCGCCGGAAGTCTTGCCACTGGACGTCTTGTCGCCGGACGTCTTGCTGCCTGACGTCGTGCCGACCTTGGCCTCGGCGCGGGCGTCCGCCTTGGTCCTGGCTTCGACAGTGTCTTTGGTTGCGGTATTCGGCGCCGAGCTGCGCGCGATCGGCCGCGCTTTCGGCAGCGGAACCTTGTCCTTGGCGATGGCGATGTCAGCGCCGAGAGCCAACCCGAGCGTCAGGCCGGCGGCCACAGACACCGAGACGGACATCGACAGGGCAGTCGATCGCAATGCGGCAGCGCGGGCAAAGACGGGCACGGCGTTCCTTTGCGGCAGATGGCTTCGATCCCAGACGACCTTGGTCTATCGAAAAGGTGAACAAATACTAAATATGCAGGGGGCGGTTGCAACCTGCGCCAACACCGCGGCGAAATCACGACCGAAGGGCGGCGGTGCGGCCCTGCGACGCGGTTGGGCCCGGCCCGACGACGGCTCTTGGCAGGCGCAGGCAGGTCGGAGCCGCCGTAGGACAGGCGGGATCGAGGTTCGGCGGGCCGATTCGGTCGGCGCGCCTGCCTGTTGAGAAGGCAGCCGGCATCAGAGCGGGCCTTCCGCCTTGTGTCCAGACCCGTTATGAAGTGCGCTTCGTACTGGGGCAACACGCGTTGGGAGGGAGTTTTCATGGCGGCCAAGACGAATTTCCGAGGCTCTTTCACCGCCTTGGTGACCCCCTTCAAGAACGGATCCGTGGACGAGGCGGCGTTCCGCAGCCTGGTCAACTGGCAGATCGACGAGGGCACCAACGGCCTCGTGCCGGTCGGCACGACCGGCGAGAGCCCGACGCTGAGCCATGACGAGCACAAGCAGGTGGTCGAGTGGTGCATCGCCGAGGCCAAGGGCCGCGTTCCCGTGGTCGCCGGTGCCGGCTCCAATTCGACCAAGGAGGCCGTCGAGCTCGCAGAGCATGCCGAGAAGGCCGGGGCCGATGCGGTCCTGGTGGTGACGCCCTACTACAACAAGCCGACTCAGGAAGGTCTGTATCAGCACTTCAAGGCGATCAACGACGCCATCGGCATCCCGATCATCATCTACAACATCCCGCCGCGCTCGGTGATCGACATGTCGGTCGACACCATGAAGCGGCTGTTCGAGCTGAAGAACATCGCCGGCGTCAAGGACGCTACCGCCAGCATGGTGCGGGTGTCGCAGCAGCGCGCCGCCCTGGGCGAGGACTTCAACCAGCTGTCGGGCGAGGACGCCACCATCATCGGCTACATGGCCCATGGCGGCCATGGCTGCATCTCCGTCACCTCGAACGTCGCGCCGCGGCTGTGTGCGGAATTCCACAAGGCCTGGCAGAAGGGCGACGTGGCGACCGCGCTCCGGATCCACGACAAGCTGATGCCGCTGCATACCAACCTGTTCATCGAGTCCAATCCGGCGCCGGTGAAATACGCGCTGTCGCTGCTCGGCAAGATCGAGGAGAAGCTGCGGCTGCCGATGGTGCCGGTGTCGGAGCCGACGCGGATCGCCGTGCGCGAGGCCATGGTTCACGCTGGCCTGATCAACTGAGCAGGTCGCGCGCGCGAGAATTTTCTCGCAAGTCTGAGGGAGATGCAGGCATGCTGAAGGAATTCCGCGAATTCGCCATGAAGGGCAACGTCGTCGACCTCGCGGTCGGCGTCATCATCGGCGCGGCCTTCGGCGCCATCGTCAACTCGCTGGTCGCCGACGTCATCATGCCGATCATCGGTGCGATCACCGGCGGCCTCGATTTCTCGAACTACTTCATCCCGCTGTCCAAGACGGTCAACGCGGGCAACCTTGCCGATGCGAAGAAGCAGGGCGCCGTGCTGGCCTATGGCAGCTTCCTGACGATCACGCTCAACTTCCTGATCGTCGCCTTCGTGATGTTCATGATCATCCGTCTGATGAACAAGTTGAAGCGGAAGCAGGAGGCAGCACCCGCAGCTCCGACGAAGCCGACAGCCGAGGTCGAGCTGTTGACCGAAATCAGGGATCTCCTGAAGAAAGCCTGACGTGGCAGAGAAGAAAGAGCCCAAGATCACGGTCGCCGCCGAGAACCGCAAGGCGCGGTTCAACTATGCGATCGAGGACACCATCGAGGCCGGCATCGCGCTGACCGGCACCGAGGTGAAGTCGGTGCGCAGCGGCAAGTCGACGATCGCGGAATCCTATGCGGATTCGCGCGACGGCGAGATCTGGCTGATCAACGCCAACATTCCCGAATATCTGCAGGCGAACCGCTTCAATCACGAGCCGAAGCGGCCGCGCAAGCTGCTGCTCCATCGCAAGCAGATCAACAAGCTGATGGGGGCCGTCGACCGCGAGGGCATGACGTTGATCCCGCTGAAGCTCTATTTCAACGAGCGCGGCCGCGCCAAGCTGCTGCTCGCGGTCGCCAAGGGCAAGAAGCTGCACGACAAGCGCGAGAGCGAGAAGAAGCGCGATTG
This sequence comes from Bradyrhizobium oligotrophicum, assembly GCF_051168495.1. Classification (GTDB taxonomy): domain Bacteria; phylum Pseudomonadota; class Alphaproteobacteria; order Rhizobiales; family Xanthobacteraceae; genus Bradyrhizobium; species Bradyrhizobium oligotrophicum_A. The sequence continues at coordinate 93,184 of NZ_JBNPVB010000012.1, read as the reverse complement.
GAGCCGCGAGAAGGGGCGGTTGCTGCGGGCGCGCGGGTAACGAGGTTTTAGGCGCCGCGGCGCTCTCCTCGCCGGGACGCCTAAGCCTCAGGGAAGCATCCGATGAATCAGAAGAACCTGTTGGACGTCGACTGGAGCCTCATCCCGGCACCGACCGACGATGGCGCGGCCGATCATCTGGCCGGGATGACCATTCCGGCGATCGGGCTGCGCGCGACCGACGACACGCTGGTCAAGCTGTCCGAACTGCCGGGGCGCACGGTGGTGTTCGCCTATCCGCGGACCGGCGAGCCGGGCAAGGTGTCTCTGGTCGAGGACTGGGACATGATTCCCGGCGCGCGCGGCTGCACGCCGCAGGCCTGCAGCTTTCGCGACCTGTTCGGCGAACTGAAGGCGGCCGGTGCCGCGCATGTGTACGGCCTGTCGACGCAGAGCAACGCCTATCAGACCGAGATGGCCTCGCGCCTGCACCTGCCGTTTCCCGTGCTGTCCGACGAGACGCTCGAGCTGGCCCATGCGCTGCGCCTGCCGACGATGGAGATTGCGGGGCTGACCATGATCAAGCGCCTGGCGCTGATCGTGGACGATGCGCGCATCACCCACGTCTTCTATCCGGTGTTCCCGCCCGATCGGAATGCAGGCGACGTGCTGGCGTGGCTGAAGCAGAATCGCGCGTCTGCAGCCTAGTTCAACGCCAGGCGGAGTAGGGTGGGCAAAGCGGCCGCCGCAGGCGGCGGCGTGCCCACCGCCGATCGGCGGACTCATTAGCAGGATGGTGGGCATGGCGCCATCGCGATGTCGCGTGGGGAGAAAGCAAGGCAGCGCCTTTGCCCAGCCTACGCGATGACCACCGCAACTACCAACTAATCCAGATCCGCCTTCACCCGCGCGAACACGGCATGAAACATCTCGGTCGTGAGCACGCCGGTGTTCGTATTGTAGCGCGAGCAGTGATAGCTGTCGTACAGCCTGATCCCTCCGGCCTGATGCACGGCGCCGTGGGCGAAGGGGGCCGCGACGGCGCGTAGGCCGAGCAGCTTCAGCAGCGTGTCGTGCGAGATGCGGCCGAGCGCGACGATGCTGCGCAGGCGCGGCATCGCGGCGATGCTGGCGCCCAGGAAGCTGCGGCATTGGTTGATCTCGGCCGGCAGCGGCTTGTTCTGCGGCGGCACGCAGCGCACGGCGTTGCTGATCCGGCAGTCGACCAGCGTGAGACCGTCGTCAGGGCGGGCCTCGAACCGGCCCTTGGCGAAGCCGTAATGCAGCAACGTCCCATACAGCAGTTCGCCGGCATAGTCGCCGGTGAACGGCCGGCCGGTGCGGTTGGCGCCCTGGAGGCCCGGGGCCAGGCCGACGATCAGCAGGCGCGCGCCCGGATCGCCGAACGACGGAACGGGCGCGTTGAACCATGACGGCTCGCGCGCCCGTTGCGTGTTACGGAAATCGACCAGACGAGGACACAGCGGACAGTCGCGATCGGGATCGGTCGGATGCGCTGCTGATGGACGCACGTTCGGATCAGACTTTCGGGCGCCGCTTGCGGCAGCCCTAGTCCTCGAAATCGTCATCGTTGGCGGTGGTCGTGGTCGTCGTCGTGGGGGCGGTGCGTGCGGCCGGCGCGGTCGAGCGCTGCAGGAATTGCGGTGAATGGTGGCGCGGCTCGCGCGGGGCGGGACGTTCGGACGGATCGCGGCCGAGCTTCGACTGCAACTCGACGAGGTCGGTGAAGACGTCGGCCTGACGGCGGAGCTCGTCGGCGATCATCGGCGGCTGGCTCGAGATCGTGGAGATCACGGTGACGCGAACGCCGCGGCGCTGCATCGCTTCCACCAGCGAGCGGAAGTCGCCGTCACCCGAGAACAGCACCATCTGGTCGATGTGCTCGGCGAGCTCCATGGCGTCGACGGCCAGCTCGATGTCCATGTTGCCTTTCACCTTGCGCCGGCCGCTGGCGTCGATGAACTCCTTGGTTGCCTTGGTGACGACCGTGTAGCCGTTGTAGTCGAGCCAGTCGATCAAGGGACGAATCGACGAGTACTCCTGATCCTCGATGATCGCCGTGTAGTAGAACGCACGCAGCAGCGTTCCGCGGCTCTGAAACTCCTTGAGCAGGCGCTTGTAGTCGATGTCGAAGCCGAGAGTCTTGGCTGTGGCGTACAGGTTTGCGCCGTCAATGAAGAGCGCAATTTTGTCGGTCGAAGATGACATTCAGTGTCTCGCGTTAGGTTAGCTTCTGTTTTTTGGCGCGACTCACGTCGTTCGCGCATTCCACTTTCAAGATACTGCCGAGGATACTGCCAAGGCTCGCGCGGTCGGTCTGGTGTGACGATACCGCAAACAGGCGTGATCGGGGCAACAAAGGCGCAGTTGTGAAGGCGCAATGAAGCGTTTTCTTGTCCAAAACCGTGTCGACGGATCGGGAAGGGCTGCCGGAAGGAATCCCGGATTTCGACACTCCTTACCGGTTGTCGAGACCGGCCGCCAGTTTGGCCTTGCGAAAACCGGTTAGTCTCTATAACTAGCCCAGCATAATCAGCATATTAAGCACACAAAGGACCGGAGCGACAATGGCGCGCGTCACCGTGGAAGATTGTATCGACAAGGTCGACAACCGGTTCGACCTGGTGCTCTTGGCCGCGCATCGCGCGCGCATGATCTCGTCGGGATCGCAACTTACGATTGATAGAGATAACGACAAGAATCCCGTCGTGGCACTCCGGGAGATTGCGGATTCGACCATTTCCCCCGAGGATTTGAAGGAGGAACTGGTGCATTCGCTGCAGAAGTTCGTCGAGGTCGACGAACCCGAGCCCGACACGGTGCCGCTGATCGGTTCGGCCGGTGCCAGCGTCGATGCCGACGATACCGAGGTCGCGGTCGAGCGGATGACCGAAGAAGAATTGTTGAAGGGCCTGGAAGGTCTGGCGCCGCCGGAAGAGCAGCCGGAAGAAGACGAGTGAGCCCGCCTGTCGCGCTCCGTCCGATGTGAAGTTAACCTATGAGAATTTGAAGGCCCGGACCGCGTCCGGGCCTTTGCATTTGAACGTGGTTTCGTGATTACCATAGGACCGCGGTAATGGGTTGGCGGTCGCCGGATTCGGCCCAAACGATAAAGGTTTAGACATTTTTCATGGTGGTCTCGCACCACACTCCTCCACAGATGCAGGCGGCGGCCGAATCGGCTGCATTGGCGCCGCCGCCTCCGGCTGAGCGGACACGGCCGCAGAAGCCGCGCTCGCGCATGATGCGGCAGTACGATCTCGTCGAGCGGGTCCGGTCCTACAATCCGGATACGAACGAGGATCTGCTCAACCGCGCCTATGTCTATGCGATGAAGGCGCACGGGTCGCAGACCCGGGCCTCGGGCGATCCCTATTTCACCCATCCGCTCGAAGTGGCGGCCATTCTGACCGACCTCAAGCTCGACGATGCCACCATCGTCGCGGCGTTGCTCCACGATACGATCGAGGACACCGAGGCGACCCGCGCCGAGATCGACCGATTCTTCGGACCGGAGATCGGCGCCCTGGTCGAGGGCCTCACCAAGCTGAAGCGGCTCGAACTCGTCTCGCGCGAGGCCAAGCAGGCCGAGAACCTCCGCAAGCTGCTGCTGGCGATCGCCGACGACGTGCGTGTGCTGCTGGTCAAGCTTGCCGATCGATTGCATAACATGCGCACGCTCGAATTCGTGCCCGAGGCCTCGCGCCGGCGCATCGCCGAGGAGACGCTCGACATCTACGCGCCGCTCGCCGGCCGCATGGGCATGCAGGAGATGCGCGAGGAGCTCGAGGACCTCTCGTTCCGGACGCTCGATCCGCAGGCCTATAGCGTCGTGATGCAGCGGCTGGACGCGCTGGCTGAGCGCAACCGCAACCTGATCGGCGAAATCGAGAGCCAGCTGGCGCGCAAGTTTCGCGACCATGGTCTGACGGCGCGCGTGTTCGGCCGCCGCAAGCGCCCATTCTCGATCTGGACCAAGATGGAGCGCAAATCGATCGGGTTCGAGCAGCTGTCCGACATCTTCGGCTTTCGCGTCATCATGCCGGACCTCGAATCCTGCTATCGGGCGCTGGGCATCGTGCATACCACGTGGCCCGTCGTGCCGGGGCGCTTCAAGGACTACATCTCGACGCCCAAGCAGAACGATTATCGCTCGATACACACGACTGTGATCGGTCCTGGCAAGCAGCGGGTCGAACTGCAGATTCGCACCGAGGAGATGGACCAGATCGCCGAGCTCGGCATCGCCGCCCATGCCTTCTACAAGGACGACATCGGTTCTCCGACGGAGCGGCTCAAGCGCGAATCGAACGCATTCGCATGGCTGCGCCACACCATCGGCATCCTCTCCGAGAGCGCCAATCCGGAGGAATTCCTCGAGCATACCAAGCTCGAGCTGTTTCACGATCAGGTGTTCTGCTTCACGCCCAAGGGCAAGCTGATCGCGCTGCCTCGCCACGCAAATGTGATCGACTTCGCCTACGCCGTCCACACCGACGTCGGCAACAGCGCGGTCGGCTGCAAGATCAACGGCAAGTTCGCGGCCCTCTCGTCCGAGTTGCAGAACGGGGACGAGGTCGAAGTCCTGACCTCGGATGCACAGTCCGCGCCGCCGTCGGCGTGGGAGACGCTCGCCATCACCGGCAAGGCGCGGGCGGCGATCCGGCGCGCCACGCGTACCGCCGTGCGCGATCAATATGCCGGGCTCGGCCGGCGCATCGTCGAACGCCTGTTCGAGCGCACCAAGCTCGAATATGCCGACGACAAGCTCAAGGGCGCGTTGCCGCGCCTGGCGCGGGCCTCGATCGATGACGTGATGGCCGCGGTCGGCCGCGGCGAGATCAAGGCCTCCGACGTCGCGCGTGCGATGTATCCGGACTACAAGGAAGAGCGCGTGGTGCGCTACGGCGCCAAGAAGACCGCCGCGCCGGCAACCGCAACCAAGGCCGCGCCGGCGCCGACCGCCGAGCCCCACCGCGGTCCGTTCGCGATTCCGATCAGCGGCCTGAACTCCGGCCTGCCGGTCAAGTTCGCGCCCAATGGCGGCGCCGTTCCGGGCGACCGCATCGTCGGCATCGTGACGCCGGGCGAAGGGATCACGATCTATCCGATCCAGTCGCCGGCGCTGAAGGATTTCGAGGAGGAGCCGGAGCGCTGGCTCGACGTGCGCTGGGACGTCGACGAGACCACGCCGCAGCGCTTCCCCGCGCGTATCCGGGTCGAGAACGTCAACGAGCCCGGCAGCCTCGCCCAGGTCGCGACCGTGATCGCCGAGCATGACGGCAACATCGACAACATCAGCATGAGCCGCCGCTCGCCCGACTTCACCGAGCTCACGATCGATCTCGAAGTCTACGACCTCAAGCATCTCTCGGCGATCATCAACCAGCTGCGCGCCAAGACCATCGTGGCGAGGGTCGACCGGGTGAATGGCTAATCTGCCGCTTTGGCGGCAGCGTTTGATCTCGTGATGCGCTAAAGCAGCCACGTCACTCTCGAGAGTCCTGCGAGCCGGACCATGTCAGATCCTACGAAGCCCCATCCTCCGAAGTTGCGCCTCGGCGTCAATGTCGACCACATCGCGACGCTGCGGAATGCGCGCGGCGGCCGCCTCCCGGATCCGGTCCGCGCGGCGCTGCTGGCGATCGAGGCGGGGGCCGACGGAATCACCGCGCATCTGCGCGAGGACCGGCGGCACATCCGCGACGACGACATGGCGCGTCTGAAGGCGGAGATCGCCAAGCCGCTCAATTTCGAGATGGCGGCCACCGAAGAGATGGTACGGATCGCGCTCGCGATCCGGCCGCACGCCTGCTGCCTGGTGCCGGAGCGGCGCGAGGAACTGACCACCGAGGGTGGTCTGGACGTGGTCGGCCAGCACAATGCGCTGGCGCCGGCGATCGCCCGGCTCAACGATGCCGGAATCCGGGTGTCGCTGTTCATCGCCGCCGATCCCGCCCAGATCGAGATGGCGGCGCGGCTGCGTGCGCCCGTCATCGAAATCCACACCGGCGGCTGGTGCGATGCCGTCACCGAGGGGCACCATGCCAAGGCGGACGCGGAGTGGCAGCGGATCGTGACCGGCGCCCGGCTGGCCTATGCGGCGGGGCTCGAGGTGCATGCCGGCCATGGCCTCGATTATGCGACCGCCGAGCAGATCGCGGCGCTGCCGGAGATCGTCGAGCTGAACATCGGCTACTTCATGATGGGCGAGGCGCTGTTCGTCGGCCTCGCCGAGAGCGTGCGGACCATGCGCGCGGCGATGGATCGCGGCCGCGCCCGGCTGGGGACATCGGCATGATCATCGGCATCGGCTCCGACCTGATCGACATCCGCCGTGTGGCCGAGGTGCTGGAGCGTCACGGCGAGCGCTTCCTGGAGCGCATCTTCACCGCGGCCGAGCGCGCCAAGGCCGAGCGGCGGTCCAAGAACGAGAAGATGGTCGTCGCCACCTATGCCAAGCGATTCGCCGCCAAGGAGGCCTGCGCCAAGGCGCTGGGCACCGGCATCCGGCACGGGGTGTGGTGGCGGGATATGGGCGTGGTCAATCTGCCGGGGGGGCGGCCGACCCTGCAATTGACGGGCGGGGCGGCCGAGCGGCTGAAGGCGCTGACGCCCGAGGGGCACGAGGCCCGCATCGACCTGTCGATCACCGACGACTGGCCGTTGGCCCAGGCCTTCGTCATCATCTCGGCCGTGCGCCGCGAGCCATCCTGAAACCGCGCCCGCAGAAAAACAAAAAATGTGATAGATTGCAGATAGTTATGTAGTTTTGATGCGGCCATTGATTGCGCGGCCCCGCGCAGTCGTCTAAAACCCGCTGGGATCGAAGCGGCTGCGCCATGGGCGGATTCTGGGTCAAACCGGAGTTGGCCTTAACCACCAGAATCAGGACAGACTTCTCCAGGCCGCGGAACGGTACGTTGTTCGCGGACGGGGGGTGTTATGCAACGGCTGGCGAATCGTCGGATCATTCGCCCAGGGACATTGAAGAGCGATGAGCGTGACCTCCGGAACCAAGACTGAGAGCGGCCTCGGTGAAACCGTTCGGGTCGTCGTTCACGCCCTCCTGATCGCGCTTGTGATCCGCACCTTCCTGTTCCAGCCGTTCAACATCCCCTCCGGCTCGATGAAGGCGACGCTGCTGGTCGGCGACTATCTGTTCGTGTCGAAATATTCGTACGGCTATAGCCACTTCTCCATTCCGCAGTCGCCGAACATCTTTTCCGGACGCGTCTTCGGCTCCGAGCCGAAGCGCGGTGACATCGTGGTGTTCCGGCTGCCGAAGGACACCGAGATCGACTACATCAAGCGTGTGATCGGTCTGCCCGGCGACCGCATCCAGATGCGCGATGGTCTGCTCTACATCAACGACGTGCCCGTGCAGCGCGAGCGGCTGAAGGACTTCGTCGGGGAGGACCCTTGCGGCACGGCCGACTCGATCGCGCGCGTGAAGGCTTGGAAGGAGACGCTGCCGAACGGCGTCAGCTACGAGACCTTGGATTGCTTCGATCACGGGCCCTACGATAATACGGACGTCTACACCGTGCCGCCCGGCAACTTCTTCATGATGGGCGACAACCGCGACAATTCGACGGACAGCCGCGTGCCGCTGGCGGTCGGCTACGTGCCGTTCGAAAACATCATCGGCCGCGCCCAGATGATCTTCTTCTCCATTCGCGAAGGCGAGCACGCCTGGGCGTTCTGGCGCTGGCCCATGTCCATCCGCTGGGACCGTCTGTTCAAAATCGTGCGATGATCGACGATTCACCCGAGATCCAGACGACGCAGGCCGCCACGGCGAGCCAGCAACCCGGCGCGGGCACGCTCGAGGCGGCGCCGAAGGCCGCGTCGCGTCCGAAGCCTGAGATGAAGGCGGAGCCCAAGGTCGAAGCCAAGGCGGAAGCGAAGAACGAAGGCGGCGGCGAATCGATCGCGGCTGCTGAGAATGCGCCGGACCTCGCCGTGCTTGGCGCTGAAGCCGATCCCGAGGGGAAGCCGCGCAAGGCCAAGGGCGGTCGCCGCACCAAGAGCCCGGGGACAGGCGCCGCGAAGAGTGCCAAGGCCGCCGAGAAGGCGGCGAATGCCGCCATCGAGGCGCGCATCGGCCACCGCTTCGCCGATCCCTCGCTGCTCAGCACCGCCTTCACGCATGTGTCCGCGCTGAAATCCTCCAAGAAGCGCGGCGACAGCTATCAGCGGCTCGAATTTCTCGGCGACCATGTCCTCGGCCTGATCGTCTCCGACATGCTTTATCGCTCGTTTCCGAGCGCCGACGAGGGCGAATTGTCGAAGCGGCTGGCCGATCTCGTGCGCAAGGAGAGCTGTGCCGACGTCGCCAAATCGCTCGGGCTGCTCGACGACATCAAGCTCGGCGCGGTCGGAGCAGGGGCCGGAGCGCGGCTGCGCAAATCGGTGCTGGGCGATGTCTGTGAAGCGGTGATCGGCGCGATCTTCCTCGATGGCGGTTACGCCGCTGCGGCGAGCTTCGTCGAGCGCAACTGGACCGAGCGCATGCACAAGCCCCGGCGTCCGCTGCGCGACCCGAAGACGGTGCTGCAGGAATGGGCCCAGGGCAAGGGACTGCCCACGCCGGTCTATCGCGAGGTCGAGCGCACCGGTCCTCATCATGATCCGCAATTCCGCGTCGCCGTCGATCTGCCGGGCCTCGAGCCGGCCGAAGGTGTCGGCGGCTCCAAGCGGGCGGCAGAAAAGGTAGCGGCATCGGTGATGATCGAACGTGAAGGCGTCAGCGGCGGCAGCAATGACGGCTGAGCAACAGGCCGCGCGCGGCGCCGAGACCCGCTGCGGCTTCGTCGCGCTGATCGGCGCGCCGAACGTCGGCAAGTCGACGCTCGTCAATGCGCTGGTCGGCTCCAAGGTCACGATCGTCTCGCGCAAGGTGCAGACGACGCGCGCGCTGATCCGCGGCATCGTCATTGAGGGGGCGTCGCAGATCATCCTGGTCGATACGCCCGGCATCTTCTCGCCCAAGCGCCGGCTCGATCGCGCGATGGTGACGACGGCCTGGAGCGGCGCCCATGACGCCGATCTCGTCTGCGTGCTGCTCGACGCCAAGAAGGGCATCGACGACGAGGCGCAGGCGATCATCGACAGGGCAGCCTCGGTCGCGCACGAAAAGATTCTGATCGTCAACAAAGTCGACCTGGTGCCGCGCGAAAAACTGCTGGCGCTGGTCGCCGCGGCCAACGACAAGCTGCCCTTCGCGCGGACCTTCATGATCTCGGCGATCTCGGGCGACGGCGTCGACGATCTTAGACGGACGCTGGCGGAGATGGTGCCGCCGGGGCCGTTTCACTACCCCGAAGACCAGATGTCGGACGCGCCGATGCGGCACCTTGCGGCCGAGATCACCCGCGAGAAGATCTATTCGCATCTGCATCAGGAGCTGCCGTACCAGTCCACGGTCGAGACCGACAGCTGGACCGAGCGCAAGGACGGCTCGATCCGGATCGAGCAGACGATCTTCGTCGAGCGCGACAGCCAGCGCAAGATCGTGCTCGGCAAGGCCGGCGCGACGATCAAGTCGATCGGCGCGCAGTCGCGCAAGGAGATCGCCGAGATCACCGGCGTGCCTGTGCACCTGTTCCTGTTCGTGAAGGTGCGTGAGAACTGGGGTGACGATCCCGACCGCTATCGGGAAATGGGGCTCGAGTTCCCCAGGGAATGACAATGAGCGTGCCGCGCAACGTGTTGTGGTTCGAAGTGCTGCTCTACATCTCGCTGATGCTGGATGCGCTGTCGGTTGCCGTGTCGGACCGCACGCCGAACCCCGAGATGACCGAGGCCATGCTCACGCAGCAGACGATTTTCAGCGGCGGCGTTATCCTGCTGCTGCTCTATTTCGTCCACCTCGCAGCGCAGCGGCGCAAGAACTGGCCGCGCTGGGTGCTGCTCGGCGCGCTCGTTTTGTCCGACATCGGACTGATCCAGGTCATCAGCCAGAAGGGCATGACCCTCGACGCCGGCATCGAGGTGATTTCCTGCGCGCTGACGACGATGGGATTGTACTACTCGTTCACCGGCGACGCCCGCGGCTGGTTCAACGCGTGACGAAGCGGGTGTAGGGTTGCTGTTGCGCGGCCCGGCTCCGGCCCGCGAATCCGTGGAGACCGTTCACGCGATGGAATGGACCGATGACGGCATCGTGTTGGGGCTGCGGCGACACGGCGAATCCTCCGCCGTGCTCGAGCTCCTGACCCGCGAGCACGGCCGCCATCTCGGTCTCGTCCGCGGCGCCAGCGGCAAGCGCATGCGGCCGGTCCTGCAGCCGGGCAACACCGTGCGCGCGGTCTGGCGTGCCCGGCTCGACGAGCACCTCGGCATGTACGCCATCGATGGACTGACCTTGCGCGCGGCCGAACTGATGTCCGCCTCGCACGGCGTCTATGGCGTCACGCATCTGGCGTCGCTGGCGCGGCTCTTGCCCGAACGCGATCCGCACGAGGACATCTATCTCAGGCTCGAACACGCGCTGGATGATTTCGAGGATGCGGGCGGCGCCGCCGCCCACATCGTACGCTTCGAGCTCGCGATCCTGGCCGAGCTCGGCTTCGGACTCGATCTGGAAGCTTGTGCCGCCACCGGCGAGACCTCCGACCTGATCTACGTCTCGCCCAAATCGGGCAGTGCGGTCTCGCGCACGGCCGGCGCGCCCTGGGCCGACCGGCTGCTGCCGCTGCCGCCGTTCCTGCGCGACGCCGAGCAAGACCACGGCTGGTCCGATCAGGATCTCGTCGACGGCTTCCGTCTGACCGGGCTGTTCCTGCTGCGTCACGTGCTGGAGCCGCGCGGGCAGGGCCATTCCGATGCCCGCGAGGGCTTCATCAATGCGGTGACGCGGGCGCGGGCGCGGCTGGCGCGGGCGTAGGAGAACGATCATGGGACTGCTCGTCGACGGCCAATGGCACGATGTCTGGTACGACACGTCGGCCTCGGGCGGCCGCTTCGTCCGCAAGGATTCGGCCTTCCGCAGCTTCGTCACGCCAGATGGCGCTCCCGGCCCAAGCGGCGCCGGCGGCTTCACGGCGGAGGCCGGTCGCTATCATCTCTATGTCAGCCTCGCTTGCCCATGGGCGCACCGCACCCTGATCATGCGCGCGCTGAAGGGGCTCGATCGCATGATCTCGGTGTCGGTGGTGCACTGGCTGATGCGCGAGCAGGGCTGGACGTTTGCCGACGGACCCGGCGTCGTGGCCGATGCGATCAATCGCGCGGAGTTCTTGCATCAGGTCTACACCGCGGCCGATCCGCGTTACTCTGGGCGCGTCACGGTGCCGGTGCTGTGGGACAAGGCGCAGCGCACCATCGTCAACAACGAGTCCTCGGAAATCATCCGCATGCTGAACTCGGCCTTCAACGGCATAGGCGCGGAGCCCGGCGACTATTATCCGGAGGCGCTGCGCGGCGAGATCGACGCGATCAACGCCCGCGTCTACGACACGGTCAACAACGGCGTCTACAAGAGCGGCTTTGCCACCACGCAGGCGGCCTATGAGGAAGCGGTCGCGCCGCTGTTCGCGACGCTCGACTGGCTGGAGGAGCGGCTGTCGACGCGGCGTTTTCTGCTCGGCGATGCCATGACCGAGGCCGACATCCGGCTGTTCACGACCCTGATCCGCTTCGATGCCGTCTATGTCGGCCACTTCAAGTGCAACATCCGCCGCATCGCCGACTATCCGCATCTTTCGGCCTACACGCGCGACCTCTACCAATGGCCGGGCATAGCAGCGACGGTGAATTTCGAGCACATCAAGCGGCACTATTACGAGAGCCACGTCACCATCAATCCGACCGGCATCGTCCCGGTCGGACCGCTGCAGGATTTCACCGCGCCGCATGGCCGCGAGCGGCTGTAGGGGGCGGGTTCATGTCTGCCGAGCGTGATCTGGACACGCTGCTGCGGACCATGACGCCGGAGCTGCAGGACGGCGTCTTCGTGTTCTGCAGCATCGCCGCCGAGGACGGCTGTCCCGCCACGCTGACGCCGCTGCTGCTGTTCCGCGAGCGCGAAGGGATCACGCTGGTCGTTCGCCGCGAGGAGGCTGAGCGTGCAGGGCTGCCATATCAGTTCGCCTCACGCCTGATCACGCTCTCGGTGCAGTCCGCATTGGACGCGGTCGGCTTCCTGGCCGCCGTCACGACGGAGCTGGCCGCCGCCGGCATCAGCGTCAACGCGGTCTCGGCGTTTCACCACGACCATCTGTTCGTGCCCGAGCATCGGGCCGCTGAGGCGTTGCAGCTGCTGCGCGATCTGTCTGCACCGTCGGTCGTGGACTGAGGCTGACGGTCCAGCTCCGACCGTGCAGCGCCGAAGCTTCGCGCGGTGGACCGATCGATGATCCCGGACAGCGATCGAGGCAAGACAAATTCATTGCATTTTCGACAGCGGCAATCCCACAATGCGTGCAACTTGGGGGAGCGTCGAAGCGAAGCCGGTCGGTCGCGAGCCGTCGGGACGTGGCGTACGGACGAGGGGCGGCCATGCGCGTGATCGATTTGGCGGGACGAAAGCCTGTGCGACTCGATAGCGTTCAGGCCGCGTTGCGCATTCTGCGTCAGCCTGCCCAAGGTCTGTCGATCACGTGGGAATAGGCCTTTCATGCCCAACGGCGCGCAAGCTCTGATACGGACCCTGGTCAATTGCGGCATCCGGGTCTGCTTCACCAATCCCGGCACCTCCGAGATGCATTTCGTCGCCGCGCTGGATTCCGCAGCCGAGATGCGCGCCGTGCTCTGCCTGTTCGAGGGCGTCGCGACGGGCGCCGCGGACGGCTATGCCCGGATGACCGGCATGCCCGCGGCAACCCTGCTGCATCTCGGCTGTGGTCTCGGCAACGGCCTTGCCAACCTGCACAATGCGCGCAAGGGCAAGGTGCCCGTCGTCAACATCGTCGGCGACCACGCCACCTACCACGTCCAGTATGACGCGCAGCTGCAGTCCGATATCGAGACTGTCGCGCGCAACGTCTCCCCGGGCTTCGTCTGGACCTCCCAGGTCACCTCAGAGCTGTGCCGCGACGCGGTCGCCGCTGTGAAGGCGGCGTGCTCCCGGCCCGGGCAGGTCGCCACCCTGATCCTGCCGGCCGATGTCTCCTGGGGCGAGGGCGGCGTGGCCGAGCCAGCGCCGGTGATCGAGCCGCCGCCGGCTGCCGACGACGCCACCGTGCAGGCCGTCGCTGCCACCATCAAGGCCGGCGGCCGCAACGCTCTTCTGCTCGGCGGCACGGCGCTGCACGAGGAGTCGCTGCTGGCGGCCGCGCGCATTGCTGCGACGTCAGGCGTCAAGGTCTATGCGGAAACGTTTCCGACCCGCATGCAGCGCGGCGCGGGCCTGCCGCAGGTCGATCGCATCGCCTATCTCGCCGAGATGGCGCAGGTCCAGCTCAAGGAGATCGACACGCTGATCCTGGTCGACACCAAGGCGCCGGTGTCGTTCTTCGCCTATCCGGGCAAGAAGAGCTATCTGCCGCATGACGGCTGCAAGGTTCTGACCTTGTCGACGCCAGCCGAGGATCCGGCAGGGAGCCTGGCGAAGCTCGTCAAGGCGCTGGAGGCCGAGCGCGCCACGCCGGCGCTGTCGCCGCCCGCGCGGCCCGGACGCCCGCGCGGCAGGAAGCTCACGGCGGAAAAGGTCTGCAAGGCCGTCGGCCATCTGCTCTCCGAGAACGCCATCATCATCGACGAGGCGATCAGCTCCGGCCTGATGCTGTCGAAGTTCACGGCCGGCGCGCCGCGGCATGATCTGATCACCTTGACCGGCGGCGCCATCGGGCAGGGGCTGCCGAACGCGATCGGAGCGGCGATCGCCTGTCCCGACCGGCCGGTGATCGCGCTGATCGGCGACGGCAGCTCGATGTACACGATCCAGTCGCTGTGGACGATGGCGCGCGAGCGGCTCGACGTCACCGCCATCATCTTCAACAACGCGTCCTACTCGGTCCTCAATGTCGAGCTCGAGCGGGTCGGCGCCGAGGAGATCGGACCGAAGGCGAAGGCGCAACTCGACCTGCACGGGCCGGTCTTGAAGTTCGCGCAGATCGCCGACGCCATGGGCGTGCCATCGAGCCGCGCCGCCACGCCCGACGAATTCACCGACGCCCTGGCGCGGGCGCTGACGACGCCGGGACCGCACCTGATCGAAGCGATGGTGCCGCCCGCGCTCCGTGGTCTCAAGCTGAAGCTGCTGCCGCATCTCTTGGGATCGCTCGACCGCCTTCCGTTGTCGGTGGCGCGCATGCTCAAGCGCAAGATCGCACCGTGAGCGTGACGCTGCAATCCGACGTCGTCATTGCCGGCGGCGGTCTCGCCGGCATCGTCACCGCGCTGGAGGCGTTGCGCGCCGGCAGGTCGGTTGTGATCGTCGATCGTGATACGCCGGAGCGGTTCGGCGGGCTGGCGCTGTGGGCATTCGGCGGCATGGCGCTGGTCGGCACGCCGCTGCAGGCCCGGATGAAGATCCCGGACACGCCGGAGATCGCGCTGCGCGATTGGATCAGGTTCGGCGAACTCGATCCATCCGATCACTGGCCGCTGCAATGGGCGCGCACCTACGTCGAGCATTCGCGCAGCCACGTCTATGACTGGCTCTCGTCGCACGGCGTGACCTTCATGCCGGCGGTCAACTGGGTCGAGCGCGGCCTGCAGGGCGACGGCAATGCGCTGCCGCGCTATCACATCGTCTGGGGCACCTCGCAGCGCCTGACCCGCGTAATGATCGCAGCGATGCGCGCGGCTGACACAGGCGGCAGGCTCACGCTGCTGCACCGCCATCGCGTCGTCAGCCTCGGTCGTGGCGGCGGCGCCGTGGCGGGTGTCGTTGCCGTCGACGAGCAGACCGGCACCGAACTCCGCATCGCCGCGCCGGTGGCGGTGCTGGCGATGGGCGGCATCAACGGCGGTCATGAGGAGGCCCGCGCCAATTGGGTGAAGGGCCGACCGCTGCCGGCGGCGATGCTGAACGGCGCGCATCCGTTCGCGGACGGCAAGCTGCATCACCATGCCGCCGAGACGCTTGGCGCCGAGATCACGCATGCCGGCGAGATGTGGAACTACGCCGCCGGCATCCCGCATCCATTCCCGCATTTCGACGGCCATGGCCTGTCGCTGGTGCCGTGCAAATCGGCGCTGTGGCTGAACCACAAGGGCGAGCGCATCGGACCGGAGCCGCTGGTGACCGGCTTCGACACCCACATGCTGTGCCAGCGCGTCGCCGCGCAGGAGAAGCCGTATACGTGGCATCTTCTCAACTGGCGCATCGCCGCCAGGGAGTTCGCCATCTCAGGCGCCGAGCACAATCCGCGCATCCGCGACCGGCAGATGCCGATGTTCCTGAAGGAGACGCTGCTCGGCAACCACCGCCTGGTCAGGCAGATGCAGCGCGAGAGCCGGCATTTCCTGGTCGATGCAACGCTTTCGGGCCTCGCCGCCAAGATGAATGCGCTGACGCAGACCAGCGACGTCAAGCCGGAGGTGCTGCAGGCGACCGCCGATGCCTTCGATGCCAACTTTGAGAACGGCGACAAGCTCCACAATGACGATCAGCTGCGCCGCATCGTTCACGCGCGGCAGTGGGGGCCCGACAAGCTCCGCACCTGCAAGCCGGCACCGTTACAGGCGCCGGGGGCGGGGCCGTACATCGCGATCCACATCCAGCTGATCACCCGCAAGAGCCTCGGCGGCCTCAAGACCGACCTGCAGAGCCGGGTGCTCGATGCCACCGGCGCGCCGATCTCCGGCCTTTACGCGGTGGGCGAGGCCGCCGGCTTCGGCGGCGGCGGCGCCTCGGGCAAGCGCTCGCTCGAGGGCACGTTCCTGCCCGGCTGCATTCTCACGGCACAAGCGGCGGTGCGGGCGATGTGATCCCGCTCGGGACTGTGTCGATCGACGCTGCGTGTGGTGCGGTGGAACCGGCGACGATTTTCTTTGGACGGCTGTCGATCCCGGGCTGATACATTCGTCTTCAAGGCACAGGGAGATGGAGACCCGTCATGAAGATCTATTGGATCAAGGCCCAGGCCCCGCGCCGCGTGCTGGCGCTGGTCAAGCATCTCGGCGTACCGGCCGAGTTCATCGACATCAGCCGCGGCCTGAAGACGCCGGAGTTCGCCGCGCTCAATCCCAACATGAAGGCGCCGGTGCTGGTCGATGGCGACATCGTGCTGTGGGAGTCCACCGCCATCATGGCGCATCTGTGCATCCGCGAGAGTTGCGACATGTGGCCGTCGCGCGATTCCTTGGAGCAAATCGAGGTGCTGCGCTGGTTGGCCTGGACCGACAGTCACTGGAATCCGGCCGTCAGCCCGTTCTATTTCGAGCATATCGTGCGGAAGAATTTTGGCCTCGGCGTGCCCGATCGTGCGTCGCTGGTCGGCAAGGTTGCGCCGCTCAAGACCTTCGCATCCGTGCTCGACGCGCATCTGCGGTCGCACAGCCACATCGCCTGCAACCGGCTGACCATCGCCGATTTCGCGGCGGCTTCGATGGCAACCGACTGGCGCGAGGCGGAGATGCCGCTGGAGTCGTACCCCAACGTCGTCCGTTGGCTCGACGCGCTGATGCGGC
The DNA here is from genome assembly GCF_051168495.1 of Bradyrhizobium oligotrophicum. GTDB lineage: Bacteria > Pseudomonadota > Alphaproteobacteria > Rhizobiales > Xanthobacteraceae > Bradyrhizobium > Bradyrhizobium oligotrophicum_A. Next base: position 76,600 of record NZ_JBNPVB010000012.1, on the reverse strand, counting down.
TGCCGGCATGGGCCGAGCCGTGGCCGGAGAAGCGCTCCGCCGCAGCCTGAGCCTCAGGGTTCCACGGTGCCGTGGCCGAGCTGCTTGGAGATCTCGGCTGCGCAGGCGCGTAAGCGCGCCGCGAGCGGGGATTGCCAGCCGGCATCGAAGGTGCCGGCCGGCCCCATTGCGGTGATGACCAGCGCGACGTGGCCGGCGTGATCGAACACCGGGGCTGCGAACGCATTGACGCCGGGCAGGGGATCGCCGACGGCGCGCGCCAGGCCTTGCGCGCGCACCTCGGCCAGCATCTCCGTCACTTTCGGGCTCTTCGGTGCGCGCTTCGGATTGTAGCCGACGCCGAGACGGTCGAGGCCCGCGTCGAGCGCGGCCTTCACGGTTTTCGGCGGCAGGAACGCCGCGAAGGCGCGGCCGGTCGCGGTCTCCAGCAGCGCCATGATCGAGCCGACGCGCATCACGATGTGCACGGCATGGCTCGGCTCCTCGAGCCGCACCACGGTCGGGCCATTGGTACCCCACACCGCGAGCGACACGGCGTGATCGATCGCGCCGGCGAGCGCTGCGATCTTCGGCGTCGCGATCCGCACCGCAGATAGCCGGCGCAGGCTGATCAGGCCGAGCTCGAGCGCGAGCGGGCCGATTTCGTAGCGGCCGGTGGTCGCGTCCTGCTCGATCAGGCCGATGCGCGAGAAGCTGACGAGATAGGGATGCGCCTTGGCGGGCGGCAGCCCGGCCTCGCGCGCGAGGTCGCGCAGCATCATCGGCTCGCCGCTGCGCGCCAGCGCCTGCAGCAGCGCGCCGCCCACCTCGATCGACTGGATGCCGCGGCTCTCTCTGCTCATGCCTGCTGCTGTAATTTGCGGGGTCGGCCGTTGCCTACACCGCCAGGAAGCCGCCGTCGACCGGCAGCGTGACGCCGTTGACGTAGGACGCCATGTCCGAGACCAGGAAGGCCACCGGGCCGGCGAGCTCCTCCGGCTGGCCGACGCGGCCGAGCGGGGTGCGGCTCATGAAGCCTGCGAGCCGCTCCGGATCGTTGCGGGTCGATTCCGTCATCGCGGTGGCGATCACGCCGGGCGCGATGGCGTTGACGCGAATGCCGTCGGCGGCGAGCTCGCGCGCCAGCGCCTGGGTCAGCGATTTCACGCCGCCCTTGGACGGCGAATAGCCGAGCGTGTTGCTGATGCCGATGAAGGAGGCGACGGAGGCGATGTTGACGATCGTGCCGCGCGTCTCGCGCAAGGCGGCGAGGAAGGCGTAGGTGACGTTGAACACGCCGTTGAGATTGACGTCGAGCACGCGCTGCCAGTTCTCCGCGGCGCGCGGCGAGTCGATGGTCTCGCGGATGATGATGCCGGCATTGTTGACGAGGATGGAGATGGCGCCGACCTCGGCGCGCAGCTGGGCCGCCAGCGCCTTGCAGCCGGCGGAGTCGGTGACATCCAGCCGATGTGCCCACGCCTTGCGGCCACGGCCGCGGATCTCGGCCGCGCAGCGCTCGGCCCCGTCGATGTCGATGTCGGTGATGACAACATCGGCGCCGCGGCCGGCGAGCCCGAGCGCGATGGCGCGGCCATTGCCGTGCGCCGCGCCCGTGACCAGCGCGAGCTTGCCCGCCAGCATCTGACTGTCGCTCATGCGGCGCTCCTTTGGCCGGCGCGTTCGGCGAGATGCCGGCCGGCAATGTAGCCGAAGGTCAGCGCCGGTCCCAGCGTGATGCCGGCGCCGGGATAGTTGCCGCCCATGATGCTCGCCATGTCGTTGCCGGCAGCGTACAGCCCCTCGATCGGCTGGCCCTGGGCGTCGAGCGCGCGGGCGTGCTCGTCGGTGCGGATGCCGGCATAGGTGCCGAGATCGCCGATTACCATCTTGATCGCGTAGAACGGCCCGTCCGTGATCGGTGCGACGCAGGGGTTCGGCCCGTGCAGCGCATCGCCCTGGTAGCGGTTGTAGGCGCGCGAGCCCTTGCCGAAGGCCGGATCCTGCCCGAGATCAGCGTCGGCGTTGAACGCGGCCACCGTCGCCTCCAGCGACATCGCATCGATGCCGGCGACGCGCGCGAGCTCGGCGAGCGTCGCGCCGCGCTTGAGATAGCCTGTGCTGAGGTGGTGGCCAAGCGGCATCGGGAAGGGCGGTACGCAGCCGAGGCCGTAGCGGCGCAGCGAGCGGTGGTCGGTGACGAGCCACGCCGCGATCTCACGCCCGGGCCTGGCCGTCTTCACCATCGCCTGCACGAAGTCGTGGTAGGAATTGCCCTCATTGGCGAAGCGCACGCCGTCCGCGGTCACCGCGATCACGCCCGGCTTGGCGCGGTCGATGAAGTGCGGCATCACGCCCTTGCTGCCGTCCTTGCGCGTGGTGACGGAGACCGGCACCCACGCCGCCGCATGCGGCAGGCCATCCTCGACGCGGCCGCCGACGGCTTCCGCCAGCCGCAGGCCATCGCCGGTGTTGCCGACCGGGCCGGGAGAGGCATGCTCCCGGCCGGTCGGCGCATGCGGAAACAGCGCCTTGCGCCTTTCGACGTCGTGCGGGAAGCCGCCGCAGGCGAGCACCACGCCGAGCTGCGCATTCACTCGGATGCGCTTGCCCTGCCGCGTCACCACGGCGCCGCGCACGGCATCGCCGTCGCGGATCAGCTCGGCCACCGGCGACGACAGCCACAAGGGAATGCCGAGATCGAACGCCGATTTCGCCAGCCGCCCCGCCAGCGCATTGCCGTTGGTCAGCGTCATGCCGCGGCCATGGCGCAGCACGTCGCGCGCGTGCTTCGACAGCCGCTTGGCGACGTAGAATGCCGACGCCAGCGACTTGGTCGCGCGCATGAAATGGATGATCTCCTTGCCGGAGCCGAGCATCATGCCGAACACCGTGAGCTCGGGCAGGGGCTGGCCGAGATCCTTGATGTGAGGCCCGAGCTCGCGGCCGTCGAACGGCCGCGTGACCATCGAGCGGCCGCCCTGCGTGCCGCCGGGCGCCTCCGCGTGATAGTCCGGGAAGGTCAGCGGCATGTCGAATTTCAGCGCGGTCTTGCTGGTGAAGAAGTCGACCGCCTCGGGGCCCTTGGTCAGGAACGCATCCACCCGCGCTGCATCGAACGCGTTGCCGGCCTCGTGGCGCAGATAGGTGCGCGCCAGCTCAGGGCTCTCGTCGATGCCCCAGGCCTTGGCCAGCGACGTGCCGGGAATCCACAGCCAGCCGCCGGAGCGCGCCGTGGTGCCGCCGAAGCGCGGCTCCTTCTCGGTGACGACGACCTTCAGCCCGGCATGGGCGGCGGTGACCGCCGCCGACAGCCCGGCGCAGCCGGAGCCGACCACCAGCACGTCGCAATCGTAGACGTCGCCATTCTTGTCGGCCCCGCTCATGCGTGCGCTCCTACTTCTTCAGCAGCGGGCATTTGGATTCGGAGACCGGCCGGAACGCATCCTCGCCCTTCACGGTCTTGACGATCTCCAGATAGTCCCACGGCTCCTTCGACTCCGACGGCTTCTTGACGCGGGCGAGATACATGTCGCGGATGACGCGGCCATCCTCGCGCAACTTGCCGCCATGGACGAAGGTATCCTCGATCGGCAGCTCGCGCATCTTGGCCATCACCGCCTTCGGCTCGTCGCTGCCGGCCGCCTTGATCGCCTTGAGATAATGCAGCACGGCGCCGTAGACGCCGGTCTGGATCATCGTCGGCATCACCTTGGTACGCGCATAGAACTTCTTCGACCAGGCGCGCGTGGCCTCGTCCATGTTCCAGTAAGACGCCGTGGTCATGTAGGTGCCCTGTGCGGCATCGAGGCCGATCGCGTGCACGTCGGTGTCGAACATCAACAGGCCGACCAGCTTCTGGCCGCCCTTGACCAGGCCGAACTCGCCGGACTGCTTGATGGCGTTGTCGGTGTCCTGGCCGGCATTGGCGAAGGCGACGACGTCGGCCTTCGAGCTCTGCGCCTGCAGCGCGAAGGAGGAGAAGTCGGCGGTATTGGTCGGATGCTTGACGCCGCCGAGAATGCTGCCGCCGAGCTCCTTGATGAAGCGCGTCGCGTCCTTTTCCAGCTGCTGGCCGAACGCATAGTCCGCCGTGATGAAGTACCAGGACTTGCCGCCCTGGCTGATGACGGCCGAGGTCGTCACCTTTGACAGCGCATAGGTATCGTAGGTGAAGTGCACCGTGTTCGGGCTGCACAACTCGTCGGTCAGCGAGCTCGCGCCGGGGCCTGACAGCAGCGCGATCTTGTTGCGCTCGCGCACCATGTTGTGCACGGCGATCGCGATGCCGGAATTAGGGATGTCGACGACGGCGTCGACCTTGCCGTTGTCGAACCAGTCGCGCACGACGGTCGTGCCGACGTCGGTCTTCATCTGGTGATCGGCGCTGATGATCTCGATCGGCTTGCCGAGCACATTGGGCCCGAACTCCTCCACCGCCATCTTCGCGGCTTCCACCGAGCCCGGTCCGCTGTTGTCGCGGCCCCAGCTGGAAAGGTCGGTCAGCACGCCGATGCGGACCACGTCGTCGGAGACCTGAGCGACAGCGTTGGTCGCGATGAATGACGTCGTTGCCAGAAACGCGCAGGCGAGCAGCTGCCGTCGCATGAAGATCCTCCCCGGTTTGTCCGCTCTATCGGCGGCGATCGCTGGAAGTTAGGCAATGGCGAATGGATTTGTCAATGACGAATGACACAGGCGCAGTGCACAACGACACCTGCGGTGTTGCGAGGCGTCCTGGCCGCAGCGCGACTTGGCCGCTTCTCGCGGTCGTTCCGCGGCAATCGTCAACGCGCGTCCGCGCGTTGACGATTGAACCCGGAATCCGGAGATGATGGCCGCCAGACAAGTTCGAGATTCCGGGTTCAAGGCCTGCGGCCTTGCCTCGGAATGACGGAGTGGGGATGATAGTAAGGAAGTCCGTCCTACACGCGCGGCATGATCTGCAGTTCGAGCAGCGCCAGCCGTTGCATCACGGCGGGATCGCGTTCGCCGGTCTTGGCGGCGCGCAGCACGCATTCGGCGAGCAGGGTGACATGGGTCGAGCTGATCGGCTCGGGCAGGGCCGCGATCGCGCCGTCCAGTGCCTGCGTCATCAGCTGGCAATCGCTCACGCGTTACGCTGGGATAAGCGATGATTTGATGCTCGGTAACGCGCCGTAGGGCAGGGCGGTTCCCGCATGGGCTGCTTCGGAGATGCAGAAAAGCGTATCTCCCATGCGCAAACTGCCCGTCGAGCTAATCTGCCGCAGCTGTCCCGGCTTGTGTCGTCGGGCAAATCAGGCCGATGTTTCCGGCCATCCCGCCTCACTCGGAGGGGCGTTGCGCGCGATCGTCACGACACGCGAGGTGGGGATGCGGTGGCCTGCTGGCTCGCAGCGCGTCGGTTGCGCGCGGACGAACGAGTCCGGCAGGACGGTGAAGTCGCAGCGTCCTGGCGCCCCGATGCTGGCGTCAAGTTCGTGGTCGATGCCTCGTGCATCCCGCGGGCGATGGTGGCTACAAGCCCGGACACCAGGGAGACTGCGTATAAATCGTCAACCCATCGCGCAGGGAAGGCCGGGTCGTCCGGCTGACCCGTGGTACCTGCCGCCTGCATTCTTTCTCGCAGGCGGGCCACGGACCTCAGTCGAGGTCCGGCCTTCCCTGCGCCCTTCGACTGGAGGGCGGTTTGATTTGATAGCTCGGGCGCCGAACGTGCCGCGAGAAGGCAGCCGTATGTCTGTACGCACGTGATGAAGCGATGATGCGCAACAGTCGCCCAGAACTCGTCATGCCCGGGACAAGCCCGGCCATGACGAGCAAGGGGAGATGGCGTCGGCTAAGCGGCGACCGAATGCCGAGAGGCGCCTAACGGTATGGTCGCGTCCTCTAGGGAGCGTTCCAATGGAGGGGGCATGTCGGAGATGTGCAACAACCGCTCCGGTTCGCCGCTGGATACGGCTCATTCCCCGCGGAACCCGGCCGCCCCGTCATTGCGCCGCGCCGCGTCATCGCATAAAGCGTGTTCCCAAATCGTTCACGTCAGCTCAAGCCTTTGGGCTAACCCACTGAAAGCGCAACGCTAATGGGAAAATCACTGATTCCGCCGGAGCCGGCGGAGATCCATGAGGTCGCACTGCGCGAGGCGCTGGAAGAGCGCTATCTCGCTTACGCGCTCTCGACCATCATGCATCGCGCCCTGCCCGACGCGCGTGACGGCCTCAAGCCGGTCCACCGGCGCATCCTCTACGGCATGCGGCTGCTGCGGCTCGATCCCGGCACGGCGTTCAAGAAGTCCGCCAAGATCGTCGGCGACGTGATGGGCTCGTTCCATCCGCATGGCGACCAGGCGATCTACGACGCCATGGTGCGCCTCGCGCAGGATTTCTCCTCGCGCTATCCGCTGGTCGACGGCCAGGGCAATTTCGGCAACATCGACGGCGATAATGCCGCCGCCTACCGCTACACCGAAGCGCGCATGACCGATGTCGCGCGGCTGCTGCTGGAAGGCATCGACGAGGACGGCGTCGAGTTCCGTCCGAACTATGACGGCCAGTCCAAGGAGCCGGTGGTGCTGCCCGGCGGCTTCCCGAACCTGCTCGCCAACGGCGCGCAGGGCATCGCCGTGGGCATGGCGACCTCGATTCCGCCGCACAACGCCGCCGAGCTGTGCGACGCCGCGCTGCATCTGATCGAGAAGCCCGACGCCAAGTCGCGCGCGCTGCTGCGCTGGGTCAAGGGGCCGGACTTCCCGACCGGCGGCACCGTGATCGACTCCAAGGAACAGATCATCGAGGCCTACACCACCGGCCGCGGCTCGTTCCGGGTCCGCGCCAAGTGGAAGCAGGAGGAGGGCAATCGCGGCACCTGGATCGTCGTCATCACCGAGATCCCCTATCTCGTGCAGAAGTCGCGGCTGGTCGAGAAGATCGCCGAGCTGCTCAACGAGAAGAAGCTGCCGCTGGTCGGCGACGTCCGCGACGAATCCGCCGAGGACGTGCGGCTCGTCATCGAGCCGAAGTCGAAGAACGTCGATCCGGCGCTGATGATGGAATCGCTGTTCCGGCTGACCGATCTCGAGAGCAAGATTCCGCTGAACCTCAACGTGCTGATCAAGGGCAAGATTCCGAAGGTGGTCGGCCTCGCCGAAGCCTTGCGCGAATGGCTCGATCATCTGCGCGACGTGCTGCTGCGGCGCTCGAACTATCGCAAGAAGCAGATCGAGAACCGGTTGGAGATTCTCGGCGGCTATCTGATCGCCTACCTCAACATCGACGAGGTGATCCGGATCATCCGCACCGAGGATGAGCCGAAGCCGGTCCTGATGAAGACCTTCAAGCTCACCGAGGTGCAGGCCGAGGCCATCCTCAACATGCGCCTGCGCTCTCTGCGCAAGCTCGAGGAGATGGAGATCCGCACCGAGGACAAGAACCTGCGCAATGAGCTGAAGGGCATCAACGCGCTGCTTGCCTCCGAGGAGGTCCAGTGGGCCAGGGTCGGCGAGCAGGTCAAGACCGTGCGCGACATGTTCGGGCCGAAAACGCCGCTCGGCAAGCGCCGCACCAATTTCGCCGACGCGCCGGAGCACGATCTCGCCGCGATCGAGGAGGCCTTCATCGAGCGCGAGCCGGTCACGGTCGTCGTCTCCGACAAGGGCTGGGTGCGTACGCTGAAAGGCCACGTCGCCGACCTGTCGAACCTGACCTTCAAGACCGACGATCAGTTGGGGCAGGCGTTCTTCGCCGAGAACACCTCCAAGGTGCTGCTGTTTGCCTCCAACGGCAAGTTCTACTCGCTCGACGTCGGCAAGCTGCCGGGCGGACGCGGCCATGGCGAGCCGATCCGCATGTTCATCGATCTCGATCAGGATGCCTCGATCGTCTCGATGTTCGTCAGCAAGGGCGAGCGCAAATTCCTGGTGGCGGCGTCCGATGGCCAGGGCTTCGTGGTCAAGGAGGAGGATTGCGTCAGCAACACCCGCAAGGGCAAGCAGGTGCTGAACGTGACGGCGCCGGCGGAAGCGCGCGCGATCACCACCGTCCAGGGCGATCAGGTCGCGGTCATCGGCTCCAACCACAAGATGGTGGTGTTCGGCCTCGACCAGGTGCCAGAGATGGCGCGCGGCCGCGGCGTGCGGCTACAGAAATACACCAGCGCGCAGTTGTCCGACGTTGCCACCTTCGAGCAGAAGCAGGGGCTGGCCTGGAAGGACTCCGCCGGCCGCGACCAGGGCCTGAGCTGGAAGGACCTGGCCGACTACCGCGGCAACCGCGCCGACGCCGGTCGCATCGCGCAGGGCCTGCCGAAGTCGAACAAGTTCAACCGGCCGATCGAGTAGTGACGTAATAGTATCCGTCCGGCGGCCGTCTATATCAGACAGCGGGCGATCGCGGGTTGCGCGATCGCCGGGGACCCGTCGGATGGCGCACTCGCATTCTCACCATCACGGCCATGACCATTCTCATGATCATGGCCACTCTCATGCCCACAGCCATGCCGGCCACAGCCACGCGCCCGCCGGTTTTGGCGCAGCGTTCGCAATCGGCGTCTCGCTCAACACGGCCTTCGTCATTGCCGAACTCGTGTTCGGCTACGCCGCGCATTCGCTTGCGCTGATCTCGGACGCCGTCCACAATCTGTCCGACGTGATGTCGCTGCTCCTCGCCTGGGGCGCGCTGTGGCTGTCGGGCCGCAGGCCGACCGACCGCCACACCTACGGCTATCGCCGCGCCTCGATCCTGGCCGCGCTGATCAATGCGGGTCTGCTGCTGCTCGTGGTCGGCGGCATCGCGGTCGAGGCCTTCGACCGGCTGCGCAACCCGGGCGAGGTGGCCGGCGCAACCGTACTGTGGGTCGCCGCGCTCGGCATCGTCATCAACGGCGCGACCGCGCTCCTGTTCATGCGCGGCCGCGACAGCGACCTCAACATTCGCGGCGCGTATCTGCACATGGCGGCCGATGCCGCCGTGTCCTTCGGCGTCGTCGTCGCTGCCGCCATCACGATCTGGACCGGCTGGCTGTGGGTCGATCCGGTCGTCAGCCTGATCATTGCGCTGGTGGTGCTGCTGAGCGGCTGGGAACTGGCGCGCGACAGCGTCAACCTCGCGCTCGACGCCGTGCCGCGCGACATCGCGCTGCCGGCGGTGCGCGACTATCTCGCCGCGCTCGACGGCGTCAGCGAGGTGCACGATCTCCACATCTGGGCGATGAGCACCAACGAGACCGCGCTGACGGTGCATCTGGTGCGGCCCGGCGGCAGCGATGACGCGTTCCTGCACCGCGTCTGTGCCGAGCTGTCACAGCGCTTCAACATCCAGCATGCGACCCTGCAGGTCGAGGCCGACGGCAGCATCTGCAAGCTGGCGCCCGCCGACGTGGTGTGAGCTGCGATGCGTCAGCTCCAGCCCGCCAGCCTGAAAAGGACGCCGGCGGCGCAGGCGGCGGCGAGCACCGTCAGCATGCCGAGCTTGAAGCGGATGATCGCGACCGCCGCGGCGACTGCCAGCACGAAGGCCGGGCCATTGATGCTGGACGGCACCGGCGCATCGAAGTCCAGGCCAAAGCCGCTGACCGGAAAGGTCCGGTGAAACAGCGTATGCAGCGCGAACCAGATCGACAGGTTGAGAATCACGCCGACGACAGCGGCCGTAATCGCGCCCAGCGCGCCCGCCAATCCCGTGTTGCCGCGCAGACGCTCGATATAGGGCGCCCCGACGAAGATCCACAGGAAGCACGGCGCGAACGTCACCCAGGTCGCGAGCAGCCCGCCCAGCGTGCCGGCGATCAGCGGCGAGAGCGATCCGGGATCGCGCGCGGCGGCGAGGAAGCCGACGAATTGCAGCACCATGATCAGCGGCCCCGGCGTTGTCTCGGCCATGCCCAGTCCGTCCAGCATCTCCGCGGGCTTGAGCCAGTGATAATGCTCGACCGCCTGCTGTCCGACGTAGGCGAGCACCGCATAGGCGCCGCCGAACGTCACCATCGCCATCTTGCTGAAGAAGAGAGCGATCTGGCTGAACGTATTGGCCGGGCCGAGAGCTACCAGCAGCGCAGCGACCGGCACGAGCCACAGCGCCAGCCAGACCAGCGCGGTGAGGATCGTGCGCTGCGCATTCGGCTTGGCGTGTTCGGGCAGGGCCTCGCCGAGCGCGCTGTCGCCATCGCCATTGCCGCCGGACCCATGGCCGGCTGCCGCGAACTCGGAGCGTCCGGCGCGTGCGCCGAGATAGCCGATCAGGCCGGCGGCGATGATGATCAGCGGAAACGGCACCGCGAAGAGGAAAATCGCGATGAATGCCGCCGCGGCGATGCCGATCATGACGTTGTTGCGCAGCGCACGGCTGCCGACGCGCACCACGGCCTGGATGACGATCGCGAGCACGGCGGCCTTCAGCCCGAAGAACAGCGCCTCGACGAACCAGACGTGGCCGAACGCGACATAGACCCAGCTCAGCGCCATGATCGCAATGACGCCCGGCAGAATGAACAATCCGCCGGCCATCAGGCCGCCGGCCGTGCGGTGCATCAGCCAGCCGATATAGGTCGAGAGCTGCTGCGCCTCCGGGCCCGGCAGCAGCATGCAGTAGTTCAGCGCGTGCAGGAAACGGCTCTCCGACACCCAGCGCTTCTCGTCAACGATGATCCGATGCATGACCGCGATCTGGCCGGCCGGCCCGCCGAACGACAGCAGCGCCACGCGCAGCCAAACCTTGAACGCCTCGGCGAAGCTGACGCCGTGGGCGGCGTCAGCTTCGGTGGAGGCATGTGATGAGACCAGCTCGGTCATGGCTTCACCCTGTTGGTCGGCCAGTTGTGCGATTCGCCGGTCGCGTCGCGGCACCAGCGATAGAACGCATCGTAGAGCGCAAGGCCGGCGTCGAGCTGCGCGAGGTCGTCGTCGTAGATGCGGGACAGGCCGAGCGAGGCGGCGAGCAGGCCCGCCGCCTCCGGGCTGAGGTCGAGCCGCGCGGTGTCGGCCGCGCGCACGATGGTCGCGAGGCGCTGCAGGGCAGGCGTGGTCAGCCCGAATTCCTCGATCATCACGTCGAAGGTGCAGAGCTCGCCGCGGTGGCTCCAGAACGTGGCCTCGACGTCGAAGGCGGCGGCCTTGAAGCGCTCGGCCACCGCCATGACCTCGGATGGCGCGACGAACAGAAACACGGCCTGCGGATCGACGAAGCGGCGGATCAGCCAGGGGCAGGCGATACGGTCGATCTTGGGCCGGGCGCGGGTCACCCAGACGGTTCGCCCGTCGGCGTCTTGCGGCGGCAATCTGGCCACGGGAACGAGCGGCAGGCTTGCGGCCTTCCAGGCCTCGAAACCGCCCTCCAGGTTCTCTGCCGCAGCCTTGGCGATACGTAGCCAAGCCGCAGCGCCATGCGACAGCTTGGCGCCACGCTGGCAGATCACGATCACGGAGCGGCCGGCGAATTCCGCGCTCCACTGCGAAGCCTCCACGGCACGGCGCCGGATCGCGCCGGGAACGAGGCGTGGATCGGCGGCGAAATCCTCGTCGGTGCGGACGTCGATGAGGATCGGGGCCTGCGGGGTTCCGATCAGACGGTTGAGCTTGTCAGGAGAAATCGATGCGAAGGATGACATGATGCGTCCTCGTGTCAAAATGACGGGACGCGATACTTGGGCATGTCGCCTCGTGGGGAGATCGCGAGGTCCCCATATGGATCATTACAGCGGAACCGCTTGGCTCTGTCAATCGCGGCGCACAGCGGTCGCTGCGTCCTGTGGTAACGTGGATGACGCGCCGCGTGGGTCGTGCCGACACGGATGCGGGGGAAGCGAGGAGAACGGTCGATGCCATCACAAGCCGATCATTGGGCACATGATCACGTCTTCCTGGGCGCGCAGCACGAGCGCAACGAGCGCCGCACCTGGGTCGTGGTCGGCCTGACCCTTCTGATGATGGCCGGCGAGATCGCCGCCGGCTCGCTGTTCGGATCGATGGCGTTGCTCGCCGACGGCTGGCACATGGGTACGCATGCGGCGGCGCTCGGCATCGCCGGGCTCGCTTATCTGTTCGCCCGCCGGCACGCCCGCAATCCGTCCTTTACCTTCGGTACCGGCAAGTTCGGCGAGCTCGCCGCCTTTTCCAGCGCGCTCATTCTGCTGATCATCGCCATCCAGGTCGCCTACGAAAGCGTGGTCCGGCTGCTCAACCCACAGCCCATCGCCTACGGCGAGGCGATTGCGGTCGCGGTGCTGGGGCTCCTGGTCAATCTCGCCAGCGCCTGGCTGCTGGCCGATTCGCACCAGCACCACCATCATGGTCACGCCGAGCATCATGATGATCACGGCGGCCATGGTCATCATCACGACCATCATCACCGCCACCACCACGACAACAATCTGCGCGCCGCCTATCTGCACGTGCTGGCGGACGCGGCGACCTCGCTGCTCGCCATCGGCGCACTGCTGATCGGGATGGTTCTCGGCTGGAGCTGGGCCGATGCCGCCGTCGGCGTGGTCGGCAGCGCCGTGATCGCGAGCTGGGCCTACGGCCTGATCCGCGATGCCGGCGCGGTGCTGCTCGACGTCAACGGCGACCGCCGCCTGGAAGCCACGATCCGGGCGCGGCTGGAGGCGGGCGGGGACCGCGTCACCGACCTGCATCTGTGGCAGGTCGGACCGGGTCATCGGGCTGTCGTCGTTTCGATCGTCTCCAGTTCACCTTTGGCCCCCGCGATGTACAAGCAGCGCCTGAGGGACCTGCACGGCCTGAGCCATGTCACCGTCGAGGTGGAGCACGGCTTGCATGTCTGATAAGTGCTTCGTTTTACATTGATGGACTGCTTTGATGACCGTAACGATCTATCACAATCCGGCCTGCGGCACGTCGCGCAACACGCTGGCGATGATCCGCGCCTCGGGCGAGGAGCCCAATGTGATCGAATATCTGAAGACGCCGCCGAGCCGCGAGCAGCTGATCGCGCTGATCAATGCGATGGGCGTCAAGGTGCGTGAGCTGCTGCGCGAGAAGGGCACGCCCTATGCCGCACTGGGGCTGGAGGATCCCAAATGGACCGACGACCAGCTGATCGAGGCGATGCTCGTACATCCCATCCTCATCAACCGGCCGATCGTGGTGACCGGCAAGGGTGCGCGGCTCTGCCGTCCCTCCGAACTCGTGTTCGATCTGCTGGACCATCCCGTCGCGTCGTTCACGAAGGAAGATGGCGAAGTGGTGAGCTCGTCCGCCTGAATGGTTCCGGTAGAGCATAATGTGACGTGTTGGTGAGTTGACCCATGGACACGGCGACCCGTCTTGAAGTGATCAACTGGCTCGTCGCTCAGAGCCTGACCGGCATGCCGGAAAACGAGATCCTGCGCGGTTTCTGCGAGCGGTGCTGCGCGGCCGGGATGGAATTGTCGCGCAGCCTTGCGATCATCGATACGCTGCATCCGATTTTCGAGGGGCGCGGCTTCCGCTGGAACGATTGCGAGACGAACGAAGCCGACAGCTTCGAATATGGCTCCAGCAACGAGGGCGAGGCGGCGCAGAATTGGCGGCGCTCGGTCTTCCATCACATGCTGGAGAACGGCGATGATGAGTTCAGCATCGACCTGATGAATTCCCCGCATCTCGACTTCCCGATCATCGATGATCTGTCCGCCCAGGGGCATCGGCACTACCTCGCCTTCGTACACCGGTTCGGCGACGCGGGCACGCTCGGCCAGATGGACTGCTTCTATTCGAACTGGCTGACGCGCCGCGACGGCGGCTTCACCGACACGCAGATCGGCGCATTGCGGGATCTGATCCCGCTGCTGGCGCTGACGATCAAATCCGCGCAGCAGGTCGACATCGTGCGCACGCTCGGCCGCGTCTATCTCGGCCGTGACGCCTCCGAGCAGGTGCTGCGCGGCCGCATCTCCCGCGGCGTCACCGAGCGCATCAACGCCGTGCTGTGGTTCTCCGACCTGCGCAGTTCGACCGCGATCTCCGAGAGCATCTCGCCGGACGAGATCATCCCGCTGCTCAACGACTATGCGGAAGCCTCGATCGACGCGATCTACGAGAGCGGCGGCGACGTGCTGAAGCTGATCGGCGACGGCGTGCTGGCGATCTTCACCGGCGGCGACATGGAAGCCGCCCGCCGGGCGGCGCTGCGCGCCGAGCATCGCTTCCGCCTCAACATCGCCAAGCTCAATGCGCGGCGCGGAGGTGAGGGCAGGCCGGTGACATCGGCCTATGTCGGGCTGCATGTCGGCGAAGTGTTCTACGGCAACATCGGCAGCGAGGACCGGCTCGACTTCACGGTGGTGGGGCCGGCCGTCAACGAGGTCAGCCGCATCGCCTCGATGTGCCGCTCGGTCGATCGCGAACTCCTGGCCTCCTCGGAGTTTTCGGCGGGGCTCGACGACGAGGGCCGCCGCTATCTGGTGTCGACCGGGCGCTACGCGCTGCGCGGCATCGGCCGCGCGCAGGATCTCTACACGCTCGATCCGGAGATCGCAGCGAGCCTGCCGGCGACCAGGGCCTATGAGAATTACCTCGCGGACGAGATGTCGCACCATTGACCCACGTCAATGCCCGGCAGGTGCGAGTCTGCCCAGCATCCGTCCGCTGGGGAGATCGATCTCATGTACACGCATATCCTGTTGCCGACCGATGGCTCCGACCTGTCCAGGGCCGCGATCAGGCATGGCGTCGCGCTGGCGAAGGCGACCGGCGCCAAGGTCACGGCGCTGGTGGTCTCGACGCCGCTGCATTCGCTGGTCGTCGATCCCCACGCCGCCACCAAGGCGCTGGCGCAATACAAGTCGCTGGTGGCGGACCAGACCGCGAAATATCTGGACCACGTGAAGGAGGACGCGGAGCAGGCCGGCGTCGCCTGCGCCACGCTGTGCGTCGAGCACGACAAGCCCTATGAGGCGATCGTCGAGACGGCCCGCAACGAGCACTGCGATCTGGTGCTGATGGCTTCGCATGGGCTGCGCGGGGTGTCTGCGATTCTCGGCAGCGAGACCCTGAAGGTGCTGACGCATTCGACCGTGCCGATCCTGGTGTACCGCTAGGCCGGCTGCGGCTCCGGCTGATGCGCCATCGCGACGAGCGGCGAGGTGAGAATGACCAGCGCCTGCAGGCCGAAGATGGCGGCGACGAGATAGAGACACGCGTCGGCGCCGTAGCTGCCGCCGACGACGGCGCCGAGCAGCGAGCCCAGCGGGCGGGCGCCGTAGCTCAGGATGTTGATGGCCGAGACGCGCCCGAGCAGGCCCGCCGGCGTCACCGACTGCCGCAGGGTGGTGGTCGAGATCACCCAGAGGATCGGCCCGGCGCCGAGCAGGAAGAAGCTCAGCGCCGCGAGCAGCGGCGAAGGGACGAAGGTCGTGAGCGCCATCAGCAGTGCCGCGGCGAAGCCGGTGACGGGGCCGAGCCCGATCACGGTGCCGAACGGCAGCAGGCGCATGATGCGGGTCGCCAGCAGGGCACCGCAGACCATGCCGATGCCGAACATCGACAGCACCGTGCCGACGCCACCGGCCGACAGGCCGAGCCGGTGCACCGCATAGGGCACGAACACCGCGAGCAGCAGGAAATGCGCCGTGTTGAAGATGAACTGCGTGACGAACACCGGCCGCAGCAGCGGATGATGCAGGACGAAGACCACGCCTTCCCTGATGTCGGCGAGCGGATGGCGGCGCGGGGCGGGTGCGCGGGCCGGTTCGGCGATTCCGGCAAGGCAGAGGGCGGCGACCAGCGACAGCGCCGCAGCACAGCCGAAGGCTGGCGCGCCGCCGATCCAGCCCACCAGCATGCCGCCCAAGGCCGGGCCGCCGGCAAAGGCGATGGTCCGGGCAAGCTCGATCCGCGCATTGGCCGCCGCCAACTGGCTCGGCGCAACCAGCTTGGGCACCAAGGCGGGCGCGGCGACGCTGAAGACCACCGTGCCGCAGACCGCTGCGAAGCCGAGTGCGGCCAGCAGCGGCAGTGTGAGCATGCCGGTTGCGAAGGCGATGAGGATCGCAAGCAGCGCGAGCGCCCGCAAGGTCTCGGCGGCTGCCATCAGGAGCCGTCGCGGCATGCGGTCGGCGAGCAGGCCCGCCGGAATGGCGAACAGCACGAAAGGCGCCGTCAGCGCGGTCTGCAACAGTCCCGTCTCGACCTCGCCGACGCCGAGCACGAGCACGGCGACGATCGGCGCCGCGGCAAGCGCGATCTGCTCGGCCGATTGCGCCGTGAGGTTGGACCAGGCGAGGCGGTGAAAGCCGGCGGGCAGGGCGGACGAGGGCGGCATGATGCGAAATCCGTTGTGACGATGTCCGCCATCATCGCCACGGGGCGTCCTCGCGCCCACCCGCTTTCCGATCGCGATGAAGGCGGACCGCGAGGCCGCGCCGGCTTACGCGGCGCTCGAGACCTCCGTCAGGCCCCATTGCGCCGGCAGGGTGCGAAACGCCAGATGCGTGCCGGCGCTGAGCGCCGCCGTCTTGAAGCCGAACCGGCCCCAGGCGAGCGCCAGCGACTGCTGGGTATGAATCGAGATGTGGCCATTGCGCGGGCCGACATACCACCAGGACATGCCCTGGCTGTCGAAGTCGTCCGGCTGCGTCAACGTCGAATAGAACACCGCGCCGGGCTCGGCCACGTAGCCTGCGATGGCGCCGATCGTGGCCAGCGGATCCGGCACATGCTCGAGCGTCTCGAAGCATGTCACCAGATCGAATTGTCCATCGGGATGCCCGGCGTGCTCGGATACCATCGGATCGTAGGTCACGGCCTCGGCGAAGCCCTGGGCGCGCAGGCTGGTGCAGAACACGTCGTTGCCGCCGCCGAAATCGAGCACCCGCATGTTGGCTTTGTGGGGCGCCCAGAAGCGGGACACGGCTGCCGCATTGTCGGTCGGCCGCTTGACCCGATAATCCGGATCCACGGCTTCATAGCCGTCGTTGTAGATGTGGGTCTTGAACTGCTCGAAGCTCCAGTCGTCGAAGGCATCCGTGAACAGAAAGCCGCAAGTCTCGCAGCGCCGGTAGTAGATCGGAACCCCGGACAGCGGCGCCCGGTGCGCATGCGGGGTCTGGCAGGGCCGGTTCATGTCGACGACCCCGAACAGGTTGGCGGGACCGTCACAGATCTTGCAGGACACGGGGACATTGGAGGTCGGCCGGAGACCGAGGGGGGTAGACAGCATGATCAAATCTCGTCAGTGGGCAGTCTCATCCGGTCGCCGCCGCTGCGCTGGTTCCAGGCGGGCTGCGAATCGGCCGGGACCTACGCTTCCGATGATGGAGCGGTATCGGAATATTTCCAGCGCGGAGTGATCGTTTGCTGACCCTGATGTCGCTTTTGCAAGTAAGTTGCATTAAAGGTCGGTTTCGTTCAAGATGAAGGCATGGACGCTAAATCGACAGACCTTTCGCATCTGCATGCCCTGGTTCCGCCGAGTGACCGCCCGATGAAGGGGGGGTGGCGCGGCGAACGCGGTGAACCGTCGCTTGGCAACATGTTCGCCACGGTGCGGACGGCCACCCAAGGATCGCTCTGGCGAAAGCTGCTGGCTTTTCTCGGCCCCGGGTATCTGGTTGCCGTCGGCTACATGGACCCGGGCAACTGGGCCACGTCGCTCGCCGGCGGTGCCAAGTTCGGCTACGTGCTGCTGTCGGTCGCGTTGCTGTCCAACCTGATGGCCATCGTGCTGCAGTCGTTGTGCACCCGGCTCGGTGTCGCCACCGGCCGCGATCTGGCCCAGGCCTGCCGCGATTCCACGCCGCGCTGGGTTTCGATCCCGCTGTGGCTGTCGGCGGAAATCGCGATCACGGCCACCGATCTCGCCGAGGTCATCGGCACCGCGATCGGTCTCAGCCTGCTGTTCGGGATGCCGCTGTCGATCGGCGTCTGCATCACCGCATTGGACGTCTTTCTGATCCTGGCACTGCAGGCGTTCGGCTTCCGCTGGATCGAGGCCTTCGTGGTCGCGCTGCTCGGAATCATCGCGCTCTGCTTCGCAATCCAGATCGCGATGGCGCAGCCGGACTGGGCCGAGGTGGTCAAGGGCTTCGTGCCGAGCACCCAGCTCATCGCCAATCCCGAGATGCTCTATCTGGCGCTCGGCATTCTCGGCGCGACCGTGATGCCGCACAATCTCTATCTCCACTCCGGCCTGGTGCAGACCCGCGGCTATGGTGACAGTCCGGCCGACAAGCGCGAGGCGATCACGCTCTCGACGATCGATTCCACGATCGCATTGTGCCTGGCGCTGACCATCAACGCCTCGATCCTGATCCTGGCGGCGGCGACGTTCCACCGCACCGGACAACATGATGTGGCCGAGCTCGACCAGGCGCATTCGTTCCTGGCGCCGCTGCTGGGATCGACGATTGCGCCGACGCTGTTCGCGATTGCGCTCCTGTGCTGCGGCCTGAATTCCACGATCACCGCGACCCTCTCGGGGCAGATCGTGATGGAAGGCTTTCTGAATTGGCGGATCGCGCCGTGGCTGCGCCGCCTGATCACGCGCATGATCGCAATCGTGCCGGCCGTCGTGGTCACGATCTGGGCCGGCGAGAAGGCGACCGGGCAGCTCCTGATCCTCAGTCAGGTCGTGCTCAGCCTGCAATTGCCGTTCGCGGTCGTGCCGCTGGTCCTGCTGACGGCAAGCCGCGCCAAGATGGGGCAGTTCGTGGCGCCGCGCTGGTTGACGGCGCTTGCCGCCCTGATCGCGGCCGTGATCATTGCCCTCAACGCCAAGCTGGTGTGGGATCTGGCGACGGGATGAGGAGGGGCGAATGGGGAGTAGCGAATAGGGCACTTTCGATTTCCCTCTTCGCTGCTCCCGATTCGCTATTCGCCCTCTTTCACTCCTGCGGCTCGGGCGCCGTGCCGCCTTCGGCATCGACGCGCAGCCAGCCGGCGGCCGCCAGACGCTGCTGCGGCAGATAGCGGCTCTTGTAGTCCATCTTCTTCGAGTTCTCGATCCAATAGCCGAGATAGACGTAGGGAAGTCCCTGGCGCCGCGCGCGCGCGATGTGGTCGAGGATCATGAAGGTGCCGAGCGAACGCGTGGTCTCGGACGGATCGAAGAACGAATACACCATCGACAGCCCGTCGCTGAGGACGTCGGTCAGGGCAACCGCGACCAGCTCGCCGCCGCGGGCGTTCGGACCATTGCTGAGGTTGCGGCGGCGGTACTCGATGATTCGCGTTTCGACATGGCTGTCCTCGACCATCATGGCGTAATCGAGCACCGTCATGTCGGCCATGCCGCCGTGGCGGTGACGCTGATCGAGATAGCCGCGGAAGATCGAGTATTGCTCGGATGTGGGGACGGCGCTGCGCTGTTCGCCGACCAGATCGGAATTGCGAGCGAGCACTTTGCGGAAGTTGCGCGACGGCCTGAATTCGTTGGCGATCACTCGGACCGACACGCAGGCCCGGCATTGGTCGCAGGCCGGACGATAGGCGATCGACTGGCTGCGTCGGAACCCGCCATGGGTCAGGAGGTCGTTGAGATCGGTCGCCTTGTCGCCGACCAGATGCGTGAACACCTTGCGCTCCTGTCGCCCGGGCAGATACGGGCAGGGCGATGGCGCGGTCAGGTAGAATTGCGGGGTGTCACGCGAATGCTGGGTCAAGGAACGTCGTGAGCCTCCGAGGCGGTCATCAACAGAATTGCGCTCCGAAAGCGGCCGGTCAATCGCTTTTGCTGCATCACCCGTTGCTGCATCACCGGTCGTCTCACCAGGTCCGAGCCGGTTCGGCCAGCTGCGCGCGCACCGACGTGTTGATCACGACGGTGCCGAGCACGAAATCGTGCAGCAGCCGGCGGCGTCCGTTGAACAGCCCGATCAGCAGGACGAAGGGCGACAGCACCGACACGGAGATCCAGAAACACACCGCATGCACGGCACCGAGCACAAAGTACCCCGGCGCGCCGTACCAGGTCCTCACCTGCAGATCCATGACCCGCATGCCGACCGTCGCCGAGTTCGGGCCGCCGATGGTGGCGCCATAATAGACGATGGCCCAGATCACCGAGGCCGGTGAGACCAGCCAGAACAGCGCCCAGCCGAGGCCGAACGTGACCACGCCGAACACGGCAATGAAGATCACGGCCAGGATCACGGGGACCGCAAGCACCAGGAGATCGATGAAGAAGGCGATCATCCGCCGCGTCAGCACGCCGCGAAACAGCTCGGGCTGCTGATACGGATCGTAGGCGTGTGGCCGCAGGCCGGTCCCGTCACTGCCACGATTGCCTGGGCCGGTATATGCCATGAAGGTGCCCTCCCGAATTAGCAACCGAGACATGGGAACAGCGCGCGCGCTTGCAAGGGGCGATCCTTGCAATGCCCGCGGCAAATTTCCGGCGATTTCACGATTTTTTTCGCGAAGAACCGTCGCTGTTGCCTGGCCGTGGCGAGCACCGACGCCGACGGCCCGACGTCGATGCGACGGCCGTTCAGCCGTGACGGCGAAGCCGCTCGGCGGCCTGCGGCGCGAAATAGGTGAGCACGCCATCGGCGCCGGCGCGCTTGAAGGCGAGCAGGCTCTCCATCATCGCCCGGTCGCCGTCGATCCAGCCATTGTTGGCGGCGGCTGCGATCATCGCGTATTCGCCGGACACCTGGTAGGCGAAGGTCGGCATGCCGAAAGTATCCTTCACGCGCCTGACGACGTCGAGATACGGCATGCCCGGCTTCACCATCACCATGTCGGCGCCCTCGGCGATGTCGAGCTCGACCTCGCGCAGCGCCTCGTCGGTGTTGGCGCTGTCCATCTGGTAGGTGCGCTTGTCGCCGGTCAGCGTCTTGGCCGAGCCGATCGCGTCGCGGAACGGGCCATAGAATGCAGAGGCATATTTGGCCGCGTAGGCCATGATCTGCACGTCCAGGAAACCGGCCTGGTCGAGCGCCTGGCGGATGGCGCCGACCCGGCCATCCATCATGTCGGACGGCGCGATGATGTCGCAGCCGGCCTGCGCCTGGACGAGCGCCTGGCGGACCAGCACCGCGACGGTCTCGTCGTTGAGGATCTGGCCATCCCGGATCAGGCCGTCATGGCCATGGCTGGTGAACGGGTCGAGCGCGACGTCGCAGAGCACGCCGATCTCCGGAAACTCCTTCTTGATCGCGCGCACGGCCTGGCAGACCAGATTGTCCGGGTTGCACGCCTCGGAGCCGTGCTCGTCGCGCAGCGCGGGTTCGGTAAAGGGGAACAGCGCGATGCAGGGAATGTCGAGCTTGGCCGCGCGCTCGGCATCGCGAACGATCTCGTCGACGCTCAGCCGTTCCACGCCGGGCATCGAGGCGACGGTGGTGCGGGTCCGCTCGCCGTGCACGACGAACAGCGGCCAGATCAGGTCGTCGGTCGTCAGCACGTTCTCGCGCACCAGGCGGCGCGCCCATTCGGCCTTGCGGTTGCGGCGCGGCCGGATGGTCAGATCGAGCGCCGGCGGCGGTGTTCCCGCGGTCGTGGTGCGCGCGACGTCGCGCATGTCGATCGGGCGCCCGAATTTGATCGCCATGGGGGCTGGCTCCTTGAACTGGCCGGCGAGCCGGGGGATTCGATTTGTTGGTATTCCAACATTGTGTAGCACTTTGCCCGCCGCGCGTCACTTGACCTGACGCAAGCCGTCCGGTTGATTTCCGGCCCGGTTGCTTTCACCGTGCCCGCCGGCCAAGAATCGCCATCCTCCTGGTCTTGAGAGGCCCGATGATCCCAATGATGATGTGTCCGACCGCGTCGAGCGGTCATGCCTGAGATCCCCTCGGCGCGTGACAACGCCGCCATGTCGATTGCCGCCATGTCCTCGGAGCGGCGCGAGGGCGACGACAACGTCTGGACGCGCCGGCTCGTGCTGTTCCTGCGGGTCATGGCGATGCTGTCGATCATCAAGGGCCTTTATCATTGGGCCGAGGTGACCGGCTTCATCGGCGGCGAAGACGATGCGTTCGAGAACCAGGCCATGGCCTGGCAGGCCGCCACGGTCTATTTCGCGGTGATCGAGCTCGTGGCTGCCGTCGGCCTGTGGCTGGCGACGCCGTGGGGCGCGGTGGTGTGGCTCACCACGGTCGTGTCGATGGCGGTGATCGAGCTGATGTTCCCCGGCATCTATGGCGGCAACCTGCTGGTGGTGGCGGGCGAGGCGGTCATGCTTGCCGCCTACCTCGTGCTGGCCTGGATGGCGGCGCGCGAACGACCACCATAGGTGGTAGGTCGCATTCGTTTCGCGGCGTAAATCTTTTCAGCGCGATGTGGGTAATGTTTCGAACACCTTAAGAGCGCCCGCCACAGCCGTTACAGAGACCTTAGCGGCGCATCCCCACCTGTTTTGGAATGCGACAGGGGGATGAAACAGAGCGCGAACATCGCTCGCCGTCCGTCAATGGACTCTTGCAAAAGCTGCTGTAATTACACGATTAAAAGAGGATTCACTCTCCGCGATTCATTCTCTCTTTATGCTCTTATTTAAGGCGATCTTCAAAGCAGGCCCCTTAAGTTCGCTCTATCAGACGGGACAAAAGTTTCGTCGAATAAGTCGACAAAAACGACGACAGGGGAAGTGTCATGATGAAAGCCGTTGCGACGGCCGTGGAGACTGCTGCGCCCGGCCAGGGCGGCACTGTGCAGTCGCTGTATTTGGAAGCCCTGACTCTGGTGGAGCGGCTGCATCGCCGCCTGCTCGACGTCATCAAGGACGAGTTCGATCGCCGTGGTCGTTCGGACATCAACTCGGTCCAGGCGCTGCTGCTTTATAACATCGGCGATAAGGAGCTGACCGCGGGCGAACTGCGCACGCGCGGCTACTATCTCGGCTCCAACGTCTCCTACAATCTGAAGAAGCTGGTCGAACTCGGCTTCCTCGATCACCAGCGTTCGCGCGTCGATCGCCGCTCGGTCCGCATTCGCCTGACCCCGCAGGGTCAGGAGATCCGCCGCATCGTCGACTCGCTCTATCAGAAGCACGTCAAGACGGTGGAGCAGGTGGGCGGCATTTCGAGCGAGGAGTTCTCGACTCTCAACAAGTCGCTGCATCGTCTCGAGCGGTTCTGGACCGACCAGATCCTCTACCGCCTCTGATCTCACATCGTTTCGGCTGAGCCGGCTTCCGACACATCGGATCCAAGACCGGACAGCCGATGATCGTCTGACATCGTTCTTGCGCCGGCCCGCTCGGGCCGGCGTTTTTCTTGTTCGCATTGGCAAAAAACACCCCGCCTCAAATGGAACCAATCAAGGGTTCCCGGGCTTATGTCCGCGGACCGGAGGTCGGACCATGTTGCGCGATGCCGGAATGCAAGTCATGAACGTGGCGATGGTTGGAGATGCGTATGCCATCGCGTCCAACTATCTGCGCCTGTCCGGCGCGATGCCGGAAGAGTTCGCGCCGAACGAAAGGCTCGTCGACATCATCGTTCAGCTGATCCACCGCGGAGAATTCAACAAGCTCAGGCTCGCCAACAAGGCGATCTCGATGTTCGAGATGGCCCAGCACGCCTGACCATGAAGAGGGGATGAAATGGAAGCCGCCATCGATCGCATCATGCACACCTATGACCTGCTGGCGAACCGCACCGCTGCGGCGAGTGACGAAGCGCGCCGCAAGGTGAGCGCCTACATCAAGACCCTGTTCGAGGCCGGTGAGCGCGATCCGCACCGCCTGACGGTATGCGGCCTGACCTATCTGCGCCAGCTCGATGGCCGCGTCGATCCGGTGAAGGCGGGCTACACCGGCCTGTAGTTTGCCCGGGCGAGGAACGCCGACGCGGCGCGCTTGCCTCATGATACCGACAACCTGTATGAGACCGTCCGGTTTCATGCAGGTTGTTTGTTTTTGGGGGGGCGATGCATTTGGTGTCCCGAGTCATTGTTGTGGCAGTAATCTTGGCCTTCGCGTGCGGTGAGCTGAGCCTGCCGACAATGAGTATGGCTGAGACGAGTATGGCTGAGACGGTTCGGCCCCAGAAGGGACCGAACAGTCGAGAAGCGCTGGCCAGAATAGGCGCCTGCGCAGAGACGACGATCACGAAAATTGCTGATCGATTTGATGAGCCGCTGTCGCCTACCCCGTTCAAGCGCGGCGAGAAGCGCAACAATGGTGATCTCATCATGGATCCGGGGATGCACGTGCTGTACCAGAACGGTGCCGAGCAGATCGATGCAGAGTGGAACGCTGGCGTCGCCCATTCCAAGCTGGGCGATCCCGTGCGGCTCTGCACCGTCTGGAAGCCGAAGAAGTGCCCGCCCGGCGATGACCGGGGACGGATTTACAAGGCGACCAATCTCCGGACCAAGGAAACCTGGCAGATGTCGGAAAGCTGGCACTCCTGCGGCGGGGCTTGAGGCAGGGCTTGCTCCGGCGGCCGTCCACCATATCTGGCGCAAATATCCGGTTTGACCCGCAACCGCTTGGCCTGTCGCTCGACTGTCCCTTGGCCTGCCGCCGCCCGTATGGTAAGGGCAGGGGTCTTTTCCGACCGCCTTCACTGAACCGACCGCCAGCCGCTTAAGGCTTTGCGGACGTGGAGATATTTCGCCGATGACCGCCTCCAGCGCCAAGCCCGCATCGTCCGTCGATTCCTTCTTCTCCGCCACCCTGGGCGAGGCCGATCCCGAGATCGCCGCCGCCATCAAGGGCGAGC
This sequence comes from Bradyrhizobium oligotrophicum, assembly GCF_051168495.1. Taxonomy (GTDB): domain Bacteria; phylum Pseudomonadota; class Alphaproteobacteria; order Rhizobiales; family Xanthobacteraceae; genus Bradyrhizobium; species Bradyrhizobium oligotrophicum_A. Next base: position 52,036 of record NZ_JBNPVB010000012.1, on the reverse strand, counting down.
TCGGCCGGCAACGCCACGAGATCGAGCTGATCGCCTCGGAAAACATCGTCAGCCGGGCGGTCCTGGAGGCCCAGGGCTCGGTGATGACGAACAAATATGCCGAGGGCTATCCGGGCGCGCGCTATTACGGCGGCTGCGAATGGGTCGACGTTGCCGAGAACCTCGCGATCGACCGCGCCAAGAAGCTGTTCGGCGCCAATTTCGCCAACGTCCAGCCGAACTCCGGCAGCCAGATGAACCAGGCCGTGTTCCTGGCGCTGTTGCAGCCCGGCGATACCTTCATGGGCCTCGACCTCGCCGCGGGCGGCCATCTGACCCACGGTTCGCCGGTCAACATGTCAGGCAAGTGGTTCAAGGCCTCGCACTACACGGTGCGCCGCGAGGACCAGCTGATCGACATGGATGCCGTCGCCAGGCAGGCCGAGCAGGTCAAGCCGAAGCTGATCATTGCCGGCGGCAGCGCCTATTCGCGCCCCTGGGACTTCAAGCGCTTCCGCGAGATCGCCGACAGCGTCGGCGCCTATTTCCTGGTCGACATGGCCCACTTCGCCGGCCTCGTCGCCGGTGGCGCGCATGCCTCGCCGATGCCCCATGCTCACATCGTGACCACCACGACTCACAAATCGCTGCGCGGCCCGCGCGGCGGCCTGATCCTGTGGAACGACGAGCAGTTCACCAAGAAGCTGAACTCGGCGATCTTCCCGGGCCTGCAGGGCGGCCCGCTGATGCATGTGATCGCGGCCAAGGCGGTCGCCTTTGCCGAGGCGCTGCGGCCGGAGTTCAAGGTCTACGCGAAGAACATCGTCGAGAACGCGAAGGCGCTGGCGGAATCGCTGCGTGCCCACGGCTTCGACATCGTCTCCGGGGGGACTGACAACCATCTGATGCTGGTCGACCTCCGGCCGAAGGGGCTGAAGGGCAACGTCTCGGAGAAGGCGCTGGTCCGTGCCGGCATCACCTCCAACAAGAACGGCATTCCGTTCGACCCCGAGAAGCCGTTCGTCACCTCGGGCCTGCGGCTCGGGACGCCTGCGGCGACGACCCGTGGCTTCGGCGTCGCTGAATTCCAGCAGGTCGGCGGCCTCATTGCCGAGGTGCTGAACGCGATCGCGCAGGCGCCGGACGGCAGCGCGCCGCTGGTCGAGGCTGCGGTCAAGGACAAGGTGAGGGCGCTGACCGACCGGTTCCCGATCTATCAGTAAGGCTTGAAGCCACGATGCGCTGCCCGAGCTGCAACAGCCTCGATACGCAGGTGAAGGACTCCCGCCCCACCGAGGATTCCTCGGTGATCCGGCGGCGGCGGGTCTGCGTCACCTGCAATTTCCGCTTCACGACCTTCGAGCGGGTGCAGCTGCGCGAACTCACCGTCATCAAGCGCAACGGCCGCCGCGTGCCGTTCGACCGCGACAAGCTGATGCGCTCGGTGCAGATCTCGCTGCGCAAGCGTGCGGTCGATCCCGAGCGGGTCGAGAAGATGGTGTCGGCGATCGTGCGCGAACTCGAGAGCGGCGGTGAATCGGAAGTCTCCTCGGAGGCGATCGGCGAGATCGTGATGGAGCATCTGCGCGACCTCGACGACGTCGCCTATGTCCGCTTCGCCTCGGTCTATCGCAATTTCCGCGAGGCCAAGGATTTCGAGGCCGTGCTCGGCGAGCTCTCGGCCGAGGACGAGACGCCGCGGCTTGCCCCGGTCCGCAAATGATCTTCCGGGTTCTGGTCGATCAGGTCGGTGAGAAGCTGAAAGCGCAAAAGGACGCCGACCGCCGCTTCATGCAGCTCGCGCTGACGCTCGGCCGCCGCGGCCTCGGGCGGACCTGGCCGAACCCCGCCGTCGGCGCCGTCGTGGTCAAGGACGGCATCATCGTCGGCCGTGGCTGGACCCAGCCGGGCGGACGTCCGCACGCCGAGCCGGAGGCGCTTCGCCGCGCCGGCGAGGCGGCCAAGGGCGCCACGCTCTATGTGACCTTGGAGCCGTGCTCGCATGTCGGCAAGTCGCCGCCCTGCGTGGATGCGGTCATCGCCGCCGGCATCAGCCGGGTGGTTTCGGCGATCGAGGACCCCAATCCCGAGGTCGCAGGGCAGGGGCACGCCAAGCTGCGCGCCGCCGGCATCCAGGTCGAGGTCGGCCTCTGTTCGGCAGACGCCAAGCGCGACCATGCCGGCCATTTCCGCCGCATTCGCGACGGCCGTCCGCACGTGATTCTGAAGCTCGCCGTGTCGGCCGACGACAAGATCGCAGCGAGCGGCAACAAGCCCGTCGCGATTACCGGCGAGGTGGCGCGGACGCGCGTGCATCTGTTGCGCGCCCAGAGCGATGCGATCCTGATCGGCGTGCGCACCGCGATCGCCGATGATCCGCTGCTGACATGCCGTCTGCCGGGCATGGACGCCCGCTCGCCGGTCCGTGTCGTACTGGATCCGGTGCTGCGGCTTCCGGCCACGAGCCGTCTGATGCAGTCCGCGCGCACGACGCCGCTCTGGCTGCTCGCCTCCGAGGTCGCGGAGCCGGCCACGGCGGCGCGGTTGGGGGCCGCTGGGGCGCAGGTGATCCGCGTGCCGCCGCAGGCTGCCCCGTCCGCGCTCGAGCCGCCGGCGGTGCTCAAGGCGCTGGCGGAGCGCGGCATCACGCGCCTGATGATCGAAGGCGGCAGCCGCGTCGCATCATCTTTCATGCAGAGTGGCCTCGTCGATGAAATCTGGCTCCTGCGCGGTCCCGGCGAGATCGGGGCCGACGGGATTGCTGCGCTGGACGCATTGCCGTTGACCGCAATCACGCAGTCGCCCGCCTATCGCGTTCGTGCTAGCGAAGCGCTCGATCACGATACCCTTATGATTTACGAGCGCGTGTAATGTTCACAGGCATCGTCACCGACATCGGCGAGATCGTCAGCCTGACGCCACGGACCGAAGGCAAGCTGCACCGGTTGCGCATCGCCTGCGCCTATGACCAGGCCGGAATTGCCGATGGCGCGTCAATCGCCAACAACGGCGTCTGCCTCACCGTTGTGCAGTCCGGAGTGGCTGACGGAAAGACCTGGTTCGAGGTCGATGCCGCAGCCGAGACGCTGGCGCTGACGACGGCCAAGCATTGGCGTGTCGGCGCGAAGCTCAACCTCGAGCGGGCGCTGAAGATCGGCGACGAACTCGGCGGTCACATCGTCTCCGGCCATGTCGATGGCATCGCGACCATCGTCAGCCGCGAGGACCTGCCGGACATGGCGCGCTTCGTGCTGAAGACGACGCGGGAGCTGGCGCGCTTCATCGCCACCAAGGGCTCGGTGACGCTCGACGGCGTCTCGCTCACGGTCAACACCGTCGACGAGCTGACCTTCTCGGTCCTGATCATTCCGCATACGCTGTCGGTCACCACGCTGTCATCCTGGCAGGGCGGCAGCGAGGTCAATCTCGAGGTCGACCTGATGGCGCGCTACGCCGCGCGGCTGACGGAAATGAAGTAGCTTGGAATCGCAGACGCCGGCGCCTACAACGCCGGCCAAACTCCTCATGGTGAGGAGGCGCATGCACCGGAGCAGGCCGCGCACTCGCGAGGCCGGAAGCCACCGATGCACTCTGAAGGCGCCTTCTCGAACCATGAGGCCCTAATCGTTCTCGTCCCTTCGAGACGCGGCCAAGAGGCCGCTGCTCAGGGTGAGGCACTTTCAAAACGGATTGAACCGATGGCAGACGCACGGCGCGCGCCGCTCAAAGACCAGACCGACATCACCGGCGCGCGGGCGCTGATCGTCGAAGCTCGCTTCTACGACGACATCCAGGACGCAATGCTCGAAGGCGCCATCGCCGAGCTGAAGGCGGCCGGCGTGAGCTATGAGATCCTCACCGTCACCGGCTCCTTGGAAATCCCGGCGACCATCGCCATCGCGCTCGATGCCGCCACTGCCAGCAGCAAGCCCTATGACCTCGCGATCGCGCTCGGTTGCGTGATCCGCGGCGATACCATCCATTTCGAGATCGTGTCGCAGGAGTCCTCCCGCGCCCTGATGGACCTGTCGGTCGCGCGCGGCTTGCCGCTCGGCAACGGCATCCTCACGGTCAACACTGAGGACCAGGCCTGGGCGCGGGCGCGCGTCTCCGAGATGAACAAGGGCGGCGATGCCGCCCGCGCCGCGCTCGCCGTGCTGCGCATCAAACGCCGTCTCGCGCGAGGCTGAGATGGCCGACAACAGCAACAAGCCCTTTAAAGGCCCGATGCGACCGAACGATCGCAAGGCCAACCGGCGCGGCGCCGCGCGGCTCGCCGCCGTGCAGGCGCTCTACCAGATGGACATCGCCGGCGCGGGCATCAACGATGTGCTTGCCGAATTCGAGAGCCACTGGCTCGGCACCGAGGTCGAGGGCGAGCAGTATCTGCCGGCCGAGGCCGCCTTCTTCCGCGACATCGTCTCCGGCGTGGTGCGCGACCAGACCAGGATCGATCCCGTGCTGGACACCGCGCTGGAGCGCGGCTGGCCGCTGCAGCGGATCGAGGCGATCCTGCGCGCGGTGCTGCGCGCCGGCGCCTATGAGCTGGAGCGGCGCAAGGACATTCCGGCCCGCGTCGTGGTGTCCGAATATGTCGATATCGCCCACGCCTTCGTCGAGCGCGACGAGACCGGGATGGTCAATGCCGTGCTGGAGCAGCTGGCCCGGCAATACCGCGCCGACGAGATGGGGCCGAAGTAGGTGATGGGCCGGATCGCAGCAGGGTCGTTGCGAACCGGCGCGGTGCCAGCTTGCATGTTCAACTGTCATCACCCGCGAAAGCGGGTGATCCAGTATTCCAGAGGCGCCTCGGGGATACGCAGGGCTATCGCTTATGGATATGTGGAGCTGCCACAGCGAGCGAGCCTGCCGATGAGTTACTCCGTCATGCCCGGGCTTGTCCCGGGCATCCACGTCGTTCTCAGCATGCCGGACGACGTGGATGGCCGGGACAGGCCCGGCCATGACGACGTGGTGAGAGACGGGCACAAGACTGTGATCGTCATATGCAATCGACCTTGGGGGATACGGAGGGACCGCGGCGTACTGGATCGCCCGGTCGAGCCGGGCGATGACAGGGGAGTGAGGGGAGGGCGCCCATGACCCAAGCCCCCTCTGGCGAAGATTCTCTCATCGCGCGCTACTTCAAGCCTCTCGCGACCGATCCCGGCGCCTTCGGCCTGATTGATGACGCCGCAACCATCCCGGCCGGCACCGACGACCTCGTCGTCAACACCGACGCCATCGTCGAAGGCGTCCACTACCTGCCGGAGGACCCTGCCGACACGATCGCGCGCAAGGCGCTGCGGGTGAACCTGTCCGATCTCGCCGCCAAGGGCGCGGTCCCCGCCGGCTTCCTGCTGACGCTCGCGCTGCGGCATAAGGACGAGGCCTGGCTCGCCGCCTTCGCCTGCGGCCTCGGCGAGGACGCCGCGGCGTTCGGCTGCCCGCTGCTCGGCGGCGACACGGTGTCGACGCCGGGCCCGGTCATGATCTCGATCACGGCCTGGGGCCGGGTGCCCAAGGGGCGGATGGTGCACCGCTTCGGAGCCCGTCCCGGCGACCGCGTCATGGTCACCGGAACGATCGGTGATGCGGCGCTGGGCCTGCGCATTCTTCAGGGCAAAGCGGAGGCTGCCGCGCTGGCCGACGATCCCGCCGTGCGGGATATGCTGATCGGACGCTATCGCGTGCCGCAGCCGCGCGCGGCGTTGGCGGCCGCGGTGAGGGAGTTCGCAACGGCGGCGATGGACGTCTCGGATGGTCTCGCGGGGGACCTCGCCAAGCTCTGTGCCGCCTCTCGTGTCAGCGCCGACATCGCACTACCGCACATTCCGACCTCGGCAGCAGCTGCGAAGCTTCTCACGATGGGAGTCGTCCAGCCGGAAACGCTGATCTCCGGCGGCGACGACTACGAGATCCTGTGCGCCATTCCCCCGGCGCAATGCCCGTCGTTCCGCACTGCGGCGGGGCTCGCGGGCGTCGCCGTCGCCGACATCGGCGTCATCGTCGACGGCCCGGGCGCCCCGCGCGTCCTGGACGGGCAGGGCCGCCCGGTCATCCTGCAACGTCTGTCCTACAGCCACTTCTGATACCCATTCGCAACCGCACATTGCGACCAAAGAAGCGTCTGAATTTGGAGCGGTTCAGGTGTCGCGGCGTTGCGTCATGATGGCGATTTTGGCAAGGTCCGGGACATTCGAGGCGGCTCCGCCCGGGGCGGTCTGATATAGGGGGCGTGCGTCGCACCATCGCGGCGTGACGTAGTTAGAAAAGCAAAGAGCCGAGGAAACTAAATGTCAGCTTTATGGGTGATCGTGCTCTGCGGAGCGCTGTCGATCGTCTATGCGATCTGGGCCACACAATCGGTGCTCAGCGCGGATGCCGGCAATGCGCGGATGCAGGAAATCGCGGCGGCCGTGCGCGAGGGCGCGCAGGCCTATCTTCGCCGCCAATACACGACGATCGGAATCGTCGGCGTCGTGATCTTCGTGCTCCTTGCGTATTTCCTCGGCATGCTCGTCGCGATCGGCTTTGCGATCGGCGCGATCCTCTCCGGCGCAGCCGGCTTCATCGGCATGAACGTGTCGGTGCGTGCCAACGTCCGCACCGCACAGGCGGCGATCACCTCGCTTGCCGGCGGCCTGGAACTGGCCTTCAAGGCGGGCGCCATCACCGGCCTGCTCGTGGCGGGCCTTGCGCTGCTCGGCGTCACGATCTACTTCGGCATCCTCACCGGCTTCATGGCGCTCGCGCCCGACAGCCGCACGGTGATCGACGCGCTGGTCGCGCTCGGCTTCGGCGCCTCGCTGATCTCGATCTTCGCCCGTCTCGGCGGCGGCATTTTCACCAAGGGCGCCGACGTCGGCGGTGACCTCGTCGGCAAGGTCGAAGCGGGCATTCCCGAGGACGATCCGCGGAACCCCGCGACAATCGCCGACAACGTCGGCGACAATGTCGGTGACTGCGCCGGCATGGCGGCCGATCTGTTCGAGACCTATGCGGTGACCGCGGTCGCCACCATGGTGCTGGCGGCGATCTTCTTCGCCAAGTCGTCGCTGCTGACGAACATGATGACCTTGCCGCTCGCCATCGGCGGCATCTGCATCCTCACCTCGATCGCCGGCACCTTCTTCGTCAAGCTCGGCGCCAGCCAGTCGATCATGGGCGCGCTGTACAAGGGCCTGATCGCAACCGGCGTGCTCTCGCTCGCCGGCCTCGCCATCGCGATCGCCTGGCTGATCGGCTTCGGCAAGCTCGACGGCGTCGACTACACCGGCACGGCGCTGTTCGTCTGCGGCGTCGTCGGCCTCGTCGTGACCGGACTGATCATCTGGATCACTGAGTACTACACCGGCACCGACTTCCGCCCGGTCAAGTCGATCGCGGCGGCCTCGGTCACCGGTCACGGCACCAACGTGATCCAAGGCTTGGCCATCTCAATGGAAGCGACTGCGCTGCCCGCGCTCGTGATCATCGCCGGCATCCTGGTCACCTACAGCCTCGCCGGTCTGTTCGGCATCGCGATCGCGACCACCACGATGCTGGCACTGGCCGGCATGATCGTCGCGCTCGACGCCTTCGGTCCCGTCACCGACAATGCCGGCGGCATCGCCGAGATGGCCGGGCTGCCGAAGGAGGTCCGCAAGTCCACCGACGCGCTCGACGCGGTCGGCAACACCACCAAGGCCGTCACCAAGGGCTACGCGATCGGCTCCGCCGGTCTCGGCGCGCTGGTGCTGTTCGCGGCCTATAACCAGGACCTGCAGTTCTTCATCGCCGACTCCGCCAAGCATCCGTACTTCGCGGGGATCAAGCCGGACTTCTCCCTGAACAATCCCTATGTCGTGGTCGGCCTCTTGTTCGGCGGCCTGCTGCCGTATCTGTTCGGTGCGATGGGCATGACCGCGGTCGGCCGCGCCGCCGGCGCGATCGTGGAAGAAGTGCGTCGTCAGTTCCGCGAGAAGCCGGGCATCATGCAGGGCACCGACAAGCCGGATTACGGCAAGGCGGTCGACCTGCTGACCAAGGCGGCGATCAAGGAGATGATCATCCCCTCGCTGCTCCCGGTGCTGTCACCGATCGTGGTGTACTTCCTGATCTACGCGATCGCCGGCGGTGGCGCAGCCGGCAAGTCGGCGGCGTTCTCCGCGGTCGGCGCCATGCTGCTCGGCGTCATCGTCACCGGCCTGTTCGTCGCCATTTCGATGACCTCGGGCGGCGGTGCCTGGGACAACGCCAAGAAGTACATCGAGGACGGCCATTTCGGCGGCAAGGGCTCGGATGCCCACAAGTCGGCCGTCACCGGTGACACCGTCGGCGATCCCTACAAGGACACGGCGGGCCCGGCGGTGAACCCGATGATCAAGATCACCAACATCGTCGCCCTGCTGCTGCTGGCGATCCTGGCGCACTGAGGCGGACGCAACGCCCTGAACGAACAAAGACCCCGCGGTGCGAGCCGCGGGGTTTTTCGTTGCCAGCAATGGTTCGGTACCGTTGGCTATTCCGCCGCGCGTTGCCGTGTCCGATAGCTCTGCAGCATGCTCTGCGCGGTCCGCGGCTGCATCTGGGTGAAGCTCGCCAGGTGCTGGTCGAGCTGCGGGCGCGCGGTGCCGCTGGCGCTGGCCTGCATGAACAGCAAGGTTGTCGTCGTGACCCAGGACAGATCGAGCGCCTTGGCGAGCACCAGCAGCTGATCCGGCTGCTTGCGCACGAAGGCGCGCTCGACGACGTCGAGCGGCAGCCTGCACATCAGCGACAGCGCCAGCGTGACCTTGTCGAAGCTGCCTTCCTTGGCGAAGCCGTGCAGCAGGGGCTCGTTGAGTTGGCCGAACGCGTGGAGCTGCTCGACATAGGCCTTGGCGTTGGCAAAATCGGCCGAGCGGGTCCGCGCCGCCGCCTGCAAGCGGTCGGAGGCCTGCGCCACGGCGATATCGACGATCTCGGCCCGCGCCGCGTCGGCTGTCGCGAGCTGGTTGCGCACGGCGTCCGAGGCTTCCACGAACAACCGGACCAGCACCTCGCGCGGACTGTCGGGCCGGCTCCAGAGCTTCAGCGCCAGGCCGGGATCATCGGACGCCTTCGTCACCAGGCCGGAGAAGCCGTGATCCGAGAAGCGGGCGCCGTCATTGTCGGCGGTGTTCGCGACCACGGCCTGATCGCCGCGATCGACGAGCACGTCGGTGACGGCTTCGGTCAGGACCTTGCGGCCGGAGATGGCGAGCAGATGCTCCTGGCTCCGGCTCTGCGCGGTTGCGACCAGCGTCTGCTCGTCGAGCCGATCGCTCTGGCGCAGCACGGGACCTGCGACCGCGATCGTGTCGTCGGCGGCGAGATGTCGGATCACGCGCGGCGGCGCGTCCGGCAGCACGGCGAGTCGGCTGCCCAGCTCGGCGCGCGCGGCGACGGCCACGTTGTCGAGCAGCTTGGACAGCACGTGATCGAACAGATCGACATGCTCGTCATTGAACTTGCCGGAACCGACCACGAACAGGTCGGCGACGCGCTCCAGGATTTCCGCGCGTCGCGAGACGTAGCGGCTGGCGAGAATGTCTTCGAGCTGATGCAGGACGCTGTTGGACAAGGCACGGGCTCACGCGATGGGACATCGCCGCGGCCTGCCCTTCGCACGGTGATCGGGCCGCATCCGCAGAGGGAAGGGCCCGACCTCCTTTGACGGTATCTCGTAACCAGATCAAAGACACGCGGTCGCCATTGATCGCACCATCTCGCTTAAGGTGCCGTTACACCTCAGAGGGCCGGGTGCCGAGCCACGAGCGGGCGGTCGAATCGGCCGTGCCGTCACTGCACGTCCATCTGCAACCCTTCCTTCTGGATGATCGAGGCGAACTTGCTGGTCTCGGCCTGGACGAAGTCGCCGAACTGCTGCGGCGTGCCGTAGTCGGCGCGGGCGCCCATGGCCGCGATGTTCTTGGCGATGTCCTCGCGCTCCAGCATCGCCTTGACCTGCAGGTTGAGCGCTCCCACGATCTCCGGCGGACAGGCTTTTGGCAGGAACACGCCGAACCAGGACGACACGTCGAATTTGGCGAGCTCCGGCGCGCTCTCACGCATGGTCGGCAGATCCGGCGCGTTGGCGCTGCGTTCCGGCGTCGTCACGCACAGGCCGGTCAGCTTGCCGTCCTGGACCTGCGGCAGTGACGGAAACAAATTGTCGAACAGGATCTGGATGTCGCCGGAGAGCGCAGCCTGCAGGGCAGGACCGGCGCCGCGGAACGGGATGTGCGTCATCTTCAATCCCGTGAGCTGCAGGAACCAGGCGCCGGTCAGATGCGGGCTCTGGCCGACGCCCGAGGAGCCGTAGTTCAGCTTGTCCGGATTGGCCTTGAGATAGGCGATCAGCTCCGCGATCGACTTGAGCCCGGTCGAGGGATGCGCCGAGACGATGTTGGGGATGCGGATCATGTTGGAGACCGCCTGCAGCTGATCCGGCTTGTAGGCGAGGTTGCGGAAGATCGAATAGGCGATCGCGTTCGGTCCGGGGTTGCCGATCAGGATCGTATGGCCGTCGCCTTTGTTGCCGCGGGCCACTTCGGCGGTGCCGATCGTGCCGCCGCCGCCGGAGCGATTCTCGACGACGGCCGATTGTCCCCAGGCGGTCTGCAGATGGGCTGCCAGCAGCCGTCCCATCACATCGGTGCTGCCGCCGGGGGCGGCGGGTACGATCAGCCTCACGGTCTCGGTCGGGCGCCAGTCGGCCAGAGCCGTGCGCGGCAGAATGGCGGCGGTCGAGAGCGCCGCGGCTCCGGACAACAGCCTGCGGCGCGACAGCGCGGTGTGGTGTGCCAATGATTCCTCCCTGCGTTTGTTTGCCGGGAGGGTAGGGAAGGTTGCGGCGCCAGAGCAAGCGCATGGACCACACCCGCGCTGCGCCAATCAGCACAGCGGACGGCCTTGTACCGTGGCCCGGAAGCATATTCCGGGCGACGGCGATCAGCTGCGGATCAGTTGAAGCTGAGCAGCTTGAACAGCGGCGTCAGGTAGCTGAGCTCCTGGCCCGAGGTCGCCGTGGTGCGGCTGACGAAGTCGAAGATCTTGCCGTCCTTCATGCCATAATTGGCGAGGCGGCGGACCTGGCGGTTCTTGTCGAAATAGACCGCGATGACGCGCTGATCCACGACCTTCTGGTTCATGAAGGCGACCGGGCGCTCGGCGCGCTGGGAGATGTAGTAGAACACCTCGCCATCGAGCGTGGCGACGGTCGACGGCGTGCCCATCACGATCAGCACCTGGTCCTGGCTGGCCCCGATCGGGATCTGCTCCAGGGCGCCGGGCGGCATGATGTAGCCCTTCTGGAACTGCTCGCCGGTGCAGGCCGCGAGCGCGAGGCAGGTCAGCGCGATCGCACCAAGGGTGCGCAGACGGATGTTCAGGCCGCCGGTGAGCGTGCGGGTCGTCGTTCGCATTGTCTGGGTCATCTTCTCAGGATCGGATCCCGTCCCCTTGCGTCGGGCAGGGCGTTGACGTACCGGGCAAACTTGCGGATTGCAACATGCCCCGAACCGGGTCACGGAAACTCAGCCGCGGAACTGTCATGCTCTGGCCCTTCAACCATCTCAGCAAATTGCGGCCGTCGCCGCGCCGGACCATCGAGCCGATCTATGGCGCGATCGTGGCGCAAACCCGAGAACCGTTGTTTTATAGACACTTGAATGTCCCGGATACAGTCGACGGGCGGTTCGATCTGTTGATTCTTCACCTCTGGCTGGTGCTGCGCCGGCTGCGCGGGGGCGGGGCGGAGCTGTCGCAGGCGCTGTTCGACCGGTTCTGCGACGATATGGACGACAATCTGCGCGAGATGGGCGTGGGGGACCTGACCGTGCCCAAGCGCATGCAGAAGTTCGGCGAGGCGTTCTATGGCCGGACCGCCGCCTATGATCTCGCCTGGTCGGAGAGTGAGGCCCGGCTGGCGGAGGCGCTGCAGAAGAATATCTTGAACGGGGAGCATCCGGACAGCGGACGAGATCTTGCCGCCTATGCGGCACGGGTGGCGGCCGACCTCGCTGCCCTCGACGACACCAGGTTGCTTGGCGCGAACTGGAGCTTCCCGCGGCCGGTGCAGCAGGATTAGCGATATGAGCAGAGACAGAGACAATTCACGCGAGGCGCCGCGAGACTCCTTGAGAGACCCTTCGAAAGATCCCTGGCGCGCGCCGCCGGTGATCGTGGCGCAGATCCCGGATGCCGGCCTGCATCGCCGGATCGAGGCCGATGCGGCCACCCGCGCTGCGCTGGCCGCGATCGCCGACCTGCGCGAGGTGGTGTCGGCCCATGCCTCGTTCGACGTGGTTCAGAAGCGGGACGGCAAGGTGCATGTCGCGGGCCGGGTGCGCGCCCGCATCGGCCAGACCTGCGTCGTGACGCTCGATCCGATCGAAACCGAGATCGACGAGCCGATCGACCAGATGTTCGCGCCGCCCGACCAGATTCCGGAGCTTGCGGACCTCGTGGAGGACGACCCGAACAGCGAGGTCGAGACCGCCGATCCGCCGGAGCCCATCATCAACGGCCAGATCGACCTCGGACGGCTCGCTGCCGACGCCCTGTTCCTGGGGATCGATCCCTATCCGCGCAAGCCGGGCGCGGTGTTCGCACCGCCCGCCGCGGCTGCCACCGCCCAGGACCATCCCTTCGCCGCGCTGAAGGCGCTGAAATCGGCCGCGGGCGGGACGCCGGACGCGACCCCGGCGAAGAAAACGGGTGAGGAGTGACCCCCGAATGCGCCGGCCGGTTGCGCTCCGGGGCTGTCACAAAACCTCTCGAAATCCCCGCAAGCTGCTGATTTTTCTGATGAATGCGGAGTCTTTCTCCTCCCGGATCGTGTCCAGGGTTGCAAAATGTGTCGCACCCGGGAGGTTGTTTCGACACGGAGAGACGCTATTGTCGCGCCCGGGTCGGGAGGCGAAGACGATGCTCGGCCGGCTGCGGGACCGTTCCCTGGCTGCGCAGCGCCTCTGAACGACCGCAAGACACGGCCAAGCAAGTCGAGGCCAGACAATTCACGGCCAAGACGAGAGCGAGCTCGAGATCAGGTTTCCGGGACGTCATGCCTCAAAAGGTTCGAATCGCGCTGGACGCCATGGGCGGGGATTTCGGCGCGGCCGTTGTCATCCCCGGAGCCGCGATCGCGCTGAGCCGCCATCCCGATACGGAATTCCTGCTGTTCGGCGACAGCGCCAAGATCGCCCCCGAACTGGACCGGCATCCGCGGTTGAAGGCCGTCGCGCGCGTGATCCATACAGACGTCGCCATCAGCATGGACGACAAGCCCAGTCAGGCGCTGCGGCGCGGCCGCAAGACCTCGTCGATGTGGCTCGCGATCGAGGCGGTGAAGAAGGGCGAAGCTGACGTTGCAGTCTCGGCCGGCAATACCGGCGCGTTGGTTGCGATGGCCCGATTCTGCCTGCGCATGCTCGAGGGGATCGACTGGCCGGCGTTGGCGGCGATCTGGCCGACGCGGCGAGCAAAATGCGTCGTCCTCGATCTTGGCGCCACCATTGGTGGCGATGCGAAGCATCTGGTGGCGCTGGCGGCGATGGGCAGCGCGCTGGCCAGCGTGCTGTTCGAGAAGTCACGCCCAACCGTTGGCCTGCTCAATATCGGCGTCGAGGAGATCAAGGGCCACCAGGAGATCCGCGAGGCCGGCGAGATGCTGCGCAGTATGAACCTGCCGCAGCTCGATTACATCGGCTTCATCGAGGGCGACGGCATCGGCAAAGGGGAGGCCGATGTGGTCGTCAGCGAAGGCTTCAGCGGCAATATTGCGCTGAAGGCCGCCGAAGGCGCGGTTCGCCAGATGATGGATCTGCTGCGCAGCGAGATCAAGGCGAGCTGGCTGGCGCAGATCGGCTATCTGCTCGCGCGCGGCGCGTTTCGCGTCCTGCGGCAGAAGATCGATCCGAACAATTACAACGGCAGCGTGGTGCTTGGGCTCAACGGCATCGTGGTCAAGAGCCACGGCGGAACCGACGCCGAGGGCTTTGCGCGAGCCGTTGATGTTGGCTATGAGATGGCCCGCTTCGATCTCCTGACCAAGATCAATCAGACACTCAATCGCGACGGCGGAGCGCTGGCGTCCGCACCCGTCGCCCAGGAGGCTCTCTCGTGACAATACGTTCGGTCGTGCTCGGCTGTGGCTCCTACCTTCCGCAGCGGGTCGTGACCAATGCCGAGTTGGCAAGCCGCATCGAGACCTCGGACGAATGGATCGTCCAGCGCACCGGCATCAGGGAGCGTCATGTCGCAGCCGACGGCGAGTTCACCTCGCATCTCGCGCTCAATGCCGCGCGTGCAGCACTCGCCGCAGCCGACATCGATCCGCAGTCGATCGACCTGATCGTGCTCGGCACCTCGACGCCGGACAACACCTTTCCGGCGACCGCGGTCGCCGTGCAGAACGGGCTCGGCATCACCCATGGCGCGGCCTTCGACGTGCAGGCGGTGTGCTCCGGCTTCGTCTTTGCGCTCGCGACCGCCGACAATTTCCTGCGCAGCCGCTCGTTCAAGCGGGCGCTGGTGATCGGCGCCGAGACCTTCTCGCGCATCCTCGACTGGAACGACCGCACCACCTGCGTGCTGTTCGGCGACGGCGCCGGCGCGCTGATTCTGGATGCCCAGGAGCAGGGCGGCAGCTCGGCCGATCGCGGCGTGCTGACCACGCATCTGCGCTCCGACGGCCGCCACAAATCCAAGCTCTATGTCGATGGCGGCCCGTCCTCGACCCAGACCGTGGGCCATCTGCGCATGGAGGGCCGCGAGGTGTTCAAACATGCCGTCGGCATGATCACCGACGTGATCGTCGACGCCTTCGAGGCGACCGGGCTGTCCGCCGAGACCATCGACTGGTTCGTGCCGCACCAGGCCAACAGGCGGATCATCGACGCCTCCGCGCACAAGCTGCACATCGCGCCGGAAAAGGTGGTTTTGACGGTCGATCGGCATGGAAATACCTCCGCCGCCTCGATTCCGCTGGCGCTCGACGTGGCCGTCAAGGACGGCCGCATCAAGAAGGGCGACGTCGTCCTGCTGGAGGCGATGGGCGGCGGCTTCACCTGGGGCTCGGCTTTGGTGCGCTGGTGAGTTCCCCGTGCGGCGGGATTATGCCCCGAGATCGGCGCCCGGGGCTGCACTTCTATTCACGCTGCTGTTGACCACCGCCGCTTAACCTCTTAATTTCCGGAGCGAATTATTCGCCGTGAGTTTGGGGCAGGCGATGGCGGGAAGCGGAAAAACAGTCACACGCGTCGATCTGTGCGAGGCAGTCTACCAAAAGGTGGGGCTGTCGCGGACAGAGTCGTCTGCGTTCGTCGAACTGGTCTTGAAAGAGATCACCGACTGCCTCGAGCGCGGCGAGACGGTCAAACTCTCGTCGTTCGGGTCGTTCATGGTGCGCAAGAAGGGGCAGCGCATCGGGCGCAACCCCAAGACCGGCACCGAGGTGCCGATCTCGCCGCGGCGGGTGATGGTGTTCAAGCCATCCGCGATCCTCAAGCAGCGCATCAACGGCCAGCAGACGTCGGGCAAGATGAACGGCGAGGCCAGCGCCGAATTCGGCGCCGAGCCGGAATAGGGCGGTTCGCCCGACATCATCGGCCGTAGAAGCGTATAAACTGTGTTCCCTCTGCTCCCGCGTTCAGTTCGTCCAATGTTTTCAGCGTAGTCTCCCAGTTTCTTGGCAGCACGATCGAAGGGGAACGGGCATTTGGACAAGGCGCCGGATGCGTTTCGGACGATCAGCGAGGTCGCGCAGGAGCTCGACATCCCGCAGCACGTGCTGCGGTTTTGGGAGACGCGGTTCGCCCAGATCAAGCCGATGAAGCGGAGCGGGGGCCGGCGCTATTACCGGCCCGACGACGTCGACCTGCTCAAGGGCATCCGCCGCCTGCTCTACAGCGAAGGCTACACCATCAAGGGGGTGCAGCGGATCCTGAAGGAGCACGGCGTCAAATCGGTCCAGGGGCTGGCGGACACGTCCGCGGCTGTCTCGTTTGGCGCGCTGGAGGAGACGCTCGGCCAGGCGATGATGGAGGAAGAGCCGGTCGGGGAGGCCGAGACCGAATCGGAGGACGAAGAGGAGGAGGCCTCCGACGAGGAGGGCATCGACTTCCGCTTCGTCGACACCGAGGACGACATCCTCGACACCTTCCGCGTCGGCCCACCCACCCGCGCCGGCATGAAGCCGGAAGAGCGCGACAAGCTCCAGGGCGTGCTCAAGGACCTGCTCGACTGCCGCGCCTTGCTCGACCGGGCGATGAAGGACGTGTGAGGGCAGGTCAGCCCGTCGAGCGCGGTTGGCTCGGTTGAAGAGGCTGGCTTTGGTCCGTCGGCCGAGTCGTGTAGGGACCGCGCGCCGCGAGTTGGCTGCGCTCCTCTCCCCCTCGCGGCGAGGGATCGGGGGTGGGGTCGAAAAATTCCGCTCGATCTCGTAACCCCATACCCGACGAAACCCGCTCGCCGTGCCTTGCATCGCGCCGCGATCACGGCTAGAGGATCGGCCATCGGAGCGTGGCGCAGCCCGGTTAGCGCACTAGTCTGGGGGACTAGGGGTCGTGGGTTCGAATCCCGCCGCTCCGACCATTTTTTCAACTGCTGCCGTCTGCATCGCGAGGCACGCAGTCGCAGCCTTCCGAATACCGGTCAAAAGCTGCTCAATTCGCCGCACATCTCGTTCGGCCGCTCATTCGCATTGCTTCCGATGGTGATCAGGCCGCTTGGGTTGGAGCCGGCTGAGCGATCAGGTTGATTTCCATGGCTTGAAGCACCTTGAGGATGGTGCCGAATTCCGGCTTTGCTTCGCCACCGAGCGCCTGATACAGATTTTCACGCGACAGGCCGGCCTTCTCCGCGACTTCGCCCATACCCTTTGCGCGAGCGACGGCACGGAGCGCCATCGCGATAAGAGAGGGATCGCCGGTTTCCAGGGCCTCGGTGATGTAGGCGGCGATCGTCTCGGGGCCATCGAGATATTCGGCCGCGTCGTACGGCTTGATTTTGGTCATAGCTTAGTCTTTCAACGTTCTTCGGCATTTCCGTTCTCCCCAGGCCGCCGCGATCTACGTCAAAGCGGTTCGTGGGAAAAATGACGCGGGAAACTGCATGGGGCGCCTCGTATCGGAATATTCAACCAGACTGCTTGTAGCTCTCGTTGACAAGCTCTGCCAACGTCAACGGCTCCTTCGCTTTGACTAGCGCGGGGCTGGGGAAGCTTTTGAGTTTTATGTCTCCTTTTACAGACCATGCGCACAGAATCCCATCTTTGTGGCTGATAGAGACTGCAGTCATTAGGTGGCCGCCACTCTTCAGCGTCAGGAGGTCGCCGATTTCAAATGAGTGCTCCATCGCACACTTTCGCGTTTGTCAAATCCGTGTTTCGTGCCTCGTCGGCGCTGGTCCGGCAGGGGCCGGCGGCTGAACGTCACGTGAAGCGCGTGCTTCAACTACCACCAGCAGCAACTGCCGTCTAAACACCTGCTCCATGGCCTCCATTGTCTCAAGACTAAACGAGTTCGTGTGCCCACGGTAAGCATCAAAAACTCTCTGCCTTGGGCGGACGCATGACGCAAATGCTGCTTGCGCGATTACTTCGGCGGGCTCGCTGGAGCTGACAGATAGAACTCGTGTGCTGCTGTCGAGGCAAAGGAGGTAGTTTTGTGCGGCTTGATCTTCTAGAGCCTTCTCAGCTCGCAATCTTGGCATGTCCAGCGCGTCCCTTTGGCGCTGCATTTCATCGGCTTTGCGCATGCTTTCGAGAGCGAGCTCTCTGCCAATTTTGTCGGTCGTCTCACTTACAAATTTCGCGTCATCGATATCAGAACTGATTGCGCCATTGAAAGGCCGCAGTTTGCAGGTCGCAAAGACTTGGGCATTTTCGTCGTTATGGTATCCGAAGAAGGCGACCTCGCCGAATTTCGTGAACGCTCGGTTCAACGCAGCTTTTGCTTCTCGAACCACGCATGCACGAAATGTGTTTGTGTCGGACGCCGTGGCAGCGCAGGGCTGCAAGGCAACGGTGGCCGCTATCGTGAGCCAAACGGACTTCATGGTTGAGGTGCTCCCCGTTTGTAATCGTAGCAAAGTACCTCAAGAGAGCAAAGCTACAAGTCAGGTATCGGGATCTGAAGCGGTTTATCGCTAGAGTGAACTCAGGTAAGGCCTCAGCAGATTGACGGTTTCTATGAGTCCGTCAGCCTCCATTTCCAAGAGCAATGTTTCCGCGGTTTTCTCGGGCCGCTTGAATCTCTCTCGCATCTGGCGAATTGCTGCGACAGCCCGTCCGGGATCGAGCGCAATCGTATCAGCGATGAATTCATCGGCCGATTTCGCTTCGACGTTAAGAGCCGAGAGGATCTTGGAAGGAAAGTCTTTCAGGTTTTCCGTGACGATCATGGATGCTTGGGTCTTGACCGCTGCGGCCAAAACGTGCGCATCGTTCTGGTCGGGCAATTCGACGGCGAGTGGCAACAAATGCTCGTAGCCATCGACCATCGCGTCTTCGAAGGCGGCCTCCATAAGGGTGCGAGCCCGAGCCGCGCGGTCGGCGGCATCCTGAAGCCCGCGCTTCTCATGGATTTCCTGCAGCGCATTCTGGGTCTCGCCGAGCACTTCTGCCGGCCAGCGGACACGGAAAAACTCCGCCTCTGCCAGGGATAACAGCAGATTCCGCTTGAGCACGCTGACGAGCGTACAAGCGTCTACAAAGGCTGTGAAGCGATTGGCGAACACGGGCCTACAATTGCTCCCCGTCGAGTTCCGCGAGCCCTTCGAGAGCCTCGCGTCGCTTCTGGTCTCTGCTTCTCTTGTACGCGAAGAGATCCTCTGCCTTGATGCGGCGGTGGCGCCCCACGGTGTCGTAGGGGATCTGGCCTTTGTCGAGCAGGGAAATGAGGAACGGGCGCGAGACATTCAGAATGTCGGCAGCTTGCTGAGTGGTCAGCATCTCGTGAACCGGCACGAGCGTGACCGCGTCACCCTTCCCGATATGTCGGAGTAGCTCCATGAGGAGCGCCGACAGGGCAGGACCTAAGGTGATTTCCTTCGTCTGCTTTTGCTCGTCGAGAACGCGCAAAGTCGTATCCCCAGCGGCATGAGCGGCGAGGATCGTACGCAGTTGATTTGCTGACGCCTTTTCGGTCTCGGACGGCAAACGGCCGCCGAGTTCCTCAGCATAGGCTGGGATGGTCATATTGGCTCTCCCCCTGGAAAGGTATAGCTAGATCATATTCGAAGCATTCGCAATATATGAAGCATTCGAAGACATTAATGTTCCGTTGGAGAGCCGCGTTTTGGCGTCCAATGAGAGGGTTTGGGTTTCCAATCGAACCAAAAAACTCAATCAGATCAACGGTCCGGAGACAACTCGGTTTCCTTGAATCTTGATGTAGTTCAATGGCTTACCCACGCTTGGGGGACTAGGGGTCTTGGGTTCGAATCCCGCTGCTCCGACCTTTTCTTGCATCACTGCGATTCTGACGGGACGGGAGCGCTTTGTTCGTGGGCGTTTCGAGTCCATCCGTCCGAGAGACCGGCTTTTCAAGCCGCTGGCCGCCCCCTAATCTCCGTGGCTTCGCTGCCGGATGAGCATCGCGCCGGCGCTCATCGTATTTTGACGTGTTGCCGAGACATTCCATGGACGCCGCCGTCGCCGACACTTCCTTCGGTCATTTCGAGAACGCCGAGCAGATCGCCTTCTGGAACGGCGCGGGCGGGGCGCGCTGGGTGGCGCGGCGGGCGGAGCTCGATGCGATGCTGGCGCCCGTGCAGGAGGCGCTGCTGGAGCGCGCCGCGATCCAGCCCGGCGAGCGGGTGCTCGACATCGGTTGCGGCTGCGGCGCGACCATGATCGCTGCGGCCGAGAAGGTCGGGGCCGGCGGCAGCGTGCTCGGTCTCGATGTCTCCGCCGCCATGCTGACCGCGGCCCATGAGGCTGCGCCGGCAGACGCGCCCGTCAGCTTCGTGCAGGGCGACGCCATGGTGCATCACTTCAAGGCGGCGAGCGCCGATGTCGTGCTGTCGCGCCTCGGCGTCATGTATTTCGCCGATCCCGTGCGCGCCGTGCTCAACATCCGCAATGCGCTGCGCTCGGAAGGCCGCGTCGCCTTCGCCTGCTGGGGCGAGCTGCGCGACAACCCCTGGGCGCTGGAGCCGCTGCAGGCGGCCTATGAGCATGTGCCGAAACTGCCGGGCCTGCGGCCGCATGCGCCGGATGATTTCGCCTTCGGGTCCGCCGAGTGGATCGAGACGGTCATGACCGAGGCCGGTCTGCGGCGCATCCGGTTGGAGCGCTGCGATGTCAGCCTCGATTTGGCCGCCGGCGCCGGTCTCGACGGCGCGGTGCAGACGGCGCTTGCGATCGGCCCGGCGGGCCGTGCCGTAGCCGATCAGCCGGCCGAGGCGGTCGAACGCGCGACAGCCGCGATGAAGAAGGCGCTTGCGCGCTACGCCAAGGGGCAGGATGTCGTCGTGCCCGGCTCGTTCTGGGCGGTGACCGCACTCGATCCCTGAGCGCGCCGCACAGCGCACGGATTCGTCATCTCACAGCCGTATTGCTGTTGGAACCGCGGCAGGGTCGTCATTGTTGATGCCCCTGCATGAGCGAGGCCGTTCGCATGGCGCACGCTTGCATTGAACCTTTCCGCGGGCGCGCTTACGAACACAATGTTCGGCTCGGCGGAGCCGGTTCTCATGAAATTTTAAATGCGCATCGGTGTTAGTCCCGATGAGCTGCTCATTGTCGTTCAAGGAGGCGCGTATGGTCCTCAAGACTTTGAAGGTTTCGCTGTCCGTCTTTGCTGCTGCAACGTCCGTCGTGTCGCTGTTCGCCGTCGGCTGGGTTGGTCTTGCGCTGCTCGGCTACTGATGAATTCACGCCATGATGCATAAGGGCGCGCATGCGCCTCATGAAAACGCGACGAGCGCGCCCGGATCGAAGCTGATCCGGGCGCGCTCGTTTTCAGCATCGCCGCCGGCCTTCCCTCAGGCGAACGCCTTCTCCACCGTCTCGATCAGCACGCGCAGCGATTTGTCGTGGCGCGTGATCGGCGGGATGGCTCTGTCGATGCGGAGCAGCTGATAGACCGCCATCTGCGCCGCGCGCACCGAATATTCCACCGTGAACACGACGTCGTCGGGAATCTCCACGAACTGGCTGACGAAGGCGAGGTTCTTCGAATTCGCCGGCACCGGCAGCGGACGGTCCGTCTTGCTGCGCGGCATGAACATGCTGGTGATGTAGGGCAGGCGGCAGGGCACGCAGGTCGCCTCCGAGAACACCGACGGATCGAAGTTGAGGTGGCCGCACAGCTCCTTGAGGATGTCGGCGCCGCCGCAATCCGCCATCGCTTTCGGCACGAAATTGCCGATGCGGTCGGGATGCAGCGCATAGCCCCAGAACACCTGCACATCCCTGGGCTGTCCGACGAAATGCGGCTGGTGATACAGCACGACCGACATCAGCCAGTTCGAGTCGGTGAAGGTGACGAGCCCGCCGGTGCCGGCGGCGTTGCCGGTGAAGCGTTCCATCGCGTCGAAGAAGCGCGGATCGCGGCAGGTGACGGTGAAGGACTCCCAGCAGGATTCCGGAATCGAGGCGTTGAACGCGGCAGGATTGCCGAATTCGGGGCGGCCCTTCGCGATCTTCTCCCATAGCGTCCAGCCCTGGCTGTCCTGCCTGGTGAGCCGCGGCGGCGGTGCGTCCTGGGTGCCGAGACTGGTCGCGTCGGTCATCGAGCCGTTCTGCAGGAAGACGAGATCGTCGCTCGACAGCGCGACCGTCTCCGGCGCGCCGCTGCGATCGAGCGTCAGCCGCGTGACGACATGCTGGCCGGCTTCGGTCGCGATCTCGATGTCGGTGACATCGACGCCACCGGCGAAATTCACGCCGTGGGCCTCCAGCCATTTCACCAACGGCACCACGATCGCGTCGTACTGATTGAACTCCGTGCGCTTGACGCCGGCCAGCGTTTCGATGCGCGGAAACTCGTTCATGAAGCGGTGCAGATAGCGCTTGAGCTCGACGGCGCTATGCCACGGCTGGAACGCGAAGGTCGTCTGCCACATGAACCAGAAATTGGTGGTGAAGAACGATGGCGACAGCCAGTCGGTGATGCGGGAATTGCCGAGCTTGTCCTCGGACGCTTCGGTGAGCCTGACCAGTTCGATCCGGTCCTGCATCGAGAAGCCCATGGTGGAGACGTCGACCTTGTGACGGTTTCTGTCGACGAGGCGCGCCTGCGAATGCGCGACATGGGCCTTGTTGAAGGCGAGCGTCTCGTCGCGCACCGTGCGCTTGGGATCGCCGGCGTCGGGAATGGTGGACAACAGGTCCCAGGTGCACTCGTAGTGGTCGGTGGTCAGCATGCGCCCGCCGCGCAGCGAATAGGAGCCGTCGGGCAATCGCGCGCCGTCGAGGCTGCCGCCATAGGGCAGGTGCTTCTCGTAGATCGTGATGGCGCGTCCTTCGACGCCGCCGTCACGGATCAGGAACGCCGCGCCGGCGAGAGCGCCGATGCCGCTACCAATGAAATACGCCTTCATGATGGTTCACCCGGATCGTCTGTTGCGATCCGGGCTTAGCGGCCACGTGCGGGGGCGGAACTGATCCAGGTCAATCAGCCCGAGGGACAAGCGATCACGATGCCGCGCGTGGCACGGAAGCCCTCAGCGCGCGTTCCCGCTCCGCCAGTTTGCCAGCTCATCCTGGGCCGCCGCGGGCCATTGGGCATCGGCCGGGACGATCAGGAGCGGCTTGTTCTCGTCGCGCATCGCCACCGCGACGCGCTTGGTCGCGGCATCCATCACGACGAGCGCCGACGTGGTGGTGCAGCTGTGCGCCTGGCAGGCTTTGCCGATGAAGATCTTGCCGTCGTAGCGGACCGAGCCGGGCCCGTCCAGGATCCGTCGGAGATCGGCATAACGGGCGTTCGACACCGCCGCCTTGAGCGCCTTAGCGAGCTCGGCATATCCCAGGAGATCGACCGGATTGTAGATCGCACCGCGGCCCAGCGTGTCCCAGCCTTTGGCTGCGGACTTCGATTTCAACTCCTGCGCCGGACCGAACCCACTGGCCGTCCAGGTCCATCGTTCGCCGCGTTCCGTCGGCGAAGCCGGCGTCGTGAACACGATCCGATCCGGTCCGATCTTGTGCTCGACGGTTCTGCAGCTATCGAGCGGACCATCGAGGCGCACGGGCTCGTTCGCGGGGAAGCGGAGCACGAACGGCGAGCCGTCGCACATGTTGCCGCCATCGCTGACCGAGCCGATCACGAAGTCGGTGACCCCGATCCGGCCGTTTTCCTCGAGATCGATGATGGGCTTTGTGAGCAGCTGCTTCCCGTCGACGAGCAGCGCCTCGTTACTATCTGGCTCGACGACTTTGATCTCGATGCTGTGACCGAACAGCTCGGTTTTGACGGGCTTCGCGAACGCAATTCCAGGGAGCAGGCAGAACAGAATCAGGAGGGCACGCATTTCCAATCCATTGACGTGATCAATTGCGGAGTACCAGCGGGACTCAAGCGAACGATTTCACCACCGACTGTAGCAGGACCTTCAGCGATTTGTCATACGGGGTCACCGGCGGAATGGCACGGTCGATCTTCATCAGCTGATACACGGCGTGCATCGCCGCACGCACCGAATATTCGATCGTGAACACGGCGTCCTCCGGCAGCTCGACGAACTGCCCGATGAAGGCAAGATTCTGCGAGGTAGGCGGCACCGGCAGCGGTCGGTCGCCCGGGCTGCGCGGCATGAACATGCTCATGATGTAGGGCATCCAGCACGGCACGCAACTGGCATCCTCGAACACCGTGAGCGGGAAGCGCAGGTGTCCGCACAGCTCCTTCAGGATCTCTGCGCCGCTGCACTCGGACATCGGCTTGGGCACGAAATTGCCGACGCGGTCGGGATACAGCCCGTAGCCCCAGAAGATCTGGATCTCGGCGGGCTGGTCCGGGAAATAGGGCTGGGTGTACAGCACGATCGACATCCGCCAGTTGGAGTCGGTGAAGGACACGAGGGCGCCGGTGCCGGCGACATTGCCGCTGAAATTCTGCATCGCATCGAAGAAGCGCGGGTTGCGGCAGGTGACCGTGAAGGATTCGAAGCTGGATTCCGGGATGTTGGAGTTGAAGATCGCGGGATTGCCGAATTCGGGCCGGCCGGCGGCGAGCTTCTCCCACAAGGTCCAGCCGTGGCTGTCCTCTTTCGTCAACTGCTTCGGCGCGCTGTCATGGCTGCCGAGGCTGGTCGCATCGGTCATCGAGCCCGCCGTGTAGAACACGAGATCGTCGGGGGCGAGATCGATGCTGCTTCTGGCGCCGTTCTGCGTCAGGTCGAGCCGCGTGGCGCGGTGCCTGCCGTTCTCCGTCACCAGCGCGACGTCGGTGACATCGGCGCCGCCGACGAAGTTGACGCCGTGGTCCTCCAGCCAGCGCATCAGGGGCTTCACGAGCGAGTCGTTCTGATTGTAGACCGTGCGCTTGACGCCGCCGAGCGTATTCATCGTCGGGAATTCGTTCATGAAGCGGTGCATGTAGCGCCTGAACTCGACCGCGCTGTGCCACGGCTGGAAGGCGAACGCCGTCTGCCACATCAGCCAGAAATTCGTGGTGAAGAACGGCGGCGACAGCCAGTCCGAGATCAGCGAGTTGCCGAGCGTCTCTTCGGAAGCCTCGGTGAGCTTGGTCATCTCGATACGGTCCTGCATCGAGAAGCCCATGGTGGTGACATCGACCTTGTGCCGGTTGATGTCGACGAGGCGCGCCTGCGCATGCGTGACGTGCAGCTCGTTGAAGAGCTTGGTCTCGCTGAGGATGTTCTCGGACGGCTGGGACGCGCTCGGGATCGTCGACAGCAGGTCCCAGGTGCACTCGTATTGCTCCGTCGTCAGCATGCGCCCGCCGCGCATCGAGTAGGAGCCGTCCGGAAGACGGGCGCCGTCGAGACTGCCGCCATAGGGCAGGCGCTTCTCGAAGAGGGTGATGTCGCGCCCGGCCACGCCGCCGTCGCGGATCATGAACGCTGCGCCTGAAAGCGAACCGATGCCGCCGCCGATGAAATAGGCCTTCATGATGTCGACCTGTGATTTAAGGGATTGATCAAAAAAAGAAAAAATACACGGCGTCGCGCGGGCGGCCGCCGCCGGCGCGAATAATACCTCAGGGCGATCAGTTTGTCTCGAACGCGTTGAAGTAGTTTTTCCGATGCGGCTCAATGCCCCGCCATGTGGCGGCCGATCTCGGTCAGGTCGGCATCGCTGGCGCGGGTCTCGTAGACCAATTGGCCGTGAAACATCACGACCAGCCGGTCCGAGAGTTCGAGCAGTTCGTCGAGGTCCTCGCTGACCAGCAGCACGGCGGCGCCGCGGTTGCGGGCGGCCATGATCTCGGCATGGATCTGCGCCACCGCCGCGAAGTCGAGGCCGAAGCAGGGATTGGCGGCGATCAGCACCTCGACGTCGTGGCCGAGCTCGCGCGCCAGCACGGCGCGCTGCACGTTGCCGCCCGAGAGCGCCGAGATCGGCGTGTCCGGCGTCCGGGTCTTGATCTTGTAGCGGGCGATCTTGGTGGTGGCATCGGCGCGGAACGCCGACTTGTTCAGCCACCAGCCGCCGCGGGCAAACGGCGCGCGGTCGAACTCGCGCAGCGCAATGTTGTCGGCGACGCTCATGCCGCCGACGCAGGCGTTCTTCAACGGCTCCTCGGGCAGCAGTGACATCTTGTGCCGCCGCATCTCCTCGCGGCTCGCGGAATAGGGCGCGCCGGAGACGCGGACCGCGCCGCTCTCGGCCTCGCGCTGGCCGGCGAGCACTTCGACCAGTTGGCGCTGGCCATTGCCGGACACACCGGCAATGCCGACGATCTCGCCGGCACGCACGGTGAGCGAGAGATCCTGGACGGCGAGGCCGCCGGCATCGTCACGCGCGACCAGCTTGTCGACCTCGAGTCTGACTTTGCCAGCCTCGCCGGTGCGGGACGGCTGCACCGTGAGCTGCTCGGCGCCGATCATCATCCGCGCCATGTCGTCAGGCGTGAGCTCACTGACCTTGCCCCGGCCCGCGAGCTTGCCGCGGCGGAGAATGGTGACCTCGTCGGCAAACGCCATCACTTCGCGGAATTTGTGCGTGATCATCAGGATGGTCAGCTCGCCGGCCTCGACCATCTTGCGCAGCATGCCCAGCACCTCGTCGGCCTCGCCGGGCGTCAACACCGAGGTCGGCTCGTCCAGGATCAGGAAGCGGCGCTTGAGATAGAGCTGCTTGAGGATCTCGCATTTCTGCCGCTCGCCGGCGGAGATGTCGGACACTTTGGCATCGAGCGGCACGCGGAACGGCATGCGCGACAGGAACGCCTCCAGCTCGTGCTTCTCCTTGGCCCAGTTGACCACGGCGGGCACGTCGTCGCGCGCCAGCACCAGGTTCTCGGCCACGGTCATCGCCGGCACCAAGGTGAAGTGCTGATAGACCATGCCGAGGCCGAGCGCGTGGGCGTCCCTGGGGTTGCTGATGGCGCGCTCGCGCTCGGCGATCAGCACGTCGCCTTCGGTCGGGCGGTAGTAGCCCATGATGCATTTGACCAGGGTCGACTTGCCGGCGCCGTTCTCGCCGAGCAGCGCGTGGAACGAGCCGGGCTTCACCTTCAGCTCGACATTGTCGAGCGCGGTGAACGCGCCGAAGCGCATCGTCATCGCGATCGCCTCGACGCCGAATGCGCCAGATGGCGTCGGATCGTCGCCGATCACGACAGCGCCTCGATCAGCGCGGAGGAGGTCGCGACCGCGCCGAACACGCCGCCCTGCATCTTGATCATTTTCAGCGCGTGGTCGTGATTGCCCTTGTCGGTGGCGCCGCAGCAGTCCGACAGCAGCACGCATTCGAAGCCGCGGTCGTTGCCCTCGCGCATCGTGGTGTGGACGCAGACATCGGTGGTGATGCCGGTGAGCACGATGTTCTGGATGCCCTTCAGCCGCAGGATCAGCTCGAGATCGGTGGCGCAGAACGAGCCTTTTCCCGGCTTGTCGATGATGATCTCGCCGGGCAGGGGCGCGAGCTCCGGGATAATGTCCCAGCCGGGCTCGCCGCGCACCAGGATGCGGCCGCACGGGCCGGGATCGCCGATGCCCGCGCCGATCTGCTGCGAGCGCCAGCGCTTGTTGGCGGGAAGATCCGAGAGATCGGTGCGATGGCCCTCGCGGGTGTGGATGATCAGGAAGTCTTGCGCGCGCATCACCGTGAGCAGCGTCTTGATCGGCTCGATGGGGGCGCGCGTCAGCGACAGATCATAGCCCATCTTGTCGACGTAACCGCCGACGCCGCAGAAATCGGTCTGCATGTCGATCACGATCAGCGCGGTGTTCTCAGGGCGCAGATCGCCGTTATACGGCCAGGCATAGGGCTCGGAGCGGATGGTGCGCTGGGTCATGTGTGGTCTCCAATGAAGTTCGAGGCCAATCGGTATGTGGCGTTAGCCGCATGCTCATGGAGTGGGCTCCCTCTCCTCACCCTGAGGAGCCCGCCAAAGGCGGGCGTCTCGAAGGGCGAGGCCCCAGCTCGGGCCTCATGGTTCGAGACGCGCCGCGCATTGCGACTGCTATTGATGACGATCAGCTCGGCGCGGCGCTCCTCACCATGAGGGTCAAAAGCCAAGGCGGCACTGCACACCCTCCATGAACACGCCGAGAGGCGTGTTCATGGAGAGGTTCAACAGCCGAGGCACTGCACACCGGACCATGAACACGCCGAGAGGCGTGTTCATGGAGAGGGTTTTGCACGGAGACCAGTGCTGCACATTGACCATGAGCAGCGTGCTCATGGAGAGGAGTTGGCATCGTGCCGCGTAGAAAATCCTCATCCTGAGGAGGCCGCCGAAGGCGGCCGTCTCGAAGGATGGCCGCGAAGGAGGTGCCCGCTCCAGCTTCTTTCGTCATGAGCAACTGCCTATCAGCGTGTAATGGATAGCTCGGCCGGCGCGCCGCTCAGGGTGCGTTTCGGCGAGCAGGTGATGATCATGATCAGCAGTGTCAGGATGTAGGGCGCGGCGTTGAACAGGTGATAGCCGGAGGTGATGCCGACCGATTGCAGCGCAGGCCCAAGGGCCGCGGCGCCGCCGAAGGCGAGCGAGGCCCACAGGCACAGCATCGGGTCCCAGCGTGCGAAGATGACGAGCGCCACCGCGGTGATGCCTTGTCCGGACGACAGGCCCTCGTTCCAGCTGCCGGGATAGAACAGCGACAAAAACGAGCCGCCGATGCCGGCGAGGAAGCCGCCGGCCATGGTGGCGTGCAGCCGGATCATCAGCACCGAATGGCCCATCGCGCGTGCCGCGTCGGCGCTCTCGCCGGCGGTGCGGATCAGGAGGCCCCAGCGTGTCGTCCTGAACGCCCACAGCAACAGCGGCGCCAGCACCACGCCGAGCAGGAACAGCACGTTGATGCGCAAGGCCGCGCGGACCTGCGGCACGTCGCTCCACCAGCCGAAATCGATCGCCGGCAGCCGCGCCGCCGTGGGTTCGATCAGCGGCTTGCCGAGAAAGAAGGCAAGCCCGGTGCCGAACAGCATCAGCGAAATTCCGACCGCGACGTCGTTGACACGCGGCAGCGAGCAGATGCCGGCGTGCAATGCGCCGAGCAGCGCTCCGGTGAGGCCGGCGGCGAGCACCCCGAGCCACGGCGAGCCCGAGAGATAGGAGATGCCATAGGCGCTCATCGCGCCCATCACCAGCGTACCTTCGAGGCCGAGATTGATGCGGCCGGAGCGCTCGGTGATGCATTCGCCGAGACTGACGAACAGGAACGGCGTGGAGACGCGGATGGCGCCGCCGAGCACCGCGAGCGGGACGGTCCAGAGTCCGATGTTGCCGTCAGCCATGGCTCAGGACTTTCCCTTGAGGAAGCCGATGCGGCCGTAGAGCGCGTCGCTCGCCAGCACGGAGATGAAGATGATGCCCTGCAGCACCAGCACCGAGGCATCGGGCAGGCCGAGCCGGCGCTGCAAGAGTCCGCCGGAGGCGTTGATGCCGCCGAGCAGGATCGCCACCGGAATGATCGCCAGCGGATTCTGCCGGGCGAGGAACGCAACCAGGATGCCGGTGAAACCGTAGCCGACGGCGAGATTGGCGTTGGTGCGGCCCTGCACGGCGGCGACCTCGACCATGCCGGCGAGGCCTGCGCAGGCGCCGGCGAGGAAGCACACGGTGAGGATCAGCTTGCCGACCGAGAGACCGACGATCTTGGCGGCGCGGATGTTGCCGCCCGCGACGCGCGCGGCGAAGCCGAACGTGGTGTGATAGATCAGCACGTAGGATGCGACCGCCAGGATCAGCCCGAACACCAGGCCCCAATGCACGTCGGTACCAGGAATGGTGCCGATCATGTTGGCGGCGCCGATCTCGCGCGTCGACGGCTTGTTGAGGCTCGCCGGATCGCGCATCGCGCCTTCGACGAGATGGTTGAGGATTGCGAGCGCGATGTAGACCAAGAGCAGGCTGGAGATGGTTTCGTTGACGCCGCGATACTGCCGCAAGGCCCCGGACAGCAGGATCCACAATCCGCCGCCGGTCATACCGGCGATCACCATCGCGACCTGCACCACGAGCGGCGGCAGTCCCTGCAGCGCCAGCGCCGCTGACGTTGCCGACAGCGCGCCGATCAGCAGCGCGCCTTCGCCGCCGATGATCACCATGCCCAATTGCGCGGGCAGGGCGGTGCACAGCGCCGTGAGGATCAGAGGGGCCGCGCGCGTCAGCGTGTTCTGCCAGGAGAACCAGGTGCCGAACGCCCCGTAATACATGTACCAATAGAGATCGAGCGGGTTCTTGCCGAACAGCGCAACGAAGATGCCGAACACCAGGAGCGCGGCGACCAGCGCCGCGCCCGGGATCAGGATGTATTCAATGCTCGCGCCATAACGCTGCAGGAAGCCTGCATCGGCGGCCGGCGCGATGGCGGCCGCATCAACCGGATCGGCCGCCTCAGTGGTCACGACGTCGCTCCGATCACGCCCTCGACCAGATAGTCCATCTTCTCCAGCTCCGGATCCTTCTGGCCGCGCTCGGTGCCGGCGGTGATCACGGTGTTGCCCTTGTTGTCCTTCAGCGGGCCCTTGAAGATGGTGTAGCCGTCGCCGAGGAATTTGGCCTTGATCTCGTCGGCATGCTTGCGCGCAGCTTCCGACACCGCCTCGCCATAGGCCGAGATCTTGACCACTTCTTCCTTGAGGCCGCCGCGATAGAAGTTCGGGATGCTCTCGCCCGCAGCCAGCATCTTGACGAACTTCGGATACAGCGCCTCCCAGTTCCACTCGGCGCCGGTGAGATAGGCCTTGGGTGCCAGCGGCGACTGGTTCACGTGATAGCCGGTGACGAAGGCGCCGCGCCGCGCCGCGTTCTCGACCATGGTCTTCGGGCCGTCGACATGGCAGGTCAGCACGTCGACGCCCTGGTCGATCAGGCTGTTGGTGGCCTCGGCTTCCTTGACCGGCATCGACCAGTCGCCGGTGAAGATCACCTGCGTGGTGGCCTTGGGGTTAGCGAGCTGCGCGCCGAGCGTGAAGGCGTTGATGTTGCGCAGCACCTGCGGGATCGGCTTGGCGGCAACGAAGCCGAGCTTGCCGCTCTTGCTGGTGTAGCCCGCGACGATGCCGGCGATGTACTGCGCCTCGTCGATGTAGCCGAAATAGGAGCCGGCGTTCTTCGGGTCCTTGTCGCTCCACAGCCCGCCGCAATGCTCGAAGCGGAGCTTCGGGTACTTCGCGGCCATCTTGATCATGTGCGGGTTGTAGTAGCCGAACGAGGTCGGGAACAGGAGCGTGGCGCCGTCGAGATTGATCATCGACTCGATCGTCTTCTCGACCGCGTCGGTCTCCGGCACCTTCTCCTCTTCGATGACCTTGAGCCCCGGCAGCTTCTTCAGCGCCGCCGCGCCCTGCGCATGCGCCTGGTTGTAGCCGTAGTCGTCGCGCGAGCCGACATAGATGAAGCCGATCGTGGTGTCGGCTGCGAAGGCCGGCCGCAGGCCCGCGGCTGCGCCGAGCGTCAGCGCCGCGCCACCCTGCAACAGATGCCGTCGTGAAATCCTGCCAAAGTCCATTGCTGTGCTCCCTCGGCGGGCCATGGGCCCGCGGCCTGTCATCTCGGCTTCACCGGCACGGCGGAGCCTCGACCGGGAGAGCGTTCGCAAGCTTTGTGCCAGCGCTTCAGGCGCCGGGGGGAGCGTCAAGCCACTGAAATACTTTTGATTTGGCGGTGACTGTGATTTGGGCGGAAGGACCGCGCAGCACGTCTCAGCCTACAATTTAATCAGTCAACTTCAATTGTATGCAACGAGTTCAGCCGGACGAGACCACCGCCAACGCGCCCGCGAGCCGAACGGCCAGCCGGTTTCACGTTGGTTCGAGAAGCCCGATGCCACAGTACAGAGCGCCGCAGCGCGAAGCGCCACGAGCCGCAGACCGCGCGCCGATGAGCGGGCCGTTTGTCAGCCGCTGAGGTTTTGCCGCGGCCGGTCAGATCCCGAGCAGCCAGACGGCGACGATGGTGCCGATCACCGCGAGCCCACTGATCGTCCAGCCGGTCACATAGGCGCCGTCGTCCGATCCCGGCGGCTCGACCATGGTGTCGCGCCAGCCTTCGTCCTGCCAGTGCCCCTGTTGGTACGCCATGCGAACCTCCTCGAGCCTGCCTCCCCGTTGAATAAGTCGGGTCCCTCTTGGGAAGGTTCAACCCCAGGCTGAAATCTTCATCTCCTGCGCTGCAACGCAAATCCCTCGACGTCCCCTCTGGTCAGGCCCGCGAAACGCCCTAAGCTTGGAAGGCGTTCCGCGAAGAGAACGAGGAAGTCGCCGGGGCGGCGTTGGCCGTCCCGCAGCAGGGAAGGAAGACCATCCGATGAAGGATTTCGCCGGCAGGATCGCCGTGATCACCGGGGGCGGCACGGGCATGGGCCGCGAGCTCGCGCGCCAGCTCGTCGCCGAGGGCTGCAACGTCGCGATGTGCGACGTCTCCGTCGAGGCGATGGCCGAGACCAAGAGATTGTGCGAGGCCGAGACGCTGCCGCAGGGACTGCGCGTCACCACCCATGTCGCCGACGTCTCGATCGA
This sequence comes from Bradyrhizobium oligotrophicum, assembly GCF_051168495.1. GTDB lineage: Bacteria > Pseudomonadota > Alphaproteobacteria > Rhizobiales > Xanthobacteraceae > Bradyrhizobium > Bradyrhizobium oligotrophicum_A. The sequence continues at coordinate 19,944 of NZ_JBNPVB010000012.1, read as the reverse complement.
AGCGCAGTTGCAACGCTTCCGCGACGAGCTTGCCGAGCAGCAGGCCACCGACAAGATCCATCTCCTGTTCAACAATGCCGGCATCGGCGGCGGCGGCAGCCTGTTCACCAACTCCAGGGAGCAGTGGGAGCGCACCTTCAACATCTGCTGGGGCGGCGTCTATCTCGGCGTCCGCACCTTCCTGCCGCTGCTGCTCAAGGCCGACGAGGCGCACATCGTCAACACCTCCAGTGTCAACGGCTTCTGGGCCTCGGTCGGCATGGGTGTCTCGCACACCGCCTATAGCGCCGCGAAGTTCGCGGTGAAGGGGTTTACCGAAGCGCTGATCAACGACCTCCGCCTCAACGCGCCGCACGTCAAATGCTCCGTGGTGATGCCCGGCCATATCGGCACGTCCATCGTGTCGAACTCGCGGAAAGTGCAGAGCGGTACCGAGTCCGACGAGCTCAGCGAGCCCGAGATCGCCCTGGCGCGCCAGCGCATGAAGGCCATGGGCATCGACGTCGCCGCCATGAGCGACGCCGACATCCAGGCCGCCGCCCGCGAGCGCGCCCGCAGCTTCCTCGAAGACGCCCCGACGACAGCGGCGCAGGCGGCGAAGATCATCCTCGACGGCGTGAAAGCCGAGCAATGGCGCATCCTCGTCGGCGAGGACGCCAAGCTGCTCGACATGCGCGTGCGCCAGTCGCCGGAACAGGCCTACGAGCCGGACTTCTTCCAGCGCTTCGCGCAGGAGGCGGGCTGGAAGATGGGGTAGGGGCCGGCAAATGACGTCTGTGCCAAGCGGTGCCAGTGATTGCGCCCTCGCCCCTTGTGGGAGAGGGCTACACTGACATCAGCGTCATACTCACTCGGGTGAGGGGTTTGCCTCCACAGCATCACTGCCCGTGCGGAGAGAGACCCCTCACCCGGCTTCGATGCTGCGCATCGAAGCCACCCTCTCCCACAAGGGGAGAGGGTGCACCGTCCGCGCGGCGCGACGTTTTAACTAATTAGTTCCTCGATCCGCTCGCTACCGCGACGACGCCACCCGGTACGCCATGCGCGTGTGGCTCGGGCAATACGGCAAGCCGTCCAGCGGCTTGGAGCCGCAGAAGCAGAAATCGTCGGCGCCGGGGGTCGAGATCGGCCAGCGGCAGCGCTCCTTGGAGAGTTCGAACAGCGAGCAGCCGTTGACGGTGGAGCCGACGGGCTCCTCGACGATCACAGGCGGCGGGTCGTTCTGGACCGCGCGCAGGATGCGGCGGCGCAGCTTCGGGACGGGCCGGCGCGAACCGTCGCGCGTCGTCTCGGCGCGCACCACGCGCCGGCTGTCGCCGCCATTGTCGCGGGTCAGCGCCAGGCGGGAGATCTTGCCGATCACGGCGTTGCGGCTGACGCCGAGCTCGGCGGCGATCTCGCGGCAGGTCAGCCCGGCCTCAAAGTGCTGCTTCAGGGCCTGGAGCCGTTCCTCGGTCCAGGTGGGTAAGGTCTGTCGTTCGGCGGGCATTGTGTCGCTTCCAAGTTTGATCCGTCCTGGATCGTCCTGGCCGACGGCTGCACCGAAACTGTCCGCTTGATGTCCCTGTTACGCCCGTCCGTTGTCGCGAATCGACAGCAGCCCGTCCTTGATGGCGAGCCGGATGCCTTCTTCGATCAACGTTCTGCAGACACCCGGAACGCTGGTGCCGTGGGTTCCCTGTTTCACGAGCTTTTCGAGATAGCCGATGGTTGCCAGGGCTAGGGTTACGGGGATGCGGTCAGTCTCGGCTTTTTCCGTCGCCATGCCTAAAAGCTAGTCCGTAACCGGGGTACAGAAAAGTAACTTTTTAGACTCTATTAGGAATCTACCGGGTTGTACAGCGCCCTGGGGATAACTGGTTAAGATGTTGAATTTTAATGAAATATGACGAATCGGCGCGGTCGCGACGGTGACTCTCCGCGCGCTCGGCGAGTCCGGCCCCGGAATGGTACGGAGAAAGCCGGCGGGGAGGATTCGCGGGGGGACTGCCCGCCCGATGCCGCGACCGGCAGCCGGACCACAAAGCCCCGGGCGCAGCGCGGTTCCGCAACGCCCGGCGACTGGAGAGGCGGTCCCGTACGATTGCGGCGGAGCGCGCGGCCAACTATTTCGCAGATTCAGAAAATAACTATTTCGCTTTTCCGGAAATCATGCTCTATTCGGCGCATCCCGCCTCACTCGGAAGGGGCGTTGCGCGCGATCGTCACGACACGCGAGGCGGGGATGCGATGGCTGTGAGATGCCGCAGCGTGGGGCGACGCCCTGCGCGGACGAACGGCAGCTTGCGGACGTGAAGGCGTGTGGTCCTGGCGCCCCGATGCTGGCGCCAAGTCCGCGGGTGATGATCCCGAGGGCGACGGTGGCTATCAAGCCCGGACACCGGGGAGAGCGCGCAGTAAGCGTGAAAACCATCGCGCAGGGAAGGCCGGGCGTTCCTGGCTGCACCTGTGGTACCTGCCGCCTGCATTTTTTTCGCAGGCGGGCCGCAGGCGTCAGCCGACGCCTGGCCTTCCCTGCGCCCTCCGACCAGTCGAGGGCGAGATGCTACGGTAGAACTCGGCGTGATCGGCGCGCGAGGATGAGAGCCCGTGCCTTTCGAGAGCTTCCTTTGCGATGGACATATCGAGAAGCGCAACGCGGGCGCGTCAAAGTCGGTCGTCATCCCCGCGAAAGCGGGGATCCAGTACGCCGCGGCCTATCGAGGACTCAGGACCGCCTCGGAATACTGGGGCGCCCGGTCAAGCCGGGCGACGACAGAGAGAGCGCCGCCCATGACGCATTCACCCGTGCACGACGGCCTTCGCGATCATGCAATGAATGCCCTTGGAGCCGTTGACGGTCTGCGTCACCCGCAGGTCCGCCGCGAGGCTGCACAGTGTGTAGGCGTCCTCGCGCGACAGATTGCGCTTCTCGCCGAGCAGCACGATCATGTCGCGCAGCGCCCGCACCACGCACTGGTCGAGGTCGGGGTCCATCGCCATCGTCATGTAATGCGTGGCCGTCTCGCCGCGCGGATAGTCGAGCTTGATGTCCTTGCGCAGAGTGAGGCGGAAGCGGCCCTGCAGCGCGGTCTCGATCGCGGTGACGCAGACCTCGCCGTCGCCCTGCACGCCATGGCCGTCGCCGCAGGAGAACAGCGCGCCCGGCACGAACACCGGCAGATACAGCTTGGCGCCGGCGCCGAGCTCCTTGTTGTCGAGATTGCCGCCCATCGCGCGCGGAATCAGCGAGGTGATGCGGCCCCAGGCCGGCGGCGGCGCCACGCCCATCACGCCGAAGAACGGCGACAGTGGCAGCTCCAGCCCCCACGGCATCTTGCCGACCATCCGCGCCTTGTCGAGCGGGATGTTGAGCAGCCGGCTCTCGTGGAAATCATCTGGCAGGGTGCCCGCCAGCGGGCGGATGAAATTATAGCCCCAGTCCTGGCGCAGCTGGACGTCGAGGATGTCGACCTCGAGCACGTCGCCGATTTCGGCGCCCTTGACCGCGATCGGTCCGGTCAGGATGTGACCGGGGACCATGCGCTCGGACCTCGCATGAACCTCGAACAGCTCCGGCGGCACATAGAACTTGCTGGTATCCGGCACCACATCCGGCCCGCCGCTGATGGTGTCGATCGTGACCTCGTCACCGCTGTCGATCGTGAGCACCGGCTTCAGCCGGGATTCGAAGAAGCCCCAGTGGCAGGTCTCGGGGCTGGCGTGCAGATGGTGATGGGTCATGGTCCTCTCATTCGTGCCGGTTCGCGGCCTAGCATAGCGCATCCGCGGGCCGCCGCGGAGAGATGGCGACGCGGGGCTGCTGTCGTGTATGAGGGCGGCCGTGGCCACCCATCCCGCGCCGGAGCCCTGAATGTTTTTTGTGCTGTCGAAGACGCTTGGCCTGCTGGCGCTGCCGACCAATTTCATGCTCGTGCTGGGGCTCGTCGGCGCCGTCCTGCTGCTGACGCGGTTCGCGGTGCTCGGCCGCAGGCTTCTGGTGGGCGCGATGCTGCTGCTGGTCATCGTGGGCTTCACGCCGCTCGGCAGCCTGATGCTCTATCCGCTGGAGAGCCGGTTTCCGAAATGGGACCCGGCGAACGGCGCGCCGGACGGCATCATCGTGCTCGGCGGCCCGGTCGATTCCGATCTCTCGGTCATGTACGGCATGCCGGTGACGGTGGCCGGCGCCGACCGCGTGATCCAGGCGGCGGCGCTGGCGCGGCGCTATCCGAATGCGCGCATCCTGTTCACCGGCGGCAGCGCCAATCTGATCGCGACGGAAGCCAAGGAGGCCGATTTCGGCGCCGACATCCTGCTCAGCCTCGGCGTGCCCAGGGAGCGGCTTCTGCTGGAGCGGCAATCGCGCAATACCTACGAGAACGCGATCTTCTCCAAGGCGATGGTCGCGCCCAAGCCGGGCGAACGCTGGCTGCTGGTGACCTCGGCCTATCACATGCCGCGCTCGGTCGGGCTGTTCCGGAAAGCGGGCTTTGCGGTCGAGCCTTATCCGGTGGACTGGCGCGTCGGCCGCGTCCTGGAGGTCGACGGCATCTCGCTGCTCGGCCTGCGCCGCGCCGACATCGCCGTGCGCGAATGGGTTGGGCTGTTGGCCTACCGCCTGCGTGGCCGCATCGACGATCTGTTTCCGGGGCCGGCCTAACCGGCGTCGCTCTTGAAGCCGGCGATCGCTGCCAGCTCGCCGCGCACGCGCGCAACGACGGGTTCGTAGCGGCAGCTCGCATCCTGCCGGAACAGCCGGGCGCTCGGATACCACGGGCTGTCGTCGCGATCCCTGAGCCAGCGCCAGTCGGCGAGATGAGGCAGCATGATCCAGGTCGGACGTCCGAGCGTCGCAGCGAGATGCGCGACGCTGGTGCACACGGTGACCACGACATCGAGGCAGGAGATCAGCGCCGCGGTCTCGACGAAGTCGGTCAGCTCCGCCGTGAGGTCGCGGATTGCGCTCTGCTGCCCGAGCAGCGCCTTGTCGGCCGGCCGCAGCTCTTTTTGCAGGCTGACGACATCAGCGTCGAGGTCGAGCAGCGGCAGCAGGGTCGCCAGCGGCATCGAGCGGTTGCGGTCGTTGCCCTGATGCGGATTGCCCGACCAGACGAGACCGACCCGCAGCCGGTCATGCGCGCCGAGCCGCCGCTCCCAGGCCGCGATGCGGTCGGCCGGGACGGGCGGCAGGTAGGTCGCGGGCGGGATGGTCTCGAGCGTGGTGGCGAAGGCGAGCGGCAGGCTCATCACCGGACAATGCATGTCGAAGGCCGGCCGCTGCAGGTCCGGCGTATAGGCGAGGCATTGCGAGACGCCTGCGATGCCCGAGAGCAGCGGCCGCAGCGCCTCGCGCACCACCAGGATCACCTCGGCGCCGCGCGCAGCGACCATCGGCAGGTAGCGGGCGAACTGGATGGTGTCGCCGAAACCCTCGTCCTCCTCGATGAGGAGGGTCTTGCCGGCAATGTCCTCGCGGCCCAGCCATTTGGGCGCGGCAAAGCGCGGATAGTCCGGCGAGAAATCGGGCATGGCCCAGCGCGCTTCGCGCCGCGCCCAGCCGGCGGCGAAGTCGCCGCATTGCAGCTCGACATGGGCGAGCTGCCAGGACGCCTTGGCGTTGCCGGGCTCGATCGCGAGGATCTGCCGGTAGACGCCGGCCGCATCCTCGAAGCGCAGCAGCTGCAGCAGCGCAAAGCCCTTGTTCAGAAGCACCTCGACGAAGTCCGGCCGCAGGCTCAGCGCTTGGTCGAACCAGGGCAGCGCCTCCGCGCTGCGGCCGAGGCAGACGAACGCATCGCCGAGATTGCTGCACGCCATCGGATCGGCCGGGACCAGGGCCTGCGCGCGCTCGCAATCGGCCAGATAGTCGTCGTAGAGCTTCAGCTCCCGGACGCACCGGGCGCGCATCTGCAGCGCCGGCAGGTCGTTCGGCTGCTGTGTCAGGCACACCGTGAAGGCCTGGGCGGCCTCCTCGTAGCGCTGCTGCTGATGCAGCAGCAGTCCGCTCTGGAACGCAGCCTCGCGATGCGTGGGATCGATCGTGAGCGCGTGCTGATAGCTCAGCAGCGCCTCGGCGCTACGGTCGAGCGCCAGCAGCACGCCGCCGAGATGCTTCCACAATTCGGCATCGTCGGGCTTGAGCTGGATCGCCTTGTCGAACACCGCAAACGCATCGTCGGGCCGGCCCATCTGCTTCAGGGTGAAGCCGAGGCTGGTGAGATAGTCGATCTTCGGCGTCTGCCGGATGGCCCGCGAGAACCACGCCACGGCGTGGTCGTGCTGCCCGGACCGCAGCGCGACGATGCCCATCAGCGCGAGGCTGTCGGCGTGGCTCGGGTCGGCTGCCAGCGCCTGCTCGCAGCACATCTGCGCATCGAGCAGACGTCCGGCACCGAGATGGAGCAATCCGGCCTCATGGAGGGCGGCCGGCGACAGAGCCGGCGCGCTGCCCGGGCCGGCCTTCGCGCCTCTTGCGCTGTCCTTCCGGCCGCTGCGGCTCATCGCTGGGTCCCGTCCGAGGATCAGAAATTGATAAGTGATTCTAGGGACATCGAGAAGGATCATGGTACGGCGTGCGAGCGCGGGGCGCAGAAATACTGGCCTCGGCCCGGTCGAGCGTCTAACAAGCGCCCGGAATGCAACGAACGGATCGTGTCCTGCCACGACGCACCAGGGAGCAACCGTCACATGCAACAGCTGGAGCCGCCCGATCGGCTGGATCTCGCCGCCATGGTGGCTGATCTCAACAACCTGCTGCGGCTGAAGACGACCGTGATCGGCATCAAGATGTTCGCCCGCGTCGAGGAGATGGAAGCGGTGGAGAAGATCCGCCGGCCCAACGCGGTGCACACCAACGACCAGATCGTCAGCATGGCGGCACGGCTCGGCTGGACCGTCGGCATCACCGGTGACGACCTCGTCGGCGCACAATGCCGCGCCGTGATCGGGCTCGGGCCGCAGGACGAGACCTGGCTCGAGGGCCGGAACTATGTCGGCGTCTGGCACGGCACGCCTGAGGACGCGCGCAAGCGGCAGGAGGCGCTCGACGTCGTGCCGTTCGGCCGCTACCAGGCGATGGCGGTCAGCCCGCTGTCGAGCGGCCGGCTCGATCCGCCGGACATCTGCCTCGTCTATGCGACGCCGGGGCAGATGATCATCCTGATCAACGGGCTGCAATATGTCGGCTACAAGAAGTTCGAATGGGGCGTCGTCGGCGAGACGGCGTGCGCCGATTCCTGGGGCCGCGCGCTGAAGACCGGCGAACCAAGCCTGTCGCTGCCGTGCTTCGCCGAGCGTCGCTATGGCGGCGTGCCGGATGAAGAAATGTTGATGGCGCTGACGCCCGCCGATCTTGCCAAGGCGATCGCCGGCATGAAACAGCTCGCCAAGAACGGCCTGCGCTATCCGATCGCGCCCTACGGCATCCAGAACGACGTCCGCGCCGGCATGAGCGTGTCGTATGGGAAGAAATAGGTGATCGTCATTGCGAGCGCAGCGAAGCAATCCAGAGTCTTTCTGCAGAGACAGTCTGGATTGCTTCGTCGCAAGCGCTCCTCGCAATGACGGAGGAACTGATTTGCAGCAGATCTAGGAAATAAGAATGACCACGCCTAAATTCGACATCATCGTCTACGGCGCCACCGGCTTCACCGGTCAGCTCGTCGCCGAATATCTGACCACGCACTATCGCGGCGATACATCGCTGCGCTGGGCGATGGCCGGCCGCAGCCTCGACAAGCTCGCGTCCGTGCGCGATGCGATCGGCGCGCCCGCCGACACGCCGCTGATCGCGGCGGATGCTTCCGATCCCGCGTCGCTGCAGGCGATGGTGACGCAGACCAGGCTGGTGCTGACCACCGTCGGTCCCTATCAGCTCTATGGCAATGAACTCGTCGCCGCCTGCGCCGAAACCGGCACCGACTACGTCGATCTGTGCGGCGAGCCGGTGTGGATGCGTCAGATGATCGACAAGCATCAGGCGACCGCCGAGGCGAGCGGCGCCCGTATCGTGTTTTCCTGCGGCTTCGACTCGGTGCCGTTCGAGCTCGGCGTCTACTTCGTGCAGCAGCAGGCCAGAAAGGTGCTCGGCGCGCCGGCCGCACGCGTGAAGGGCCGCGTCCGCGGCATGAGCGGGACCTTGTCGGGCGGCACCGCGGCCAGCGCCAAGGCGACGTTCGACGCCGTGGCCAAGGATCTCAGCCTCGTTGCGACCCTCAAGGATCACTTCGCGCTGACGCCGGGCTTCAAGGGTCCGAAGCAGCCGACCGGCAACAAGGCGGTCTATGAAGAGGATCTGCAGTCCTGGACAGCGCCGTTCATGATGGCGCTCATCAATACACGCAACGTCCACCGTTCCAACATGCTGATGGGTTTTCCGTACGGCCAGGACTTCGTCTACGATGAGATGGTGCTGACCGGACAGGGCGAGCAGGGCGAGGTCAACGCCAAGAAGGTGATGGCGGCCAATGCCGAGAAGACCGGGCCGAACGCGCCGAAGCCCGGCGAGGGCCCATCGAAGGACGAGCGCGAGAACGGCTACTACAATCTCTTGTTCGTCGCGATCGCGCCCGACGGACGCCAGGTCCGCGCCACCGTCAAGGGCGACCGCGATCCGGGCTACGGCTCGACGTCGAAGATGATCAGCGAATGCGCCGTCGGCCTGCTGCGGGACGGCACCGCGGTGAAGGGCGGATTCTGGACGCCGGGGGCGGCGCTGGGCGACAGGCTGATCAAGCGGCTGGTCGACAACGCCGGACTGACGTTCACGGCGGACGCTTAGGCTGTGGTGCGCGGGCCGGTCGTGAGACCTCGGCCCGCCCCGGCCTGATGGGCGCGGGTGGCGGCGATCATGCCCCACATCGTGCCGAGCATCAGGAAGAAGTGCCGCCAGTGGTCGGTGTCGATGATGAAGCTTTCGCCGACGGTGCCGAGGAAGGCGGAGAAGATTGCGATGTAGGTGCGCTGCCACGGCACGCGCGCGAACAGATAGCGGAAGCCGAGAATGACGGTGGTGAAGACGAGCGCGGGATAGCAGATGCCGGACAGCCAGCCGCCGGACATGAAGGCGTTCAGATAGGAGTTGTGCGTGTCCTCGGGGAAGTAGTTGTGGAATTGCAGCGGCCCGATCCCGAACGGCAGATCGAGCGCCATGTCGGCGCCGAGGATGTGGCGGCCGAAGCGGCCGAAGCGGCCCTCGTCATAGCTCTGGTCGAAGCTCGCCCGCTGCTTGAACATGTCGGCGATCGAGTCGATCGAGAGCAGAACGCCGATCAGGACGATGCCGGCTGCGGCCGCGGCGAGTGTCATGACGATGATGCGGGAGCGTTCTCGCGGCGACGTGCTGGTCAGCACCATCAGCGCCAGCATGAAGGCGGCAGTGATGACCAATCCGCCCCAGGCCGCGCGCGAGAACGCGAGCAGGATGGCGAGCGCCATCACGCCGAGCGCGAAGCCGGCGCGCAGTGTCGCGGCGAGGCGGGCGGTGACGACGTTCTGCAGCGCGAGCAGCGCCGGCAGGATCAGGAATGCGCCGAGCACGTTCGGGTCCTTGAAGGTGCCGCGCGCGCGGCCGTACAAGGTGAGGAGATCGTACCCGCCGGGCACCAGATGGAAATAGCCGGCGACACCTGCGAGCCCGGCAATGGCGCCGCCCATCACCAGGCCGCGCCTGAGCATGTCGAGCCGCGCTGCGATGTCGTCAGCGGTCAGCATCGCCAGGAGCATCGCCGTGACGGCCATGTACCAGGAGGTGGCGATCCAGCTCGCGATCTTGGAATCGTCGAGCAGCGGCACGGCGCTGATCGTGTAGCCGAGATTGATCAGGAACAGCAGCAGGAGAAGCGGCAGGAAGACGATCCGCAGCCGCATCCCGGTCGCGACGAACACCGCCGCGGAAGCAAGCGTCGCGAGCTCGTAAGGGCTCGGTTCGATGAAGACGATGGCGCCGGAGGCACCGACCAGCCAGACCAGCGCGCGCTGCAGGGCAACGACGCCCGGAGGGGCGATCGGCCTCGATGCGAACTCACCGGCGATCGCCGTGCTAGCCATCACGAACTCATACTCATACGCAACGCGTGGCGGGACCGGCCTGACACATATGCGAAGCGGGCTGGCGCCCGCTCCGGATCCCCGACATCAATAGGCGTTCTCGCTCTTGGTCATCAGCGCAAGCGGAGTCCTGAGCAGGATGTAGAGGTCGAACAGGACGGACCAGTTCTCGATGTAATAGAGGTCGAACTCGACGCGCTTCTGGATCTTTTCCTCATTGTCGATCTCGCCGCGCCAGCCGTTGATCTGCGCCCATCCGGTGATGCCCGGCTTGACGCGGTGGCGGGCGAAGTAGCCGTCCACGGCCTCGTCGAACATCCGGTTCTGCAGCTTGCCCTGGACGGCGTGCGGTCGCGGGCCGACCAGCGACAGGTTGCCCTTGAACACGACGTTGAACAGCTGCGGCAGCTCGTCGAGGCTGGTCTTGCGGATGAAGCGGCCGACGCGGGTGACGCGCGGATCGTTCTTGGTCACGACCTTGGACGCGGTCGGATCGGCCTGATGATGATAGAGCGAGCGGAACTTGAAAACGTCGATGCGCTCGTTGTTGAAGCCGAACCGCTTCTGCCGGAACAGCACCGGGCCCGGGCTGTCGAGCTTGATCGCGAGCGCGACCAGCGCCATCACCGGCAGCGCGAGCAGCAGGATCAGGCCGCCGGCCAGCCGGTCGAACAGCAGTTTCATCACCAGATCCCAGTCGGTGATCGGCGCCTCGAACATGTCGAGCGTGGGGACCGCGCCGATATAGGAATAGGAGCGGGGCCGGAAGCGGAGCTTGTTGGTATGAGCCGAGAGTCGAATGTCGACCGGCAGCACCCACAGCTTCTTCAGCATGTCGAGGATGCGGGTCTCCGCCGAGATCGGCAAGGCGAACAGCACCAGGTCGACGCGGGTGCGGCGGGCGAACTCGATGATGTCGTCGACCTTGCCGAGTTTCGGCACGCCCGCGCAGGTTTCGAGCGCGCGGGTGTCGTTGCGATCGTCGAACACGCCGAGGATTTCGATCTCGGAATCGTCCTGTGCCTTCAGCGCACGCACCAGATCCTCGCCGCTCTGATCGGCGCCGACGATGATCGTGCGGCGATCGAGGCGGCCTTGTCTGGCCCAGCTGCGGATCAGGTTGCGCAACACCACGCGGCTCGCGATCAGTGCGCCGAGCCCGACGAAGAAGAACGCCGCAAGCCACAGCCGCGAGACCTCGCTGCCGATCTTGGCGAAGAAGGAGAGGCCGATGAACAGCAGGAACACGAAGCAGTAGGAGGAGATCATCCGCGTCATCTGCCGCACCTGGGCGCGGAAGACCTGGATCTGATAGATGTCGGCGGCCTGAAAGCAGACCACGGCGCTTACCGCCAGGCCGACGATGGCGGCGAGATACTCCCAGTGGAAGCCGCTGAGCGGAACGACGTAGCCGAAATAGACGACGCCGCCGACCAGGCTCAGCAGCACGAAATCCGCAATGCGAACGATGCCGGCGAGGACGATCGGCGAATAGGCGCGGTGAACCTTCTGATTGGCGACGGCGAGGGCCGCCGGCGACAGGCGCCGACGCCGTTCAACGGCCGGCTGGCCGCCTACGGCGACCGACGCGGCCGAGGCCGCAGCAGCGTCCAACATCGAGCGAGCGTTGATCGGTTCCACAGTCGTACAAGCCCGGATTATGTTTGTTAGTATTCATGATCATGTAAGCGCTGATAGCGCCGGGGGAAATTCCCCACCGGCGGGATTAAATGGTAAATCGGAAGAAACGGTTAGCGATGGTAAATGACGTCAGGTCTTGGTAAACGCTTCGCGGTAGCTGTCGAGCACGCCCTCGACCATCGCTTTTTGCGAGAAGTGCTGGAAGATCCGCTCGCGCAACGCCTTGGCACGAAGCTGTGCGACGGCGGGTTCGTCGAGCGCGGCCGCGATCGCACTTGCGAGTGCGTCTACGTTGCTCGGTGCGAACAGCGCTTCGCTGTGCGGGCCGAAGATCTCCGGAATGCCGCCGATCCTGGCGGCGATCATAGGAACACCGGCTGCACCGGCTTCGATCACGACATAGGGCATGGAGTCGCCGCGCGAGGGAACGACGAGCAGGCGGCCCTTGGAGAAACCGTCTCGGGCCTTGACGTGTCCGATGAAACGGACCGACGACGCCAGACCAAGCCGCTCGACCTGCGCTTTCAGGCGCGGCATCTCTTCACCATCACCGCCCAAGGTGAGCGTCAGCGGCCGGCCGTCGGCTCGCAGCTGCGCGACGGCATCGACCAGGAGGTCGGTGCCCTTGATGTGCCGGAACTCACCGACATAAGCGAGGTCCGTCTGATCCGCGGCCGGCGTGACGGGATCGAATTCGCCCGCGGCCACGCCGTTGAACACGCAATGCACCAGCCCCTGGGGGTGACCGATCATGCGCTCATAGGTGTCGCGGGCGAAGACGCTCTCGAACAGGAAGAGATCGGTCCGGTTCATCAGCGCACGCTCGAGGCGTCCGTAGAGCGCGCCCTTCAGCGTGTTGCGCGGATAGTGCAGGGAGCCGCCATGGGGCGTGTAGATGCGGATCGTGCCGGCATGGTGCGGGAGCAGGCGGACGAATGCGCCCGCCTTGGCGCCGTGGCCGTGCAGAACGTCGGGATCGAGGCGCCGGGTGATGCGGTAGAATTGGCTCAGCGCCATGACGTCGCTCGGCCACGGCTCGCGATGGATGGCGACGCGATGAACCCCGAGCGTCAATCGGGGAGCAATCTGCGCCAGGGCCGCGTCCGCACGTTCGCCGCCGGTCAGGCTGTCCGCGATGATGCCGACATCGTGCCCGCGATCGACCTGGCCGTTGGCGAGGTCGAGAATGTGGCGAAAGATGCCGCCGACCGGAGCTCTCACCGCGTGAAGGATTTTCAGAGGCCTGTCCTGAGACGGCGCCGGGTCGCGCGCGTCCGTATCGTCGGCTTGCACGTGCTTTGGCCAGCCGCCGCTGCGCGAACTGATCTGACGGCTGGCAGATAGAGGAAGCACGGGCGCCTCTCGTCGCAAAATCCCTGGTGGGTCTCGTCTGCATAGATCGTTGATGGTTAACAAAGCTTCACTGATCGTCACTTGAAACCGGCTCGTTGCAACATTGTGGAGATCTGGCGCGGATCCATCCTAAGTAGGAAGGGGTGGTGATGATGATGATCGCGCCGGCTGCAGGCGTTCGATTAACCCGGCAGCAACCTTAATGGAGTGTAATCGTACCACGTATGGTAGCGGCGTGGCGTAGGTCTCGCGGGAGCGGATGATGCGGTTGGCGTTCTGGCGTGCCGGCAAGAAGGTGCGGACTGACAAAGCCTCGGCCCGGGCCGGGGCGAGTGTGTCGTCATCGGCAGAGCCCGTTCCGTCCGGCGATCTCGACATCCGGCTGGTCGGCCGGGCCTTGGCGCGCAAGCGTGGGTTCATCCTGCTGCCGACGCTGCTCGCATTGGCCCTGGCGATCACTGCAGTCAACATGATCACGCCGCGCTACAAGTCCGAGGCGCGTATCCTGATCGACGGGCGAGAGAACGTATTCCTGCGTCCGAGCAGCGAACGTAGTGAAGAGCGAACCGCACTCGACCCGGAGGCTGTGACGAGCCAGGTGCAACTGGTGCTGTCGCGCGATCTGGCCCGGGATATCATCAAGAAGAACAAGCTCGGCGGTCTGCCGGAATTCGATTCCGTCCTGCGCGGCGTGTCGCCGCTGAAGTCGATCGCGGCGATGTTCGGGCTGGTCAGGGATCCGCTCGCCATGACGCCGGACGAGCGTGTCATGGACGCCTATTATGAGCGTTTGACCGTCTATGCCGTGGACAAATCCCGCGTCCTCGTCGTCGAGTTCCAGTCGCAGGATCCGGCGCTCGCCGCCGAGGTCGCCAACTCCATCGCCGACGGCTATCTGGTCGTGCAGCAGAATGCCCGCCAGGCGCAGGCGAAGTCCGCCAGCCAATGGCTGGCCGGCGAGATTCAGGGCCTGCGCAAGAAGGTCGAGGAAGCGGAAGCCAGCGTCGAGGAGTTCCGTGCCAAGTCGAATTCGTTCATGGGCACCAACAACACCTCGCTGTCCAACCAGCAGATGGGCGAGGTCAACACCCAGCTCAACAATGCGCGCGCCCTGAAATCGGATGCCGAGACCAAGGCGCGCCTGATCCGCGAGATGCTGCAGAGCGGTCAGCCGATCGAGGCGTCCGAGGTGGTCAATTCCGAGCTGATGCGGCGGCTGTCGGAGCAGCGCGTGAATCTGCGCGCGCAACTCGCGGAACAGTCGTCGACCTTGCTCGACAACCACCCGCGCATCAAGGAACTGAAGGCGCAACTGGCCGATCTCGATCGCCAGATCCGCGACGAGGCCGGCAAGATCTCGCGCTCGCTGGACAGCGATGCGCGGATCGCCGAGGGGCGGGTGCAGATGCTGAGCCAGAGCCTCGATCAGGCCAAGAAGCAGGCGACCTCCACCAACGGCCAGGACGTTCAGCTGCGGGCGCTGGAGCGGGACGCCAAATCACAGCGCGACCTCCTGGAATCGTATCTCGCCAAATACCGCGAGGCCAACACCCGCCAGACCCTCGACACGCCGCCGGCGGAAGGGCGGATCATTTCGCGGGCGGTGGTGTCGAACACGCCAGCGTACCCGAAGAAGCTGCCGATCGTGCTGATCGCCACGCTGGCCACCTTGATGTTGACCTCCGGCGTTGTGATCACCGGCGAACTGCTGCGCCTCACCGCGCCGCGCGCGGCGAGTCCGGCGTCGGTCGTGGTCGATGCGGCACCGCCGGCGCGGGTCGAGCCGGTGATGGCTGCGCCCGTGGCCTCGGTCGCCCCCAAGTCGGCCGTCGTCGCTCCCCTCGCGACATCGTCGCCTGCGACTGTCCAAATCGTCCCTCCGGTCCCGGCGCCCGTTGCCGCCCCGGTTTCCTCGCCGGCGCCGGAGCCGGGGAAGCCTGCGCCGCCGCCGGACGAACTCGATCAGCTCGCAGCCGGGCTGCTCGCCGCAGGCGAGGGCGCCCGCAAGGTCACCGTGCTCGGCACCGCGGGCGGCGTCGCCGTCACCGCGACGGCGCTGTCGGTCGCACGCGCCATGGCTGCGCAGGCCCGGGTCGTGCTGGTCGACCTCGCCGGCAGCCCGCAAATGCTCGCCGGCGTCTCGGTGGATCCGGCCGCGGCGGGCCTGATCGAACTGATGCTGGGCGAGGCGTCGTTCGCGTCCATCATCACCAAGGACCAGGCCTCGCGGCTGCATCTCGTCAACGCCGGCCGGCCCGGCGCCGACCGCAACCAGATGCAATCGCCGCGGCTCGCGCTTGCCATCGACGCGCTGCTGCGGGTCTACGACCACGTGCTGCTCGACGCCGGCAACGCCTCAGACCTGCCGGCCGAACTGCTTACCGCAGGCGCGCGCGCGGTCGTGGTGCCCGATCCCGCCATGCCGGCCGACGCGCGCAAGCAGATGAGCGAGCAACTGCGCGACGTCGGCTTCGCCGCGGTCGACATGCTGAAGGCGCCGGTGGGAGGCGCCAACCGCAATCAGCCGGGACCGCGCGGCGTGGCCGCCTAGTCGCCCGCCTTGCTCTCGTCTCGGGCCGCGCCTGCGCGCGGCTGCAGCGCGCTGCGGACCCGCTGCGCCAGGCGAAACAGAGCAGGGCTGTGCTTGACGGCATGCTTGGCCCGCCCGAGCGCAGCCATCGTCGTCGCCGCGACGCGGCCACGCGCAGTGAGCGGCACGAAACTGTCGAAGATCGGCTCGTCGTCCTTGCAGAACATCCGCTTGTAGTCGTCCGAGCCGATGCCGAGGTCGAGCGCGCGAAAGTCCTCTTGCGCATAGTGGTCGATGATCGCGCGCATCAGGATCAACCCGGGGCTCCAGCGCGCACTTTCCGACAGCGTGTAGGTGTTGAACATCATCGAGAAGCGCGTGCCGTCGGCGACGCCGGCGAACAGCGCGATGATCTCGGCCTCGCACCGCAGCGCGTGGATCTCGACCGCGCGACGACCGCAGGCGAGCTTCGCCATGCAGGCTTGCCGCACGAAATGTTCGACGCCGGGCTCGGCGAACACGTTCGGCAGCTTCTGCTCGGCCATGCGGATCGGCTTGGTGCGGAAGAACCAGTCCAGCAGCTCGGTGATCTCGGCGTCGCTCTGGGCTACGGCATAGCGATAGCCAGGCAGCGCCTGCAGCTTCTTTTCCTTGCTCTTCAGCCGCTTGCGGAACGAATTCGACAGCAGCGCGGTCGGTGCCGCACCCGCCGGCATCGACAGCACCGGGCAGTCGTTCACCGAGGGCTGGTGCGGCCATTGCGCCAGCGGATTGGCCACGTCGCGCCAGCGCTGCGGCTGCTGCGTGAAGGCGAGAACGTCGACTCCGCCATGGTGGCGCAGACCGGCCAGGAGAGCGTCGAGATCGCCCGCGCTTGCCCGCGCGGCGAAGCCGCTATCCATCAGCGGCATGTTGAAGGTCGTATGTTTGCCGCCCATGAAGGTCGCGATGCGAACGCCGAAGGCGTGACGCAAGGTCAGCGGCAGCAGCAGCAGCGGGCGCTGCTCGGCGTCACGTCCAACGACGACGAACGCCGTCGCTTGCTCGCGTGGGCCGATCTCGCGCTGCCAGGCGCCGAGCAGGTCGAAGCGCTGATAGGGCGTCGAGACGTGGCCGGGGGCCTCGAGGGTGCGCCAAAGCGGTTCGGCTGCGGCGAGGTCGGAGATGACGTCGACGCGCGCGATGTCCGACGTCAGCCGCTGCGCGGGCGCCTGCGCCGTCCGGCTCTCGATCGCGGCGGCCATGGTCATCGCGCAACCTGCGTTGTCTTGGGGGCTGACTTGGGGACTGACTTGGAATTTTGTTGCTTGGAGTCGGCCGACCCTCGCAAAGAAGTCTCAACAAAAGGTAATGGCAATGACATCGTCCCAAATCGGGAAATCAATGAAGAAAGGCCTGTTCAAATCAGCTCCGGCCACGCGATCTTAAGGCGCAATGATCCTAACGTCACGTGGCGGCGACGGTGACGCGATCGCGCCATGGTCGGCCCCCATCAGGTGGGTGCGGACGGCTTCGTTTCAAGTGGAATCTTTCGGAAGGGACGCGGGATTTGTCGGCGGACAACAGGTGGCTGCGGAGCGCCCGGCTCGAACTCGCCTTCTTCAGCGGCCGCACGCTCACGGCCTCGCGCGCCACCGCTGGCGCCGGCGTCATCCTGCGCTTCGAGCGGGTGCGGCCGCGCCGCAAGGGCCCGTTCCAGCCGCTCAAGCAGGCCGAGATTCCGCCCGCCTTCCTCGACAAGGTGATCCGCGCGCTGAAGCGCTGGGACTATGACATCGTCTCGCTCGACGAGGCCTGCGACCGGTCCGTCCGGCTGGCCCAGAGCCGCCGTTTCGCCTGCCTGACCTTCGACGGCGCCTCGAAGGACCTCATCACACACGCCTATCCCGTGCTGGCCCGCCATGGCGTGCCGTTCACCGTCTACGTGCCCACAGCATTCCCCGATGCGCTTGGCGAGGCCTGGTGGCTGGCGCTGGAGGCGGTGATCGCGCGCGAGGCGCGGATCAGCCTGGTGATCGATCATCGCGAGCAGCGCTTCACGGTGTTCAAGCCGGCGGAAAAATACGAGCTGTTTGCCTATCTCTGGCAATGGCTGCGCAAGCTGCCGCCGGGCGAGCTGTCGCTCGCGATCCGCGACCTCTGCTCGCGCCATTCGGTCGACCTGGCCGCGTTGACGCGCGAGGCGTCGATGGACTGGACCGACATCGGCCGGCTCGCCGCCGATCCGAACGTCACGATCGGCAGCGCGACGGTGCACTATCCGATGCTGGCCCATCTCCGGGACGCCGATGCCCAACGCGAGATCGCGATGGGCAAGGCGGTGCTGGAGACGGCGCTGCGCCGCCCGGTCCGGCACATGGCCTATCCGTTCGGCGACCCCCAGTCCTTCCGCCGCAGTGATGCCGTGCTCGCGGAGCAGGCCGGCTTCGTCAGTGCGGCTTCCGCCATCGGCGGCGTGGTGCAGAGCGAGGGCCGGACCCATCTGCACATGCTGCCGCGCATCGCCTGGGATGGCCGCTCGCGCTCGCTGCGCGCCTTGAAGGTGCTGATGGCCGGCGTGACCCTGCCGCGGGAAAAATCCGCGCCGCAGCCGAAGCTCGACCTCGGCTGATCAGCCTTGCTGCCGCTCCGGATCGGGACGCAGCATCCAGCTCACGATCGGCATCGCCGGCAGCACCCAGCCCATGCCGACGACGACGTAATACACCGCCTGCAGCCAGCCGGAATTGGCGATGAGCGGGAATTGCGCCATCACCATGCCCATCATCGACCAGGCGAAGGCGAGCAGCAGCAGCGCGACGGCGCCGATCAGTTTGCGGGTGCGGATGGTCATGACGGGATTGTCAGCTTCCCTTGAAGGCGGCGCGGCTTGCGCGTGATTTCGCCCGGATTATAAGGGCCTGTCAGCCCCGGTTCAATCGAGCGTTCAACGTCCATGACCACGGTTCCCCGCACCACGGATCTCGCCGCGATCCGCATCTGGCTGCTCGTCGTGGCCGGCCTGATCGCGCTGATGGTGCTGGTCGGCGGCGCCACGCGGCTGACCGAATCCGGGCTGTCGATCGTCGAATGGAAGCCGGTCACCGGCACCCTGCCGCCGCTGTCGGAGCAGGCGTGGTCCGACGCCTTCGCGGCCTACAAGACCATTCCGCAATACCGGCAGATGAATGCCGGCATGACCCTGCACGAGTTCAAGACCATCTTCTGGTGGGAGTGGAGCCACCGGCTGCTCGGCCGCGTCATCGGCATGGTCTATCTCGTGCCGTTCCTGTGGTTTCTGTGGCGCGGCGCCGTGTCCGGTCCGCTCGGCCGCAGGCTGTGGCTGATCTTCGGCCTCGGCGCGCTGCAGGGCGCGGTCGGCTGGTGGATGGTGGCCTCCGGCCTCACCGAGCGCACCGAGGTGGCGCCGGTCCGGCTGGCGACGCATCTCGCGCTGGCGCTTCTGATCTTCGCCGCCATCGTCTGGACCGTGCGGCGGTTGTCGCCGCGCGAGGAGGCGCCAGTGCCGGCGCGGTTGCGGCTGACGGCCTGGGTGCTGGTCGGCGTCACCTTCGTGCAGCTTTATCTCGGCGCGCTGGTCGCGGGCCTGCGCGCCGGGCTCGTCTACAACACCTGGCCCGAGATCGATGGCGGCCTGATCCCGAAGGCGGCCAATCTGTGGGTCCATTCGCCGTGGTGGCTCAATCTGTTCGAGAACGATCTGACCGTCCAGTTCATGCACCGCATGACCGCCTACGGGCTGTTCGCGCTGGCGGCGTGGCACGCCTTCGATGTGATGCGCGCGGGCGGTGGACGGGCAGTGGTGCGCGGTGCCCACCGGCTGCTGGCGGCGATCCTGGTGCAGGCCGTGCTCGGCATCGCGACCTTGCTCCTGGTGGTGCCGATCGCGCTGGCGCTCTTGCATCAGGGCACGGCCCTCATCGTGCTGACCTTCGCCGTACTGCAGGCCGAACGCCTGTCGCCGCGGCGTGTCGCGGCGGTGGCCGTGCCGCACGCGGCGGTCGCTGCAGGACGGGCGGGGTAGGGTCTCTCGTCCGTCATTGCGAGGAGCGAAGCGACGAAGCAATCCAGAGTCACGCACGCGACTCTGGATTGCTTCGCTTCGCTCGCAATGACGTGGAAACATCAGTTCTCATCCTCGCGCGCCGATCACGCCGAGTCATGCCGGTCGTTTCACCCTCGAAAACGCGAGGGCGCAGGGAAGGCCGGATGCCTGGCCGGCACCCATGGCCCGCGTGCAAAGAAAAACGCACGCGGCGGTCACCACAGGTACGGCCGAAAACACCCGGCCTTCCCCGCGCGATGGTTTTAACGGTAGAGTCGAGGAAGGGCGCGGTGGCTTGGGCGATGCGGCAACGCCCCGTTTCCCTTCCCCGCTCATCGAACCGGAC
>NZ_JBNPVB010000011.1:0-253578 GCF_051168495.1 Bradyrhizobium oligotrophicum | reverse complement strand
CGAGCTTGTCCCAGAACATGCGATAGTCGTTGGAGCTGCGATAGGCGGCATCGACGAACATCGAATGATGCTGGCCCTTGATCTCGCCCAGCGTGTAGCCGAGCGTGTTCAGGAAGTTCTCGTTGGCATTGAGCACCTTGCCGTCCATCGTGAACTCGATGACCGCCTGCGCCTTGCCGATAGCCGCGATCTGGCCGCTGAAATCGGCATTGCGGATGACCTCCTCGGTGATGTCGGTCGCGTATTTGACGACCTTGAACGGCTTGCCGTCCGGCCCCATGATCGGATTGTAGCTGGCCTGGATCCAGACTTCCTTGCCACCCTTGCCGATCCGCTTGTACTGGCCGGCGTCGTACTCGCCGCGACCGAGCTTGTCCCAGAACATGCGATAGTCGTTGGAGCTGCGATAGGCGGCATCGACGAACATCGAATGATGCTGGCCCTTGATCTCGCCCAGCGTGTAGCCGAGCGTGTTCAGGAAGTTCTCGTTGGCATTGAGCACCTTGCCGTCCATCGTGAATTCGATGACGGCCTGCGCCTTGCCGATGGCCGCAATCTGGCCGCTGAAATCGGCGTTGCGGATGACGTCCTCGGTGATGTCGGTCGCGTATTTGACGACCTTGAACGGCCTGCCGTCGGGGCCCAGGATCGGATTGTAGCTGGCCTGGATCCAGACCTCCTTGCCGCCCTTGCCCAGGCGCTTGTACTTCCCGGCGTCGTACTCGCCGCGGCCGAGCTTGTCCCAGAACAGGCGATAGTCGTTGGAGCTGCGATAGGCGGCATCGACGAACATCGAATGATGCTGGCCCTTGATCTCGCCCAGCGTATAGCCGAGCGTGTTCAGGAAGTTCTCGTTGGCATTGAGCACCTTGCCGTCCATCGTGAACTCGATGACCGCCTGCGCCTTGCCGATGGCGGCAAGCTGGCCGCTGAAATCGGCGGTGCGGATGACCTCCTCGGTGATGTCGGTCGCGTATTTGACGACCTTGAACGGCCTGCCGTCCGGCCCCATGATCGGGTTGTAGCTGGCCTGGATCCAGACCTCCTTGCCGCCCTTGCCGATCCGCTTGTACTGGCCGGCGTCATACTCGCCGCGACCGAGCTTGTCCCAGAACATGCGATAGTCGTTGGAGCTGCGATAAGCGGCATCGACGAACATCGAATGATGCTGGCCCTTGATTTCGCCCAGCGTGTAGCCGAGCGTATTCAGGAAGTTCTCGTTGGCATTGAGAACCTTGCCGTCCATCGTGAACTCGATGACCGCCTGCGCTTTGCTGATGGCCGCGATCTGGCCGCTGAAATCGGCATTGCGCATCACCTGCTCGGTGATGTCTGTCGCGCATTTCACCACGCGATATGGCTTCCCCTTGGAGTCCATCATCGGATTGTAGCTAGCCTGGATCCAGACCTCGCGGCCACCCTTGCCGATGCGCTTGTACTGGCCGGCGTCGTATTCACCGCGGCCGAGCTTGTCCCAGAACATCCGATATTCGTGGCTCTGCCGATAGGCCGGATCGACGAACATCGAGTGATGCTGGCCCTTGATCTCGGCAAGCGAATAGCCCAGCGCGTTCAGGAAATTGTCGTTGGCATCGAGGATCGTGCCGTCGAGCGCGAAGGTGATCACCGCCTGGGACCGCTTGATGGCCGCGAGCTGTGCGACGATGTCGGCCATCTGGCCGTCGCGCGCCGGCGCGCGGTCCGCGGCGGGCGCGGCCTTGGCTGATGGCCGCGGCCTGCTGCTGCGCGGCCGTGCCTTTTTCTTCGCGCTGTCATCGCCCGGGGCGCCGTCAGCGGTGAAGTCCTGCATGATGTTGTCCTCGTAGGTGTCGCTCATGACGATCTCGCAAAATTGGCTTGGGGGTTAGGCGGCGGCCGCATCGGCCTGAAGAGCTGGACGTTTGGCTGACTCTGAGGGTATTCCGAACAATCCCGACAGCGACACCAGCGTGACCATCCGATCCTCGATCGCGACCAGGCCCTGCAGGAACTGATCTTCGATCGGCATGCCCATGTCCGGGACGTCGCGGATCTCCTTGGGATCGACGGAGATGATGTCGGAGACGGTATCGACCAGAAGGCCGACGGTTCGCGTTCCCGCCGCGACGATGATCACGACGTGCATGTTGGTCGGCACGGTCACGCCGGTGCCGAACCGGGCGCGCAGGTCGAAGATCGGCACGATGATGCCGCGCAGATTGATCACGCCCCGCACATGCGCCGGCGAATTGGGGATCATCGTCGTCTCGGTCCATCCCTTGATCTCCCGGACCACCATGATGTCGATGCCGTATTCCTCCTCGCCCAGGGTGAAGGTGATGAACTGCTGCACGTTTTCGCTGACGGCCGCGTCCTGGCCGAACTGCGCGGCCGGCTTGTTGTCAGGCTGCATGGATCATGTCCTTTGCGGGTTCGGGTCTCGAATCGTCCGGCGGGGGCAGCCGTGCGGCCGTGCCGCGGATGTCGGTCTCGTGCAGCCGGGCGACATCCAGGATGAGGGCGACCCGGCCATTGCCCAGGATCGTCGCGCCGCTGATGCCTTCGACCGGTTCGTAGTTGGCCTCAAGGCTCTTCACGACGACCTGCTGCTGGCCGAGCAGTTCGTCCACGACGATGCCGACGCGGCCGGCGCTCTCGCTCTGCACGATGATCACGATGCCGCGGCAGGGATCGTCGATCGCACCGCCGATCGAGAACACGCGATGCAGATAGATTAGAGGCAGATATTCGCCGCGCAGCGCAAGAACGTGCCCGCGCCCGACGACCGGATGGATTTCGGCGGCCTGCGGACGCAGGTTCTCGACGATGGCGACCAGCGGGATGATGAAGGTCTCGCGTCCCACCGATACGACCATGCCGTCGACCACCGCGAGCGTGAGCGGCAGCGACAGCGTGAACGACGAGCCGTGGCCGAAGCGCGAGCGCACCGAGATTCGCCCGCCCAGCGCCTGCACGTTGCGTTTGACGACGTCCATGCCGACGCCGCGTCCCGATATGCTCGTGATCACCTCGGCGGTCGAGAACGCCGGCAGGAAGATCAGATTGTCGATCTCGTCGTCGGTCAGGTTGGCCCCGGCGGGCACCAGCCCGCGCGCCCTGGCCTTGGCCAGGATCTTGTCGCGGTTGATGCCGCGTCCGTCGTCCGACACCTCGATGACGATGCGGCCGCTGCGCTGCGCAGCCGACAGAAGGATCGTGCCCTGCCGCGGCTTGCCGGCCGCCGCGCGCTCGGCCGGAGGCTCGATGCCGTGATCGAGCGCGTTGCGGATCATGTGGGTCAGCGGATCGTTGAGCTGCTCGATGACCGTCTTGTCGATCTCGGTCATCTCCCCGGAGGTGACGATGCGCACCTCCTTGCCCAGCGTGGCCGCGAGCTCGCGCACGATCCGCGGCATCCGCGCGAACACCGATTTCACCGGCTGTGCGCGGATCGCCATCACGCTTTCCTGCAGCTCGCGCGCGCTCTGGGCCAGCGCCTCGATTCCCTGGATGAGCTGCGGATATTTGTCGGCCGGCAACGACAGGCCCTGTTCGGTCAGCATCGCCTGGCTGATCACGAGCTCGCCGACCAGATTGACCAGCCGGTCGACCTTGTCGACGTCGACGCGGATCGACTGCGCCACGCTGACCGCGGCGACGACGGCCGCGGTCGCGCTGCCTGGGTCGCTGACGGCGACGTCCACCGAACTCGTGGCCGCTTCGATCAGTTCGATCTCGAGATCGCAATCATCCTCGACGAATTCGAAGACGTCCTGGATGGCGCCGCGCTGCACGGCCGTGTCCAGAATGAACGTCCAGTTGAAGTAGGACGCCTCCGGATCCATCGCGTCGAGCGCCGGCAGGCTGGAACTGTCCACCTCGGTGGTGAGCAGGCCGAGCTTGCGCAGCTGGCGGATCAGCAACAGCGGCTCGTTCGCCTTCCTCAGCATCTCGGTATGCGGCCGAAACCGGATGCGATATTTCTGCTCGCCGAGCGATTTCGCCTCGACCGCGACGGACCCGGCCGGGACGTCGATCGCCTGGCCCGCGCCCTGGAGCGCGTCCCGCATGGCAGCGCTGATGTCTGCCGCAAAATTGGCAGGCAGCTGCTGCTCGAGCCGCGCCGCATGCACGATGTCGGCCAGCGCGTCGCTGGCGCGCAGCAAGAGCTGTTTGATCTCCTGGCTCGCGCCGATCTTGTGATCACGCAGGGCGTCGAGCAGGCTCTCGAACGTGTGCGAGAACGCCACGAGGTCGGTGCAACCAAAGGCGCCCGCTCCTCCCTTGATCGAATGCACCGACCGGAAGATCGCGTGCAGCGTCTCGCCATCCTCCTGCCCACTGGACAAGAGCTCGAGATTCGCCTGCAGGGCGTCGAGCAGCTCCGCGCATTCCTCGAAATAGGTCTTGCGGAACTGCGCGACGGGATAAGTCTCTGGCTCGGGCGTTACGGACATACGCGGTTGACCGTCGCGATCAGTTGCTCGGGATTGAATGGCTTCACCAGCCATCCCGTCGCGCCGGCCGCCTTGCCGTCGGCCTTCTTCGCGCCATCGCTCTCGGTCGTCAGGATCAGGATCGGCACGCCGCGATGCTGACTGCCGGCACGCACGTTCTTGATCAGCGAGATCCCGTCCATGTTCGGCATGTTCAGGTCCGTGATGATCAGGTCGAACTTTCCGCCGGTGAGCACGTTCAGCGCGGCCTTGCCGTCCTCGGCTTCCGCCACATCGAAGCCGGCCTTCTTCAAGGTGAAGGTCACCATGTCGCGCATGGTCTTCGAATCGTCGACTGCCAGAATTCGCTTGGTCATGTCACTCCATCCAATTGTCGAACTCGTCCTGAAGTCCCAGTTCGGCGAGCGCCGTCAGGAACAGCTCGGATGCCTGCGTGATCTTGAACGGCTTGTTGGCGGCTTGCGCGCCGCGGGCGGCGGCCAGCAGGATCTGGACGCAGGGCGTCGACATCCGCTCGACTCCGCTCGCATCGAGCACGATGCCGCCGCGGCCCGCGATCCTGACCATCTCGTCACGCAAATGCGCCGCCTGCGTCAGGTCCAGCATCGACGACAGCACATGAGCGACCTGCGCGTCGTCGGTCGCGCCGGAGTCAGCCGTCGGATTCGCGTCGGTCATCGTCGTCATATCCATGCACTGCTGAGCGCCGGCTGGAGGCGCGAAGACGCCGCCGGCAACACACCGACCTCGATTCACTCGATCATCCGACCTTTGTCGTTCAAATTGATTGGAAAGCGATTGTCGGAATGTTAAATATGGGAGCCGTAATATTACTGTCGCTCTACCTGTGCGTGCTTACCATCGGCACGGCGCTCCGTCGCGATGACGCATCGGGCCGGACAGCGACGACCAGACATTTCCGGCTGCATCGACCTCTCCACATCCTGCTTGCGGATGCGAGCATGCGCCATCAACTCGGCGCGTTCGCCGAGGCTGATGGAAACGCGCCGATGAGGGGAACCGATCGTGACTGCCGCCCGGACGACAAGGGACACCATGGGCTCGTCTCCGCGCCGGGCCCGCCCTGATGTGCACGATCGGATGATCATTGCGCGGGCCATGGTCCGGGTCAGACCCATGGAAAACAGAACGGCCGGTCCGCCATGGGCGGCCGGCCGTCTGGAGCCCGTGACAGGCGATCGTGGCGCCGATCAGCGGCGCTGGTTGTAGACGTCGATGCAGACGGCGCCGAGCAGCACCAGCCCCTTGATGACCTGCTGATAGTCGATGCCGATGCCGAGGATGGACATGCCGTTGTTCATCACGCCCATGATCATCGCGCCGATGACCGCGCCGCCGACACGGCCGACGCCGCCATAGGCCGAGGCGCCGCCGATGAAGCAGGCCGCGATGACGTCGAGCTCGAAGCCGAGGCCGGCCTTCGGCGTGGCCGTGTTGAGCCGGGCGGCGAAGATCAGCCCGGCCAGCGCCGCCAGCACGCCCATGTTGACGAAGGTCAGGAACACCAGCCGCTCGGTCTTGATGCCCGACAGCTTCGCGGCCTTGGCGTTGCCGCCGACGGCATAGATCTGCCGGCCCACCACGGTGCGCCGCGTCATGAAGCCATAGAGCGCGATCAGCGCGGTCATGATGACGAGCACGTTGGGCAGGCCACGATGCGAGGCGATCAGATAGGTGAAATAGAGCAGCGCGCCGGCAAGCACGACATTCTTCGCGGCGAAGAAGGCGAACGGCTCGACCTCGATGCCATGCTCGACCTCGCGCGCGCGGCCCTTGACGCTGGCATAGACCAGGATGAGCGTCAGCACGGCGCCGATCGCGAGCGACGTCGGATTGAGATTGCCGGCACCGGACATCAGCTCCGGAATGAACCCTGACGACAGCTTCTGGAACGTGGCCGGGAACGGCCCGACCGATTGCCCCTGCAGCAGCGCCAGCGCCAGCCCCTTGAACACGAGCATGCCGGCCAGGGTGACGATGAAGGAGGGAATGCCGAAATACGCCACCCAGTAGCCCTGCGCGGCGCCGATCGCGCCGCCGACGATCAGGCAGGCAATGATCGCGAGCGGGAAGTCGACGTGGTAGCGCACCATCAGCACGGCCGCGACGGCGCCGACGAAGCCGGCGACCGAGCCGACCGACAGGTCGATGTGCCCGGTCACGATCACGAGCAGCATGCCGAGCGCCATGATGACGATGTAGCTGTTCTGCAGCACCAAATTGGTGAGGTTGAGCGGCTGCAGCAGGGTGCCGTCGGTCATGAACTGGAAGAACAGCATGATCACGAACAGCGACAGCAGCATGCCATAGCTGCGCAGATTGTTCTTCAGGAAGCCGCCGTGCGACTTCTCCTCCGGGAGCGAAACCGTCTTGTCGGTCATTGCTGGCGTCCTCCCGACCGCTTACGCGGCCGTCTCCTGGTTCTTGATGGCTTCGTTGCGCATGATGGCGCGCATGATCTTTTCTTGCGTCGCATCCTCCCCGGCGAACTCGCCGACGAAGGCGCCGTCATTCATCACGCAGATGCGGTCGCAGATCCCGAGCAGTTCGGGCATCTCCGACGAGATCACGACGACACCCCGGCCCGCATCGGCAAGCTCCTGGATGATACAGTAAATCTCGTATTTTGCGCCAACGTCGATGCCGCGCGTCGGCTCATCCAGGATCAACACCTTGGGATCGGTCATCAGCCATTTCGACAGCACCACCTTCTGCTGGTTGCCGCCCGAGAGCTGGCCGGCCTCCTGGTAGACGTCCGAGCAGCGGATCCGCATCCGGCCGCGGTAGCCGGACGCCGCCTTGAGCTCGGCGATGTCGTCGATGACCCCCTTCGGCGCGACCTGGGCGAGGCTGGCCAGCGTGATGTTCTTGCGGACGTCGTCGGCCAGGATCAGGCCGAGCTGCTTGCGGTCCTCGGTGACATAGGCAAGGCCGGCATCGATCGCCGCGGGCACGCTGGTGAGCTGGACGTCGTGGCCCTCCAGACGCGCGCGGCCCGTGATATTCACGCCCCAGGAGCGGCCGAACAGGCTCATGGCGAATTCGGTCCGCCCCGCGCCCATCAAGCCGGCAATCCCGACGATCTCGCCGCGGCGCACCGTGAAGTCGACATTCTTGATCACCTGCCGGTCGGGATGCTGCGGGTGATAGACCGACCAGTTCTCGACCGTGAACACCGGCTCGCCGATCTTGGGCTGGCGCTCCGGGAAACGATGCGCCATGTCGCGATTGACCATGCTCTTGATGATCCGGTCCTCCAGGACCGGCTCGGCGCGGCAGTCGATGCTATCGACGGTGCGGCCGTCGCGCAGCACGGTGATGCGGTCGGCGACGCGGGCGACCTCGTTGAGCTTGTGGGTGATCAGGATCGAGGAGATGCCCTGCTCGCGGAAGCTGACGAGGCGATCGAGCAGCGCCTGGCTGTCGGCCTCGTTGAGGCTCGCCGTCGGCTCGTCCAGGATCAGGAGCTTGACCCGCTTGGACAGCGCCTTGGCGATCTCGACCAGCTGCTGCTTGCCGACGCCGAGATCGGTGATCAGGGTGTCCGGCGATTCCTTGAGACCGACCTGGGCGAGCAATTGCTGCGTTCGCCGGTAGACCTCGTCGCGATCGATGACGCCGAAGCGCTGTGGCGCATGCGA
This sequence comes from Bradyrhizobium oligotrophicum, assembly GCF_051168495.1. Classification (GTDB taxonomy): domain Bacteria; phylum Pseudomonadota; class Alphaproteobacteria; order Rhizobiales; family Xanthobacteraceae; genus Bradyrhizobium; species Bradyrhizobium oligotrophicum_A. Next base: position 245,480 of record NZ_JBNPVB010000011.1, on the reverse strand, counting down.
CAGGAAGATGTTCTCGGCGATCGACATCAGCGGGATCAGCGCGAGTTCCTGGTGGATGATGATGATGCCGAGCGCCTCGGAATCATTGATGTCGCGGAAGCGCCGCTCCTCGCCCTCGAAAATGATCTGGCCCTCGTAGCGGCCGTACGGATAGACGCCGCTCAGCACCTTCATCAGCGTCGACTTGCCGGCGCCGTTCTCGCCGACGAGGGCGTGGATCTCGCCCGCCGAAACCGTGAAGCTGACGTCGCGGAGCGCCTGCACGCCCACGAAGCTCTTGCTGACGCTACGCATCTCGAGGATTGCCGTCATCGCCTTGTATCCCGCAACACTGGAGCTCACTCGGACGAGAGTGGCCGGCGAGCGCATGACCGCGCTCGCCGGCCGATCGTGATTACTCGACCTGCGACTTCTTGTAGTAGCCGCCTTCGATCAGGACCTTCTCCCAATTGCTCTTGTCGACCACGACCGGCTTGAGCAGGTAGGACGGCACGACCTTGACACCGTTGTTGTAGGTCTTGGTGTCGTTGACCGTGACTTCCTTGCCGCTCAGCGAGGCATCGACCATGTCGGCGGTGACCTTGGCGAGATCGCGGGTGTCCTTGAAGATCGTCGAGTACTGGTCGCCACGCAGGATCGCCTTGACCGACGGCACCTCCGCGTCCTGGCCGGAGATGACCGGCATCGGCTGGTTGCCGCTGCCATAGCCGACGCCCTTCAGGGACGAGATGATGCCGATCGAGAGGCCGTCATAGGGCGACAGCACCGCGTCGACACGCTTGTTGCCGTAATAGGCGCTGAGCAGGTTGTCCATGCGGGCCTGGGCGGTGGCGCCGTCCCAGCGCAGCGTCGCGACCTTGTCCATGCCCATCTGGCCGGAGGCGACCTTGAGCTTGCCGGAGTCGATGTAGGGCTGCAGCACCGACATCGAGCCGTTGTAGAAGAAGTAGGCGTTGTTGTCGTCCGGCGAGCCGCCGAACAGCTCGATGTTGAACGGCCCCTTGCCGTCCTTCAGGCCGAGCTTGTCGACGATCGATTGCGCCTGCAGCACGCCGACCTGGAAGTTGTCGAAGGTCGCGTAATAGTCGAGGTTCGGCGTATCGCGGATCAGGCGGTCATAGGCGATCACGGTGATGCCTTTGGCCTTGGCCTGCTTCAGCACGTCCGACAGCGTGGTGCCGTCGATCGCCGCGATGACCAGCACCTTGGCGCCCTTGGTGACCATGTTCTCGACCTGCGAGAGCTGGTTCGGAATGTCGTCCTCGGCATATTGCAGATCGGTGTTGTAGCCGCGATCCTTCAGCACCTTCACGATGTTGTTGCCGTCGTCGATCCAGCGTGCCGAGGACTTGGTCGGCATCGCGATGCCGACGGTCCCCTTGCTCTGGGCCATTGCGGCGCCGGACAGCGCCACCGCGCCGAGGCCGGCCAACGCGGCGGCCATGATGGTCTTCATCTTCAGCATGTCTACACTCCCTTTGGATTTTCGAATTTGGACAATGAATACGCGATCGCTTATCTCGATACCAGATAGCTGTTAGGCTGAACCACGCTTGACTGATTGTTCCTCCTCTCAGGTGGAGAGCTTGACGTCGGGCTCGGCGCGGCCGCGGCATCCGACATCCAGCAGGAAAGTTTGGCCGTGGCCGGGATCGGCCGCCTTGGCCGCCTCGTCCATGTCCTGCCAGGCCGAGGTGACCAGCAGGCGCGACAGGTCGGAGCCGACGAAGGCCGGGCAGCTCGCCTGGCTGGCGGGAACCGCGATGCAGCGCAGATGCTCGCCCTGCGGGCTATAGACGTCGACGCAACCGCCGCCCCAGCGCGCGTTCCAGATCCGGCCCTCGGCATCGACGACGGCGCCGTCGAGCCCGCCGACGCCGGCATGGCGCAGCAGCACCTCGGGCTCGCCGCGCGGCAGGCCCGTCTCCAGGTCGAGCGCGACGCGGTAGAGCACGTTCTCGTCGGTGTCGGCGAAATAGCCGACCGAACCGTCCGGCGAGAAGCAGATCGCGTTGGGAATCGTGACGTTGGGGAACAGCCGGATGATTTCGCCCCGATGCAGCGCGTAGATCGCGCCCAGGCCGTACTCGGCTTTGCGGCCCATGGTGCCGATCCAGAACGTGCCCGAGGGATGCACGCGCGAGTCGTTCGACCGCGTCGCCGGATTGTCGGCTTCGAGCGGCCGATAGAGCGACAGCACGCCGTCGGCGATGGTGCGGATGTAGAGCCCGTCCTCGGCGACGATCAGCTGGCGGTCGGCATCGATGCGGCCGAGTGCGCTCGCCATCCGCCCCAGCCCATGGCGGCGGACCTCGCCGCTGCCGATGCCGGCCTCGAACAGCACGCCTTCGCGAATGTCGAACCACCAGGCGGTGTCGGTCGCGGGATCATAGGTCGGCCCCTCGCCGAGATGGCAGCGCTCGGCACACAGGATCGTGGTCGGCACCTGCTCCATCATCAGGAAGCTCCCGCCGTCGAGAAGCGATACACGGTCCTGTGGCCGTACACATCGTCGGGTGACAGGTGCGGGCTCGGAAAGTCCGGCCGGTTCGGGCTGTCCGGCCACGCCTGCGGCTCCAGGCAGATGGCGTCGGACTGCCGGAACGCGCGTCCCTTGCCGCTGGTCGTCGCATCGAGATAGTTGCCGGAATAGATCTGCAGACCTGGCTGATCGGTCAGCAGCTCCATGACCCGTCCCGACCGCGGCGACTCCAGCCGCGCCGCGAGACGCACGCCGGCGCCGTCGCGGAGACAGAAATTATGGTCATAGCCGCGGCCGCATCTGATCTGTGGATCGTCGGCGCGGATGCGCGCGCCGACCGGATGCGGGTCACGAAAATCGAACGGCGTGCCGGCGACGGCGCGCGGCGGCTCGGCCAGGGGGATCGCCGTCTCGTCGATGGCGAGATAGTGATCGGCCGCCAGCGTCAGACGATGATCGAGAATGCCGGTGCCGGCTGAGAGGCCGTCGAGATTGAAGAAGCTGTGATTGGTCAGGTTGACGACCGTCGCGCGCGTGGTGCGGGCACTGAACGAGACGGACAATTCCATCGGGCCGGTCAGCTGATAGGTGACGCGAACGTCGAGCCGTCCCGGATAGCTGGCTTCGCCGTCCGGGCTGACATACAGCAGCGTCACCGAGGGCTGCTCGCCCTCTTCCGCCGCAACGATCTGCCAAAGCTTGCGGTCGAAGCCGTCGGGGCCGCCATGCAGCGCGTGCGCGCCGTCATTGGCGTCCAGCCGCACGTCGTCGCCATCGAGCGTGAAGCGCGCGCCGGCGATGCGGTTGGCATAGCGCCCGACCGTGGCGCCGAAAAATTTCCGGAACTTGACATAGCTGAGCAGGTCGTCATGGCCGAGCACGACGTCGTCGACGGCGCCTCGCGCATCCGGCACCAGCAGCGCCTGCAGCGCCGCGCCGAACGTGATGATCCGCGCCTCGAAGCCGTCGGTACCGCGCAACACGACGCGCTCGACGTCGCGGCCGTCCGGCAGCGTTCCGAAGATACCCCGGGTGATCCGCGCCTGCTCGACCATGGCTCAGTCCTCGAATGGCTCGACGATGTTGCGGCGGCCGAGCAGGAACGCGTCGGCAACGAGTCGCAGCGGCGCGAGATCGACATCGCTCGCGCCGGTCCTGGCAAGCTCGACGAAGCGACGATAGAGCCCGGAATATTCCTGCTCCTTCTCGTCGACCAGCGGCCGATCGTCCAAGGTCATGCGCGCACCGCCCAGGGACAGTTTCAATTGTCCCTCGTCGGTCTCGATCCGGATATCCCAGCTCTGTGGTCCGGTCTGGCGGAAATCGAACTCGGCCGCGATCGGCAGGTCGCTGGCCGTGGTCAGCGACAGGTTGGCCGCGATCGGCGCCTGACGGTTGGACGGGAACGCCAGCTCCGCCTCAGTCACGAACACCGGCTCGGGCAGGATGCGCGTCAGGATCGATAGCGCGTTGATGCCGGGATCGAACACGCCGAGACCACCCGGCTCCCAGATCCAAGCCTGCCCCGGATGCCAGACGCGCACGTCCTCCTTCCAGTCGATGCGGACGCTGCGGATCTTGCGCGAGGACAGCCACTCGCGCGCGGGCTCGACCGCCGGTGCGTAGCGCGAATGCCAGGTCGCAAACAGCGTGCGCTGTCTGGCCGCCGCGAGCGCGATCAGCGGATCGAGCTCGCTGACGGCGGCCCCCGGCGGCTTTTCCAGCATCACATGCTTGCCGGCCTCGAGCGCAGCGAGCGCCTGCGCGCGCCGGACCTGCGGCGGTGTGCACAGCGCGACGGCGTCGATCTCGGGACCGTCGCGCAGCAGTTCCTCGATGGTGCCGAAATGCGGCAGGCCGGGCAGCGAGGCATTGCGGCTCGCCACCGCCGTCAATCTCACGCCATCGGTGGCGGCGATCGCCGGCACGTGCTGGTCCCGCGCGATCTTGCCGAAGCCGACAATGGCGACACGAAGCTCGCTCATCTCTAGCGCCCCCAGCGCAGCACGACCGGGTCGAGCCGGCGCGCGATCTCGATCAGACCCTTCTGCGTCGCCGGATGGATCGCCGGCTGCGGACTGCGCAAGGTGTCGTGACGGATGACGCCGCCCGCCTTCATCAGGATCTTGCAGGTCGCAAGCCCGCACTGCCGGTTCTCGTAATTGATCAGCGGCAGCCAGCGCTCATAGGCCGCGGCCGCAGCCTCGCGATCGCCTGCAAAATACGGATCGATGATCTTGCGGATGCCGTCGGGATAGCCGCCGCCGGTCATGGCGCCGGTGGCGCCGGCGTCGAGGTCGGCCATCAGCGTGATCGCCTCCTCGCCGTCCCACGGGCCCTCGATGGCTGCACCGCCCGCCTCGATCAGCGCGCGCAGCTTGTCGGCCGCGCGCGGCACCTCGATCTTGAAATAGGCGAGGTTCTCGATCTCCTTGGCCATGCGCGCCAGCAGCGATACCGACAGCGGCGTGCCCGCGACCGGGGCGTCCTGAACCATGATCGGAATCGAGATCGCGTCCGACACGCCGCGATAGAACTCGTAGATCGAGCTGTCGGGCACGCGGAAGGTGGCGCCGTGATAGGGCGGCATCACCATGACCATCGCGGCGCCCTTGTCCTGCGCGCGGCGCGAGCGCTCGGCGCAGACGAAGGTCGAGAAATGCGTGGTCGTGACGATGATCGGCACGCGGCCCGCGACATGCTCCAGCACCGTGGTCATGACGAGATCGCGCTCGTCGTCGGTCAGCACGAACTGTTCGGAGAAGTTCGCGAGGATGCAGATGCCGTGCGAGCCGGCGTCGATCATGAAATCGATCGCGCGCTTCTGGCCTTCGAGATCGAGACGGCCGTCGGCGTCGAAGACGGTCGGCGCGACCGGGAAGACGCCCTTGTAGAGCTTTCTGGAGGAAGCGGTCATGCGGCACCTCTAGTGATTGTCGCGCGGCACGGGCGAGCCGCTGCGGCCGACGAGAAAATCGAAATCGACGCCGCGATCGGCCTGCAGCACGTGATCGATATAGAGCTTCTGATAGCCGCGGGCGGCATGCGGCGCAGGCGGCGTCCAGGCGGCGCGGCGCGCGGCCAGTTCCTCGTCGCTGACATGCAGATGCAGCGCGCGGGCGGCGACGTCGAGCGTGATCATGTCGCCGTTCTTCACCAGCGCCAGCGGTCCGCCGACGGTGGCTTCCGGCGCGACATGCAGGACGACGGTGCCATAGGCGGTGCCCGACATGCGCGCATCGGAGATGCGGATCATGTCGCGCACGCCCTGGCGCAGCAGCTTGGCCGGCAGCGGCATGTTGCCGACCTCGGCCATGCCCGGATAGCCCTTCGGGCCGCAATTCTTCAGCACCATGATGCAGGAGGCGTCGATGTCGAGCGTGTCGTCATCGACCGCATCGTGCATCTCTTCGACGCTCTCGAACACCACCGCGCGGCCGGTGTGCTTCATCAGTTCCGGCGAAGCCGCCGACGGCTTGATGACCGCGCCGTTCGGCGCAAGGTTGCCGCTGAGAATGGCGATGCCGCCTTCGGCCTTGAACGGCGCTTCGAACGGCGTGATCACGTCCGTGTTCCAGCAGGCCGCCGTCGCGACATTGTCCCACAATGTCTTGCCGTTGACGGTGCGCGCCTCCTTGTGCAGCAGCCCGCGTTCGCCGAGCGCGCGCAGCACGACCGGCAGACCGCCCGCGTAGTAGAAATCCTCCATCAGGAAACGTCCCGACGGCATCAGGTCGACCAGGCAATGCACGTCGCGGCACAGCCGGTCGAAGTCCGCCAGCGTCAGTTCGACGCCGATACGGCCGGCGATCGCGAGCAGATGCACGACCGCATTGGTCGAGCCGCCGATCGCAGCGAGCGTCCGGATCGCGTTCTCGAACGCCTGCCGCGTCAGGATGTCCGATGGCTTGAGATCCTCGGCCACCATCTCGACGATGCGCCGCCCGGCCATGCGCGCCAGCAGATTGCGCCGCGCGTCGGCAGCGGGAATCGCGGCGTTCTCCGGCAGGCCGATGCCGAGCGCCTCGACCATCGAGGCCATGGTCGACGCCGTGCCCATGGTCATGCAGCTGCCGGCGGAGCGGTTCATGCCGGCCTCGGCCTCGTGGAACTCGGCGAGCGTGATCTCGCCGGCGCGCAGTTGCTCGCTCATCGAGATGATGTTGGTGCCGGAGCCGATGATCTGGCCGCGATAGACGCCGCGCAGCTGCGGACCACCGGACACACCGATCGTCGGAAGATCCGCCGAGGCCGCGCCCATCAGCAGCGCCGGCGTGGTCTTGTCGCAGCCCATCAGCAGCACGACACCGTCGAGCGGATGGGCGCGGATCGCCTCCTCGACGTCCATCGAGGCGAGGTTGCGGAACAGCATTGCGGTCGGGCGCATCGTCACCTCGCCGAGCGAGGAAACCGGAAACTCCAGCGGATAGCCGCCGGCGTCGAGCACGCCCTGGCGGACATGCTCGGCGATGACGCGGAAATGCCCGTTGCAGGGCGTCAGCTCTGACCAGGTGTTGCAGATGCCGATGACCGGACGGCCGTCGAAACGGTCCTGCGGCGTGCCGCTGTTCTTCAGGAATGAGCGATAATAGAAGCCCATCTTGTCCTGGCGGCCGAACCACGCCTGGCTCCGCAGCGTCTTCTTCTCGTTGTCGTTGGTCATTCCCGATCCGTTCGTGCAGCCGACTGCGCATGGCGCCGCCGGCCGTTGTAGATGACTTCGATCATCGCTTCGGAGGCTGCCTCGGGCTCTCCGGCGGCAATCGCGTCGATGATGCGCTGGTGCCAGACCAGCACGGTGTCGCGATCAGCCGTCTCGACCGGCGCGCTCAGGACGAACGAGGCGCGCAGCGCGGCTTCGATGACGGCGCCGATCGAGCGCATGAAGGGATTGCCCGACGCATTGGCGATCGCGATGTGGAGGGCCAGGTCCGCCTCGGCAAACGCGACGGAGGTCGACGGCTCACGCTCCATCCGGGCCATCGCCTCGCCCATCGCGGCGAGATCGTCCTCGCTGCGGCGTTCCGCCGCGAGCGCCGCGGCGCGCGGCTCGATCGCCAGCCTGATCTCGGCGAGATCGGCAAGGAAGCGCTTGTCGATGCCGGCATCGAGATGCCAGGCCAGCACGTCAGGATCGAACATGTTCCAGTCCGAGCGTCCGCGTACCACGGTGCCGACGCGCGCCTTGGTCGACAGCAGGCCTTTCGCGACCAGCGTCTTGACGCTCTCGCGCAAGACGGGGCGCGACACACCGAACGTCGCCGTCAGCTCGGCATCGCCGGGCAATCGTGTGCCCTCGCCCAGACGGCCGGAAATGATGTCGATGCCGATGCTGCGGGCGACCTCGGCATGGTTGGAGTGCGCGCGCCGGGTCGGAATCGAGAGGATTTGCGAGGTCATGTCCTCGCTCCCACGGGCTTGGCCCCCGCCGGCTTGATGGATGAGCGGCGCGCCAGCGCCATCAGACCTTGTTGCAGCGCAATGAAAACGAACAACAGAACCCCCGTGGCGATCTTGGTCCACCAGCTCGACAGCGTGCCGTCGAAATTGATGTAGGTCTGGATCATGCCCTGGATCAGGACGCCAAGGAAGGTGCCGATGACGGAGCCCTGTCCGCCCGTCAACAGAGTTCCGCCGATCACCACCGCGGCGATGGTGTCGAGCTCGACGCCGACCGCCGAGAGAGAATAGCCGGCGGCCGTGTAGAAGGAGAAGACGATGCCGGCGAGGCCGGCGAGCACGCTCGACAGCATATAGATGCGAACCGTCATCGACCCGACCGGAATGCCCATCAGGGCGGTCGCGGCGCGGCTGCCGCCGAGCGCATAGACGTTGGCACCGAAACGGGTGAGGTGCAGCAGCAGCGCGCAGAACACCAGGATGACCAGCATCGCAATTGCGATCGCGGTGAGCCGCCCGCCGCCGGGCAGCCGGATCGCGAAATCGGAGACGGCGCTGTAGACCGGCGCGGTGATCGGAATCGACTCGGTCGACAGCAGGAAGCTGACGCCGCGGGCGAGGAACATGCCTGCGAGCGTCACGATGAAAGGCGGCAGGTCGAAGATGTGGATGACGGCGCCCATCGCCGCGCCGAACAGCGCGCACAGCACCAGCACCAGCGCAAACGCGGCGAGCGGCGGGAGGCCCCAGCGCTCGACCGCCAGCGCCACGAACACCGTGGTGAAGCCGATCACCGAACCGACCGACAGATCGATGCCGCCGGAGACGATGACGAAGGTCATGCCGGCCGCGACGATGCCGAGGAAGGCGTTGTCGGTGAGCAGATTGGCGACGACGCGGGTCGAGGCGATGTTCGGGAACTGCAGCGCGCACAGCACGAAGCCGGCGACGAGCACGATGGCGGTGATCGCAACCGAGGTCGATGCCTTCATGGCTTGGTCCTCCGCCAGCGCGCCGTGAATCGCCGGAGATCGCCGAGCCGCGGCGACTGCGCCAGCAGCACGGCGAGCACAACGACGGCCTTCACCAGCAGATTGAGCTCCGGCGGATAGCCCGACAGCAGGATGCCGGTGTTCATGGCCTGGATGATCATCGCGCCGGCCACCGCCAGCACCAGGCTGAAGCGGCCGCCGAACAGCGACGTGCCGCCGATCACGACCGCGAGGATCGCGTCGAGCTCGAGCCAGAGGCCGGCATTGTTGGCATCGGCGCCCATGATGTCCGCCGCGGCAATTACGCCGGCGAGCGCCGCGCAGATGCCGCACCAGATATACACCGACAGGATCATGGCGCGGGTGCCGACGCCGGACAGCTCGCTGGCGCGCGCATTGCCGCCGGTCGCCTCGATCAAGAGCCCCAGCGCGGTGCCGCGCACGACCCCGGCGGTCAGCAGCAGCATGCCGATCGCGATCACGATCGGCGTCGGCAGGCCGAGCACGGCGCCGTTGCCCATCCACACCAGATCGGCCGAGGTGAAGGTGACGATGCGGCCCTCGGTGATGAGTTGCGCGATGCCGCGCCCGGCGACCATCAGGATGAGCGTAGCGACGATCGGCTGGATGCGCAGCACGGCGACGAGGATGCCGTTCCAGAGTCCGCAGACGAGCCCGACGGCGAGCGCGGAGCCGATGACGACCGGCAGCGAATGGGTGTCGGCGAGGCTGGCCGCAGTGGCGCCCGCGATCGCCATGACCGCACCGACCGAGAGGTCGATGCCGCCGGTCGCGATCACCAGCACCATGCCGAGCGACAGCAGCGCCACCGGCGTGCCGCGGTTGAGCACGTCGATGACGCTGCCGAACAGCCTTCCATCCTGCAGATGCAGGTTGAAGAACTGCGGCGACACCGCGCGATCGATCATCAGGATCACGATCAGTGCCAGCGCTTGCGCGAGACCACGGCGCGGAATGCGGAGCGTCATGATGCGGCCTCGTGCACAGGCTCGCTGTCGGCGGCGATCGCGGCGAGGATGCTGGAGACCTCGACCGCGTCGCCCTTGAGCTCCTCGACATGGGCGCGATCGCGCAGCACGACGACGCGGTTGGAATAGGTGACGATCTCGTCGAGTTCGGAGGAGATCACGAGCAGCGCCAGCCCCTGCTCGCACAATTCACGAACGAGACGAATGATCTCGGCATGGGCGCCGACATCGATGCCGCGGGTCGGCTCGTCCAGCACCAGAAGTTTTGGCGACGTCGCGAGCCAGCGCGCCAGCAAGGCCTTCTGCTGATTGCCGCCGGACAACAGCCCGATCGGCCGTTCCGGATCAGGCGGCCTGATATCGAGCATGCGGATGTAGCGTAGCGCGATCTCGTCCTGCTCGCGCCGCGACAGCGGCCGGTGCAGGCCGCGCCGCGCCTGCAGCGCCAGGATGATGTTCTCGCGCACGGTCAGATCGGCGACGATGCCCTCGGTCTTGCGCTCCTCAGGGCAATAGCCGAAGCCGAGGCCTGCGGCATCGCGCGGCGAATTCAGCCTTACGGCCTTGCCGTCCACGGTGGCCTCGCCGCTGTCGGCGCGCTCGGCGCCGAACACCAGCCGCGCCGTCTCGGTGCGGCCAGAGCCGAGCAGGCCGGCGAGCCCGACCACCTCGCCACGGCGCAGCTCGAGATCGAACGGCGCGAGGTAGCCCTGCTTGCCATAGCCCTTGAAGCTGACGCAGACTTCGCGCGCGGTCTCGGGCTGGCTCGCCGCACGCTCGCCGGTGGTCTCCGCCAGCTCGCGACCCAGCATCATGCGGATCAGATCGAGCCGCGGCAGCTCGGTGATGTCGCGCGTGCCGATCAGGCGGCCGTTGCGCAGCACGGTGACGCGATCGCAGATCTCGTAGACCTGATCGAGGAAGTGACTGACGAAGACGATGCCGATGCCATCAGCCGCGAGCTTGCGCATGACCTTGAAGAGGATCTCGACCTCGTGGCGGTCGAGACTCGCGGTCGGCTCGTCGAGGATGAGGACGCGCGCGGAGAGGTCGACGGCGCGCGCGATGGCGGTGATGTGCTGGACGGCGACCGAGTAGCTCGAAAGCGGCGCGCCGACATCGATGTCCAGGCCGTAGTCCAGCAGCAGCGCATGCGCACGCCGCTTCATCTCGGCTTCGCGCACGACGCCGAAGCGCGTCGGTTGCCGGCCGAGATAGAGGTTCTGCGCCACCGAGAGGTTCGGCAGCAGGTTCACCTCCTGATAGACGGTGGCAATGCCGGCATCGAGCGCATCCTTGGCGGAGCGCGGCGCGATCTCGCGGTCCGCAAGCAGCACGGTGCCGGCATCGCGCGCGAACACCCCGGTAACCACCTTGATCAGGGTCGACTTGCCGGCACCGTTCTCGCCGAGCAGTGCGTGAATCTCGCCCTCACCCAGCGTGAAGTCGACAGCATCGAGCGCCTTCAGCGCACCGAAGCTCTTGGCCAAGCCGCGGATGTCCAGCAGGGCTGGACGGGTCGCCGGCGGAGCTGAACCATCAAACATGACGAACTACTTGGCGATCACCAGGAAGGTTGACGCGCCCGCACGATGTGCGGACGCCAGCGACCTATCGTCCATCGGCCCGGCAAACGCCGGGACGACGGCGCAGCAGCTTGGGCTCAGTAGCCGAGACCCTTCTTGCTGTCGTAGACCTTCTGCGGATCGTCGGCCGCAGTGTAGAGCTTCGATTCGGTCTGGATCCACTTCGGCGGGACGGTGCCCTTGTCCTTGTAGGCGATGATCGCGTCGAGCGCGGGACCGGCCATGTTCGGCGTCAGCTCCACCGTAGCATTGGCTTCACCTGCCGCGATCGCCTTGAAGATATCCGGCACGGCGTCGATCGAAACAGTGAGGACGTCCTTGCCCGGCTTGAGGCCGGCTTCCTTCATCGCCTGGATCGCGCCGACCATCATGTCGTCGTTGTGGGCATAGACCGCGCAGATCGACTTGCCGCCGTTCTCGGCCTTGATGAAGCTCTCCATCACTTCCTTGCCCTTGGCGCGGGTAAAGTCGCCGGTCTGGCTGCGCACGACCTTCAAATTGGCGTTCTTGGCGATGACCGCGTCAAACCCCTTCTTGCGGTTGGTGGCGACGCTGGCGCCGACCGTGCCCTGCAGCTCGACGACATTGCAGGCCTTGCCGCCGACGGTCTTGGCGAGCCACTCGCCGGCGACCTCGCCTTCGTGGACGCTGTCGGAGGTGACGGCGGTCAGATAGAGGTCCTTGCCCGAGGGATCGATGTCGCGGTCGAGCAGCACCACCGGAATCTTGGCTTCCTTGGCTTCCTTCAGCACAGAGTCCCAGCCCGAGGCCACGACCGGCGCGAGGAAGATCGCGCCTACGCCCTGCGCGATGAACGAGCGGATCGCCTTGATCTGATTCTCCTGCTTCTGCTGCGCGTCGGCGATCTTGAGATTGACCTTGCGCTTGGCGGCCTCCTGCTTCGAGACCGAGGTCTCGGCGGCGCGCCAGCCGGACTCCGATCCGATCTGCGAAAATCCGACGGTCAGTTCGGCGGCGCCGGCAGGGTGAGCAAGCAACAAGGCGGCCGTTGCCGAGGCCGCAAAGAGGGCTTTCAGGGTCATCAGGCGTTCTCCCAAAATCATCTGTTTTTGAATGCGCGCCGCTTTCGAGCGGTGTCGTCGCACCTTTCCACCGGCCTCAACGGCCGGCGAAGCCCGTTATTCCACGGAACACAGGGCCTGACTAGTCATATTATTTGACTGTAATACTTTTTGAGAAAACTCCGTTGGAGTCGGTGCGAGCGTGCAATGCTGCGCTGCCAAAAAACGACAGCCGACGTCACCTTGATCTCGGCCCTAGCCGGAGTTGGATCAGCGCAGCGCCGCCGCCTCGCGAGCGCGCTGCTCGATGGCGGCCCAGGCACCGGCCTTGATGGCCGCCGCCGGCGCAACCCAGGAGCCGCCGATCGCAACGACCTTCTTGTGCTGCAGCCACTGTGCCGCGTTGCCGAGATTGATGCCGCCGGTCGGACAGAAGCGCACGTTCGGGAACGGCCCCGCCAAGGCGTCGAGCGCGGCGAGCCCGCCAGCCGGCACCGCCGGGAAGAATTTCACCAACTCATAGCCGCGCGTCACGCAGGCGATCAGGTCCGATGGCGTCTGGATGCCCGGCGCGAACGGCAGCCCGCCCGCATTGGCCGCGTCCAGCAGTTCGATCGACATCCCCGGACTGATCGCAAAGGCGGCGCCAAGCTTGGCGGCGCGTTCGTAGTCCGACGGCGTCAGCACGGTGCCGATGCCGACCACCGCGTCCGGCACCCCATCGATGATCGCGCGTGCGGCATCGAGGCCGGCCTGTGTGCGCAGAGTAATTTCGATGACGCGCAGACCGCCGGCAACGAGCGCGTGCGCGAGCGGCACGGCCTGTGCGGCATCGTCGATCGTGATCACCGGGATCACCGGCGCCAGCGCAAACACCGCATCGAGCTTCGCGCGCTTGTCCAGACCGTTCATCACCCCTCGCTCATCGTCAGAATGTCCCGCGGCATCGCCGCGGCCGGAATCACGGCGCCCGGCGACATGATCACGGCGCCGGCCAGCCGGTGCCCCGCCAGCGCGGCTTTGCGCGGCGGCGCGCCCTTGATCCGTGCGGCCAGATAGCCCGCGTTGAAGGAATCGCCCGCGGCCGTGGTGTCGACCGGCTGCAGCACGGCGGGCGGCGCGATGTCGACCAGGACGCCATCGGCATGGATCAGGCAGCCGCGCGGCCCGCGCTTCACCACGACCTCGCCGACCCCGGCCTCCTTGAAACGGCGCAGGCTGACCGAGGCGTCGGCATCGCCGAACAGCATCTGCTCGTCCTCCAATGTCGGCAGCGCGATGTCGACCAGCGGCAGGATGGCGCGGAAGGCGCGCTGCGCCGCCTCACGGCTGACCCAGCCGCGCGGCCGGTAGTTGCCGTCGAACACGACGCGGGCGCCGCGCTGGCGCGCCACCGTGAGCAGTTCGCGCAGCTTGGCCTTGCCGGTCTCGCCGTAGAGCGAGAGGCTGATGCCGGACAGATAGAGCCAGTCGAAGCGGGCGAGACGGTCGAGCATGGCGGAATCGGCACGGTCGAACAGCTCGCGCGCCGGCGCGCGGTCGCGCCAATACAGGAAGCTGCGCTCGCCCCTGGCGTCGCGCTCGATCATGTAGAGGCCGGGCACGCGGCCCTCGACCCTCAGCACCTCCGAGGTGTCGATGCCCTCCTCGCGCCACGCCGCCAGCATCATCGCGCTCAGCGGATCGTCGCCGAGCGCGGTGACGTAGGACGTCGCCACGCCGAGCCGGGACAGATACAGCGCCGTGTTGAGCGTGTCGCCGCCGAAGCCGCGCCGGAACAGCGAGCCGTCCTCCTGCGCGAATTCCACCATGCACTCTCCGATGCAGGCGACTTTCATCGGCGTCAATCCATCCGTCAAAACGTCAAATGAACCTTCATCGACCGGCTCCGATCGCTGGCGAGCTCGAAGGCGGTCACCGCCTGCTCGAACGGCAGCACAGCCGAGATCAGGGGCTTCACGTCCAGCAGTCCCTCGCCCATCAGCCGCAGCGCCAGCTCGAATTCGCGGTCGAACCTAAACGTGCCGCGCAATTGCAGCTCCTTCGTGACCAGCGTGTTGAGCGGCAAGGTCATCTCGCCGCCGAGCCCGAGCTGGACGATGACGCCGCCCGGCCTCATGACGTCGAGCGCGGCCCGCAGGGCGGCCTGATTGCCGGAGGCTTCGAACAGCACGTCGAACGTGCCCTTGCCGGCCCGCCACGGATCGAGCGCCGACGGCTCCGCGCCGACGTTGAGGGCATGGCTGGCACCGAGCGTTCGCGCCACCGCCAGCGGCGCCTCGGCGACATCGGTCGCGACGATTTCGGCCGCGCCGCCGTAGCGCGCGACCAGGATCGACAGCGCGCCGATCGGGCCGCAGCCGGTCACCAGCACGCGCTTGCCGAGCAGCGAGCCGGCCTGATGCGCGGCATGCAGGCACACCGACAGCGGCTCGGCCATCGCAGCTTCCCCTGTTGACAGCGACGGCGCGATCGGCACCGCCTGCGAGGCATCGACGGTGACGAATTCGCGGAAGCCGCCCTGGATGTGGGGATCACGCATCGCGCTGCCCATGAAGCGCATGTCCAGGCACTGGTTGCGCAGCCCCTCGCGGCAATACGCACATCTCCCGCATGGCAGGCTCGGATTGACGGCGACCCGCGTGCCTTCGGACAAGCCCGTCACGCCGGCCCCGACCGCCGCGATCACGCCGGCGATCTCGTGCCCCAGCGCCATCGGCTGCTTGATGCGTACGGTGCCGAAGCCGCCGTGATGGTAGTAGTGCAGGTCCGAGCCGCAGATGCCGCCGGCCTCGATCTTCACCCGGACCTCGCCGGCTCCCGGCGCCAGATCGGGAAAACTGTCGATGCGCAGATCCTTGGGCGCGTGAATCACGACGGCACGCATGGGCTGCTCCTTCCTGTCTCGCTTGTGTCTCGTCTCGTCGGCCGATCCTACATCGACGCCAGCATGCCGCCATCGACATAGATGGTCTGGCCGTTGACATAGCTCGATGCCTCGGAGGCCAGGAAGATCGCCGTGCCGACCAGTTCGTCGGGACGTCCCCAGCGCTTCGAGGGGATGCGCGACATCAGCCAGGTGTTGAAATCGGGGTTGCTCATCAGCGCCTGGTTCATGTCGGTGAGCATGTAGCCCGGACCGATCGCATTGGCCTGGATGCCGTGCGCGGCCCATTCGACCGCCATCGCCTTGGTCAGGTTGCGGATGCCGCCCTTTGCCGCGGTGTAGGGCCCCACGGTGGGGCGCGCCAGCTCGCTCGCCAGCGAGCCGATATTGATGATCTTGCCGCGGCCCCGCGGGATCATCCGCCTGGCGGCTTCGCGGCCGATCACGAAGGCGCTGGTCAGATTGGTCTCGATGACGCGACGCCACTCCTCGGTCGTGAATTCGACCAGCGGCTTGCGGTGCTGGATGCCGGCATTGTTGACCAGGATGTCGATCGGCAAACCCTCGGCATCGAGGCGTTCGAACGCCGCGATGATCGCGGCCTCGTCGGTCACGTCGAACGCGGCCGCCTGGGCCTGGAATCCGGCCGCACGGAATTCACCGGCGGCCGCTTCCGCGCGCGCCTTGTCCGTGCCGTTGATGACGAGCCGCGCCCCGGCTTTCGCAAAGCCTTCGGCGATCGCTCGCCCCAGCCCGCGCGAGGAGCCGGTCACCAGGGCGGTCTTGCCGGAAAGATCGAAAAGCGACGTTGACATGATTCACTCACGCGTTGCTGCGGCGGACGGTCAGGTCGGGGCGCTCGAACACGGCAGGCAGCAGATCGACGCCGAGGCCCGGCCCTTCCATGGGATAAACATAGCCATCCTTGATCAGCGGCATCGTCGTGACAAGCTCGTTGTACCAGCCCTTGTAGAAGGCGCGCACCGATTCCTGGATCAGGGTGTTAGGCTGGCTGAACGACATGTGCACCGCGGCGATGAAGCCGACCGGGCCGATGCAGTCGTGCGGCGCGAACGGACGGTGATAGGTCTCGGCCATCGCCGCGATCTTGCGCCCTTCCGTGAGACCGCCGGTCCAGCACAGGTCCGCCATCACCACATGCGCGGCGTCACGGTCGAGCATGTCCTTGTAAGGGTAGCGCGAGCCGAGCGTCTCGCTCGCGGTGACCCAGACATGGGTGGAACGCGCATATTCGGCCAGCGCCTGCGGCGAATTCATGCGGATCGGGTCTTCGTACCAGGTGGGCTGATAGTCCTCCAGCACACGCGCGATCTGTTTCGCGGTCGGCAGATTCCACAGCGAGTGGAATTCGACCATGATCTCCATCCTGTCGCCGACGGCCTTCCTGATCTTCTCGAACGGCTGGACCGCCTGCTTCATCTGCGCCGCGGTGATGTAGAGGCCCTGATTCTCCTGGGCCGCCGGATCGAACGGCCAGATCTTCATCGCCGAGATGCCGTTTTCCAGCAGGTTTTCGGCGAGCTGGTCGGCGCGGTTCATGAAGCCGTCGAGGTCCTCGTACTGGCTGTCCGTCCCCAGGCTCCAGTTCGAGACCGGGCTGATGTTGGTCGAGCGCACGTAGCGCGTGCCGGCGCAGGTGTTGTAGATGCGCTGCTTGTCGCGGCATAGGCCGCCGAGCATCTGGTGCACCGGCTGGCCGCACACCTTGCCGAACAGATCCCACAGGGCGATGTCGATGGCGGAGGCCGCACGATATTCGACGCCGGTCGAAGACTGCGCCATCGGCAGATTGAGCATGTCGCGATGGATGGCTTCGATGCGCAGCGGGTCGCGGCCGAGCAGGCGTCCGGCAAAGGTGTCGTGGATCTGCGCCTCGACCGCACCCGCACCATAGAAGGTCTCGCCGAGACCGATCACACCGGCATCGGTATGGACGCGGACCCAGATGACGTTGGCGAATTCCTCGGTGCGAATGGTCTCGATCGCGGTGATCTTCACTGAGCTTTCTCCCTTCAGTGCCGGTTCGGCGCCGCTTGCCTCTGCTCTTGCATCTGTGACGAGCGGCGGCCAGCCTTACGCCCTCTTGTAATATATCACAATATGTTTATTGCTACTCACGGCGGGCGCCGAGACGCGCGCCGGAGGAACGCAAAGAGGCAGGCAGATGGTGCGACGCAAAAGCGTTCGCGAGACCGCAAAGCCCGAGACCGAGGACGCACAGCGGCGCGGCGGCGGCAATTTGTTCGAGGCGGCCTACCTCAAGATCGAGGAGCTGCTGGTCAACTGCGCGCTGCAGCCGGGACGCTTCCTCACCGTGCAGGAGTTGCAGGATATCACCGGTTTCGGCCGCACCCCGGTGCACGCCGCCGTCAACGGGCTCGCAGCCGACACGCTGATCATCATCCGCCCTCGCCACGGCCTGCAGATCGCGCCGATCGATCTGGCGCGCGAGCGCCTGCTGCTGGCGCTGCGCCGCGACATGGAGCGCTTCGTCGTGCGTCTCGCCGCCGAACGCGCCAGTCTTTCGCATCGCAGCCAGATGCAGCAGATCGAGCGCGTGCTGAGCGAACGGCGGACCAGCCTGTCGATCGACGAGTTCAACCAGTTCGACCGCCGCATCGATGCGCTGATCCTCGCCGCCAGCGGCGAAGCGTTCCTGGTGCACACCATGCGCCCCCTGCACACGATCTATCGCCGCATCGGCTACATCTACCATCGCCTGCTGCCGGATCATGACCTCACCGGCACGGTCGACCGGCACATCGCGATCCTGAACGCCGTTGCCGGCCAGCGCGTCGGCGCCGCCGTCAAGGCCAGCGACACGCTGATCGATTTCATGGACCAGATGTTCGTCGACCTCGAAGCCGGCATCGACCCCCGCCTGCTCGACTGCAACATCGAGCCTCTGCCTCTTGCCCAAGTCAGTAAGACTTCAACACGGAAGGACTAGGAATGAGTATTGCGACTGCAACAGATCCTGTACCGCAGAAGGCGGTGATCGATAGCGCCGTGCGCTATCTGGTGCAGAACTACAGTCCGAAGGGCAACCGCGTCGGCTGGCTGATGATGGCCTCGATCCTGGTCGAGGCGTGGGACCTGTATTCGATCGCCTTCGTGCTGATCTTCGTCAAGGAGCAGTACAATCCGGGCGCGCTCGAACTCGGGCTCGCCGCCGCCGGCACGCAGGGCGGCGCGCTGATCGGCGCCCTGATCGGCGGCTGGCTGTCCGACAAGATCGGCCGCCGCTGGATGTTCCTGGGAACGATGACGATGTTCGTCGTGCTGGCGCTGGTGCAGGCCTTCGTGCCCAACATGACCTGGCTGATCGTCATTCGCTTCCTGCTCGGCGTTCCGCTCGGCAGCGACATCTCGACCGGCTACACCTACATCATGGAGTCCATGGCGAAGGGCGAACGCGAGGTCATGGGCAACCGCTGGCAGTTCATGTTCGCCGTCGGCGAGGTGCTGACCATCGGCGTGATCGTGGTCTTCCTGCTGATGCAGATCAATCACGAGACGCTGTGGCGCGTCACGTTGGGCCTCGGCGCCGTGCCGGCGCTGATCATCCTGTTGCTGCGCCACGACGTGCCGGAGACGGCGGTCTGGCTGGTGCAGCGCGGCCGTTTCAAGGAAGCCAAGGCGGTCGCCCGCCACATGTACAATGACGACCTGAAGATGCTGCCGGATCAGGACGTCGTGATTCCCGCGCCGAGCACGCGCGCCTTCATCGCCGATCTGCGCAAGGACCCGATCCGCTGGCGCGCGACGGTCTATGGCTGGATCGCCTGCTTCGCGCAGGCCTCCGAGTTCTCGACCTTCGCCTTCTATCTGCCGGTGATGTTCGCGATGGTCGGCGTCTCCAGCCTGCTCGGCAACAATCTCGTCACCATGGCCCTGTTCAGCTTTGCCGCGCTCTCAGGCTGGGTCGGCCCGCTGCTGACGCCGAAGATCGGCCATCGCGGCATCAGCATCGCCGGCTTCGGCATCGTGCTGGTCTCGCTGCTGATCGCGGCAGGTGCGCTCTACACCGACCACAAATACATCCTGCCGTTTGCAGCGGCCGGCATGTTGTGGGGCCATTATTGGGATGCCTCGAACTGCATGACCATCCCGACCATGGTGGCGCGTCCGCAATATCGCGGCACGGCGAGCGGCTTCGCCTACATGTTCGTGAAGCTGCCGTCGTTCCTGGCGATCTTCCTGTTCCCGTCGCTGTTCGCGGCGATCGGCCAGGCCAACGCGACCCTGTTCGTCGCGATCTTCCCGCTGATCGGGCTGCTCGCCGCCATCTTCATCCTGCCCGAGGTCTATGGCTACGAGGCGGATTGATCTGCGGGCGGATCCGCTGACGCGGATCCGCCCGTCGGCTCTCACTTGAGCAAACGATCGATGGCCGCCGCCGCGGCCATCACGCCGCGATCCCGGCCCCGAACTACACGTTCGGCAGCAGCTTGCCCGGATTCATCAGCCCGTACGGATCGAGCATGCGCTTGAGCTGTTGCATCAGCTCCAATTCGAGCGGCGGCTTGCACAGCGACATCTCTGACGTGCGGAGCTGGCCGATGCCGTGCTCGGCGCTGATCGAGCCGCGGCGGCGGGTGATCTCGTCGTGAACGAGGCGGGTGATGCGCGGGCCGTGGCCGTAGAACGCGTCCTCGCTGATATCGAGCGGACGCATCAGATTGTAGTGCAGATTGCCGTCGCCGAGATGGCCGAACACCATCGGCCGGATGCCGGGCAGCGCGGCGCCGACTGCCGCGTCCATCACGGCGACGAAATCGGCAATCTCCGCAACGGGCACCGCGATGTCGTGCTTGAGGGCCCTGCCCTCGCGCACCAGCGCCTCCGACACGCTCTCGCGCACCCGCCAGAATGCCTTCGCCTGCGTGCCGTCCTGCGCAACGACGGCGTCCGAGGCGAGCCCGTCCGCCATGGCTTCGGCCAGCGCGGTTTCGAGTCGGTCGGTCAGCGCGCTCTCGTCGCCGATGTCGCTGAGTTCGATCAGCACCGCGGCGTCAGGACGCGCTGCAAATGGCAGCCGCGTATCAGGCATCTGGCGCAGGATCATCTCCAGCGTCGCCGAGGTCAGGAACTCGAATGCGGTGAGACGATCGCCGCAATGCGCGCGCGACAGCCGCAGCAGCTTCAGCGCAGCCGCCGCGTCGGCGACCGCCACGAAGGCGGTGGCGCGCGCTGTCGGCTGCGGAAACAATTTCAGCACGGCGCCGGTGATGATGCCGAGCGTTCCCTCCGAGCCGATGAAGAGATCGCGCAGCGCATAGCCGGTGTTGTCCTTGCGAAGGCTGCGCAGGCCGTCCCAGATGCGGCCGTCCGGCAGCACCACTTCGAGGCCGAGCGTGAGCTCGCGCATCACGCCATAACGCAGCACGGCGACGCCGCCCGCATTGGCGGCGAGATTGCCGCCGACGGTGCAACTGCCTTCGGAGCCCAGGCTGAGTGGAAACAGCAGGCCGGCCTCGCGCGCGGCATCCTGCACCTTCGCCAGCACGACGCCGGCCTCGACCACGATGGTGTGGCCGATCGCATCGACCGCGCGGATGCGGTTCATGCGCGTCAGCGACAGCACGATCACCTGGCCGCGCGCATCGGGCGTGGCGCCGCCGGACAGGCTGGTGTGGCCGCCCTGCGGCACCACCGCAATGCGGGCCGCGGCGCAAGCCGCCATCACGGCTGCCACCTGCTCGGTAGCCCCGGGGCGCACCACGGCGATCGCCGCGCCCTGATACTTGCCGAGCCAGTCACGCAGGTACGGCGCCTGGTCCTCAGGTGCGATCAGGACGTGAGGGGCGCCGACGATGCCCTGCAGCGTGGAGATCAGCTTGGTCATGGCGCGCACACGGACCTTCGAACGTAGCGTTGTTGCGAGGTTGGAAAACTAACAGTCCGGGCGGTGCCGGCCCCAATACCAAGTTGTCCGCCGTCCATAATCATTTGTTATGGGTGGCTCAGGCCGGCGCCAGCGCCGCCGGCGGGGCGATGTGCGGCACAGCATCGACCAGTTCGCGGGTGTAGTCGGTCTGCGGGTTGGCGAACAGGGCCCGGCTGTCGCCCTGCTCGACGATCGCGCCCGTGCGCAGCACGATGGTGCGGTCGCACATCATGCGCACGACGTTGAGATCGTGGCTGACGAACAGGAAGGCGAGGTTGTCCTCGCGCCTGAGCTTGTTGAGAAGCTGCAGCACCACGGCCTGCACGGAGACGTCGAGCGCCGCGGTCGGCTCGTCCAGCACCAGCAGCCGCGGCTTGCAGGCGATGGCACGCGCGATGCCGACGCGCGCCTTCTGCCCGCCGGAGAGCTGATGCGGGAAACGCTGCAACAGCTCGCGCGGCAGCCCGACGCGATCGGCGCATTCCTCGACCCGCTGGCGCAGCGCGTCGCCCGATCGCATCTTCATCAGCCGCAACAAGGGATGAGCGATGCAGTCGAACGCGGTGTAGCGCGGATTGAGACTGTCGTTCGGATCCTGGAAGACGATCTGGATATCCTTGCGCAGCTCGGAACGGTGAAAATCGCGCGCCGGAATCTGGCCGATCGCCTGGCCGTCGAACAGGATCTCGCCCTCGCTCGGATCGATCAGCCGGCAGATCATGCGCGAGGTCGTGCTCTTGCCCGAGCCGCTCTCGCCGACGAGGCCGACGCTCTCGCCACCGCGCATCGTCATCGAGAAATCGGCGACGCCGAGCGTGCCGTCGTCGAAGCGCTTGGCGATGGTCTTGACGTCGAGCAGCAGCGGCGTGCCGTGCGGCGGAGGCGGCAGCGCGGTCACCTCGACCAGCGGAATTCTGTCGCCATCCGGCACCAGATCCTCGATCCGGGAGGTCGCCGTCGGCGAGGCCGCGACCAGTCGCTTGGTGTAAGGGTGCTGCGGCCGGTGGAACAGCGTCAGCGGCGCGGCTTCCTCGACCAGCCTGCCCTGCTCCATCACCACGACGCGCGCGCAGTAGCGCGCAGCAAGGCCCAGATCATGCGTGATCAGGATCGTCGCCATGCCGCGGTCGGCGGCGATCCTGGCGAGCAGGTCCATCACCACCTTCTGCGTCGTGACGTCGAGGCCGGTGGTCGGCTCGTCGGCGATGAGCAGCGACGGATTGCAGGAGATCGCGACCGCGATCATCACGCGCTGGCACATGCCGCCGGAGAGTTCGTGCGGATAGGCGGACATGCGCCGCTCGGGATCGCGGATCTGCACGGCGCGCAGCAGATCCAGGGCTTCGGCGAGGGCTTCCTGCCGCGACAGCCGGCGATGCGCGAGAATGGCATCCGCGACTTGCTGGCCGACGGTGCGAATCGGGTTCAGCGCCGCGCGCGGGTTCTGGAAGATCATGGACATGGCAGCGCCGTGCAGGCTGCGCAGATCGGCGCCGCCGGCGCGGGTGATGTCCTGGCCCTTGAAGCGGATCTGGCCGGCCGTGATGCGGCCGGCCTTGTCGAGCAGATGGGTGATGGCGAAGCCGGTGACCGATTTGCCCGAGCCGCTCTCGCCGACCAGCCCGAGCATCTCGCCGGGCTGCAGCGACAGCGACACGCCGCGCACCGCCTCGACAGGGCCGCGTCGGGTCGAGAACGTCACCTCGAGGTTTTCGACTTCGAGCAGTGGCGCGCTCACGTCCTCATCCTCGAATGCGCCACGCTGATCGATTTTGAGATCCACCATCACGTTCGCATCCGGGGGTCGAGGATGTCGCGCAGACCGTCGCCGAGCAAATTGAAGCACAGCACGGCAAACATCAGCGCGAAACCGGGAAACGCCACCAGCCACCAGCGTCCCGTCGAGATGAAGCGCGCGCCCTCCGCAACCATGATGCCCCATTCCGGCGTCGGCGGCTTGACGCCGAGGCCGATGAAGGACAGGCCCGCCGCGTTGAGAATGGCCCAGCCGAGATTGAGCGACATCTGCACCGCCATCGCCGGCAGCACGTTCGGCAGCAGGAAGCGCATCACGACCGCGACATGGCTCTCGCCGCAGGCGCGTGCCGCCTCGACCCAGCCGAGATTGCGGCGGATGTTCACTTCCGCGCGCGCGAAGCGGATGTAGAACGGCAGATTGATGATCGCGGTCGCGATCACGATGTTCTCGACCCGGTTGCCGAGCGCGGCGACCATCGCCATCGCGAGCACGAACAGCGGGAACGCCATCAGCACGTCGACGAAACGGCCGACCGTCTTGTCGAGTCGCCCGCCGGCATAGCCGCACAGCGCACCGATCATCGAGCCGAGCGCAAACGACACCGCGACCGCCGACACCGCGATCGTGAGGTCCAGCCGGCTCGCGACGATCAGACGGCTGAGCACGTCGCGGCCGAGCTGGTCGGTGCCCGCCCAATGCGCGGCGCTCGGCGGCTGCAGCGCCGCAGAGACCTCGGACGCGACAGGATCGTAAGGCGCGAGCCACGGCGCAAATATCGCGATCAGCGCCAGCAGCAGCGCGCCACCGGCCGCGACCGCGGTGACCGGATTGCCGCGCAGCACGAAGGCGGTGTGGCGCAAGGTTGATGAGGTTTCGATCGTGCTCATGCTCACGCCACCGTCGCCCGGGGATCGGCGATGCCGTAGAGCACGTCGACCAGGAGATTGACGATCACGAAGATCGTCGCCATCAGCAGCACGAAGCCCTGCACCGGCGCGTAGTCCGAGACCAAGAGCGCATCGAGCGCATAGGAGGCGACGCCGGGCCAGGAGAACACCTTCTCCACCAGCACATTGGCGCCGAGCATGGTCGAGAACACGATGCCGGCGATGGTGATGACGGGAAGGATCGCATTCCTCAGGGCATAGATGACGACGATGCGCCACCACGACAGCCCGACCGAGCGCGCGGTGCGGACGAAGTCGCTGCCGAGCGATACCAGCATCGAGGCGCGGGTGATGCGTGCCAGCGGGGCGATGACGAACAGCGCCATCGTCAGCGCCGGGAGCATCAGCTGCCGCGCCGCCGCCCACCAGCCGTCGAGATCGCCGGCCAGAAGGAAATCGATGATCAGGAAGCCCGTACGCTGTGGCGGCAGCGTCGCGAAGATGTCGATGCGGCCCGTCGGGTCAGGCGCCAGGCCGAACAGATAATAGAACACGTAGATCAGCAGCAGACCGGACACGAAGGTCGGTACGCACACGCCGAGCGAGCAGAACAGCCGCACGCCATGGTCGACCAGCGAGCCCGGCCTCAGTGCTGCGAGCACGCCGAGCGGGACTGCCGAGACGAGGGCAATGAGCAGCGCCGTCAGCGTCAACTCGAGCGAGGCCGGCAGCCGTTCCCTGAGATCCTTGGCGACTGCCTGCCCGGTCATCATGGAGCGCCCGAGATTTCCACGGCCGACGTCGTAGAGATAGATCGCAAGCTGGTTCGGCAGCGGCTTGTCGAGCCCGAGTTGCCGGCGGATCACCTCGATCTCCTCCTTGCCGGCATTGGGGCCGGAGGCGAAAAACACCGCCGGATCGCCCGGCAGCACGCGCATCAGCAGGAAGGTGAAGACCAGAACACCGAACAGCGCCGGCAGCGACGAGACGAAGCGTCGTCCCGCCCGCACCAAGGTAGCGCCGATCGTGCCCATGTCTCTTGGTTCTCCCAACTCAATCGATTGTCAAGGACGCGGCGCCTGCCGCGATCCACAGCTTTCGCCACCCGGGTCCCGTGGTGGTTTGATACTCCGTCATGCCCGGGCTCGTCCCGGGCATCCACGTCCTTCCGAGTGTGCCGAACCGCGTGGATGGCCGGGACAAGCCCGGCCATGACGACCGGAGCAAAGCAAGAGCAAGTTTCCGTTCATCAGCGGCATTGCTCTGTCCTTGCCCGAAGCTTATCGCCGAACCAGATCGACGCGATGCACTTTAGTCATCCTACTTCCGGCTGAGGTTACGATAATCGACCTGCCGCGTGAACTGGTAGACGTAGCCGTCCACCGTCGGCTGCATTACCGCGTCCTGCGCCGCCTGCCAGATCGGGATCTGGAACATCTGGTCGAAATGGATCGCGTTGAGCGCCTTGCCCTCGGCCTCGTATTTCGCCTTGTCGGCCTCGAAACGCGCCTCCTGGGCGATCTTCTCCAGTTCGGCATTGTCGGTCGAGGAGTAGTTCCAGCGCTGCTTGCCGGTGTAGAAGTTGCGGTAGAAATAGTCGGTCGACGGCAGCCAGGCGACGATGCCCTCGATGAAGAACGGCAGCTTCTTCTCGTTGATCGCGGTCGACATCTGTGCATCCGGCAGCTTCTGGATATCGACCTTGATGCCGATCTTGCCGAGCGATTCCTTGACGAGCGCGGCCATCGGCTCGGCGGTCGCAGCCTGGCCGACGTTGAAGCTGAACGTCGTGGAGAACCCGTCCGGCATGCCGGCGTCCTTCAGATAGGCCTTCGCCTTCTCAAGATCGAGCTTGATCGGCTGCGGGATCGGATACCCGCCGCTCGGCGGCTTGCCGTCGGCCCAGGTCGCGCCGTAGAGCGGCGCGCCGCGGCCGAACAAGGCGGCCTTGAACATGTCGTCATAGGGCAACGCATAGGCAATGGCGCGACGCACATTGACGTTGTCGAACGGCGGAATGGTGTTGTTCATCGAGATGAAGGTCACCGCATTGTATTGCGGCGTCGAGATCACCTTCAGCTTGCCCTTGCCTTCGAGCGACTGCACGTCGCTGGCCTGCAGGTCGATGACGAGATCGGCGTCGCCGCGCTCGACGAGGTTGGCGCGTGTCGCCGGCTCCGGCACCGACTGGATGATCAGCCGCTTGAACGCCGCCGGCTTGTCCGGCGTGCCGCGGTTCCAGGCCTCGTTGCGCTTGGCGATCACCTGCTCGCCAGGCTTGAAGGTATCGACGATATAGGCGCCGCTGCCGGCCGCGTTCTCCTTGGTCCAGTTCAGCGCCCACGGATCGTCAGCGGTGGCATGCGCCTTGGCGAGCTTGGAGTTGATGATGATCGGATAGACGGTCGCGAGGTTCGGCAGCGCCAGCTTGTCCGGCTTCGGCAAGGTGACTTCGATGGTCAGGGGATCGATCACCTTGAACTGATCGGCCGACGTCAGCGAGCCCGTCAGCAACTGTGCCTTGCCGAGGATCGGCGCGGTGACGCAGCGGTCGAGCGACCATTTGACATCCTCGGCGGTGACCGGCGAGCCGTCCTGGAACTTGGCATCGGGGCGCAGCTTGAAGGTGATCTTCAGGCCGTCGGCGCTGACGGAGTAGGATTCGGCGAGTTCGCCGGTGATCGTGTCGAGATCGAACACCCACTTACCATTGAGCTGCTTGCGGCCGAACGACACCAGCCGGTCGTAGCTCGACATCGACAGCGCGAAGGCTTCGCGCGTCGAGCCCGGAATGTTCGGATCGAGCGTGTTGACGGTCGCGCCGGTGACATAGCGCAACGTCTCCGAGCGGCTCTGCGCATGCGCCGCCGGCGCCGCGAGTGTCACCGCAAGCAACGCGGTCGCCGCGAACAACGAACGTTTGGACATTTCGAAACTCATCGCCCTTGTTCCCTCATCAGTCTCAAAATCCGGGACTAAAAACATCTACCGCAGTCACCGACACGACCGGCTCATCTGCTGCACGCGCATGGTTCACGCGCAGCAGCAAATCACGTGCCACGACGAACCTCGGCCTGTCTCACATCATAGGCCTGGAAGTTGGCCCAATGCTTGTCGATATCAGCCGTGAACAATCCACGCGTCAGTCCATGCACGAGTTTCGGCACCGCCGTCGTCATCGCGTTGATGGATGATCCCGATGCGCCGAAGCTCATCGTCGAGGCGATGGCGAAGACATGGATATCGCGGATCCACGGCGTCTCGCCTGCCTTGCGCTCTGATAGCGCGTAGTCGTCGGAGAGGTAGGGGAAGGCACCGAGCCGATCGTTGCGCTCGCTCTCATCCGGCGTGTAGCGGTCCGACCAGCGTGCGATGTTCATCGCGAAGCGCTGCAGTTCGGGCCGCTTGGTGAAGTCCATCGAGATGCCGGTCGCGCTGATCACGAAATCCGCCGTGATCTCGCCTTTCGCCGTCTGCAGCACGACGCCGTCGGCGGTCTCGCGCGCGGCGATCAAGGGCGCTCCTTCATGCAGATGGAACGCAGTGTGGCGGGCGCAGCGATCATAGGTGTGCTGCGGAAAGCCTTCGCGCAGCCCCAGGACCGCGTTCATGAAGCGCCAGCGCCAGGCATCATCGAGCTCGGAGAAGTGCCGCAGGAAGCCGCGGAAGGTCAGCCAGCGATACGGCTGGATCAACTGGATTTCCGCGCGACGGCACAACAGATCGACGCTGTCAGCACCGGCCTCGAGCGCAACGGCCGCGTTGTCGAAGGCAGAGGCGCCGGCGCCGATCACGGCGACGCGGCGGCCGCGCAAGCTTTCGAACTCAATCTCGGCGCCCGAATGCGCGCAACGCGTCGCGGGCAGATGGCGCAGCGGTTCCGGGATGCTCCAATCGCCCATGCCTTCCTGGCCGGTCGCGAGCACGATCTTGCGCGCATAGAGCGCGGTCTCGCCGTCCTTGCCGCGCACCGTCGCCTTGAGCAGTCCATCGGCGGCCGGGGCGATGTCGACGACCTCGCAGCCGTTGCGCATGGGAAGGTCGAGCACTTCGCGGTACCAGGCGAGATAGTCTGCCCAATATTCGCGCGGGATCAGGTTAAGATCGCGCCAACTGTCGCTGCCGAACTTCGCTTCGTGCCATGCCTGATAGGTCAGGCAGGGAATGTCGAGATCGGGTCCGGTGAAATCCTTCGGGCTGCGCAGGGTCGGCATGCGCGCATAGGTCATCCACGGCCCTTCGCGGCCTTCCTCAGCCTTGTCGAGGACGAGGATGTTGCTGACACGCGAGCGCAGCAGCGCGAACGCCGTCGCAAGACCCGACTGGCCGCCGCCGACGATCAGCACGTCGAGCGCAGCCCGGCCGTCTGGACCGGTCACGGGCGTCAACCATGGCATGGTGGGATGCGCGATTTTCGCAAGATCGCTGCGAACCTGGGCCGTCAGTGCGGCGAGACCGTCGCTCATGCCGGCCACCGAATGAAACACGCGCCATCGCGCGCGACACGCTTGCTGTCGCTCACGCTTTCTCCATCAGTCAGTTCACCCGGCCGACGAAGCTTAGCAAAGCGGACCTCAAGCCTTCCATACCGATTTGTCCGCTGCCCATAACAGCTTGTTATGGGATGGGTCTCCGGCGTACAGTCTGGTGGCATTGCAGCGAGACAAGAGGTCGCATGCCGCTCAATCTGCGCCAGATCGAGGTCTTCCGCGCCATCATGATCACCGGTTCGATCAGCGGCGCCGCGCGGCTGTTGTCGGTGTCTCAGCCTGCCATCAGCCGGCTGCTCGCCTATACCGAGGATGGCCTGAAGTTGAAGCTGTTCGAGCGCATCAGCGGCCGGGTGCAGCCGACACCGGAAGCGAAGCGGCTGTTTGCCGAAGTCGAGCACGTGCATCGTGGCGTCGCGCGCATCAACGATCTCGCCGAAGAGTTGCGCGCCGGCGGCACCGGCACGATCCGCGTCGTGGCGAGCCCGAGCGCGGGACACGGCATGGTGCCCGAGGCGCTGGCGCGGCTGCGCAGCCGCTTTCCCGACCTGCGCGTCGAGTTCGAATCGCTGACCTTGCTGGAGATCGTCAACCGCGTCGGCACCGCGCGCGCCGATCTCGGCATCACCGTGCTGCCGGTCGACGAGCCGACGGTGGCGATGGAGACGATCGCGGAAGGCGCGCTGCATGTGATCATGCCGGCCGATCATGCGCTGGCGAAACTGCGCAGCATCAGGCCGAAGGACATGACACCCTATCCGCTGGTCGGCTTCGGCCCGCAGACGCCTTATGGCCACATCGTCGCGCAGGCCCTGGCCGGCGGCCCGGAGCCGGCGATGATCGTGCGATACACGCCCGATGCCTGCGCCATGGTCCGCGCCGGTGCGGGACTTGCCGTGGTCGACGAGTTCGTGCTGCGCGGCCGCGCCTGGCCCGACCTCGCCGCACGGCCGCTCGCGCCGAAGACGCCGATGCGCGCCCATCTCCTGACCCCGCGCTTCGAGCCCCTCTCCCGCAACGCCGCGGCGTTGGCGGATATCTTGCGCGGGCGAGATCGGAAGGCAACGGCAACGAAGCGATGAGTTGCCGAGCCATCGCCGCGACGACGGTGCGCTCCCTCTCCCCGTTCTTACAGGGAGAGGGTTGGGGTGAGGGGCAGCCACGCGCACCGACCGTGCGGAGAGTCCCCCTCACCCCGACCCTCTCCCCGCAAGCGGGGCGAGGGAGTGCACCGCGATCGCAGCGCGAGCCCGACTCAAACGATCAGAGCGGAATTCACCCAGTCTCTACGTCGCCAGCCAGCCGCCATCTACGGGCAGAACGATTCCCGTCGTGAACGACGCCTCGTCGCTGGCCAGGAACAGCGCGGCGGCAGCGACCTCATCGGCTTCACCAAAACGCTTCATGGCGTGGCGCAGGCGCGAGGCCTCGCGCACCGGCTCGGGGTCGGCGTGGCGGGCAAAGCTCCGGCGCAGCAGCGGCGTGTCGATCGCGCCCGGCGCCAGCGCATTGACGCGGATGCCGTCGGTGGCGAAGTCGACCGCCATGGTGCGGGTGAGGCTGATGATCGCGCCCTTGGCGGCGATGTAGGCGCTGTTGCCCTTGCCACCGGCGACCGCGAGTTGCGAGGCCACGGTGATGATCGAACCATTCTGTTGACGCTGCATGATTGGCACGGCGTGCTTGGCCCACAGCCAGGTGCCGCCGACATTGGCGCGGAACACGGCGTCCCAATCGGCGGGATCGGTGGTGACGACGTTGCCGCCGCAGGAGAAGCCGGCCGCGGTCATCAGCACGTCGAGCCGGCCGCGCGCGGCGACGACGCTCTCGATGGTCGCCTTGGCAAAGTCGGCGTCGCCGACATCGCCGACATGCACGCTGCCGTCACTGCCCGCGTCGCGCACCAGCGCCAGCGTCTCCTCGGCACCCGCGGCATCGCGATCGACCAGCGCGAGGACCCCGCCTTCGCGCGCGAACGTCACGGCGCTGGCGCGGCCGATGCCCGAGCCGCCGCCGGTGATGACCGCGACCTTGCCTGCGAGCCTCATCTCAGTCTCTCCCGTATTGATCGAACCAGTGGCCGAAATGCGCGGCCGACGCGGCGCAGTCGAACCGCGCGCGCCAGCCGAACTCGTCGGCCAGCCGCGTCGTCGAGAGACGGCCACGGACCGGCGCAAACACCGGCACCGTCGGCGCCTCGCCGGGCTCCGCGAGCCGGCACGTGAATCCGGCCCGGCCGCTCGCGAACGCGCGGCCCCAGGCTTCGGCGGTGAAGGTCGCGGCATTGGAGATGTTGTAGAGCGCGTGCTGCGGCTTCTCGGCCTCGAGCAGCAGGCAGACGGCATCGGCGACGTCGACCGCATAGACCCAGTCCTTGTCGCCGGGCTCGTTCAGCAACGCGGGTTCGCCGCGTGCGCAGCAGGCCGCGATCAGCGCCTGCGGCGAGGGCGTGTCGCGCACGCCGCCGCCGCGCTCGAACGGGCCGAACACCGCCGACAGCCGCACGCTGATGACATCGGTGTTCCAGAGGTCCGACAGCCGCGCGGCGACACGCTCGGAGGTGAATTTCGTGATCGCATACAGCGACACCGGCTCGCACGGCGTCGTCTCCTCCAGCACGGCAAAGCGCTGGCCGCTGGCGCCGTAGGATGCCGCGGACGACAGATTGATCACGCGCCTGACACCGCTGCGCCGCGCGGCCTGCAGGATCGGCACCTGGGCCAGCAGATTGACCGCGAGGATGCGCGCCGGATCGGATGCGTCACGGTCGGGCCCCGCAGTGATCGCCGCGCCGAGTACGACAGCGTCGCAGCCGCCGGCGACGGCGGCGGCAACGGCCGTTTCATCGGTGACATCGCCGATGATCACACGCAGCCGCTCGCCATGAGCAGCGAACGCCCGCTGCGCCGCGGTGGGCAAAGATGCCGCATCGAACACCGTCACGGTGTGCCCACGCTCGAGCAACCCTTGCATGATGTTGAGCCCGACAAAGCCCGCGCCACCGAAGATCAGGACATGCATGGGAAACGCCTCTGCATCAGGGCCCCATGGTTCGAGACGGCTGCTGACGCAGCCTCCTCACCATGAGGGGAAAAAGCCGACGGCGGCACTGCACACCGGACCATGAACATGCCGAGAGGCGTGTTCATGGAGAGGAAAACCACCTCGCGCGCCGCAAGGCTCGCTCGTCCTCCTCATGCTGAGGAGGGCGCGAAGCGCCCGTCTCGAAGCACGAGGCCACGCTGTCGCCATTCCGATCACAGCAGCGTCGCGCCAAAATTCTGCTCGGGGTCCATGTCCGGCACCAGCCGGCCGGTCGGCTTTGCCGCCTCGCCACCGCTGCGGGCGAGGAACTGCCCGGAGCCGGGCTGCGCCGAGAGCTTGCCGCCATCGACGATGACGCGGCCGCGCGACAGCACGGTCACGGGCCAGCCCTGCACGCTGCGGCCGGCGAACGGCGTGTAGCCGGCGAGATCGTGCATGTCGGCATCGCTGATGGTGACGCGCTTGTCCGGATCCCACAGCGCGATATCCGCAT
Source organism: Bradyrhizobium oligotrophicum (assembly GCF_051168495.1). GTDB lineage: Bacteria > Pseudomonadota > Alphaproteobacteria > Rhizobiales > Xanthobacteraceae > Bradyrhizobium > Bradyrhizobium oligotrophicum_A. Next base: position 213,537 of record NZ_JBNPVB010000011.1, on the reverse strand, counting down.
CGGCGCCGATCGCGATCGCGCCCTTCTTGGGATGCAGATTGTAGACTTTGGCCGGCGCCGTCGCCGTCAGCTCGACGAACTTGTTGAGGCCGAGCCGGCCTTTCGTCACCATTGCGTCGAACAGCAGCGGCAGGCGCAGCTCGAGTCCCGGCAGGCCGTTGGCGATCTGCTTGAAGTTCGGGTTGGGGCCGGCGCGCAGCTTGCCGGTCTCGTCGAAGCGATACGGCGCGTGGTCCGAGGAGATCGTCTGCAGATCGCCGAGCGACAGCGCCTGCCACAGCGCCTCCTGGTCCGGCGCGCGGCGCGGCGGCGGACTGCACATCCACTTCGCGCCCTCGATGCCCGGCTTGTCGAGATCCTCGGCCGTCATGAACAGATATTGCGGGCAGGTTTCCGCAAACACCTTCAGCCCCTGCCCGCGCGCATCGCGGATCACCTTGGCGCCCTCGGCGGTCGAGACGTGGAAGATCATGATCGGCTGGTCGACCAGCGCCGCCATGCCGATCAGGCGGTTGAACGCCTCGGCCTCGGAGAAGCGCGCGTGGCTGATGGCGTGATATTTCGGCGCGGTGTAGCCGCGCGCGAGCAGCCGCTTCACCATCCAGGAGATGATGCCGTGGTTCTCGGCATGCGCGCACAGCATCGCGCCGCCCTCGCGCGCGGCGACGAGGATGTCGAGCAGCGGCTCGTCGTCGATCTTGAGCCGGTCATAGGTCATGAAGATCTTGATCGAGCCGTGGCCCTGCCGGATCAGCGCCGGCAGATCGCGCTCCAGCGTTTCCTTGGTGGGATCGGCGATGATCATGTGGAACGCGTAGTCGATGACGGCGCCCTCGCGCGCCAGCGCGTGATACTCCTCGACCACCTGCGGCAGCTGCATCCCGACATGCTGCGCGGCGAAGGAGATCACTGATGTGGTGCCGCCGAACGCCGCCGAGGTGGTGGCGCTCTCGAAGGTGTCGGCGTTGACGATGCCGGCCGCCGAGAGCTGCTCGATATGGCAATGGCTGTCGACCCCGCCGGGCAGCACTAACTTACCACGCGCATCGATCTCGCGCTTCGCGGGCCCGAGCCCGCGGCCGATCGCCGCGATGGTCTCGCCCGAGATGGCGACATCAGCCTCGAACGTGTCGGTGGTGGTGGCGACGCGCCCTCCCCGGATGATCAGGTCATAGGCCGGCTCGGTCATCGCGATCTCCTAGTTCTGCCAGATGGAACGGCGCGGGCGCAGAATGGCATCATCAGCCCCATTGCGTCAGCCGTGGCATAGTGGTTGCCTGTCGGGCGCCGTCAACACTGAAGAAGCAGGTAGCTCCCATGTCCCGCCCGCGCATCACCGTGATCAACCCGAACTCCAACCAGGTGGTGACCGACGGCCTGGCTGCGGCGTTGCGACCGCTGATGTTCGCCGAGGGACCTGAGATCGTCTGCGAGACCTTGAAGGAAGGCCCCTATGGCGTCGAGAGCCAGAAGGATGCCGACAGCGTTGCGCTACCACTGCGCCGTTTCGTCGAGGGCGACAACGCCTCGAGCGCGTTCGTCATCGCCTGCTACAGCGATCCCGGCCTGCATGTCTGCCGCGAGGCGACGACGCGTCCGGTGCTCGGCATCGCCGAATGCGGCGTGCTGACCGCGCTGACCCGTGCCGACACGTTCGGCGTGCTCGCCATCGCGCAGCGTTCGATCCGCCGCCACATCCGCTATCTGCGCCAGATGGGCCTGATGGACCGGCTCGCCGCCGAGCGTCCGCTCGACATGACCGTGGCGGAGACGGCGTCCGGCGAAGGCACCTTGGCGAAGATGATCGCGGTCGGCCGCGCGCTGAAGGACGAGGATGGCGCCGGCGCCATCGTGATGGGCTGCGCCGGCATGGCGCGACATCGCAAGGGTCTGGAGGACGCGCTGGGGATTCCGGTGATCGATCCGACCCAGGCCGCGGTGACCATGGCGCTGGGCGCGGTGGCGTTTGCCAACTAATCGTCTGGTTGTTGGCGCACGCTCGCGCGACCTGCTGGCTTCACCTCGCCCCGCTTGGTCGGATTGCATCGAAGATGCAATCCGGGTGAGGGGGACTCTCCGCGCGGCCGGTGCGCGTGGCTGCCCCTCACCCCAACCCTCTCCCCGTGAAGAACGGGGAGAGGGAGCGCAGCGAGCTCTGGGTCACGGCGCCACCTGCAACTGATGCCCTAGCACGCCTCACTCCGGCGGCACCGCCCCCGTGCGGCTGGTGATCAGCCCGTAATGCTCGACGCGCCGGTGCCTGGCGAAGTCGAAGATCGTTTGCTTGCCGAACCTGGTCGCATCGAGATCGCACGGCACCACCAGCACCTCGTCGCCCTCGGTCTTGGCTTCGGCGACGATCTCGCCATCGGGATTGACGATGAGGCTGCCGCCGATCAGATGATGGCCGTCCTCGTCACCGGCCTTGGCCACTGCGACCACCCAGCACGAGTTTTGATAGGCGCCGGCCTGCGCCGACAGGCGGTTGTGGAACAGCCGCTGCTGCAGGCCCTCCGCTGATTTCAATGAATTCACCGACGGCGTGTTGTAGCCGATCAGCACCAGCTCGACGTCCTGCAGCCCCATCACGCGATAGGTCTCCGGCCAGCGGCGGTCGTTGCAGATCGCCATGCCGATGATGCCGCCGAGATTGCGCCATACGGGAAAGCCGAGATCGCCCGGCTCGAAATAGCGCTTCTCCAGATGCTGATGGCTGCGCGCGGGCTCGAACTCCTCGTGACCCGGCAGATGCACCTTGCGGTACTTACCAACGATGTTGCTGGCGCGGTCGGTGAGGATGGCGGTGTTGTAGTGATGTCCGTCGGAGGTCAGCTCGGCATAGCCGAGATACATCGCCATGTCATGCTGCGCGGCGCGCTCGAACAGCGGCCGCACCGCGGCGTTAGGCATCTCGCGCTCGAACCACGTATCGACCTCGTTCCGATCCTCCATGTACCAGCGCGGAAAGAACGTCGTCAGCGCCAGCTCCGGATAGACGATGAGATCGGCCCCCTTGCGCTTGGCCTCATCCAGCAGCGCGATCATGCGCGCCACGACGACCTCGCGGCTGTCGACCCGCTGGATCGGCCCCATCTGGGCGGCGGCAACGTTGATGATGCGCATGGTGCAGCTCCACGATCAGTTCGTATATGCGCCCTCTCCCCTTGTGGGAGAGGGCATGTTTGACGGCTCAGCAAGCTCGGTTGGGTGAGGGGTCTTTCTCCACGAGCGACGCTCGCCGAAAGAGACCCCTCACCCAACCGCGCACGCGGATGGGCCGTACATGCCCTCTCCCACAAGGGGAGAGGGCGCTGTATGACACAGGGGTGGACATGACCGCTGGCAGTTTGCCAATGGCGAGAGAGCGGCGGCTGCGCCGTGCAAATCCCATCATCAAACCGGCCGATGCAGCACGGGCCGGGCGCGCGAGAACGACGGGCGGCCGCGCTTCAGGCCCCACAGCGGCTGCGCCAAGGTCGCCACCGCTTCTGTCGGATCACGCGCATCGATGCAGACGAGATCGGCCGGCGCGCCCACCGCGATGCCGTAGTCGTCGAGCCGCATCAGCTTCGCCGCATCATGCGTGATCATGTCGAGGCAGCCGGCGAGATGATCGGGACGCGAGACGTGGCAGACATTGGCGTAGAGATTGGCCATCCGGATCAGCGAGCCGTCGCCATAGGGCGTGAACGGATTGAGCACATTGTTGGTCGAGAGCGAACAGGTCACGCCCGCCGCGCGCAGCGGCTCCAGCGGTACCACACCGCGCGGGATCGCGTGATCGTGGCGGCGGCCCATCAGATGCAGGTCGGTCGAGGGCAGCACGGTGACCGCGACGCCGGCATTGGCGAGCTGCTTGGCGATCGCGTTGAAGCGCTCCGGCGGCAACAGCGACAGCTGCGTGACATGGCCCACAGCAACGCGCCCGCCCCAGCCATAGTCCTCGGTCTTGCGGCAGACATATTCGATCTGCATGTGATCGAGCGTCTCGGCAAGATCGAGATGCATGTCGATGTCGACGTCGTGATCGCGCGCGATCGCGAAGATGCGATCGATCTGCGCTCGCGGATCGGTGTCGAAATAGGGCGCGGCGCCGATGCTGCGCGCGCCGCGGCGCAGCCCCTCGATCAGGAGCTCCTCGGTGCCCGGGTAGTTGGTGAGCCCTTCCTGCGGAAACACGCAGATCTCCAGGTCGAGCGCCCAGACATAGTCCTGTGCAAGCTGCTGGATCGCCTCGAAGCCGATGAAGCCGACGCCGGGATCGAGCTCGACATGGGTGCGCATCCGCATCGTGCCGTGGCTGACGCAGCGCTCCACGGTCTGCTTCGCCCTCGTGTAGACATCGTCCGCCGTGAAGTTGCGCTTGGCCGCGGCGGTCTCGCGAACGGCCTCCGCCACCGTCCCTTCCCTGATCGTGCAGCGATCGAGGATGCAGGCCTTGTCGAGATGGATGTGCGTCTCGATCAGGCCGGGCACGACGAGGCAGTTCCCGGCATCGCGCTGGTCGCCCTCGGCCTGCAACACTGGCTCGATGGCCGCGATGCGGCCTTTGGAAATTCCGATATCGGCGCGGCGCAGCTCTCCTTGCTGCGCCAGCACCGCGTTGCGAATGATCAGGTCCATACCGCCATTGCCGTCGAGAATCCCTATGCGCGCCAAGCTGGCGGCCCGGCCCGCAAAAGGCAAGCTCCATGCCAGGGCAGGACGCCACCGGACTGCCGGCCGGGATCCGAAACCATTCGTTTACAAATAGACCGCCAGCCGGGCCACTTGTTTGGCGAGGAAAAACTGCTATATTGGTTTATGGAAAACGTGAACTCGTTCTGCTCAGGCCCGTCGTCAAGGCGGGCCGTTGCCGTTTTGGGGGTAGCTCACCAATGACGCGCTCCAACCGCACGGATCACATCCGCCTGACCTCGCACCCGGTGCCAGGCGCCAAGCACAATTTCCCGCTCCATTGGGGCGCCGACAGCGCGCGCGAGCGCGGCCCTATCATCGGCACGGTGTCGCGTCCGCAGGACCGCAACGTGATCGGCAGCCATGGCGGCTCCTACACGGTCTATCGCGCGCTCGCGGTATCCTCCGGCGCGCTCGACCCGATCCGCCGCCCAGATCTCACCAACACCCATCCCGCCGCCGCTATCGGCCCGTTCGCGCAGTGGCGCGATCCGGCCAAGATCGTCGCGCTCGATCCTTGGGGCCACCTGGTCGCGGAGAATTTCGGCGGCGAGATCGCGGAAGGAATCGACATCCGGCCGACCATCGCCGTGACCAAGGCGCGGATCGAACTGCCGGAGCTGCATGCAGCGCTCGCAGCCAAGCGCCTCGTTCATGATGGCGAGGTCGTGCATGCGAATGGCAGCGTCTCCGTGGTGAAGATCGCGATCGATCCGGTGTGGTACCTGCCCGGCGTGGCCGCGCGGTTCGGCACCAGCGAGACCAATCTGCGCCGTGGCCTGTTCGAGCAGACCGGCGGCATGTATCCGGAACTGGTGACGCGGCCGGACCTGCAGGTGTTCCTGCCGCCGATCGGCGGCACCACGGTCTATCTGTTCGGCGACGTCACCAAGCTGAATGACAGCCGAACGAAGATCACATGTCGCGTGCATGACGAGTGCAACGGCTCCGACGTGTTCGGCTCCGACATCTGCACCTGCCGCCCCTATCTGATCCACGGCATCGAGGAATGTGTCGCGGCCGGGCAGAACGGCGGCCTCGGCATCATCGTCTACAACCGCAAGGAAGGCCGCGCGCTCGGCGAGGTGACCAAGTTCCTGGTCTACAATGCACGCAAGCGCCAGGAGGACGGCGACGCCGCAGCGGCCTATTTCGAGCGCACCGAATGCGTCGCCGGCGTGCAGGATGCGCGCTTCCAGCAGTTGATGCCCGACGTCATTCACTGGCTCGGCCTCAGGCGCATCGACCGTTTCATCTCGATGAGCGACATGAAGCATGACGCACTGGTCGGCCAGGGCGTCGACATCGTCGAGCGTGTGCCGATCCCGGACGAGCTGATCCCGGCCGACGCCCATGTCGAGATGGCAGCGAAGAAGGCCGCCGGCTATTTCTCGCTGGAGCCGCAGAAGCCGCAAGAGCTCGACGACACCGTCGGCCGCCCGCTCGAGAAGTACTGAGCGCAGCGGCGGATCATGACCGAGATCTCCTCTCTCCTGTCCGCCCGCGCCGTGCGCGAGCGGGCGCATCAGATGCTTTCGCTGGGGCTTGCGGACAAGCTGCCGCATTTCCGCGTCGAGCTCGACAATCTCGATGCGATCGCCGATCTCGTCCTGGACGTGACCGGCAAGGCTTATCCGAACGGCGACGTGCCGTTCCATTCGCGCTGGCGGCATTTCGTGGTCGGCGGCGTCGATCGCTGGGCTGCGATCGCCGGCACGGTGAGCTGGCCGGATGCGGCGGCACGGGCACGCGCCGAGTTCGATCTCGCCATCACCAGCGTGCTGCTCGACGCCGGCGCCGGCGCATCCTGGCGCTATCATGACGCCGTAACCGACATGCGTATTGGGCGCTCCGAGGGTCTGGCGCTGGCCAGCCTCGACATGTTCGCGAGCGGCGCATTCTCGGCTGATGCGAACAATCCGCTGCGTGCCGATGCGGCGAAGCTCAAGCAGCTCGCGGTCGCCGATCTCGAACGCGGCTTCCAGGTCGGCCCCGATAATCCGCTGGTCGGACTGGAGGGCCGGGTGGCGCTGCTGCGCCGCCTCGGCGAGGTCGCGGCGGCGAGGCCCGAGATTTTCGGCGGGAAGGATCGCCCGCGTCCGGGCGGCCTGTTCGATCAGCTCGCCGCTGGCGCCACCGGCGCTCGCATCGAAGCCGCCGACATTCTGCTGCAGGTGCTACTGCAGCTCGGCCCGATCTGGCCGTCACGCCTGACGCTGCAAGGCACCGCCCTCGGCGATTGCTGGCGGCACACCTCACTGGTCACCGGCGATGCGACCACCGGCCTCGTGCCGCTGCACAAGCTGTCACAATGGCTGAGCTATTCGCTGATCGAACCACTGCAGCGCGCGGGCTTCGAGGTGGCAGACATCGACGGCCTCACGGGCCTCGCCGAATACCGCAATGGCGGCCTGTTCGTCGACGGGGGCGTGCTGAGCTTGCGCGATCCCGCCGATGCCGGCCGGGCGCATGAGGTCGGCTCTCTGCTCGTCGTGGAATGGCGCGCGATGACGGTCGCCCTGCTCGATCGGCTCGCCGAACTGATCCGGAAGCGGACCGGCGCGAGCGCAGAGCAGTTGCCATTGGCGCGCATCCTCGAAGGCGGCACCTGGGCCGCCGGCCGCAAGCTCGCCTTCGCCCGCCGCCCCGATGGCTCCCCGCCGCTGACCATCATCAGCGACGGCACGGTGTTTTAAGGGATTTGAGAGTAAGCCGATCTGATTGCGGCACCGACGGTGTACCCTCTCCCCTTGTGGGAGAGGGTGGCATGATCAAGCGAAGCGCGATCATGCCGGGTGAGGGGTCTGTCTCCGCGGAGAGAACCCCTCACCCGGCTCGAACTCGCTCCGCGAGTTCGATCCACCCTCTCCCACAAGGGGAGAGGGTGCACCATTCGTGTCGCTCCATGTTGGCTCGAACTAACGATCGGTTCGTAGATTCCATGGGGGAGCGGTGAGCGAGCCCTTCCGATAGGTTTGGGTTTCCACACTCGAACCCTCGGAGAGTCAGATGCAAGCATCGACCATTGGCACGCCCACCGCCGGAGATACTGGCACGATTTTCGTTGCGATTGAACTGAGCCAGAAGACTTGGCTGATCACGGTGCACAGTCCCGACCAGGGGCGAATGTCGCGATACAAGCTGGAAGGTGGCGATCACGCCGGGCTGCTGGCGTTGATCGCCAAGATACGGGCCCGTGCGGCGCAGAAGCTCGGATTGGAGCCGCGGGTCATGAGCTGCTACGAGGCGGGCTATGACGGCTTCTGGCTGCACCGGCTGCTGGTCGCGGAGGGGATCGGCAACCTGGTGTTCGACCCGGCCAGCATCGCGGTCGAGCAGCGGGCACGGCGGGCGAAGACAGATCGGATCGACGGCGAGCTGCTGCTGCGCACGCTGATGGCCCATTTGCGCGGCGAGCCCCGGGTGGTCCGGATCGTCCGGGTGCCGACGGTCGAGCAGGAGGACGCCCGGCGGGTCAGCCGCGAGCGCGACCGCCTGGTGACCGAACAGACGGCCCACACCAACCGGATCAAGGCGCTGCTGCGGCTGTCAGGCCTGGAGGTCGGCAGCCCGCGGCGCGGCAACTGGCTCACCTGGCTCGAGCAGCAGCGCGATTGGCAAGGGCAGCCGCTGCCGCCCCACGTGATGGCGGAGGTCAAGCGCGAGCATGCGCGCCTGATGCTGGTGCGTGAGCAGCTGGCAACGCTGGAGAAGAGCCTGGCGGCCGCGCAGGCGGCTGACGCTCCCGACGCGATGGCCAAGCGGCGGGAGCAGCTGCAACGCCTCAAAGGGCTCGGGCCGGCCTTCGCCACCACCTTGGTGGGTGAGCTGTTCTACAAGGACTTCCGCAACCGGCGCGAGGTCGCGAGCTATTGCGGCCTGACCCCGAGTCCGTGGAAGAGCGGCGGCATCGATCGCGAGCAGGGCATCAGCAAGGCGGGCAATCCGCACGTCCGCCTGAAGACGATCGAGCTGGCCTGGCTCTGGGTGCGTCATCAGCCGGGGAGCGAGCTCAGCCGCTGGTTCCAGACCCGCACGCTCAACGCCGGCAAGCGCGCCCGGCGCATCGCGATCGTGGCATTGGCGCGCAAGCTCGTCGTGGCGCTGTGGCGCTATCTCGAGACCGGCCTGGTGCCCGAGGAGGCGCTGATGAAGGCGTAAACGAACTTCGCGATCAGGCCCGCGGTTCGCCGCGGTCTTGCGAGGATGGATGACGACCGTGCCACCCTAGGGCTGTACCACCAGCCGTCTTGTAGATGGGTCTCATCCTCTTTGGCTTCTCGCCGCAAGCATGCGGAACAAGGGCCCGGATGCCAAGCATCCGACCGGATATGAGGTGATGCAGCGGACAGCTGCAGGATCTTCGCAAGCCAGTCCTCGACCGAGACCGACGATACCCAGGCCGGACATCGCCCTGCCCACCGCAAAGCCGCCGTCCGCTACGGCGCTATATCGAGAGCGCGCGGACGCCGGCTTCGCTCCACCGAACACACACACTCAAGGAAACCAACCGCCCCTCGAAAAAACAACCCGACCTATCAAACGAGACTTGACTCACAAGACCCCATATGAGGGTGGGCAAAGCGCAGCGTGCCCACCATTCCAAGTTGAGCTAAATCGAGGTGGGCACGGCGCTTCGCGCCTTTGCCCACCCTACGCTTCGGAGATGAAAGCCATGGAAGGCGTCACGGTCGTCGATCATCCGCTGGTGCAGCACAAGCTGACCTTGATCCGCGACAAGTCGATCTCGACCAAGTCGTTCCGCGAGCTCCTGAAGGAGATCGGCATGCTGCTGTGCTACGAGGTCACGCGCGACCTGCCGCTGACCGAGGTCGAGATCGAGACGCCGCTGGCACGGATGCAGTCAGCCAAGATCGCCGGCAAGAAGCTGGTGTTCGTGCCGGTGCTGCGCGCCGGCGTCACCTTCGTCGACGGCATGCTCGACCTGGTGCCGACCGCGCGCGTCGCCCATATCGGCCTGTATCGCGAACCGCAGACCTTCACCGCGGTGGAGTACTTCTTCAAGGCCCCGTCCGACCTGCACGAGCGCCTCGCCGTCGTGGTGACGCCGGTGCTCGCCACCGGGAACAGCGCGGTCGCCGCCGTCGACCGGCTCAAGGAGCGCGGCGCCAAGGACATCCGCATGGTCTGCATGATCGCTGCCCCCGAAGGCGTCGAGCGCGTGCGCGGCCTGCATCCCGACGTCACGCTGTGGACCGCAGCCATCGACGAGGGCCTCGACGACGACGCCTTCATCGTCCCCGGCTTGGGCGACGCCGGCGACCGCGCCTACGGCACGCGGTGATCGCGCTTAGGTCTGAGCCGCTTCGGCGCGGCGAAGGCCCGGGCATCCACGTCGTTCCACGGGTGCCGGACGACGTGGATGGCCGGGACAAGCCCGGCCATGACGGCGTGGACACACACGAGTGCAACAATACGTAGGGTGCGATATGCGATATCCGCCCCTCATGGTGAGGAGCGTCGCCCCTGCGACGCGTCTCGAACCATGAGGCCCCAATTTCCAGCTTCAACACTGCCCCTCGCGGCGATGAACTCAGCCTGCACCCGCGGCGCACCGCACCCGCACGCCACGTCGGTCCATGAGAGGCATTTGTAAATGCGTTGCCGCGCCTTGATTTGCCCGACGGGCACGGCCCGCACACATCCGCGCGCTGAAATCGTCCGTCGCCATGATCGAATCTCATCGCGCAAAAAGACTATTTTCACTCGCGTCTTCAATGAGGAGCGAGGTTTCAAGAGCCCGCGCCAGAAATAAATCGCTTCCGTAAATCAGAATATTCGGTCTATGCTCCCCTCCGTTCCGGTCCGGATGAGGGGCGTACGCGTCGTCACGATACGTTGGGCCGGCAATGCGGTGGACGTGAGAGCATCGACAGCGCTTGCGCTGACGAGCGGTGTTCCACGGACGGCGAAGTCGCGTGGTCCTGATATCCCGAAGCTGGTATCAAATCGGCCGTTGCCAAGCATCGTGCCGATGACGGTGGCCAACAAGCCGGGCACCGGGGAGAGCGCGTATAAGCCCGTAAACCATCGCGCAGGGAGGGCCGGATGTCCTGGTTCGTACCTGTGGTTCTGCCGCGTGCTTCTTGTTGCACGCGGACCATGGGTGCGACCGGCACCCGGCCTTCCCTGCGCCCTCATCATTTCACGAGGGCCGAGACTGCAGCATCACCCGGGCGCACTCAGCGCCGCGGCAGCGATGCGGCTTGCCCCGCTGTTTGACAAGGTTCAATCGGATGAGAGATGCGCGGCGCTCACCCCGCGAACGCGGCCTGCGCCTCCGGCAGCGCCCAGATCTTCTCGATCGCGGCAGCGCCTGCCGCCGTGATGGCCGCCTCGTCGCCATGCAGATAGCGCCCGTCGTGGATCAGCAGCCGGCCGTCGACCATCACCTGGTCGATGTTGGCGCGGTTGGCGAGCGCGATCAGGCCACGGCGGGGGTCGTGCAACGGCTGGAGATGCGGATGCGTCATGTCGACGATGGTGAGATCGGCGGTCGCGCCCGGCGCGATCACGCCGAGATCGGCGCGCTTGATCATGGCGGCCGCGGTCGCGGTCACCGCGTCGATCAGTTCCGGCGCGCTCGCCGTTTCGGCACTCCCCAGCGCGACCTTGGAGATCAGCGAGGCCGCGTTGAGCTCGCCGAGCAGGTCCATGTTGTAGCCGTCGGTCCCGACCGCGGTGCGCACGCCATGCGCGGCGAAGCGGCCGAACGCGGCGGTCACGCCGGCACGGGCAAAGACGCGCGGGCAGTTCAGCACGCCGGCGCCGCGCGCCGCCATCAGCTTGAGGTCCGCATCGGTCGAGGCGTGGCAATGTGCGGCCAGCAGATCGGGGCCGAGCAGGCCGAGCCAGTCGAGATATTCGGCCGGCGTGCGGCCGCCATAGCGCTGGGCGATCGTGGCCATCTCGCCCGCGCTCTGCGCCATGTGCGTGGTGATGGGAATTTCGAGCTCGCGCGCCCGGCCGGCTGCCGCGCGCAGCAGGTCGGGACCGCAAGTGTCGGTCGCGTGCGGGCTCATCGCCAGCCGGATGCGCCCCTCGCCCTGCCCGTGCCAGCGCTGATGCAGCGCGTTCCAGGTGGCCAGATCGGCCTCGCCGTCATCGCCGGCGTAGTGCACGACGCCATTGGCATCTGCCTTGGCGTCCGACGTCGAGAACAGATAGGGCGCGCCGTAGAAGCGCAGGCCCATCTCCTCTGCCGCATCGAACAGCTCGGGGATGGCGTTTCGAAAGGGCTCCATCACCGTGGTCGCGCCGCCCTTCAGAAGCTGCAGCACGCCCATGCGGCCGATCGCGCGCCGCTCCTCTGCGGAGAGAATCTCCGCGCCGCGCTTGGAGAGCGGCAGCAGCACGGTGTAGACGATGCTCTTGTTGTTGCGGCGGCCGTTGCCGTCCTCGGTCAAGGTCCGCGCGATCGCCTCGCTGAAGATGTGGTTGTGCAGGTTCAACAGACCCGGCAGCACGAAGCGGCCGGGCCGGTCGAACACGTCGTCGGCGGAAGGCCTGCTCGCCGTGATCGCCGCGATGCGCCTGCCCTCGACCAGCACCCAGCGGTCGCGCAAGACGTCCTGCGCGCCATCCCGGCGCGTCAGCACATAGCTGCCGAAGATCGCGGTGGTCGTCATGCGGGCCTCACGTTCCAGAATACGGCGGTGCCGTCGAGGATGCCGGTGATGCTCTTGCGATAGGCCGTCGGCTGCTTGTAGAGGCCGACCGGATAATACGGGATCTCCTCGAACGCCAGGGCCTGGATGTCGCGGCAGATGCGCTGCTGCGCGGCGAGATCGGCTGCCGCCAGCCATTGCGCGCGCAGCGCGCCCATCTTCTCGCTCCTGTACCAGCCGGCGACCGCGCCTTCGCCACGAAGATTGGTATTGCCGGCCGGATTGAGCCAGTCGATGCCCTGCCAGTTGCCGACCGCCGCGTTCCAGCCGCCCTTGTCGATGGGGTCCTTCTTGAGCTGCCGCTGCAGCACCGCGGCGAAATCCAGCGCGACGGCTTCGACGTTCATTCCGGCGCGCCGCATCGTATCGGCGGCGATTTCGCCGAGCGGCCGCTGCGCCTGCGAATTCGCCGGCACCAGCAGCACCACCTTTTCGCCATTGTAGCCGGCGGCCCTCAGCTCGGCCTTGACCTTCTCGTAGTTGCGCGGGCCGCGGAACACGTCGAGCCCGACGTCGCTCGCCATCGGAGTATTGGGGGCGAAGAAGCCGAGCGGCGTCGACTGATAGGCCGGCTCGGTGCCTGCAACGGCCGTCATGAAGGCGGCCTGATCGATGGCGCCGAGCAGCGCGCGCCGGATCGCCGGGTTGTCGAACGGCGGATGCAGATGATTGACGCGCATCATGCAGGCATAGCCGCGTGGATCGAGCACCCGCGTCGCGATGTCGCCCTCGCCCTGGAGCACGGCTAAGAGATCGTGCGGCGTGGTCTCCTGCCAGTCCTGCTCGTCGGTGCGCAGCGCCGCCGCCGCGGTGCCGGCGTCCGGCATCGTCGACCATACGACCCGGTCGTAGTGCACGATCTTCGGCCCCGCGGTCCAGTCCGGCTTGCCGTCGGCGCGCGGCTGATAGCGCTCGAACTTCGCATAGACGTTGCGAATGCCCTGCACCCGCTCATCCCGGAGGAAGCGGAACGGGCCGCTGCCGACGACCTCGGTCAGCGCCTTCATCGGATCCTGGCTCGCCAGCCGCTCCGGCATCATGAAGGCCGGCTGCACCGCGGCCTTGCCGAGCGCCTGCGGCAGCAGCGGAAACGGCCGCTTCAGCCGGAAGCGGATGGTCCTGTCGTCGGGTGCGGACAGCTCATCGGTCGCGGCGATCAGCTCGGCGCCGAAGCCGTCGCGGGCGGCCCAGCGGCGGATGCTGGCGACACAGTCGCGCGCCAGGACCTTCTCGCCGTCATGCCAGAACAGCCCGTCGCGCAGCGTCAGGTCCCACTGCCTGCCGTCGTTGGAGACGACGTCACCCGACACCATCTGCGGCGAGACGTCGAGCGCGGCATTCATGCCGTACAGCGTGTCGTAGACCATGAAGCCATGGTTGCGCGACACCTGCGCGGTCGAGAAGATCGGATCGAGAAAGGCGAGGTCGATCACCGGAACGAAACGCAGCGTCGTCTGCGCTTCGGCGCGAACGATGCCGGGCATCGACAAAAGCGGCAGGCTTGCAGAGGCCCCCAGGAAGGACCGGCGTGAGATCGGCATCAGATATCCTCGATACGTATCGTTCAGGCGCCCGCCGCCTCGTGGCGCTGGTAGTTCGCGGCGATCTCGGCGCCGGTCGTGATCCAGACGTCCTGGCACGATTTGGCGTAGGTCAGGAACTCGCGCAGCAGCCGGAAGCGCATCGGCCGTCCCGACACTTGCGGATGCAACACGGTGGTCACCATCGCGCCCCAGTCGCGCACCTCGTCGAGCTCGTCCTTCCACATCGACAGCACGTGCTCCTTGGGGAAGATCGAGCGCGGCGAGAACCGCGCCGACAGGCCGTGCATCCAGTCGTCATAGCTCGCGGTCACCGGGATCTCGATCGTGCCGGGCTTGCCGTCGGCGAGGCGATGGCGATAGGGTCGGACGTCGTCGCGGAACGACGAGGTATAGACGATGCCCTGCCGCACCAGCGCCACGCGCAGCTCCTCGCAGAACTCGCCGAACGGCGCACGGTAGCCGATCGGCCGGATGCCGAGCCGGCGCTGGATCGCCTCAAAGCCGCGCTCGATCTCCTCGATGATGAAGGGATCGCCGGGATCGGGCAGCAGGTGATGATAGCCATGATGGCCGATCTCGTGGCCGGCCTTGAGCACCGCCTCCGCCATCGCCGGATGCGCATCGACCGACCACCCAGTGATGAAGAACGTCGCCTTCAGGTCGAGGTCGGCGAGCAGCTCGAGGAGCTTCGGCGTGCGTCGGCGAATTCAAGGAGCCGGCCGCGCTGAGGCCGAGCCGCTTCGCCAGCTCGTTGGCGAGATCGATGTCGAGCCCCTTCAGCTCGTTGGTGGCGGGGTCGTGATATTCCATCGGCGCGTAGGTCGAGTTGACGGTGAGCTTGAGCGCGCCCGCCTGCTTGATGTCGGCGGGAAGCTCGGCCGCACCAGCCGAGACGAGCGACGCGAGGGTGAAGAAGCCGGCGAACAACGAACGGCGCATCCTGCAGAACTCCTCCAAGCCAAACGAACTAATCGATCACGACCGGCTCGACCACGCCGGCCCGCTCGGTGATCACCTTGTACTGGTCCGGGCGGCGATGCGCCGCGAAGTTGAACATCTTGTCCTTGCCCTGGCGGCACAGGTCGAGATCGATGTCGGCGACGATGACCTCGTCGGCAAGCGTCGTCGCCTGCGCCACGATGCGCCCATTGGGATCGACGATGCAAGAGCCGCCGATCAGCCCGCTGCCATCCTCGTCGCCGGCCTTGGCCACCGCGATCGCCCAGGTTGCGTTCATATAGGCATTGGCCTGCGCCACCAGGGTCGAATGGAAGGTGCGCAGCGACGCGTCCTCGGTGGTGCCGCCATTCGGGTCATACGCCGCCGAATTGTAGCCGACGCAGACCAGCTCGACGCCCTGCAGCCCGAGCACGCGCCAGGATTCCGGCCAGCGCCGGTCGTTGCAGATCATCATGCCCATAATGGCGCCGCTCCAGTCGCTGCCGGCGCGCACGGCCGGAAAGCCGAGATCGCCGTAGCCGAAATAGCGCTTCTCCAGCTGCTGATATCTGGCGCCGAGCCGCGGCTCGACCGAGCCCGGCAGATGAACCTTGCGATACTTGCTGATGATCTCGCCATCGGGATCGACCAGGATGGAACTGTTGAAGCGCCGTCCGTCCGGCGTCAGCTCGGCATAGCCGACATAGAATCCGACGCGAAGCGAGCGCGCACGGTCGAACAGCGCGGCAACCGACGGGCTCGGCATCGACCGCTCGAAATGGCTGTCGAGCGCGTCGCCTTCGAGGATCCAGCGCGGAAAGAAGGTCGTGAAGGCGAGCTCGGGAAACACCACCAGCTTCGCGCCTTGGCTGGCTGCCTGCTCCAGCAGCCCGATCATGCGCGACAGCGTCTGCGCCCGGCTGTCGGCCCGTTGGGTCGGGCCCATCTGGGCGGCGGCGGCGCGGAATATACGGCTCAACATTGCCTCCTATCTGTGCGCGATGCCGAATGATCAGGCGGAAAGTGCCTGGATGCGCGCACCAGAAGAAGTAATCATTTGGCAAAAGCGGCGCGGGATTTGCAATCCGCTGATGCCGGCCTGCGCTATGATATTTTGGTCGAGACCATAACCGGGGCTTATAGGGCGTTCACATGAACCTGCGCCAGCTGGAGATCCTGCGGGCCGTCATCCGCCATCACACAACCGTCGCCGCCGCCGAGGAACTGGCGCTGTCGCAGCCGGCGATCAGCAACGCACTGAAGGCCATGGAAGCCCAGGCCGGCTTCACGCTGTTCGAGCGCGTCAACAACCGGCTGTTCCCGACGCCGGAAGCGATGACGCTGTATGAAGAGAGCGAGGCAATCTTCACCCTGCATGCGCGGCTCGAAAATCGCGTGCGCGATCTGCGTGAGCAGAAGTCGGGTCATCTGTCGATCGTGGCGACGCCGCCGCTCGCCTACAGCATCATTCCACCGACCTTGTCGGGCTTCCTGCGACGGCGGCCGCAGACGCGCATGTTCTTCGACGTCAGACGCTATGAGGGCGTCATCGAAGGCGTGCTCGGCAACGTCGCCGAGCTCGGCTTCGCGCTCGGCCTGTCCGATCATCCCGGCATCGCTCATGAGGTGGTGCACACCGGCGAGATGGTGTGCGTGATGCCGCCGCAGCATCCGCTGGCGCAACAGCCGGTCATTTCCGCACGGGATCTCGCCGGCGTCCCGTTGATCGGGTTGGAGCGTGGCACGCGGCTCGGCGAAGCCGTGCGCGAGAGCTTTCGCGCGGCCGATACCGATTTCCAGCCGACCGTCGAGGTGCGCTATTGCAACACCGCCTGCGTGCTCGCCGCGACCGGCGTCGGCGTTGCCGTGGTCGATCCGTTCTCGCCGCGCCAGGGCGGCCACGACCTCGCCGTGCGCCCGTTCACGCCGAGCACCAAAGTCTCGGCCTATGTGCTGTGGTCGCAGGCGAGACCTTTGTCGAATCTGGCGAAGACGTTTCGCAACGAGGTGCGGAATGCGAGCCGGACTCTCACCGGCAGCGTCGACGCGATCGGCTCCGCAGCACGGCTACGCCATACAGCGCCCTCGCCCCTTGTGGGAGAGGGCATCGCCGACACATCTACGCGCTCGGTCGGGTGAGGGGTATCTCTCCGCGAGCATGACTCGTTGAGGTATACCCCTCACCCGAGCGAGTTTGCTGCGCTGTCCTGCATGCCCTCTCCCGCAAGGGGCGAGGGCGCATTCATGGCCACCGCATGTATAGCTACAACGGATCGGAGGTGGCTTTTCTCCGAACCCGTCCTTCGGCAATCGTTGGCGACGATGTCAATCACGCGCTGGAGCGTTGCGTCGTCTTGGCGACCGAGCCGCGGCTCTCACGCCCGCGCCAGCTCGATGTCGTGCGTCTGCTTCGTCTCGGCGTCATACACCTTGATCTGCAACATCGGGAACCGACGCTTGAGATCGTGCGCGCCGCTGTGCGCGCCTTCCTTGGTCTTGAACTCGGTCTTGATCTGACCATCGACCACGACGGCATAGCCGGTCGCCGGCAGGTCGTTGCCGGATTTGTCTTGAGCAGGCTTGTTGTGAACAGACTTCTCTTGGGCAGACTTGAGCATTGCGAGCCGACGTCGATTCGTGAGTTGAGGGAGTGTCGAGTGCGTGATCTCTCCGCCTCGATCGACTCCGATCTAAGGTGAGTCTGTCGTGACGAGCAAGCGAAGACGCGTTCTTCACAAGCAGGACGATCACGGTTCAACCTGATGGCGCATTGCCACTTTGCGATGATCCCTGGATGTCCACGCGTGCGGTTCGGAGAGTTCCAGAATCGAGGGCGAGGGTTTTCGACCGCGTATGTCGGGCGGATGCGGTCGCGCCGCCAGACCCGAGCTCTTGCGGTGATTCGGGCTCAGATGTCGAAATGCGTTGGCGAGATCACCGGTATCCCGTTCTGCGGCCACGCGCCGTAAGCGCTCGCACCCACAGCAATTGACCAGCCATTTACCTCACGATCGACAACAACGCCGCGAGCTTGATGCAAGTCAACATCCTCGGCTTGAACGCGCCGCCTACTGACACAACCTCCAAGAGAATCAGGTGTTGCTGTTGCGTCGTTCGGCGTTCCGCGAACGGACCTATGCAAATGTCATGGAGATTCACATGAGCGAGATCGGCGTCACGGCACTGGACCATGCCGTCCAGGAAACCAATATTTGGCTCAAGGCGGTCGAGCAGAGGCTCGCGCTTGCGAGCCGCCAGCAGGCCTACAACGCGCTGCGCGCGGTGCTGCATGTGCTGCGTGACCGCTTGCCGCTGGCCACCGCCGTTAACTTCGGCGCGCAGCTGCCGCTGGTCGTTCGTGGCATCTACTACGAGGGCTGGCATCACCCGGCAACACCGACCAAGGACCGCCATCTCGAATATTTCGTCGACGACATCTTCCGGCAGCTGCCGCCGCAATTCCCGGTCGACCCACTCAGGGCGGCGCGCGGCATCTTCGAAATCCTCTGGGAGAAGCTCGATCCCGGCGAGTTCGACAAGCTGATGGGTCATCTGCCGGTACCTTTGCGGAACCTGCGCGAGCCCGCGACGTGAGGCACCGACACGAGGACTGAAACGATCCGCTCGCCATCCATCGGGCGCCCTCAACTCCCGTGCATTCAATGCGCCAGCTGCCGGTACAGTGCCGGCAGCGTCGCGAGGAGGTGGCGGATGTTGCCGACGATGGTGTAGCCGCCACGGCCGAACAGCGTCGGAAAGTAGGACCGCGCCGACGCATCGATGGTGACGCCGAACACCGCCACGCCGGCGTGCCGCGTCTCCTGCACCGACTTGCGCGTGTCCTCGATCGCAAGCCGTCCCTCATAGTGATCGACGTCGGCGGACCCGGGAATTACGCCGCGACATGGGGTGAGGATGCCGTGGCTGTCGCCCTACGCCGACAGCTCGTGCTAGCACCAGCAGCGGCTCCTTCTCGACATCGAGCACGCGACCGCGAGAATGACGATTCCGCGCGCGACATGGAGCAGATGGAAGCCCTTCAGCAAAAAGTAGAATGTGGAGGCGCAGCTCGACCACATCACCGCAACACCGATCATCATCGTGTTTGCTGCCGCGCTGCGGCGCATGGGCGTGCCGTCGACCACGGGGGACCGTGTTCGCCATCGCATCGTCAGTCGCGATTGCCGTCGTGCTGTTCCGCACGCAATAGCCGGCATGGAACCTTTGCCGTCCTCGGACGTCAGATCGTCCGGAGGTGGCGCATGGACGACAACCGATTCGCAGAGCTGCTCGGCAACGCCGCGATCAGCGTGTGGGGCGACATGCCGCGCGACATTCAGGAAGCGCTGTTCGAGACCGCGATGCGCGGTCACGACGATCTGCGCCATCAGTTCGCGAAGCTCCTGCACGATCGCCACCCGCGCACCGAGCATCCGCCGCTCACGGCTTGAGTGTCTCGATCCCGGCAATCGCCGGCCGCGAACTGCGACGGGCGCGGTAACGACGACGGTCGACAGTTCCGAAATGTGAGAGTGCCGATCCCGACTCACGTCGCGTTGCGGCGCCGAAAGCGCCGCACTGCATCCAATCGCAGCATCGTCTGCTCAAAGCGTGGCGCGCTCGCCCGCGGCGTGGTCTGCGCCGCATGGCTGCTCCCGCCCGGGATCGCTAGGCGCCCGGGAACTTAGCTGATAACGATACCGGCTTCCTATCGGCAGCAGAGGACAAGGACCGGAGATGGATAACCGCAGCGAGATCTGGCGCGGCGTCGACGCGATCAAGACCCGTTTCATCGAGCTCAGCGACCGGGTGTGGGCCATGCCCGAGGTCTGCTACACCGAAGCCCGCTCGTCCGCCGAACATCTCGCCGAACTGAAGCACCAGGGTTTTCGCATCACCGAACAGGTTGCCGGCATTCCGACCGCGCTGATGGGGGAATGGGGCGACGGCGGTCCGGTCATCGCCTTCATGGGCGAATATGACGCCCTCCCCGGCCTCAGTCAGGAGGCCGGCGTCGCCGAGCATCGTCCGGTCGAGAACGGCGGCCATGGCCACGGCTGCGGCCACAACCTGCTCGGCTCGGCCGCATTGCTCGCGGCCACCGCCGTGAAGGACTGGCTCGCGGCCAACAAGGTCCCGGGCCGCGTGCGCTACTACGGCTGCCCCGCCGAGGAAGGCGGCGCCGCCAAGGCCTTCATGGTGCGCTCCGGCGCGTTCGAGGATGCCGACATTGCGATCACCTGGCATCCGTCGAGCTTCTGGGAAGTGGTGATGACGCCGTCGCTCGCCAACACCCGCGCCGACTTCACCTTCACCGGCCGCACTTCGCATGCCGCCGCCTCGCCGCATCTCGGCCGCAGCGCGCTGGATGCACTCGAACTGATGAATGTCGGCGTCAACTACATGCGCGAGCACATGCCGAGCGACGCCCGCGTCCACTACGCGGTGCTCGACACCGGCGGCATTGCGCCCAACGTCGTGCAGGCGCATGCGCGGGTGCGCTACTCGATCCGGGCGCGCGACCTGCCGGGCATGAACGAGTTGGTCGAGCGCGTGCACAAGATCGCGCAAGGCGCCGCGCTGATGACCGAGACCAAGGTCGAGATGAAGATCGTCTCGGCGGTCTCCAACATCCTGCCCAACACGCCGCTCGAACAGGCGCTGTACGGGATCATGGAAGAGCTCGGGCCGCCGCATTTCGACGAGGCCGACAAGAGCTTTGCCGGGCAGATCCAGGCGACCCTGACCGACAAGGACATCGCCTCGGTCTATTACAGCATCGGCATGGACCCGACGGAGAAGCCGCTCGCCGACTTCCTGGTGCCGCTCGACGCCAAGCGCAATCCGCAGATCGGCTCGACCGATGTCGGCGACGTCAGCTGGGTGGTGCCGACCGTGCAGGTCCATGCGCCGACGGTCGCGATCGGCACGCCGTTCCACACCTGGCAGGTCGTTGCCCAGGGCAAGTCGCCCGGCGCTCACAAGGCCATGGTGCAGGCTGCCAAGGCGATGGCCGGCCTTGGCATCAAGGCGCTGAACGAGCCCGCGCTGATCGCGGCCGCCAAGGCCGACCTCAAGAAGCGCACGACGCGCACGCCCTATGTCAGCCCGCTGCCTGACGAGGTCGAGCCGCCGCTGACGATGTCGGTGGCCTGAGAACGCAAAACGGGGGACTCCATCAGTGGCGAAGACGACAGCGAAGCGGCCGCCTGCGAGGGCGGTCAAGCCGACGACGAAGCGTGCGGCCGCGAGGCCGGCAGCCAAGAAGAAAGCTCCGGCCAAGGCCGGAATTCGGCCCAAGACCCAACCGAAAGCAGCCGCGCCCAAGCCGCGGCTGCCGAAGGGACCGGCCTGGCAGTGGTCGGCGGTCGACACCGCGGCTGCGATCCGCTCCGGCGCGGTCTCCTCGGTCGAGGTCACTGAGGCGCATCTCGCGCGCCTGCATGAGGTCAATCCGAAGCTCAATGCCGTCGTCGTCGATCTCTCCGAGGACGCCTTGAAGGCAGCGCGTGCGGCCGACAAGGCCCGCGACAAGACGGGCCTGCTGCATGGCGTTCCGGTCACCATCAAGGAGAACGTCGACTACCAGGGACGGCCGAATCCCAACGGCGTTCCGGCCCAGATGGGCATCATTGCGCCATCGGACGCCCCGGTCGTGCGCAACCTCAAGACGGCCGGCGCGATCGTGCTCGGCCTCACCAACACGCCGGAATTCTCGTTCCGCGGCTTCACCGACAACCCGCTGCATGGTTTGACGTTGAACCCGTGGGACCCAGAGATCACCTGCGGCGGTTCGTCGGGCGGCGCCGGAGCCGCGGTCGCGGCCGGCATCGGCACCATCGCGCATGGCAACGACATCGGCGGCTCGCTGCGCTGGCCGGCGCATTGCAACGGCATCGTGACCATCAAGCCGACGCAGGGCCGCATCCCCGCCTACAACGAGAGCGCTGCGTCCGAGCGGCCGATGCTCTCTCATCTGATGTCGTCGCAGGGGCCGCTGGCGCGCAGCGTCGCCGATGTCCGGCTGGCGCTGGAAGTGATGAGCCGGCGCGATCCGCGCGATCCCTGGTGGGTGCCGGCGCCACTGCAGGGCAACAGGCCGAAGCGGCCGATCAAGGTCGCGCTCGCCAGGATCCCCGACGACATGGAGGTCGATCCCGCGGTGAACACAGCGCTCCGGCAGGCCGCGGATCATCTCGAGCGCTCGGGCTACCGGGTGAGCGAGGTCGAGGTCCCCGACATCTCCGGCGTCTGGCAGAATTGGTGCGACATCATCACCAACGAGGTCGTGGTGATGCAGGAAGCCAAGATGCTGGCGGTCACCTCCGAGGATTTCCACAAAGCCTGGGGCGGCATGCGAGCGAAGGCCGAGATGCTCGATCTCGCCGGCTGGATGAAGGCGACGGCGCAGCGCTCGACGCACATCCGCGCCTGGCAGCTGTTTTTCGAAGAGTACCCGGTGGTGCTGGCGCCGACGACCGTCAAGCCGACGCCGGGTCCGCGCGAGGACACCGTCAGCGCCGAGCGCGTGCGCGAGATCTTCTTCAACGAGATCCGCTTCATCTCGGCCATCAACGTCCTCGGCCTGCCCGGCGCCGTCGTGCCGGTCGCGGTCCACGATGACAAGCCGATCGGCGTGCAACTGATCGCCGGCCGCTATCGCGAGGACCTCGCGCTCGACGCCGCCGCGGCGATCGAGAAGCGCGCGGGCATGCTGGTGCGTCAGCTCTGGGAGCGGATGACCTAGTCTGACGAACGGCCCGAGGATCAAACTCCTCGGGCCGTCGTGTTTGCGACACTGCGCCGCTTCGATTGTCCAAATTCGAACATTTGCGCGCATCGCGTCGACACGAGCGGCCCTCGTGTTGACGGGAGCTGGCCGAGCTGCCTATTTTGATATATACGAATGGATATAGCATGACCTCGGCTCTGGCCCGATGCGACGGAACGGGACTTGCAATTCAGCGATACGAGCCCCGTCGAGGTAGATATGAACAAGGACAATGTGATGAGATCGATGCGCTTCGCCACCGCCGCCTTTTGCGCGGCCGTTGCCCTGCTGACCGGCGCTAACGCGTTTGCCGGCAGCGCCAACGTCGCCGTGGCCGCCAACTTTACCGAGCCGGCCAAGGAGATCGCGGGCCTGTTCAAGGCCAAGACGGGCCACGAACTGGTGCTCAGCTTCGGTGCGTCCGGGCAGTTCTACACCCAGATCAAGGAGAATGCGCCGTTCGCGATCCTGCTCTCCGCCGACGACGAGCGGCCGAAGAAGCTGGTCGATGACGGTCTCGGCGTCGCGGACAGCCGCTTCACCTATGCCATCGGCAAGCTCGTGCTGTGGAGCAAGGACCCGGCCACGGTCAAGGGCGAGGACACCCTGAAGGCGAACGCGTTCAACAAGCTGTCGATCGCCAATCCCGCTGCCGCGCCCTATGGCGCCGCTGCGGTCGAGACGCTGAAGGCGCTCAAGCTCTATGAGACGGTCCAGCCCAAGATCGTGCAGGGCAACACCATCTCGCAGGCGTTCCAGTTCATCGACACCGGCAACGCCGAGCTCGGCTTCGTCGCGCTGTCGCAACTAATGCCGAATGCCGGCGGCTCGCGCTGGCTGGTGCCGCAGAACCTCTACAGCGAGATCCGGCAGGATGCCGTGCTGCTGAAGGCGTCCGCCGGCAACGAGGCCGCCACCGCGTTCCTGGCCTTCCTCAGGACACCGGAAGCGCGTGCGGTCATCGAGAAGTTCGGCTATGCTCTGGATCCGAAGTCCGGCAGCTGAGCGCTCGCATCGATAGCGCTCCAGGGATGAACGTCCAAGGATGAACCTCCACGTCTCGGCCGACATCTGGCAACCGGTCCGGCTGACCCTCGAATTGGCGGCGATCACGACCGTCATTTTGATGATCGTGGGCACGCCGATCGCCTGGTGGCTGGCGCGGTCGCAGGCGTGGTGGAAGGAGGCGGTTGCAGCCCTGGTGGCGATCCCGCTGGTGCTGCCGCCGACCGTTCTCGGATTCTATCTGCTGGTGGCGCTCGGCCCCAGCGGCCCAGGCGGCGTGCTGGCCTCGCTGTGGGGTGCGCGCACGCTGGCCTTCACCTTCCCCGGCCTCGTGATCGGCTCGGTGCTGTTCTCGATGCCGTTCGTGGTGCAGCCGATCCGCAACGCCTTCGAGGCGATGGGCGAGAAGCCGCTGGAGGCCGCCGCCACCCTGCGCGCCTCGCCCTGGCGTGCATTCTGGACCATCGCCGTGCCGCTGGCGAGCCCCGGCTTTCTCACCGGGGCGATCCTCGGCTTCGCCCACACCGTCGGCGAGTTTGGCGTCGTGCTGATGATCGGCGGCAACATCCCCGGCAAGACCAAGGTGCTGTCGGTTGCGATCTATGACTATGTCGAGACCTCGCAATGGACCGAGGCGTCGGTGCTGGCGCTCGGCATGGTCCTATTCTCCTTCTGCGTCATTCTGACGATGATGCTGATCGAGAAAAAGATGACACGACGCACGTCATGAGCACCATCAAGGTCGATTTCCGCGGCACGCTCGGGCGCTTCGAGCTGAATGCGCGCTTCGAGGTGCCGGCGCGCGGGGTGACAGCGATCTTCGGTCCCTCGGGCTGCGGCAAGACGGCAGTCATGCGCTGCATTGCCGGGCTCAATCGCCTGGACGACGGCCTCTGTTCGGTGGCCGGCGACGTCTGGCAGGAGGACAAGCATTTTCGTCCCGTGCATCAGCGTCCCATCGGCTACGTGTTCCAGGAAGCCAATCTGTTTCCGCACCTCTCGGTCCGGCGCAATCTGTTGTACGGCCATCCCGACACGATCGGCGCCGCCGCGATCGGCTTCGACGAGGTCGTCGCGCTGCTCGGCCTCGACAGGCTGCTCGAGCGCTCCCCGCGGCATCTGTCCGGGGGCGAGCGGCAGCGCGTCGCGATCGGCCGCGCCCTGCTCAGCCAGCCGAAACTGCTGCTGATGGACGAGCCGTTGTCGGCGCTCGACCAGATGACCAAGGACGAGATCCTGCCCTATCTGGAGCGGCTGCATGCCGCGCTCGACCTGCCGATCCTCTATATCAGCCACGACATCGCCGAGGTCGAGCGGCTCGCCGATCAGCTGGTGCTGATGCGCAGTGGCGCCGTGCTGGCCTCCGGCCCGCTGCCCGAGCTCCAGGCCGACCTGTCGCTACCGCTCGCGCTGTCGCGCGATGCCGCCGTGAGCCTCGATGCCACGGTCGTGGCGCAGGATGCGGCGGACGGCATGGCGACGCTGACCGTGCCCGGCGGCCGGTTCCTGCTGCCGGCCGAGCCGCTCGCGCCCGGGACGAAGCGTCGCCTGCGCGTGCTCGCCGATGACGTCAGCCTCGCGCTGGAAGCGCCGAGCCGCAGCACCATCGTCAACGTGCTCAGGGCGAAGATCCTCGAAATCCGCAGCCAGTCGGACCATCGCGTCACCGCCCTGCTCGGTCTCGGCGAGGACGGTGGCGGCGCGCGGCTCCTGTCGCGCGTCACCCAGCGCTCGTGGACGGAGCTCGGCCTGCAGGCGGGGCTCGCCGTCTACGCCCAGGTCAAGGGCGTCGCGCTGGTCCGCCGCGAAGATCCCGCCGCCTGACCGGCCGCGCCGGCCGCATTCCGCGGAAACTTTGCGCCGCGTTATATACACGACAATATAGCACCCAATGTTATATCTGCAACAATACAGCTTTTGATCGATCGAAGCGGCGCCCGCCCCGGTTTCACCAATGCCATGAAGGCGTTGACCGCAGACCGGCCGATTGGCCCGGTGTTTGCTAATTCGATCCGGCAACATGAGGTCATCAGCATGAAAGCCGCCGTCACCTGGCATCCGAACGCGCCCAAGCCGCTTGCGCTGGTGCTGGGCACCAACGAGATCGCCTCTGCCGTCGCGGCCAGGCTGAACCAGGCGCGTTTCGCGATCGTGCTGTGCCACGACGCCTTCCCGCCGGTAATCCGTCGCGGCATGGCTTTCCATGACGTCCTGTTCGGGGAGGCGCGCGAGCTCGACGGCGTGACCGGCTGCCGCGCCGAGAGCATCGCGGACGTGGTTCGGATCCACCGTGAGCCCGGCCAGGTCGCCGTCACCGCGATGCACCTCACCGACATCATCGCCTTCCGCTATCCGGCCGTCATCGTCGATGCCCGCATGCAGAAGCATGTCGTCACGCCTGATCTGCGCGGCGTCGCCGCCATCGCCGTCGGCATCGGCCCGCGCTTCGCCGTCGGGCACAATTGCGACATCGCGATCGAGACCCATCCTTGCGAGACCGGCACGATCGTGGCGCAGGGCAGCACGCGCAGCGCCGACGGCAAGGCGCGCGATCTCGGCGGCGCCGGACGCGAGCGCTTCGTCTATTCGGACCAGGACGCCGTGTGGCACACGCCGCTCGACATCGGCATGCGTGTCTACAAAGGACTGCAGCTCGGCTCGCTCGGCGGCACGCCGGTGCTCGCCCCGCTCGACGGCGCGCTGCGCGGCATGGCGCGCGACGGCCTGCGCGTGCCCGCCAACGTCAAGCTGATCGAGATCGATCCGCGCGGCCGTCACGCCGCCTGGACCGGCATGGACGAGCGCGGGCAGACCATCGCGGCGAGCGTCGTGTCGGCCGTTCACCAGGTCATGCAAACCAGCCGGACGGCGGGCCGCGTCTCCGCCATCGTGTAAGGAGGACTGCCATGGGTGTCGCTGAGATCGGGACGCGCCAGATCGTGGCGCTGCAGGGCGCTGCATCCGCCGCGATCCAGGAGCTGCTCGCTGACTTCGCCGTACGTCTCGTAGGCGCCGGATTGCGCGTCTCCGGCGTCATCGAGAGCAGCGCGGACAAGGCGAAGCCGTGCAAATCCATGATGCTACGCAGTCTCGATGATGGCCGTGTGTTCTCGATCTCGCAGGATCTCGGTCCGGGGTCGCAGGCCTGCAACCTCGATCCCGAAGGCCTGGTGCTCGCCTGCGCCGCCGTGCAGCAGTCGATCGCGCGTGGGACCGACGTCGTGATCCTCAGCAAGTTCGGCAAGCAGGAGGCCATGGGAGGCGGCCTCGCCGACGCGTTCGGCGCGGCCATCGCGGCTGGGCGTCCGGTCATCACGGCCGTTTCACCGGCGATGACGACGGAGTGGCATGACTATACCGGCGAGTTGGCGGAGTTCGTGTCGGTCGATGTGGCGCGATGCACAGGATGGTTGACGGGCTGGTCGCACCGGCTCGTGACATCGATGCATGTACATGACATGATCAGGATCATGTGAATGCAGGCCGGAATGAGATGAGGCGGACGGCGCAGATCGACCTGACCATCACGTTCGGCAATGGCGGCAGCCTGTGCCCCGAGGATCTGCTGCTGATCGACTTCATCCGTAAGGAGCGCTCGATCCTGGGCGCGGCGCGGGCGAGCGGCATCTCCTATCGCAAATGCTGGCTGATGGTCGATGCGCTGAACCGCACCTTCGAGGCGCCGGTGTTCGAGACGCATCCCGGCCGCCGCGGCGGCGGCGCCGAGATCACGCCGTTCGGCGAGCGGCTGATCGCGCTGTATCGCTCGATGGAGCGGCGCACGCGCACGGCGACGGCGGCCGCGCTCGGCGAGCTGCAGAAGGCTACCGATTCCCGCTATCAGAAGCGGGCCAGTGGCGCGGCCGAGGCAGCTCCGAAGGCCGAACCGCGCCGGGCCCGATCGCGACGCTCTTGATCATCGCCCAGGCGGACAGGTCCGGCTCGAGCGCCAAACGCTCGACGGACTCCAGCGTCACCAGAGCGTGAAGCTTCGTCGCGCCCAGATCGAAGGTGACGCGCACGTAAGGCGGATCGAGCGGCGTGATCTCCTCGATCCGTCCCGGCAGACGGTTGGTGATCGACACGTCCATCGGCCGCGACAGCGCGATCGAGACGTCACGCGCCTCGATGGTCACGGATACGCCGGCATCAATAGCGGCATCGACCATCGGCACGCGCAATTCGCCATCGGCAAAGAACAGCGTCGATAGGCCGTATTGCGGATCATGGCGCAGCACGCGTGCCGGCACCGTCGTGCTGAGCACGATGGACGGGGCTGGGGACGATGGAGATTGGGCCGTCATCACGCAGCAGCCTCCACGGCCTCAGGGACGGTCGTGGTCGTACAGCACGCGGACGCGGATCGTCCCTTCGACTGCACGCAACTCCGACAGCAGCTCCTCGCCCTCGCCGCCGACCACGTCGGTTTCCAGCACGACGTAGCCGACTTCGGGATCGGTCTGCAGATATTGCGCGAGGATGTTGATGTTGTGCCGCGCCACTGCCTCGTTGACCTGGCGCAGCACGCCCGGAACGTTGCGGTGGACGTGGATGAAGCGCGTGCCGGTCGGGCGCGCCGGCAACTGCACCTGCGGGAAGTTGACCGCGCCGAAAGTCGAGCCGACGTCGGAATAGTCGATCAGCTTGCGCGCGACCTCGCCACCGATGCGGTCCTGCGCCTCCTCGGTGGAGCCGCCGACATGCGGGGTCAGGATCACGTTCGGCAGGCCTTGCAGCGGCGACACGAACGGATCGGCGTTCGAGGCGGGCTCGACCGGGAACACGTCGACGGCGGCGCCCGAGAGCTTGCCCTCGCGCAACGCGCTGGCCAGCGCCTCGATGTCGACCACGGTGCCGCGCGAATTGTTGATCAGATAGGCGCCGTCCTTCATGTGCCGGATCTGGCGCTGGCCGATCATGTTGGCGGTCGCCGGCGTCTCCGGCACGTGAAGCGACACGACGTCGCTCATCGCCAGCAGTTCGTCGAGACTCTCGACCGGCTCGGTATTGCCGTGGCGCAGCTTGTCGGTGAGATCGAAGAAGATCACCCGCATGCCCATGGCTTCGGCGAGGTTCGACAGCTGGGAGCCGATATTGCCGTAGCCGATGATGCCGAGCGTCTTGCCGCGCACCTCGCGGCTGCCATTGGCCGACTTGTCCCAGCCGCCCGAATGCGCCGACACCGAGCGCGGGAAGATGCGGCGCATCAGCATCACGACTTCGGCAATCGTCAGCTCGGCGACGCTGCGCGTATTTGAATACGGTGCGTTGAAGACGGGAATGCCGAGCCGCCGCGCCGCGTCGAGTTCGACCTGATTGGTGCCGACGGAAAAGCACCCCACCGCCATCAGCCGGTCGGCAGCCTGCAGCACCTCGGCGGTGAGATGCGTGCGCGAGCGGATGCCGAGCATGTGCACGCCCGACAGCATCCGCTTCAGCTCCGCCGAGCCCAGCGCCTTGGGCAGCCGTTCGACCTCCGAATAGCCGTTCGCCTCGAACATGCGGACGGCCGAGTCGTTCACGCCCTCCAGGAGCAGAACGCGGATCTTTTGCTTGGGCAGCGATAACGGCATGGGCCTGGCCTGAATCGATCTGGGAGTGGCGTGGCGTCGTGTAGCGGTTGTTACAGTCGCGATGCGTTGAAACTTGGTGAATGCGCCGCGGCAGGGTGGCTTTCTGTCGCTTTCTCAGCGTCTTGTCCACTCCGTCGCGGCATTGTGAGCGGCGATGCAAAATCGGCGCCTGGTATACAGACCGCACCGCGAACCTCGCACCGCAGCAACCGCAGATCGTCACTTGCATGGATGACAAACCATGCGGGCAGGATTAGCCTTTCGACCAATAACAAAATCATCGGGAGGTCAGCATGTCGGACGGGATGGTCGAGACGCGCGCGTCGGAATCGACTCCCGGCGCAACCCAGACGGTCGATGTCGCCGTCGTCGGCGCCGGATTCGCGGGATTGTACCTGCTGCGCCGGCTGCGCAAGGCCGGGTTCTCGGCCGTCGCGCTGGACACCGCGAACGACGTCGGCGGCACCTGGTACTGGAACCGCTATCCGGGCGCGCGCTGCGACATCCAGACCGTGGACTACAGCTACACCTTCGATCCCGAACTCGAGGACGCCTGGCAATGGTCGGAAAAATACGCGACCCAGCCGGAGATCCTGCGCTATCTCGGCTTCGTGGCAGATCGTTACGATTTGCGCCGCGACATCCGCTTCGGCACCCGCGTCCTCGGCGCCTCCTGGGACGATTCGAAAGAGCGCTGGCTGCTCACGACCGACAACGGCCCCACCGTCTCCTGCCGGCACTACATCATGGCGACCGGCTGCCTGTCGCAACCGAAGCCGCCGGAGATCGACGGCGTCCACGATTTCAAGGGCGAGATCTATTTCACCAGCCGCTGGCCGCATGACGGCGTCGACCTCAGCGGCAAGCGCGTCGCGGTGATCGGGACAGGCTCGTCCGCCATCCAGTCGATCCCGATCATCGCCGAGCAGGCGGCGCAGCTGACGGTGTTTCAGCGCACGCCGAACTTCGCGCTGCCGGCGCGCAACGGCCCGCTCCCGGCGGATCGGGCCGCGCAGCTCGCGCAGGATCGCAAGGGCTTGCGCGAGCAGGCGCGCTGGTCGCTGACCGGCGTGCCGATCCCGCCCGCCACCGAGTTCAGCTGGCAGCTCAGCGAGGCCGAGCGCCGCGAGCGCTTCGAGAAGCTGTGGGCGTCCGGCGATCTCGTCGGCATGCTGACCCAACTGTGGGCGGACCAGGGCGTCGATGCCGACGGCAACGCCCTGCTCGCCGACCTCATCCGCGGGAAGATCCGCGAGATCGTCAAGGACCCCGAGACGGCCGAGGCGCTCACGCCCCACGACCATCCGTTCGGCGCCAAGCGTCCCTGTCTGGACACCAACTACTACGCGACGTTCAATCGCCCGAACGTCACCCTGGTCAATCTGCGCCAGGAGCCGATCGCATCGATCACCGCGACCGGGATCAAGACGGACAAGCGCAGCTTCGACATCGATGTCATCGTGTTCGCGACCGGCTTCGATGCGATGACCGGCGCGATCCGCGCCGTGCATCCGATCAAGGGGCGCGACGGCAAATCGCTCGACGATACCTGGGCGAAGGGGCCGGAGACCTATCTCGGACTGACCGTCGCCGGTTTCCCCAATCTGTTCCTGATCACCGGTCCCGGCAGCCCATCGGTGCTGTCGAACATGGCGGTGTCGATCGAACAGCATGTCGACTTCGTGGTCGATCGCCTCGCCGAGATGCGCGAGGCCGGCTTCACCACCATCGAACCGACGGAGACGGCGCAGGCCGGTTGGACGCGCCACATGGCGGACTGCGCGACGGTGACGCTGCACCGGCTCGCCAACACCTGGTACACGGGCGCCAACGTGCCGGGCAAGCCGCAGGCGCTGATGCCCTATACGGGCGGCGTCGGTCCCTATCGCGGCATCTGCAACGAGATCGTCAGCCGCGGCATGCTCGGCTTCAAGCTCGCGGGTCCGAACGGCGCGACCCAGTGCAACGACGGCGAGATCGTGAAGCTGCAGCCGGATGTCCGGCTGGTGCTGAACATGCTCGCCGAGATGAACCTGCCGCCGATCGAAACGATGGGCGCCGCAGGCGCCCGCGAGTTCCTGACGCAGTTCAATGCGGTGCGCCCGCCGGGACGTCCGGTCGGCGAGGTGAAGGACGGCACCCTGCAGGGCGCCGATGGTCCCCTGCCCTACCGGCTCTATCGTCCGGCGACGCCCGGCCCGCATCCGATCGTCGTGTACTTCCATGGCGGTGGTTGGGTGCTCGGCGACGAGCAGTCGGACGATCCGTTCTGCCGCGACATGTGCCGCCGCTCCGACATGATCTTCGTCAGCGTCGGCTATCGCCATGCGCCCGAGCACCGTTTCCCCGCCGCGGCCGAGGATGGCTATGCGGCGACGCGCTGGATCGCCGAGCACGCCGCGGAGCTCGGCGGACGCGAGGGACCGGTGCTGGTCGCCGGCTGGAGCGCGGGCGGCAACATCGCCGCGGTCACCTGTCAGCTCGCGCGTGATCGCGGCGGCCCCGTCATCGGTGGTCAGTTGCTGGTGTGCCCGGTCACCGACTGCAGCTTCGATCGGCCGTCCTACACCGAGAACGCCGCCGGCTACTTCCTGACCCGCGGGCTGATGTTCTGGTTCTGGGACATCTACTGCTCGCCGGCGGATCGCACGGACCCGCTTGTGTCGCCATTGCGCGGCCAGTTGAAGGGGCTGCCGCCGGCCTATGTCGTTACCTGCGAGTTCGATCCGCTGCGCGACGAGGGCGTGGCCTATGCGGAGGCCCTTGCTGCGGCCGGTGTACCGGTCGGCCAGCTCAAGGCCCGCGGCCATTTCCACTCGTCGTTGACGATGGTCGATGTCGTCATCACCGGCGTCGGCGGCCGGGTGCAGATGGCGGAGGCGCTGCAGGTCTTCGCGCGTTCACCGGAAAGCAGTGCCGCGCCGGAGATCGACGCCGCCGCCAGCTAAGGCGATCGTCGGCCTGCAGTCTTGCGAAAGGCTGCAGGCCTTTCGACCAGCGCGGTCGCGGCCCGAGACAGGATCGGTTTGCAGCCGGACGTTTCGGCGGGCAGCCGGCCGAGCGCGGCCAGCAAAGCCCGCGCCGCGCGCTTCTGATCTGCACCAACACGGTGCAGCCGCTCCAGCGTCGCCGTGATCCGTCGCCTGGCGCGTGGCGACGATGTGCGCGCGCCAAGCCCGCCGAGCTGCTCGATCGCCTGGCCGACATACAGCAGCGCCAGCGCATCCTCGGCCAGACGCGCCGGAGGATAGGATGCGCGCTCTCCCCAATAGGTCGCGAGCAGAATCCGGTGGTACAGCAACTCGCGCCAGGATTTGCGGCGATCGGGCAGCAGGGCGCTGGCTGCGAGATGTTCGAGGTCGTCGATCATCGAATATCTGACCGCCTCATAACGCCGGCGGCCGTCGACGGGATAGATCAGGTGAAAAGCAATCAAGCCGGCCACCGGTCCGACGACCACGGCAAGACTGGCCATCAACGAATGCGCGATGGTCATGGTCTGCGGCCACGCCGGTTGCAGCATCAGCAGCAGCACCATGTTGACGTCGAACGCCATGCGCTCAGTCCGGCGATGCGCGGTTAGCGGTGCGCCAAGCAGGATGAACGGCACCATCGCCGCGATCAACGCGAACGATCCAGCCGCAAATGGCCAGATCAGCCATCGGCAGATCAGGGCGAGGACAGCACCGAACAGCTGTCCGACAAATACGTGGCGCAGGATCGCGACCGGATTCTCGAATGTCGAGAAGATCGAGAGCATGATGGCCGTGCCGAGCATCATGAAGCCGCCCATCTCCCAGCCCGTCACGAGCCAGATCAGTCCCGTCACCGACAGCGCCGCAAAGGCGCGGACCATGGCGCGGCGTGCCAGCAGCCAATCGCGATGGAGCAGCGGATCGGCTGCAGGACTACCGTCGAGATCGTCCAGATTTCTCGTCGCCACGCTCAGCTCATCCAGGACCGCCGTGGATGCACTGTTCGGATCGGCGGTCGCCGCGGCCTCGTGCAACCGCGCGAGCGCCTCGGCAGGGCCAGCCGCCTCAGGCAAACCGACCTGCGTCCCGGTGGCGGTCGCAGCTTCGATCACACGGCTTTCATCCGAGCGCAGCCACAACGCGGCGGACACCTGCGCCGACAGCAGGGCGCGAATCTTCCGGACCAGCCGTCGGCGCTTGCGCGAGCCGGCGCCATGCAGGTCGAGCGTCCCCTCGAGCGCCGCGATGTCCGACAGGATCGATTGCTGCCGGTCCTCCGCGACCGGCGCCCCGCGCGATCGCGCCATGATGTCGGCAGCCAGCCGCCCGCTGAGCAGCCGCGCCTTCTCCAGAAGCGAGACGTCGTCGCCGGGCGCGGCGAACAGCAGGCCGACCAACAATGCGGCCAGGATTCCGACCGTAACGGTGAGCACGCGATCGGCGCCGAGGGCCAGCACGTGCTCGGGATGAGCCGAATCGAGCAGCGCCACCATCGCCGCCGAATATCCGGAGAGCATCGCCGCATAGGACGCGTAGCCGCGAACGAGATTGCCGGCAAAGGCGCACAGGCCGATCCAGAGCGAGATCCCGATCACGAGCACGATGGGATCGCCCCGCGAGACGTGCATCAACCCCATGCCGAACAGGGCGCCGGTCACCGTGCCGCCGAACCGCGCCGCGCTCTTCTCGAGGAGATGCCCGCGCAGCGGCTGCGACGCCGCCCACACCGTCATCGCCGACCATTGCGGATGTTCGAGCCCGGCCAGCCAGGCGGCTAAGAGCGCGAGACAGGCTGCGATCGCAGTCCGGAAACCGAACGCGAGCTTGGGACCTGCGAAGCCGAACCGCTGCACGATCGACGTGATCATTTCGCCTCGTCCGGCCGGGCGAGACAGCGTTCGATCCGGTCGAAGACCCCGAGGGTCGATTGCAGTTGCTGGTCGTCGATATCCGTCAGCATCGCGATCTCGGCATCCTGCAGGATGCGATAGACGGACGTCAGCACGTGCCGCCCCTTCGTGGTGAGAAGGACCAGCCGCGAGCGGCGGTCGTGCGGAGAGACCCGGCGCTCGATCAGCCCACGCTCGCCGAGCATGTCGAGCAGGCGCACCAGGCTCGAACCATCGATGCCGCAGCGCGCTGCGAGTTCGTTCTGGGTGATGCCGTCGCCGGGCCGGTCGAGGTGCACCAGCGGCGGCCAAGCCGCATCCGACAATCCGAGCACACCCATCCGCTCGTCGAGCGCGCGCCGCCAGCGGCGGGCGAGACCGACGAGCGCAAACCCGAAGCGCAGGCGCGCCGTGGAGCTGGAGGTTGCCATCGAACAATTTACTTGAACTCAAATGATTTGAATTCAAGATATTTTTGCATCCGCGTGCGATGAGCTGCCCTGCTTCCCGCGCATGCCGACGACGCCGCCTGCTGGTGCGGGAGGGCGGCTGCCAGATGAGCCTATGCTTGATCCATCAAGGCTTGGTCGTAGGCCTGGATCGAGGCCAAGGCCGTGCCCCTGACGTCGTCAGCCCGCATGCCCGGCTTGTACAGGCTCGAGCCGAGGCCGAACGCTCGCACGCCGGCTTCGACGTAGGTGGCGAGGTTCTTGTCCGACACGCCGCCGACGGCGCCGACCACGGTGCCCTTCGGCAGCACGGCGAGTTGCGCCGCAATGCCGGAGGGGCCGAGCACGGAGGCCGGAAAATACTTCAGGGCCGATGCGCCGCAGCGCAGGGCGAGGAATGCTTCGGTCGGCGTGAGCACGCCGGGCATGGTCACCATGTCGTAGGCCTGCGCCGTCGCCAGCACTTCCGCATCGACGTTCGGGCTGACCATCAGCCGTCCGCCGGCCTCGGCGACACGCACGCAGTCCGGCGCGTTGACGACCGTCCCCGCGCCGATCAGGCAATCCCTGCCGAACCGCGTCGCCAGACGCTCGATTGAGACGAACGGGTCCGGCGAGTTGAGCGGCACCTCGATCATCTCGAAGCCGGCCTCGATCAGGACGTCGACGATCGCCTCCGCCTCGTCGGGCTTGATGCCGCGCAGGATGGCGACGAGCGATCGCTTGACGGACGGCCAGGCCACGAATTGTGTCATGTCAGAAACGCGCTCCCCAGATCTGCCGCGCGGCCTTCACCAGGCCGCGGCGTGACGCCTGCTCGGCATCGCATTCATTCACGTTGAAGCCGCTCGCAACGAGCGCCTCACGATAGAGAGCGCCGAGCCGGCCTGCGCCGATCAGCCGCAGCGGATGATCGGCACCGAAACGCGCGCGGGCGGCGGCAATCTCGCTCCCGATCAGCAGCCCGGACAAGCGTGCAGCTCCATCGGAGCGCTGCTCGAAGCCGAGCAGTTGCGCGGCACGCAGCCGGAACAGCGCATTGGTCAGAGCCGCCGGCGCTGCCAGCCCCGATGCGAGGCCCGCGCGGAATGGCGCGCCGTCGTCCGTAGCTGCCCCGCCAGGCTCGACCGCATGCATCAGGATGCTGTGCTGAGAGATGACGGCAAACAGCTCGCCGGTCATGTAGGTGGCGAAGTCGACCACGGCGCCGGCGTCGATATGGATCCATTTGCTGTGGGTGCCGGGAATGCAGACGATTCCGGAAAACTCCGGCTCGGTCACGCCGAGCAACTGCGTCTCCTCACCGCGCATCACATCCGGCTGATCGGCGCGCGCCTGCGCAAGCCCGGGCAGGATGCGGACGTCGCCGTCCGTGTCGACGCCGACAGCGCCGGCGTGCAGCGCATCGAGACGGGTCGGTGTCTGCAAATAGGGCGCCTCGACCCAGCCCTGCCGCGCCCCGGCCATGCCGCAGATCAGCACGGGCAGCTCGGCCAACGCGCCGAGCTTGCCGAGATGATCGCGCAGCACCGGCGCAAAGCCAGAGGTCGCGCAGTGCAACATGCCCTCACCGCCACGGCTCTCGGCAAGCTCCGTCCCGTCGGCCGCCATCAGCCAGGCCCGGAAACTCGAGGTTCCCCAGTCGACGGCAACGAAGGCCGCTCTGGACGTGTCTGCCGAACTCATCGTTCCTCTGCAGCCTGGCTGCGACACTGCCAAATGTCGGTTTGAGTGACGTCAGCCCTATAGGCATGATATGTCCGGCCGACAAGCGCGACGTCATCGGCGCGTGACGTTGCCCCCCAGCTCCGCCAGACGACGCACTTTGCGGCGTAGTGCTCACCCATCGGATCTCCAGAGGCGGCTGTCGCGGCAGCGCCTCACCTGCCTGCCGGACCCTTTCATGACCTTTTCGGACCGCCGCGCGGCGCAACTTGCGACACGCCTGGCCTTCTTCGTTGCCGGCTTCGGCATCGCCTGCTGGGCGCCGCTGGTGCCGTTCGCCAAGCTGCGACTGGCGGTGGACGACGCCACGCTCGGGCTCCTGCTGCTCTCGCTCGGCGTCGGCTCCGTCGCATCGATGCTGGCTGCCGGCCTGCTCAGCGCACGCTACGGCAGCAAGCCCGTGGTCATCGTCAGCGGTCTTGCTCTCGGTCTCCTGCTGCCTCCGCTGACGGTCGCCTCGACCCCCATCACCCTCGCAATCGCCTTGTTCGCATTCGGCGCAGCCCTCGGCTCGCTCGATGTCGCCATCAACATCCAGGCCATCGAGGTCGAGCGGCTGAGCGAGCGGCCGTTGATGTCCGGCTTTCACGCCCAATTCAGCATCGGCGGCTTCGTGGGCTCTGGTATCATGACCCTGCTGCTCGCCTTCGAGGTCGCGCCTCTGCCCGGCACGCTCGCCTGCTGCGCGCTCGCTTTGGTCGCGATGATCGTCGCGGCCCCACGCCTGGTGGCCAACAAGCCGGCGCAGTCGGGTCCCCTGCTCGTGCTTCCTCATGGCGCGGTGCTGCTGCTGGCCGCGCTGGCGGCGATCATGTTCCTGGTCGAGGGCGCGATGCTCGACTGGAGCGCTCTTCTGCTCACCGGCTCCGGCCGCCTGCCGGCCGCACAGGCCGGACTCGGCTACATCATGTTCTCGATCGCCATGACGGCCGGCCGGCTCGTCGGCGATGTCGTCGTCGCACGGATCGGCGACCGCGCGACCTTGCTGTGGGGCAGCGCCATCGCGATCATCGGCTTCGTCGTGCTCCTGGCGCTGCCGTCGGTCGTTGCCGCCATGGCCGGCTTTGCGCTGATCGGCGCGGGTGCCTCGAATCTCGTCCCGGTGCTGTTCCGGGGCGCCGGCGCACAGAGCACGATGCCCGTCGGTCTTGCGGTCGCTGCCGTCACCACGGCCGGCTATTCCGGCGTGCTGCTCGGACCTGCCGGCATCGGCTTCGTCGCCGCAGCGACCAGCCTGCCGACCGCATTCTGGATGCTCGCCGCTCTGCTCGTCGTCGTGCTCGTGAGCGCCCCTCTCGTGGCGAGGGCGCCGCGATAGGAACGAGGTGCCCGCCCCCGCCTTGACCCCGGTCAGATGGCTCGGCCAAGGAGAACACCGTGCGGACATTCAACATCATCACTCTCATTCTCGTCATCGTCGGAGGATTGAACTGGGGCCTCGTCGGCCTGTTCGACTTAGACCTCGTCACTGCGATTTTCGGCAACGGCGCCGCCGAGACCGCGACATCTTCCCCCATCGCCCGGATCGTGTACGTGGTCGTCGCGCTGTCGGCGATTTACCAGATCGGCATGCTGGTGCGGCTTTCCTCCGCTCGAAGCGACGTCGTCTATCGTTGACCACTTGTAGGCTTCCGCGGGATCGGGCCTCGACGAGGCCTACGCGGGAGCCCGCCTACCCTGCAGCTGGCGGTCGCGCGTTTCACGGTAGCGAACGCCGGTCTGCGGCTTGACGAACAACGCGGCGATGTCGGGATGGCGGGCGCGCAGCTCGGCTTCGATCGCGACGACGGCGCGTTCGATATCATCGGCGCGCAGATCGTCGGCGAACTCGATGCTGAGAGCGACCACCACCTGCTGCGGCGAGAGCTGCACTGTCAGCAAGCCGTTGGCTGCCAGGACACCCGGTGATTTTCGCGCGATCTCGAGAACCGACCGGGACAGCTCCGGATCGGCCGGCTCGCCGATCAGAAGGCTCTTGCTCTCCCGCGCCAGCACCATCGACGTGGCCGCAAGCAGCAGCCCGATCAGGATCGAGCCGATGCCATCCCACGCCGGCTGCTCGAAGGCGACGGCAGCCGCGGTGGCCCCGGCGGCGATGATGATCCCGATCAGCGCGGCGCTGTCCTCGAACACGACCATGAAGGCGGGCGGATCCTTGCTGCGCCGGAACGCCTCGACATATGAAAGCTCCGGGGCAGCCGCGCGAAACTGCCGGACCGCCACCCACCACGACCCTGCCTCGAACACGAATGAGAGCCCGAGCACGATGTAGCTCACCGTCGGGTCTTCGATCGGCACCGGATGCATCAGGTGCAAGACGCCTTCATACAGCGACACGCCCGCCCCCAGCGCGAACAGCAGCAGCGCGACGATGAAGCTCCAGAAATAGAGCTCGCGGCCATGGCCCAGGGGATGCTGGCGATCGGGCGGACGACTGGCCCGGTGGAAGCCGTAGAGCAGGACCAGTCCATTCGACGTGTCGACGACCGAGTGGATCGCCTCGCTCATCATGGCCGAGCTGCCGGTCCAGATCGCCGCTGCGATCTTGGTGCAGGCCACGAGCAGATTGCCCGCGAGCGCTGCGTAGACGGCAATCTTGGAATCCCCGCTCGCAGCCATCGCAATCCGTTCACATGCCTCGGTGGTCTCGTGCGCCGGGCAACGCCTCCTGCAAGCATCGGTTCCCTTGCGAAGCTCGGTCCGAGGGCTCAGGATCGCCTGACGGCAACGGAGCAGCGTGATGACGATGGACGGCGAGAGTCCCGCGGGCAAGAACGATCTGCCCGACGAACACCAGCGTGATGCGCATTTCCTGCGCCACAGCTTCGCGGTCGCCCGCCGCTCGGTGGCGCACGGCAACCACCCCTTCGCCGCGATCCTCGTCGACGCCGACGGCCGCGTGCTGATCGAGGCCGAGAACGGCTACATGCCGGCGCGCGATGCCACCGCTCATGCAGAACGACTGGTCGCGACACAGGCCTGCACGACGCTCGCTCCCGAGATCAGGACAGCGGCGACGCTGTATTCGTCGGCCGAGCCCTGCGCGATGTGTGCCGGCGCACTCTACTGGGCCGGCATCGGACGTGTGGTCTATGGCTTGAGCGAACAGCGGCTGCGCGGCTTCACCGGCAACCATCCGGAGAATCCGACGCTCGACCTGCCTTGCCGCGACGTCTTTGCCCGCGGCCAGCGGCCGACCGAGGTCGTGGGGCCGCTGCTGGAGGACGAAGCGGCCGCCCTTCACGTTGGAGTCTGGGACAAGTGATCTGCACCAAATGAAAAGGCGCCGCGACGGAGCCGCGGCGCCCTGAAGACGGATCGACCGGTCAGAACTTGACGGTCACGCCCGAATACAGCGACGACTCCGTGCAGGCGCCCGTGGCGACGCGGGTGCCGCCGGCGCCGGCGACGGAGCAGCCGACCGCATTATTGTGGTCGAGGCCGAACTTGTTCTGCCAGTAGCGATAGGCCACCCAGACGTCGATCATGTGGCTCTGCTTCTCACCCCACATCGCCTTCGACGCGTCGAAGGTCAGGCGGATCGGCTCCGAGTTGAACTCGACCTTGGTCGGGTAGACGCCGTTGGCGACGCTGGCCGGGAGCGGCTCGGTGTCGGTGCCCTTCTTGCCATACCAGCCGGCGCGGCCCGAGATCGAGAAGAACTGCATGCTCTCCGGCAGGAAGCCGAGGTCCATGTAGTAGTTGGTCTCGACCGCCCAGGTCGGCTTGTAAGCGGTATTGCCGTCGCCGATACACGGGTTCGACCAGCCGGCGCCGCACTGCGAGAACGAGTTGTGGTTGGCGAACTCCCAGTACATCAAGGGCGCGACGTTGAAGTAGCCCTTGTAGGGCAGGTTGAACGCAAACTGCAGACCGGCGACGACGTCACGCTTGGCGGCGCCGAAATAGCGGTTCTCGGTGTTGGCATCCATACCCACCTCGAACGAGATGTTCTGCAGCGGGCCCATCGTGAAGGCCTTGGTGTTGAAGATCTGGTTCCAGCCGAAGGTCGAGCGGAACAGACCATAGATCTCGGTCGCACCGGCGCAGCTGGCCGGCGTGAACGCAAAGCCCGCATTCGGCGACACGATTCCGCCGGTCTGGGTGCATGGCCCGGCCGGGTCGTTGTGGTCCGACTTGAACAGCGAGATGGTAAAGAAGTTGGTGCCGTAGCCCCAGACGTCGAAATGAGTGAACGAATAGACCTGCTTGGTGGTCTTGGCGTTGAACGTCCCGTCCGGGTTCGTGCTCCAGGCGCCGGGCTGACTGGCGTTGAAGATGTACGAATAGCTGACGCGATTGTCGACGACGAGAAAGAACGGCACGTCGGCCGGGGCCTTCTTCGCGATTGCCTTCGCCGGCAGGTCGGCAGCGCCGGCAAGCCCGGTGGAAGCAAGGACAGCCGCGCCGAGCGTCATGGCAGCAGCAATGATTTTACGAAACGACATTGAGAACACCCCCAGTTGAGAAGCAAAGATTCCCGACTTGCATACACAGTTGCGCCGTTCCCCCGGCGCGAGAAGCCTCAACTTTCTCCAGGCCCTGCTCGGGCTTTGATCAAGGTTCCGCCGCGTTGCGCGCGGCTGCATCATCGATGTGGTTTCGCGACATGGGACGATTGGCCGCGCTCCGGCTGGCGCGCAACCCGATCTTGCCGCTTCACATTGCTGGAGTTTTTCTGAAAAGCGGATGGACATGTTCGCCCCTCCGCCGAGAGAATTCGAGCAGGCGAGCGCGGGCGGCTACGCGCATGGGATGACGCTGCTCATCCAACGAGCAGGCTGCACCGAGAGATTGATTTCCGCCGACTGTCGTAAAAGCGCCACACGCGGGCCGCGATCACGTAGCTGTAACGAAGGATAAGCACAACCGCGGACCGCATCGCAGTGCCAAACGGTGTGGACCTCGGTGTGGACGTCGCCTCGCTGGGCAAGACTTGGGCACAGGATGGCGCTTTTCGCCTCTTACGTGCGGCTGCAAATTAGCTCACAATTAAGGCAGTTCCATCCATCCGTGCGCGAGCAGCATGTCCGATCCTGCGACGGCCACTCCTCGATCCCCGCCCCCGCTCCTGCAGACGATCGGGTTGACCAAACGCTATGGCGACTTCCTCGCCAACGACAAGATCGACATCGAGATCTTTCCCCGTGAAATCCATGCGCTGCTCGGCGAGAATGGCGCCGGCAAATCCACCCTGGTCAAGACCATCTATGGCCTGGTGCAGCCGAGCTCCGGCGAGCTGCGCTGGCAGGGCGCTCCGGTCAAGCTGTCAGGCCCCTCCGAAGCGCGCTCGCTCGGCATCGGCATGGTGTTCCAGCATTTCTCGCTGTTCGACAATCTCACCGTGGCCGAGAACGTCGCGCTTGGGCTGGACGGCAAGGAGCCGTTCAAGGTGATGTCGGCGCGCCTTGCAAAGGTGGCGCAGGACTACGGCCTGCCGCTCGATCCCAAGCGCGAGGTCTGGCAATTGTCGGTCGGCGAGCGGCAGCGCATCGAGATCGTGCGCGCCCTGATGCAGAACCCGAAATTCCTGATCCTGGACGAGCCCACGGCCGTGCTGACGCCGCAGGAGGCCGACCAGCTTTTCGTTGTGCTGGAGCGCCTGAAGGCGGAAGGCCGCGCCATCCTCTACATCAGCCACAAGCTCGACGAGGTGAAGCGGCTGTGCGACACCGCCACCATTCTGCGAGGTGGCAAGAAGGTCGCGACCTGCAATCCGAAGCGCGAGACCGCGGCCTCGCTCGCCCGCATGATGGTGGGCGCCGAGATCAAGGAGGTGAAGACGCCGGCCGAGCGACGCACCACCGTGCCGCGCCTGGTCGTCAACGATCTCACCCTCGCGCCCGCCGAACTGCATGGCGTACGCCTGCAGAACATCTCCTTCGAGCTGAAGGGCGGCGAGATCCTCGGCATCGCCGGCGTCGCTGGCAACGGCCAGGACGAGCTGTTCG
This sequence comes from Bradyrhizobium oligotrophicum, assembly GCF_051168495.1. Lineage (GTDB taxonomy): Bacteria > Pseudomonadota > Alphaproteobacteria > Rhizobiales > Xanthobacteraceae > Bradyrhizobium > Bradyrhizobium oligotrophicum_A. The sequence goes on along the minus strand of NZ_JBNPVB010000011.1, from coordinate 171,351 downwards.
CCGCGCTCTCCGGTGAGCGCCTCGTCAACGAGCCGGGCACGATCATCATCGACGGCCTCGCCTGCGGCAACCTCTCGATCACGCAGCGGCGCAAGCTGGGCGCGGCCTTCGTCCCGGAGGAACGGCTCGGTCACGGCACTGCGCCCCGGATGAGATTGTCGGAGAATGCGCTGCTGACGGGACACGCGGCCAGCGACATGGTCCGGCACGGCTTCATCAACGCCGCGGCGACCTTGCGGACCGTCGATCGCACCACCGAGACCTTCGACGTCCGCAAGGCCAAGCGCGATCCGGAGGCTGCCAGCCTGTCCGGCGGCAATCTGCAGAAATTCGTCGTCGGCCGCGAGATCCTGCGCACGCCGGCGGTGCTGATCGTCAACCAGCCGACCTGGGGTGTCGATGCGGGTGCGGCTGCGATCATCCGCCAGGCCCTGATCGATCTTGCCAGCGCTGGCGCCGCCGTGCTCGTCACCAGCCAGGATCTCGACGAGCTGATCGAGATCGCCGACCGCATCGCGGTGATGTTTCACGGCCATCTCTCGCCGGCTTTGCCGCGCGCCGAGGCCACGCGCGAGAAGCTGGGGCTGCTGATGGGCGGCGCCAGTCTCGACCAGAAGGAGGCCGCGCATGCAGCTGGTGCTTGAGAAACGCGCCGAGCGCTCGCGCACCATCGCGCTGGTGTCGCCGCTGATCGCGATCGGCCTCACGCTCGTCACCATGAGCGTGCTGTTCGCCATTCTCGGCAAGAACCCGATCACGGCGCTCGGCGTCTACTTCATCGCGCCGCTCACCGACGACTACTCGCTGCAGGAGATTGCGGTGAAGGCGACGCCGCTGGTGATGATCGCGATCGGATTGTCGCTGTGCTACCTTGCCAACGCCTGGAACATCGGCGCCGAAGGCCAATTCCTGATCGGCGCCGTCGCGGGCAGCTGGATCGCAGTGAAGACGCAAGGCACCGAGGCCGGGCACTGGGTGCTGCCGGCGATGCTCATCGCGGGCGCCGTTGCAGGCGCGCTCTATGCGCTGATCCCGGCGCTGTGCCGGGTCAAGTTCGGCGCCAGCGAGATCCTGACCAGCCTGATGCTGGTCTATGTCGCCGATCTCATTCTCGACTATCTGGTGCGCGGTCCGTGGCGTGATCCGGCCGGGTTCAACTTTCCGACCACGGCGGAGTTCGATCTGGTGGCCACCGTGCCGGTCCTGATCGAGGGCGGCCGGCTGCATCTCGGCAGCATCATCGCGCTCCTCGTGGTCGCCTGCGCCTTCGTGCTGCTCGACCGCACCATCAAGGGCTTCGAGATCCGCGTCGTCGGCGTCGCGCCGCGCGCCGCGCGGTTCGGCGGCTTCAATGCCAACCAGCTCGTCCTGCTGACCTTCGCAGTGTCGGGTGCGCTGGCCGGTCTCGCCGGCATCATCGAGGTGGCCGGACCGATCGGACATCTGCAACCGGGCATCTCGCCGGGCTATGGTTTCACTGCGATCATCGTCGCCTTCCTCGGCCGGCTCAACCCGATTGGAATATTAATTGCAGGATTGTTCCTCGCACTGACGTTCATCGGGGGTGAGCAGGCGCAGATCACGATGAAGATTCCGCTCGATGTGACCAAGGTCTTCCAGGGCATCCTGCTGTTCTACGTGCTCGCCTGCGACTCCCTGATCCTCTACCGTTTCAAGCTCGTCTTCGCCTCGCGGCAGGTGCAAAGTGGTGCTGGTTGAAGCAATCATCCTGTCGGTGCTCGCCGCATCGACGCCGCTGTTGCTGGCGGCAACCGGTGAGCTCGTCACCGAACGCTCCGGCGTGCTCAACCTCGGCGTCGAGGGCATGATGATCGTCGGCGCCGCCTGCGGCTTCGGGGGAGCGTGGCTGTCGGGCTCGATCATCGTCGGCGCACTGTGCGGCATCGTCGCCGGCATGCTGATGTCGCTCATCTTCGCGTTCATGACCCTCGGTCTTGCCGTCAACCAGGTGGCGACGGGCCTGGCGCTGACCATTCTCGGCGTCGGCCTCTCCGGCCTGATCGGCGCACGCTTCGTCGGCGAGCGCATCGCCACCGCGCCACACCTTTCCATTCCCGGCCTCAGCGACATCCCGCTGGTCGGCCGCATCCTGTTCGGCGAGGACGCCTTCGTCTATCTGTCGCTGGCCTTGATCATCGCCGTATGGTGGTTCCTCTACCGCACCCGCGCCGGTCTCGTGCTGCGCGCCTGCGGCGACAACCACGTCTCCGCACATGCGCTCGGCTATCCCGTGCTGCACATCCGCATGCTGGCCGTGCTGTTCGGCGGCGGCTGCGCCGGGCTCGCCGGCGCCTATCTGCCGCTCGCCTACACGCCGTTCTTCATTCCTGGCATGACGGCAGGACGCGGCTGGATCGCGCTGGCGCTGGTCGTGTTCGCATCCTGGCGGCCGGGCCGGCTGGTCGTCGGCGCCTACCTGTTTGGAGCCGTGACGATCCTGCAGCTGCATGCGCAAGGCGCCGGCGTCGGCATTCCCTCGCAATTCATGTCGGCACTGCCCTATCTCGCGACAGTCATCGTGCTGGTGCTGCTGTCGCGCGCCCGCACCGGCGGCTCGACCGCACCGGCGGCATTGGGGACGGTGTTCGTGCCGGATCGCTGACACAGCTCGACAGGGCGCCCGCGATGGGGCGCGACGCTCTGGATTGCACGGTTTTCCCCTGACCATTTGGAGACATTGACCATGATGAAAAGGCTTCTGGGGGCTGCTGCCGCACTGGTGCTGGCGGGAAGCATCGCCGGCGTCGCTCACGCCGCCGACAAGCTGAAGGTCGGCTTCATCTATCTCGGACCGATTGGCGATCTCGGCTGGACCTATCAGCACGAGCTGGCGCGCCAGGCGCTGGTCAAGGAATTCGGCGACAAGATCGAGACCACTTATCTCGAGAACGTGCCGGAAGGCCCCGACTCCGAGCGCGCGATCGAGCAGCTGGTCCGCGCCGGCAACAAGCTGATCTTCACGACCTCGTTCGGCTACATGGACCCGACCCTGAAGGTCGCCAAGAAATATCCCAACGTGCATTTCGAGCACGCGACCGGCTACAAGCGCGACAAGAACATGTCGACCTATTCGGCGCGCTGGTATCAGGGCCGCTACATTCAGGGGATCATTGCCGGCAAGATGTCGAAGGCCGGCGTGCTCGGCTATATCGGCTCGTTCCCGATCCCGGAGGTCATCTCGGGCATCAACGCCACCATCATCGGAGCACAGACGGTCAATCCGAACATCAAGGTCAAGATCATCTGGGCCAACACCTGGTTCGACCCCGGCAAGGAAGCCGACGCCGCCAAGGCGCTGATCGACCAGGGCGCCGACATCATCATGCAGCACACGGACAGTCCGGCGGCGATGCAGGTGGCAAGCGAACGCGGCAAGCTCGCCTTCGGCCAAGATTCCGAAATGATCAAGTTCGGTCCGAAGACCCAGCTGACCTCGATCCTCGACACCTGGGGCCCCTACTACATCGCCCGCGTCAAGGCCGAACTCGACGGCACATGGAAGTCCGAAGACACCTGGGGCGGCCTCGACTCCAAGATGTTCGAGATGGCGCCCTACACCAACATGCCCGACGACGTGAAGAAGCTGGCCGAGGAAACCCAGGTCGCGATCACCTCCGGCAAGTTGCATCCGTTCAAATGCCCGGTGCTCGGCCAGGACGGCAAGGAAGTCGAATGCAAGGGCGGCGATCACCTCGCCGACGGCCAGATTCTCGGCATGAACTTCTACGTCAAGGGCGTCGATGACAAGGTTCCGGGAAAATAGCCGACGCCGCTGAGCAGGCTCCTGCCGTCCCAGGGCGTGGCATATCTGCCGGTGCGGAACATCGGATCGATGTTCGCGCGGCGTTACATCGCCTTGGGACGCATTGACAGCCGCGAGACTCGATAGCAAGGTCGCGCGGCCGTCACAACTGCACCGCGAAATATCTGGAGTTCCGAAGTGGACAGATCTTTCCTGCTCGCCGCCGTTTGCGCTTGCGCGCTGGCAGCAGCTCCCGCCGCGTCTGCCAAAACCCTGGTGTTCTGCTCGGAAGGCAGCCCGGAGAATTTCTATCCCGGCGTCAACACGACCGGCACGTCTTTCGATGGCAATGAGCCGATCTACAACCGTATCGTGGAGTTCGAACGCGGTGGCACGCAGGTCGGGCCGGGTCTGGCAGAAACATGGACGATCTCCCCGGACGGCACCGTCTATACTTTCAACCTGCGCAAGGGCGTGAAGTGGCATTCGACCAAGTCGTTCAAGCCGACGCGCGACTTCAACGCAGATGACGTGATGTTCTCGATCGAGCGGCAATGGAAGGAAGACAGTCCGTATTTCAAGGTGACGAGTTCCAACCACTCGTATTTCGGCGACATGGGCATGCCGAAACTGCTGAAGTCGGTCGAGAAGGTCGACGACTCCACGATCAGGGTGACGCTGAACCAGCCGGAAGCCCCGTTCCTGGCCGATCTCGCGATGCCTTTCGCGGCCATCCAGTCGAAAGAATATGCCGATGCCATGCTGAAGGCCGGCACGCCGGAGAAGATCGACCAGGACCCGGTCGGCACCGGCCCGTTCTATCTGGTGCAATATCAGAAGGACGCCGTCATCCGGTACAAGGCATTCCCCGCTTATTGGGGCGGCAAGGCGAAGATCGACGATCTCGTCTATGCGATCACGCCCGATTCATCGGTGCGCTGGGCCAAGCTCCAGAAGGGCGAATGCGACGTGATGCCCTATCCGAACCCGGCCGACATCGATGCGATCAGGTCGGATCCCAACGTCACGGTGCTGGAACAGCCGGGCCTCAACGTCGGCTACCTGGCGTTCCAAACCCAGAAGAAACCGTTCGACGACGTGCGCGTGCGCAAGGCCATCAGCATGGCGATCGACAAGAAGGCGATCATCGACGCCGTCTATCTGTCGACCGGCATCGCCGCCAAGAACCCGATCCCGCCTTCGATGTGGTCCTACAACGACAGCGTCAAGGACGATCCCTACGATCCGGAAGCCGCCAAGAAGCTGCTCGCCGAGGCGGGCTTTCCGAACGGCCTGGAGACCGATCTCTGGGCGATGCCGGTGCAGCGCCCCTACAATCCGAATGCCAAGCGCATTGCCGAGTTGATGCAGGCCGATCTCGCCAAGATCGGCGTCAAGGCCGAGATCAAGTCGTTCGAATGGGGCGAGTATCGCAAGCGGTTGCAGGCCGGCGAGCATCAGATGGGGATGATGGGCTGGACCGGCGACAATGGCGATCCCGACAATTTCCTGCATACGTTGCTGGGCTGCGCCTCCGCGCAATCAGGAGGATCGAACGTCGCCAAGTTCTGTTACCAGCCGTTCGAGGACCTGGTCCTGAAGGCAAAGACCGTCAGCGATCAGGCCGAGCGGACCAAACTCTATGCGCAGGCTCAGCTGGTCTTCAAGGAGCAGGCGCCGTGGTTCACCATCGCGCATGCCGTGCAGTTGAAGCCGGTCAGAAAGCGCGTCGTCGACTTCAAGCTGTCACCGTTCGGGCGGCACAGCTTCTATGGCGTCGACGTCAAGGATTAGCGAAAGAGAGGGCTGAGCGGCCTTGGCCGCTCGGCCTCCGCCCGTCCGGGCGGATGAAGAGAACGCCATGCTCCGTTTCGTCTTGACCCGGCTCAGCCTCGTAATTCCGACCTTCCTCGGGATCACGCTGCTGGTGTTCGTGCTGATCCGCCTGATCCCGGGCGATCCCATCGAGACCATGGCCGGCGAGCGCGGCATCGATCCGGCCCGGCTCGCGCAATTGCGCAAGGATTACGGCTTCGATCAGCCGGTGCTCGTGCAATACGGCCTCTATCTCTCGCGACTTGCGCAAGGCGATCTCGGCCGCTCGATCGTCACACATGAGCCGGTGATATCGGAATTCCAGAGCCTGTTCCCGGCGACGATCGAGCTGTCGGTGTGCGCGATCCTGTTCGCACTGTGTCTGGGATTGCCCGCCGGCATCATCGCGGCCGTCAAGCGCAACTCCATCTTCGATCATGGCGTGATGGGCATCTCGCTGACCGGCTATTCGATGCCGATCTTCTGGTGGGGACTGCTTCTGATCCTGCTGTTCTCGGTGCAGCTCGGATGGACGCCCGTGTCGGGGCGGATCGCCGTGCAGTACTACATCGAGCCGGTGACCGGCTTCCTGCTGATCGATACGCTGCTGGAAGGAGACATCGAGGCGTTTCGTTCGGCCTTGTCGCATCTGGTGCTGCCGACGATCGTGCTCGGCACGGTGCCGCTGGCGGTGATCGCCCGCATGACGCGGTCCGCCATGCTGGAGGTGCTGGGCGAGGATTACATCCGCACCGCGCGCGCCAAGGGGCTGCCGCCGTTCCGGGTGATCGCGATCCATGCGTTGCGCAATGCGCTGATCCCGGTGGTGACGGTGATCGGGCTGCAGATCGGCGTGCTGTTCACCGGCGCGATCCTCACCGAGACGATCTTTTCCTGGCCCGGCGTCGGCAAATGGCTGATCGAGGGCATCAACCGCCGCGACTATCCGGTCCTGCAGGGTGGCACGCTGCTGATCGGCGCGATCGTCATGATGATCAATCTGCTGGTCGACGTCACCTACGGCCTGATCAATCCCCGCATCCGGTATACACGATGACCGCCGAAGTCCTCGAAACGCCTGCCGTCGTGGCGCAAGCCGGCGCGCCGCCGCATCCGCTGGTGGAGTTCTGGTTCTATTTCAAGGACAATGCCGGCGCCGTAGCGGGCCTCGTCGTGATCGCGATCCTGGTGCTGCTCGCGCTCTCGGCCGATGTCGTCGCGCCGCATTCGCCCATTCTCACCAACAATGCAGTCTTTCTCAAGCCGCCGGTCTGGCAACAGGGCGGATCGATCGCCTATCCGCTCGGCACCGACGCCATCGGCCGCGATATTCTCTCCCGCCTCATCCATGGCGCGCGGCTGTCGCTGCTGATCGGCATCGCGGTGGTGACGCTCTCGGTGATCTCGGGGACCATCCTCGGCCTGGTCGCGGGGTTCTTCCGCGGCGTGATCGAGATCGCGATCATGCGGCTGATGGACATTACGCTGACGCTGCCGAGCCTGCTGCTCGCGATCGTGATCGTCGCGATCCTCGGGCCGGGCCTGATGAATGCCATGCTGGCGGTGGCGATCGTGCTGCTGCCGCACTACGTGCGGATCGCGCGCGCCGCCGTGATCAGCGAGGTCTCGAAAGACTACGTCATGGCGGCCAAGGTCGCAGGCGCCGGCCGGCTGCGGCTGATGATCAAGGAGGTGCTGCCGAATTGCGCTGCGCCCCTGATCGTGCAGGCGACGCTCGGCATCTCGACTGCGATCCTGGACGCGGCCGCGCTCGGCTTTCTCGGTCTCGGCGCGCAGCCGCCCTCGCCCGAATGGGGAACGATGCTGGCGGACGCGCGGGAATTCGTGCTGCGGGCGTGGTGGGTCGTGACCTTTCCGGGCCTGGCGATCCTCGTGACCGTGCTCGCCTTCAACCTGCTGGGCGACGGGCTGCGCGACGCGCTCGATCCCAAGCTCAAACGTTAGCATGCCGAAGGCCAACTGATGCCGCTGCTCGAGATCGAGAATCTGTCGGTCGCGTTTCCATCGCAGAACGGGATGGTCCGCGCCGTCGACGGCGTCAGCATCACGCTCGACAAGGGCGAGGTGCTCGGCATCGTCGGCGAATCCGGCTCCGGCAAGAGCGTCGGCATGCTGGCGCTGATGGGCCTCGTGCCTTTTCCGGGGCGCGTCAAGGCCGACAAGCTCTTGTTCGAGGGACGTGATCTGCAGACTCTGTCCGACCGCGAGCGGCGCGCGCTGACCGGCAAGGACGTCGCGATGATCTTCCAGGAGCCGACGACGTCGCTCAATCCCTCCTTCACGATCGGCTATCAGCTGGCCGAGACGTTGCAGATCCACGAAGGGATGGACCGCAAGGCCGCGCGGCGGCGCGTGATCGAACTGCTGGAGCAGGTCGGCATTCCCGCCGCAGAGAGCCGGCTGTCGGCCTATCCGCACCAGCTCTCCGGCGGCATGAACCAGCGCGTCATGATCGCGATGGCAATCGCCTGCAATCCGAAACTCCTGATCGCCGACGAGCCGACCACCGCGCTCGACGTCACCATCCAGGCCCAGATCCTCGATCTGCTGCTGTCGCTGCAGCGCGACCGCGGCATGGCGCTGATCCTGATCACGCACAACATGGGCGTGGTCTCGGACACCACCGAGCGCGTCGCCGTAATGTATGCGGGCCAGATCATGGAGCAGCGTCCGACCGCGAGCCTGTTCGCCTCGCCGCAGCATCCGTACACGGCCGCGCTGCTGGCGGCGCGTCCCGAGGCGAGCGACGGCGGACGGCTCGCCACCATTCCGGGCGTGGTGCCGGGGGCCTACGATCGCCCGCCCGGGTGCCTGTTCAGTCCGCGCTGCGCCTATGCGACCCCGCTGGCCGACAATCGACGCCCCGACCTGCGCCCCTGGATGGACGGCCTGATCCGTTGTCATTATCCGCTCAGTGATCCCACGCGGGATGAACGCATCGCCGCCGATCGCGGCAACGCCAGTAGGGCGCCGGTCCTCAAGCGCGAGGACGTGTCATGACGGCGCTCGTCACCGCCACCGATCTCAAGCGCAGCTACGACGTCAAGCAGGGCTGGTTCCGCGCCCCGGCGCAGCTGCAGGCCGTGGGCGGCGTGTCGTTCGCGCTGGACGCCGGCAAGACGCTGGCGATCGTCGGCGAATCCGGTTGCGGCAAGTCGACTCTGGCACGGCTGGTGACCCTGATCGAGAAGCCGAGCGCCGGTACGCTCGTGCTCGACGGCGTCGACGCGGTCGATCCTCCCGCGAGCGCCGTGAAGACGTTGCGCCGCACCGTGCAGATCGTATTCCAGAATCCCTATGGGTCACTCAACCCGCGCAAACGCGTCGGCGCCATTCTCGAAGAGCCGCTGATCATCAACACCAGCCTGTCGAAGCAGGAGCGGCGCGCAAGGGCGCTCGACATGATGGCGCGGGTGGGCTTGCGGCCTGAGCAGTATGGCCGCTATCCGCACATGTTCTCCGGCGGCCAGCGCCAGCGCATCGCGATCGCGCGCGCCTTGATGTTGCGGCCGAAGCTGCTGGTTGCCGACGAGCCGGTCTCCGCGCTCGACATGTCGGTACAGGCGCAGGTGCTCAATCTCCTGGTCGATCTGCAGCGCGAAATGGGGCTGGCGTATCTCTTCATCTCGCACGATCTCGGCGTCGTCAGGCACATCGCCGACGACGTGCTGATCATGTATCTGGGACTGGCGATGGAGCACGGGCCAAAGGATCGCATCTTCGCCCGGCCGTTGCATCCCTATGCGCAGGCCCTGCTCGACGCCACACCGGGCCTCGGCCGCACACGCCAGCGCATCGTTCCGAAGGGCGAGCTGCCCTCGCCGCTCGATCCGCCGAACGGCTGTGTCTTCTCCACCCGCTGTCCCCATGTGACGGATCTCTGCCGCGCCCAGCGTCCACCATTGCGACCGCTCGACGGCCGCCTCGTCTCCTGCCACTACGCCGAGCGTTTCCTGGAAATGCAGGCGGCGTAGAGATCGGTTTGGGTCCGCTTCATTGCGACCGCATCGCCCTCGCCGCCGCGCTGTGCCGGCCGATCAGGCCCGCGACATCCAGCCCAGGAACGGCGCCATCGATCACCGTCCAGCGGCCGCCGACCATCACCCGATCCGCGCGATGCGCGCCGCACAGCACCAGCGCCGCGATCGGATCGCCGGCTCCGGAGAAGCGCAGCTCGTCGAGCTTGAACAGCGCCAGATCCGCCGCCTTCCCCACCGCGATCTCGCCAAGCTCCGGCCGGCCGACACACGCGGCGGAACCTTTCGTCGCCCAGCGCAGCGCATCCTTGTGGCTGATGCGGCTGACGCCATAGCGCGCCCGCTGCAGCAGGAACGCAGCGCGCACCTCCTGCATCAGATTCGAGCCGTCGTTGGAGGCCGAGCCGTCGACGCCGAGACCGATGCCGACGCCGGCCTCCTCCATCTCGCACACCGGACAGCAGCCGGAGGCGAGCAGCTGGTTCGAGCAGGCGCAATGGCTGATGGTGGTCTTGGCCTTGCCGAGCCGCTTGATCTCCTCGGCATTGAAGAAGATGCCGTGCGCGAGCCAGGTGCGCGGTCCGAGCCAGCCGTTCTGTTCGAGATAGTCGAGCGGACGGCAGCCGAACATCTGCTCGCAGAAGCGGTTCTCGTCCTCGGTCTCCGCCAGATGGGTATGCAGGCGGACATCGAGCCTGTCGGCGAGCGCAGCGGTTTTCTGCATCAAGGATCCCGTCACAGAGAACGGCGAACACGGCGCCAGCGCGATCTGCACCATCGCGTCCGGCCCGCGCTCGTGAAAGGTCGCGACCACGCGCTCGCTGTCGGCCAGGATGGTGTCCTCGTCCTGCACCACGCTGTCCGGAGGCAGCCCGCCGTCGCGCTCCGACAGGTTCATCGAGCCGCGGGTCAGCAGCACCCGGATGCCGAGCCGCTTCGCCGCCGCCACCTCGATGCCGACGGCATCCTCCAGACCGGTTGGAAACACGTAGTGGTGATCGGTCGTCGTCGTGCAGCCCGACAGCATCAGTTCGGCCATGGCCAGGGTCACGGCCGCATCGAGCGCCTCCGGCGTCAGCTTCGCCCAGATCGGATACAGCGCCTTCAGCCACGGGAACAGCTCGCGGTCCAACGCCGCCGGCAGCGCACGGGTCAAAGTCTGGTAGAAGTGATGATGCGTGTTGATCAGCCCGGGAATGATGACATGCGCGCTCGCGTCATACACCACCGCGCCAACTGTGGCGGGCTCGGCGCCGGCGGCCACCAGCTCGATGATGCGGCCGTCCTTGACGACGACGCCGCGCGCAGCGCCCTGAGCCAGAATGGCGAGCGGGTCCTTGATCCAGATCGGCGTGGTGCTCATGGCTGTCTCGTCCCGCTGATTGAGCGTTCGCGTTTGCTGATGACCTGCAAGCGAAAGGCCAACGTCATCCTATTGCCAGTTGGCGCTGGTCTTGCAAGGATTTCACCGGCGATCCCCGTCGCCGGTGAGCTTGTGTAACCATGGACCTGAACACCATAACTGAGGTCGTGCGCCCGAAAACGCGGGCGGAGCTGCCCGCCTGGAAGGCAGGCGATGCCTGGCTGGCCGGCGGCACTTGGCTGTTCTCGGAGCCGCAGGCACAGCTGTCGCGGCTGGTCGACCTGAGCGATCTCGCCTGGCCGCCACTCACCGTCAGCGACCAGGGCCTGAGCATCGCAGCGACCTGCAGCGTCGCCGAGCTCGACGCGCTGCCATGCCCAGCCGACTGGATCGCAGCGCCCTTGATCGACCAATGCTGCCGCGCGTTCCTGGCCTCGTTCAAGATCTGGAAGACGGCGACGGTCGGCGGCAATCTCTGCATGTCGCTGCCGGCAGGGCCTATGATCTCGCTGCTCGCCGCGCTCGAAGGCGTGTGCACGATCTGGAAGAGTGACGGCAGCGAACGGCGCATCGCGGCCGCTGACTTCGTCATCGACAACAACAGGAATTTGCTCGCGCCCGGCGACCTGCTGCGCCAGATCGACGTCCCGCTCGCCGCGCTGAAGCGGCGCACCGCCTTTCGCCAGATCGCATTGACGCCGGTCGGACGCTCCGGAGCTCTCGTCATCGGTACGATGGGCCGCGACGGCGACCTGCTGCTCACGGTAACGGCCTCGACCATCAAGCCGCTGCAGCTGCGCTTCACCACCATGCCCGACGCAGCCGCGCTTCGCGCGCGCATTCTCAGTGACATTGCTGATGACCTCTATCATGACGACCTCCACGGCAAGCCGGCGTGGCGCAAGGCGATGACGCTGCGCCTCGCCGAGGAGATCCGCGCCGAGCTCCCAGGCGGCGCGCGGCCATGAGCGTGATCGTCAACGGCACAGCGGTCGATGCCACGCCGCGCCCGGGGCAGTGCCTGCGCACCTTCCTGCGCGACGCCGGCCATTTCGGCGTCAAGAAGGGCTGCGACGCCGGCGACTGCGGCGCCTGCACCGTGCTGCTCGACGGCGGGCCGGTGCATAGCTGCCTGATCCCGGCGTTCCGCGCCGACGGCAAGGCGGTCACGACGGTCGAAGGTCTTGCGAGCGATGACGGCCTGCATCCAATGCAGCAGGCCTTTCTCGATGCGCAGGCGTTTCAATGCGGCTTCTGCACCGCAGGGATGATCGTCACCTGCGCTTCGCTCAATCAGGCGCAGAAGAAGGATCTCGGCGCGGCGCTGAAGGGCAATCTGTGCCGCTGCACCGGCTATCGCGCGATCGAGGACGCGCTCCTTGGCCGCACCAACGTCGAGGACGTCGCGGCCGGCGAAGCCTTCGGCCGCAGCCTGCCCGCACCGGCCGGGCCTGACGTCGTGCGCGGCCAGGCGCGCTACACCTTCGACACAGGGATCGACGGCCTGCTGCACGTCAAGCTGTTGCGCTCGCCGCACGCGCATGCGCGCATCACCGGCATCGACAAGGTGGCTGCGCTGGCCGTCCCCGGCGTGCATGCGGTGCTCACGCATGAGGATGCGCCCGCCATTCTGTTCTCGACCGCGCGCCACGAACAGGCCTGGATGGACCCGGCCGACACCCGCGTGCTCGACGATGTCGTCCGCTTCATCGGCCAGAAGGTCGCCGCCGTGGTCGCCGACAGCGAAGCCGCTGCCGAGGAAGGCTGCCGGCGTCTCGTCGTCGACTACGAGATCCTGCCCGCCGTGGTCGATCCCGAAGCCGCGATCGCGCCCGGGGCGCCGGTCATTCACGCCGGCCGCTCGGCCGAGCATCGCATCGCCGATGTCGGCCGCAACATCGCTGCCGAGACCCATGGCGAATTCGGAGATGTCGCGACCGCGCTGCGAACCGCCGTCGCGACCTATGAGGGCACCTTCACGACACAGCGCGTCCAGCATGCGGCACTGGAAACCCACGGCGGCCTCGCCTGGATCGACGAGGCCGGCATCCTCAATGTCCGCTCCAGCACCCAGGTGCCGTTCCTGACGCGGCGGGCGCTGTGCGAGATCTTTGCGCTCACTCCCGACAAGGTCCGCGTGTTCTGCGCGCGCGTCGGCGGCGGCTTCGGCGGCAAGCAGGAGATGTTCGTCGAGGACATCCTGGCGCTCGCGGCATTGAAGACCGGACGTCCGGTCAAACTCGAATTCACCCGCGAGGAGCAGTTCATCGGCACCTCGACGCGGCATCCGATGCGCGTCACCGTCAAAGCCGGCGCCGACAAGGACGGCAAGCTCACCGCGCTGCAACTCGACGTGCTCTCGAACACCGGCGCCTATGGCAACCATGCGGGTCCGGTGCTGTTCCATGCCTGCGGCGAGTCGATCTCGGTTTACAATTGCCCTAACAAGAAGGTCGACGGCGTCGCCATCTACACCAACACGGTGCCGGCCGGCGCCTATCGCGGCTATGGCCTGCCGCAGACCACTTTCGCGGTCGAGGCTGCGATCGACGAGCTCGCGCTGCAGCTCGGCATCGATCCGTTCGAGATGCGCCGCCGCAACATCGTCAGGCCCGGCGATCCGATGCTGGCGCCGCCCGGCGCCGAGCATAGCGACGTGCTGTACGGCTCCTACGGGCTCGACCAGTGCCTCGATCTGGTCGAGCGCGCCATGGCCGAGTCGATGCCGACACCGGAGCTGTCGGCCGAGTGGCTCACGGGCGACGGCATCGCGCTGACGATGATCGACACCGTCCCGCCCGACGGCCACTTCGCCGATGCCACGATCAGCCTCCGCGACGATGGCGGCTTCGCGCTCAGCGTCGGCACCGCCGAATTCGGCAATGGCACCAGCACGGTGCATCGCCAGATTGCCGCGACCGTGCTCGGCACGACGGTCGACCGCATTTCCCTCAGCCAGTCCGACACCGCGCATGGCGGTCACGACACCGGCGCCTATGGCTCGACCGGCACCTTTGTGGCCGGACGGGCGACGCAGGCCGCGGCCGAGGCGCTTGCCGACAAGATCAAGCGCTTCGCGGCAGATCGCTGGAACGTTGACGCCGCCGACTGCCAGATCGTGGATGACGCCGTCAGTTGCGGCGCGCAGCGGCTCTCCTTCGCAAGCGTCGCCAGCATCGGTGCAGACCAGCTGGCCGCCAGCGGCAACTCGCAGGGCACACCGCGCTCGGTCGCGTTCAACGTCCAGGGCTTTCGCGTGGCGGTGAACCGGCACACCGGCGCGGTCAGGATCCTCAGAAGCGTGCAGGCGGCGGATGCCGGCCGCGTCGCCAATCCGATGCAGTGCCGCGGCCAGGTCGAGGGCGGCGTCGCGCAGGCGCTGGGTGCGGCGCTCTACGAGGAGGTGGTGATCGACGGCGCGGGGCGCGTGGTCAATCCGCGCTTCCGCGACTATCATCTGCCGTCCTACGCCGACGTGCCACGCACCGAGGTTCTGTTCGCGGACACCAACGACGTCATCGGTCCGCTGGGGGCGAAGTCGATGAGCGAGAGCCCGTACAATCCGGTCGCCGCCGCGCTCGGCAACGCGCTGCGCGCCGCGACCGGCATCCGCTTCTCGGCCGTTCCGTTCAAGCCGGACCGGCTGTTTCCGCAGTTGCAGGAGACGTTCGGCGACTAACGACATCATGGGGACGATCCGGGGGGAGACATGAGCGAGACGAGCCATCCTGTCGACGAGATGCTGCCGGTCCCGAAACTGCTCCCGCTCGGGCTGCAGCATGTGCTGGTGATGTATGCCGGCGCGGTCGCGGTGCCGCTGATCATCGGCCGCGCCTTGAAGCTGCCGCCCGAGGACGTCGCCTTCCTGATCAGCGCCGATCTGTTCGCCTGCGGCCTGGCCACCCTCGTGCAGTGCATCGGCTTCCCCGGCGTCGGCATTCGCCTGCCGGTCATGATGGGCGTGACCTTCGCCTCCGTCGGCCCGATGCTGTCGATGGCGGCCTCGCCCGAGATCGGCCTGCTCGGCATCTACGGCTCGGTCATCGCCGCCGGCCTGTTCGGCATCATCGTCGCGCCCTTCGTCAGCCGGCTGCTGCCGCTGTTTCCGCCCGTGGTGACCGGCACCATCATCCTCATCATCGGCATCTCGCTGATGCGCGTCGGCATCAACTGGGCCGGCGGCGGCCTGCCGACCCTCACCAAGGTCGTCGACGGTGTGCCCGGCGCCTTCCCCAATCCGAACTACGGCCAGCTTCAGGGCCTCGGCATCGCGCTGTTCGTGCTGCTGTTCATCCTGGGCCTGATCAAATGGGGCACCGGCTTTCTCGCCAACGTCTCGGTGCTGCTCGGCATCGTCGCGGGCGCGGTGCTCGCGACGATGCTCGACGTGATGCACTTCGACAAGGTCGCGGCAGCGCCCTGGGGGGCACTGGTGATTCCGTTCAAGTTCGGCATCCCGCAATTCCAGTTCGTGCCGATCATGACGATGTGCATCGTCATGATCGTTGTCATGATCGAGTCGCTCGGCATGTTCCTGGCGCTTGGCGAGATCACCGGCAAGACCGTGGATCGCGAGGCGCTGTCGCGCGGCCTGCGCGCCGACGGCGTCGGCACCCTGCTCGGCGGCATCTTCAACACCTTCCCTTACACCTCGTTCTCGCAGAATGTCGGTCTGGTCTCGGTCACCGGCGTGCGCACGCGATGGGTGACGATCACCGGCGGCGGCATCATGCTGCTGCTCGGGCTGCTGCCGAAGATGGCCGCGCTCGTCGAGGCCGTGCCGCAGGTCGTGCTCGGCGGCGCCGGCCTCGTGATGTTCGGCATGGTGGCGGCGACCGGCGCGCGCATCCTCGCCAATGTCGATTTCAAGACCAACCGCTTCAACCTGTTCATCGTCGCGATCTCGGTCGGCTTCGGCCTGATCCCGCTCGTCGCGCCGCGCTTCTTCCACAACCTGCCGAAGGATCTGCAGCCGTTGCTGGAATCCGGGATCCTGCTCTGCGCCGTCGTCGCCGTGCTGCTGAACGCGTTCTTCAACGGGCTCGGCAGCGGCAAGACCGCGGAGGCCGACGCCGCCGCCGCCGCGTCGTCCGCGCAGCACGTCTGAGGCGAGGGATGGCTGCGCTACTGCTTCGGCCGGCGGTCGTAGGACCATCCGAACAGGCCGCTCCGCTCGCTCTCCGGCTCGGGCTCGGCGGCCGGAGCGGGCTGCGGCGGCGACGCGGGCGCGACCGGCTTTGGAATGCTCTCGCATTTCATCGAATAGACCAGCTTGCCATCCTCGGTGCGCCCGATCGGCACACAGGCATCGGCGCGCTTGGCGGCTCCCTTCAGAGCGGTCTGGGCCATTGCGGCGTGTGTCACGGCCACCTGCGCCGCCACGACAATCATCAGACCCAGTCTCTTCATCACAACCGTCCCGCTTTGCTTTCCAACTCATTGAACGCAATCGCTTCGCGGAAGTCCACCGCAACGAACATTTCTGAAGATCTGCGTCCTGCGCCACGCGGACGGTGCGCTCCCTCTCCCCGTTCTTACGGGGAGAGGGCTGGGGTAAGGGGCAGCCACACACACCGACCTCGCGGCGAGTCCCCCTCACCCGGATTGCATCTGGCGATGCAATCCGACCTCTCCCCGAAAGCGGGGAGAGGTGAGCACCGCGCCGGCCGGGCGATGTGGGCTCGAACAAACAAAGTAAGGAGATGAGCGCGCGATGTGGGCCTCGATCATATCGGAATGGCTGAGCCTGATCTTCCGCTGGCTGCACGTGATCGCCGCGGTCGCCTGGATCGGCAGTTCGTTCTACTTCATCGCCCTCGACCTCAGCCTGAAGCCGCGCGAAAACCTGCCGAAGGGCGTGATGGGCGAGGCCTGGCAGGTCCATGGCGGCGGCTTCTACCACATCGTCAAATATCTGGTGGCGCCGGCGCAGATGCCGAGCGAGCTGACCTGGTTCAAATGGGAGGCCTACACCACCTGGCTGTCCGGCTTCGTGCTGATGATCGTGGTGTATTATCTCAACGCCGACCTGTTCCTGATCGACAAGTCGATCCTCGACCTCACGCCCGTCCAGGCCGGCCTGTTCAGCTTCGGCTCGCTGGCGCTGGCGTGGCTGCTCTATGAGGCCGCCTGCCGCAGCGGGCTGGCCAGGCATGAGCTGCCCTTCGCGATCGGCGGCTACGTCTTTCTCGTCGCGCTGACCTTCGCCTTCGCCCACGTGCTGAGCGGCCGCGGCGCCTTCAACCAGATCGGCGCCATCATCGGCACCATCATGGTCGCCAACGTGTTCGCGGTGATCATTCCCAACCAGAAGAAGATCGTCGCCGCGCTGCTGGCGGGCGAGGCGCCCGACCCCAGGCTCGGCAAGGCCGGCAAGGAGCGCTCGGTCCACAACAACTACCTCACCCTGCCGGTGGTGGTGCTGATGATCAGCAACCACTATCCGCTGCTGTTCGGCACCCGCTACAATTGGGTCATCGTCGCCATCGTGCTCGCGCTCGGCCCCGTCATCCGCCATTTCTTCAACGAGCGTCACAAGGGCAACGCCTCGCCCTGGTGGGTGTGGGGCGTCGCCGGCGCGGGCATGATCGCGATCCTGCTGCTGTCGGCCGCTGGTCCCCGCGACGCCAAGACGGCGGCGACGAGCGCGCAGCCGAGCTTCGCCCAGGTCGAGGAGATCGTGACCTCCCGCTGCAGCATGTGCCATGCCGCCGAGCCGGTGTGGGACGGCATCGTCACCGCGCCCAAGGGCGTGCGGCTCGACAGTGCCGAGCACATCCTGCGCAATGCGCGGCTGATCGCGCGCAACGCGGCGTGGTCGAACGCAATGCCGCCCGGCAACATCACCGAGATCACCGGCGAGGAACGCGCCGTGCTGGCCGCGTGGGCGGACGCGCAGCAATAGGGACGAGTCTTCGTCGTCCTGCTTCACCTATCAAACAGCCGGTCTCGTCGAGAACTTTCGCCAGGACGTGCGCGCTCCCACGGAACAGGAACGCCTTCGATCGCCTCGCTGGTGGAGAAGAGACACACATCCGTGGTCCCACGACGCGATGCGCCCAGGTTGTGCGTCAGGTCCGCCCTCGATCAGACGAGAGGGCGCAGGGAAGGCCGGACCTCGACTGAGGCCCGTGGCCCGCCTGCTCAAAAAAATGCAGGCGGCAGGTACCACAGGTCCAGCCGGACGATCCGGCCCTCCCTGCGCGATGGGTTTAACGTCTGCTCCGCGCTCTCCCCGGGGACCGGGCTTGTTTGCCCCCGTCATCGGCAACGACGCACGAACGTCATCGCCAACTTAGCGCCAGCATCGGGGCGCCAGGACCACACGGCTTGAACGTCCGCAAGCTGCCATTCGTCGAAACGCTGCAAGCGCCAGACAGGCTCACGGCCACCGCTCCCCGCCCCTACGTATCGTGACGACGCGTACGCCCCTCTGCATGGGACGGGATGGCCAGATACAACCACATATTCTGAAAAATAGAAAGTGGAATATTTTTCGCCGAAGCACTGGACAGCCCAAATCAGCTTGAAAGGATTGGCGGAATCATTTTTCCGGCGCAGACGGTCCAGCACGCGTGTCGTGGTGCGCGGCGACGAACACGCGGCCGCCCCGAGGTCATGCAGGATCTTGCCCGTGAGCGCGACCGGCTTGCTGCGCTTCGCTCGCAACTACGCGGTTGAGAACAGCCCGCCTCCGCGCGGCCGGCTCAATTTCTGCGACGAATGCGTGAAGGCAAATGCAGGGACAACCACGCCCGCGCAACGCGCAGTTGATTTTCGACACACGCGACTACGATCGGGTTCGAGCGCCTTCGATTGTCACGATGACCTTGCAGTCGTGTTTACCACCCATTCGCGCACGGCTTGGCGGCACAGACGACGGCGCTAGAGTGCTGCGAACGACCAGCTCTCAGCGAAACGCCCTCACAATGTCGATCTCCGCCAAAGGCCGGCTGGCCATTGTCGCGCTCATCGCGCTTGCATGTTTCGCAAGCTCGGTGCTGAAGCTCTATCTCGGACTCCTGTGCATCTCGCTGCTGATCAGCTTTGCCGCGGTCGGCGTCGTCGCCTGGCTGGCCGATCGGATCGGAAGGCAGCGCAAGCGACGCGGAGAGAGACGGCAGGCGCGCCGCCCCCGCTCCGCGACCATCGAGGATTCGCAGCAACTTTCGATCCCATCGACAGATCACGTCGACACGCCGTCGACAGCGGAACGCATGCGATGAACAACAATCGCATCATCGCGTTGGCCTCGCTGCTCTGCCTGACCAGCAACGTGGCGGTCGGCGCCGACCGGCCGGCCTTCGCCATCGTCGACCACCCGTCTCAGGACGGCCGGTGCATCGACGATACCGGACACGGCGATCTCGATCGATCGGAGGCGGCCTGCATCGCCCAGATTCCGAACCTTGCGCAGCGCAACGGCGCCGGGCTGAAGCTGACATTCCGCAACGGCCATACGCGCGTGTATCGGAACCAGGATGCGAAGTGCGCCAGCGGCGACGCGAAGGGCTGCGTCAAGTTTCAGCTGACGGGATATTTCCCCGACCATGATCTGATGCTGCTCGAGTGCGGTCGCCTGGAGGGCGTCGACTGGCTTCTGGTGCGTGCCGACACCGGAGACGAGATCGGCATCGTCGCCCCGCCGCACTATTCGCCGGAGAAGCGCTGGCTGGCAGCGGTCGCATCGCGCCAGGGTTCCTCAAGCCTCCCCGACGGCATCGATGTCATCCCAGCGAAGCGTGACCGCGTGCTGAAGGACTGGCACTATCGCACGCCGGAAGACGGCAAATGGCAATTCGAGTTCGAACGCTGGGATGGCGAGGACGAGATCGTCCTGACGGCGAAACCGGTCGGCGACGCGGCCACGATGCCGCGGTCGGTCGTGGTCCACCGCAGGAAGACCGAATGGCTGTTCAAATAGCCACGCCCGTCGCGGGATCGAGCCGCTCGCGCCTCACCGCCTGTCCCGCTTCGCCTTCGCCTCCAATACCACCAGATAGGCGCTCATCATCTCGGGCAGCGCGGCAACCACGGCGTCGCGACTGCGCGGGTCCTGCTCGCGCGTGAACAGCAGCGTGCCGAGCACGACGGCATCGAGCGTCGTGGCCGCCTCCGCCCCCAATTCCTCGCCAAGCTTTGCGCGCAGAACGCGGTCGATCAGGGCCTTGAACTCGCCATGCATGGTCTTGTCGTGCAGATCGAGCGTGGCCAGCGCATCGGGATGGCGGACGAAGTAGCGGATCGCCCAGCCGATCAGTTGCTCGATGATCTCGGCCGGCGGCATCGCGATCCAGTCGGCATCGGTTCGCTGCAGCACGCGATCGAAGGCCGGCTGCAGCTCCGCATCGTGGCGCTCGGCGAGCGCATCGAGCATCTGATCCTTGTCGCGGAAGAAGTGATAGACCGAGCCGATCGAGGCCCCGGCGCGCTCGGCCGCCGCATGCATGCTCACCGCAGCGAGCCCGGACTCGGCGATGAGCGCCGCTGCCGCATCGAGCAGTTGCTCGCGACGCTCGCGCCCACGCGCCTGCCGCGGCGCGCGGGCCGTTGTCCGCGCCGACGTCCCGGGTTTCGTCACAGCTTTCCGTCGCACGTTCCGTTCAAGCTCTTGTTTCTGGTTTTCCGGAGAGCATCGATCGCCCGGACAATTTCTATGGCAGTGGGTAATTCAAAACCACCAACGAGAATGTTACTAGATATTTTTTTCTAGATATGATTGTCTAGTTCATGCGCTGTCAAGGGGATCATGATCTGTTGGTCCTCAACGCCGTGCTCCCGCCAACGGGCGACCGCCGGCTCGGATGCAACGGCGTTCTGCGATATTCCGTCGCGCAACTCCAAACGCGAAAGACGACCGCCCGTGCCCCGGGGATCGTCGACCATCAACCATTGCTTTGGGCCCGAACGTGCAACCATGATCCCACTCTCGCGCTCCCGACCTCCTGCCCGCGCGTCCGGCCGCCGCCTGCTGGCGGCCACCGGCTGCGCCGCGATCGGGCTCCTGCTCGCCGGCTGCGACCAGAAGGCGGCCGTGGCCACGCACTCCGCGCGGCTGGTGCGGACCGAACTCGTCAAGCTGTCGCAGCGGCGGCAATCGATCACGCTGACCGGGGACGTGCAGGCGCGCGTGCTCGCCGATCTGTCGTTCCGGGTCAGCGGCCGCGTCACCGAGCGGCTGGTCGAGGTCGGCGCGCACGTCAAGGCCGGCCAGTTGCTCGCCAAGATCGATCCGGCCGAGCAGCAGGCCGATCTCGATTCCGCCGAGGCCGCCGTGACGGCGGCCGAGTCCCAGCTCAAGGTCGCCACCTCCAATTTCAACCGGCAGCAGACGCTGCTCTCG
This sequence comes from Bradyrhizobium oligotrophicum, assembly GCF_051168495.1. GTDB lineage: Bacteria > Pseudomonadota > Alphaproteobacteria > Rhizobiales > Xanthobacteraceae > Bradyrhizobium > Bradyrhizobium oligotrophicum_A. Next base: position 150,070 of record NZ_JBNPVB010000011.1, on the reverse strand, counting down.
AGCGGCTTCACCACGCGCGCGACCTTCGACCAGGCCCAGGAGACGCTGCGGACCGCCGAAGGATCGCTGGAAGCCGCCAAGGCCCAGCGCGACACCGCCAAGGACGCGCTCACCTACACCGAACTGCGCGCCGACGCCGACGGCACCATCACCGCGCGCAACGTCGAGGTCGGCCAAGTCGCCCAGGCGGCGCAATCCGTCTTCACCCTTGCCCATGACGGCGAGCGCGATGCGGTGCTCGACGTCTACGAGAAGGCGCTGTCGTTCAACTTCGACGATACGAAGGCCGCGCTCGCTCTGGTGTCCGATCCAACGATCACCGCGCAGGGCCGCGTGCGCGAGATCTCGCCGACGATCGATCCGAAATCCGGGACGGTCCGCATCAAGATCGCGATCGAGAATCCACCGCCCGAGATGACGCTGGGCAGCGCGGTGACTGCGACCGGCTTCATCAAGCCCGAGCAGCGCATCGTCCTGCCCTGGAGCGCGTTGACGGCCACCGGCAAGACGCCGGCCGTCTGGCTGGTCAATGCCGCCGACAAGACCGTCTCGCTGAAGCCGGTCACGATCGAGGACTACGAGACCGGATCGATCGTCATCTCCGCCGGACTGAAGCCGGGCGACCGCGTCGTGACCGATGGCGGCAAGCTGCTGAGCGTCGGACAACAGATCTCGTTCGATGGGGAGGCACGATCGTGATGCTGCCGATGCGTCGTGCCATTCCGCTTCTCGCGCTCGCTCTGCTCGCCGGCTGCAGCGACAAGGCTGCCGCTCCCGAGCCGGTGCGGCCGGTGCTGTCGATGACGGTCGAATCGCAGGCGGCCAATGGCGCCGCCGTCACCGGCACGATCGAGCCGCGCTACAAGGCCGATCTGAGCTTCCGGGTGCTCGGCCGGCTGATCGCGCGTCAGGTTTTCGTCGGCGACATGGTCAAGCAGGACCAGGTCGTGGCGGCGATCGATCCGGCGGCGCTCGAACTCGCGGTGCGCGCGTCGGCCGCGGACGTCTCGCGCAGCCAGGCGCAACTGGCCAATGCGACCGGCACCGAAGGCCGGCAGCGCACATTGCTCGAGACCGACGCCACCACGAAGGCCACGCTGGAGAACGCCGAGCAGTCGCGCGCCGCGGCGCAGGCTTCGGTGATCAAGGCGCAGGCCAATCTCGCCAAGGCGCGCGAGCAGCTCGGCTACGCGCAGCTCAAGGCGGATTTCGCCGGCATCGTCACCGCCGTCGGCGCCGAAGTCGGGCAGGTTGTCTCGCCAGGCGTAAGCGTCGTCACCGTGGCGCGGCCCGACATCCGCGACGCCGTCATCGATGTCGGCGACGACGTTGCGGGCAGCCTGCAGGTCGGCACGCCGTTCACCGTGCGGCTGCAGGTCGATCCCCGGATCAGCACCACCGGCAAGGTGCGCGAGATCGGACCGCGCGCCGATGCGACGACCCGCACGCGCCGCATCCGGATCACGCTCGATGATCCGCCCGAGATCATGCGCCTCGGCACCACCGTGACCGCGACGCTGGATATCGCGCAGAAGATGGTCATCAGGCTGCCGCGCTCGGCGATCCTGGCGGAGAACGACAAGAGCTTCGTCTGGCTGGTCGATCCGGCCAGCAAGACGGTGAAGCGGCAGCAGATCACGATCGCCACCAACGAGGACGGCAGCGTCCGCGTCACCGGCGGTCTCGACGCCGGACAGCGCGTCGTCACCGCCGGCGTGCACAGTCTCAAGGATGGCCAGTCCGTCCGCATCGATCAGGAACCGCAGCCGTGAAGTCCTTCAATCTCTCCGACTGGGCGCTCGAGCATCGCTCGCTCGTCTGGTATTTCATGATCGCCTTCATGGCTGCGGGCCTCTACTCCTATTTGCATCTCGGCCGCGAGGAAGATCCGTCCTTCACCATCAAGACGATGCTGATCCAGGCCAAATGGCCCGGCGCGTCGGCCGATGAGATGACGCGGCAGGTCACCGACCGGATCGAGAAGAAGCTCGAGGAGCTGCCGGCGCTGGACTACACCAAGAGCCTGACCGTGCCCGGCCAGACCACCGTGTTCGTCAACCTGCGCGACACGACCAAGGCGCGCGACGTGGTGCCGACCTGGCTGCAGGTGCGAAACCTGATCAACGACATCAAGGGCGATTTTCCCTCGGGCGTGATCGGCCCCGGCTTCAATGACCGCTTCGGCGACGTGTTCGGCAACATCTACGCCTTCACCAGCGACGGATTGAGCCAGCGCCAGCTGCGCGACCGCGTCGAGGAGGTCCGCGCCAAGGTGCTGACCGTGCCCAATGTCGGCCGTGTCGACATCGTCGGCGCTCAGAACGAGGTGATCTATCTCGAATTTTCGCCGCGCAAGGTCGCCGCGCTCGGCATCGACCAGCGCACCATCCTGACGGCGCTGCAGGCGCAGAACGCGGTGTCGCCGTCCGGCGTGCTGCAGGCCGGCCCCGAGCGCGTCGCCGTGCGCGTCTCCGGCCAGTTCACCTCGGAGGAGAGCCTCAAGGCGATCAACCTGCGCATCAACGACCGCTTCTTTCCGCTCACCGACGTCGCCACCATCACCCGCGGCTATGAGGATCCGCCGACGTCGCTGTTCCGCGTCAACGGCCAGCCGGCGATCGGGCTGGCGATCGGCATGAAGGCCGGCGCCAATCTGCTGGAGTTCGGCGAGGCCTTGAAGGAGGAGATGACCAAGGTCATCGCCGATCTGCCGGTCGGCGTCGGCGTGCACCTGGTGTCGGATCAGCCCAAGATCGTCGAGGAGGCGGTCGGCGGCTTCACCAAGGCGCTGTACGAGGCCGTCATCATCGTGCTCGCGATCAGCTTCGTCAGCCTCGGCGTCCGCGCCGGCCTCGTCGTCGCGATCTCGATCCCGCTGGTGCTCGCCATCACCTTCCTGGTCATGGCCTATAGCGGCATCTCCCTGCAGCGCATTTCGCTCGGCGCCCTGATCATCGCGCTCGGCCTGCTGGTCGACGACGCGATGATCGCGGTCGAGATGATGGTGGCGCGGCTCGAAGTCGGCGACTCCCTGCGCAAGGCCGCGACCTATGTCTACACCTCCACCGCATTCCCGATGCTGACCGGAACGCTGGTGACGGTGGCGGGCTTCATCCCGATCGGACTGAACAACAGCGCCGCCGGCGAATTCACCTTCACGCTGTTCGTCGTGATCGCGGTCTCGCTGGTGGTGTCGTGGATCGTGGCGGTGCTGTTCACCCCCCTGCTCGGCGTCACCATCCTGCCCGCCTCCCTGCCCGGCCACCACGCCGAGGGCGGCCGGCTGACGCGGGCGTTCCGCGCCATGCTGGACGCCTGCATGCGGCATCGCTGGATCACGATCATCACGACGGTCGCGATCTTCGGACTGTCGGTGTTCGGCATGGGCTTCGTGCAGCAGCAGTTCTTCCCCTCCTCCGACCGCAACGAACTCGTCATCGACTTCAACCTGCCGCAGAACTCCTCGATCACCGAGACCAACGCGCAGATGACGCAGTTCGAACAGGAGGCGCTGAAGGGCGATCCGGACATCGACCATTGGTCGACCTATGTCGGCTCCGGCGCACAGCGCTTCGTGCTGTCGTTCGACGTGCAGCCCGCCGACGTCTCGTTCGGCCAGATCATCATCGTCACCAAGAATCTCGAAGCACGCGACCGCGCCCGCGCCAAGCTGCAGGCCTATCTCACCAAGACCTTCCCCGGCACCGATGCCTATGTGCATCTGCTCGACATCGGCCCGCCGGTCGGACGCCCCGTGCAGTACCGCGTCAGCGGGCCCGACGTCGCCAAAGTGCGCGAGATTGCGCAGCAAGTTGCAGGCGTGATGCGCGGCAACAGCCATGTCGGCGCCGTCATCTTCGACTGGATGGAGCCCGCGCGCGTCGTGAAGGTCGACGTGCTGCAGGACAAGGCGCGCCAACTCGGCGTCACCTCCGAGGACATCGCCAACACGCTGAACAGCGTGCTCGACGGCACCTCGATCACCCAGGTGCGCGACGACATCTACCTGATCGACGTGCGCGGCCGCGCCCAGGCCAAGGAGCGGCAGTCGCTGGAGACGCTGCGCGACCTGCAGCTGTCGGGATCGAACGGCCAGTCGATCCCACTCGCCGCCCTGGCGACCCTGCGCTACCAGATCGAACAGCCGGAAATCTGGCGGCGCTCGCGCCTGCCCACGCTGACCCTGAAGGCGAGCGTGATCGACCAGGTACAGCCGAACACGGTCGTCGATCAGCTAAAGCCCGCAATGGCGGCCTTCAACGCCAAGCTACCGGCAGGCTTCCACGTCGTCGCCGGCGGCAGCGTCGAGGAAAGCGCCAAGAGCCAGGCGCCGATCATCGCCGTCGTGCCGATCATGCTGTTCACGATGGCCACGATCCTGATGCTGCAGCTGCAGAGCTTCCACCGGCTGTTCCTGGTGTTCGCGGTGGCGCCGCTGGCGCTGATCGGCGTCGTCGCGGCGCTGCTGCCGAGCGGCGCACCGCTCGGCTTCGTCGCCATCCTGGGCGTACTGGCGCTGATCGGCATCCTGATCCGCAACTCCGTGATCCTGATCGTGCAGATCGAGCATCTGCGCGAGGAAGGACGGCCGCCATGGGAGGCCGTCGTGGAAGCCACCGAGCACCGCATGCGCCCGATCATGCTGACGGCAGCCGCCGCCTCGCTGGCGCTGATCCCGATTGCGCGCGAGGTGTTCTGGGGCCCGATGGCCTATGCGATGATGGGCGGCATCATCGTCGGCACCGTGCTGACGCTGCTGTTCCTGCCGGCGCTCTACGTCGCCTGGTTCCGGATCAAGGCGCCGGACGGCAGCGCGGCGGCCGAGGCCACGCCACACGCCGCGTGACGCCAAAGCGACGGGAATCGCGGATAATTGCGCGGGATAAGCCGTCCGCGTGGGTTCAACACCACGCGGCGGCCGGTTAGATTCGTATCCCATGCAAGGATGCGAATCATGACCGATCCTCAGATCGTCTGCCCCTCCTGCCGCACCGAAATCAGGCTCACCGAGCAGCTCGCCGCGCCCCTGATCGCGGAGACGCGCCGGCAGTTCGAGAAGCAGCTCCAGGCCAAGGAGGCCGATTTCGGCCGCCGCGAGGCGCAGCTCAAGGCGGCGCAGGACCAGATCGCGCAGGCCAGGGCCGCGATCGATCAGCAGGTCGCCGCCAAGCTGAAGGCGGAGCGCTCAGCCATCGCGCAGGCCGAGGCGGCGAAGGCGCGCGAGGCCGTCGCGGATGAAATGGGCAACCGCGATCGCCAGCTTGCCGAGTTGCATGAGACCATTCTCAGCAAGGACGCCAAGCTCGCCGACGCCCAGAAGGCGCAGGCCGAGATGATGCGCAAGCAGCGCGAACTCGATGAGGCCCGCCGCGAGCTCGATCTCACCATCGAGACCAAGGTGCAGGAGAGCCTCGTCGCGGTGCGCGACAAGGCGCGGCTCGAGGCCGAGGAGGGACTGAAGGCCAAGGTCGCCGAGAAGGAGACCCAGATCGCCGGCATGCAGCGGCAGATCGAGGAACTCCGCCGCAAGGCTGAGCAGGGCTCGCAGCAGCTGCAGGGCGAGGCGCTCGAGATCGAGCTGGAATCGCAACTGCGCGCGCGCTTTCCGCGCGACCTAGTCGAGCCGGTGCCGAAGGGCGAGTTCGGCGGCGACGTCATCCATCGCGTCATCGGTCCGGGCGGCCAGGCCTGCGGCGCGATCCTGTGGGAATCGAAGCGCACCAAGAACTGGAGCGATGGCTGGCTGGTGAAGCTGCGCGACGATTTGCGCGCGGCGAAGGCCGACATCGCGCTGATCGTCTCGACCGCGCTGCCCAAGGGCGTCGACGGCTTCGACCTGATCGACGGCGTCTGGGTGGCCGAGCCGCGCTTCGCGCTACCGCTGTCGCTGGCGCTGCGCCAGTCGCTGATCGACGTCGCCTCGAGCAAGCTCGCGCAGGAGGGCCAGCAGACCAAGATGGAGATGGTCTACGCCTATCTCACCGGTCCGCGATTCCGCCACCGCATCGACGCCATCGTCGAGCGCTTCACCGAGATGCAGAACGACCTCGACCGCGAGCGCAAGACCATGATGCGTCTGTGGGCCAAGCGCGAGGAACAGCTGCGCGGCGTGCTGGATTCGACGGCGGGACTCTATGGCGACCTGCAGGGCATCGCCGGCCGCGCCATGCAGGAGATCGAAAGCCTCGACATCCTGCTGATCGAAGGCAAGCGCGAGGCGGCGGAATAGCGCGATTCACCGGACGTATCAGCTGAGGATACGGGCTGCTGCGACGGCGTTCTCCCAATTTTTTGCTCCGTCATGCCCGGGCTTGTCCCGGGCATCCACGTCCTTCCCAGGATGCCGAACGACGTGGATGGCCGGGACGTGCCCGGCCATGACGGCTGGGAGAGAGACGAGCAAAAGCTCTGAGCCTTCTATGCGCTTGCCCGGCAGTAGCGTACGTTCTCTGCCGCAGCAGGTTCAATCTCAGCCGCAACATCAATCAGATAACACTTCTACTTCACCGGCCGCTTCTCGAGCTTGCGTGCGAGCGTGCGGCGGTGCATGCCGAGCCTTCGCGCCGCTTCGGAGATGTTGAAATCGGTCTCGATCAGGGTCTGGTGGATACGTTCCCATTCCAGCGTCTTGATCGAGGTCGCGCGCTCCGCCAGCGCCACCTGCGCGTTGCCCTGCGCCTTGCGGAAGGCCTCCTCGATGTCGTCGGTGTTCGAGGGTTTTGCGAGGTAGTGACAGGCGCCGAGCTTGATCGCCTCGACCGCGGTGGCGATGCTGGCGAAGCCGGTGAGCACCACGATCAGCATCTGCGGGTCGTGCGCATGCAGCCGCTCGACACAGACCAGCCCGGAGGCGCCGCCGAGCTTGAGATCGACGACGGCATAGCCGAATGTCTTCGCTTTCAGGATGTCGCCGACCTCTTCCAGCGAGGCCGCGATCACGGCCTCGTAGCCGCGGCGCTCGAACGAGCGCTTCAGGGTGCGCGCAAAGCCGTCGTCATCCTCGACGATGAGCAGAGAGCGTTCAATCTCCACTGGGCTCTCCAATCGCAAGCATCGACAGCGGCAGCGACAGCCGCACGGTCGCCCCGCGTCCCCGGTGGTTCCAGGCCGAAACGCCGCCGCCGAGCTTGCGGATCACGTTGACGACCAGGAACAGGCCGAGGCCGCGGCCGGGGCGGCCCTTGCTCGACTGATAGGGACGCCCGAGCTGGGCGAGCATGGCCCGATCGAATCCCGGCCCGCGATCGCTGATGCTGAGAAGCAGCTGATCGCCGTCGCGCTCGGCCACGAACTCCACCCAATCGCGCGACACCTCGAAGGCATTGTCGAGCACGTTGACGATGGCCTGCTTCAGGGCGACGTCGGAGACGATCGCCGGATCCGAGCCGAACTCGTCGCGGAACATCAGGTTGCGCGCCGAGCGCGCCGCGCTCCATTCGGCGACCAGCGTGGTCAGGAACACCTTCAAGGTCGTCGGCGCCGAGTCCTCGCCGCGCGCCTGGCCGGCCGACACCAGGATGTCGGTGACGATCGACTTGCAGCGCTGCACCGAAGCTTCCATGTCGTTGAAATCCTCCGCCAGCGCCGGATCGGCTGAAATGGCGGACATGCGCCGCCAGTCGTTCAGGATCACCGAGATCGAGGCCAAGGGCGTGCCGAGCTCATGCGCAGCGCCTGATGCCAAGAGACCCATGCGGATGATGTGGTCCTGCTCGGCCGCGTGCTGGCGCAGGTCGGCGAGCTTGGCATCGCGCTCGCGCAGGTTCCGGTTGATGCGCGTCACGAACACCACGAGCAGCACCGCGTCGAGCACGAAACCGACGAACATGCCGGTGACGTGCAGGCTGAACGGATCGCTGTGCGGCACCGCCAGCGGCCGGTACTCGATGGTGAGCCAGACGAAGCTGAGCACGCTGAGCGCGACCAGCGACCAGGACGAGCGTCCATCGAGCAGCACGGCGCCCAGCGTGATCTGCAGCAGGTAGAGACACGTGAAGGGATTGGACGCGCCGCCGGTGAGATAGAGCTCCGAGGTGAGCGCCACGACGTCGAGCATCAGGGCGATCAGCAGGTCACGATTGCCGACGTCGTCGCGATAACGCAGCCAGCTGTGGCTGGCGACGTTCAACGCCACCAGCGCGCAGATGATCGCGGCCATCGGCACGAGCGGCAGCGCGATGCCGAACCAGGTTGTGACGAAGGCGATGGTGACGATCTGCCCGCCGACGGCGATCCAGCGCAGCTGGATCAGCAGCACCATGTTCTTGCGGTTGGTCGCGTCCCGGGTCGGCAGCGGCGCGTGGATCTCGGGCGTGGCGAGCGCGGCCACCGCGCCGATCGGCAGGTTCGGCGCCTCGTTTCTCATGAGGCGGCATCCGCGATCGGCGCACAGGCCCGCATCGAGGCGAATCTGCTCACGATGCCGACGCCTCCGAGCTGCGCATGTCCTGCTGCCGATGATCCCATTCGATGTCCCGCGCGGCCGCCAGGCCGGCAGCGCTGCGGCGGAGCCGCTGCAGCCCGGCGCCGGCCAGCATCAGGGCCAATGTAAACCACGTCAGCGCGTAAACCAGATGGTTGTTCGGGAACGCGATCACGGTCAGTCCGCCGATCGGAAATCCGCCGGGATTGGGCGTTGCATCGGCGTCGATGAAGAACGGCGCGACGCCGGACAGGCCGCGCGCCGACGCGATCGCGGCGACGTCACGTGAATACCAGCGATTGCCAGCGGGATCGTTGTGGCGCAGGAAGCCGCCGCCGGGTTCCGAAATGCGCAGCAGTCCGGTCACGCGGACCGTCCCCTCCGGGTTCCCTGCGCTGCGGCTCGCCGGCTCGCGGCGGTCCGCCGGAACGAAGCCCCGGTTCACCAGCACGGGGCCGTCAGCGGTCTGCAGCGGCGTCACCACCCAATAGCCGGGCCCTTCGGCCGTCACCGCCTGCACCAGCGTCTCGCGATCGTTGAGGAAGCGGCCGCTGAGCGTGACACGCCTGTATTCGTCATCGCTTCGAGTGATGCCCGGCCACGCCGCCGGGCCCGGTGCCGGCACCGGCGCGGCATGGATGCGGCGCTCGACGCGGTCGATCAGATCGAGCTTCCAGGCGCGGCGCTCGACCTGCCAGACCCCGAGGGCCAGCAGAACGGCGACGCAGGCGACCCAGGCCGCACGAATTGCGAACGACGCCGGCCGCAGCGCGGGCTGCTTGCGGCCCGGCTCGTCTCCATCCCCTGCCCCATCGGCAGGATCAGGCATCACGGCGTCTGGCCCATCTCGTGCACGGGCATCATGTTGGTGGTCAGATGATGCATGACCCACAGCGAGCCCGAGAGTGCGATCACCACCATGATGATGGTGAAGATCAGCGCCATCATGGTCCAGCCGCCCTCGGCCCTGGGGTTCATGTGCAGGAAGAAGATCATGTGGACCACGACCTGCACCGCCGCGAACGCCGTGATGATCAGCGCCGCGACCTGCTTGTCGAGCGAGCCGTTCATGACCAGCAGGAACGGAATCGCGGTCAGGACGACCGAGGCGCCGAAGCCGATCAATTGTCCCGAGCGCGTGCCGGCATGGGCATCCGACGAGCCGTGGTCGTGAGCGTGGGCGTCAGAGCTCATCGAAGCATCCCCATCAAATAGACGAACGTGAAGACACCGATCCAGATCACGTCGAGGAAGTGCCAGAACATGCTGAGGCAGACCAGCCGGCGGCGGTTGGCCTCGATCAGGCCGAAGCGCTTCACCTGCAGCATCAGGGTCACCAGCCAGACGAGGCCGAACGTCACGTGCAGGCCGTGGGTTCCAACCAGCGTGAAGAACGATGACAGGAAGGCGCTGCGCTGGGGCGTCGCGCCCTCATGGATCATGTGGGCGAATTCGGTCAGCTCGATGCCGAGGAAGGCGAGACCGAACAGGCCGGTGACGACCAGCCAGGCCTGCATCGCGCCGACCCTGTTCTGCTGCATCGACAGCATCGCAAAGCCGTAGGTGAGCGACGACAGCAGCAGGAACGAGGTGTTGACCGCGACCAGCGACAGGTCGAACAGGTCCTTTGGCGCCGGGCCCGCGGCATATTTGCCGCCGAGCACGCCATAGACCGCGAACAGGATCGCAAAGATGAGACAGTCGCTCATCAGATAGATCCAGAAGCCGAGCATCGTGCTGCTCCCCTCGGGGTGCTCGTGCTCGTCGACGACGTAGAACACCGGCTCGCCGGCCTTCAATGTCCCCATCGCAACGGTCATGACTTGGCTCCTGCGGCGAGCAGCTCGGTGCGCGCGCGCTCGGCGCTGACGACCTCGTCGGCAGCGATATGGAAGCTGCGGTGATAGTTGAAGGTGTGGCCGATCGCGACCGCCAGCAGCGCCAGGAAGCTCGCGGCGGCCAGCCACCAGATGTACCAGATCAGGCCGAAGGCCATGGCAGTGCTGAGGCCCGCCAGGATCACGCCGGTACCGGTGTTGCTCGGCATGTGGATCGCCTTGAAGCCGGCGAGCGGACGCGCGTAGCCGCGGCGCTTCATGTCCCACCACGCGTCATTGTCGTGCACCACCGGCGTGAAGGCGAAGTTGTAGGCCGGCGGCGGCGACGAGGTCGCCCATTCCAGCGTGCGCGCATTCCAGGGATCGCCGGTGACGTCGGCGAGCTGCTCACGCCTGAGGACGCTGACCGCGATCTGGATCAGGAAGCTCGCGATGCCCAGCAGGATCAGGAACGCGCCGACGCCGGCAATGATGAACCAGATCTGCAGGCTCGGATCGTCGAAGGTGCGCAGCCGACGGGTCACGCCCATCAGGCCGAGCACGTAGAGCGGCATGAAGGCGAAGTAGAAGCCGACCGTCCAGAACCAGAACGACAGCTTGCCCCAGAACGGATCGAGCCTGAAGCCGAACGCCTTCGGGAACCAGTAGGCGATGCCGGCGAACAGGCCGAACAGCACGCCGCCGATGATCACGTTGTGGAAATGCGCGACCAGGAACAGGCTGTTGTGCAGCACGAAGTCGGCCGGCGGCACCGCCAGCAGAACGCCGGTCATGCCGCCGATCACGAAGGTCAGCATGAAGGCAACCGTCCACATCATCGGCAGCTCGAAGCGGATGCGGCCGCGATACATCGTGAACAGCCAGTTGAACATCTTCGCGCCCGTCGGGATCGAGATGATCATCGTGGTGATGCCGAAGAACGAGTTGACGCTGGCGCCGGAGCCCATCGTGAAGAAATGGTGCAGCCAGACGAGATAAGAGAGGATGGTGATAACGACGGTGGCGTAGACCATCGAGGTGTAGCCGAACAGGCGCTTGCCCGAGAAGGTCGAGGTCACCTCGGAGAAGATGCCGAACGCCGGCAGGATCAGGATGTAGACCTCCGGATGGCCCCAGATCCAGATGAGGTTGACGTACATCATCGGATCGCCGCCGAAGTCGTTGGTGAAGAAATTGGTGCCGACGTAGCGGTCGAGCGACAGCAGCGCCAGCACCGCCGTCAGCACCGGGAAGGAGGCGACGATCAGCACGTTGGTGCACAGCGAGGTCCAGGTGAACACCGGCATCTTCATCATGGTCATGCCGGGCGCCCGCATCTTCACGATGGTGCAGATCAGGTTGACGCCGGACAGCAGTGTGCCGACGCCGGCGACCTGCAGCGCCCAGATGTAGTAGTCGACGCCGACATCCGGACTGTAGGAGATGTTCGACAGCGGCGGATAGGCGAGCCACCCGGTGCGGGCGAACTCGCCGACGAACAGCGAGCACATCACCAGCACGGCGCCGGCCGTGGTCATCCAGAAGCTGAAATTGTTGAGGAACGGAAACGACACGTCGCGGGCGCCGATCTGCAGCGGCACTACATAATTCATCAGGCCGGTGACCAGCGGCATCGCCACGAAGAAGATCATGATCACGCCATGCGCCGTGAACACCTGATCATAGTGGTGCGAGTTGAGATAGCCTTCGGAGCCGTTGAAGGCGATCGCCTGCTGCAACCGCATCATCAGCGCGTCGGCGAAGCCGCGCAGCAGCATGACGATGCCGAGCACCATGTACATGATGCCGATGCGCTTGTGGTCGACGGTGGTGAACCATTCCTTCCACAGATAGCCCCACAGCCGGAAATAAGTGAGCGCGCCGAACAGCGCGAGGCCGCCGAGCGCGACCATCGCGAAGGTGCCGATGATGATCGGCTCGTGCAGCGGCAGCGATTCCAGCGTGAGCCGGCCGAAGATCAATCGGGTGAGATCTGACGTATCGAACATGATGTGATCCTCACGAATCCGACTTGGAGGCTGGCCCCGTGATGAAGGATGCCTTCGACGGCCGCATCAGGCTGGGCCGCTCCAGCCCGCGCCCCTGCAGCGGCGTCCAGTCGCCCGGCGCCAGCACGGTGGGCGATGCCTCCGCCGCCATGCGCGTGACCTGATCGCCCGGCAGGCAGACGCCGCCGGCGACGAAGCTCGGTTCGGCGCCGAACACGGCGCCACGCGCGGCGAACTTGTCGTAGGCGAGCGGCAGCGTGTTGCGGACGCCAGCCATGCCCATGCCGCCGCGAGCGTCGATCGCCATCATCTCGCTCATGCACATCTTGCCAGATTCGACGCACATGTTGAGAATCGCGCGGAACAGGTCGCCGTCGACGGAGGCGTAATGGCGGACCGGCTCGTTGGCGCTGGGACGTTCGAGCTGGAGATAATCCGGCTTGCCGAGCTGGCTGCCGCTGGCCTTGGCCTTCTCGACCCAGCCGTTGAATTCGCCGTCCGACAGCGCCTGGAAGGCGAATCGCATGCCGGAGAAGCCGGCGCCGCTGTAGTTGGCCGAGAAGCCGCGATAGAGGCCGGGCTTGTTGATGACGGCGTGCAGCCGGCTCTGCATGCCCGGCATCGCATAGATCTGGCCGGCGAGTGCCGGAATATAGAACGAGTTCATCACCGACGATGACGTGATCCTGAAATCGAGCGGGCGATTGACCGGTGCGGCAAGCTCGTTGACGCTGGCGATGCCGTATTCGGGATAGATGAACAGCCACTTCCAATCGAGCGCCACGACATCGACCTCGAGCGGCTTGTCCTGCGGCGTCAGCGGCCGGTCGGACGCGATGCGCCCGAGCGTGCGATAGGGATCGAGCAGATGCGTGCCCATCCAGGTGACCGCGCCCAGGCAGATGATGATGAGCAGCGGCGCTGCCCAGATCAGCAGTTCGAGCTGCGTCGAGTGATCCCAGTCCGGCGTGTACGTCGCGGTGTCGTTCGACTGGCGGTAGCGCCAGGCGACGACGGCGGTCGCCGCCATCACCGGCACCACGATCAGAAGCATCAGCACCGTGGCGATGATCACGAGATCGCGCTGCTGGGCGGCGACGTCACCGGATGGGGCGAGCACGACCAGATTGCAGCCGCCGAGCGCGAAGCCTAGCGGCAGCAGAGCCAACAGTTTCCAGTAACGCAAGCTTGACCTCGTCGACAGGCGGATCTCTGAACGAGGCCTGAGGTAGCGGCGAGACGACGCGCCCGACATTGGACAATTTGTCCAATGTCGGAGCGGCGCCGGGGCGGACAATGACGGACGCAGATAATGTGCGAGAGGACTGCAGGCAGCACGATGACACAGGTAGCGGCGACCGCCGACGGCGAAACCGAACTCTCCCGCAGGCACGAGGCAAATCCCGGCGAGATCGCGATCGGCGTCGTCATCGGCCGGACGTCGGAATTCTTCGACTTCTTCGTCTACGCCATCGCCTCGGTGATCGTGTTTCCACGTCTCGTCTTTCCATTTGCTGACGAACTCACCCAAACGCTGTATTCGTTCGCGATCTTTGCGCTGGCCTTCCTCGCGCGCCCGGTGGGCAGCGTGATCTTCATGGCCGTCGACCGCCGCTACGGCAAGAGCGCCAAGCTGATCACGGCCTTGTTCCTGCTCGGCACGTCGACGGTGGCGATCGCGTTCCTGCCGAGCTACCACACCGTCGGCGCGGCCGCGATCTGGCTGCTGGCGCTGGCGCGGATCGGCCAGGGCCTCGCCTGGGGCGGCGCCTGGGATGGCCTCGCTTCGCTGCTCGCCATGAACGCGCCGGAGCATCAGCGCGGGTGGTATGCGATGATTCCGCAACTCGGTGCGCCGCTCGGGCTGATCGTCGCCAGCGTGCTGTTCGCGTTCTTCGTCGGCAATCTCTCGGCGGCGGATTTCTTCGATTGGGGCTGGCGCTATCCGTTCTTCGTGGCGTTCGCCATCAACGTCGTCGCGCTGTTCGCGCGGCTGCGCATGGTGGTGACGCCGGAATATGACGAGCTGTTCCATTCCCGAGAACTGCAGCCGGCCCGCGTCGTCAACACGATCCGTCATGAAGGCCGCAACATCGTGATCGGCGCGTTCGCGCCGCTGGCGAGCTTCGCGCTGTTCCACATGGTCACGGTGTTTCCGCTGTCCTGGGTGTTCCTGTACACCAAGGAAACGCCGGCCCGCTTCCTGATCATCGAGGCCGTCGGCGCCGTGTTCGGCGTCGTCGCCATCGTCGTCTCCGGCATGCTCGCCGACCGCATCGGGCGCAAATCGCTGCTGATCGGCTCGGCGACCGCGATCGCGGTATTCTCAGGGTTCGCGCCGCAATTGCTGGATGCCGGTCCGGTCGGCGAGACCGTCTACATGGTGCTCGGCTTCATCCTGCTCGGCCTGTCGTTCGGGCAATCGTCCGGCGCGATCGCCGCGAACTTCCAGAAGACCTATCGCTACACGGCCTCTGCCCTGACCGCCGACCTCGCCTGGCTGTTCGGCGCCGGCTTCGCGCCGCTGGCGGCACTGGTGCTGGCGGCATATCTCGGCCTGCTCTCCGCCGGCGGCTATCTGCTGTCGGGCGCCGTCTGCACCCTGCTCGCGCTGTGGCTCAGCACGCCGCGGCAGTTGCAGCAGGTGTGAGGCGAAGGCGTTTAGTTCAGGCGAGCTACAGCGCAAACTCGGTGCACCCTCTCCCCTTGTGGGAGAGGGTGGCGGGCATGAGCGCAGCGAAATGCACGCCGGGTGAGGGGTTCTCTCCGCGCGCTCGACCGTCACTGCGGAGACAGACCCCTCACCCGGCTCGCGCCCGCTCCGCGCGCGCGATCCACCCTCTCCCACAAGGGGAGAGGGTGCACCATTCGTGTGGTTAGACATGCGTACCTGACTAGGCGGGCAAGACCAATCGTCGCTGCCAGCCTGGAAACCAATCGTCCCGCAAAACCATCCCTCACGTCCCGCGCCACTTGCGCTCCGCTTCGTCCCACGCCGCGAGCGGTTGCAGATCCGGCACCCAGGCGAGGCCGGTCTTGGCATCCGATGACACCGCCTCCGGCGTCACCACCATGTCGAGCAGCGCCGGGCGGTTGGCGAGTGCGCGCGCGATCGCGGGTCCGAGCTGCGCCTCGGTCTCGACGCGCTCCGCATGCATGCCGAAGGCGCGCGCCATCGCGGCGTGATCGGCGAATTGCAGCCTGGTGCCGACGACCTTGCCGTGCGTCACGGTCTGGTCGTGCACCTCGATCTGCCAGGCGCCGTTGTTGGCGACGACGATCAAGACCGGCGCCCGGTGGCGCACGGCGGTGTCGACCTCGATCGCGTTGAAGCCAAAGGCGCCGTCGCCGGTCGCGACCACCACGGGCTTGTCGGGGAAAGCAAGACTGGCGGCGATACCATAGGGCACGCCGATGCCGATGCAGCCGAACGGGCCGGGATCGAGCATCAGCGGCGCGCTGAGGCCGACGCGTGCGAACGACAGGAAGTCGCCACCATCGGTGATGACGACCGCGTCGTTGCCGATCGCCTCCTGCAGCGCCGACAGCACGCGATTCGGATGCAGCCGTCCGTCGGAGCCGTTCGGCGCCGTCGCCATGCTCTGACGCAGCTTGGCCGCGCGCTCCTGATGCGCCGCGCGCAGCTTGCCCGCCCATTGCAGATCGACCGCCGATTCGCGATTGCCCGCAACCGACACCATTGCGCGCAAGGTCTCCGCGGGTGCGGCCAGGATCTCGGCGGCGCCGCGACGGTTGTCGCGCAGTTCGCTCGCGGTGTCGCTGATGCGCACGAATTTGGCATCCTTGAACACGGCCGGCGAGCCATAGGCGAGCTGGAAGTCGAGCCGGCGACCGACGGTCAGCACGACATCGGCATCGCCCATCACGGCCCCGCGCATCGCGCCGACCACGGATGGATGATCATCGGGCACGAGCCCCCTGCTCTCACCGGTGTCGAGATAGACTGCACCGAGGCGGTCGAGCAGCGCGATCAGTTCGGGTCCCGCACTGCGCGCGCCGCGGCCTGAGATCACGAGCACACGGCGCGCCGACCACAACAGCTCGACCGCCTTCTCGACCTCGGCCCGATCCGGCCGTGTCGCCGCGCGCGACTTCGGCGCGAGATGCTCCTCCAGTTGCATCGCCTTCGGCACGAGGCCGCGCAGCGTATCGACGGGGAAATCGATGAAGGCGGGCCCCGGCTCGCCGCCATCGCCGAACGCGCGCGAGATGGCCTCGTCGAGCTCCTGCAGCACCAGCGACGGCTCGCGCACGGTGCGCGCATAGCGCGTGATCGAGCGCACCAGCTGGGTGTGGTCCATGTCCTGCAGCCCGCCGCGATTCTCCTGAGGCCGTGGATTGCCGCCCGAGATCACCAGCACCGGCGCGCGCGACACATGGGCGTTGGCGATGCCGGTGATGGCGTTGGTCATGCCCGGGCCCGCGGTGACCAGCGCGACGCCGAGCTCGCCGGTCAGCTCCGCATGCGCCTGCGCCATGTGCACGGCGGCGCGTTCGTCGCGCACGTCGATGATGCGGATGCCCTCGGCGTCGAGCCGCATCCAGATCGGCATGATGTGGCCGCCGCACAGCGCGAACACGCGGGCAACGCCGCGGCGCTTGAGCAGGCGGGCGATCAGATCGGCGGCACTGTCGGGAGGGACCTTCATCTGACGACTCCGGCTGATGGCGATGGGATCAGCCCGGCGCGAGCCAGGCCACGAGCAGCGAGACGGTGAGCACGGCAAGGATGTGCGATACGAGAATGGAGCCCGAGGTGACACCGGCCTCGAGGCCGTAGAGCTTGGCGATGGTGAACGGCCCGGAACCGATCGGCAGCGCGCTGAGGATCACCGCCGAATGCGACCATAGCGGCGGCATCGCGAACACGTGGAAGGCGAGCAGCGCGGTCACCGCCGGCTGCATCACCAGCTTCAGCGAGACGAGGAGGCCGATCGAGGCCGCGTCGTGCGTCACCACCCGCTCCTGCGCCAGGAACAGGCCGATGCAGACCAGCGCTGCGGGCGACGCCGCGCCCCCGAGCAAGGTCGTGAAGCTCAGGAACGGTGCGGGCAATGCGAAGCCGCTGAGGCCTACCGCCAGCCCCGCGACGGGCGCGATGAACAGCGGGCTGGTCAGGAGAGAGCGCGCAACCTTGGCCACCGTCGCCCCAAACGTGGCGCCCTTCTGCAGATCCATCTCGACGACGACGATCGCGAACAGGAACAGCACGCAGGCCGTGAACAAGGTCGCGATGATCGAGGCCGGCGCGCTGTCGGGACCGAACACCAGGAGGCACATCGGAATGCCCATGAAGCCGACATTGCTGTAGCCGGCGTCGAGGCCCTCGATGCTGGCATTGGCGACGCGCCGGCCGCGCAGCCGGCTGATCACGAAGCCGGTCGCAAAGGTCGCGGCGATGCCGCCGCAGAAGGCGCCGATGAAGCCGAACTGGCTGACCTGCTCGACGCCGATCTTGGACATCGCCGTGAAGATCAGCGCCGGCAACGCCAGGTACACGGCGAAGCGGTTGAGATTGTCGGTCGCGGTGCGATCGAAGACATTGAACCAGCCGCACAGGAACCCGGTCAGGATCAGCGCGAAGATGGGAAGAGCGGAATTGAGAACAGCCTGCATCGCAGCTACATATCAGACCGCAAAGCACAGCAAACGCCTCACTGCGAAAATCTCTTCTTCAATTCGCGATGCAGGATCTTGCCGGTCGCATTGCGCGGCATTTCGTTCTCGGTGATGAAGGCGTAGGAGCGCGGCCGTTTGAACCCGGCCAGACGCTGCCGCGCCCATTCGACCAGTTCGCCTTCCTGCACCGTCATGCCGTCACGCGGCACGATCACGGCGTGGACGCGCTCGCCCCATTTGTCGTCGGGCAGGCCGATGACCGCGATGTCCCTGACACCGGGATGGGCACCGACCAGCGCCTCGACCTCGGACGGATAGATGTTCTCGCCGCCGGAGATGATCATGTTGCTCTTGCGGTCGGCGAGATGGATGTAGCCGTCGGCATCGCGGCGCGCCATGTCGCCGACCGAGCAATAGTCGCCGCGAAACGCCTCCTTGGTCTTCTCCGGCAGACGCCAATAGCAGTCGAAGGTGTGCGCGTTTGAGGAATAGAGCTCACCCGCCTCGCCGTCCGGCACCTCGTTGCCGGCTTCGTCCAGGATGCGGATCGGCGCGGCGCCGACGCATTCGCGCCCGACCGAGCCGAGCTTGGTGAATTGCTCACGCGGATGCAGCATCGTGACCCAGCCGGTCTCGGTGGCGCCGTAGAGCTCGTAGAGCCCGGACTTCGGAAACATCTCCATGACCTCGCGCTTGGTCTCCGGGCGCGCCGGCGCAGACGAAATCATCAGCTTGGTGACCGCGCTGAAATCATGCTGGGCGCGCAGCGCCCGCGGCAGATCGAGCATCATGATGTAATGCGTGGGGACCAGCGAGGTGAAGGTCGCGCCGCCGTCGGCGAGCGTCGTCACCGCGTGCTCCGGATCGAAACTCTTGCGGGAATAGATCGAATTGACGCCGCCGATATAGCCGAACGCGCCGAAGAAGTTCAGCGAGTTGGCGTGGCACATCGGCATCACCAGCAGCGCACCGTCGTTGCGGCTCAGCTTGAGCTCGATCTCGGTCACCATCGACAGCAAGACGGCGCTGCGATGGCTGCGCAGCACGCCCTTCGGCTTGCCCGTGGTGCCCGAGGTGTACATCAGGGTCCAGGGATCGGACAGCGCGACCTCGACGTCCGGCTCGCGATCCGACGCCGCGGCGATGATGTCCTCATAGCCGCGATAGCCCGCCGGTCGCGGCCTGGTGCCGAAATGAATGAAGCGGTCGTCGGTGATGCCGAGATCCTTGCGCGCCTCCTCGACAAGGCCGGTGAGTTCGTCCTGCACGATCATGGCCGCGGCTTCGGCGTTCTGAACGATGAACTGCACCTCGGGCGCGGTAAGGCGAAAATTGACCGGCAGCGCGACGAGGCCGGCCTTGGCGGTCGCGGCATAGATCTCGCACCATTCGACGCAATTGTAGGCCAGGATGGCGACGCGGTCGCCCTTGGCGAGACCGAGCCCGAGCAGCGCGTTGGCCAGCCGGCGCGCGCGATCGTTCCACAGCCTGAAGCTCATCGCGCGTTCGAGATCGCGCGCGCCCACACGATCCGGCGACATCCGGGCATGGGCCGACAGCATCTGCCCGAAATTCAGGAGGTCCCTCATCGTCGTTCCCCCTTTCATCTCGGTGACCTACGAAAGAGCCTCGGCGCAGAGGACGGGCATCGGACGTCTCGGTCAGTTCGCCTGCCTCGTGATCCGAACCCGCGTCTGGTCGACGAAGCTCTTGGCATCCTGATCGGGCTTGCGGAACAGCTCGCGCTCGACGGTCAGCATCCGGCCGGGCACGGTCTTGCTGCAGACCTCGCGCAGGAACACGCCGCCGACCGGCTGCTCGCCCGCCGTCGGCTGCTGCTCCTTGCAGTCCCAGCCCTCGGCGCCGTAGCGCGACTTGACCTGGTTGCCGAGCAGGAAGGCCTTCTTGCGGATGTAGAGCCGCGCCTTCGGATCGGTCTCGATGGTCAGGCCGGTGACGGCGCCGCTGTCGTCGACCAGGGCGGTCAGCAGCACCGGATGACCCGCAACCTTGGTGCCGTCCTGGCTGGTCTCCGGATCGAACTCGAAGCGCACCGCACGCGCCCCTTGCGCATCGGCTGGGCAGTCGCGCCAGCCGGACCACGCCTCGAGCTTGCGATCAGGATCCCCGGCGCAGGTCAGATTGACATAGCCGGCATCGGGCAACTGACCGACCGGCATGCCGACGGTGATATCGCGCAGGTCGTACGCCGGCACGGCCTGGGCAGAGGCTGCATGCATGACGAAGGGGAGCAGGACGATCGCGAAGATGGCAGCGAAGGATGTCCGTTTCATTTGGATGGCTCGCTCGCGGGCTTGGTGGCATTCGCCTTGTAGATGTCGCAGACGCGCGAAATGTTGCCGAAGAAGGCGGTGCACTCGTCGTAGGTCGGCTCGCCCCGGCCCTTGATGTGAGCGAGCACATAATCCGCGACGGCCTCGATATCGTTGGGCCGCAGGAACGTGCCGCCCTCCGGCGGCATGCGCTCGCCAACATCCTGGCGGCTCATGTCGTAGCATTTCGCGGTGTCATACGAGCCGCGCGCGAAATACGGCATGCCCGTCCCGGGCCGGCCGCAGGTCACGGTCTCGATGATGTGCTGGCGGTCGAGATCGGTCTTGCGCAGCGACAGCGCGTCGCCGCCGTAGCCGCCACCGCCATTGCCGTGCCATTTGTGGCAGCCGACGCAGTTAGCGCGCTTGAACACCGCCTTGCCGGCTTCGGTCGGATCGGCCGGCACCGCCGATTGCGCCGCCGCGAGCGAGGCGGAACCGAGAACGAGGGCCAACGTCACGGCGCAGGTGATCGCACTGAGTTTCATCTGATGTTCTTGTCGAATGGGGGATAAGGCGGGAGCGGAGGCGATGCCTCCGCTCCCTCTCTACATCACAGCGCGAAGACGTAGAGCATCGAGCCGGGCTGGATCTTCTTCAACTCGGGCGTGGCTTCGATGAACCACTTGTCCCAGGCGCCGCCGAGACCGACCAGGATCGCGACGTATTGCTTGCCGTCGACCGAGAACGTCACCGGAGGCGCATTGACGCCGCCGCCGGTGTTGAACTCCCACAGCTTCTGCAGGGTCTTGGCGTCGAGCGCCATCACCTCGCCCGAAGGCTGGCCAGTGAAGACGAGGTCAGGCGTCGACAGCATGCCGCCGAGATTTGGGAACGGCGTCTCCATCTTGCCGGCGATCTTGCCGGTGGTGACGTCGATCGCGGTCACGCTGCCCGTGATCTTGAACGGCTGGCTCGGTCCGCCGCCGGTCCAGAACTCGCGCGGCTTCAGCTTGTCCTTGGTCGCCTCTTCCACGGTGATCCGGTTGCAGCTCTCGATGACCGGAATGTACCAGAGCTTGAGGTCCGGATTGTAGGCCGTCGGCGGCCAGTTCTTGCCGCCCATGTTGCCCGGGCAGATGTCCGCCACCTTGTTCTCGCGATGCGGCGTCACCGACGCATTGTAGCGCTGCACCGGGTTCTTCGGATCATACTCGATCGGCTTGCCGGTCTCGGCATCGAGCCCCTTGGTCCAGGTCACCTTCTTGACGAAGGGCAGGCCCCAGAGGAACTTGCCGTTGGTGCGGTCGATCGCATAGGCGAAGCCGTTGCGATCGGCCTCGAGCGCGAGCTTCAGGGTCGAACCGTTCGGTGCGGGCACGTCGACCAGCACGTTCTCGGCCACGCTGTCATAGTCGTAGGGATCATTCGGCGTGTGCTGATAGTGCCACTTGATCTTGCCGGTCGAGGCATCGAGCGCCAGCGAGCTGTCGGTGTAGAGGTTGTCGCCGGGACGATAGGCGTTGTCCCAGTCCGGACCGGGGTTGCCGACGCCCCAGATGATGGTGTCGGTCGACGGGTCGTAGGTGCCGGTCACCCAGGTCGAACCGCCGCCGGCCGCGGCCGCGTCGTTGCTGTCCTTCCAGGTCTCACTGCCGGGCTCGCCCTTGGCCGGAATGGTGTGGGTGCGCCAGACTTCCTTCTGCGTCGACAGATCGGTCGCCGCGATCCAGCCGCGGATGCCGTATTCGGCGCCGGCCACACCCGAGACCGCCATATTCTTCACGATCAGCGGCGCGCCGGTGATGACCTCGCCCTTGTCGGGATCGGCGACCTGGCGCTGCCAGGCGACCTGTCCGGTCTCCTTGTTGGTCGCGATCAGGCGGCCGTCGAGCGTGTGCGAGACGACGAGATTGCCCCACAGCGCGACGCCGCGATTGTCGACGCCGCAGCAGGCGACCGCACCGGCCCAGTCGTGATCCGTCTTCGGATCCATCTTCCAGACCAGCTGGCCTTTGCCGCCGCGCGCATCGATCTTGTAGACCGAGCCCCAGCCGTCGGTCACGTACATCATGCCATTCTCGACGATCGGCGTGCCTTCGAGACCGCCATGGCTCCAGATGCCGCCGCCCTCGACGCCGCCGAGATGCATCGTCCAGGCGACCTTCAGGTTCTTGACGTTGTCCTTGTTGATCTCCTTCAGCGCCGAGAAGCGCGTGCCCGAGTAGTTCTTGTGATGATGCAGCCAGTTGCCGGCTTCCTTGTCGGCGTTGAGCAGCCGCTCCGGTGTCATCTCGTCGGCGGCCCGCGCCGGAGATCCGAGCTGGAAACAGGCGAAAGCTGCGCTGGCCAGCAGCACGGCCCGTAGCGTCGACCTGACGTGATTCCTCATCGTTTCCTTCTCCCACTTTTGATTTTTTGAGTTCGAACACCGCTCCGCCAAGCTCGCGGCGACGCGGGCAGCAGGCGACAAACAAGCTTCAGGGGGACTTGCGAACCTCGACCTCCGTTTCGATGGATCCTGCTTTCTGGAACACGATCGTGCAGGTGAAGCGCTTGCCGGGCTCGAGCGGCTCGCGGGTCTGCAGCAGCATCACGTGATAGGCGGTCGGCAGCAGCACCAGCGTGCTGCCTGCGGGAATTGGAATGTTGGGGATGGAGCGCATTGCCGGCGCGCCTTCGCCGCGATCGACGGTGTGGCGTTCGGAGAAATTGGCAACCGGACAGCGCACGCGCAGCAGCGCTTCGGGCGCCGTGGTCTCGTTCTTGATCGTGACCATCAGGGGGATGTCGCGGCCGATTTCGGGCGCCGCAGGCACCCAGGCGTCGGACAGGGTCAGGCCTTCTCCGCCCGCGGCAAGTGCAGGCGACATCGCGAGGATCGCGGCAACGAACACCGCCGAGAGTCGACGCAACGCCGCGGACCCCCGCGAGTTACGCACGCTGCCCTCCGAGGGCGCCGAGCCGCTCTGGTCACGCTCCGAACGAGCCGGTTGATCCGACACGGGCGCCCTCCCCAAGACTTTGAAGCCGTTTTAACTTGGCTCTTTATTTTTGAATTCGTACTCTGAATTCGAATTCGTCGCAAATGGATTTTTGCGGCTGGCGTGCTATCGTGCCGGCAAAAAAGTGATGACTCATGCGCATTGTGTCCCCCGCCCCCCCGTCTCTGGTCGACCAGGTCGTCGAAGCGATCACTGACGAGATCGTCAGCGGTATTCTCATGCCCGGATCGCGGTTGATTCAGGACGATCTCGCCCAGGCCTACGGCGTGTCGCGACAGCCGGTTCAGCAGGCCCTGGTGCTGCTGCGCGGCTGCGGGCTGGTGCAGACCGCACCCGGCCGCGGGTTGATCGTCGCGCCGCTCGACCCGGGCTTCGTCCGGGATCTCTATGAGATGCGCGCCGTGCTCGAAGGTCTCGCCGCCCGCCTCGCCGCCGAACGCGCCAGTGACCGCGCGGCCCACGAAGGTCCCGCCTACATGGCCGCCGGCCATGCCGCGGTTAAAAGCGGGCTGGTCAGCCGCAAGATCGAGACCGACATCGCCTTCCATCGCTTTCTGAGCGATCTCTCCGGCAATACGCTGATCAACGAGACGATGACGCCGCATTGGCCCTATTTGAAGCGCGTGATGTCCGACGTCCTGCAGAAGGAGGAAAGCATGTCCCGGACGGTGTGGGACGAGCACGAGGGCATTCTCGCCGCCGTGATCGCGGGCCGCAGCGCCGAGGCCGAACGGCTGAGCCGCGACCACATCTCGCGGGCGGCCGCCGTCTTCATCCATCACATCGAATCCCAGCAGGGCGGCAGGCCGAAGCAGCGGCGCACGCTCTCGGCACGCAAGATATCGCTATGAGCGCCGCGACCCGTCCACCATCGGTGACGCGAGCGCCCGACACCGGGCCGGCCGCATCGAATCACGGATCGGACACCATGCTCGAATCGTTGCAGGAGGCCGCGTGCCGCCGCTGAAGAGCCAGCCGAGCCTGACGGAACGGGTCTACCAGCGTATCCTCTCCGACATCGTCGGCGGGGAACTGCCGGAATCCGCGCGGCTGATCCAGGACGATCTGGCGCGCGACCTCGGTGTGTCGCGTCAGCCGGTGCAGCAGGCGCTGCTGCTGTTGCGCAATCATGGTTTCGTGCGCGACGCGCCGGGCCGCGGCCTCGAGGTCGCGCCGATCGATACCGACTTCATCCGCAACCTCTATGAAATCCGCGCCGTCGCCGAAGGCCTCGCCTGCGGGCTGGCGGCGACCCGCGGCGCCGAGCGCGCGGCCGAAGAAGGCCCCAGGCTGATCGAGGAAGGCCGCCGCGCCGAGCGCGAGCACTCGGTGGAGAAGCTGATCGAGGCCGACGTCAGGTTTCACGAGTTCCTCTACGAGATCTCCGGCAACTCGGTGATCCAGGATACGACCCAGCCGCATTGGCTGCATCTGCGCCGGCTGATGGGCGAGGTGCTGATGCGCGACGAGACGCCGCGGCGGATCTGGGACCAGCACGAGGACATCCTGAACGCCGTGATCTCAGGCGATGCGCAGAAGGCCGAGGATCTCGCCCGGCAGCACATCACGCGGACCGCCACGGTGCTGCTGGCGCGGTTGTCCAAGCAGCGCCAGCCGGTGCCGGTGGCAACGGCGTCCTGATCGGTTTGCCGCACCCCCGCCGCAGCATCAGTTCGGAACTTCGTCATCGGCTCGAACGTTCACGCGAAACGGATCTCAGCATCCTTTTCAGCGTCGGCAACCGCCTGCGCCACCCGATGGGTTCAACCACGTGCGCAGCAAGGCAACCGCCTCGACCTTCAGCCCCGCGGCCGACATCGATGGCGTCTCGGATCAACAGCGACGCGAGATCGAGGCGCAGAGCCGGCCCAATGCCGTCCTGATTCACGAGACCATCCGCGCGGAGGGCGAGAGCGAGCTGGAACGACGCTGGTGGGCGATCCTGATATCGGGCTTCGCCGCCGGCCTGTCGATCAGCCTGTCCCTGATCGTGCAGGGCGAATTCCACACGTTCCTCACCGACGAGGCGGCGCGACGGCTGTTTGCACCGGTCGGCTATACCGCAGGCTTTCTCGTCGTGGTGCTCGGCCGGCAGCAGCTGTTCACAGAAAACACGCTGACACCGATCCTGCCGCTGCTGCATCATCGCGATCTGAACACCCTTGGCCGCGTTGCGCGGCTGTGGAGTCTCGTGCTGATCGCCAATGTCGTAGGGACGTGGGCGGCTGCAGCAGCGCTGGCCTACACTCACGTCTTCGAGCCGCGGATCATCGACGCCTTCACCGAGCTCAGCCGCCATACCGTCGAGGGCGCATTCCCGGCCACCTTCATGCGGGCGGTGTTTGCCGGCTGGCTGATCGCGCTGATGACGTGGCTGTTGCCTGCCGTCCGCGGCGCCCGCGCCCATATCGTCATCATCATGACCTATCTGATCGCGCTGGGACAGTTCGCGCACATCGTGGCCGGATCGGTCGAGTGCGCCTTCCTGGTGCTGACGGGCCGGGCCTCGTTGGGCGACTATGTCGGAGCCTTCTTCGTCCCGACCCTGCTCGGCAATGTCGTCGGCGGGACAACGCTGGTCGCCCTGCTCAACTATGGTCAGGTCGCCTCCGAGCTCGACCAAGACACCTAGCGTTCGGTCAGACAGCCGGCAGGGCGAACGAGAACGTCGCGCCGCCGTTCGGCTCGTTGCTCACGACCAGTTCGCCGCCATGCTCGCGCACGATGCCGTAGCTGATCCACAGCCCGAGCCCCGTCCCCTCGCCGACGCGCTTGGTCGTGAAGAACGGCTCGAAGATGTGGCTGAGATGATCCTTGTCGATGCCCGGACCATTGTCGCTGAACCGGAACGCGATCTCGCCGCCCTGGCGCGACGCGGCAACGACGAGGCGCGGCAGCTCGGTCGCGCGCATCGCGTCGATCGCGTTCTCGACCAGATTGACGATCACCTGATGCAGCTGGCCTTCGTTGCCGGAGATCCACAGCTCCGGCTCGACATCGATCTGGATGTCGACACGATGCTGCTTGGTGCGCCCCGCCCATAGCACCGCCGTGTTGATCAGCCGCTCGATATTGACCCGCTCGACCTCGCCGAGCTTGGAGAATGACAGCCGGCGCAGGTTCTTGACGATCTCGCTGATCCGCACCGCACCTTCGAGGGTGCCCTCGATCAGCGGCCCGAAATCCTCCAGGATGGCATCGATCCGCAGATCCGAGCGCAGCGCGGCGAGTTCATCGGCCACCGGCTGCTCATGGATGGCATCGAGATAGCCGACCAGCGACGTCCGGTAGCGCATCAAGGTGTGGATGTTGCCGTAGACGAAGCTGATCGGATTGTTGAGCTCGTGCGCGACGCCAGCGACGAGGCGGCCGAGGCTCGCCATCTTCTCCTGCTCGACGAGTTGCCGCTGCGCGCGCTGCAGCTCCTGATGCGCCTTGTGCAACGCTTCGTAGGCGCGGCGGAGCTCGCCGATCGGCCGCCCCGTCAGCACCACTCCGATGAAGCGGCCGCGATGGTCATGCCGCGGCGAGCTGTTGATCGCGAACAGATCCGAGCTGCCGCCGGCCGCGGCGAAGCGCAGCTCGCCATCGACCACCTCCGTGCCGCCGCGCGGGTGCAGCAGCAAGGCGAGCTTGCCGTGATGATCGACGTCGATCATCTCGGCGATGTTGCGGCCCACGATGTCCGCCAAGGTGCGGCCCGAATTGCGCTGGAAGGCCGAGTTGGCCTGCTGCACATTGCCCCTGGCGTCGCAGACGACGAGAATGTCCGAGACCGACTCGATGACGTTGGTGACGAACGCCTGGGCTTCCTCGAGCTCGGCATTCTTGTGCTCGAGATCGACCTCGTAGCGCAGGAGGTCGGAATAGACCTCGTCCATCTTGCGGATCACTTCGATCCACACGCCTTCGCGCTCGCTGTCGAATTCGAGCGTGCTGCTGCTCGCGATCAGCTTCAGAAGCGTGTCGGCTCCGGACGACTCAGGAGAGCGCGTGGCCTTTGCCATTTTTTCTCAGATCGTACCTGGACAATTTGTTGCGAAGGCCGACGCGTGACAGGCCGAGTTCGCTCGCGACGCGGCTGATGTTACCCTCATACTTTTCGAGGCAATTGACAATGATCGTCTTTTCGAGGTCTTCCACCTTGTCCTTCAGAGTGCCGGTGCCGTTCAGCTTGCCGTTGACGGCGGCGGGGGCTGCGCGGCGGCCGTTGCGCCGGGCGGCGAAGGGCGGGCAGCGCAGCTCGTCGGCATCGGCCAGTACGGCCATGCGCTGGATCTCGTTCTGCAGCTCGCGGACATTGCCCGGCCAGTGATATCTGGAGAACTCCTCCAGCGCCGGCGGCGCGAAGCGCAGATGCGGCCGGTTGAACGAGGTCTTGACCGCCGCCAGCACGCCCTCGGCGATCAGCGGAATGTCCATCGGGCGCTCGCGGAGCGAGGGCATGTGGACCGGAAATGCGGCGAGCCGATAATACAGGTCGCGGCGGAAGCGGCCGGCCTCGACCTCGGCTTCGAGATCGCGGTTGGTGGCGGCCACCACGCGCACGTCCACCTTGCGGACGCGCTGCGCGCCGAGCGGCCGGATCTCGCTCTCCTGCAGCACCCGCAGCAGCTTGACCTGAAAGGCGGGCGACGTCTCGCCGATTTCGTCGAGAAAGATGGTGCCGCCATCGGCAACCTCGAACAGGCCGATGCGGTCCTGATAGGCGCCGGTAAAGGCCCCCTTCTTGCAGCCGAACAGCTCGCTCTCCAGCAGTTCGTCCGGCAGCGCGCCGCAGTTCTCGACCACGAACGCCTTGGTGGCGCGCGCCGAGCCGTAATGGATGGCGCGCGCGAGCAGCTCCTTGCCGGTGCCGGATTCGCCGGTGATCAGCACCGAGATGTCGTAGTCGGCGGCGCGGCGGCCGAGCTCGATGACGTTGCGCATCGGGCTCGCCGCCGAATGCACGATGCGGTCGAAATCGTAGAGCTGCTTGGCGGCGCCGCGCTTGACCGAAACGACCTTCTTGATGTGTGCCGGCGTCGCCTTGACGTCGACCCCGGCGGTCTCCGTCTCCTTCTGCAGCCGGTACAGCTGCACGGCCTCGCGCACGATGTCGATCAGGCGATCAGGCTGCCAGGGCTTGGTGATGTACTGATAGATACCGGCCTCGTTGAGACCCGCGATGATGTCCTCGGAATCCGAATAGCCCGAGATGATCATCCGCACCGGGTCCGGCCACATCTCGCGCACGCGCTTAAGGAAGCTGACGCCGGATTCTTGCGGCATGCGCTGGTCGCAGATCACGGCATGCACGATCTCGCCTTCGAGCAGCTTCTCGGCATCGGCCGTGTTGCCGGCGCACAAAACCTCGAAATCCTGGTTGAGGACGCGCCGGAGCGCCTCCTGCGACCGGACCTCGTCATCCACGACCAATATCGTTCCCTGGATTCCCATCACGCGTCTCAACAGATCCTTGGCAGCTGCTCGCCCGACAGCCAGTCGACGATGCGGCCGCCGCCGAAGCTCGTGGCCATCTGGACGAAGCGGTGATCGTCGTTGACGGCTTCGCCGATCTCCGAGGCATCGCCTCCCAGCGGATGTGCCTTCATGGCGGCGAGCACGACGCCAGCCACCTCGGGCGCGACCACCGCGACGAGCTTGCCCTCATTGGCGACATGGAGCGGATCGAGCCCGAGCAGCTCACAGGCCGCGGCGACCTCCGGCTTCACCGGAATCGCCTCTTCCTGCAGGCGGAAGCCGAGATTGGACTGCTGCGCGATCTCGTTCATCGTGGCCGCGAGCCCGCCGCGGGTGGGGTCACGCATCAGCCTGATGCCGGCGCCGCCGGCCGCCACCATGGCGGCGACGAGGCCATGCAACGAGGCGGAATCGGAGACGATCTCGGTGTCGAAGGTCAGGTTCTGGCGCTTCGACATGATGGCGACGCCGTGGTCGCCGAGGCTGCCGGACAGCAGCACGCGATCGCCCGGCCTCGCCTTGTCGGCCGAGAGGTCGAGCCTTTCCGGCAGCACGCCGACGCCGGCGGTCGAGATGAAGACGCCGTCCGCCTTGCCGCGCTCGACCACCTTGGTATCGCCGGTGATGATCGCCACGCCGGCCTCGCGCGCCGCCGCGCCCATCGAATCCGCGATGCGCTTCAGGTCGGAGAACGGAAATCCCTCCTCGATGATGAAGCTGGCCGAGAGATATAACGGCCTGGCGCCGGCCATGGCGATGTCGTTGACGGTGCCGTGCACGGCGAGCGAGCCGATATTGCCGCCGGGGAAGAACAGCGGCGACACCACGTAGCCGTCGGTGGTCATCACCATGCGGCCGGCTGCGACGTCGAAGGCCGACTGATCGTTGCCGCGCGCCAGCCATTCATTGCCGAACGCCTCGTGGAACAGGCCGGCGATCAACTGCGCCATCGCGCGACCGCCGGCACCATGCGAGAGATCGACGCAGCCGTTCTTCACGTCGAGCCGGCGCTGATGCATGCTCATGATGCGAGCCTCCGCTGATGGTCGCGGAAGCGGCCATAGGTCCAATGCGCCGCGCAGGCGCCCTCCGACGACACCATGCAGGAGCCGATCGGCGTCTCCGGCGTGCAGGCGGTGCCGAACAGTTTGCAGTCGACCGGTTTCTTGAGCCCGCGCAGGATCGCCGGACATTCGCACGCCGGATTATCGGCGACGACCCGCTCGGGCATCGCGAAGCGCAGTTCGGCATCGAGATGCGCGAAGGCGGGCCGCAGCTTCAACGCGCTCGACGGAATGCTGCCGAGGCCGCGCCATTCGAACTGGTCGCGCAATTCGAAGATCTCGGCCATCTCCTTGATCGCGCGCTGGTTGCCGCTGCCGGTGACCGCCCGGCGATACTGGTTCTCGACCTCGTGCCGGCCGTCATTGACCTGCGCGATCAGCATCAGGATCGCCTGCATCATGTCGAGCGGCTCGAAGCCCGCAATCACGACGGGCTTGCCGTCCTCGCGCGCAAACGGCGCATAGGGCTCGGTGCCGATCACGGTCGAGACATGGGCCGGGCCGACGAAGCCGTCGATCTCGATCGGCGTGTCGCTGTCGAGGATCGCGCGCATCGCCGGCGGCGTCAGCACGTGGTTGCAGAACACGCTGAAATTCGCGAGTTGCTTGTTCTCGGCGGCCCGGATCATCACGGCCGTCGGCGGCGTCGTGGTCTCGAAGCCGATGGCGAAGAACACGACTTCGCGGCTCGGATTCTGTTCGGCGAGCGCGATCGCATCGAGCGTCGAATAGACCATGCGGACGTCGGCGCCGCGCGCCTTGGCCCGCAGCAGCGAGGCGCCGCGCGAGCCGGGCACGCGCATCAGGTCGCCATAGACGCAGAGAATGACCTCCGGCCGTTCGGCCAGCGCGATCGCCATGTCGATGCGCCCCGCAGGCAGCACGCAGACCGGGCAGCCGGGGCCATGGATCATGCGCACGTTCCCCGGCAGCATGTCTTCCAGACCATAGCGCGCGATCGCGTGCGTATGGCCGCCGCAGAACTCCATGAAACGATAGGCACGTGCCGGATCGGCCTTGGCGCGGATGGCGCGCGCCAGACCCATGGCCAGCTCCTTGTCGCGAAACTCGTCGGCATATTTCATGGTGCGACCTCCGTCACTGCGCCCATCTGCCGGAGCAGATCCAGCGTCTCGCGCGCCTCGTCCGGATCGATCTTCGCCAGCGCGTGGCCGACATGGAGAATGACGTAATCGCCGACGGCGATCTCCTCGATCAGCGCGACGGAGACCTCCTTGCTGACGCCGTCGATCGACACGATCGCCATGCCGTCAGGCAGCAGCTTGATCACTTCGGCAGGAATGGCCAGGCACATCAGACGATCCCTCCAGGCATCATGTTGGTCTGCGTGAGTTTCAGTCCGGCCACCCAGGCCTGCCCCAGGCTCAAGCCGCCGTCATTGGGCGGCAACTGCCGCGGCAGCAGCGGATCGAGCCCAACGGCACGACAGCCGCGCACGATCTGTTCCGTCAGATGAGCGTTGAGGAAACAGCCGCCAGCGAGCACCACGGTGCCGATGCCGGTGGCGCGCGACGCTGCCGCGATCCAGTCGACGCAGGCCGCGGCCAGGGTGCCGTGAAACAGGCTGGCGGCGTCGGCCGCGTCGCGATCGTGCGCGGCCAGGTGCGCAAGCAGCGGCCGCAGCGACAGCACGCCATCGACGATGGTCCAGCCGCGCTGCAGAATCGCGGGCTCGCGCACCAGCGCCTCGAGCTTCATGGCGGCCTCGCCTTCGTAGCTCTGGATCGTGCTGATGCCGAGCAGTCCGGCGACTGCATCGAACAGACGGCCGGCGCTGGTCGTGGCCGGCCCATCCGGACGATCGAGCAGCATCGACAACTGGCGCGCCTGCGGCTGGGCTGCAAAGCGCGATCCGATCTCGTCGCGGCGGCCGATGTCGTGCAGCACGGCAGCCGCCATGCGCCAGGGCTCGCGCGCGGCGCGGTCGCCGCCCGGCATCTTCAGCGGCGCGAAATGGCCGAGGCGCGCAAAGCGCGGCCCGTCGCACGACAGCAGCTCGCCGCCCCAGGCGCCCCCGTCGCTGCCATGGCCGTAGCCATCGAGCACCAGCGCCAGCGCAGCTCCCGTCAATCCATGCTCCGCCATGACGGAGGCCGCATGGGCGTGGTGATGCTGCACGGGCAGCGTCGGCAGGCCGCGCGCCTGCGCGAAGCGCGTCGAGGCCATGTCGGGGTGCAAATCGTGCGCGACCGCCACCGGCTCGACGTCGAGGATCGAGGTGAGATGATCGATCGTCTCTTCGAAGAAGCGGATCGCCTGCGCCGTGTCGAGATCGCCGAGATGCTGCGAGACGAAGGCCTCGTCGCCGCGGGTCACCGTGACCGTCGCCTTCAGGTGCGCGCCGACCGCGAGCACCGGCGGGATGGCATGCGCCAGCCGGATCGGCTCCGGGACATAGCCGCGGGCACGCCGGACGAAACGAGGCACGCCGGCCATCATTGTGACCACGGAATCATCGGCGCGGATGACGATGTCGCGGTCATGCGTGACGATCAGGTCCGCGATATCCGCGAGGCCAGCGAGCGCCTCGTCATTGTCGGTCAGCAGCGGTTCGCCGCTCGGATTGGCGCTGGTGCAGACCAGCGCCCACGCACTCTTTCCGCCGCGCGCACCGAGCGCGTGGAAAATCAGATGATGCAGCGGCGCGACCGGCAGCATCACGCCGACCTTGGCAAGACCCGGCGCGACCGATGGCGCGACGGCATGGCGTGAGTTCACCAGCACGATCGGCCGTGCCACGTGCTCCAGCAACGCGCGCTCCGCTGCATTTAGCTCGGCGATGTCAGTCGCGGCCGCAGCCGAGGCGACCATCACGGCAAACGGCTTGCCGTCGCGCTGCTTGCGCGCGCGCAGCCGCTGCACGGCCTGCTCGTCCCGCGCATCGCACAGCAGTTGATAGCCGCCGAGTCCCTTGATGGCGACGATCCGGCCGTCCGCGAGCGCTGCGGCGATGTCATCGATCTCATGGCTGAGACGGGGCCCGCAGCGCGGGCACGAGATCGCCTCGGCATGAAAGCGGCGCCCCGTCGGCTCCTCATAGTCGGCGCGGCACGCCTCGCACATCGGAAAGCGCTTCATCGCCGTGGTCGCGCGGTCGTAGGGCAGGCGCTCGGCAATCGTGAAGCGCGGGCCGCAATGGGTGCAGTTGACGAAGGGGTAGAGATGGAAGCGGCTGGCCGGATCGAACAGCTCGGCGAGGCAGGCAGGACAGGCGGCGGCGTCCGGCACGATGCGGGTGGTCACCCGCCCACTGATGCTCGCGTTGATGCGGAAATCCGCGCTCGCCTCGGCAGCGATCGTCTCGACGGCGATGTCGTCGATGCGCGCCAAAGGCGGCGCCTGCCGCGGCAGCGCCTCGACGAACGAGGCGACGTCCGCGCCCTCGACCTCGATGACGACGCCATCGGCATCATTGGCGACGAAGCCTCCCAGCCGATGGCGGGTCGCCAGGCCATGGACATAGGGACGAAAGCCCACGCCCTGCACGGCTCCGCGAATACGGAGCCTGAGGCGCGGGGGCTTCGCCGCCCATGTCTGGCCGGACACACTCATCCCTGCACTGCTCCCAGCGCGCTCGCGCGCATCTTGTCCGCCTGCTTCCTGATCCAGGCGTAGAACGCAGAGAGGCCCTCGCCTGTCTTCGCCGAGATCGTCAGCACCTCGATCTTGGGATTGACGCGGCGGGCATATTCGATGGTCTGCGCCAGATCGAAATCGAGCACCGGCGCGAGATCGATCTTGTTGATCAGCATCAGGGAAGACGCAGCGAACATGTCGGGATATTTGAGCGGCTTGTCCTCGCCCTCGGTGGTCGAGAACACCACGATCTTGCAGGCCTCGCCGAGATCGAAGGCGGCCGGACACACCAGGTTGCCGACGTTCTCGATCAACAGCAGGCCGCCGCGCAGCGACGGCAGCCGGCCATAGGCCTCGCCGACCATCGCCGCATCGAGATGGCAGCCCTTGCCGGTGTTGATCTGGATCGCCGCCACGCCGGTGGCGCGGATGCGCTCGGCGTCGTTCGAGGTCTGCTGATCGCCCTCGATCACCGCGACCGGCCGGCTCTGCTTCAGGTCGGAGACCGCGCGGACCAGCAGCGAGGTCTTGCCGGCGCCGGGGCTGGACACGAAGTTGAACGCCAGCACGTCGTGCGCGGCGAAGCGCGCGCGGTTCTCGGCGGCGAGCCGGTCGTTCTTGCCGAGAATGTCGCGCTCGATCTGGATGATGCGGCCACTCGACAGGCCGGCGATCTCCTGACCGGCCGGGTTGGCCGAGCAGTCGATGTGACCGGCAGAGCCATGCGTGTGGTCGTGGTCATGCGCATGATCATCATGGTCATGATGATGGTGGCCATGATCGTGGTCGTGATCATGATCATGGTGATGGTGATGATGCCCGGCGTGACCATGGCCGTGATCATCGTGCCCGTGGGCATGATGATGATGGTGATGATCGCCATGATCGTGATGATGATCACCGGATTCGATCGAGGATTTTCCGTCGCTGCAGCCGCACACCGTACACATCACTCGACCTCCAGTTCCTTGACCCGCATGTCCTCGCCGCCTGTCACCTGCAACTGACGGCTGCCGCAGGCGGGACAAGGATCGTAGCGTTGACTGATCTCGACACTGCGCGAGCAGGAGAGGCACCACGCCGTGCCCTGCTGTTCGATGATCTCGAGCGCCGCGCCTTTGGCGATGGTGTCGGCGGTCACCGCCTCGAAACAGAACCGCAGCGCGTCCGGCGCGACATGGCTGAGCGCGCCGATCTCCAGCCACACCGTCTTCACCCTGGAAAACGCGGCCTTGCGCGCCTCCTGTTCGACGATCTCGACGATGCCCTCGCACAGCGCCATCTCATGCATCGGCCATCTCCCGCACCGCCACGCGATAGCCGACGCAGGGATCGAAGCAGCCGATCATGGCCTCGATCGCTGCATGGTCTGCAGCACAGCGCGGCCTTGCTGCGCCTGTGAGGCGCTTGGCCACGGGGCCATACGGATGAAAATTCCATTCTGTCGGCGCCAGGAATTCGAAATGGGCGATATGGCCATCCCCATCGAGTTCGATCGCATAGTGCAATCGGCCGCGCGCGCACTCAACGGCAGCAGCGCCGCGGCGCGGACCAAGCGCATAGCTCGCAACAAGCCCCTCATCGGAGGCGGCGTCCTCGCCCTCGCCGGCTTCGATCCAGCACACCAGCGCAGCGATCTCGCTGATCTTGGCCGATAGCCGCTCGAACGGGCCATCCAGCTCTGGCCCGGCCTGCGCGACGTAGCGCGCCCAGACGCCGGTCTCGGGAATGCGGCCGTTGAGCTCCGGCGCTTCCGCAAATGCGGTTCCCGCAACCATCAGCCGGCTCACGATCGCTTCGTCGTCGGCCGCGGACAGGTAGCAGAGCTCGACAGGCATGTGTCGCCATCCCCTGTCCCCGGACGCTTCCCTGGCCTGCGCCATCATCGAAGCGGGCCGGGTTCCCGGCACAACCGGCCCCAAGCCTATGCCGGGAGCGGCCAGGGCCATCTTGATCTGTGACAAGACTTCGCTGGAGAACGGCGCGAGGCCGTCGCTACCGGACCGGCCCTGCAATCCGGTCACCGCCTGCAGCAGCTGCTGCGCCGCGGCGCGGTCCCGGGTCAGCGGCCCAGGCAGCAGACCGCGCAGAAGCTCGGTCAATCGCTCGGCGACGACCGCCTTGATACGCCGATGGCGCGTCGTTGCGGCCGCCTGCTCGCCGCGGGCAGCCTCGAGCGCGGACAGCAGCGCGACCTGATGCGCGGTGGCGCAGAGCGAGAACAGCCGCGGCACGGTGGCGAGCAACGCCTCGACCGGCCGGCCGGCGAACAACCGTCCGAGCGGCGGCCGCGTGCGCGGCTTGATGTCGACATGCCCGATCACCTCGTCGGCAAGGCACAGCGTCACATCGATCTGATTGCGGAAGCCCGCCGTCATGCGCCGCTCTCCGACAGCGCGCCGCGCAGCAACGCCCGGCGATCGATCGCATGGGAGCGCGTGGCGCGGGCGGCGGACGGTTCGTCGCCCGGCGTCATCAACGCGGCTATCGCGGCCTCGGCCGCCGCGCGGGCCGCCGCCATGTCCTCGAACTCGAACATCGGCGAGAACAGCGAGCAGCTCGCGATCCGTCCTACTCCGGCGATCTCGCCGATCGTGAACGCGAACGAGCCGGCCGGAAGGACGATGTCCACCGATGATCCCGCAGACCCCTCGGCGGACGGAGTCACCACGTTCATGAACCAGGGCGTGATGAGGATGCCGATCGTCATCCCTTGATAGTCGCTGAAGCCGATGGCCTCGACGTCGAGCGCGTCATGGTAGATCGGAAGATCGCGCATCGCGCGGTCGCCGATCTCGCGATAGACCGAAACGAGATGCTCGCCCCACGCAGCCGGCGCGGCGTCATGTGTCTCCTGCCCGGCCGCCGCAGCGCTCATGATTCCACCGCCATGAACTTGGCCTTCGGCGCGTCGCAGTTCGGGCAACGCCAGTCGTCCGGCAGCACCGAGAACGGCGTGCCCGGCGCGATCTGCGCCACCGCGTCGCCTTCGGCCGGATCATAGCGCGTCCAGCAGATGCCGCATTCCAGCAGCACGTCGTCGGCGAGATCGCCGCGGACGCCGAAATTCTCGAAGCCGCTCATGTGAAATACGCCTCGATGATCTGCGTCAGCCGCTCGGCGGAATCCTCGAAATCCTCGGCCGCGGCAAGCGCGACCACGGGGACGCCGCCGACCTCCAGCGTGTCGAGGATGATCGTATCCATCGCATTGAAGAACTGCACCGACCAGACGTGGCGAATACCGGTCGCGAGCACACGGCAGGTACCGTAGCCACGCGACATCAGCTGGATCGGACCGTTGCCGAGCGTCTCCTGCAGGAAGCTCATGTCCGCCGGGCTCATCGGCAGCAGCGTGAAATTGATGATCTGCGAGCGCTGGCCGGGCTGCCAGGCGAGTGCGCGCTCACGGATCTCGGCGAGCACCGGCAGCGCGTTCATCGTGCCGTCGGGTGCCGACCCGATGACGATGTCACCAGCCGTGAGATCGGCTGCCGCGCGCGTGACGATCTCCGGCACCGCGCCGATCTCGATGTAGTCGTGAGCCTCGTCTCCTTCCATCCGGACGCGCCAGATGCCGGCCAGCACCGATTCCTGGATCTGCGCCAGCGAGCCATTGGGCAGGGCCACCACGCCGGCGACCTCGCCCTCTCCCAGCACGTCGTCGATCAGCCGGCGCTCCAGGTCGTTGAGACCCGCGAGCCGAAACAACTGTGTCGGCGCATCGGCGGTCTGCGCCGCGATCGCCGCCGCGATCGTCGACAGCAGTTCTACCGCGCGCGGGCAGCTGCGCGCCAGCGCCTCCGAATCCATAGTGGCGAGCTTGGCCAGGGCGCCGGATGCGGTCAGCCCCTTGTACTGGGAGTCGAGCGCCTCCTCGCCGATCGGAAACACGCTGACCGGCTGCTCGGCGCCTTCGGGCGCAATCCAGAATCCGGGCTTCATCGGTCGACTCCTGAAGGCTGATGCGCAGGGACGATGCTGGCGACCACCGTGGCAGTCGCGCCGATCGGGCGATCGATCAGGTGCGAAATGCGGTCGACATAGACGGACCAGTCCTGGATCTTGGCGATCACGCCGAGCGCATCGGCGCCTCGGCACAGGATCAGCGATGGCTGCACGCGCACACCGAAACGGGCGCCGAGTTCGGTCTCGGCGTCACGCGCGATGACCGCGCCGCGCAGCCGGCCCTGAAACGCCGTGATCAGCTCCGGCAACACGATGGCGACGTCGAGCGCCTCCGGAAAACGCGCGGGGTCTCCGGCCGACAGCAGCACGCCAACCTCCCCGGCGCGCTCCGCATCGGCGAGAAAGGCATCGACGTTACCGGCATCGACCTCCGGCAACCCGCCTCGCGCGCGCGTTTCACGCTGCTGCATCGTCATCGATGTGTCCTCCCTTACCAGTTATCGTTGCCGTCGCGTCACAGGATGAGCAATCAACGTGCCAGACAGCGCCCGGCAGCGACCGCTTCAATCTGTTGAAATATTTATTGTTTTTAACACAATCGACGGATGTTCAATCGAACGAATAGTTGCTTTCCAGTCAAAGCTAGCAACTATCTTTACTTCCGGATACAATCTTGGCAGTTGATACCGTCGGCGGTGCGCAGCCCGCTACCGCAGATGCTCCGGCAACTCCGGCTCGCGACCGATCAGGTCGGCAAAGAAGTCGTCGCAATTCTCGCCATTGATCGCGGCCCGCAGGCCGCGCAGGGCCTCGCCGATCAGCCGCGCTTCCTCATCGTCGAGCAACCGCACCGCGTTGTCGATATAGACCAGCACCTTCGCACCGACCGGCGGGTTCGACAACAACAGCACCGAGACACGCCGCTCCCCGCCGTCGAAGCTGCACAGCGCCGAGACGCCATCGGTCTCCACGATCGTCATCGGCACGCCCAGGCACATGGCGGAACTCCCCTGCAGCGGCCGGCGGCTATTCGGCCGCGCGCGCCCGCGTCTCATAGCTGTGATGGTCGATGTCGTTGGCGAGCAGCCGCGCGTCGCCGGCAAGCGGCTCGGGTCGCGGCACGGCCGCTGCGCCCCACTCCGCCAGCAGCGCGCGGGCCAGCTCGATGGCCGGCTCGATCTGCGCGCGCACCGGCTCGGTCAGCGGCCCGCCCCAATCCTCGAGGTCGAGCGGCTGGCAGCCGATCAGCGCGAGCCGTTGCGGATAGCGGCCGAGCAGATCGGCCGCGCTCAACACTTCCTGGAAGCCGGTCTGATGCAGGCTCATCTTCTTGGCGCCGGTGAAGCGCGGCACCTCGTCGTCCCGGACGAGCTTGAGCTCGCCCGGCACGAGGCCGTAGTCGATGGCGTCGAACACGATCAGACCATCAGCCTCCTCGACATAGTTGACGAGGTAGAGCCCCTGCGTGCCACCGTCGAGGATCGTGACGTTGTCGGGCACGGTGAAGCGGCGGTGGAATTCCTCCACCACCCGCACGCCGAAGCCTTCGTCCGCCCACAGAATGTTGCCGATCCCGAGCACCAGGATGCGGTCGCGCCCGCTCTCATCGACCATGCCGGCCCCCTGTCAGTCGCGGAACTGCCGCTCGCCCGAGATCATCGAAGAGATGATGCTCTGGCGTGACATGATGTCTTCGCGAATGGCGGCATAGACATGCACCATCACGAAGGTGACCAGCGCCCACATCCCGAGATGATGCCAGGTGTGAACGTCCTGGCTGTTCGGCCAGATCGAAAACACCCAGCCGAACATCTTGTGCTGCCAGCTGTCGATCCCCGTGCCTTCCGAATAGAGCGCAAAGCCGGTGACGATCATGAAGGAGACGAACAGTGTGAAGCCGGTGAACATCGCCGTCTGCGCCAGCGGATTGTGGCCGACATACATCTTCGGCTCACGCTCCAGAAAGGCGTACCAGCGGATCTCGTGCAGCACTTCCTTCCAGAACTGCTTGCGATGCACCGGAATGTAGAAGATCTGCCGGGAGTGATGGTTGCCGACGAAAGCCCAGAGAATGCGGGCGAGGAAGAACACCGCCAGCACCTGCCCGGCTGCGAAATGGGTAAAGCGGATGTACCCCATCACGAAATTCGCCGACGCCTCTCCCGACACCGTCGGAAGCGGCGAGCCAATCAGATAGCCGGTCACCATCAGAACGATGATCGCGAACGCGTTGATCCAGTGGCAGATGCGCACCGGCGCTTCGTACACATAGACCGTGGGCCGGCCGACCGCATGCTCGCCGGCCGCATCGGCCGCGATCGCGGCGAGGTTCGGCTCGGACTCCGCGGGACGTGCAATGGCATCCATCATGGTGCGTCTCCCACTACCTGACCTTGACCGTCGCCAGTTCCTGGCCATCCGGACTCATGACGTGCGTCGAGCACGCCAGGCACGGATCGAAGGAATGGATCGTGCGCAGGATCTCCAGCGGCTGCTCGGGATTGGCCATCGGGGTGTTCATCAGCGACGCCTCGAATGCGCCGATGTTGCCCTGCGGATCGCGCGGCGAACCGTTCCAGGTCGTCGGCACGACGCATTGGTAGTTGTCGATCTTGGTGTCCTTGATCTTGATCCAGTGCGCGAGCGCGCCGCGCGGCGCCTCGGTGAAGCCGACGCCCTTGGCCTCCTTCGGCCAGCTCTCCGGCTTCCATTTGTCGACATTCGCCGTCGAGCTGTCGCCCGCCTTGATGTTGGCGATGAGCTTGTCCTGGAAGTAGCGCATCTGGCGTCCCGCCCACACCGATTCCAGCGCGCGCGCCGCGGTGCGGCCGAGCGTCGAGAACAGCGCGGTCAGAGGCAGGTCGAGATCCTTGAGGAACTTGTCGACGGGATCCTTGAACTCCGCCTTGTTCTGCGCATAGCCGACCACCCAGCGCGCCAGCGGACCGACCTCCATGGCGTGGCCGCGCCAGCGCGGCGCCTTGATCCAGGAATATTTGCCGCCCTCGTCGAGCTCCTTGATGTCGGTCTTGGTGCCCTTGGCATTGGGCCCGAGCACGTAGTTCGGCTCGGTGACACCGTCCCAGGGATGCAGCCCCTTGGTCTCGTCGGGATATTTGTACCAGGAATGAACGACGAATTCCTGGATCTCGTCCGGATTGGCGTGATCAACCGGAAACACCTCGGACAGATTGCCGTTGATGATGGCGCCCCGCGGCAGCTTCAGGCTCTTCGACGAATAGTCGTTGGCATGCTCGGGCACGTCGCCATAGGCCAGCACGCTCTTGCCGGACAGGCCGCCGCCATACAGCCAGTCCTTGTAGAACGAGCCGATCGCTGCGACGTCGGGCAGATAGACCAGCTCGTTGAACTCGATCAGGCGGTCGATGATCGAAGAGACGAGGTTCAGCCGCTCGATGTTGATGGCGCCGACCGCTCCGGTGCCGTCGATGTTGATCGGACACGGCACGCCGCCCACGAGCCAGTTCGGATGCGGGTTCTTGCCGCCGAAGATGGTGTGGATCTTGACGATCTCCTTCTGGAAATCGAGCGCCTCGAGATAATGCGCCACCGCCATCAGATTGGCTTCGGGCGGCAGCTTGTAGGCCTTGCTGCCCCAATAACCATTCTTGAACGGGCCGAGCTGACCGGACTCGACGAACTTCTTGAGCCGGGTCTGGAGATCGCGGAAATAGCCCGGCGACGACAGCGGCCAGCTCGATATCGACTGCGCCAAGGTCGACGTCGCCTTCGGATCGGCCGAGAGCGCCGACACCACGTCGACCCAGTCGAGCGCATGCAGATGATAGAAGTGCACGACGTGATCATGCACTTGCAGCGCAAGCTGCATCAGGTTGCGGATCGAGTTGGCATTCTCCGGAATGGTGATGCCGAGCGCGTTCTCGACGGCGCGGACCGATGTAAGCGCATGCGTTCCGGTGCAGACGCCGCAGATCCGCTCGGTGAACGCCCAGGCGTCGCGCGGATCGCGGTTCCTGAGGATCACCTCGATGCCGCGCCACATCGTGCCGGTGGAGACGGCGTTTCGGATGACGTTATCGGCGTCGACGTTGACCTCGACCCGCATGTGTCCCTCGATGCGGGTGACCGGATCGACGACGATGCGCTTGCCGGAATTGTCGAGATTGAAGCCGTTGGGGGTCTGGATGCCCATCGTTACCTGCCCTGAATGCGATTAATGATCTTGCTTGGCGTCGTCGCGCTTGCCGGCGAGCCGCTTCACGGCCGTGACCGCGGCGTGCGCTGCCACCGCTGCGCCCACGGTCCCCGCCGCCACCATGCCGACCTCGTCGGCATTGCGCTCGATACCGAACTGCTTGATCGTGGTGAGTCGGTCGTAGAACGAGCCCTTGTCCCAGAAGCCGTCCTCCGAGCAGCCGATGCAGCCATGGCCGGACTGGATCGGGAACGACACGCCGCCGTTCCAGCGCACCGTCGAACAGGCGTTGTAGGTGGTCGGCCCCTTGCAGCCCATCTTGTAGAGGCAGTAGCCCTTGCGCGCGGCCTCGTCGTCCCACTCCTCGACGAACTGGCCGGCGTCGAAATGCGGGCGGCGATAGCACTTGTCGTGGATGCGCTGCGAATAGAACATCTTCGGCCGCCCCTGGCGGTCGAGCTCGGGAAGCTTGCCGAAAGTGGTGATGAAGGTGACGACGCCGGTCATGACTTCCGCGATCGGCGGGCAGCCCGGCACCTTGATGATCGGCTTGTTGGTGATGACCTTGTCGATCGGCGTGGCTTGCGTCGGATTCGGCTTCGCCGCCTGCACGCAGCCCCAGGACGCGCAGGCGCCCCAGGCGATGATCGCCATTGCATCCTCGGCCATCATCTTCAGCTTTTCGACGAACGGCTTGCCGCCGTCGATGCAGAACATGCCGCCTTCGTTGAGCGGCGGATTGCCTTCGACCGCGAGGATGTATTGCCCCTTGTACTTCGCGCGCGTCTCTTCGAGGATGGCCTCGGCCTGATGGCCGGCCGCCGCCATGATCGTATCGTCGTAGTCGAGCGAGATCATCGACAGCACGGCATCCTTCACCAGCGGGTGGGCCGAGCGGATGAAGCTCTCCGAGCAGCAGGTGCATTCGAGCCCGTGCATCCAGATGACGGGCGTGCGCGGCTTGGTTTCGAGCGCGTTGGCGATCCGGCTGGCCGCGAGCGGCCCGAGGCCGAGGCTCGTCGCGGTGAGGCTGCAGAACTTGTGAAAGCTGCGCCGCGTGATGCCCTGGCGCCTGATCACATTGTAGAAGGTTTCCGTTGCCGCGCCCATGAGTCCTCCCCTGATTTCGCGTTGGCGATCCTTGTGATCGCGATCCGGCGAGAGAGGACAGCAAGATGCGGGCCAGCAGTCAGCGCTGGATTTGAATCATAATGATTCCAGATGCTTGACGACGGGAAGACGTAGCGACGCGACATCGTGAGACGACCTGCGCGCAGCAATCGGAAATTACGCGCTTTGCACCCGACAAGCTTGTTTCCGCCTGCCGCCTGCTTGTTGCGCTGCGCTCAATGCGCAGTGCACACCATGCAGGGATCGAACGATCTGACGACGTGCTGGATGCCGACGGCGCGGGCACCGGCATCGCCGACCTCGGTGCCGACCAGCGCCTGCTCGAGCGGGCCTGCCACGCCGTCCGAGTCGCGTGGGGAGAAATTCCAGCTGGTCGGCGCGATGATCTGGTAGCGCTCGATGCGGCCGGAGCGCACCGATAGCCAATGGCCGAGGCTGCCGCGCGCCGCCTCGACCCGCCCGACGAAGTTGCCGTCCGCCACCTCACCGCCGGTCTCGCAGAACGGCTCGTTGAGGCGCAGCACCTTGACCCAGCCTTCGATCGACAGCGCGAGCTGCGCCGTCTCGATCAGCCGCGCGATCACGCGGTTACGGACGTTGCTGCCATCGGACAGCAACGCGGTGATCAGCTTCTGACCATCGACGGCCTGTCTTGCCAGTGCGCCGACCTCGACCGGCTGTCCGGCGAGCCGCGGCGCCTTGCACCAGCTGTAGGCGTCCGCCTTGTCGGCGTCCGGCACCGTGCGGCTCTCGGCCGGACTACGCGACGTCTCGCGCATCCAGGCATGCGAGACATCCTCCGTGATCCGCTCCGCCGGCAAGGCCTCGATCTCTCCGCCGCTCGCGCGAATGCCGGCCCGAAAACGCGCGCCATCCGAATCGTGATAGGCGCCGAAGCTCATCAACGGCCCCGGTCCCTTGCCGAGGCCGGCGAGCGAGAGCGCATCGGCGAGTCGAAGGAAATGCGCAAAGTCGCCGTCGCGGCCCTCGCGCCAGCGATCGAGCTCATCCGGCGTCGTCAGCGCGAGCACGTTCTCGAGCCTGTCGGCAAACACCACGCGTTCAAGGAAGCCGCGAAACGACGCCGCGATCGCATTGAGGCGCACGCGCTCGCCGAGCTCGATGGCGCGCGTCGTTCCGCCCGGCTGGAAGGCGAGACTGTGCGGCCATTTTCCGGCGATCAGGCCCATGATCTCCAGCAGCCGCGCCCGCGCCGGCAACGCCTCGCGCGCAGCGGATCCCTTGGTCGCCGTGAAGCGTTCGGCCGCAGCACCATGCCAGGCGTGGGCGGCGTAGGACTCGCGGGCGAAGTCCGGCATGAAGAAGATGTAGAAATGCGTCAGATGATCGGCGGCGTTTTCTGCCGCGTGCGCGATGTTGGTTGCGAGGATGCCGTTGGGCATGGCAGTGACGGCCATGGCCTGACGCAGGGCCGCCGCGGCGGCGATCGACTGCGACACCGAGCAGATGCCGCAGATGCGCGGTGCGATCACCAGCGCGTCGAGCGGCGGCCGTCCTTCGAGGATCTGCTCGAAGCCGCGATAGAGCGGCGCCGTCACCTCGGCGCGCGCGACGCGGCCGCTCTCGATGTCCAGCCGGACCTCGAGATCCCCCTCGACGCGATTGAACGGGCCGACCGTGATCCGCGTCATGAGCGGCGCTTGTCGCCCGAGCGGCTCGGCGGCACCACGACGTGATCGGCCGTCGCGTTGATGCGCACGCGGCGCGGCGTCGCCGATTTGGACAGCGCCGCGAGCGCCACGAACCAGGCCTTCGGCATATCGCTTGGAAGTCCCACCGGAATGCCGGCGAGCTTCGCCGTTTCCAGATAGTTGTGCGCGCTCTCGAAGCCCGGCGAGGTGCAGGCGATGCAGGCATAACCGCCCTTGGTGCAGGAGCCGCCGCCGTTCCAGGAACGCTGATTGCAGTCGCCGACCGCCTGCGTCGCGCGGCAGCCGAGATGCTCCATCAGGCAGCCGCGCTCCGACATCGTCTCCGCGCTCGCCTTGAACTCGTAGAACTCGTTGCGCGAGCAGCCGTGGTGGGCGAGGTGATTGGCGATGAAAGTCGGACGGCCGACCGCGTCGAGGCCGCCTGCGGTCAGATCGCCCGCCGTGAGCGCCAGCAGGCTTTCCATGATCCAGCCGGGATGCGGCGCGCATCCGGCGACATTGATCACCGGCAGTCCGC
This sequence comes from Bradyrhizobium oligotrophicum, assembly GCF_051168495.1. GTDB lineage: Bacteria > Pseudomonadota > Alphaproteobacteria > Rhizobiales > Xanthobacteraceae > Bradyrhizobium > Bradyrhizobium oligotrophicum_A. Next base: position 105,374 of record NZ_JBNPVB010000011.1, on the reverse strand, counting down.
GTCTGGAGCGAAACCCTGCACCGAGCGCGCCGCCTGCGTCGCTGCCCTCGAACTGCAGGCCCACCGCATCGGTCGGATTGATGCCGGCCGCGGGAATGCCGCCATAGGCCGCGCAGCTGCCGACGGCGACGACGTAGTCGGCCAGCGGCGCCAGATCGAGCAGCCAGTGATAGATCGAGCGGTTGGTGCCCGCGAGCATGTTGAAGCGGCCGCTCGCGCCGGGCCCGCGTGCCACCGAGCCTTCGAGCACCAGCAAGTCGAGCCGCTCGCGACCATCGCGGATCGCGTCCAGCAATTCCACGACCTCGTCGCCGGTCTCTTCGCTGACGGACGGGTGCCAGATCAAGTCGATGCCGGATTGGCGCAGCTCGTCGAACCAGCCGGAGTCGCCGCTTTCCAGGATCGACATGGTGCAGCCGCCGCAGCTCGCGCCCTGCAGCCACAACATCCGGGTCATTCCCTCCGAGCCGGCCATCGTGCGGTCCCGCTGCTAGTCCGGCCTGTGTATCCGGCCGTGTACCGTCGGGTTTAGCGCCCCTGCGCAAGCGCTGGCAAGCGGTTCGCCCGGCGCGGCCTCGGAACCGCGCGGGCGGCGGCCGAACAGCACGGCAACGGCCCAGATCAGTCCGAGCAGGCCGATCGCGACGATCCCGAGATGGCCGAGCTCGTCACCCAGCGCCGTCGCGACATCGGCCCAACCACCCGTGAGGCCAAACCGCGGCGCCAGCAGCGTGAAGGCCTCGACACCGCCGATCACCAGCGCAATCGCCACGGATGCCCCCGTGATCACCAGATTATACCGCCGCTTGCGCCCGGGATCGGTGAGCGCCCAGCGATAGGCGCCGACCATCAGCATGCTGTCTGCGGTATCGACGGTGGCCATCGCCGCCGCGAACAGCGCCGGGAAGACCAGCACATGCGCGAGGCTGGCGCCGCGCGCCGCTTCGGTCGCCGACAGGCTCAGAAGGCCGATCTCGCTGGCGGTATCGAAGCCGAGGCCGAACAGGAACCCGAGCGGATACATGTGCCAGGCACGTCCAACCAGGCGCAGCACCGGCCGGAGGACACGAATGAGGATGCCGCGCCCGGCGCTTGCCGCGTCGTCCGGCGCGGACTGCGGGTGCGGGCGGCGCCAGAGGTTGACGAACAGGACCAGATTGGCGACGGCGATCAGCAGCAGGAAGCCCGCCGAGACCGAGGTGCCGATGGTCCCGCCGATCGCGCGGATCATGCTGTCTTCATTCAACAGGTCGGCACCGGCGACGAGGCTCACCACGATCGTGGCGATGACGACGACGCTGGAGTGGCCGAGCGCGAAGTAGAGACCCGCGGCGCGCGCCGCGCCGCCGTCCTGCACCAGCTTGCGCACCACGTTGTCGATCGCCGCGATGTGGTCGGCGTCGACCGCATGGCGCAGCCCGAGCAGCCAGGCCAGCATCGCGGTGCCGACGATGGCGGGGCGGTCGGCGTAGAGCGCGAAGGCCCAGACCCAGGCGAGCGCGTTGGCGAGCACCAGGCCCGCCACGAGCACGGCGTTCCGTCGACCTGCCGATCCGAGCCAGGCTGTGCGCGCCGGGTGAGGATGATCAATTTGGACAATCGTCATACTCACGCAGGAGAGCAAGACCCGCGCCAAATGGCAAGCCCTGCGTCACGAGAGCCAAAGTCCCCGCGAATCAAGTCATCAGGGACGCGGTCGCCTGGATCGGTCTCCTCGCTTGGCAATCCGCTATCCGGTCACGCTCACACAATGACCAGCGGTGCTCCCTCCTCCCTCACCGCGTCGACGCGCTCTGCGCCGCGATCTCGCGCCGCACGGTCGCCTCGAACTGGCTGGCGGGCGCGGCGAACATCAGCCGAGTCTCCTCTTGAAAGGCCGAGAAGACGCCGACCACGGCCGGCTCGCCGCCGACTTCGGCCAGGATCGGCGAGCCCGAATAGCCGAAATTCGCCAAGCAGTGCACGGTCAGCAATCGGGCATCTCTGGTCATGCCGGCACTGCAATTGCGCTGGCCGGTCGGCGAATAACGCCGCTCCTGGCCGTAGCCGATCTCGGAGATAGTGCCGGCCTTCGTTGCTGCCGCGAGTTCGTCGCGCGTCAGGGCCTTGACCGCGACCGGCTTCGACGGCAGGGCGTCCTTGAGGATGATCAGCGCCCAATCGGCCGGCGAGCGGTCGATCGTCCACTTCTCGTGCAGGGTCGGCACAAAGTCCGGCGCGACGATCAGCTTGTCGGCCACCGACACCGCCGCCGGCGTGCCCTTGTTCATGCCGGCGAGAAAGCGGACGTTGCCGGGATTGACCGGCGCGAGACCATTGAACATGCAATGCGCCGCGGTCAGCACCACGCGCGGCGCGACCAGCGTTCCGGTGCACGAACCTCCGGTGCTGAACTGCGCCACGGTCACCGCGCCGATCGACGATGCCGGCCAGGAGGTCGGATCCACCATCTCGCCGATGTGCCGGTCGAGCCCGAGCAACTCGCCAGGCTTGGGCGTGGCGATGCCGGTGTCCGCCGATTCGAGCTTCGGCTTCCAGTTCGCGATGATGGTCTCCGCCTGCAGGCGCTGCGCTTCACTCAGCTTGACCCGCTGCACGTCGCGGCTCGCCGAGCGAACGCCGTTGCGGCCGGCCATGACCAGCCAGGCATACCCCTGCACGACGTCCTGCGGTGCGCCGCGGCCGTCGAGAGAGATCAGACCCATCATGTATTGCGATTGCGCAAAACCCTGCGCCGCTGCGCGGGCGAACCAGCGCGCCGCCTCGCCGGCATCGGAGGCGACGCCCGCGCCGTTGACATAGGCGATGCCGAGATAGTGCTGTGCGACCGCAAGCCCCTGATCCGCAGCCTTGCGATACCAGCCCAGCGCCTCGGCCTGGTTGCGCGTCTGTCCCCAGCCGAACTCCGACATGAAGCCGAGATCGAACTGCGCCCGCGCATCGCCTTTTTTCGCCAGCGGCGTGAGCCGGCGCAACGCTGCGGCATGATCGCCATTGCCTGCAGCCGCGACCGCTTCGTCGAGCTCGCCGGCCGTGGCCGCCGCCGCGAAGGCGAACAACACGCCAAGAAGAATGATGACCGTCCTGAACATTGCGTCCGCCAGAGCCTTCATGATGCGGGCGTCATCCGACATCGTCAAGACGGCAGCGGCATGGCGGACAACTCAGGCCTGCTCGGACTTGGCGAAGCGGTCGTCGAGCGCATAGCCGGCGCCGCGCACGGTGCGGATCGGGTCCTGCTCGCGGCCGGGGTTGAGCAGCTTGCGCAGACGGCCGATGTGGACGTCGACGGTGCGCTCGTCGATGTAGATGTCACGGCCCCAGACGCTGTCGAGCAACTGCTCGCGGCTGAACACGCGGCCCGGATGCTCCAGGAAGAATTCGAGCAGGCGATATTCGGTCGGGCCGAGATCGATCGGCCGGCCGGAGCGGGCCACGCGGCGCTTCTCGCGGTCGAGCTCGATGTCGCCATAGGACAACACCGTCGCCAGCCGCTCCGGGCTCGCCCGCCGCAGCAGGCCCTTCACCCGCGCCAGCAGCTCCGGCACCGAGAACGGCTTGACGATGTAGTCGTCGGCGCCGGTGGCAAGCCCGCGCACGCGCTCGCTCTCCTCGCCGCGCGCGGTCAGCATGATGATCGGCAGCTGCCTGGTCTCGGAGCGCGCGCGCAGGCGGCGGCACAGCTCGATCCCCGAGAGCCCCGGCAGCATCCAGTCGAGCACGACGAGATCGGGAACGCGCTCCTTCAGCCGCGTGTCGGCCTCATCGCCGCGCGCCACGGTCTCGACCTCATAGCCTTCGGCTTCGAGGTTGTAGCGCAGCAGCGTCGTCAGCGCCTCCTCGTCCTCAACCACCAGAATTCGCGCGCCCATATCTGAACCGTTTCTCTCAGTTACCGGGGATCGTGGCCGCGAAGCTGGTCATGTCGCCCTTCGGGCGCTTGTCCATGATCTGCTGGCCCTCGATCATGTAGAACACCGTCTCGGCGATGTTGGTGGCGTGGTCGCCGATCCGCTCGATGTTCTTGGCGCAGAACATCAGATGGATGCAGAACGAGATGTTGCGCGGATCCTCCATCATGTAGGTGAGGAGTTCGCGGAACAGCGAAGTGCAGATGGCGTCGACCTCCTCGTCGCCCTTCCACACCGTCATCGCCGCCGGCAGATCATGCGCGGCATAGGCATCGAGCACCGTCTTGACCTGCGACTGCACGAGGTCGGTCATGTGCTCGAGGCCGCGGATCAGCTTCAGCGGGTGGAAGTCGCTCTCCAGCGCCGCGACCCGCTTGCCGATGTTCTTGGCGAGGTCGCCGATGCGCTCCAGATCGGTGGCGACGCGCATCGCGCCGACGATCTCGCGCAGGTCGACCGCCATCGGCTGGCGGCGGGCAATCGTGAGCACCGCGCGCTCCTCGATGAGGCGCTGCAGCTTGTCGACCTCGACGTCCGCAGCGACCACCTTCTGGCCGAGCGCCACGTCGCGCCGCACCAGCGCATCGACGGAATCGACGATCAGCCGCTCCGCAAGACCGCCCATCTCCGACACCAGCCGGGTGAGGTCCTGCAGATCGCTGTCGAACGCCTTGGCGGTATGTTCACTGGCCATGATGATCTCCTGAAGGCAATGATGCTGTCGGCGTCAGCCGAACCGGCCGGTGATGTAGTCCTGGGTCCGCCGATCGCTCGGCGAGGTGAAGATCTTGCTGGTGTCGTCGAACTCGATCAGCTCGCCGAGATACATGAAGGCGGTCTTGTCGGAGACGCGCGCCGCCTGCTGCATGTTATGGGTGACGATCGCGATCGTATAGTTCTCGGCCAGCTCCTGGATCAGCTCCTCGACCTTGGCGGTCGAGATCGGGTCGAGCGCCGAGCACGGCTCGTCGAACAGGATGACCTCGGGCCGCACCGCCACAGTGCGGGCGATGCACAGCCGCTGCTGCTGGCCGCCGGACAGCGACAGGCCGGAGGCGTTGAGCTTGTCCTTGACCTCGTTCCACAGCGCGCCGCCGCGCAGCGCCTTCTCGACGCGGTCGTCCATCTCGGACTTGGAGATCTTCTCATAGAGGCGGATGCCGAAGGCGATGTTCTCGTAGATCGTCATCGGGAACGGCGTCGGTTTCTGGAACACCATGCCGACGCGCGCGCGCAGCAGGTTCAGGTCGAGCTTGGGATCGAGGATGTTGGTGTTGTCCAGCATCAGCTGACCAGTGGCGCGCTGTCCCGGATAGAGGTCGTACATCCGGTTGAAGATGCGCAGCAGAGTGGACTTGCCGCAGCCCGACGGACCGATGAACGCCGTGACACGATTGGTGCCGAGCGACAAATTGATGTTCTTCAGCGCGTGATGATCGCCATAATAGAAGTTCAGGTTGCGCGCAGTCACCTTGGCCGGCGCCTCCGGCAGCGACTTGGCGGGAATGGCGGCCGTGGGGCTGCTCACGGATACGGACATGTCGGTCATTTCGAGCTCCTCTCGGCGCCGAGGATGCGCGCGCCGATGTTCAGGGCCAGCACTGTCAAAGTGATGAGAAGGGCGCCGCTCCAGGCCAGCTGCTTCCAATAGGCGTAGGGGCTCTGGACGAAGTTGTTGATGGTCACCGGCAAATTGGCCATCGTCTTGGACAGGCTCAGGCTCCAGAACTGGTTCGACAGCGCGGTGAACAGCAAGGGCGCGGTCTCGCCGGCGACGCGGGCGGTCGCCAGCAGCACGCCGGTGATGAGGCCGGAGCGCGCGGCACGGTAGGCGATCCGGCGGATCACCAGCGAGCGCGGCAGGCCGAGCGCCGAGGCCGCCTCGCGCAGCGGATTGGGCACCAGCAGCAGCATGTCCTCGGTGGTTCGAAGCACCACGGGGATGACGATGACGGCCAGCGCCAGCGCGCCCGCAATCGCCGAGAAGCCGCCCATCGGCACCACGACCGCACCATAGATGAACAGGCCGATGATGATCGAGGGCGCCGACAGCAGGATGTCGTTGATGAAGCGGATGACCGAGGTCAGCTTGTCGTTGCGGCCGTATTCGGCGAGATAAGTGCCGGCGAACAGGCCGAGCGGCGCGCCGATGCCGACACCGATGATGGTCATGATGACCGAGCCGACGATGGCGTTGCGCAGACCGCCTTCGCTGGAGCCCGGCGGCGGCGTGTCGGCGGTGAAGACCTGCAGGCTGAGGCCGGCCAGGCCGTTATAGAACAGCGTGAACAGGATCAGCGCCAGCCAGGTGACGCCGAATGCGGCGGCTGCGAAGCAGAGCACGCGAACCACGATGTCGGTGCGGCGACGGCGCGTGTAGATCGGATTGACGGGCGTGGGCTGAATGTCGACGGCAGTCATGAGCTTATTTCCCCGCCTTGGTCTCGAGCCGCATCAGCATCAGGCGGGCTGCGGCGAGCACGAAGAAGGTCAGAACGAACAGCAGGAGGCCGAGCAGGATCAGGCTCGACTGGTGCAGGCCGTCGCTCTCCTGGAATTCGGAGGCGATCGCAGCGGAGATCGTCGTACCCGGGGCGAAGATCGAGGACGAGATCCGGAACGAGTTGCCGATGATGAAGGTCACCGCCATGGTCTCGCCGAGCGCGCGGCCGAGCGCCAGCATGACGCCGCCGATGACACCCACGCGGGTATAGGGGATCACGACGCTGCGCACGACCTCCCAGGTGGTGCAGCCGACGCCGTAGGCGGCTTCCTTCAGCACCGGCGGCACCGTCTTGAAGACGTCCACGGAGATCGCCGTGATGAACGGCAGCACCATGATCGCCAGGATCAAGGAGGCGTTGAACAGGCTGAGATAGGACGGCGGACCTGCGAAGATGTCCTGTAGCACCGGGATGTTGGCGCAGAGGCTGATCATGAACGGCTGGAACGTGTAGGCCAAAAACGGGCCCAGTACGAAGAAGCCCCACATGCCGTAGATGATCGAGGGAATGCCGGCGAGCAGCTCGATGGCGATGCCGATCGGACGGCGCAGCCATTGCGGGCACAGCTCGGTGAGAAAGATCGCAACGCCGAGACCGACCGGAATGGCGATCAGCATGGCGATGAAGGACGTCACCAGCGTGCCGTAGATCGGCCCGAGCGCGCCGAGCACCGGCGGATCGGCGGAGGGCGCCCAGCGCTTGGTCAGGAGGAAGTCGAAGCCGTAGGTCTTCATCGCCGGCCACGCGCCGATGATGAGCGAAATGATGATGCCGCCGAGGATCAGCAGCACCGAGATCGCCGACAGGCGGGTGATCCAGTAGAACGTCACATCGCCGAGCCTGAACGCGCTCAGCGCGCGGGCGCGGTCATAGGGCCCTGCGGCCGACATGTCGCCGACTTCGGATTGAACCGCCATCTCAGCCAAGTCCGCCCCCTGTTTCTTGGTCACGCTTCAACCTTGAGCAAAGCCCCTCTCCCGGGACGGGAGAGGGGTATTCGGTAAGAGAGAGCTCAGCTCTTGATGTCGGCCGACCAGGTCTTCTCGATCAGCTTCACGACGCTGTCGGGCATCGGGATGTAGTCGAGCTCCTCGGCCATCTTGCCGCCCTTCTCGAACGACCACTTGAAGAACTTGATGGCCTCGGCGGACGCCGCCTTGTCGGTCGGCTCCTTGTGCATCAGGATGAAGGTCGCCGCCGTCATCGGCCAGGACTTGTCGCCCGGCTGGTTGGCGAGGATCACGTAGTAGCCGGGAGCCTTGGCCCAATCGGCGTTGCCAGCCGCGGACTGGAAGGCCTCGACGGTCGGCTGCACGGTCTTGCCGGCCTTGTTCACCATGCCGGTGTAGGTCAGCTTGTTCTGCTTGGCATAGGCGTACTCGACATAGCCGATCGAGTTCTTGGTCTGGCTGATGTTGCCCGACACGCCCTCGTTGCCCTTGGCGCCGACGCCGACCGGCCATTCGACGGCAGTGTTGAAGCCGATCTTGCTCTTCCAGTCGGCGCTCGCCTCGGAGAGATAATAGGTGAAGTTGAAGGTCGTGCCCGAACCGTCGGAGCGGCGGACGACGGCGATCGCGTCGGACGGCAGCTTGACGCTGGGGTTCAGCTTCTTGATCGCGGCGTCATCCCACTTGGTGATCTTGCCGAGATAGATGTTGGCGAGCGTCTCGCCGTCCAGCACCATCTCGCCCGGCTTCACGCCCTCGAGGTTGACGACCGGCACGATGCCGCCCATCACCATCGGCCACTGCACCAGGCCGTCCTTCTCGAGCTGCTCGGCCTTGAGCGGCGCGTCGGTGGCGCCGAAGGTCACGGTCTTGGCCTGGATCTGCTTGATGCCGCCACCGGAGCCGATCGACTGGTAGTTCAGACCGTTGCCGGTCTCCTTCTTGTAGGCGTCGGCCCACTTCGAATAGATCGGGAACGGGAACGTCGCGCCTGCGCCGGTGATGTCGGCCGCGAATGCCGACGTCGATGCGGCGACCAAGCCGGCAGCGACGAGTGCTTTGACGAAATTCATAGCTGGTCTCCATGCTCGGGAAGCGAAGCGCCAAATGCGCCCGATCGCGCTTCCCCGGCCGCTTTAAGGGGCCTCGGTGCCGCTTTTATAAAGGTTCGATGACAGTCGGATGACAGTCACAAGCCGTTGATAATGATTGATATTTTTGAATCTTCCCGAAAGTTTACGGGTCCACCGACACGTTGCCGCAGGTCGCCGCACCTCGCCCTTGTGCGAGCGTTGCTCACCCGGCGAAAGACCATCATTGCCGGCATCGCCCGCGACAGGCGGGCAAACCCGCATTCCAGCGGTCGCCGCGATCAACCGATGGCCGCGGCGTCCGGGATGCCCGCCGGCGCGGGCATGACGGCGGTGGATGCGGCACCGCCTGCGCCTCCAATTCAGTGTCGTCCCAGGCAAGTCCGGCAACGCGCCAGCGTTGGCGGGCACTGACCCGGGATCCATACGCCGCGGCGGATGTGGCTGGGCGGGATCGGGCGGACATGGTGCCTCGCACATCTCCCTGGGGGTATGGGTCCCGGGTCGGCGCTGATGCGGCGCTCGCGCGCCGCTTTGGCTTGCCCGGGACGACAGTGAGGGTTTGGATGGGATCTTCGTCATCGAGACACGCTCTCACGGTCCCGCGGCAGGTGATGCCCGGGTGATGCAGCAGTCGTGTCCCTCTTGAAATACGAGAGGGCGCGAGGAAGGCCGGACCTCGACTGAGGCCCGTGGCCCGCCTGCTCAAAAGAATGCAGGCGGCAGGTACCACAGGTCCAGCCGGACGACCCGGCCTTCCCCGCGCGATCGTTTTACGGGGTCCTTCGTGCTCTCCCTGGGGATCGGCGTTCTTGCCCCCATCGCCCGCGCGAGCCGTCACAGCATCACTCGACAGCATCACTCGCGAACTTGACCTCAGCGTCGAGAGGCCAGGACCACACGACTTCGCCGTCCGCGCCGACTGCGCTCGTCTGGCACAGCCGTCACGTCCATCGCAGCCCACCTCCACGTATCGTGACGACGCGTACGTCCCTCTGCACGAGGCGGGTTGCAGGGAGAAGAACATGATTTCCGAAAAATAGCAAGCGATTTTTCTTTCAGCGAACACCCCCCTGTCAGCCGATCTGCGTCTGGCCGGCCCTGTCCTTCAGGATCTCGCGCGCCGCGACCGCGATGCGCTGGCACAGAGACAGCGCGGTCTCGCGGTCCCTGACATGGAAGATCTCGTCGCTGATCAGTCGGTCATCGAGCCAGGCGCGAAACGCCTGCTCGCTGTCCGGCGTGAACGTGCCCTCCTCGCAGATGAAGCCGCTCAACGGACCTTCGATCACGTAGTCGGAATCATCGGGATGCTGCGACGGCCGCGCGCATTGCGCCCAGATGCAGCCGGTCTCGTCGACGAAGGCGAGAACGCCGTCGTCGCGCTGTTCTAATCGCATCTTCAAATTCCCCACGCAGTTCCACGCAGTTATATAGAAGCGAACTCTCTCCGCGTCATTGCGAGCGCAGCGAAGCAATCCAGAGTCCCGCCCACGCCCCTGGATTGCTTCACTGCGCTCGCAATGACGGAGGAGAGATCGTGGATGTTACTGCCAGACTCGCGGCGGGAGGAAAGGTGACCCGGGATCGCGCTCCTATCCCGGACACTTGATCTCCTTGTAGACGGCATCCGCGAACGCCTTGATGCCGGTGTTGATGCGCAGCGGCGAACTCAAGGTCTGGTAGGTGACGATGCCGCGGGTGATCGACAGCACCTTGTAGCTCTCGGCGATCCTGGTCTTGTAGCATTTGCCGACCTGAATGGCGTCCTCCGACAGTGGCATGCTCTTCCTCCTGCTGAACTCTCCGGCGTCACATCGGATCACGCCAGCGGCGCGGCGGCGTGGGATGCGCCCGGGACCGGCGGCTCGCGGTCGACGGCCTTGAGCGCATCGAGACAGGCGAACAGCGCCTGCCGTCCGTCCGCGATGGCCTCGCCGGTGGTCTCGCCAATGCCGATGACGCCGGGGAGATCGGGAAAGGTGACGAGATAGCCGCCGCCATCCTCGGCGCCGAGTTCCGTCACCGCGTAGACGTAGGTGCTCGCATCGCTCATCGCGCCGCCTCGTCCATGCCGTCGATCATCGCCACGAAGGCCCGGATGTGCGGCGGCCTGATCTTGGCCTTGAGCGGGATCGTCACGCAATGCGGAACCGAGGGATGCAGGAATACCTCGTGCGTGCCGGTGATCTTGCGAAACTTCATCGCATATTGCGAGGCGATGATCTCGAGATCGACCGGCTTCCAGTCGCCGCCGGGATTGGCGCGCAACGCTTCGAGACGATGATTGTGCGTCGGGCCCTGTTGGCTTTCCGACATTCGGCCGGAGGCCGACGCACCATTGTCGGTCCCGGCTCGGCCATCATCGGGAAGAACCAGGCGGAGAAACGCGGCGATGAAGTCGCCGACCGTGGCGTTGCGATGCGCCAGCCGCCAGTTCTGCGACAGCACGAGCTTCGTCCCATTGGCCGCGTTATGCAGCGCGACGAACTCGTCCATCATCGTCAGAACCCTGACGGCGCTGAGATTATAGGGCTCCTGCGTAAATTTGCGCTTGAGGTCGATGCGCTCCCTGCGCAGGCTGGCATTCTTGACCAGCCAGTCGACGATCGTTCCGACCCAGAACGCCTCGGTATTGACAGCCTCAGACATGTCCGTTCTCCGGACCACGCGCCGTGGCGCGCAGCCGCTGCCGGAGATCGATACAAGACCCATGCCACGGGGCCTCAACGGCGGCTCGGCGGAGGGGGCACCGGCCCGGCATGGTCCGTCTGCGCGATGGCCCGCGCAGACGGCTTCGCGTGCTCAGTCAGCCGAAGCTCACCACCAGGGGCCGCCCCACGGTCCGCCACCCCAGCCGCCATAGTAACGGCGCGCGTAATAGGGACGACCATAATAGGGCGCATAGCCGACGCCGGCATAGCCGTAGGGCCCGCCGCCATAATAATAGGGGTCGTCGTAGTAATAGGGTGCCGCCGTCGCCGCGATACCGGCGCCGAGCAATGCGCCGGCCGCGAGCGCGCCGCCACCCCAGCCCCAGCCACCGCCGCGCCAGCCTCCTCCGCCGTGCCAGCCGCCACCGTGCCACCCGCCGCCGAACCCACGGCCGCCATAGCGCACCTGCGTGGTGCTGAGCGGCGCGGCGTCGGGCCGGGCGGCGGCCGACAACGCCGTCATCGGAGCAGACATCGCCGGCGCATTCGCACCGGCCAGCAGCGCACCCGACAAGGCCAGCGCCGCCACGTAATTCAAGCTTCGCATCACTAGGACTCCTCGACAGAGATCATCACGCATGACGGCTCCCATCTGGATCGGGCGCCGATGTCCGCCGCAACAGCGACGGCTTGGAGCACGTGAGTTGCTCGAAAGCTACGAACGGCCGGTTTGCGCGCACGTTCCATGCAAAAGCGCCATCGGATGTGGGAACATCGCGTCGCGCTCAATGCCGGCCGAGATTGCTCGAGCTTCCGGAGTTGGCGTCGCCGGTGCTCGGGCTGTTGTTGTTGAGCGAGCCGGTCGCGTCCTTCGGCGCCGACCGCGTGCGGCCCGAGCCGTTGCCGGGCGTCGCGCCATCGTTGGAACCGCCCTGCCCCATGCCGGTCGTGCCCGTGTTGCTCGGCGCCGTGCCGGGTGCGGCCGTCGGCACGTTATGCGACGGTCCTGCGCTGCTGCCGCCGGTGCCGCTGCTCCCGGCCCCATTGCCTTGAACCGAGGCGAGCGTGCTCGACAATACGAGGGCGGCGGCAGATGCGATCACGATGCGTTTCATGAGGACGTCCTTCGTTGGAGAAGGACGACAAGGTCGGCCTCGACAGGACGTTCCTCAACTCGTCAGCCGCGCCGCTTGCGCACCTGCCCCGCCGCGGCCTGCTTGCGCAGGCTCTCCGCCGCGCCGCCGACGATCTCAGAGATCTGCATGAGCTGCTTGGCGAGGGGGCTGGTCTTGCGCCAGACCATGCCGATGGTGCGCTGCGGCTGCGGCTCGGCGAAACGCGCCAGCGAGACCGATGCGGAGCGCGTCTCGACGCCGACGGCCATCTCCGGAATGAGCGTCACGCCCATGCCGGCGCCGACCATCTGCACCAAGGTCGAGAGCGAGGAGGCATCGAGCATCTCGCGCGGCGCCTGCATGTTGCAGAACGACAGCGCCTGATCGCGGAAGCAATGCCCCTCCTCCAGCAGCAGCAGCCGCATCTCGCGCAGGCTCTCGCTGCTCGGCACGTCAGCGCCTTCATATTCGGGCGGGCGCACCAGCAGGAAGTTTTCCGAGAACAATCCGACCTCGGTCAGCGACGGCTCCGACACCGGAAGTGCGACGATCGCGGCATCGAGCCGGCCCTCGACCAGTTCCTCGATCAGCTTCGGCGTCTTGGACTCGCGCACATGGATGTCGATCTCGGGATGCTTGCGCGTCAGGTCGCCGATCACCTTGGGCACGAGATAGGGCGCCACCGTCGGGATCATGCCGAGCCGCAGCCGCCCGGTGAGCTTGTCGCGCGAGGCGCGGGCGAAATCGGCGAGCTCGTCGACGGAACGCAGGATCTCGCGCACCCGTTCGGCAAGCTGCTCGCCGAACCGCGTCAGCACCACCTGGCGCGCATTGCGCTCCAGCAGCACGCCGCCGAGCGCCTCCTCCATCTCCTTGATCTGCATCGACAGCGCCGGCTGCGAGATCGCGCAGGCCTCCGCGGCGCGGCCGAAATGGCCGAGACGGGCCAGCGCGTCGAAATAGCGAAGCTGCCGCATCGTCAGGTGTATCATCAGATTAACTTATCGTGACAATCACCAAAGTCAATTTCCCCTGATCAATCTGGGCGCGTAGGGTCCCGCCGCCCACCCCAGGGGGAAACAATGCCGATCAAGTCAGGAGGCAAACATGGATGACGTCAGCAAGTGCCCGTTTTCGGGCGGCTTGAAGGGATTTTCGAACAAGGATTGGTGGCCGAACCAGCTCAATCTGTCGGTCCTGCACCAGCATTCGAGGCTCTCCGATCCGTTCGGTGAGGCGTTCGATTACTCCAAGGAATTCAAGAGCCTCGATCTCGATGCCGTGATCAAGGACCTGCACGCGCTGATGACGGATTCGCAGGACTGGTGGCCGGCCGATTTCGGTCATTACGGCCCGCTGTTCATCCGCATGGCCTGGCACGCCGCAGGCACCTATCGCATCGGCGACGGCCGCGGCGGCGCCGGCACCGGTCAGCAGCGCTTTGCGCCGCTGAACAGCTGGCCTGACAACGCCAACCTCGACAAGGCGCGCCGCCTGCTGTGGCCGATCAAGCAGAAATACGGCCAGAAGATCTCCTGGGCCGACCTGTTCGTGCTCACCGGCAACGTCGCGCTGGAATCGATGGGCTTCAAGACCTTCGGCTTCGGCGGCGGCCGCGCCGACACCTGGGAGCCGGAGCAGGACATCTATTGGGGCCCCGAGGGCAAGTGGCTCGCCGACGAGCGCTACAGCGGCGATCGCGAGCTCGCCGGCTCGCTGGCGGCCGTGCAGATGGGCCTGATCTACGTCAACCCGGAAGGTCCGAACGGCAACCCCGACCCGGTCGCTGCCGCGCGCGACATCCGCGAAACGTTCGGCCGCATGGCGATGGACGACGAGGAGACGGTGGCGCTGATCGCCGGTGGTCACACCTTCGGCAAGACCCATGGCGCCGGTGATGCCTCGCTGGTCGGTGCCGAGCCGGAAGGCGCCGACATCGCGCAGCAGGGCCTCGGCTGGGCCAGCAAATATGCGTCGGGCAAGGGTGGCGACACCATCACCTCGGGTCTCGAGGTGATCTGGACGTCGTCGCCGACCAAGTGGAGCAACAACTTCTTCTGGAACCTGTTCGGCTATGAATGGGAGCTGACCAAGAGCCCGGCGGGCGCGCATCAGTGGACGCCGAAGGGCGGCGCTGGTGCCGGCACCGTGCCGGATGCGCATGACAAGTCCAAGCGCCATGCGCCGTCGATGCTGACCACCGACCTCGCGCTGCGCTTCGACCCGGCCTACGAGAAGATCTCGCGCCGCTTCCTGGAGAACCCGGATCAGTTCGCCGACGCCTTCGCCCGCGCCTGGTTCAAGCTGACCCACCGCGACATGGGCCCGAAGGTGCGCTACCTCGGCCCGCTGGTGCCGAAGGAAGACCTGATCTGGCAGGATCCGGTGCCGGCGCTCGATCATCCGGTCGTCGACGACAAGGACGTCGCGGCGCTGAAGGCGAAGATCCTCGCCTCGGGGCTGAAGGTCGCGCAGCTCGTCTCGACCGCCTGGGCCTCGGCCTCGACCTTCCGCGGCTCGGACAAGCGCGGCGGCGCCAATGGCGCGCGCATTCGCCTCGCTCCGCAGAAGGACTGGGAGGTCAACAACCCGGCTGAACTCACCAAGGTGCTGTCGACACTCGAAGGCATCCAGAAGGAGTTCAACGCAGCGGCCGGCGGGGCTAAGAAGATCTCGCTCGCCGACCTGATCGTGCTCGCCGGCAATGCCGGCGTCGAAGCGGCGGCCAAGAAGGCCGGCGTCGAGGTGACCGTGCCGTTCGCGCCCGGCCGCACCGATGCCTCGCAGGAGCAGACAGACGTCGAGTCGTTTTCGGTGCTCGAACCGAAATATGACGGCTTCCGCAACTATCTCGGCGGCAAGCAGTGGCTGTCGGGCGAGGAGCTCTTGGTCGACAAGGCCCAGTTGCTCACGCTGACCGCGCCGGAGATGACCGTGCTGGTCGGCGGCCTGCGCGTGCTCGGCGCCAACGCGGGCGGCTCCAAGCACGGTGTCTTCACCGCGCAGCCGGAGACGCTCTCGAACGACTTCTTCGCCAACCTGCTCGACATGGGCGTGGCCTGGACACCAGTCGATCAGGGCGAGCATACGTTCGAGGGCCGCGACCGCAAGTCCGGCGCCGTCAAGTGGACGGCCACCCGCGCCGACCTGATCTTCGGCTCGCACTCGCAGCTGCGCGCGCTCGCCGAGGTCTATGCGAGCTCGGATGCCAAGCAGAAGTTCGTCAAGGATTTCGTCGCCGCCTGGACCAAGGTGATGAACCTCGACCGGTTCGAACTGAAGGCGTAAGGCCTCTTCACCTCGACTAAACACGAGCAGCGAGGGCGGCGTTTCACCGAAACGCCGCCCTCTTGTTGACTAGACCAGGCGACCGCTTCCGACGTCCTGGCACATGGATCATGGGACCCCGGCTGTCGTCGTCCTCCGGCCGGCCGGATGACAGGCTCCGGCGGACGATCCAGTACGCCGTGACACCTCGGTGAATCTCTTCTGCCACGGAGTACTGGATGCCCCGCTTTCGCGGAGCATGACAGCGGTGAAGACGGCGAGAGCTCGACCCGGAAGCAACCGGTTCCAAGGAAACGCTCGTCTAGATCAGCGGTTGCCGTTTGAGCGAATCGAGGCGCTCGATAAATCTCCGCTTGCTGTCGTGCCTGATGCGGATCGCAGCGATGTGTCGTTCGAACGCCGCCATCTGCTTCGTCTGATGCGCGAGCGCACGCAGATCGGAAATCAGGGCAGCGGCTGCATCGTAGCCGGACGGGTTGCGGCGCTCGATCTCGGTCTCGACCTGCTTCCAAACCGCGTCACCGCGGCTCTCCAGTGTCTTCAACCTCAACTGACATTCGCTCTTCTCCTGCTCCATCCGGTGTTTGCGCTTGGCTTCCGCCGCGGCAGCCTCGATTGCCTCGCGGGCGGCGGCAATCTCGCCGGCACGCGCCCGCAGCGAAGCGGCCGAGCGCTGTCCATCGGACCGGGCAACGGGGTTGCGGAAACGACGCCGCAGCTCGGCCGCGACGCCGCCATCGCCCTCGACCACCCGCAGCAACAGCTCGATCTTCTCCGAATTCGGCAGCGCATCGATCTGCCCGCGGAGGTCGGCCTGCGACGGCTTGACGGCAGCCGCCTGCCGTTCGGCCGCGGCCTGCACCAGGTCCGGATCGATCAGCAGAAAATCGGCGAGGCTGTCGAGCGCTCCGGTCACCGGACCGATCCCGGGCAGCGGCTCCAGCGCATCGTCGGGCACGAGCTCGGCCTGAACGGCCATCAGCCAGAGCAGATAAAACGGCCTCAGATCGCCATCGAGAAGATCGGTGCGAAGCGGCGCGAGCGCCGCCATCCACCTCGATCCATCGTCCTCGTAGTCGTCGGATTCGAAATCATAGAGGTTGATGTCGACGATGACGTCGTCGCCTGATGCGATAATTTCGACGCAATCGAGCGGCCCCAGGAACGGAGCCGCGTCCGACGGCTCCAACGCCGCCCTGGGCAGGCGGATCATGAAACGCCGGGCGTTGTAATTGGCGACGTAGACGTGCAGGTCGAACCAGCGCCGCATCATGTCGCGCGGATCGGCTTTGAGATCGCCCCACTCGTAGTGATTGGTGAAGCTCGAACCGGTGATTCGGGCCCTCGACGAGATGACGCGCAGCTGCTCGCGTGCCGCGGCATCGAGAACACGGTCGATGGCCAGAAACTCGTAGTACTGATATTCGCTCATGAGGGCGCCGGTTGCGGTAACGGGATGAGCAAACCTGACCGCAGGGGTGGCTATAGTCCATCCCCTGCGTCCGGATCCCTTCGATCAATCCACAACCAGTAGGACCTACCGCTCCGCGGCCGAGCCGCCGCCGTCGATCTGGCGGCCCATCAGCGCGATCGCCTTCTGATAGACGCCGGCGGCGTTCCAGGCCTCGATGGCGACGAAGTTCGGCTCGCCCGGCTGATAGCCGGCGCCCGCCTTCCAGCCATTGGCGCGCAGGAAGTTCGCGGTCGAAGCCAGCGCATTGGCGGCGACGTCGAGATTGCCGGTGCCATAGGCGAGAATGTTCTTCGGCATGAACTGGGTCTGCCCGACCTCGCCATGCATCGAGCCGCGCGTGCTGCCCGAGAGCACGCCGCGGTCGATCAGCTTCAGCGCGGCATAGAGCTGCTCGGTGAAGAACTCCGGCCGGCGGCAGTCATAGGCCAAGGTCGCGATCGACGACAGCATGTGCTGATTGCCGCGCTGGCTGCCGAAGCCGCTCTCCATGCCCCAGATCGCGATCAAGGGTCCGGGCGGCACGCCGTAACGCTGCTCGATCGAGGCGAACATCGCCGCCTGCGACTGCTTGAGCTGACGGCCGCGCGCGACGATCGTCACAGCGCCGCGCTTGGCGAGGAACTGATCGAGCGACAGCGAAAAGCTGCGCTGGCCGCGATCGGCGGCGATCGTGGCCGAGGCGTAATTGGTCTGCATCAGCGCTGCGATCGCGGTGCCGCCGACGCCCTTGGACCTCGCCTCCTCGCCGAACTCGCGCTTCCACGCCTCGAACCCCGCCGGCGACGAGCCGCACTGCGCCGCCTGCGCATGGCCGCCGCAGGCCGCGAGCAGCGCCGCGACAATGAAGGTGAAAGTGATCATGGCCCGGCGCCTGGTCATCGATGCTCCTGTGATGGCGTCCTCTCGCACGCGGCCTGCATCATTGCCCCGGCGCGACATCGGACGACGCTGACGCGGCAATATCGGCCGCCCTGGTTGACGCTGACAACGTATCGGAAACGGGAAAGAAGTCATAGCCGGTCGACGTCGCGACGATCACCAGGGAACCAGCACCTCTGACGCCCACAACGTGCCGCGCGGGTTCCAGTCCGCGCCCCTCCCGCAATCGTGATGCGCGCGCCCGCATCCGATTCATTCCTGCTTGATCAAATCGAATAAATAATACTATACGGTTCCGTTTAATGCAGGGGTGAGATGTGCGATCGCGTTTGGCAAGGGCGGCCGGTATTCGGGCCGCGGTCTTTGGTCTCGGCCTCCTGCTCGGCGGCTGCGCGTCGGTTCAGCGCGCGACCTATTCGGCCGACGATGCGAAGCGCGCCACGATCGACGGCTTCCGCAGCGTCCGGATGTGGGCCGATGCGCCGGCCGAGAGCTTCGATACGTCCGCGTTCAAGCCGCAGCCGCAGCCCAACAAGCCGTTCGCCTATCTCGCGCTGTCGGGAGGCGGTGGCGACGGGGCCTACGGCGCCGGCGTCCTGAACGGCTGGAGCGAGAGCGGCGCGCGTCCCGAATTCACCATCGTCTCGGGCGTCAGCACCGGCGCCCTGATCGCGCCCTTCGCCTTCCTCGGACCGGCCTACGACCCGACCTTGAAGGAGATGTATACCAGCGGACTGGCGAGTTCGTTCGCCGCCTCCCCCAATGCGCTCGGGGCGGTGTTCGGCTCGTCGATCTTCGACGGCCAGCCGCTGCGCGAGGCGATCGGGCACTACACGACGCCGGCCCTGCTGGAGGCCATCGCCAAGGAGCACGCCAAGGGACGCCGGCTGTTCGTCGTGACCACCGATCTGGATGCGGGGCGGCCGGTGCTGTGGAACATGGGCGAGATCGCCTCGGCGCGGACGCCACGGGCGCTGGAGCTGTTCCGGCAGGTCCTGACCGCATCGGCCAGCGTGCCGGTCGCGTTTCCGCCGGCGCTGATCGCCGCCTCCTCGGACGGCAAGGCCATCGAGGAGATGCATGTCGACGGCGGCGTCTCGACCCAGGTGTTCACGTTTCCGGATCGCCTGCTGATGCAGCCTGGATCATCGCGGCGCATGGCGTCGCCGAAGCCCGCCATCTACATCATCATGAACGGCCGGACCTCGATCGATTTCCAGCCGGTCGAGAACAGCACCAAGGCGATCGCCATCCGCTCGCTGGGCATGAAGAGCAAGCGCGAGATCCAGGGCTATCTGTCGGCCACCCATCAGTTCGCCAGGCACAACGGGATGGCGTTCAACATGACCGCCATCGACCAGTCCGTCCCCGAGGCCCAGGGCGTCGGCTTCGATACCGACTACATGCGCGCGCTCTATTCGCTCGGCTATGACGCCGCGCGCTCCGGCCGCTTCTGGGTCCAGACACCTCCGGTGCCGTGACCTTGACAAATGATGGGCAGCGAATTATAAAACGATACGGTTTAGTTCTTAACGTGCGATTTTGATATCGGCCCTCACCTGGCCGGGCGACATTCGGAGTGGCCCATGACCCGTTCCATGACACGTTACATGACACACAATGCCGTTCTCGCCCTGATGCTGTCTTGCTGGACGGCGGTGCCGGTTGCCGCGGTTGCCAACATCGTCGATGCGCAGATCCCTGCCCGCGCCGCCACCGAGGCACCATCCTCGGATGATCCGGCCCTGAGCCAGGACGCGGTCGAGCGCGAACTCGACCGCTTCCATCGCACCGAAGTGTCGTTGAATCAGGCCCTGCGGATCGCGGAGAAGATTCATCCGGGGTCGAAAACCGCGGACATCAGCTTCGAGGGTGGGCTCGACGTTCCCGTCTACAAGGTCCGCACCCTGCAGAGCGGCCAGATCTGGGAGTCCGACATCGACGGCGCGACCGCCAAGGTGCTGAACAGCGTCCTGTTCTCGAGCGTCGAGGGCCTCAGCGAAAGCGACCGCAACAGCCTGGCTGCGCTCGACGCCGTGACGCTCAAGATGTCGGATGCCATCAAGATCGCGGAACGATCCGCCGCAGGCCGGGCGATCAGCGGCGGCCTCGTCAGCAAGGACGGCAAGCTGGCCTTCATCGTCGTCGTGGTCTGCGGCAAGGATCTCAAACAGGTGACGCTCGAACCGACCTCGCTGCGACGGCGCTGAAGCCGCCGGCGCGCTCTGCGTGCGGGCAATCTCAGATGCGCGGCATCATGTCCGGGCATGCAGAGCGAGGAAGACCTTGACGCGCTCGCGGACGAAGGCGGGCATCTCCTTGCGAATGGTCTTTTCCTTCATTCCCATCAGCGCGCGCATCATCAGCGGCAGCACGATCAGGTCGATGAAGATGTCGGCGGACGCCTCCGACGCCTTCGACGGCGTGCGCCTGGATGACGCTCCGGAGGCCGCGATCGTATCGGCGAGCAGCACCGCGACCGCATGGGTCGACCGCCGTCGCGAGACCTCGTGAAACTGGCAGCTGAGATCGGGAAAGCGGTAGGCTTCTCCGATCGTCACCCGCAGCAGTCCGAGAGATTCCTTCAGGGCGCGGTCGACGATGGTCATTGCCAGCCCGGCCAGCTTTTCCTGCACGGTGCCGGCCGGCGACGTGTAGGAGCCGAAATTCATCAATTCGCCGATCGAGCGTTCGACGATGGCGGCAAACAATGCCGGCTTGCCGGAATAGCGTGCATAGATGGTGGGTTTGGAGGCCGGCGCCCGTTCGGCGATCTCATCGATGCTGGCGCCGTCGAAGCCGCGCTCCAGGAATACCTCGCGCGCCGCGTCCAGGATCCGCTCCTCGATGTTGCCGGCCAATGCCTTCGGCGGCCGGCCGACCCGGCCGCGCAACGCGACCGTGCGCGCGACCTCACTCCGTTTAACCTTGGCCTGCGTACGGGCCATACTCCACGACCTCGACTCGACGTGTGTGCAAGTCGTCAAGGGATTACACGTTCTCAGCAGAACGGCAAGAGAACCGCACCTGAGAAGCAGCCATGCGCACGTTAGCCATGCGCACTTTGGTGTACATAATCCGTCATGCAGAAATCGATCGAACCATCAAAACACCTCAGGCGACCAGTTCGGCGAGATCGTCGAGCACCGCGAGCGCGCCGTCGAAAGTGTCGTCATGAAAATAAAGGCTGCGCGTGATGAGCACGGGGACGCCTGCGCGCGTCGCGGCCATCAGCCCGTTACCGGAGTCCTCGATCGCGATGCAGCTCGCCGCGGGCAGATCGAGCTGTGACAACACCTCCAGATAGACGTCTGGGGCCGGCTTCTTGCGTGCGACATCGTCGGCCGCGACGACAGCGGCAAATTTCGTCTCCCAATCCTCACCCAGCACGGGCGCCAGCAGTGCGTCGATATTGACGCGCGTGGTCGTCGTCGCGATGGCGACCCGTTGCGCCCGCGCCCAGGCGGCATCGAGCAGCGCGCGGACCCCCGGTCGCAACGGACATCCCTTGTCGGACATAATCGCGGCAAACCGCTCCGTCTTGATGCGATGAAGCCTGGCAATCACCGCATCGCTCAAGGGCGGACCGGAGCGCCGCATCTGGTCGAAGGCGCGGATGCGCTCCTTGCCGCCGGCGACGCGCAGCAGGTCCTTGTAGATGCGGCGGCCCCAATGCCAGTCGACGCCGCCCGCAATGAAAGCCTCGTTGAAGGCCTCGCGATGGATTTCCTCGGTTTCCGCGAGCGTACCGTCGACATCGAGGATCAGCGCGCCGGCGTCGGCGATGCGGCGGCGGAGATCGTCCAGCGGCGCGTTCTGCGCCAGCGCGAGACTCATGACGACGCCTCCGTCTTCGGCGCCGCTTGCGCGAATACACGGCTCGCCAGCACGTCGCTGGCTTCGATCGACATCACGTCCTCCGGGGTCAGCACCCGATCGAGCCGCGACACCAGACGGTTGGCCTGGCGCAGCCGCACCCGATCCAGCGCATTGCGGATCGAGCGCGCGTTGGAGAACAACGGCTG
The DNA here is from genome assembly GCF_051168495.1 of Bradyrhizobium oligotrophicum. Lineage (GTDB taxonomy): Bacteria > Pseudomonadota > Alphaproteobacteria > Rhizobiales > Xanthobacteraceae > Bradyrhizobium > Bradyrhizobium oligotrophicum_A. The sequence continues at coordinate 83,483 of NZ_JBNPVB010000011.1, read as the reverse complement.
GCCCCGCCGGACCGCGATGTACTTCTCGAACGCCGTGCGCGCCTCCGGCGTGAACCGGTAGTTCTGCCCCTCCAGCATCATCTCGGCGATCGTCAGCAGCTCGCCTTCCGAATAATCGGGGAAATCGATGTGATGGGCGATGCGCGAGCGGAAGCCGGGATTGCTCTGGAAGAACTTCTCCATCCGGTCGGCATAGCCGGCCAGGATCACCACCAGGTCCTCGCGCTGCGACTCCATGATCTGCAGCAGGATCTCGATCGACTCCTGGCCGTAGTCGCGCTCGTTCTCGGGACGATAGAGATAATAGGCCTCGTCGATGAACAGGACGCCGCCCATCGCCTTCTTCAGCACCTCCTTCGTCTTCGGCGCGGTATGGCCGATATATTGGCCGACGAGATCGTCGCGGGTGACGCTGATGACGTGGCCGCGGCGGACGAAGCCCAGCCGGTGCAGGATACCGGCCATCCGCAGCGCGACCGTGGTCTTGCCGGTGCCGGGATTGCCGGTGAACGACATGTGCAGGGTCGGAAACGTCGTCGCCAGCCCCATCTTGCGGCGGATCCGCTCCATCATCAGCAGCGAGGCGATCTCGCGGATCCGCGTCTTCACCGGCGCGAGCCCGACCAGCTCACGGTCGAGCTGCTCCAGCACGGGGGCGATCTCGACGCTCTCGAACTCGCGGCGCAGGTCGATGGTATCGACCGGCGTCGCCTCGGTGGTGTCCGCCTGCGTGGCCTGCATCATGGGCTGGTGCTCCGCTTGCCGAAGTTCGCACACGCTGGCGGCAGCTCCTCTGCGAACTCCGGCAAGCAGGGGATACCGTCAAATCGGACCGGTCATTGCGGCAGTATCAGTGACGAAGTCTCCGCAGCGGTCGACCGACCGGCGGAGACTCCGACCGAGCGGCACGGACTAGTAGCGTTCGCCTTCGGGGCGTTCGACGGCATAGGACCGCGTTGAATAACGCTGATTGCGCCCAACGGTTTCCTGCCGGTCGAGCCGGAAGCCCGGCTCGTTCTTCGGGCGGTTGACGATGAAGGAGAGCCGGGTCGACTCCCAGCCATGGGTGGAATCGAAGGCCGAGACCCGGATATAGCGGTCGCCATAGATCTTCCGGCATTCGGCCAGTTCGCGCATGATGCCGGCGGCATCGCGCAGGTCGAACATCGGCAGGCCCCACATCTCCCAATAGGTGTTGCGGGGATGCGGATCGTCGGTGAACTCGATGTTCACCGCCCATCCCTTTTCGAGGCAATACTGGACCTGAGCCGTGATCTGATCATCGGTCAGATCGGGCAGGAACGAAAAGCAGCCTTGTGTCACGCGCATGTTGATGTCTCCTGATTGGCCCAGCCGGGCGGGCCGGTGTCCGGCCCGCATCGCGGCGGCGCATCGACCGAGGTTTAGGCGGCGGGGGTGACGGTCGGCACGAAGTCCGGCGAGTCCGTCGATTCGTAGTTGAAGGTGACGTCCTTCCAGATCTCCAGCGCCTCGCGCAGCGGCGTGCAGGTCTGCGCCGCCTTGGCCAGGATCTCCGGGCCCTCATGCACGTAGTCACGGCCCTCGTTGCGGGCGAGGATCATCGCTTCCAGCGCGACGCGGTTGGCCGTGGCGCCGGCCGCGATGCCGCGCGGATGGCCGATGGTGCCGCCGCCGAACTGCAGCACGACGTCCTCGCCGAGCAGGTCGAGCAGCTGGTGCATCTGGCCGGCATGGATGCCGCCGGACGCCACCGGCATCAGCTTGTTCAGGCTCGCCCACGGCTGGTCGAAGAACACGCCGTGCTCGAGCCGCATCGGATTGAAGTCCTCGCGGCAGATGTCGTAGTAGCCGCGCGTCGTGTTGGGATCGCCTTCGAGCTTGCCGACCACGGTGCCGGCATGGATATGGTCGACGCCGGCGAGCCGCATCCACTTGGCGATGACGCGGAACGAGACGCCATGCGAGCGCTGCCGCGTGTAGGTCGAGTGGCCCGCGCGGTGCAGATGCAGGATCATGTCGTGGCGGCGCGCCCACTTCGCCATCGACTGGATGGCGGTATAGCCGATCACGAGGTCGATCATGATGATGTTGGAGCCGAGTTCCTTGGCGAACTCGGCACGCTCGTACATGTCCTCCATCGTCGCCGCGGTGACGTTGAGATAGGTGCCCTTGATCTCGCCGGTCGCCGCCTGCGCCTTGTTCACCGCCTCCATGCAATACAGGAAGCGCTCGCGCCAGTGCATGAAGGGCTGCGAGTTGATGTTCTCGTCGTCCTTGGTGAAGTCGAGGCCGCCCTTGAGCGCCTCGTAGACCACGCGGCCGTAGTTGCGCCCGGACAGGCCGAGCTTCGGCTTGACGGTGGCGCCCAGCAGCGGCCGGCCGAACTTGTCGAGCCGCTCGCGCTCGACGACGATACCGGTCGCCGGGCCCTGGAACGTCTTCACATAGGCCACCGGCAGCCGCATGTCCTCGAGCCGCAGCGCCTTCAGCGGCTTGAAGCCGAACACGTTGCCGATGATCGAGGCCGTGAGGTTGGAGATCGAGCCCGGCTCGAACAGGTCGAGATCATAGGCGATGTAGGCGAAGTAGCTGCCCGGCGAGCCCGGCACCGGCTCGACGCGGTAGCACTTGGCGCGATACTTCTCGGCCGCCGTCAGCCGGTCGGTCCACACCACGGTCCAGGTCGCGGTCGAGGATTCGCCGGCCACTGCGGCGCAGGCCTCAGTCGGATCGACGCCGTCCTGCGGCGTGACGCGGAACAGCGCGATCACGTCGGTGTCCTTGGGCTGATAGGACGGCTCCCAATAGCCCATGCGCTTGTATTCCATCACGCCGGACTTGTAGCGATCCTTGCCGCGCACCGTGATCGATGGGTCGTTCATGTGTTTCTCCTCGATTTTCGTTGTGGCCGTTGACGTCACGCAGCTTCAGTCATTCCCCCAATTCGCGGGTCGAGCGCGCCGGAGCGATAGCGCTTGGCCATCTCCGCGAGCGGGATGACCCTGATCCTGGACGCATTGCCGGAGGCGCCGAACTGCTCGAAGCGCTCACGGCACAGGTCACGCATCGAATCCATCGCCGGCTTCAGGAACTTGCGCGGATCGAACTCGCTCCTGGACTGGGTGCCGACCTTGCGGAAGATCGCCGTCATCGCCAGCCGGCAGTCGGTATCGATGTTGACCTTGCGGACGCCGTGGCGGATGCCGCGCACGATCTCCTCGACCGGCACGCCCCAGGTCTGCGGCATCTCGCCGCCGAACTGGTTGAACATGTCCTGCAGCGACTGCGGCACCGAGGACGAGCCGTGCATGACCAAGTGAGTATTCGGCAGCCGGCGATGGATCTCCTCGATCACGTTCATGGCGAGGATGTCGCCGTCCGGCTGGCGCGAGAACTTGTAGGCGCCGTGCGAGGTGCCCATCGCGATCGCCAGCGCGTCGACCTTGGTGGCGCGGACGAAGTCGACCGCCTGGTCGGGATCGGTCAGCAGCTGGTCGCGGCTGACCGTGCCTTCGAGGCCGTGACCATCCTCCTGCTCGCCGCCGCCATGCTCGAGCGAGCCGAGCACGCCAAGCTCGCCCTCGACCGAGGCGCCGACCCAATGCGCCATGTCTGTGACGCGGCGGGTGATGTCGACGTTGTAGTCGTAGTCGGCCGCGGTCTTGGCGTCGGCCTTGAGCGAGCCGTCCATCATCACCGAGGTGAAGCCGTATTTGATGGCGGTCGCGCAGGTCGCCTCGTCGTTGCCGTGGTCCTGATGCAGGCAGAGCGGGATCTGCGGATACATCTCCTCCAGCGCGTCGATCATCTTCGACAGCATGATGTCGCCGGCATAGGAGCGCGCGCCGCGGGAGGCCTGGATGATCACGGGCGCGTCGACCGCCGCGGCCGCCTCCATGATCGCGAGCCCCTGCTCCATGTTGTTGATGTTGAAAGCCGGCACGCCGTAGCCGCGCTCGGCAGCATGGTCCAGCAATTGTCTGAGCGTGATCCGCGCCATGTTCGTCTCCGTCCCTCTCTTGCGTGTTCTGGTCCGTGCGCCGTCAGGAAACGCGCGCCCGGATGATGTTGCGCATCGCCGCGTCGGCCACCGCCGCGGGCGTGATGCCGAATTCGCGATACAGCACCTCGGCCGGCGCCGAGGCGCCGAAGCCGTGCATGCCGACGAACTCGCCGGCATCGCCGAGCCAGCGTGCCCAGTCACCCTCGATCGCAGCCTCAACGCCGATGCGCGGCGCCTGGCCCAAAACTTTCGCGCGATAGTCCGCGGGCTGCTGCCGGAACAGTTCGAAGCACGGCGCCGACACCACGGCGGCGCGCACATGCTCGGCCGCCAGCAGCTTCGCCGCCTCGAGCGCAATCGCCACCTCCGAACCCGTCGCGATCAGCGTGACGTCGCGGCCGGCTTCGGGCTCGACGATGACATAGGCGCCGAGCGCCACCTGGTTATGATCCGGCGCCTCGGTGCGGAACGCCGGCAACGCCTGGCGCGACAGGCACAGCACCGAGGGCGAGGTCTCGGCGCGCAACGCGCAATCCCAGGCCTCCGCCGTCTCGACTGCGTCCGCGGGGCGGAACACCAGCAGATTGGGAATGGCGCGCAGGCTCGCGACATGCTCCACCGGCTGATGCGTCGGGCCGTCCTCGCCGAGGCCGATGGAATCGTGCGTCATGACGTGGATGACGCGGATGCCCATCAAGGCCGCCAACCGGATCGCCGGCCGGTTGTAGTCGGCGAACGCCAGGAACGTGCCGCCATAGGGAATGAAGCCGCCATGCAGCGCGATGCCGTTCATGGCCGCGGCCATCGCGTGCTCGCGCACGCCGTAATGGATGTAGTTGCCGTCCATCGTCGCCGGCGTGACCGATTTGTGCGTCTTCGCCTTGGTCAGGTTGGAATGGGTCAGGTCCGCCGAGCCGCCGAGCAGGTTGGGCAGCACCGTCGCAATAACGTCGATGACGTTCTGCGAGGCCTGGCGGGTCGCGATCTTCGGACGCTCGGCGCTGAGCTGGGCGATGAACTGCGCCATGCGCTCGGTGTAGGCGGCCGGCAGCTTCTTGTTCAGCGCGTCATGACATGGCGACCGGTCGGAGGTGGAGCGTTTGCGCGCGCGCTCCTTCCAGGCCTCGCGCACGCTGCGGCCGCGCGCGCCGATTTCGCGCCAGCTCACCAGCACGTCGGCGGGGATCTCGAAGGGACGGTGCGGCCAATGCAGGGCGGCGCGGGTCTTCTCGACCTCCTCCGGCCCGAGCGGCGCGCCATGCGCCTTCTCCGAGCCTTGCCGTCCGGGGGAGCCGAAGCCGATCGTGGTCCGGCACGCAATCATGCTGGGCCGGTCGCTCTGCCGGGCCGCGGCGATCGCCGCTTCGATGGCTTCGGGATCATGACCGTCGATACGGCTGGTCGCCCAGCCCGAGGCCGCGAAGCGCGCGAGCTGATCGTCCGAGCAGGCAAGATTGGTCGAGCCGTCGATCGAGATGCCGTTGTCGTCGAACAGCACGATCAGCCGGTTGAGCCGGAGGTGCCCGGCGAGCGAGATCGCCTCGTGGCTGATGCCTTCCATCAGGCAGCCGTCGCCGGCGATCACATAAGTATAATGGTCGACGAGATCGTCGCCATAGCGCGCGTTCATCAGACGCTCGGCGAGCGCCATGCCCACCGCCGTCGCGATGCCCTGTCCGAGCGGACCGGTCGTGGTCTCGACACCGGGCGTGTGACCATATTCCGGATGTCCCGGCGTCTTGGCGCCCCACTGCCGGAACCGCTTGATCTCGTCGATCGTGACCGCCTCGTAGCCGGTCAGATGCAGCAGCGCATAGAGCAGCATCGAGCCGTGACCGGCCGACAGGATGAATCGGTCGCGATCGGGCCAGGCGGGATCGGCCGGATCGAACTTCAGGAAGCGCTGATACAAGACAGTCGCAACGTCAGCCATGCCCATTGGCATGCCCGGATGGCCCGACTTGGCCTTCTCGACGGCGTCGATGGCGAGGAAGCGGATGGCATTGGCCATCTCGGCATGGCTGGGATCGGTCTTGGTGGCCAGCGTTTGCACGGCGGTGGCGGTCATAGCGTGCGCCTCTTTCGGTCCATCAGTTGCATGATCATGGGGGTGAGGATGAGCTGCATCGCGATGTCCAGCTTCGAGCCGTGGATCACGATCGAATTGGCACGCGACATGAAGCTGCCCTGGATCATGGAGAGCAGATACGGGAAGTCGATGCCGCGCGGATTCTTGAGGCGGATCACGACCATCGATTCGTCGGGCGTCGGAATCCAGCGCGCGATGAACGGATTGGACGTGTCGACCGTCGGCACGCGCTGGAAGTTGATGTCGGTCTCCGAAAACTGCGGGATGATGTAATTCACGTAGTCGGGCATGCGCCGCAGGATGGTGTCGGTGACCGCCTCGGTCGTGTAGCCGCGCGAGGCGCGGTCGCGGTGCAGCTTCTGGATCCATTCGAGATTCATCACCGGCACTACGCCGATCTTCAGGTCGGCGTGCTGGGCGATGTTGACCGTTTCGGTGACGACCGCGCCGTGAAGGCCTTCGTAGAACAGAAGATCGGAATCCGCCGGCAGCTCCGTCCATTCGGTGAAGTTGCCGGGCCTGGTGTCGTAGAGCCGCGCCTCCTCCTCGTCGTGCACGTAATGGCGGGTCTTGCCGGTGCCGGTCGAGGAATAGTCGCTGAACGTCTTCTCGAGCTCCTCGAACAGGTTGGTGTCGGGGCTGAAATGGCTGAAGTGCTTGTTGCCGCGCTCGGCCTCCTCGACCATCTTGCGGCGCATCTCCTCGCGATTGTAGCGATGGAAGGCGTCGCCCTCGATATAGGCGGCCTTGACGTTCTCGCGGCGGAAGATGTTCTCGAAGGTCCGCTTGACCGACGTGGTGCCGGCGCCAGACGAGCCGGTGATCGAAATGATGGGATGACGACGTGACATGGACGTTCTCCGGAAGGCGCGCTCGGCAGGGCCGGCTCAGCGGAACAGGCCGCGCCGCGCAAACAAGGGCGCATCGCTGGTCTCGAACAGCGGCTCGACGCCCTCATGCAGCTGGTCGATATCGCGAACCAGGCGGACATCGCCCATGATCAGCGGCGCGCGCTGATGCGGCGAACGCGCCGACAGTTCGAGGATGCGCGAGCGGCCGCTGGACGCAGAGCCGCCGGCCCATTCCATGATCAGCGCCATCGGATGCGCCTCGTAGATCAGCCGCAGCCGGCCCTCGCGATAGCCGGGGCGCGCGTCGGCCGGATAGAGGAACACGCCGCCGCGCATCAGGATGCGATAGGCCTCGGCGACCAGCGAGGCGACCCAACGCATGTTGAAATCGCGGCCGCGCGGGCCCGCGGCGCCCGACAGGCACTCGTCGACATAATTGCGGACGGTGCCGCTCCAGTGCCGGCGGTTGGAGGCGTTGATGGCGAACTCCGGCGTATCCTGCGGGATGCGGATGGCCGCCTTGGCGAGAATGAATTCGTGCAAGGTCGGATGCAGCACATACAGGTCGACGCGGCGATCGATCGCGAGCACGAGGCAGGTCTGCGGGCCGTAGACGAAGAAGCCGGCGGCGCGCTGCACCGTGCCGGGCTCGAAGAAGCTGGAGAGGACGTCGCGGCCGCGCGGCCGGATCGAGAAGATGGTGCCGACCGAGATGTTGTTCTGAAGATTTGAGGAGCCGTCGAGCGGATCGATCGCGACGCACAATGGGGCAGCAGCATTGACCGTTTCCGGGAGGTCGACCTCTTCGGAGAGGATGCCGGCCACCGGCGACCGCCGCAACGCGTCCCGCATCAGATTGTCGGCCACGATATCGAGCGCCTTCTGGATATCGCCGTCGGCGTTCACGGTGGCCGCACCTTCGTCGACGCCCGACAGCGGCGCGACCGCGATCTGCCGCGCGAGATCGCGCGCAGCGTCGGCGAGCGCCTCGACGACCGCAGCGCAGTCGGCATCGGCCTGTTGCGACGCGAGATGAGCCTGCAATGTCTGATGATCGGTCGGATGGTTCATGGTCAACTCCCTTGCCATCAGCTCCTCTGAAGGGAACTTGATGAAGCCCCACGAAGGCGTCGTGCTGCATGGCCATCAACACTCGAATTGCACGATTAGGGAAATTTCATTATCTTTGGATCGACCAAAGTTTTCCTTATGAGAACGATCTCACCGAGGGTTCCATGAACCGGCACTTCGCTCGCGATCTTACCATCCGTCAGCTTCGCGCGCTGGTCGCCGTGCAAAACTCCGGATCCGTGACGTCCGCCGCGAGCCGCCTGAACCTCACCCAGCCTGCCGTGACCCTGCAGATTCGCAATCTTCAGGAGCTCGCCGGGCTGCCGCTGATCCAGCGCACCACGGACGGCATGATCCTGACGGAAGCCGGACGCAGCGTGCTCGCGCTCGCCGAACGCGTCGAGGCCGCCTTGCAGGATTGCGAGCAGGCGCTCGACATTCTCGCCGGCCGCAGCGGCGGCCGCGTCGCGATCGGCGCCGTCAGCACTGCGAAATATTTCGTGCCGTTCGCGATCGCGGAATTCTCGCGGCGGCATCCCAAGATCGACGTCACGTTGCGGATCGGCAACCGCGACAGCCTCCGCGAGGCGCTCAGAGGCTATGATCTCGACATCGCCATCATGGGCCGGCCGCCGGCCGACATTCCGGTCGATATGCGGCCGTTCGGCAAGCACCCGCACGTCATCATCGCTCCGGCCGGCCACCGCCTCGCCCGCCGCAAGCGGATCGCAGCCGAAGACCTCGCAAGCGAAGTGTTCATCACCCGCGAACCAGGCTCGGGGACTCGGCTGCTGATGGAGAGCTTCTTCGACAAGCACGGCCTGCGTCCGAAGACCAGCATGGAGATGGACAGCAACGAGACCATCAAGCAGGCGGTCATCGCCGGCCTCGGCATCGCCTTCATCTCGCAGCACACGGTGGCGCACGAGCTCAGCGAAGGACGGCTGGTCACGTTGAAGGTCGCCGGCCTGCCGATCATCCGCCAATGGCACGCGGTGCGGCGCGCCGACAAGCTGCTGCTGCCGCCGGCACAGGCGATGCTGGACTTCTTCGGCAAGGAGGGCGCGCGCTTCCTGCCGGGCTGAAAGCGCCCGAAGTCGTGACGACGCGGCTTCCGGGATGGCGCCGCCTCACCAGGCGATTTCGAACCGGCAGGCGGAGGCGCCCGTCGCCTCGCAACTGATCTCACGCGCCTGCGCCTGCGAATGCACGAGCGTCTTGAACAGCGTCGCGAAGGTCGCGGTGTAGAAGTCGCAGATGGCATGATCGGCGCGATGCCCGCGACACAGCGGGCAATGACTGATCTCATAGATGGTCGGTCGCCCAGGGCGCGCGGTGAAGATGCCGGTGCCGGCAAACGTCCAGGCATGGGCCGAGATGGCGCGCGACAAGACGCGGCCCGCCAGCCGGGCTGGCAGCACACGAAGCACGCGCTGGGCCGCGCGGGGAATGCGATGCGCGAGCAGATAGGCGGCGGTCAGCTGCCCGGCCCGGGTGCTGACGGCACGGGCCGTGTCGTCGTCGAGCACGGCGCGGAGCGCGTCGTGCAGGCGCATCACCTCGGCTTCGTCGACCATCTCGGCCGGCGGCGCCGCGAGATAGGTCTCGAGCCGCGCGGCCGCGAATACGCGACGCGCGATGTCCTCGCCGAGCCGCAGACGCAAAGCCTCAGCGGTCTGGATGATGGCATTGGGGCCGATGCGACCGGCCGCGTGCTTCGAGGCGGCGGCCGCGCGCGGCTGCTGCAAGGTCTGGGCCCGCGTGCCGTGCATCTCAATGCACCCTGGCTTCGGCCTCTTCGCTCATCTGCTCGGTGCCGCCGCCGCAGGCCATCAGTTGCGCCTGCTGTGGTCCGGTCAGCTTGCGATTGTGGCTCGTCTTCCATTCGACGGTGCCGGGGTCGGCGCGCTTGCGCGAGGCGTCGAAGCCGAAATCGACCTTGCCCTTGGACTGCGGCCCCCAATAATTGACGCGGCCGAGGTCGTAGAACTTGCGCTCGAAGCCGGACTTCAGGAACGCCTTGAGACAGCCGAGCAGATAACGGCGGCGCTCGCCGGAGCCGGCCCATGGATAGGAGAACAGCGCCTTGTGCATGTAGAAGCGGCGATAGTTGTTCATGACGCCGTCAAGCAGCTCGCCGCGGTCCATCGCGTCCGGCTTCATGATCGGCGTGACGAAATTGTACTTCTCATAGTCGAAGATCTCGACCTTGTCGCCGAGGTCGCGGAACAGGTCCGAGAACGGCCAGGGCGTGTACATCGCCCAATTTGCGAGATCCGGCTTCCAGTCGCGCGCCATCTGGTAGGTCTCCTCCAGGGTCTCGCGGGTCTCGTTCTCGAGCCCGACGATGAACTGGGCCTCGACCACGATGCCGGCATCGCGCAGCAACTGGATCGCCTTCTTGTTCTGCGCGACCGTGGTCTCCTTGTTGAAGCGGTCGAGCTTCATCTGCGCCGCGGCTTCCGTGCCCAGCGAGACGTGGATCAGGCCGGCCTTGCGATACAGCGGCAGCAGCGCTTCGTCGCGCAGGATGTCGGTGACGCGGGTGTTGATGCCCCAGAGAATCTTGAGGTCGCGGCGGATCAGCTCCTCGCAGAACGCCACGAACTTCTTCTTGTTGATGGTCGGCTCCTCGTCGGCGAGGATGAAAAAGCCGACGTCGTGCTCGCGCATCAATGTCTCGATCTCGTCGACCACCTTCTTCGGGTCGCGGATGCGATAGTCGCGCCAGAACTTCCATTGCGAGCAGAAGCTGCAGGTGAACGGGCAGCCGCGCGCCATGTTGGGGATGGCGACGCGCTTGTTCATCGGAATGTAGATGTATTTGCTCCATTCGAGCACGCTCCAGTCGGGCGTGATCGCATCGAGATTCTTCACCGTCGGCGCCGCCACGGTCGCAACGACCTCGGTGCCGTCGCGATAAGCGATGCCCTTGATGCTGCGGCGATCATTGGCCCAGCGGCCGTCCTCGCGGGCGCGCATCAAATCGACGATGATCTCCTCGCCCTCGCCGCGCACGATGGCGTCGATCCACGGCGCTTCCGTCAGCACCTGCTGATACATGAAGGTCGCATGGATGCCGCCGAGCACGGTCAGCGCCTGCGGGTGCTCCTCCTTGGCGATCTCCAGCAGCCGCTCGGCCTTGTAGATCGAGGGCGTGATCGCGGTGCAGCCGATCACGTCGGGCTTCTCGGCGCGCAGGATGGCGCGGACCTGATCCTCGGACAGATCGTTGGTCATCGCGTCGATGAAGCGCAAATCGGCGAAGCCCGCGGCCTTCAGCGCGCCGCAGATGTAGGCCGCCCATGCGGGCGGCCAGTTGCCGGCGATCTCGGCGCCGCCGGAGTGATAATTCGGATGCAGCAACAAGATCCGCACAGCGTCCTCCCCCGATTATCAATTGTCAATCCATCTTAACGTCAAGACAGATTTACAAATTGATCCGGATCAAACGCCGCGCGAAAAGTCGGCCGTCAGGCCGCCTGCGCGAGCCCCATCTCGGCCCAGATCTCCGACAGCGCCGACACCAGATGCTCGATGTCCTGATCGCTGTGATAGGGCGAGGGCGTGATGCGCAGCCGCTCGGTGCCGCGCGGCACGGTCGGGTAGTTGATGGGCTGTACATAGATGCCGTAGCGATCGAGCAGGATATCGCTGATCTGCTTGCAGCGCACGGGGTCGCGCACCATCACCGGCACGATGTGGCTGGGATTGTCGAGGTGGCTGACGCCCGCTTCGTCCAGCCGGCGGCGCAGCCGCGCCACGCGATCCTGGTGCCGCGCGCGCTCGATGCCGCTGGCCTTGAGATGGCGGATGCTGGTGAGAGCGCCGGCGGCCACGGCCGGCGGCAGCGAGCTCGAGAAGATGAAGCCGGAGGCGAAGCTGCGCACGAAGTCGCAGACCGTGTTCGAGGCCGTGATGTAGCCGCCGATGACGCCGAACGCCTTGGCCAGGGTGCCCTCGATGACGGTCAGCCGGTCCGCGACGCCGTCGCGCTCGGAGATGCCGCCGCCGCGCGGGCCGTACAGGCCGACGGCATGGACCTCGTCGAGATAGGTCATCGCGTTGTAGTCGTCGGCGACGTCGCAGATATCGGAGATCGGCGAGATGTCGCCGTCCATCGAGTACACGCTCTCGAACGCGACCAGCTTCGGCACCTTCGGATCGAGATCGGACAGCTTGTCTCGGAGATCGGCGACGTCGTTGTGGCGCCAGATCCGGGTCTCGCAGCGGCTGTGGCGGATGCCCTCGATCATCGAGGCGTGGTTGAGCTCGTCGGACAGGATCACGCAGCCGGGCATGCGTGCGGCCAGGGTCGACAGCGAGGTCCAGTTCGAGACATAGCCGGAGTTGAACAGCAGCGCGGCCTGCTTGCCGTGGAGATCGGCAAGCTCGTCCTCGAGCAGGATGTGATAGTGGTTGGTGCCGCTGATGTTGCGGGTGCCGCCGGCGCCGGCGCCGCAGCGGTCGAGCGCCTCGTGCATCGCCTCCAGCACCTTCGGGTGCTGGCCCATGCCGAGATAGTCGTTGGAGCACCACACCGAAACGTCGCGCTCGCCATGCGGCCCGCGATAGGTCGCGATCGGGAAGGCGCCCGCCTTGCGCTCGAGATCGGCGAACACGCGATAGCGTCCTTCGCGCCTAAGACCGTCGAGCTGGCGGCGGAAATAGTCTTCGTAGTTCATGGGACTCCCCCCTGTGCTGTCGTGTTCGGATCGACCGGCGTCGTGACCGACACTGCGGCCAGTCCAGACATGGTTTGCGCCTGGGCCTCGGCGCGGGCCTGGCGGTAGGCCTGGCGGAACTGCTCCTCCAGCCGCTGCCGCGCCAAAGCCGCGGCGGTCTTCTGCGCCGACACCGGACGCTCCGCCTGTGGCGTAGCCGGCACGATGGTGAGCATCGGCCGCGCCAGCGGCGTGACGGGCACGGGCACCGGCGCCACAGCCACGGTCGCAACGGCGGGCTCGACCGGTGCGCTCCAGCGCCACAGATTGATCACCGGCATCGGCAGCGCCATGAAGCCGTGTTCGAGCAGGCCGAGCGCGATCAGCGATGCCAGCAGCGACAGCGCCACGCCGTCGAACGAGGATTTTGCACCGAGCGCGGCGGCGGCGACCAGCACGGTCGCAGCGGTCGCGGCGGCAAGAGAGAATGGAAACAGCAGGTTGATGGACTTCTTCGCGAAATAGCTGCGCATGAAGCGCACCTGTTGCGGCAGCAGCTCGTCGTTCAGGGTGCGGACGCCGAGAAACAGATTGATCTTGGCGCTCTGCCGGAGCACCAGCAGCGCGGCGAAGGTCCACCAGCTCAGACGGTTGGGCGCGCCCGAGGTCACCGCGAACACCAGGCCTGCGGTCACGATCAGCGCCAGCTCGTGATAGGCGATCGCCTGCAGCGCGAAACCGATGCGCGAGGCCGGCGTGCAGTCGCGCGGGCACGGCTCGGGGCGCGGCCCGGTGATCCAGCCCGCGAGCAGCGACATCTCCACCGTGCCCCACAGCAGGATCGCGCAGGTGAAGGCGCAATAGGCGCTGGCGTCCTCGGCCGCCTGGCTCGACACCGCGACGCCCGAGAGGGCCGCGACGAAGGCCGCGGCCGTTCCCCATTTGAACGCGGCCGGATAGCGGGCGGCGAGCCCGACCAGCAGCAGCACGGCGCCGGTCGAGAACCACCAGACGAACACGACGTAGGGAATGGCAATCGCGGTCGCGCCCATGTCGGGCTCCTTCTCACCAGGCCGGTTGCAGCGTGATCTCCCGCGGCAGCGCGTTGCTCTTGGCCGGCAGCAAATAGAGCCGGCCGAAGGTCAGCGCGGCCTTCAGCGGCAGCACGGCGCGCTTGATCGCACCCATCACGCCGCCTCGCGCCTTGGCATCGGCAATCGCTTCCGACACCTCGCGCAACTGCTTCAAGCCGGCCCAGAAGCGCGGATTTTCGATGTCGAGCATGACCGGGAACACCTGGCGCGAGATCTCCGAGGTGATGCGGAACACGCGCATGTCGTACTCGTCCGGCGGCATGCCGAGCGCCTCGTAGAAGGCCGGGCGCATGTGGTCGCGCACATGCATGGTGGCGAACACCGCGAGCAGGAAGAACTTGATCCAGAGCTTGTTGAGGCCGCTGAGCAGCTTCGGATCGGCGCGCATCAGCAGCGCGAACGCCTCGCCGTGGCGGAACTCGTCGTTGCACCACTTCTCGAACCACTTGAAGATCGGGTGAAACTGGCGCTCCGGATGCCGCTCCATCTGGCGGTAGATGGTGATGTAGCGGGCATAGCCGATCTTCTCCGACAGGTAGGTCGCGTAGAAGATGAACTTCGGCTTGAAGTAGGTGTACTTCTTCACCTTCGTGAGGAAGCCGAGGTCGACGCCGATGCCGTGATCCTTGAGGATCTCGTTGATGAAGCCGGCGTGGCGGGCCTCGTCGCGGCTCATATAGGAGAACAGCTCGCGGATGTCGGGATTGGTGATGCGCCTCTTGATCTCGGCATAGAGCACGCAGCCGGAGAACTCCGCTGTCAGCGACGACACCAGGAAGTCCTTGAACTCGATGCGAAGCGCCTCCGGCAGGTCGTTCAGATCCTTGTCGAATTCCGGCGTGCGCACGAAGTGCTTGCGGTTGTGGTCGGCGCGCAGCTCGGCCATGACCGCATCCCATTCGCGCCGCACCAGATCGACGTTGAGCCGGTCCATTGCCGCGAAATCGGTGGTGTAGAAGCGCGGTGTGAGGATCGTGTCCTCCAGCGCCATGTTGGTCGACGTGCTGCCGGCCCCGCCTTCCATCGCGATCATCTGACCCTCCCGTCCGAAAAGCTGACGTCGTACAATTCAGTGAGTTCGAGATACCCTGCAAGGTGCATCAGCATCCGCTTCAGCGGCCCGGCCCGCACCACGGTCGCGGTGCGGCGCAGGTTCAAGTGCTCGCCGAACTTCACCGTGATCGGCGCGCCCTGGATCAGCACCTCGTCGCCCGGACGGATGCCGACGTCGCGGTCGAGCGTGACATGCGCATGCAGGCTCTCGCCGGTACGTTCGATCTCGATGCTGCAGCCGATGTCGAAACGGCGCGGCCCGGTGGTCCATAGCCCTCTCATGGCTGCTCTCCCATCGCCATCAATCCCGTGAACCGGCGCATGTTGTCGGCGCCGAACGGCGCGAGATCGATCTGCCGGCCGGTGGCGGGATCGTCCAGCGTCAGATGACCGTCCGACCAGCGGTTGATCGTGAAGGCCGGGCCCGATCCGATCGCGTGACGCTGGCGGTCGAAGGCCATGCTGCGCAGCACCGTGCGCAGGAAGCCATCGCCGCCGGCCGCGACCACGGTCACGACCTTGCCGGTGGCGGGCGACACCACCGTGATGCCGCCATCGGCGCGGTCTTCGAACCGCAGCGCCGTCGACTGCACGGCCACGACGTGGTCGCTGCGCACCGTGCCGACGCCCGTGATCCGGCCCACGCCGGCCGCGAGCAAGGCAAAGGCGACCAGGGCAAAGGCCGCGCGGAGTGCGCCCTTCGGGATGATGATCTCGGCTTCAGCGTGTCCCTCGGCGTTGCTCATGGCGCCCTCCTCCTGGTCAAGCTGCGCTGGCGATCGCCGCCGGCGGTGCGCCCTGCGTCTCGCCATCGGCTGCCGGCAACGGCTGTGCCGCGACGGCACCATCAGATGCGGCGACCAGCGCCTTGGCGAGAATCTCGGCCACATCGCGGGCGTTCGGCACGCCGCGCAGCATCGGCTCGACCACGTTCAGCCGCCACGGCCGCGAATGCGGCCACAGCAGCAGGTAGGACAGCCGCTGGTCGGCGATGACACCGAGCGGCAGGTCACCGGTGCCGTCGGAATGCAGCTTCAGATCCGCACGGCCGACCTGCTTGAACGGCACGTTCAAGGTCATCGGCAGCACGGCGCCGAACTGCAGCAGCACCCGCCGGCTGGTGATGGTGTAGCGCGTGGTGCGGCTGTAGAGCACTGCGAGCCCGGTGAGCAGCAGCGTCGCCAGCGCCACCGGTGTCAGCAGCGAGGATGCGCTGGCGACCGCGGCCGCGAGCGGCTGATGATCAACCACGCCCGCCACCACGCGAGCACCGAACAGCGCCGCGAAATAAGCGAGCACGAGGCGCAGGTGGAACACCCGCAGCAGCAGCGCCTTCACCGTCGGCTGTCCCTGCCAGAGCAGCCGCTCGCCCTCAGGCAGCATCAGCGTGTCTTGCTCCTGACGCGTCCTCACAGCAGTGGCTCCTGGCGCGAGGCGGTGGCATAGAGATGCCCGCCGCCGTAATAGCCGACGATCTTGTCTTCCTCGAGCTTGGTGACCTGGTCGGGCTTGGCGAGACCGGGCACGTCGGCGAACTGCGAGGCCAGGATGGCATCGACCAGCACCGCCTCGCGGGACCTGTCGACGATGGCCATGGTCATCGGCAGCAGCACGTGGCGACCGACAATGCCCTCGACCTCGACTTCGAGATAGCGGATCAGCATCTCGGCGCGGTCGACCCAGACCTCACGGACCTTGCCGCCGAGCTTGCCGTCGCAGCCGATCACCGGCATGCCGCGCGGATCCGGATCTTCCGAGGCGATGAAGATGCTGCCGGCGACGCGCAGCGGCACGATCGCGGGGATGTTGTCCATGGTCAGCTCCGGCTCGTCCTTGCGCGCGGCGAAGGAGCCCGGCCCGACGCCGTCGAGCATCGGATTTCCGGTCGGCAGATAGGGCGTGCCCGGCCAGGGATACATCGGCGTCACCGGCGCGTCCGCGCGGTCGTTGTCCCGGTTCGGCAGGGTCGCGGTGCGCCCGCCATGCATGTGATAGGTCTTCGGGCTCGGCGGCGTCGGGAAGCCGTGGCCGCTCGAGGCGGTCTGCCGCCCGAGGCGGCCCTCGAACTGCAGCGGGTAGCCTTCGCGCTTGTCCTCGGTGCGAAGGTAGAAGATCAGACCCGCGAAGAACACCCAGAAGCCGTAAAGCACGACCTGGGCGACATCGATGTAGCTCGTAAATGACGTCTGCATGGCTTCCTCCCCGACTGGGCTAACCTGGAAATTCAGCGATCCCGAATTGTAGTTGTTGTGGTTGCACGGCCCGCCGCCGCACCAGCGGTCCGATCACCGCCAGCGTGACGAACAGGAGCGCGATCTCGACGTGGTAGACGATGCTGTAGCCGGTCGCCGGCCCGGCGAGCGCGACCCCGAGGTGCCCGTCCAGCGCAAGCTGGGACATCACGTCGCGAATGGCGCCGCCGCCCGCGATGGCCACACCTGCCGCGGTCGCCTGCACCGCGCCCCAGGCGCCGAGCGCAAGGCCGCTCTCACCATTCTGCACCAGCGCCATGGCCGCGGTGAGCGTGCCGACCGCGAACAATCCACCACCGAAGCCGATCAGAGTCGCGCCGATCCGGAACAGCAGCGGCGAGGCGAGCGGTGCCGAGAAGATGACCGCCGAGAAGGCGAACAGCCCGACGAGGCCGCCGAGCGCTGCGATCCGATAGGGATCGGAGCCCTTGCCGAGCCGGCGCGCGGAGAGACCGAAGCCGGCGAGCGTGCCCGCGGCCAGCAAGGCGGTGAGCGCCGTCGTCTCGCCCACGGTGAGATGCAGGATCTCGGCGCCATAGGGCTCGAGCAGGATGTCCTGCATCGTGAAGCCGGCAGTGCCGAGCCCGACGGCGAGCAGCACGCGCGCCGAGCCGCCCGCCTCGCGGAAGTGACGCCAGGAGTCGCCGAAGCGCGGCCGCTCGCGGCTCGCCGAGGTCCGCGACGGATCACGCGCCTCCTGCTTCCACAGCGCGATGACGTTGAGCACCATCTCGGTCAGCGCCGCGCCCTGGATCACCTGGATCAGCCGCATCTCGCTGAACTCGGCCAGCAGCCCGCCGAAGGTCAGCGCGCTCGCCATCATGCCGAACATCAGCATCACGTAGAGAAAGGCCACCACGCGGGGCCGGGCCTGCTCCGGTGCGAGGTCGGTCGCGAGCGACAGCCCGGCGGTCTGCGTCGTGTGCAGTCCGGCGCCGACCAGCAGGAAGGCGAGCGCGGCACCGATGCGGCCGGCGATCACCTGGCCCGGCGCATCGCCCGACAATACCAGCAGCGCGAACGGCATGATCGCGAGACCGCCGAACTGCAGCAGCGTGCCCATCCAGATGTAAGGCACGCGGCGCCAGCCGAGCACCGAGCGATGGTGATCGGACTTGAAGCCGATCAGCACGCGCAGCGGCGCGAACACCAGCGGCAGCGCGACCATGGTGGCGACGAGCCAGGAGGGCACGCCGAGTTCGACGATCATGACGCGGTTGAGCGTGCCGTTGAGCAGCACCACGGAAATGCCGACGGAGACCTGGAACAGCGACAGCCGCATCAGGCGCGACAGCGGCAGCTCGGCCGAGGCGGCATCCGCAAACGGCAGATAGCGCGCCGACAGCCGCGTCCACAGTTGCAGGAACGATGGTGCGCGCGCGCTCATGACGGGCGGAGCTCCAGCGCATGCGAGATGTAGAAGCCGTTGGCGATGCGGCAGTTGCGGGCGCAGCGCCAGTCGGCGAGATCAGAATGATCGGCGATCAGGCGGGACAGCTTCTGCTCCGCGACCGGTTCGATCGCCGGAGCGCGATTGCCGCGCGGGAACAGGCCGCCGACGGCATGCATGACAGCCAGCAGCGGCGTGCGCGGCGCGTAGGTCATCAGGATGGCATCTGAGGTACGCGCCGCGAGGCCGGCGACGATGCGCACCGCGTCCTCGGCGCGGTAGTGGATGAAGGAATCCATCGCCACCGCGAAATTGAAGCCGCCGTGCCTGGGATCGAGCATGTCACCGGCGACGAAGCGGATCGCATTGTGGCTGATGTCGTCGGGCAGCCGGCGCTGGGCGATCTCGATCAGGGTCGGCGAGATGTCGACGGCCACGACCTCGGCGCCGCGGCGCGCCGCCTCGATCGAGAAGCTGCCGGTGCCGCAGCCGGCATCGAGCAGCCGCGCGCCGCGCAGATCGAGCGGCAGCCATGACAACAGCGTGCGCCGCATCTCGTCGCGGCCGGCGCGCACGGTGGCGCGGATGCGCCCAACCGGCGCATCCGAGGTCAGCCGCGTCCAGGCGGCGACCGCGGTGCGGTCGAAATAGGTCTCCACTTCACTACGGCGGGCGAGATATTGCGCTGAGGTCATCGGACAGCCCTGCTCAATCGAAACCCAATCAGTCGAAACCCGATCAATCGAATCCAAGGAGATCGAAGATATCGCGATCCTTGAGAGGCACCGCCTGCATCGGCTCGCTGCCGGCGAGCAGCGAGGCCGCGAGGCGCAGATATTCGTTCTGGGCGCGCTCCACGTCCGGCGAGGCCTCCATCTCGAACAGCGTGCACTTCTTGAGACGGCTCTTTCTGATCACGTCGAGGTCGGGGAAGTGCGCCACCGTCTTCAGGCCGGCGCGCTCGTTGAACTTGTCGATCTGGTCGGTGGCGGCGCTGCGATTGGCGATGACGCCGCCTAACCGCACCGGATAGTTGCGCGACTTGGCCTGGATCGCGGCGACGATGCGGTTCATCGCGAAGATCGAGTCGAAATCGTTGGCGGCCACGATCAGCGCGCGGTCGGCATGCTGCAGGGGGGCTGCGAAGCCGCCGCAGACGACGTCGCCGAGCACGTCGAAGATCACGACGTCGGTGTCCTCGAGCAGATGATGCTCCTTGAGCAGCTTCACGGTCTGGCCGACGACATAGCCGCCGCATCCGGTACCGGCCGGCGGGCCGCCCGCCTCCACACACATCACGCCGCTATAGCCCTGGTAGACGAAGTCCTCGGGGCGCAGCTCCTCGGCATGGAAGTTGACCTGCTCGAGAATGTCGATGACGGTCGGCACCAGCCGCTTGGTCAGGGTGAAGGTGGAGTCGTGCTTGGGATCGCAGCCGATCTGCAGCACGCGCTTGCCGAGCTTCGATAGCGCGACCGAGAGGTTCGACGAGGTCGTGCTCTTGCCGATGCCGCCCTTGCCGTACACCGAGAACACCTTGGCGGTGCCGATGGCGAGGGTCGGGTCCATTTGCACCTGCACGCTGCCGGCCCCATCGGGGCGGCGCAATGCCGTCGAGGCGAGCGGCGGTCTCAAGGTCACGTTCATGCGGCAACTCCCACGCCTTCGAGGCGATCTTCGAGCTCTTCCCCGGCCTTGCGCAGCACGTCGAGCATGGCGGGATCCGGGGTCCAGTAATTGCGCTCATGCGCCTCGATCAGACGGTTCGCGATCTTCGCCGACGCCGCCGGATTGAGCGAGGCGAGGCGCTCGCGCATCGCTTCGTCGAGCACGAAGGTCGTCGTGATCTGCTGATAGACCCAGGGCGCGACCTGCCCCGTGGTCGCCGACCAGCCCATGGTGTTGGTGACGTGCGACTCGATCTGGCGCACGCCCTCGTAGCCATGGGCGAGCAGCGCCTCGTACCATTTCGGATTGAGCGTGCGGGTGCGGGTCTCCAGCGCGACCTGCTCCGACAGCGTGCGCACCGTACCTTCGCCGCGGGTCTGGTCGCCGATATAGACCGGCGCGGCCTCGCCCTTGGCGCGGCGCACCGCGCGACTGATGCCGCCGAGCGTATCGAAATAGTGGTCGATCGTGGTGACGCCGAGCTCGACCGAGTCGACGTTCTGATAGGCGGCGTCGACCCCGGCCAGCACATGGCCGAGCAGCGCGTCGCGCCGCACCGGCCGGCCGTCGGCACCGTAGGCAAAGCCCTTGCGGCGCGTATAGACGTCGGCGAGCTCATCCTCGTCGGTCCAGGCGCCGCAGTCGATCAGGTGGTTGACGTTGGCGCCATAGGCGCCCTCGGCATTGCCGAACACGCGCAGCGCCGCGTCGGCCAGCTCGCCGCCATGGGCCGCCTGGAACGACAGCGCGTGCTTACGCACGTAGTTCAGCTCGGCCGGCTCGTCGGCGGAGGCGGCGAGCAGCGCCGCTTCGGCGAGCAGCCTGGTCTGCAACGGCATCAGGTCGCGGAAGATGCCGGACAGCGTGATCACGACGTCGATGCGCGGCCGGCCGAGCGTTTCGAGCGGAATCAGCCTGGCGCCGCACAGCCGTCCATAGCTGTCGTGACGCGGCTCGGTGCCCATCAGCCACAGCGCCTGCGCGATCGGCCCGCCCTCGGTCTTGAGATTGTCGGTGCCCCACAGCACCAGCGCGATCGTCTCGGGCAGGCCGTGGCCTTCGCCGGCATGGCGGGCAAGCAGCCG
This sequence comes from Bradyrhizobium oligotrophicum, assembly GCF_051168495.1. Lineage (GTDB taxonomy): Bacteria > Pseudomonadota > Alphaproteobacteria > Rhizobiales > Xanthobacteraceae > Bradyrhizobium > Bradyrhizobium oligotrophicum_A. The sequence continues at coordinate 62,281 of NZ_JBNPVB010000011.1, read as the reverse complement.
CGCGACCTGGCGCTCGGCATCCTTGAGCGCGAACGCGCTCGGGATGCGGAACGGATCGAAGCCGTGCAGATTGCGTCCCGTCGGCAGCACGTCGGTGTTGCGCAGGAGATCGCCGCCGGGAACGGGGCGGATGTAGCCGCCGTCGAGCGCATGCAGGATCGCCGGCGTCTCGCTGTCGGTCGCCAGCAGCCGGTCGAGCTCGGCGCGCTTGACGTCGTCGGTGATGCCGGCGAGGTCGAGCAGCTCGGCGCGCTGGGCCTGCTCGGGCGGTGCGCCGACGACGTGCAGACCGTGGGGGATCAGCGAATATTCCAGTTCGAGCACGCTCGTCGCGAGCGCTGCGATGCGGCCCTCGCGCTCATCGCCCCAGGCCGGTTCGGCCGCGGCGAGATCGACGGCGGAGGCCTGCGCCTGGATCAGCGCCGCGCTGGCGGCCCTGACCTGCTCGGCCGCGTCCGGCGACAGATTGCGCCAGGCATCCAGCGACGACTTCAGATCGGCGAGGCCCTTGTAGAGACCGGCGCGGGTGATCGAGGGCGTGAGATAGCTGATCAGGGTGGCGCCGCCGCGGCGCTTGGCGAGCGCACCTTCGGACGGATTGTTGGAGGCGTAGATGTAGAAGTTCGGCAGGTCGCCGATCAGCCGCTCCGGCCAGCACTCGGCCGAGAGTCCCGCCTGCTTGCCCGGCATGAATTCGAGCGCGCCATGGGTGCCGAAATGCAGTACGGCGTGGGCGCGGAAATCCTCACGCATCCAGCGATAGAACGCGGCAAAGGCGTGCGTCGGCGCGAAGCTGCGCTCGAACAGGAGCCGCATCGGATCGCCTTCGTAGCCGAAGGCCGGCTGAAGGCCGACGAAGACATTGCCGAACTGCTCGCCGAGCACCAGCAGGCTGGAGCCATCGCTCTGATGGCGGCCCGGCGCCGGGCCCCACTGCTTCTCGATCTCGGCGAGATGGCGCTCGCGCCGGACATGCTGATCGACCGGAATGCGCGCTGCGACATTGGCCGCCGTGCCGAAGCGTTCGGAATTGCCCTTCAGCACGCGCGTCCGCAGTTCGTCGACCGTCGCAGGCACATCGACCGTGTAGCCCGAAGCCTTCAGCGAGGTCATGACGTTGTGCAGCGACTCGAACACCGACAGATAGGCCGCCGTGCCGGCCGCGCCGCCATTCGGCGGGAAGTTGAACAGCACCACGGCGAGCCGCCGCGCCGCGCGCGCCGATCGCCGCAGTTCGACCAGCCTTGCGACACGCGCGGCAAGCTGCGCCGCACGCTCCGGCAGCGAGGCCATGTCTCGCCCATCATTGGCAAGCGCCGAGCGGCCGCCGAACACGGTCGGCCCGACCGCGCCGTCGAGTTCGGGAATCGCGACCATCATGGTCGCCTCCACAGGCGTCAGCCCGCGCGCGTCGTCGTGCCACTGCTCGACGGTCTGGAACTCCAGCGGATGCGCCGCGATCAGCGGGACGTCCAGCCCGGCCATCACTTCCTCGGCCGCGCGCGCGTCGTTGTAGGCGGGGCCGCCGACCAGCGAGAAGCCGGTGAGCGAGATCACCGCGTCGACCGTGGCGACACCTTCCTTCTGGAAATAGCGCTCGATCGCCGGCCGGGCGTCGAGGCCGCAGGCGAACACCGGCACGACCGCAAGCCCGCGCGCCTCCAGCGACGAGATCACGCCGTCATAATGCGCGGTGTTGGCGGCGAGCAGATAGGAGCGCATCAGGATCACGCCGACGCGGCCGACCGCCTTCGGCGTCGCCGGCAGATCGTCCACGCGATCCACGATGCGCTGCTGCAGACGCGGATGATAAAGCCCGACGTCCGGATAGGTCACCGGCTCGGCCGCAGCGAGCTTGCCGCGCAGCGAGGCGCGCGCGCCGTCGGCGTAGCGGCCGACCAGGAAGCGGACCATGTTGGCGAAGTTCTGCTCGGAGCCGGCGAGCCAATATTGCAGCGTCAGGAAATAGGCGCGCAGATCCTGCGCGGTGCCGGGAATGTAGCGCAGCAGCCGCGGCATCCGCTGCAGCATCTTCATCTGGCTCTGGCCGCTGGACGAGCCGGAGCGGTTGCTGCCGCGCAGCCGCTTCAACAGGCCGAGCACGCCGGTGGCAGAGCCCGACATCGTCAGCTTGCCGAGACGCGTCAGGCGCACCACCTCGCCCGCCGACAGGCAGCCGATCATGGCATCGCAATGGTCGCGGCGCGCCTGCAGCGCCGGCAGCACCGGCTGGATGTGATCTTCCATGAACAGCATGGTGGCGACGACGATGTCGCCGGTGGCGATGTCGGCGAGGCAGTGCTCCAGCGCGGCCGGATTGCAGCCCCACTCGTCGGCCGCATGCACCTTGAGATCGAGGCCGGGCAGCTCCGCCTGCAACGTCGTGCGCGCGCGCACGGCAGCCGAGGCGAGATGGCTGTCCATCGTCACGATCACCACCCGGATGGGTGTCTTGTCAGCGACCGAAATGCGCTTTGGCATCATATAAGGTCTCGAGTGTGATCAGGTTGACGTTGCGCTCGCGCGCGAACCGCTCGGTGTTGCGGCGCGCCTTGCCGCGAACGAAGAAGGGAATCTTGGTCAGCTCGCGCTCGGCGTCGGTGGCCCAGGCGAGTTCGGTCGATGTCGTGGATTCGACCACGCGGAGCGGCGCAGGCGCAGGCGCCGCCGGTGCGGCGCCGAGATGCGACGGCGCGTGATCGGCGAATTCGTGGTCCTCGCGGAACATGCCGAGCAGATGCTCTTCCAGGCCCATCATCAGCGGATGCACCCAGGTGTCGAACAGCACGTTGGCGCCTTCGAAGCCCATCTGCGGCGAGTAGCGCGCCGGGAAATCCTGCACGTGGCACGGCGACGAGATCACCGCGCAGGGAATGCCGAGCCGCTTGGCGATGTGGCGCTCCATCTGCGTGCCGAGCACGAGCTCGGGACGCAGCTCGCTGACGCGGGTCTCGACTTCCAGATAGTCGTCGGTAATCAGCGGCTCGACGCCGTAGATCGCGGCAGCCTCGCGGATCTCGCGGGCGAATTCGCGAGCATAGGTGCCGAGGCCGACGACCTCGAAGCCGAGCTCCTGGGTGGCGGCCCGCGCTGCGGCCACGGCATGGGTGGCATCGCCGAAGATGAAGACGCGCTTGCCGGTGAGATAGGTCGAGTCGACCGAGCGCGAATACCACGGCAGCCGGCTCTCGCTGCGCGCCAGCACGGGCGATGCGTCGACACCTGCGAGCTGAGCGACCTCGGCGATGAACTCGCGCGTCGCGGTCACGCCGATGGGAATCGTACGCGTAAAGGGCTGGCCGAACTGGCGCTGCAGCCATTGCGCGGCGGTCGCGGCGATTTCGGGATAGAGCACGATGTTGAAATCGGCCTCGGGAAGCCGGGCGAGATCGGCCGGCGTCGCATTCCACGGTGCCACCACGTTGATGTCGATGCCGAGCTCCACAACCTGCCTGGTCACTTCCGCGAGATCGTCGCGGTGACGGAAGCCGAGCGCCGTCGGACCAAGCAGGTTGCAGGCTGGACGAGCGCCTGCCTCCCTTGCACGGCGGGGGGAGCCGTTCGCGGAAGACGCAGCCAACGCCCGTACAATCCGATAGAACGTTTCCGAGGCCCCCCAATTCTCCTTGCGCTGATAGGCCGGGAGCTCGAGCGGGATCACTGGAATCGGAAGCTTCAAGGCCTGCGCCAGCCCGCCGGGATCGTCCTGGATCAGTTCCGCGGTGCAGGAGGCGCCAACCAGCATCGCCTGCGGCTGGAAGCGATCGTACGCGGCGCGCACCGCGCTCTGCAGCAGGTCGGCGGTGTCGCCGCCGAGATCGCGCGCCTGGAAGGTGGTGTAGGTGACGGGCGGGCGGCGGTCGCGGCGCTCGATCATCGTGAACAGCAGATCGGCATAGGTGTCGCCCTGCGGCGCATGCAGCACGTAGTGCACGTCGCGCATCGCGGTGGCGATGCGCATCGCTCCGATGTGCGGCGGTCCTTCATATGTCCAGACCGACAGCTGCATCTCACACCGCCAGTCTGGTTTGACGCAACAGGGGCCGCGCGAACAGCTCGGCGAGATCGCCGGCCTGCTCGAACCCTTGAATGGGCGTGAAGATCAGCTCAATCGACCATTTGGTCGTGAGGCCTTCGGCCTCCAACGGATTGGCGAGCCCGAGCCCGCAAACGACGAGATCCGGCCGCGCGGCGCGGCAGCGGTCGAGCTGACGCTCGACGTCCTGGCCTTCGCTGAGCTGCGTGCCGTCAGGCAGCAGCTTCAGCTCGGCGGCGAGATGGTCGCGATGCAGATAGGGTGTGCCGACCTCGACCAGCTCCATGCCGATCTCGCGCGCCAGGAAACGCGCCAGCGGAATCTCGATCTGGGAGTCCGGGAACAGAAACACGCGCTTGCCCGCCAGCTGCGCCCGGTAGCGCGCCAGCGCGCGCTCGGCCCGCGCCTTGAGCGGCGCGATGGTGCGCTCGACATGGGGGCGCGAGACGCCGAAAGCTTCAGCGGCGGCCGCGAGCCACAGCGCGCTGCCTTCGCCGCCGAGCGGGAACGGCGCCGCGATGCGGCGGCAGCCCCGCTCCTCCAGCGCCCGCGCGGTGTCGCCGAGGAAGGGCTGCGCCAGCAGCACGCGCGTCTCCGGTCCAACGGCCGGCAGCTCCGAGGAGCGCCGCGGTGGAAGAAATGCCACCTTGTCGATGCCGAGCGCCGTGAAGGTCCGCTTGAACTGGTCTTCCACCACGTCGGCGAGCGCACCGACGACGAGCAGCGACGGCCCCGCACCACGATCGGCGGCCGGCAGCACCGGCACCAGCGAGGCGAGGCAGGCGTCCTCGCCTTGCGTGAACGTCGTCTCGATGCCGCTGCCCGAGTAGTTCAGCACACGGACGCCCGGCGAAAAATGCTGTGACAGCCGCAGCGCTGCGCGCGACAGATCGAGCTTGATCACCTCCGACGGACAAGAGCCGACGAGAAACAGGAGCTTGATATCCGGCCGGCGCGCCAAGAGCTGACCGACGATGCGATCGAGTTCGTCATTGGCGTCGACGAGGCCGGCGAGATCACGCTCCTCCATGATCGCAGTGGCGAAGCGCGGCTCGGCGAAGATCATGACGCCCGCGGCCGACTGGATCAGATGCGCGCAGGTGCGCGAGCCGACGACGAGGAAGAATGCGTCCTGAATCTTTCTGTGCAGCCAGACGATGCCGGTGAGGCCGCAGAACACTTCGCGCTGGCCGCGCTCGCGCAGCACGCCGTCGGGCGACGATGCCGGGGAAACGGCGCAGGCCTGCGCGAGAATGGTCATGACGCCCGCTCCACGCTGGTCACGCCAGCCTGCGCCATCGCCTGCTCCTGCAGCCGCGCCGCGCGCAGCTTGAGCAGGAATTGCGTGGCGTTGATCGCATAGGCCGCGTAGGCGGCGAGCACGAGCAGCATCTGCTGCCGCGCCGATCCGATGTGGCCGATGATCGCGGCGAGATAGGCCGTATGCAGCGCGATCACCAGCATCGAGAACACGTCCTCCCAGAAGAAGGCCGGTGCGAACAGATAGCGCCCGAACACGATCCGCTCCCAGATCGAGCCGGTGATCATGATGGTGTAGAGCAGCGCCGTCTTCAGAACGACCGAGGCCGTGGCCAGCCAGAGGCCGTCGCCGGTCGCGAGATAACGCGCCACCAATCCGAGACTGATCAGAAAGACAAGAAATTGCAGCGGCGCCAGAATTCCCTGCACCAGCGTCCAGGGCGTGGCATCGCGCCTGCGCTTTTCCTCAGGCGTGTAAAGCGCTTGCCGCTTTGCACGCGGCGTCGGCTCAGGTGTGTAGCAGAGCTGACTCCACAGCGACGGATCAGTGGCGGACGTGAATTGCGCATCACATGATGTGTAAAGATGATTTGACAACACCAGTGCCGGGTGGTGCGATGATGACAACCACAGGGACACTGCTGGTGCACCGCACTCGGTCTGATCAACGTTACGTTGTGCAGTTCGCAGGTGGCGCATCGCAAATCCCCGAGTGCGAGCCCGATGGGGAAACGCTAGACCTGGGCAGGAAGAGTGTCAATCAAAATTGACGTCAGATAATATTGACGCAACGAGTGACGTGCGCTCATATGGAGGGGAGGCGCTTATGACCGAGCTCAATGAGACAGTCCGTTTTCCGCGAGCCCGCTTTCGGACGAAGCGTGGGCAGTCCGGCTTTCATCCGCCGGCCACGCCGCGCGTCAACGTGCCATTGCACAGCACGCGCCATCCGCAGCTCAACGGCGCGATCGAAGCCGAGATCATTCCGCGGCTCGTGATGGCTCACGCCTCTGCGCTCGAACGCGTCCCCGCGATCATCACGGCCTCCGCGCAGGAGGCCGCCGACTTCGCCGAGCTGGTGCTCGACGCCGATGACGATCGCGCGGTGGCCTGCATCCAGTCGCATCGCGATCATGGCGAGACGCTGGAGCGGATCTATCTCGATCTCCTGGTGCCGACCGCCAACCACCTGCGCCATCTCTGGGCCGATGACGAGCGCGACTTCGCCGACGTGACCCTCGGATTGTGGCGGCTGCAGCAGCTGCTGCGGCACTTCAGTCCGGCGTTCTGCGCCGAGCTCGCGGTGGCGCCGACGGGACTGCGTGTCCTGTTGACGACGGCGCCCGGCGACCGGCGCGAGATGGGCCACATGATGTTCGGTCTGGTGCTCGCCAGCGAATTCTTCCGGCGCGACGGCTTCGAGACCTGGATCGAGCCGGACACGGCCGACCGCGGCTTCATCGAGGCGCTCCGCTCGCAATGGTTCAATGTCGTCGAGTTCTTCGCCAACAGCGACAAGAAGCTCGACGATCTCGCCTCGAACATAAGGGTGGCCAGACGCGAGTCCTCCAACCAGGACATCGGCGTGCTGGTCTGCGGTCCTGCGTTTATTGAACGGCCTGAACTCGTTCTTCTGGTCGGCGGCGACGGTGTCGTCTCCGATCCGAGCAGAGAGGCTTCGCAAGCCCGGCACGTCGTCAGTCTTCTGACCGAACGGCGATAGCTGAGGGTGCAGTGAAGATGATTGCTGGAACGAGACTTGCCGCGCGAAGGCTCCTTGATTGGGAGGACAACGGCGTTGGTGAGGGCGTTCAGAGCTCCGAAAGATTCGCTTGGCGATCTCAATGCGGATGTTGCGGCCATGCTGGTGGCCGCAGCATCCGACATTGCGCTCGCGCTCGACGCCGACGGCAACATTCAGGACCTGGCCTTTCAACAGGCCGGGCTGCCGCTTGAATTGAGAAACACAGACGAGTGGATCGGCCGATCCTGGCAAGCAACAGTGTCCGAGGAAAGCCAGACCAAGCCAGAGCTGCTGCTCGCCGAAGCCTCCGAGCGCAAGGTGTCGCGCTGGCGCGAGGTGCGCTATCCGGCCGCGCGCGGACCGGACATCCCGATCCTGTTCGCGGTCGTCGCGATCAAGGGCGCGGCCCGCTTCGTTGCCGTCGGCCGCGACGTGCGCGCCACCGCCGCGCTCCAGCAGAAGCTGATCGAGGCCCAGGTGGCGATCGAGCGCGACTACTCGCGCATGCGCAACGCCGAGTCGCGCTACCGGATCCTGTTCCAGATCACCGCCGAGCCGGTGCTGATCATCGACGCCGCCAGCCATCGCATCGTCGAGGCCAATCCGGCCGCGGCCGCCCTGCTCGACCACGGCGCCGCCAGCCTGATCGGCAAGCTGTTTCCCGATGCCCTGCTGCTCGACGACCTGTCGATGTCGCAATCGCTGGCGCTGGCGATCCGGTCGCAGGGCAAGATCGAGCGCGCCCGGATCAGGCTCGAAGGCGGGCGCGACTATCTGCTCGACGGCACCTTCTTCCGGCAGGACACGACGTCGCTGTACCTGCTGCGGTTCTCGCCGCAGACCTCGCAGCCGGCGATCTCGAAGGCCTCCGACGTCAATACGCAACTGGTGCAGTTCGTCGAGGCGGCTCCCGACGGCTTCGTCATCACCGACATGGATGGCCGTCTGCTGCACGCCAACGCCACCTTTCTCCAGCTCGCCCAGATCGAGAACATGCACCAGATTCTCGGCGAGACGATCGACCGCTGGATCGGCAAGTCGGCGATCGACTTCTCGGTCATGCTGACCAATCTGCGCCAGCATGGCAGCGTGAAGCTGTTCTCCAGCGTCGTCCGCGGCGAGCATGGCTCGCCGGTCGACGTCGAGATCTCGGCCGCCACGGTCGGCGCCTCCGGCCAGGCCCGGCTCGGCTTCACCATCCGCAACGTCAGCCCGCGCATCACCGGCGATAGCGGCAACCACGGCTACGTTCCGCGCTCGCGCGAGCAGCTCGCCGAACTGATCGGCCGCGTGCCGCTCAAGGAGCTGGTGCGCGAGACCACCGACGTGATCGAGCGGATGTGCATCGAGACGGCGCTGAAGCTCACCGGCGACAACCGCGCCACCGCCGCCGAGATGCTCGGCCTCAGCCGTCAGAGCCTCTACGTCAAGCTGCGGCGCTACGGCCTTGCCGAGCCGACCGAAGACGACAGCCAGTTGGAATAGGTGGAAAGTTGCAATGACCGAGATCGCGCCCGTCCCGCTTGCCCCGAAGCTTGGCTCAAGGCTTCCTTCAAGGCTTCATCCCTCGGCGGTCCTCGAACTGTTGAAGCCGATCACCTGGTTTCCGCCGATCTGGGCGTTCGGCTGCGGCGTGGTGTCGTCGGGCGCACCGCTGGCGCCGCGCTGGCCCACCGTGATCGCAGGCCTCGTGCTCGCCGGGCCGATGGTGTGCGCCACCAGCCAGGCCGTCAACGACTGGTTCGACCGTCACGTCGATGCGCTCAACGAGCCAAACCGCCCGATCCCGTCGGGCCGGATTCCCGGACGCTGGGGCCTCTATATCGCGCTGATCTGGACCGTGCTGTCACTCGGTGTCGCCACCCTGCTCGGCCCCTGGGGATTTGCCGCCGCGGCGCTCGGCCTCGCGCTGGCCTGGGCCTACAGCGCGCCGCCGATCCGGCTGAAGCAGAACGGCTGGTGGGGCAACAGCGCCGTCGGCCTCTGCTACGAAGGCCTGCCCTGGATCACGGCGGCGGCGATCATGAGCGCACAGGCGCCGTCCTGGCAGGTGCTGTCGATCGCGCTGCTGTACAGCGCCGGCGCCCACGGCATCATGACCTTGAACGATTTCAAGTCGATCGGCGGCGACCGCATCAGCAATGTCCGCTCGCTGCCGGTGATGCTCGGCGCCGAGGCCGCCGCCCGTCTGGCCTGCATCACGATGGCGCTGGCGCAGATCGGCGTGATCGCGCTGCTGCTGGCCTGGAGCCGTCCCATCCATGCCGTGATCGTCACCGCCATGCTCGCGGTGCAGTTCATCCTGATGCGGCGGCTGATGACGAGCCCGCGCGAGCTCGCGCCCTGGTACAACGGGACCGGCGTGCTGCTCTACGTGCTGGGCATGCTGGTGTCGGCCTTCGCGCTGGCGGGACTGGCAGCATGATGCGGATGACCACGGCCTCACCTGCTCACCTGTCCTGGTTCGGCATCATCAGGCTCGGCCTGGTGCAGACCGCGCTCGGCGCGGTGGTGGTACTGACGACGTCGACGTTGAACCGCGTGATGGTGATCGAACTCGCCTTGCCGGCGATGATCCCTGGCCTGCTGGTCGCGATCCACTATGCGATGCAGGTGCTGCGGCCGTGGCTCGGCCACGGCTCCGATGTCGACGGCCGCCGGTTCGCCTGGATCGTCGGCGGGATGGCCGTGCTCGCCGCAGGCGGCCTTCTGGCCGCAGCCGCCACCGCGCTGATGGCGAGCCATCTCGCTCTTGGCCTCGTCGTGGCCGTGATCGCCTTCATCATGATCGGCATCGGCGTCGGCGCCGCCGGCACCTCGCTGCTGGTGCTGCTCGCCAAGCGCACCGCGCCGGAGCGGCGCAGCGCCGCCGCCTCGATCGCCTGGATCATGATGATTGCAGGCTTCATCGTCACGACGGCCGTCGCCGGCAAGGCGCTCGACCCGTTCTCCGGCGAGCGGCTGATGCTGGTGTCCGGCACCGTCTCGGCCATCGCCATGGTGCTGACCCTGGTCGGCGTCTGGGGCATCGAGCAGCCGGAGGTTTCTGCAGGCTCGATTTCCGCCGCCGCCGAGCGCGGCGGCTTCATGGACGATTTCCGCGAGATCTGCCGCGAACCGCAGGCGCGGCGCTTCGCCATCTTCATCTTCGTGTCGATGCTGGCCTACAGCGCCCAGGACCTGATCCTGGAGCCGTTCGCCGGCAGCGTGTTCGGCATGACGCCGGGCCAGACCACGCAGCTGTCCTCGGTCCAGCACATGGGTGCGCTGATCGGCATGATCCTGATGCCGGCGATGGCGAGCCTGCGTGCCGACTGGCGGACGCGGCCGCAGCCCTGGATCATCGGCGGCTGCCTCGCCTCGGCGCTGGCGCTGCTCAGCCTCGTCGCCGCCGCCACGATCGGCCCGGCGTGGCCGCTGCGCGCCTCCGTGCTCTTGCTCGGCATCACCAACGGCGTCTACGCGATCGCGGCGATCGGCGCGATGATGAACATGGTCAGCGAAGGACGCGACAACCGCGAGGGCACGCGGATGGGCCTGTGGGGCGCCTCGCAGGCGATCTCGTTCGGCATCGGCGGCTTCGTCGGCACGGCCGCGGCGGACGCCGCGCGCCATTTCATGCCCACCACCGCCTCGGCCTATGCGGCGGTGTTCGCCGCCGAAGCCGCACTGTTCGTCCTCGCCGCCTGGCTCGCAATCTGGATCAAGAGCCCACGCGTGGCTCAAACGAGCCTTGCGCCACAGCCAGCCAACATCGGAGCCTGAGCGATGACTTCCTCTTCCAGCCCGGAAACCTTCGACGTCGTGGTCATCGGCGGCGGCCCCGCCGGCGCAACCGCCGCCAATGATCTCGCCCGCAAGGGCCAGCGTGTGCTGCTGCTCGACAAGGCCGGCCGCATCAAGCCCTGCGGCGGTGCGATTCCGCCGCGGCTGATCGCCGAGTTCGAGATCCCCGACCAACTCCTGGTGGCGCGCATCTCCTCCGCCCGCATGGTGTCGCCGAGCAACCGCGACGTCGACATGCCGATCGATGGCGGCTTCGTCGGCATGGTCGATCGCGAACATTTCGACAAATGGCTGCGCACGCGCGCCGCCGACAGCGGCGCGATCCGCCGGACCGGCACCTACAGCCGGATCGCGCGCGATGCCGACGGCACCGCCGTCGTGCACTACGAGCGTCGCATGGATGATGGCAGCCTGCGGCCGGACATCGTGCGGGCCCGTGCGGTGATCGGCGCGGATGGCGCAGTGTCGGCGGTCGCGCGGCAATGCATCCCCGGCGCGGACGAGATTCGCTACGTGTTCGCCTATCATGAGATCGTGCGCTCACCCGATCCGGGCCATCCGCTGTTCGACGCGACGCGCTGCGATGTCGTCTATCGCGGCAAGCTGTCGCCCGATTTCTACAGTTGGGTGTTCCCGCATGGGACGACCACCAGCATCGGCACCGGCAGCGCCTGCAAGGGTTTTTCGCTGCGCGGCTCGGTCGCCGAATTCCGCAAGGCGGCGGCGCTCGACGAGCTCGAAACCATTCGCCGCGAGGGGGCGCCGATCCCGCTGAAGCCGCTGCGGCGCTGGGACAATGGCCGCGACATCGTGCTGGCCGGCGACGCGGCCGGAGTGGTGGCGCCCGCTTCCGGCGAAGGCATCTACTATGCGATGGCCGGCGGCCGCGCCGCTGCCGATGCCGTTGCGCTGTTCCTGAAGACCGGCGACGCCGCTGCATTGGCGACGGCCCGCAAGGTCTTCATGCGCAAGCATGGCGCGGTGTTCTTCATCCTCGGCATGATGCAGCGCTACTGGTACACGAACGATGCCCGCCGCGAGCGCTTCGTCGCCATCTGCCGTGACCGCGACGTGCAGCAGCTCACATGGGACGCCTACATGAACAAGGAGCTGGTGCGCGCCAAGCCGCTGTCGCATGTGCGGATCTTCTTCAAGAACATCGCCCATCTGACCGGACTGGCGCGGGCCGCCTAGCGGCTTCGCGCGATGGATGAGCTGTTTCGCAGCCCGCATCTGGTCGACCTGATTCTTGCGGTCGTCGCGGTGGAGCTGATCGCCATCGCGCTGGTCTGGCGGCGCTCTCGTCGCGGCATCAGCCCGCGGGCATTGCTGCCGAACCTGCTCGCCGGCGTGTTCCTGCTGCTGGCGCTGCGCTGCGTGCTCGTGGATGCGCCGTGGTTCTGGCTTGCGGCGTGCCTGGCGGCATCAGGTCTCGCCAACGCCGCCGACCTGCGGCAGCGCTGGCGATGACGTTCGACCAAATCATTTCTTCTCGGTCGAGAACGTCTTGAGATAGGCGATGACGTCCTTGCGCTGCTGCTCGTTGGCGAGCTTGAACACCATCTTGGTCGAGCCGGTCGCCTGGTCCGTCTTGCCCTTCTCGGTGAGGAACTTCTTCAGGAACGCGCTGGGATCGACGAGATATTCGAAGATGTTGTCGTCGGTCCACACCAGCCCGGCCTCGCCGGCATGCTTGTTGAGATCCGAATAGGCGAAGCCGGGATAGGTCCCGGTCGCTCGTCCAATGACGCCGGTCAGGACCGGACCGACCGCGTTCTTCGCATCGGGACCGATGCGGTGGCAGGTCATGCACTGCTTGAAGACCTGTTCGCCCTTCGCAGCGTCACCGCCGTCCATCGCCAGTGCGGCACCCGCTAAAGTTGTAATAATTACAGATACAACCAATCCCGCTCTGAGCATCATTGATCCTCCCGATTTCGCCGTTTCGTTACTCAGGTCATCTGACCTTACACGTATCAATGTCACGAACTCTTGTCATGTTCCGATGAACTGAAAGTGAGCGAATCCGTCGCAGTTCGAGCATGCAATAGGCGCAGGAATACCAGCGACAGCCGCGTGCCCGGAAATAAGCCTTGACACTGAGGGCGCTGCGTGGACTAACGACATCTTCAAGACTCTCAATACGTTAGCGGGATGCGGCGCAACACCTTCAAAATGCGCGCCAACGATGTGGCCGCGATCCTGTGAGCGTCTCAACGGGTGCCAAGACGATGGCCGAGTTTCACGGTCCACGACCCGACGTGACATTGCTGCTCGACATGGACGGCGTGATCCGTGAGGCAACGCTGTCTCCGAACATGTCAGCCGAGAATGTCGATGTGTGGCTGGGGCGCCCCTGGTCCGAGATCGTCGATGATGCGAGCGAGAAGATCGAGCGCATCATGCAGGACACCAAGCGGACCGGTATCTCCGCCTTTCGCCAGATCACACAGCGGTTCCCGAGCGGCTTGGAACTGCCGATGGAATTCACCACCGTGCTGCTCGGTGGCCGTGCCGGCATGCTGGCGATCGGCAAGAACCTGCAGGCGGTCGCGGAGCTCCAGGCCCGGCTGATCTCGGCCCAGCAGACGATCGAGCGCGATTACTGGCGGCTGCGCGAGATCGAGACGCGCTACCGGCTGGTCATCGAGGACTCCAACGAGGCCGTGCTGCTGACGAAGGTCTCGGACCTGCGCATCGTCGAAGCCAACCGGACGGCCGCCGCGGCGCTGGGGGCCTCTGGCCGCCGCAGGGACAATCTGGTCGGCCGCGAGTTCCTGCAGGAGATTCCTCCCAAGGACCGCGAACCGGTGGAGCTGATGCTGAGGCGCGTGCGCGACCAGGGCAAGGCGCCGGGCATCGTGATTCACGTCGGTGAGGACGCCACCCCCTGGATGCTCCGGGGATCGCTGATGACCAGCGACAACGCGCCGATGTTCCTGCTGCAGATGGCGCCGATCGGCAAGGTCGCCCAGCCCGGGCCGGTGCCGGACAATCCCGAAGCGCTGATCGACAATCTTCCGGACGCGGTCATCAGCATCGACGTCGCAGGCGTCATCAAGCGCGCCAATCGGGCGTTTCTGGAACTGGTCGAAATCGGATCGAAAGACGCGCTGATCGACGAGAAGCTGAGCCGATGGCTGATCCGTCCCGGCGCCGATCTTTCGGTGCTGGTCTCCAATGTCGAGCGCCACGGCACCGTCCGCCTGCTGTCGACCACGATCCAGGGCGAGCTGGGAACCGAGACGGAGGTCGAAATCTCCGCGGCAGCCTATGGTCCGGATGGCCAGCGCCGGATCGGCCTCGTGCTGCGCAATATTGCCCGGAGGTTGTCGCCGACGGCGGAGCATGACAACCTTCGGACTGCGCTCGCCGCCCTCAACGAATCGGTCGGCAAAACTCCGCTGCGCAAGCTGGTGAAGAGCACGGTCGAAGTCGTCGAGCAGCACTACGTCCGTGCCGCGCTCGAGCTCGCCAACGGGAACCGGACGTCGGCTGCGGAAATTCTCGGCCTCAGCCGGCAAAGCCTTTACGCCAAGCTCGATCGGTATAATCTCTCTCAACCAGAAGAAGACGGCGAGGAAACCGAAAAGGGGAGCTAGTTGCCCGTTCCGCTGACGACGCCAGCCTTCGGCCACGCTACTCTTATGAATTGCGAGCGCGAGCAGATTCAGCTCGCAGGCTCGATCCAGCCGCACGGCATCCTGCTGGCGATCAAGGAACCCGAGAACGTCGTGATCCAGGCCAGCGGCAACGCTGCGGCCTTTCTCGGTACGAACGCCGTCGTCGGGCGGCCCCTCCGGGATCTCGGGGGTGATCTGCCATTCCAGATCCTGCCCCATCTCAGCGGTCCACTGCACCTCAAGCCGATGACCCTGCAATGCACGACCGGCTCGCCGCCGCGCCGTGTCGACTGCACGATTCATCGCCCGTCGAACGGTGGACTGATCGTCGAGCTGGAGCCGGCGACAAAGACCACCAACATTGCGCCCGCGCTCGATGGCGCCTTCCACCACATCACTTCGGCGTCGTCTCTGCTCGGCCTGAGCGACGAGACCGCGACGATCTTCAAGGAGATCACCGGCTACGATCGCGTCATGGTCTACCGTTTCGACGAAGAAGGGCACGGCGAGGTGCTGTCGGAACGGCGGCGCCCGGATCTGGAAGCCTTCCTCGGCAACCGTTATCCGGCCTCCGACATTCCGCAGATCGCGCGGAGGCTCTACGAGCGCAACCGCGTGCGCCTGCTGGTCGATGTGAACTACACGCCGGTGCCGTTGCAGCCGCGTATCTCTCCGCTCAACGGACGCGACCTCGACATGTCCTTGAGCTGCCTGCGCAGCATGTCGCCGATCCACCAGAAATATCTCCAGAACATGGGCGTCGGCGCGACGCTGGTCTGCTCGCTGATGGTCAGCGGCAAGCTGTGGGGGCTGATCGCCTGCCATCATTACGAGCCGCGCTTCGTGCCGTTCACCATCCGCGCCGCCTGCGAGGCGCTGGCCGAGACCTGTGCGATCCGCATCGCGGCGCTCGAGAGTTTTGCCCAGAGCCATTCCGAACTGGTCGTGCGCCGGTTGGAGCAGCGGCTGGTCGAGGCCGTCTCCCGGGATGGCGAATGGCAGGCCGCGCTGTTCGACGGCTCGCAATCACTGCTGCAGCCGCTGGGCGCCAGTGGGGCCGCGCTGCTGTTCGAGGGCCAGGTCACCACCGCCGGCGACGTCCCGTCGACGCAGCGCATCCGCGATCTCGCCGCATGGCTCGATCGCAGCCGCCAGACGGCGGGCCCCGGGCCGCAGGGGCTCACCGCAACCACGTCGCTGACGCTCGACGAGCCGGGCTTCATGGACCTCCGCGCGAGCGCGAGCGGACTGATTGCCGCGCCTCTGTCGGCCAGCGATGGAGAGTATCTGCTGTGGTTCAGGCCGGAGCAGGTCAGGACGGTGACCTGGGGAGGCGATCCGCTCAAGGCGGTCATCATCGGCGACGATCCCTCCGATCTGTCACCGCGCCGCTCGTTCGCGCAATGGCACCAGGTGGTCGAGGGAAAATCCGAGCCCTGGTCCGTGGCGGAGCTGGCCTCCGCTCGCTTGATCAGCGAGACCGTGGCGGACGTGGCGCTCCAGCTGCGCTCGGTACGGATGGTGATCGCACAGGACCAGCTCGCGACGATCAGCGGCCAGGTGTTGCGCTCGGAGCAGCCCGTCATCATCGCCGACGTCGAGGGCCGCATCCTGCTCCTGAACGAGGCGTTCGAACAGCAGCTGCGCACCACCCATCCGCACATTCCGCACCTGCGCGATCTCGGCAGCTATTTCACGGCGCCGGCGGAATTCCGCGCCAGTCTCGACGACCTGATGCGCAACAAGCGGAGCTGGCGCGGCGAGCTGGCGCTCGCCGGTGGCACCGCGCCGCCACGGCCGCTGATGGTCCGTGCAGATCCCGTGATCGCACCGCAGGACCGCGTGCTCGGCTTCGTGCTGATCTTCTCGGACCTGTCCGAGCGCAAGACCGCCGAGGCGGCGCGCGCGCGCTTCCAGGAGGAGATCGACGGCAAGCGCCGGCCAAGCCTTCGGCTCGATCAGAGCGCGAGCCTGATCTACAAGGAGCTGGCGGCCTCGACGGTGGAGAATGCGCAGCTCGCCGCGCTCGAAGTGACGCACGGCGCGCAGGCCGGAAGCATGCCGGAAATGCTGGAGAGCATCCGCAATTCGACGGCGCGGACGCTCGAGATCATCGAGCATCTGGTGTGGTATCGCTCGCAGAGCGAGGGGTGAACGCAACTCGCGGCTGCGTTCGCTGGCCCGACGGCCAAGCTGCTCATGCGATGCCCGCGCCCTTTCCACACGTCATTCCGGGGCATTCGCGCGCAAGACGGCGAAGCCGTTTTGAAGCAGCGCGAATGAGCCCGGAATCCATAACCACAGGGCATGGTGCGTCGGAGACGAGCGCCACGCGCATCTCGCATCCTCATGACCGGTCGTGGCTATGGATTCCGGGCTCGCGCGTTCCGCGCGCCCCGAAATGACGCGTGGAGAGCGCCTGCCTAGCTCAAGTCCCGAGGCCGGCCGCCGCCTGCAACGCTTGCGACAACGTGATATTCAGTTGGAACGCGGTAGCCGCTTCCTCGACGACAATGTCGTGCTCGGCCATCGCGGCGCCAGCCTGCTCCAGCGCATCGCGGTACTCGTCCTTGAAGCGCGGGATATCGGCGATCGCAGGAAACTCGTAGAACGACAGCGCCTCGCGCTCCAGATTCAGCGAGCGGGCGAGAATGCGCTTGATGATCTGGCCGCCGCTGAGATCGCCGAGATAACGCGTATAGGCGTGGGCCAGCAGCGCATGACCGGAGCCGGCGCCGGCGTCCCTGATGGCGCTGACATAGGCGATCGTCTCGGGCAGCAATGGCCGGTCGCTGGCGCCGAGCTGCGCGAGATCAGCCTTGATGGCGGCAACGCGATGCAACTCGGGCCGAACGATGCGGCCCGTCACCGGCGTATCCCGATGCCGCAACAGCTCGGCTTCGAGTGCTTCATAGACCGGCAGCAGATTGCGCAGCAGCAGCGCATACGCGCCGCGCGTGCCGCGACCGCGCAACAATTCGGCGACGATACCGGTCCGTTCGGCGGTCATATGCAGCGCCTTGGTCCGCTCGCGCATGGCTTGCAAAAGACTGGCCGGGCGCGTGCTGCGCCCGGCCATCTCGATCTGATCAGAATCAACTCTGTCCAACATTTCAAGACCTGCAGGACTTCAGCGCGGCGGCGCCAGCCCGTGTTTCACGCCCCACTCGAACCAATTATCGACGACGGTGCCTGACAGTAGGATACCGATGCCGCCGGTCAAGGTGCAAAGCACGGCAAACCACCACGCCCACCGATGGATCGATTCGGCCGTCGCGTTGAAGCCCATCGTCCAGCGCCAGAACAGCGCACCACGCTCGAAAGCCGTGCCGCGGTCGACGATCTGCTCGAGCTCGCGCTCGCCGCCGTAGCGGCTGATCGCCAGCACCGTCGCACCATGCATCGCAAACAGGAGCGCCGATCCGTACAGGAAGGCGATCGAGAGCATGTGGAACGGATTGTAGAACAGGTTGCCGTGAGTGATGGAGAAGTTATTGGTCCAGTCGAGGTGCGGGAAGATCCCGAACGGCACCGCCTCGCTCCAGCTTCCCATGAAGATTGGACGGATGAAGCCGAGCACGAGATAGAGCCAGATCGCCGAGGCGAACGCCCATGACACATGGGTGCCGAGGCCGAGCGCCCGGGCGCGGCGGTAGGTGCGCGCCCACCACAACAGGATCGACGTCGTCAGGAAGAACCCGGCCATCAGCCACCAGCCGCCCTCCTGCAGCGGCGGGAAGATCTGCAGGCCGTATTCCGGGGCCGGCGGCTGCAGCGACAGCCAGAAGAACTGGCGGATGAACTCCAGCGGGCTCCAGTTCACCGACGCCAGCATGTTGAGACCGATGATCTCGATCGCAACGAAGCCGGACATCAGCGAAGCGAGGCCGAGGAAGCCGAGATAGACCGGGCCGACCTGGGCGTCGCCGAGCTTGCCGAACCAGTAATTATAGCTGCCCTTGCCGAGCCGCTCCCAGACGCCGGGCTCGATCGGGATGCCCGGATAGATCGCACTACGAACTTGGATCTGCGTGAAGATGTTCTGGTATTGGGCCATGACGACCTCTCCTTGAACTCATTGCGGCGGCGACCAGATCGGGACCCTGCGCCACCAATCCCACCAATCCGACCAGGCGTTGCCTTCGGGCATGAGCCAGGCGGGACCGGAGATGACGATGCAAACGGCACTGAAGAACACGGCCGACAGCGCCAGAAACAGACCGAGGCGGTGGATGCCGAGCGTGCCGATCGAATAGCCGATCAGATCGCGAAACATCGTGTTCTCATGTTCGGGCGACTTCATCTCCTCGCCCTTGCCCGGGTTGGCGGCCGACAGGATCAGCGATCCGTGCAGCGCGAGCGCGAGACACGTCGTGAAGAAGAACGTGATCGCGATCATGTGCGCGGGATTGTAGTGGAAGTTGCCGAACTGATAGCCGGTGTTCGACACCCAATCGAGATGAGTGATGAT
Organism: Bradyrhizobium oligotrophicum; assembly: GCF_051168495.1. Classification (GTDB taxonomy): domain Bacteria; phylum Pseudomonadota; class Alphaproteobacteria; order Rhizobiales; family Xanthobacteraceae; genus Bradyrhizobium; species Bradyrhizobium oligotrophicum_A. The sequence continues at coordinate 43,361 of NZ_JBNPVB010000011.1, read as the reverse complement.
GCCGTAAGGGAAGGCGTAGCTCCACGAGCCCATCAGCACCGGACGGATCACTTCCAGCGTGAAATAGGCGAAGATCGCGAAGCCGAAGGCGACCGGCACGTGATAGCCGATCGCGAGCTTGCGGCAGATCTCGACCTCCCGCAGCGCCCACGAGACGAACGCGCCATGCGCGCACACCGTGATGAGCTGCCAGAAGCCGCCCTCCGTGAGCGGCGCGAATGACAGCCCGTATTTGGCGTCGGGCGGGTTGATGCTGATCTGCCAGAGATTCCAGGTCGGTCCGAGCGCCGTGGCGTAGAGGATCAGCGCCACGCCGACGAAGGTGAAGAAGATCGTCGTCACGCCGAAGAAGCCGACGTAGAACGGTCCGATCCAGAAATCGAAGAGGTCACCGCCGATCAACGTTCCGCCGCGGACGCGGTATTTTCGTTCAAAGCTGAGCATTGCCATCGGTCTGCCTCCGCTGCCCGTCGCTCGATATGCTACGTGTCTTATCGTCGTGTCGTGTGACGTGACATGTCACGGGACGTGAATTCAACGAACGAGAAAGTCTGGGAAGCGGGCGAACGGGGTCTGCCGCCGGCGCCCGTCCGCTTCCCTTGGGTATTGCGAGCTCTTAGGTGAGCTTCAGCGGCGTCGCCGGATCGGAGATCGACGACGTCTTCGCTGCACGCGGTCCCTCCAGCCAGTTGAACCGGTTGGTGCTGAGCAGGATGAAGTGAATCACCAATGCCAGCCCGAACAGGAAAACGCCGAGAGCCACGAGAACCCTGCGGGGATCGAACAACAACCACAAGCGCCACATAGTTTTCTCCTTTCGGTCAGGTCAGGTAGGAGAGTGCGATATTGGCGTAGTGGGTTGCCCCATCCATCGCCGCCTTGTAGCCAGCCGGCCCAGGCAGCCAAGGACGCCACATCCAGGCGAGAATGTGGGCGACGATCGCAACCGCCGTGAAGACCACAAAGCTCGTCATGAAGATGCTATGGAATTCCCTCGCCTCCGCTTCGGTCAGCCCCGACAGCGAGCCTCCCTTGTTTGGTTCCACCATCGTAGTACCTCCTGGTGTTGGCCTTTCGGCCGAATGCCGCTCACCGGGATGAACGGCGTCGAATCGCCATCCCGTCGCCGGGATGGCATCCATGCGGCGAGCCGCATGAATTCCTTGCAGAGCTCACGGGGCCGGAAACGAACAGCCCGGAAACTCGAAACCCGTGGGACCTCACAGCCCCATGAACGACGAGGTCGCGCAGTTCGCGGCCTTGATCCTCGCTTCACCGACGATCGCGCCGAGCGGCGCGGGCCGGTGTCCCGTGATGATGGAGCCGATCCGGCGCAGCACGCCCTCGACCATCAGCACGACGAAACACATCGCGTAGACCAGGAGATATTCGATCCGCTCGCGCGATCTCGGCGCGACGTCACGATCCATGCGTTCGTACAACGACATCGTCCTCTCCCTCTCCGCCCCATCCTCGTCGCCCTATGCGGCCTGGCCCGTTGCGAGCTGTGACCGCGCATGCGCGAGAACGTCTTCCGTCACCTTGTCGAGCCCGGCCTGGCGCGCACCGCGCTCGGCCGCGTCGCGCAGCCGCTTGGCCGCGGAGATCCGCACCAGCACCGGCTGGGTCTCGATGATCTGATCCAGCGCAAGCTTGGCGCCGTCGTCCCACGGCAGCTCGCGCTCGAGCCGCGCAGGCGTCGCTGCGATCTGGTCCAGTTGCGTGGCGAGCGGCAGGATGTTGAACAGCGCATCGAACAGCGCGTTGCAGACCTCCTGCACGACATAGGTCGCGCCGGCATAGCCCATGAAGGGCGTGCCGGTGTGGCGGCGGATCACCGTGCCCGGGAACGAGGCCGGGATGTAGATCGCGCGGTTGCCGGCTTCCGCCGCATACATGCGCTCATTGTAGCTGCCGAACAGCACCAGCGGCGGCCGCTCGTGGATGGCCTTGCGGATGGCGTCGTTGTCGGTCTTGGCGCCGGCGCAGCGCGAGATCGCGAAGCTGCAGGGCAGCCCGAGCTCGGTCTCCAGGAAATTGCGCAAGCCGCGCGCGTAAGTCTCCGACGCGACGATGCCGAAGCTCGCGGTGCCGAAGAAGTCCTGCGTCACCGAGCGCCAGAGGTCCCAGAGCGGCTTGATCGTGGTGTGCTTCTCCCTGACGATGAACGGCTCGGGATCGAGCCCGAGCATCTCGCCCAGCGTGCGCAGGAACTTCGTCGTCGAATGCAGCCCGATCGGCGCCTGCAGGTAAGGCCGCTCCAAGGTCTCGCACAGCAGCCGGCCGAATTCGCGATACATGCAGACGTTGACGTCGGCATCGACCAGCTTGGGCACATCGGCGAGATGGCTGCCGAGCGGAAACACCATGTTGATCTCGGCGCCGATGCCTTCGATCAGGCGGCGGATCTCGGCGACATCCGACGGCATGTTGAAGGTGCCGTAGATCGGCCCGATGATGTTGACCCTGGGCTTCTCGCCGTCCTTGCGCGTCTTGCGCTCGGGGACCTTGCGCAGACCGTATTCGCTCCACAGCCAGCTCAGCGCGCGGTTGGCGCTCTGCCACTGGTCCTCGTCGATGGTGCGCGGCAGGAAGCGCTTGATGTTGGAGCCCTCGGGCGTCACGCCGCCACCGATCATCTCGGCGATCGAACCGGTGACGACGACCGCCGGCAGGTCCGGATCGAGCGCGCGGCGCGCGCGCTTCATTGCCTGCTCGGTGCCCTTCTGGCCGAGCTCGTCCTCGCCCAAACCCGTGACGACGATCGGCAGCTCGTGCGGCGGCAGGCCGTCGGTGTAGTGCAGCACCGAGGTCACCGGCAGGTTCTCGCAGCCCACCGGGCCGTCGATGATCACCTGCAAGCCCTTGATCGCGGTGAAGGCGTAGACCGCCCCCCAATAGCCGCCGGCGCGATCGTGGTCGAGGATCAGCATCACACCATCTCCTCGGACTTGCGCTTCTTGGCCTGCGCCGCGACCGCCTTGCGGAACTTGTCGCGGAATTCGGGACGCTCGACCGGCGTGCCGTGCCACACGCCCGCATTGTCGCCCTCGCCGACACCTTCGAAGAACTCGCGCATCTCGTCGAAGCGCGCCTTGCCTGCGATCGCCGCGTTGACGACCTGCGCCAGCGAGCCGGCACCGGAGACGCCGAACAGCGGCCGCGCCGAGATCAGGTTGGTGAAGTAGAGCGACGGGATCGCACGCGCCTTGGCCTTCTGCACGACCGGCGTGGTGCCGATGGCGAGATCAGGCGCGAACTCATCGACCGCCGCGAGATCCTGCTCCAGCGAGGCGCGATATTGCACGCGCACGCCACGGCTCTCGAGCCAGGCGCAATCGGCCTCCGACCAGCGCGTGCGCGGGCAGGCCGTGCCGACATAGCGCAGATCAGCCCCGCTCTCGACCAGGAGGCGCCCGACCAAAAGCTCCGATCCCTCATAGCCCGACAGCGTGATGCGGCCGCGGATCGGCGTGGCCGCAAGCGCCGCGCGGATCGCCGGCAGCACCGCGGTCTTGGCCGCGTCGATCTGCGCACGTCCGACGCCGCAGACGTTGCCGATCGCCTCCAGCCAATCCGCCGTGCCGTCGCAGCCGACCGGCGCCGAGCCGATGATCGGGCGGCCTGCCGCCTCGAACTCGCGGATCGACGCGGTGTAGAACGGATGGATCGCCGCCACGGCCGCGCAGTCCAGCGCGCCATAGAGCTCGCGCCATTCGCGCGTCGGCACCGTGGGACCGGCGGCGAGACCGAGCGGCGCCAGCATCATGCCGATGCCGACGGGATCGGCCGGGAACATCTCACCCAGCAAGGTGATCGTCGGCTTGTCGCTGCGCGGCGCACGCGGCGCCTGCACCGGCCCCTGCTCCGCCTCGCGACGCGCGTAGTTCAGCATCGCGCCGGCCAGCACGTCCTTGGCCTCGGCATGGGTCGGCACGCCAAAACCCGGAACGTCGATGCCGATGATGCGGACGCCGTTGATCTCCTTCGGCAGGATCTGCAGCGGCACGCCCGAAGCAGTGGGGACGCAGAGATTGATGATCACGACGCAGTCGTAATTGGCGGGGTCGGCGAGCTTGAACACGGCGTCGCGGATGTCCTCGAACAGCTTTCCCGTCACCAGCGTCTCGGAGTTGAACGGGACGTAGCCGACGCTGCGCCGCGCACCATAGAAGTGCGAGGTGAAGGTGAGGCCATAGACGCAGCAGGCCGAGCCCGACAGCACCGTCGCCGTGCGCCGCATGCGCAAACCCACGCGCAGCGAGCCGAACGCCGGACACATGCTCTGCGGCTGGTCATGCGGACCAGCCGGATAGTCGGCCGCGTAGCGTGCCAGCACCTCGCTCTTGCCGGCGGCATCGGCCGCCTTCTTGAGTTCGGCCTTGCCGGCGTGACAGCCGAGCGCCTCGGGCTGCGCCGGCACCATCGCCTCCGCACCACTTTGCGCACTCACCGCCTGGTGGACCACAGGATCGCTCATGGCATTACATTCCGCTGCTCAGCCGATCCCATCACACATTGTCGTAGATCACTTCGAGCGACGGCTTGGTGACGGCCGTGCTGCCGCACATGTCCTCGACCGTCGCCTTTTCGAGCACGACGTCGCGGCCGACCTCCGAGGCCTTGAACAAGCCGAGCAGGCCGTCATGCGTCAGGGGATGCGGATGCTGCGGCGGCGCCTCGGCAACGTTCTCGGCGAGCTGCTCGAACAGCGTCGCCCAGGGCGTGCCCGGCTTGCCGATGATCTGATAGCTCGCGCTCTTGCGGCGGATGTCGTCATCGGCCGGGATCGAGGCCAGCACAGGAATGCCTGCCGCATCTGCAAAGGCCTGCGCCTCGCCGGTGCCGTCATCCTTGTTGATGACGATGCCGGCAACGCCGACATTGCCGCCGAGCTTGCGGAAATACTCCACCGCCGAGCATACATTGTTGGCGACGTACAGCGACTGCAAATCGTTCGAGCCGACGATGATGACCTTCTGGCACATGTCGCGCGCGATCGGCAGACCGAAGCCGCCGCAGACGACGTCGCCGAGGAAATCCAGCAGGACGTAGTCGAATCCCCAATCGTGGAAGCCGAGCTTCTCGATCAGCTCGAAGCCGTGGATGATGCCGCGTCCGCCGCAGCCGCGGCCGACCTCGGGACCACCGAGCTCCATCGCGAACACGCCGTCGCGCTTGAAGCAGACGTCGCCGATCTTGACCTCTTCACCCGCGAGTTTCTTCTTCGATGAGGTCTCCAGAATGGTCGGACAGGCGCGGCCGCCGAACAGCAGCGACGTCGTGTCGCTCTTCGGATCGCAGCCGATCAGGAGCACCTTCTTGCCCTGCTGCGCCATCATGTAGGACAGGTTGGCGAGCGTGAAGCTCTTGCCGATGCCGCCCTTGCCGTAGATCGCGATGATCTGCGTGGTCTTCTTCGGCGCAGCCGTCACCGGCGCATCGGGCTCGATCGCGGCCTCGGCACGCAGGGCATCCGTCATTGCACTGATCTCGGCACTGATCTTGGTCGGGGCATTCATGCTGCAGCTCTCCAGTCCAAGACCATCTTGAGACATGACGGATCGTCGAACGCGATCCGGTAGGCGCTCTCCGCGGCCTTGGCGTCCGCGTGATGCGTGATCAGGCCGTCCAGCGACAGCCGACCGGTATCGATGAGGTTGCGCACGGCGAGCAGATCCTCGTGCTTCCATTCCGCGGCAACGCGGATCGCCGCCTCGCGCATGAAGGCCGGCGGATAGGAGAAGGTCAGCGGCGCGCTGTAGAAGCCGGCGAGGATGATCTCGCCCCGGGGCCCCAGGCGGGAGATGAGGCTGTCGAGCAGCCCGGCATCGCCGCTGGCGTCGAAGATCAGGCGGTAGTCGCGCCTCTCATCAGCGGCGGGATCGGTGACACGATAGCCCATGGCGCCCACGGCGCGTTCGGGATTGCTCTCCCACACCACCGGCGGATCACCGCCCATCGCCACGATCAGCCGCGCCAGCAGACGGCCGAGCACGCCGTGGCCGACCACGCATTCGGCGCGGCCGTCGCCGCCGATCGCAAGTGCATGATAGGCGGTGGCCGCAAGCGCCAGCAGCACGCCGCGCTCACCGATCGTTTCATCGATCGCGACCACGCGATGCGGGGGAACGTTGAGACGCGAGGCGGCGGCGCCAAACAGGCTCCTGACCTCGCCGAAGCAGCGCGCCGCGCCCGGCACGAACACCCGCTCGCCTTTTCGAAAACCAGAATGAGGTGCCGCGCGCGCGACGCGGCCCACCGCCTCGTAGCCCGGCACGAGCGGATAGCCCATGCCCGGGAAGGACGGCATGCGCCCCTCGTACAGCAGCCGCTCGGTGCCGGTGCTGATCGCGCTCCATTCGATGTCGACGGTCAGGCAATCCTCGGCGTCCGCCAACTGCAGCTGCTGCAGCGACAATTGCCTCGGCCTCCCCAGTACCACGGCGATCGCGTCCATAGCGCCAAACTCCCCGGCGACGCCCGCTCTCTTACGGATGTCAGGTTAGTCCGACTGCGAAGAGTGTCAATATAAATTTACATATCGAGTGTCAGCTTTTCGCGACAATGACACTCGCTATCAGGGGGATTCGCGTGCGAAGCGCTCGCACCTGCGAAAATCCGGCCGCATTCAGCAGCTCGCGCAAGCGCGCGGCGCTGCGCGGCCGGCCCTGTCCCATCGCGCGCAGATAGATCTCGAAATAGGCGCTGACGCCGTCGGCCCCGCCGCCGGCATCGCGCATCGGCTCGCCGAGCAGCAGCACGCCATTGTCGGGCAAGGCCGCGCGGACCTTGGCGAGCAATCGCGCCACCGCCTCGTCGTCGTGATCGTGCACGACCCGGATCAGCGAGATCACATCGGCGCCGGTCGGCAGCGGATCATCGTAGAAGCTGCCCGAACTGATCGTGGCGCGATCGGCAAGGCCATCCCCGGTGAGGCGTTCCTGCGCGATCGCGGCGACGCCTGGCAGATCGAACAGCTTGAGTTGCAACCGCGGTGCAGCCCGCGCGGCGGCGGCGAGGAAGCTGCCGTCGCCGCCGCCGACATCGAGCAGGCAGCGATGGCCGGTGAGCGGATAGGCCGCGAGCACGACGTCCGCGATCATCGGCTGCGACGCGGCCATCAGCGCCGTATAGGGGGCAACGTTGTCATGCGTCAGCGCGTCGGCGCGCTTGTCGAGCGCATATGGCCAGTAATGCGCGAGGCGGCGCGCGCGGTCCTGTCCGCGCAGCAGCGCCACGGGATCGCCGAGATCGGCATAAAGCGCGGCGTGATGGCGGACCATGGCGGCGATGCCGGGATTGCCGAGCAGCGCCGCGCCGAGCGGCCCGAGCCCGTAGCGGGCTTCGCCGCGGCGCTCCAGCAATTGCAGCGCGGACGCCGCCTCGCACAGGCTCGTCATCGCCTCGGGCGGCATCGCCGCGCGCGACGCCAGCGTCGCGACGTCACGAGGCTCGGCGCGCAAACCTTCGAACAAATCGAGCTGCACGCAGGCCGCCAGGGTCTGCGAATAGACGAAGCCGGCGCAGAGATCGAACAGCTCCGCCGCCCGCCGGCGCGCGATCGGCCGCGTCAACGGAAACGCCGCCGCCCAACGCTGGAACGCAGCACTCGCCAGCAGTGTGTCACGCCAGCCGCGCCAGCGATCACTGATTCTCGTGGCAGCCGGCGTCTCGTGGCGAACGGCCGCGGGCATGGCCGTCAGTGCCCCGTTCGCCGAGTTTGAACGGACACCCACGAGCAAAACGCATCGACGCATCGACGCGCACAGCTGCCCACCCTCCCCTGGAGGGGGAGGGTCACCGCGCGCAAGGCGCGCGGTGGGGCGGGGTGGGCCCCGAACTCAGTGCGGATGGGTTCAACGATTCTCGGGCTTACCTGCATCAGCGCCCCAGAGGTTCTCAACACCGCACGCGCGGATAGTCTGTCACCCCACCCCGCCGCGCATGCCGCTGCGCGCATGCGCGGCGACCCTCCCCCTCCAGGGGAGGGTGGGCACCGCGGGTGCGGCGCGAGCGTGGCCATCAACGCGGCCGAAACATCACGCCGCCGACGCCGCCAGGCGGCGCGGCACCAGGCGCTTGGCTTCCTGCTCCATCAACATGCGCAGCTCATGCGCGTGGGCGCAGGGCGGCATGGTGCGGATGCCGTCGGCGACGAGATCGTGCAGATAGCTGACCGCGCCGGTGAGCCCGTAGAGCAGCACCGCATTGGGCCGCCCGAGCGCCGCATCCTGCCCGACCGGCTTGCCGGCCTCCTCTTCGTCGCTGGCTGCATCGCGGATGTCGTCGGCGACCTGATAGGCCTCGCCGATCGTCTCGCCCAGCGTGCGCCACGCCTCCGCATTCTCATGCCCGGCCGCCGCGGCGCCCGAAACGGTCGCGGCCGCAAACAGCGCGCCGGTCTTGGAGCGGTGATAGCGCGACAGGTCGATCTGCGGCTCGCATTCCCAGGCTTGTCCCGCCGAGATGCCATGCGGTACGCCGACGGCATCGCCGATGGTCGCGATCAGCCGCGCCAGCCGCAGCGGCGAGCAGCGCGACTTGGCGAGCGTCTGGAACGCGAGCACGATCAGCGCATCGCCGGCGAGCACCGCGAGCGGCTCGCCGAACGCGGCATGCACCGACGGGCGGCCGCGCCGCAGCGCGGCGTTGTCGAAGCATGGCAGGTCGTCATGAACCAGCGAGGCGCAGTGCAACAGCTCGATCGCGGATCCCGCAGCATCGGTCGCCGCCGGCTCGTCGTCACCGCAGGCCGCGGCCACCGCATGACACAGGCGAGGCCGGACCCGCGCCCCCCGGGGAAACACGGCGGCCTGCATGGCGGCCGACAGGCGGGGCGGACATCCGGGCCGTTCGGCCAGTGCGACCGCTGCGACGAGGGATTTTTCGATCCGGGCCATCACGTCCATGTCCGCCTCCCCTGCCGCGAGGCCCACGGGGCCTCGCGTATGTGTAAATTTCAACTTACACCCATACTGTAAATCATGCTAGACGTTTTCTGCGTCAGATCGGATGGACAGGAGCGAGGATGGCCGATCACCGCGTGATCGTGGTGGGCGCCGGCATCGCCGGCCTCAGCGCCGCACTGACCCTCGCCGCGCGCGGCGCCGAGGTGACGCTGCTCGAGCGTGCGCCCTCACCCGGCGGCAAGATGCGCCAGATCGCGATCGGGCCCGCGCGCATCGACTCCGGTCCCACCGTGTTCACGATGCGCTGGGTGTTCGACGAACTGTTCGCCGAGATCGGATCATCGCTGGACGATCACCTCACCCTGACCCCGCTCGAGATCCTCGCCCGCCACGCCTGGACCGACCGCAGCCGGCTCGATTTGTTCGCCGACGAGGACAGGTCGACCGACGCCATCGGCCATTTCGCCGGGCGCAGCGAAGCCGACGGCTATCGCGCGTTCTGCCGCGATGCGCGACGCATCTTCGAGACGCTCAGAGATCCCTTCATCCGCACGCCGGCGCCGAGCATGACGCATCTCTTGCGCAATGCCGGCTTTCGTGATCTCACCGCGATCCGCCCGTTCCAGACGCTATGGAAGGCGCTCGCCGGCTACTTCCGCGATGTCAGGCTGCAGCAGCTGTTCGGCCGCTACGCCACCTATTGCGGCTCATCGCCGTTCCATGCGCCGGCCACCCTGATGCTGGTCGCACATGTCGAGCAGGCCGGCGTCTGGTCGATCGACGGCGGCATGCACGAGCTCGCCGCGTGCCTGGCGGCGCTGGCACGTCGCCACGGCGTCAGCATCCGCTACAACAGCGAGGTTGCGGGCATCGTTACACGTGCGGGCCGCGCTGCCGGCGTGCGCCTGGCCGATGGCGAGCAGCTCACCGCCGATGCCGTCATTGCGACCGCCGATGTCGCGGCCTTGGCGCAAGGCCTGTTCGGCGCGGACGCCGCACGGGCGCTGCCCGCAATTCCAGAGTCCGCGCGCTCGCTCTCGGCGATGACCTGGAGCTGCATGGCGCGGACCGACGGCTTTCCGCTCGTGCGTCACAACGTGTTCTTCTCGCGCGACAGCCGTACCGAGTTCGATCAGCTGGTCGGCGCCCGCGCGATGCCGCAGGAGCCGACCGTCTATGTCTGCGCGCAGGACCGCGACGGCCAGCCACGTGAGGTCGGCGGCAGCGAGCCGCTGTTCGTGCTGATCAACGCGCCCGCTATCGGCGACCAGCATCGCTTCGATTCCTCGGAGATCAGCCAATGTGCCCGCCAGACCTTCGACCTGCTGCAGCGCTGCGGCCTCGGCATCGCGACGACGCCGGAGCTGACCCGCGTGACGACGCCGGCGGATTTCAACCGGATGTTTCCGGGCACGGGGGGCGCATTGTACGGCCGCAGCTCGCACGGCTGGATGGCGTCGTTCCAGCGGCCGGGCGCGCAGACGAAGCTGCCGGGCCTCTACGTGGCGGGGGGCAGCGCGCATCCGGGACCGGGCGTGCCGATGGCGGCGCTGTCGGGGCGGATGGCCGCCAACAGGGCGATTCTGGACCTCGCTTCGACCGCGCCGTCGCGCCGGACGGCTATGCGTGGTGGTATGTCGACGCGCTGAGCGACGACGGCCGCTTCGGCATCACGCTGATCGCCTTCGTCGGCAGCGTGTTCTCGCCGTACTACGCGTGGGCCCGGCGGCGCGGCCCGGCCGATCCCGAACATCATTGCGCGCTCAACGTCGCGCTGTATGGCGAGCGCGCCCGGCGCTGGGCGATGACGGAGCGCGGCCGCGGTGCCATCGCGCGCGAGCCTGCGCGCTTCGAAATCGGTCCGAGCAGCCTCGCCTGGAACGGCCGCGAGCTTGCGATCGAGATCAACGAGGTCTCGGTGCCCTGGCCGCTGCCGCTGCGCGGCAAGGTGCGCGTCGTGCCGACCGCGATCAACCAGGTCGCGTTGACGCTCGATGCGGAGGGGCGCCACCGCTGGCAGCCGATCGCACCGTGCTGCCGCGTCTCGGTCGATTTCGATCATCCGGATCTGCACTGGCGCGGCGACGGCTATTTCGACATCAACCACGGCGACGCGCCTCTGGAGCGCGACTTCCAGAGCTGGCAATGGTCGCGCGCGGCGACGCGCACCGGCACCGTGATCTCCTACGACACGGTCGCTCGCGATGGCGCCGACGCGACGATTGCACTCCACGTCGATCCCTCGGCGCAATTGGACTGCATCGCTCCGTTCGCAGCGACGCCCCTGCGCAAGACGCGGTGGCGCATCGACCGCAGCGCCCGCGCCGACACCGACGCGCCAGTGCGCGTGGTGAGCACCCTGGAGGACGCCCCGTTCTACGCCCGCTCCCATCTCGCCGCGCGCATCCTCGGCGAGGACGTCGCGGTCATGCACGAGAGCCTCTCCCTCGACCGCTTCCAGAGGCCGATCGTCCAGGCCATGCTGCCGTTCCGCATGCCGAGGTGGTGAGGGCCAGGATGAGGCGGCGTTGACCGCCGCCGGTGACGATCCCGGCGATTGGCTCCCGTCGCGCCACAACACACGCTGTCGTCCCGGACAAGCCGTGACGCGCAGCAGCGCGTCGCGGCGCCGATCCGGGACGCATACTCCGCGGCGGAGATGATGTGCGAGCTGATCATGACGAGCCTGCCTCGAACTCCTCCCTGTGGCGATAGGTCCCTGCGTTCGCAGCGACGACAGCGGTGTTTGTCGATACATTTGGAACGATATCGACAACTCAGGAGCGCGCTGCCGTAGGGTGGGCAAAGGCGCGGACGCGGCGAAGCTGCGTGCGCGACGTGCCCACCATCGGCATCGGATGTGAGGCACGGTGGGCACGGCGCGCGCGCCAATCTTTGCTCACGGCGAAAGCGGAGGCGCGCCTTTGCCCACCCTCATATGGGGTCTTGTGAGTCAAGTCTCGTTTGATAGGTCGGGTTGTTTTTTCGAGGGGCGGTTGGTTTCCTTGAGTGTGTGTGTTCGGTGGAGCGAAGCCGGCGTCCGCGCGCTCTCGATATAGCGCCGTAGCGGACGGCGGCTTTGCGGTGGGCAGGGCGATGTCCGGCCTGGGTATCGTCGGTCTCGGTCGAGGACTGGCTTGCGAAGATCCTGCAGCTGTCCGCTGCATCACCTCATATCCGGTCGGATGCTTGGCATCCGGGCCCTTGTTCCGCATGCTTGCGGCGAGAAGCCAAAGAGGATGAGACCCATCTACAAGACGGCTGGTGGTACAGCCCTAGGGTGGCACGGTCGTCATCCATCCTCGCAAGACCGCGGCGAACCGCGGGCCTGATCGCGAAGTTCGTTTACGCCTTCATCAGCGCCTCCTCGGGCACCAGGCCGGTCTCGAGATAGCGCCACAGCGCCACGACGAGCTTGCGCGCCAATGCCACGATCGCGATGCGCCGGGCGCGCTTGCCGGCGTTGAGCGTGCGGGTCTGGAACCAGCGGCTGAGCTCGCTCCCCGGCTGATGACGCACCCAGAGCCAGGCCAGCTCGATCGTCTTCAGGCGGACGTGCGGATTGCCCGCCTTGCTGATGCCCTGCTCGCGATCGATGCCGCCGCTCTTCCACGGACTCGGGGTCAGGCCGCAATAGCTCGCGACCTCGCGCCGGTTGCGGAAGTCCTTGTAGAACAGCTCACCCACCAAGGTGGTGGCGAAGGCCGGCCCGAGCCCTTTGAGGCGTTGCAGCTGCTCCCGCCGCTTGGCCATCGCGTCGGGAGCGTCAGCCGCCTGCGCGGCCGCCAGGCTCTTCTCCAGCGTTGCCAGCTGCTCACGCACCAGCATCAGGCGCGCATGCTCGCGCTTGACCTCCGCCATCACGTGGGGCGGCAGCGGCTGCCCTTGCCAATCGCGCTGCTGCTCGAGCCAGGTGAGCCAGTTGCCGCGCCGCGGGCTGCCGACCTCCAGGCCTGACAGCCGCAGCAGCGCCTTGATCCGGTTGGTGTGGGCCGTCTGTTCGGTCACCAGGCGGTCGCGCTCGCGGCTGACCCGCCGGGCGTCCTCCTGCTCGACCGTCGGCACCCGGACGATCCGGACCACCCGGGGCTCGCCGCGCAAATGGGCCATCAGCGTGCGCAGCAGCAGCTCGCCGTCGATCCGATCTGTCTTCGCCCGCCGTGCCCGCTGCTCGACCGCGATGCTGGCCGGGTCGAACACCAGGTTGCCGATCCCCTCCGCGACCAGCAGCCGGTGCAGCCAGAAGCCGTCATAGCCCGCCTCGTAGCAGCTCATGACCCGCGGCTCCAATCCGAGCTTCTGCGCCGCACGGGCCCGTATCTTGGCGATCAACGCCAGCAGCCCGGCGTGATCGCCACCTTCCAGCTTGTATCGCGACATTCGCCCCTGGTCGGGACTGTGCACCGTGATCAGCCAAGTCTTCTGGCTCAGTTCAATCGCAACGAAAATCGTGCCAGTATCTCCGGCGGTGGGCGTGCCAATGGTCGATGCTTGCATCTGACTCTCCGAGGGTTCGAGTGTGGAAACCCAAACCTATCGGAAGGGCTCGCTCACCGCTCCCCCATGGAATCTACTTTTTCTCCGCCTCGCGCTCCCTGGCCTCGCGCTCGGCGCGCTGGCGGTCGAGGCGGCGGCCCTGCCATTCCAGCACAAGCCAGCCGGCGACGCACAATGCGACGACGACGAATTCGAGCAGGCCGCCCATCTCGTTCATCGCGATGTCTCCGCGCAGCTACGACGTCCGCCCCGAGCGCGACAGCTGGTCGCGCCGCTCCAGCCGCTCGAACAAATCGAGCACCCACAGCGCGCGGTCTTGAACGGTCCGGCGCGGCGGCGCGATCGCATGCGGACGCTGTGCATCCGCGGCGACGACGGCGTCGATCAGCACCCGCGCCTCCGGCCGCAGCGGCGCCAGCGACGGCCGCTCCTGCAGCAGCGACACCACCGCCGCCTTGCCGAGTAGCTGCAGCTTGCGCGGCATCGAAACGAAGGCACGCCGCGACAGCGAATCGAATTCGGCGCGCGCGACCTCGCGGCCGATCTCGGCATAGATCAGCCGCGCCGCATGAATGCCCGGCCGGCAGGTCCATGGCAGGTCAGCGATTCCAGCTGCGGCGCGCGCATAAAACACGTCGGCGACCGCGAGCAGCCGCGCGGCGACGCGCCCGATCCGGTCGTCGAAGAACGGCGCGACCAGCCAGGTCTCGACGTCGAGCCCCGCCTCGCGCAGCCATTGCCGCGGCAGATAGAGCCGCCCCGCACGCGCATCCTCGCCGACGTCGCGCGCGATGTTGGTGAGCTGCATGGCGATGCCGAGATCACAGGCGCGTCCGATCGTCTCGGGGTCGCGCCGGTGCATCAAGAGCGACATCATCACGCCGACCGTGCCGGCGACGCGGACGGCATAGGCGAGCACGTCGCTCAAGGTCTCGTAGCGGCGGCCCTGGGCATCCCAGGCGAGGCCTTCGAGCAGCGCCTCCGGCAGCGCGCGCGGAATTGCAAAATGCGCCACCACGCCGGCGAGCGCGCGGTCGACCGGACTGTCGTCCGGCTGACCGTCATAAATTCGTTCGAGCCGCGCATGCAGCACCTCGACTGCATCGACACGGCGGCCGGGACCATCGATGGCGTCGTCGGCCTCGCGGCAGAACGCGTACAGCGCGACGGCGGGATCGCCGACCGCGCGCGGCAGGACTTTCGAAGCGGCGAAGAACGTCTTCGATCCGCCCCGCAACAACCGACGACAGATCGCGATGTCTTCTTCCCAGCTCATCGCCGCTCCAGCTCATGCGGCGCGGGCACGAGATCATCGAGCACGCGCGCCGAGGACAACACACCGGGCAGGCCAGCCCCGGGATGCGTGCCCGCTCCGACCAGATAGAGCCGCTCGACCTCTTCGCTCTTGTTGTGCGGCCGAAACCAGGCGCTCTGCAGCAACACCGGCTCGAGTCCGAAGGCGGCGCCGCGATAGGACGACAGGCGATGCTCGAAATCATCCGGCGTGAGCAGCCTGGATGTCACGATCTGCCCAGCGAGATCGGGCAGCAAGGTCTCGCTCAACGCAGCCTCGATGCGCTTGCGGAACGGCTCGGCCGTCGCCGCCCAGTCGATGCCGCTCTCCTGATGCGGCACCGGCGACAGCACGTAGAACGCATCGCAGCCCTCGGGCGCCAGCGACGGATCGGTCGCGGTCGGACGGTGCAGATAGAGGCTGAAATCAGCCGCCAGCACCTTGCGGCGGAAGATGTCGTCGAGCAGCTCGCGATAGCGCGGGCCGAGCAGGATGGTGTGATGCGCGACGTCGTCATAGCGGCGCTTCGTGCCGAAATACCAGACGAACAGGCTCATCGAATAGCGCGCTCGGTCGATGCGCGCATCGGTCCAGCGCCGGCGCGGCACTGATGGCAGCAGATGCTTGTAGGTCCAGGCGGCGCAGCCGTTGGAGACGACGACATCGGCGGCGATCGTCTCGCCGGACTTCAGGCGCACGCCGGTGGCCACGCCATTGCTGGTCGTGATCTCGGTGACCGGTGTCGAACAACGCACCTTGCCGCCCTGCCCCTCGATCAGCGAGACGAGGCCATCCACCAGCGCGCCGGTGCCGCCCATCGCGAAATGCACGCCCCAGCGGCGTTCGAGAAAGGCGATCAGGCAATAGATCGAGGTGGTCGTGAACGGGTTGCCGCCGATCAGCAGCGGATGGAAGCTGAGAATCACGCGCAGCCGCTCGTCGCGGACGTAGCGCGAAACGAGGCCATAGACCGAGCGATAGCTCTTCAGCTTGACCATCGCCGGTGCGATCTTGGCCATGTCCATGAACGACAGGAACGGCACGTCGCCGAGTTCCTCGAAGCCTTTTCTGAAGATCGCCTCGCTCGCCTGCATGAAGCGCTCGTAGCCGTCGACGTCGCCGGGCGCGAACCTGATCACCTCGGCCCGCATCGCCGCCGGATCGCCCGAACAGTCGAACACAGCGCCGTCATGAAAGCGAATGCGATAGAACGGCGAGATCGGCTTCAGCGTGACGTCGTCGGACATGCGCCGTCCGCACAGCTGCCACAGCTCCTCGAACAGGAACGGCGCTGTGACGATGGTCGGGCCGGCATCGAAAGTGAAGCCGTCCTGCCGATAGACATAGGCGCGACCGCCCGGCGCATCGAGCTGCTCGAACACGCTGACGCGATAGCCGCGCGCCCCGAGCCGCACCGCTGCGGCAAGGCCGCCGAACCCGGAGCCGATCACGACCGCATGCGGCCGGTCTCCGAGCGCAGCCGGAACAGCGGCCTTGATGGTGGAGACGTCGAGCATGACCGAAAGCGTAAATTGAAATTGACGCTTTCGCCAGTCGAAAATGTCAATCTAACTAGACATTTCCTGCTGCACCGCAAGGACTTCGGCCCGCTCGGCTGCCTGGACGATGAGGCCCGCGATCCGGGCCGGCTGCTCCTCATGCGCCAAATGACCAAGGCAATCAATGAGTTCGAGCCGGGCCTGGGGCACCAATTGCTGCACCCGGCGCGCAACGTCCGGCGGAATGGCGCGGTCGTGGGTGGCCGCGATGAGCAGCAGCGCCGTCCTCAACCGCGGCAGCTCGTGCAGCAAGGGGTGCAGATCCCAATTCGCCATCATTTCCAGCGCGGCAGCGACGTGACCGGGACTGCCGACGAGGCGCCGATACAGCCGTTCGCCGGCTGCATCGATCGTCGAGCCGGTGCCCTTGAGCAGCCGGTGCACCGCCGCCGGATCGCGGCCACGCCAGGCGAACAGCCGCGGCACCAGCGGATTGAGCGCCATCATCTTGGCGAGCGGCGACAAGAATTGCGCCGCGACGCCGCCGAACGGCAGGTAGGCGCCGTTGAGGCTGACGATCAGCTTCGGCGTCATGAGACCATCGAGCGTCATGCGCGTCAGGATCGCAGCGCCCGCGGAATGACCGATCGCGATGTCGGGCTCGATCGCGAGCTGCTCGCACAGGACCGCGAGATCGCGCGCCATGCCGTCGAGCGACAACCGCTGCCAATGCGGGGTCGCGGTGAAGCCGTGGCCGGAGAGGTCCGGCGCAACGACCGTAAAGCGCCTCGCGAGCAGCGGCGCGAGGTCGCGCCAGGAATGCGTCGCTGCGCCCGTGCCGTGCGCCAGCAGCGCGACCGGTCCCTCGCCCATGATCTGGACATGCCAACGCAGCCCGGCGGCATCGACGAAGCGGCTCGCCGCACGATTGGGCCAGTCTTTGCCGTCGATGCTCCAATTCGGCTTGTCGCTCATGCCGGCCCACGGGGTTGGACGCGGCTGGCGCGATCAGTGACCGGCAGCACGCGTCAGGAAATCATCGTAGCTGGCGACGACGATATCAAGCTGTTCGAAATGCGGCATCGCCCCGGTCTGCATCACCTGGATGCGCCAGTTCGGCAGGCCCTCGACCGCATGCTTGCCGCCATAGTCGACGAAATCGCCGCGCACGCCATGCACCATCCAGACCGGCATCGCCAGCCCGAGATAGAGCTTCAGCGCGTGGACGCTGAACATGTAGCCGGAGACGAAGGAGTATGGCGCATTCTCGGCGCCGGGCTGGTGGGTGGTGATGTAGTCATATTCGAGCAGGCCCTCGTCGATATCCTTGCGGCCGAAGGTCTTGCGCAGGAAGAAGCGGATGCTGGCCCGCGACGTCAGCAGCGAAAAGAAGCGGTGCTTCCACAGCGGCACGGTGAAGATGTTGCGCAGCCACGGCATCGCGCGGGTCGCGTCCTTGTCGCCGCCCTTCTTGGCCGCGGCTTCCGCGCGCCGATCGAAGCCGGTCGGGCTGATCAGCCCGAGCGTGCGAAACAGATTCGGCGCCTCGGTGCCGGCGCGCGCTGCGAATTCGCACCCCAGCGACACCGCGACGGCATCGATGGCGGCACCGCCATGGCGTCGGCTGATCTCGTTCGCTGCAAGCAGGATCGCATCGGTCATCAGCCGCGGCGTGTAGATGCGGTCGGCGCGGTCCGACAGGCCGAAGCCCGGGAGATCGAGCGCATAGACCTGCCGGCTGCGGCGATAATGCTCGAACAGCGGCTTGATCTCGTAGGCCGATGCTGCCGCGTTGACACTGTGGATCAGCAGCAATGCCGGCTGACGTGAGGGCGCCGGTGGACCGTCGGCATAGCAGGTGATGCGGCCGACCTGGGGATCCGCAAGCTCGAAGCGCGGTGCGGCCAGAGGCGGCGGCATTGTCAGCCCGCGCATCATGGCATCACGATCGGTCGGCTCGGCGGTGGCGAGCTGCATGGAATGCTCCTTTGAGGACATCGCTGCGAACGGCCGAAACAAGCGCCCCGGCGGACCGAGGCGGGATCACGCTCCCATGAGCGGCTGGACCATCATATCCGTGACGGCCCATCTTGTCAGGCACTCCTCGGAACGCGCGCCGATGAGACCCGTTCCACGCGTCTCAGCTCCGGCCGGCCTGGGCCATCACCGCCTGCGACAGCCGCGCGGCGTCGGCGTAGGGCAGCGCGACGTAGCGGGCCTGCATGGCGCCGGCGAGTTGCGCCGCCTTGTCCTGCGGCCTTGGCGAGGTGTCGACCAGCACGACGGGGATGCCGGTCAGTGCAAGTTGCCGTGCGGCGACCAGCGCTTCCGCTTCGGCCTCGCTGCGTCCGCCCAAGCCGTCACGTGCGACATTGGCGCGGCCGTCGGTCATCAGCACGATGGTCGGCGCCTGGCCCTTGGCGCGCACCGCGAGCGCGAGTTCGGTCGCGGCCCAGATCGCCGCCGACAGCGGCGTGCCGCCACCGCCCGGCAAGCCCGCGAGGCTGCGCTTGGCGCGCGTCAGCGAGCGCGTCGGCGGCAGCAACAGCTCGGCGATCTTGCCGCGGAACGCGATCAGCGCGACCTCGTCGCGGCGGATGTAGCATTCGGCGAGCAGCAGCTCGACGGCGCCCTTGACCTCCGCGAGACGCTGCAGGGCCGACGAGCCGGAGGCATCGACAACGAAGATCGTCGTGGTGCCCGAGCGCTGCTTGAAGCGTGTGATGCGGATGTCGTCCTTGTGAACGATCAGGCGGCCGCTATTGCCGGAACGTTGCGTCCGCCGTCGCAAGGGTTGCCACGGCGCCGCAGCGCGCAACGTCTCGAGCACGTTGAGCCGCGCGCCGGCGCGCCATTCGCCGCTGCGCGCGCCGATCGGACGGCCGCGCTTCGGCGCCTTCTGTGCGGTGCCCTGCTTGCTTGAGCTGCTGCTGCGGACGCGGGTGGTGCGCTCCTCCTGCAGCCGCTTCAGCAGGTCGAGTGGAATGGCCGCCTGCGCCGCGTCGAGCACGCGATCCTCCAGCGGACCGTCCTCGATCGGCTTGTCACTCTCGTTCTGCTGATCGTCAGCCGGGGGCTCATCGGGCTGGGCGTCCGGCTCCGCATCCTCCTCATTGGCCGGCAACCGGGTGGCGCGCGGCGCCAGCACCAGCCGTGCCGCGCAGGCGATGTGCGGCTCGTCGACCGTGCTCGCACCGTCGAGCGCCGCAGCGATCCGCGCGACGCGACACGCCAGCAGCGGCGCTCGCAGGGAATCGATGCCGAGCGCACACGCCGTCGTGGTCAACGCTGCGATCGCTTCGTCAGAGAGACGAACCTGCGGCAGCAGCGCCCGCGCGGCCGCGATGTCGGACGATGTGAACAGGCTCTCGCCGAGATCGGCGCGCGCAACCCTGCTGAGATCGAGGTGGCATGCGAGCCGATCGGCGAGCGCGGCGGACACGTGCTCGTCACCGATGCCTTCGTCGAGCGCGATCAGGCCGAACCGCGCCGGCGCGCGCAATGAGAGGCCGTCGCGCTCGATGCTGACGACGCCGGTGTCGAGCGCGACTGATAGATGCGCCACGGTCGAAGGCGACGTGCGCTCGGCCATGACGGCAATCAGCACCCCGCCATCGGCCTCGGCGACCAGGCCGCGCTGCATCACCGGCCGGCCGGCCTGCAAGGTCGCGGCGAGATCGAGCCCGCCGAGCAGCCGGTCATCGGAGATCGACGCCGGCAGCTTGCGCAGCGGCGCTGATGAGGGCATCAGCTCGCGCAGCAGATCGAGCCACTGCTCGCGCACCGGTCCCGCGCCCGCGCGCAGCAGAATGGAAGCAGCAGCCGGATCGATCGCGGCCAGCGCGGCCGCGATGACAGCATCGGCCCAGATCGCGGCGCCGTCGCTCACGATGCGAACAATTCGTCGAGCGCGCGCTCGACCCGCACCGACGAGCCGGAATCATCGAGCGGGTTGCGTCTCAGACGGTGCCGCAGCGCCATCGCAGCCACGGTCTTCAGATGCCCGTCACCGACCGCCTTGGCGCCATCGAGCGCCGCTGCGGCGCGCGCCGCGCGCATCAATGTGAGCTCGCCGCGCAGGCCATCAGTGCCGAGCGCCATGCAGAGCTGCGCCGTCTTCTCCAGCTCGCGGTCGGCGACTTTCACCGAGCCGATATGCTCGCGCGCGGCGAGGATACGCTTGCGCGACTTGGCCTCCTCCTTCTCCCAATGCGCGACGAAGGCCGCAGGATCAGTCTCGAACGCATCGCGCCGCTTGATCACCTCGATGCGCGTCGGCAGGTCCCCCGGCGTCTTGACCTCGACCGACAGGCCGAAGCGATCGAGCAATTGCGGCCGCAGCTCGCCCTCCTCCGGATTGCCGGTGCCGACCAGGACGACGCGCGCCGGATGGCGGATGCTGAGGCCGTCGCGCTCGACCACGTTCTCACCTGATGCCGCGACGTCGAGCAGGAGATCGACGAGATGATCCTCGAGCAGATTGACCTCGTCGATATAGAGAAAGCCTCTGTTGGCACGCGCCAACAGCCCCGGCTCGAACGACTTCTCGCCATGCGCCAGCGCGCGTTCGAGATCGAGCGCGCCGACCACGCGATCCTCGGTGGCGCCGAGCGGCAGGTCGACCACGGGCACGGGCACCTGATGCGCCTTCAGCGCGGCCGGCTTCTTCGCCTTGCCGCTCGGCTTGGAGCGCGCGCGGCATTCGGCGCATTGCGCGGCGGCATCGGCGGGATCGCATTGATAGGGGCAGCCGACCACGGCGCTCATCGGAGGCAGCAGTGCGGCGAGCGCACGCACGGCAGTGGACTTGCCGGCGCCGCGATCGCCGAAGGCCAGCACGCCGCCGACCTTCGGATCGACGGCGGCGATCATCAGCGCCAGCTTCATCTCGTCCTGGCCGACGATGGCCGCGAACGGAAAGGCGATTCCCATGGACGTCCCTCTGCGCCGCGACGCATACCGGTCGCGTTCGGGCGCATGAGACCACACTCGGGGGCCGCTGTTCAACCCAGGAGGTGGCGCGCGCTAGCGCGCCAGACTCGGCAGGTCGAGACCATTGGCGTCGGCGCAGGCGATGGCGTCGTCGTAACCGGCGTCGGCATGGCGCATCACGCCGGTCGCTGGATCGTTCCACAGCACGCGCTCCAGCCGCCGCGCGGCGTCATCCGTGCCGTCGGCCACGATCACCATGCCGGCATGCTGAGAATAGCCGATGCCGACGCCGCCACCATGATGCAGCGACACCCAGGTCGCGCCGCTGGCGCAATTCAGCAGCGCATTCAGCAGCGGCCAGTCCGACACGGCATCGGAGCCGTCCTTCATCGCCTCAGTCTCGCGGTTCGGGCTCGCGACCGAGCCGGAATCGAGATGATCCCGGCCGATCACGATCGGCGCCTTCAATTCGCCGCGCGCCACCATCTCGTTGAAGGCAAGCCCCAGGCGGTGCCGGTCGCCGAGCCCGACCCAGCAGATGCGTGCGGGGAGGCCCTGGAACTTGATGCGTTGCCGCGCCATGTCGAGCCAGTTGTGCAGGTGCTTGTTGTCCGGCAGCAGCTCCTTCACCTTGGCGTCGGTCTTGTAGATATCCTCGGGATCGCCCGACAGCGCCGCCCAGCGGAACGGGCCGATGCCGCGGCAGAACAACGGGCGGATGTAGGCCGGCACGAAGCCGGGAAAATCGAACGCATTGGCGAGGCCCATGTCCTTCGCCATCTGGCGGATGTTGTTGCCGTAGTCGAGCGTCGGGATGCCCATGGCGTGGAAATCGAGCATCGCCTGGACGTGATCGACCATCGACGTCTTGGACGCCTGCTCGACCGCCTTCGGCTCCGATACACGCTTGGCTTCCCATTCGGCGAGCGTCCAGCCCTTCGGCAGATAGCCGTTGATCGGATCATGCGCGCTGGTCTGGTCGGTGACGATGTCCGGCCGCACGCCACGGCGCACCAGCTCGGGGAAGATCTCCGCGGCATTGCCGAGCAGCCCGACCGACACGGCCTTCCTGGTCGTCGCGGCCTCGGCCATCAGCGCCAGAGCCTCGTCGAGCGTGGCGGCCTGGCGATCGAGATAGCCGGTGCGCAGCCGCATCTCGATGCGGCTCGGCTGGCATTCGACCGTGAGCATCGAGGCGCCCGCCATCGTCGCCGCCAGCGGCTGCGCGCCGCCCATGCCGCCGAGGCCGGCGGTCAGGATCCACTTGCCGGCGAGATCGCCATTGTAGTGACGGCGACCGACCTCCACGAAGGTCTCGTAGGTGCCCTGCACGATGCCCTGGCTGCCGATATAGATCCAGGAGCCGGCCGTCATCTGGCCGTACATCATGAGGCCCATTTTATCGAGCGCATTGAAATGATCGAGCGTCGCCCAATGCGGCACGATGTTGGAGTTGGCGATCAGCACGCGCGGCGCATCGGCGTGTGTGCGGAAGATGCCGACCGGCTTGCCGGACTGCACGACCAGCGTCTGATCGGCCTCCAGCTTGCGCAGGGAGGCGACGATGCGATCAAAGCTGTCCCAGTCGCGCGCGGCGCGGCCGATGCCGCCATAGACGATCAGCTCGCTCGGTTTCTCGGCGACATCGGGATCGAGATTGTTCATCAGCATGCGCAGGGGCGCTTCGGTGAGCCAGCTCTTGGCGCTGATGTCGCTGCCATGGGGCGCGCGGATCACCCGTTCATTGTCCAGGCGTCGGTTCATGGGTCCCTCTCATCCAATCTTGGGAAACGGATCGCGTCCGAGTGCGCTGCTCGCGGCGGTGGCCAGCACACCGCCGGAGACAAGCGCTGCGGCCTTCGCGAGATCGTCGGCCATGTAGCGGTCGTTCTCCAGCGCCGGCACGTGCACGCGCAGCGCACCGATCACGGCCGACAGCGCAGCACTGGTGCCGTGCGGCACGCGCAGCTCGATGCCCTGCGCGGCGACCAGCAGCTCGATGCCAATGATATGAGCGAGATTGTCCGCCATGTCATGCAGCCGCCGCGCCGCGTGCGCGGCCATCGAGACATGGTCTTCCTGGTTGGCACTGGTCGGCGTCGAGTCGATCGAGCATGGCAGCGCGCGCTGATTGTTCTCGGCGAACAGCGCCGCGGCGGTCACCTCGGCGATCATGAATCCGGAGTTCAGGCCCGGCTCCGGCGTCAGGAATGGCGGCAGGCCGAAATTCAACGCGGGATCGACGAGCGTTGCGATGCGCCGCTCGCTGATCGCGCCGAGCTCTGACAAGGCCAATGCGATCTGGTCGGCGGCGAACGCCACCGGCTCGGCGTGGAAATTGCCGCCGGAGATGATCTCGCCGGTCTCGACCAGCACCAGCGGATTGTCGGTGACGGCGTTGGCCTCGGTCACCAGCGTGCGCGCGGCCTGCGTCAGCAAATCGAGCGCGGCGCCCGCGACCTGCGGCTGGCAGCGCAGGCAATACGGATCCTGCACGCGCTCGTCGCCGTCCAGATGCGACAGGCGGATGGCGCTGCCGTCGAGCAGTTCCGTCAGCACGCGGCCAGCTTCGATCTGACCGGCATGACCGCGCAGCGCCTGAATCTCGGGCCGGAATGGCGCCGTCGAAGCCATCGCGGCGTCGACCGACAGCGCGCCGGTGACGAGCGCAGCGTTGAGGAGATCATGCGCACGCAGCAGGCCAGCGAGCGCATAGGCGGTCGAGAACTGCGTGCCATTGATCAGCGCAAGTCCTTCCTTCGGCCCGAGCGTGACCGAGGTCAGACCCGCGCGGGCCAGCGCCTCGCGCCCAGGCACCAGCCGGCCATCGAGAAACGCCTGGCCCTCGCCGATCATCACCGCCGTCATATGCGCGAGCGGCGCCAAATCACCGGACGCGCCGACCGAGCCCTGCTGCGGCACGAATGGCAACACGTTATGCGCCAGCATCGCCTGCAGCTGATCGACGATCTCACGCCGCACGCCGGAGGCGCCGCGGCCGAGCGAGATGATCTTCAGCGCCATCATCAGCCGCACGACCGGCTCTGGTGTCGCGGGACCGACGCCGCAGCAATGCGAGAGGATGAGCTTGCGCTGCAGCTGCGCGGTCTGGTCGGGCGGGATGCGTTTCGAGGCCAGCTTGCCGAAGCCGGTGTTGATGCCATAGACTGGCTCGGCGCCCTGCGCCGCCTTGGCGACGATCGCGGCGGCCGCCTCGACATCAGGCCAATAAGAAGGCTCGAGCGCGAGCGAGGCTCCGGCGTAGACTTTTGCGAGATCATCCAGGCCGACGCGGCCGGACGCGGCAATGATCGTGCTCATTGGCCCCTCCAGATGCGCTGATGCAGGGGATTGAAGCCCATGCGGTAGACCAGCTCCGCAGGCCGACTGATGTCCCAGATCGCGAGATCGCACCATTTGCCGGCATCGAGCGTGCCGGTCTCCGCCAGAACGCCGAGCGCGCGGGCGCCCTCGCGCGTCACCGCGGCCAGGCATTCATCGACGGTCATGCGGAACAAGGTCGCGGCCATGTTCATGCTGAGAAGCAACGACGTCAGCGGCGACGAGCCGGGATTGCAGTCGGTCGCCAGCGCCAGCTTCACGCCATGCCTGCGGAACAGCTCGACCGGCGGCTTCTGCATCTCGCGGATGAAGTAGAACGCGCCGGGCAGCAGCACGGCCACGGTGCCGGACCGAGCCATCGCAATGGCGCCGGCCTCGTCGGTGTGCTCGAGATGATCGGCCGAGAGCGCGCCGAACTCGGCCGCGAGCGCGGCACCACCGAGATTGGACAACTGGTCGGCATGCAGCTTGACCGGCAGGCCAAGTGCTTTCGCCGCGGCAAACACGCGCGACGTCTGCGCGGGAGAGAAGGCGATGGTCTCCATGAAGGCGTCGACCGCGTCGGCCAGGCCGGCCTCGGCGACCGCCGGCAGCATCTCGGTGCAGACGAGATCGATATAGCGATCCTTGTCGCCCGCGGCTTCCACGGGCAGCGCGTGTGCGCCGAGAAAACTGGTGCGAACGCCGATCGGCCGTTTGTTGCCGAGCGCACGGGCTGCGGATAATTGGCGCAGCTCCGTCGCGGTCTCCAGGCCGTAGCCGGACTTGATCTCGATCGTCGTGACGCCCTCGGCGATCAACGCATCGAGCCGCGGCAGCGCTGCCGCGATCAGCGTATCCTCGCTGGCGGCGCGCGTGGCGGCAACGGTCGAGACGATGCCACCGCCGGCGCGCGCAATCTCCTCATAGCTCGCGCCGGCGAGCCGCAGCTCGAACTCGTGCGCGCGGTCGCCGCCATGGACCAGGTGGGTGTGACAGTCGACGAGGCCCGGCGTGATCCAGCGGCCCTCGCAATCGATGCGTTCAGCAGCATCGGCATCCGCCGGGAAATCCGCTTGCGGACCGGCAAAGGCAATGCGGCCGTCGCGCGCGGCCACCACGCCGTGCTCAATCACGCCAAGGCCCGGCGGTCCCTCGCGCAGGGTTGCAAGCCGCGCATTGCGCCAGATCCGGTCGAAACGCTGGGACATGCTGCCTCCCACCTTCACGAAAGCTTGACGGGCGATATGTCTATACATAAACTCAGCTCCGCCGTCCTGTCCAGCGGGCTGATCGATCATGGCGTCATTGCACCTCGCATCCGCGCTTCTGCCCCATGGTTGGGCCGAGGACGTGCAAATCGTCATCAGCAACGGCACAATCGCGTCGGTCGCCGCGGGCGTGCCTCCGACCTCCGACGACGAGCAACACGAGATCGCAATCGCTGGCATCGCCAGCCTGCACAGTCACGCGTTCCAGCGCGGCATGGCCGGGCTTGCCGAGATCAGCGGTCCCTCCACGGATACGTTCTGGACCTGGCGCGAGACGATGTATCGCTTCGCGCTGTCAATGAGCCCCGAGGATGTCGAGGCGGTCGCGACCCAGCTTTATGTCGAGATGCTGGAACGCGGTTTTACGCGGGTCGGCGAATTCCATTATCTGCATCACGATCGCGACGGCACGCCCTATGCCGATGTCGCCGAGATGGCGGCGCGCATCGCAGCGGCGGCCCGGACATCCGGCATCGGCCTGACCCTGCTGCCGAGCTTCTATGCGCATGGCGGGTTCGGCGGCGCCACGCCGCATGAGGGACAGCGACGCTTCATCTGCGATGTCGATCAGTTCGCCAAGCTGCTGACGGCCTCCCGCAAGGCGATCAACTCGCTTCCTGGCGCCAATCTCGGCATCGCGCCGCACAGCCTGCGCGCGGTGGCGCCAGATGAGTTGACGGCCCTGCTGCCGCTTGCGGGCGGCGGCCCGGTGCACATTCACGCCGCCGAACAGGTCAAGGAGGTCGAAGACTGCCTCGCCTGGTCCGGCCTGAGTCCGGTGCAATGGCTGCTCGATCACCATGCCGTCGATGCGCGCTGGTGCCTGATCCACGCGACCCATATGACGGCGGACGAAACGGCTGCACTCGCGAGCAGCGGCGCGACGGCCGGCCTTTGCCCGATCACCGAAGCCAGCCTCGGCGACGGCATCTTCCCGGCGCGCGACTATCTGCGCGCACGCGGCCACATCGGCATCGGCACCGACTCCAACGTCCTCGTCGGCGTGAGCGACGAGTTGCGCCAGCTCGAATACGGCCAGCGGCTGACGCATCGTGAGCGCAACGTGCTGACGTCAGGTCCGAATGCGTCGACAGGTCGCACGCTGTTTGATGCCGCTCTCGCTGGCGGCGCACAGGCGCTGGCGCAGCCTCTCTCCGGGTTGCAGGTCGGCGGCCGCGCCGACATCGTCACGCTCGATCTGACGCATCCGTCGCTCGCGGGGCGGACGCAAGATGCGCTGCTCGACGGCTGGATCTTCGCAACGTCGCACGACGCGATCGACTGCGTCTGGGCCGGCGGCGTCAAGGTCGTCCAAGGCGGCCACCATCGGTCGCGCGACGCGGCCCGGCGCGGCTTCAGCAGGGCGGTGCGGAGGCTGCTCGCATGAGCCTCGCCGATGACAGCACCAAGCCGGGATCCACGCTCTACAAGACCATTCGGCAGGACATCGAGCGTCGCATCCTGACCGGCGAATGGCCGCCCGGTCACCGCATCCCGTTCGAGCACGAGATCATGGCGCGCTATGGCTGCTCGCGCATGACGGTCAACAAGGCGCTGTCGGAGCTCGCCCAGGCCGATTTGATCGAGCGCCGCCGCCGCGCCGGCAGCTTCGTGCGCCGGCCGCAATTTCTGTCGGCGGTGTTGAAGATCCCGGATATCCGCGCCGAGATCGGCGCGCTCGGCCGCGCCTATGGCTATGAGCTGATCTCATCGACGCGCCGCACTGCCAACACCGCCGACCGCGAGCGCCTCGGCGTCAAGACGCCATGCAAGGTGATTGCGATCCGTTGCCGGCACAGCGCCGACAATCTGCCGTTCGCGATCGAGGATCGCCTGATCGATCTCGATGCCGTGCCCGACGCGGCCAAGGCCAACTTCAAGGTCGATCCGCCCGGCTCCTGGCTGCTGCACCACGTGCCTTGGACCGAAGCGGAGCATGCGATCAGCGCCATCGTCGCCGACGAGGTGGTTGCCGAAGGTCTCGACATCGCGGTCGGAGCACCCTGCCTCGTGATCGAGCGGCACACCTGGCGCCAGAACCAGCCGCTCACCGCTGTCAGGCTGGTCTATCCGGGCGAGCAGCATCGGCTGGTGGCGCGATTCAGGGGGAGTGAATGACCTCATCACGCACGCCAGATCTGAGCACGAGATTTGCAAGCAGGCTGCCAGCGCTTGCAGAGACATGCGGCCACCGCGGCAGAACTGCGGACCGCTCGAACAGCTTCTTTCAACAGCAAAGGATGATGACGATGCGCCAATTGGGACTTCTCGCCGTAACGGCCGCGCTGCTGGCCTCCACCACGGCTTTTGCCGATGACGTCAAGGTCGGCATCGGCATTTCCGGCTGGACCGGATTTGCGCCGCTGACGCTCGCCAAGGAAGCCGGCATCTTCAAGAAGAACGGCCTCGACGTCACCATCAAGAAGATCCCGCAGAAGGATCGTCATCTGGCGATCGCGGCCGGTGACGTGCAGTGCGCGGCGACCACGGTCGAGACCTGGATCTCGTGGAACGCCAATGGTGTCGCCACCAAGCAGATCTTCCAGCTCGACAAGAGCTACGGCGCCGACGGCATGGCCGTGCGCAACGACGTCGCGTCCATCAAGGACCTGAAGGGCAAGACGGTCGCGGCGTCGGCGCCGGGCACCTCGCCCTATTTCGGGCTGGCCTGGATGCTCAAGAAGAACGGCCTGACGGTGAAGGACGTCACCATCGTGAACCTCGAGCCGGCCGCCGCCGCGCAGGCCTTCGTCGCCGGCCAGAACGATGCGGCCATGACCTACGAGCCGTATCTGTCGACAGTGCGTGCTGCGCCGGACAAGGGCAAGATCATTGCCACCACGCTCGACTACCCGATGGTGATGGACACCTTCGGCTGCACGCCGAAATTCCTGTCCGAGAACCCGAAGGCCGCCAAGGCGCTCGCCGACAGCTATTACGAGGCGCTGGAGATGATCGGCAAGGACCAGGGCAAGGCCTATGAGATCATGGGCGCCGACGTGAAGCAGAGCGGCGAGCAGTTCGGCAATTCGGCGAAGTATCTGCGCTGGCAGGACAAGGCCGCCAGCCAGAAGTTCTTCGAGACCGAGTTCAAGACCTTCAACAAGGAAGCCGCGGAGCTGCTGCTCGAGGTCGGCATCATCAAGCAGATCCCGAACGTCGAGGATCTCTATGATGCGAGCTTCATCAAGTAAGCCCGAACGCCTGCCCCGCAAAGATCGTCATTGCGAGCGGAGTGACGCGTCCGCCGAAGCCTTCAGGCGTAGGCGGAAGCAATCCAGGGCCCAGGTTGAGACTCTGGATTGCTTCGTCGCTACGCTCCTCGCAATGACGGTGTTGACGCATCGCGCGCAAAACGACGGCAGCCTGCACTGAAGCGCAGTCGACAAACCCACCGGCAGCCCGCGACACGTCGCGGGCTGCATCCACCACGAAAGCCCTGATCCGTGATCCGTCCCCTTGACCCCGTCAGCGCCAGATCGAGAACCGCGCTCGGCCTCGCCTTCTTTGTCGTATTCGTCGCAGCGTGGTCGCTGGCGACGTTCGGCGGCTATGTGCCGAAGACGTTCCTGGCCGATCCCCTGACCATGCTGCGCGAAGGCTGGGACCTGCTCACCAAGTTCGGCTTTCTCTATGATATCGGCATGACCGTCTGGCGCGTCGTCGGCGGCTTCGTGCTCGCGGCCGTAATCGCCGTCCCGCTCGGCCTGTTGATGGGCGCCTACAAGCCGATCGAGGCGTTCCTCGAGCCGTTCGTTTCCTTTGCCCGCTATCTCCCCGCCTCCGCCTTCATCCCGCTGCTGATCCTCTGGGCGGGCATTGGCGAGTTGCAGAAGCTCTTGATCATCTTCATCGGCTCGGTGTTCCAGATCATCCTGATGATCACGGTCACCGTCGGCAACACACGGCGTGACCTCGTCGAAGCCGCCTATACGCTCGGCGCCAGCGATCGCGGCATCATCGGCCGGGTGCTGCTGCCGTCGGCGGCACCCGATATCGCCGAGATCCTGCGGCTGGTGCTCGGCTGGGCCTGGACCTACGTCATCGTCGCCGAGCTGATCGGCTCCTCCTCGGGCATCGGCCACATGATCACCGACAGCCAGGCGCTGCTCAACACCGGGCAGATCATCTTCGGCATCATCGTGATCGGCCTGATCGGCCTGATCTCGGATTTCCTGTTCAAGGCGTTCAACGCCTGGCTGTTCCCGTGGAAGCTTGCATGACCACGCTCGTCATTGATCAAGTCACGCGCACCTTCCCGGCCCGCCAGGGCCACGCGCCGACACGCGCGCTGGAGCCGGTCGCGCTCACCATCGGCACCAACGACTTCGTCACCATCCTCGGCCCGTCCGGCTGCGGCAAGTCGACCTTGCTGCGCATCGTCGCCGGCCTCGACCATCCGACCAGCGGCAAGGTGCTGCTCGACGGCCGCGAGGTCACCGGGCCCGGGGCCGACCGCGGCATGGTGTTCCAGTCCTATACGCT
Source organism: Bradyrhizobium oligotrophicum (assembly GCF_051168495.1). Classification (GTDB taxonomy): domain Bacteria; phylum Pseudomonadota; class Alphaproteobacteria; order Rhizobiales; family Xanthobacteraceae; genus Bradyrhizobium; species Bradyrhizobium oligotrophicum_A. The sequence continues at coordinate 13,150 of NZ_JBNPVB010000011.1, read as the reverse complement.
GTTTCCCTGGCTCACCGTGCGCGAGAACATCGCCTTCGGCCTGCGCGAGCGCGGCGTATCGGAGACCGAGCGCAACGCGGTCGCCGACCGCTTCATCAATCAGATCGGCCTCAAGGGTTTCGAGAACCACTGGCCCAAGCAGCTCTCCGGCGGCATGCAGCAGCGCTGCGCGATCGCGCGCGCGCTCGCCAATGACCCGAAGATCCTGCTGCTCGACGAGCCGTTCGGCGCGCTCGACAACCAGACCCGCGTCTTGATGCAGGAGATGCTGCTCGGCATCTGGGAGCGCGACCAGAAGACGGTGCTGTTCGTCACCCATGACATCGAGGAGGCGATCTTCCTCGGCAGCCGTGTGCTCGTGATGAGCGCCCGTCCCGGGCGCATCAAGGCCGACATCAAGATCGAGCTGCCACACCCGCGCTCCTACAAGGTCAAGACCTCACCGGAATTCGTCGCGCTCAAGGAGCGGCTGGTGGAAGAAATCCGCGCCGAGGCGCTGAAGGTCGCGACGGAGGCGTGAGGCGCGGTTCAGCGACGTGTTGGCGGCGCTGTTCTGCATGCGCTCTCCCGCAAGAGGAGAGTGCGCAATAACGGTCACTGCGCCGCCTCAAATCATACGCCGCGTGCGGAGGGATCAGTGCGGCCAGTCGATCGGGGTGAAGCGCATTTGCCGCCGCCGCATCTCGGCCTGCAATTCGTCGGCATACTGCTTGGCACGATCACCGATCAGCCGGTAGGGACCCCCGATCCGGCTGTCGGCTGCGACCTGCTTTCGTACGCTTTCATAATAGGCCAACAAACTCTCATCGGTAGAATTCACAAAACGCATCGATGCTTCCCGCGACACAACCTTTGGTTCAGAGTGAGTTTGCACGACGCTGCTGCCGCAGCAGCGACATAAGTTAAGTTCCATTGACATAAAAATGTTCCATTCGTGTTCCGCCGCCGTTTGAGAAAATGTATTCCTTGGTTCGTGATGGGGCGGAACTCGGGTTCGCCGGCGGCGTAGTCGACACGGCGGCCGACCATCTGCGTGCGGGTGTTGCACACGTTTGCTCCTGGCGGACCGGCTCATCCTTGAAGGCGGGGCAGCGGCAATGCGCACCGAGGTTCTCATCGTCGGCGGCGGGCCGGCCGGCCTGATGGCTGCGATCTATCTGGCGCGGTTCCGGCGCGACGTCGTGATCGTCGACGGCGGTGCATCTAGGGCAGCCTGGATCCCGCGCAGTCACAATCTGCCGGGCTTTCCCGACGGCATTTCGGGACCTGAACTCCTCGAGCGGATGGAGCGCCAGGTCGAAGACCTGCGCGTTCCCATCATCAGGGACACGGTCACATCGCTCGTGAGATCCGGGAGCGACTTCCTGGCGTCCTTCGCGGATGGCGAAATCGTGGCGCAGCGGGTCATCCTGGCCACGGGCATCATCGACAAGCAGTTTCCGCTGCCCGACTGGATCGAGGCGGTTCGCGAGGGAGAGCTGCGCTACTGCCCCGTCTGCGACGCCTTCGAGGCCGCGGGCCGCAAGATCGCGATTATCGGCACGCTCGGTCATGCTGCGGGCAAGGCTTTGTTCATGCGTGTCTACAGCTCGGATGTCACGCTGATCCCCACGGATGACGCGCAGGATGATGCGGCGCGGCAGAAGCTGGCCGCGGCCGGGGTCCGCGTGATGCCGCGTCTGCATTCGCTGCAGCGCCGCAACGGCAGCATCGCGGCCGCGTTCGCCGACGGCGCCAGCGAACGCTTCGACATCGTGTATCCCGCGATGGGCGCTGAGGTCCGGTCGGACCTCGCGATCCGGATGGGCGCGCGGCACACCGACGAGGAGTTTCTCGAGGTGGATGCCAAGCAGCGCTGCGGCGTCGATGGGCTCTATGGCATCGGCGACGTCGTCACGGACCTGCACCAGATCGCGGTGGCGTTCGGCCATGCCGCCGTTGCCGCCTGCCACGCCCATCATTCGTTGCCGATGCGCTATGTGGCATCACAGGGCTGAGCCCACCGTCGCAAAACGTGATCACAACCCAAAATCGTATTGTACTATGTTAATGTCGTTATCGTTGAGATGGCGGACCGTCCAGCATGGACAGGAGATCGGCATGTTTGACGGCGGCCTCGAGCTGCCGCGAGGAGGCCGAACGTGATCCGGCCCGCCGCGAGCTGTGGCTGCGGGAAGCCTCGAAATGGACGGCGCTGGCGGGTGAGCACGCCGGTCGCGCCCTGATCGTCTGCGAGACGGCCGATGTCGCCGTCGCTGACGCTGCAGAGGTTCGTTACCGCGCCCGCTGCTGAGCCCGGCTCTATTGCAGCGTCGGATCGAGCCGGTCGCGCAGCCAATCGCCGATGACGGAGACGGCGAGCGTCGTCACCACGATCGTGGCCGCCGGCGCCAGCATGATCCAGGGCGCCCGCGTCAGATATTCGCGGCCATAGCCGACCATGTTGCCGAGGCTCGTCATCGGCGGCTGCACGCCGAGGCCGAGGAACGACAGGCCGGACTCCAGCAGGATGACTTCCGGAAACACCAGCGTCATCGAGACGATCAGGGTCGAGGCGATGTTCGGCAGGATGTGCTTCAGGTAGACACGCTGCGGCGTGGCGCCGAGCTGCCGCACGGCCGCGGCATACCCCTGCGCATTGGCTGAGATCGCCAGCCCGCGCGCGATGCGCGCATAGCGCTCCCAGCCGAACAGGCCCATCAGCCCGATCAGGAGCGGCAGCGAGTTGCCGAAGAAGGCGAGCACCGCGAGCGCCAGGATCAGGAACGGCATGCTGGCCTGGAAGTCCGCGAGCATCAGCACGAACTGCTCGACGAGCCCACGGAAATGCGCCGCGAGAAAGCCGAGCGTGGTGCCGGCGATGGCGGAGATCGCGGTGGCGCCGAAGGCGATCAGGAGCGAGATGCGGATCGAGACGACCAGGCGCGACAGCACATCGCGGCCGAGTTCGTCGGTGCCGAGCCAATGCGCCGGGTTGCCCGGCAGGGACAGGCGATTGCGCAGGTCGAACTTGGTGAAGCCGTAAGGCGCGAGCTGGTCGGCGAAGATGGCGAGCAGCAGCATCGCCACGATCCAACCCACGGCGATCGTAACCGAGACGGGAACGTTCGGCCAGCGCAGCCGCCGCGCCGCGGGCGCCTTCATCGCAACGTCGGTCATGCCTCGGCTCCCTTGCTGCGCAGCCGCGGATCGAGCAGGCCGTAGAGAAAGTCGACGATCAGGTTCGACGTGACCATCGTCATCGCGACCAGCAGCAGGATGCACTGCACGACCGCGAGATCGCGGTTGGCGACGGCGACGACGAGCAGCCGGCCGACGCCGGGCCAGGAGAACACGCTCTCGACAACGACCGCACCGGCAATGAGGCTGCCGACCATGAAGCCGAGGATGGTGACGGTCGGAATCGCGGCGTTGGGCAACGCGTGATCGGTGATGACCCTGCGCCAGGGCACGCCCTTGGCCGACGCCGTGCGGATATAAGGCTGGCCGAGAATCTCGAGCATCGCGCTGCGCGTGAAGCGCGCGAGCACGGCGGCGCCGCCGAAGCCGAGCGTGACGATCGGCAGGATGGCATGACGCCACGAATCCTGTCCGCCCGACGGCAGCCAGCCGAGCTGGACGGCGAAGATCAGCACCAGGATCAGCGCCAGCACGAAGCTCGGCACCGTGAAGCCGGCCACCGCCGTAATCATCACGGCGCGATCGATCGCGGAACCTCGATGCAGTGCTGCATAGATGCCGGCGGGAATGCCCAGCAGCACCTTGACCAGGAACGCGGGAATGGTCAGCGCCAGCGTCGCCGGGATGCGCTCGATGACGAGCTGGATCGCCGGGCGGCCGTCACGCATCGAGCGGCCGAGCTCGCCCTGCCCGATCGCCTTGAAGTAGTCGAGATACTGCACCCAGATTGGATGATCGAGGCCCCAGGCCTTGCGGAACGCGGCGATCACCTCGGGCGGCGCTTCCGGCCCCATGATCATCAGCGCGGGATCGCCGGACAGCCTGAGCACGATGAAGGCAAAGGTGACGACCAGCGCGATCGTCAGCAGCGCGCGCGACAGCCGGAGGGCGAAGTAGCGCAGCATCACGCGGCATCCTGGGTCTGCGATTGCGGGCCGGTTACGAGATGACAGGCGACCTGTCGCCGATCGTCGAGGGCCGCAAGCTGCGGCACCTCGACGGCGCAGCGCGCGATCGCATGGCGGCAGCGCGGATGAAAGGCGCAGCCCGACGGGCGCGCGGCAGGGTTCGGCGGATCGCCCGTCAGCACGATGCGACCGGAGCTGCGGCGGCCCGGCGCCGGCGAGGCCGACACCAAGGCCTGCGTGTACGGATGCTGAGGCCGCGCGAACAAATCGTCGGCATCGCCATGCTCGACGATGCGGCCGAGATACATCACCGCGACCTTGCTGCTGATCTGCCGGACCACGCGCAGGTCGTGGCTGATGAACAGCATGGTCAGTCCGAGCCGGGCCTGCAGATCGATCAGGAGGTTTACCACCTGCGCCTGGATCGAGACATCGAGCGCGCTGACCGGCTCATCGCAGACCAGGAAGTCCGGCTTCGTCGCCAATGCGCGCGCGAGCACGATGCGCTGGCGCTGGCCGCCGGACAGCGCGCCGGGATAGCGCCGGCCGTGGCTGTCGTTGAGATCGACGGACTGCAGCAATTCATGCACGCGCGCGTCGCGCTCGGCCTTCGTGCCGATGTCGTGGATGTCGAGCGGCTCGCGGATCTGCTCGGCAACCGGAAGACGGCGGTCGAGCGCGCCGAGCGGATCCTGGAAGATCATCTGCATGCGCGCGCGCTGGGCGCGCCACGCCGCCGTGCCGACCGGGGCAATCGGCGCGCCGTCGAAGCGGACCTGGCCCTGGTCAGGCGGCTCGAGCCCGAGCACCATGCGGCCGGTGGTGGATTTGCCGGAGCCGGACTCGCCGACGATGCCGAGCGTCTCGCCTTTCAGAATCGACAAGCTCAGGCCATCGACGGCGTGGACCGATGTCGGACGCCCGAACAGGCCGGAGCGCATCCGATAGGTGCGCGAGATCCCCTGGATCTCGACGAGCGGCGCTGTCATTCGGCGGCAAGCTCCACCGGCAGCCGCTGCGGCCGCAGGCAGGCCACGGCGCGGTCCTGCTCGAACGGCGCGAGCGGCGGCACGCCGGCATGGCAGCCGTCGCCGGCGAACGTGCAGCGCGGTGCGAAGGCGCAGCCGCTGGGGAGCGCGCGCGGATCGGGCACTGTGCCAGGGATCGCCTGCAGTTTCCGCCGGATGCCGTCGAGCGGCGGCAGCGCGCCGATCAGGCCCTGCGCATAAGGGTGCCAGGGATCATCGAACAGCCGCGACGCGGGCGCGCGCTCGACGATGCGGCCGGCATACATCACGCACACGCGGTCGCAATTCTCGGCGACGACGCCGAGGTCGTGGCTGATCAGCACCATCGCCATGTCGAACTCGCGCCGCACGGCAGCCAGCAGATCGAGGATCTGCGCCTGGATGGTGGCATCGAGCGCGGTGGTCGGCTCGTCGGCGATCAAGAGGTCAGGCTGGCCGGCCAGCGCCATCGCGATCATGATGCGCTGGACCTGGCCACCGGAGAATTCGTGCGGATAGGCGGACAGCCGCCTGTTCGCATCAGGAATGCCGACGAGATCGAGCAGCCTGAGCGCCTCGACCCGCGCGGCCTCGCCGCGCAGGCCACGATGCAGCGCGAGGCTCTCGCACAGCTGCCGGCGGATCGTGAGCACCGGGTTGAGCGCGCTCGCCGGGTCCTGGAAGATCATCGCGATACGCCGGCCGCGGACGGAATCGAGCACCGCGCCGTCAGCGCCGAGCAGTTCGCGGCCGTCGAGCCGGACCGAGCCGGAGACCTTCGCCTTTGCCGGCAACAGGCCGAGCGCCGCGAGCCAGGTCACCGACTTGCCGGATCCGGACTCGCCGACGAGGCCCAAGGCCTCGCCCTTGCTGATCTCAAGATCGATGCCATGCAGCACGGGCGTGCCGTCAAAGGCGACTTTCAGGCCGGAGATGCTGACCAGCGACGCCACGGCATCACGCTCCGTAATTGCCGGAGCGGAAGTCCATCGCGAAGGCCGGCGAGGCCCTCCACTTGATCGACTTCGGCTTGGCGGTGAACGTCGCGTTCTGGTGCAGCACGGTGTAGGCAGGGTCCTCGCGCTCGGCGATTTCCAGCATGCGACGGAACGCCTTCTTGCGCGCGTCGCGATCGGTCGAGGTCTCCAGGAACTCCGACAGCCGGTTGAGCTCGTCATTGCTCCATTCGCCGACCTGCTGCTGCTGGCCGTTCGGACCGTGCTGGGCGACCAGCGAGGACACCGGATCGTTGAACGCGGCGGAGTTGGACCAGTCGCGCACCGCGCGGGTCGGCGCCCGCTCCAGGATCTGCGACCAGTTCTCCTTGGTCTCGATCTGGACGTTCAGGCCGACGGCCCGCCACATCTCGACCAGCACCTGGGCCGTGGCGGTCTGATTGGTGTAGTAGTTGTTGAGCAGGCGGTAGGGGATCGGATCGCCCTTGTAGCCGGCCTGCTTCAGCAGGTCCTGCGCCAGCTTCGGATCGAACGCCGGCACGCTCCAATCGGCGATGAACATGTCGCCGTAGAACTCCCACTGCAACCCCTTCGGCACGCGGGTGCGGCCGGCCCACAGGCTGTCGACGATCGCCTGGCGGTCGATGGCGTGCGTGAACGCACGGCGCACCAGCGGATCGGCGAGCTGCGGATGGTTCTTGTCGAACACGGTCAGGCGGTGATTGAGGATGGTGCCGCCCTGCACCTCGAACGCCGCATTGTTCTCGATGCCGGCAATCTGGTCCGGCGGGATGTCGCAGGCGAACTGATACTCACCTGACAAAAGACCATTGATGCGGCTCGCGACCTCGGGCACTTCGAGGAAACGAATGCGCTTCAGCGGCGGGCGGCCGCCCCAATATTCGTCATGGGCTTCGAGCGTCAGCGACACGTCCGGCTTGAACTCGACGATCTTGTAGGGGCCCGTCGTGATCGGCTTGCGCGCCCAGTCGAGATAGCTCGCCGCCTCCTCCCAGCCGCGCCGGCTCATGATGTCGGAGCCGTAGCGCATCAGGCGGCCTTCGATGGTCACGTCCGGCGTCGCATTGACGAAGCGCACGGTGTATTTGTCGACCGCATCGACGCGAACGAGATCCGGCCAGATCCGTCGGGCGACGCCGATCACGTCCGGCGGCAGCTCCTTGCCCGGGCGCGGCGCCGGGATCTTCTCGAACGCCTTGATGGTCGAGCGGCTCTTGGCCTCGCTGTCGCCGAACATGCGCTCGCGGCTGAACGAGAACACGACGTCGTCGGCCGTCATCTCGTCGCCATTGTGGAACTTGACGCCCTGGCGCAGCTTCAGCTCGACGGTCTGGTCGTCGATGCGCTTCCACTCGGTGGCGAGGCCGGGAACGGCTTCGAGATTGCCGCGGAAGTTCTTCGAGATCAGCCCTTCCCACAGCGACGAATAGAATACGCGCTCGCCGACATTGGACTGCTCGCGCAATACGTCGAGCACGTTCGAATTGGTCACCTTCTGCACGGCAATGGTGACCGAAGGACGGTTGTCGGCTTGCGCGATCGAGACCCGCGGCAAAATGAAGCTGCCGCCGATCGCGGCGCCGGCGCCGAGCAGGCCGCGGCGGGTGAGCTTGGTCATGGCAATCTCTCTTGAGGTTGTCGACTGTGCGAAATGATAAGGACGGCTTATTCGGCGAGGCCGAGCGACGCGAGATAGGCCGCGCCGGCCTTGACGTGATCGTGGTTGCGCAATTCGAGGATCAGGCGCGGATTGGAAGTGAGCTTCGCCAGCGCGCGGAACACCGCGACCCAGCGGATGTTGCCTTCGCCCGGCGCCCAGTGGCGGTCGGCATAGCCGTCGGTATCCTGCAGATGGACATGCGTCAGCATGTCGCCGGCCGCGTCGACATAGTAGTCGACCGGCGGCGCGCCGGTGGAATGATGCGCGTAGTTGGCATGGCCGGTGTCGAGCGACACCCGCATTTTGCTGCTGCCCAGCGCCCTGGCGAGGCCGACGCGATCCTGCGGATTCTTGTCTTCGATGTTCTCGATCACGAGCTCGCAGTTCGCCTGCTCGGCCGAGGCGATGACGTCCGACAGCGTGGCCCTGACACGCTCGATCAGCGCCTCGCGAGCGTCCGGCAGCATGTCGATGTTGTTGGCGTCCCAGGTCGTATAGGGCGAATGGATCACCATCTGCGTGGCGCCGAGAAACTCGGCGACTTCGAGACCCTGCAGCAGGCGCTTGGTCACGGCGCGGCGGATCATCGGATCGTGGCTGGCGATGGTGAAGCCCCAGAACGGGCCGTGGATGCCGAGCCGGCCGGTGTGCCCGTCCAGCATCGCCTTGATCTCCTTGGCGGTGCTCCGCCAGTCGCTGTCGAGCAGGTCGGCGCGGAAGAAGTCCTGGATCTCGAGATCGCGCTGACGCGCAAGCAGCCAGTCGGTGTGGGCAGGGATGGATTTGACGGAGAGGGCGGCACCGAGGATGGGCAGCTTGGCGGACATGGCGAGATCCCTTCTTGAGACCTCGTGAGCGCTAGCTGAGTTCGATGACGGTGCCATGAAGGGCTGTGGATGAGCACCGCGACATGTCGTGCCTCCTCGGCGGCGCAGCCGCCATTCGCAGTATCTCTGGGATGGTCGGCGGTGCGCCACTTCTACTTGACGTAGCCGCGGGAATTGCAACAATGCGGCGAAAACGGGGAATTGGGATGACGGTACGGCGTGCGCTGCTTCGAACGATGCTTTCATTCCTGGCGCTGACGATGGTCGCGCTGAACGCGCCGGCGCATGCAAAAGGGCCTTACGGGTCCATCTCCGTCGCAGGCTGGTCGGGCGGCGCCTACACCGACGACAGCACCGGAAAATTCTCCAGCTGCATCGCCTCCGCCAGCTACAAGAGCGGCATCAATTTCGGTGTGCTCGCGCTGCCGACCTACAATTGGGCTCTCGCCTTCATCAATCCCGCCTGGTCGCTGTCGCAGGGGCAGAAGTTTCCGATCGTGCTGAGCTTCGACGGCCGCAATTCCTACAACGTCGAAGGCTCCGTATGGTCGGCCAACATGGTCGTCGTGCCGATGCCGAACGATTCCAGCCTGATCAAGGCGTTCAGGGCCGCGCGCACAATGTCGGCCTTCGCCCAGGGCAATCTGTTCCAGTTCGATCTGATCGGCACGTCGGTGCTGCTGCCGTCACTGGCCAATTGCGTGCGCATGATCAATGCCGGCGGACTGGCTGCTGCGACGAATTTCACCGCTCAACCGAACGCGCCCTCGGCGCAGCGCCCGGCTGCACCGGCGGCCGCCCCCGCGCCGGCTGCGTCCGCCGGCGTGCAGCCGGCCCGGGCCTCGGAGGACTCTCCCGAGCTGCAACTCGAAGCAATGCAGATCGCCTCCAATTTCATTCTGAAGGCGGCGTTGTCGCATCCGGCGATCCTCGGCGGCGGCGAGCGGCCGGTGTGGCTGACGTCGGGCGGGGTCGCCTGGAAAGCGGACAACGCCACCGGCTTCGTCCGGATCGTGCCGCCGCAGCGCAATGTCGATGGCCTCGAAGTCGCCGCCACGATCATCGGCAACGATGCCCGCGACTGCAAGGGCAAGTTCATTTCGGCGCGCAACAGCGAGCTGGTCGACAGCGCCGTGGTGTTCCGCGGCATGTCGTCCTGCGAGGACAGCGAGAAGTCCGATATCGCCGAGTACTTCATCTTCCCGCGCAAGACCGGCGGCTTCGTCCTGTTCTCGGTGGTCACACCGACCCGACCGGTCGGCGGTGGTAGCGGCCAGCAGTTGCAGACGCGCGAGGAAGCCAACGCCAACTTCCGCAAGGCGGCCTATACGTCGCTCGGCAAGTAGGTCGCTGAGCAGACTGACCATCCGTACGCGTACGAATGGCCTGCTCGTGACACTTCGGTACGTTGACAGCACGCTCTCAGTTGCGCGCCCGCTTCGGCCGCCGCACCGCGCGCACCTTGCCGCTGCCGCCGCCGCCGCAATACAGCGTCTCGCCGCCGTCGGATTCCATGCCCGAGACGCCAGTACCTGCGGGCATGTCGAGCTGATCGAGCACCTCGCCGGTCGTCGGATCGATGCGCCTGATGTCGCTGACGTCATCCTCCCAGGTGCCGTGCCAGAGATCGCCGTCGACCCAGGTCACGCCGGTGACGAAGCGCGTGCACGGGATGCTGCGCAGGATCCGTCCCGTCGCCGGATCGATCTGGTGGATCTTGCGATCGCGATAGGCGCCGACCCAGAGCGAGCCCTCCGCCCACGCCAGCCCGGAATCGCCGCCGCCCGAGGGCGCCGGGATCGTCGCGAGCACGCGGCCGCTGTCGGGATCGACCTTGTGAATGCGATCCTCGGCGATCTGGTAGAGATGCCGGCCGTCGAAAGCGGTGCCGGCATGAGACGGCAGGTCTATCGATTTCCGCACCGAGCCGTCGGCGGGATCGAACGCCTTGATGCTGCCCCCGGTGGCGATCCACACCTGGCCGCCATCATAGGTGACTCCATTGACGCGATCGGCGCCGTCGAAGGGGCCGTATTCGCGGATGATCTCTGCAGGCGCTCTCGTCATGCTGGCCGTCCATGTCCTGGTTGTGACAGCGTCACGCTAGTCGAGGGAGGACCAGGCCGGGAGTAACAAGCTGGTCGCGAATGCCGGCACCACCGGGCAGGTCCAGCGCTGCGCGCGGCCGCGGCCGAACGACTGCACCTTGCCCGACAGGGCCAACGCATCGAGCGCGCGCTGCACCGTGCGCTGGCTCGCGCCGAGCGCCAGCGCAAGGCCGGAGCTCGACCACGCCTCGCCGTCGGCGAGGCAGGCGAGCACGGCGGCGTTCTCGTCCTCGATCGGCTGTGCCAGCACCACGACATCGCGGCCGTCGCACGGCACCAGCGCAAAGCCATCGCGCGTGGCATTCACATCGGCCATGCCCTTCAGCAGATGGCGCAGGCGTCCGATCTCGACACGCAGACGCGCACGATGCGACTCGTCGGCCTCCTTGCCGCGGAACGCGTCCGCGATCAGCGCCGACCGCGTGACATCATGAGTGACCTCCTCGGCCAATCGCCGCGCGAGCGCAAACAGCACCGGACGCCGCGCCAACGGCACGATCCGGTCGCCCTGTCTCACCCCGAGACGGCAGGCATCGACGATCAGTTTGTCCGATCGAAACAGCGCCTCGACCTCATCGAGTTGCAGCAGCCGTTGCGAGCTTCCTTGGATCAATCGCGCGGCCGGCGCTGACAGCGTCGCCGCGGCCCGCTCGACCTCGGCATGCAGCTCCAGACTGCGCGCCAGCCGGGCCGTACGCGCGGCCCGCTCCAGCGCGGCCTGCGCGGCCTTGATCTGCAGGCGGCGCAGCGCCAATCCCGCGACGATCAGCTCGTAGATCGTGCGCGCCGCCGGGTGCAGTGGCGTGGGATCGAGATCCGCCAGTCCACGCTCGGCCTCATCGAGATGACCAATGAGCACCATGCGCCGGATTTCGAGGCTGCGGGCATAGGCGGCATTGGTGCGGTCGCCTTGCTGCTCGAGAGTCTCGCGCGCCTCGGCCAGCGCCTTCGTCGGCCACGACAGGTCTCGCGCAGCAAGCGCGATCTCGGCCTCCGCGACGGCGCAGCGGGCGCGCGCGAGCGCCGCCTTCGGGCCGAAGCTTCGTGCGGCCTGCCGCAACAACGCCTTCGCCCTGATGACATCGCCGAGGCGCGCCATGGCAATGCCGCGCAGCGCCAGCGCCGGAGGATCATCGCGCAGCGCGACGCGGTTCAATGCGCCGAGCGGATCACCGGCGGCGAGCGCCTGCGCTGCAGCCGATATCAGCGAGTCCATGTAAATCCCGCCACACTTGTCACTCCCGGCGCCTCCCGCGCCGATCCTAGTCTCAGTTGCGGTCAACACGCAAAGGGAACACCGACATGACCATGCATCTCACTGGAACTCGCGAAGACTGGCTCAAGGCACGGCTCGACCTGCTGCAAGCCGAGAAGGACTTCACCCGCCGCGGCGATGAGCTGGCGCAGCGCCGCCAGGCCCTGCCCTGGGTTCGCGTCGACAAGGCCTATCGCTTCGACACGGACGATGGGCCCGCCAGCTTGCCCGACCTGTTCAAGGGCCGCACGCAGCTCCTCGTCTATCACTTCATGTTCGGGCCCGACTTCCAGGCCGGCTGCCCGTCCTGCTCGATGATCGCCGACGGCTTCAACGGCTTCCAGGTCCATCTCGCCAATCACGACGTGATGCTGTGGGCGGTGTCGCGCGCGCCGCTGGCCAAGCTGAAGGCCTACAAGTCACGCATGGGCTGGAGCTTCCCCTGGGCGTCGTCGGCGAGCAGCGACTTCAATTTCGACTTCAACGTCGCGATCACCGAGGAACAGCAGCGCCGGGGCGGCACCGAGCACAACTATCGCACCAGCCCTCCGATGACGCCGTCGGACGTCCCCGCCATGGTGGCGGAGGTCGCAGCGGGCACCGGCACGGACGGTGCGACCTTCATGCGCGATCGCCCGGGCCTGAGCGCCTTCATCGTCGAGGCTGGTGTCGTCTATCACACCTATTCGAGCTACGCCCGCGGCCTCGACGGGCTGTGGGGCGCCTATCAGTGGCTCGATCGCGCGCCGAAGGGCCGCAACGAGCAGGGCGTGTGGTGGCGCCGCCACGACGAATACGCGGCCCGCTGACGGAGCAAAGCCATGGCGTTCTTTGCTTCCAGACGGCGCATGATGCCCGACGTTGCCGATGCCCTGCGCTTCGCTGCGGCGCCGACCTTCGCGCTGATGGCGGTCCTGAACGCCATGGCCCGCGACAGCCGCTCGGACGTGATCTGCTCGGTCATGCCGGCCGGCGCCCCACTTGGCGACATGACCGTGATGTATCTGCTGATGAGTGCGTTCCACCTCGTGCCCTGGCTGAAGCGCATCAGCGGCAGCTTCCCTAAAGATTGATGCGGGGTATGCTTCCGCGCGCATCGCCAGCGGAAAGAGACCCCTCACCCGAGCGCGTGTGCGGAGAAGCCGGCGCTGCCCTCTCCCCTTGTGGGCTACCGGATTCACACATCGCCTCGCGTGAGGAGGTTTGCACCGCGCTTCATGGCCTGGAA